>CAVRER010000066.1:0-42542 GCA_963720085.1 uncultured Actinomycetota bacterium
AGCGACTCGATCTCAGGTTGGCCGGCGGATCTGCCCTCGACTACGTTCAGCGACTTGCCGATAGCGCTCGCCCAACCCGTCGGTATTCCTGGTGGCGGTGGCGGTGATGGTCTGCTCGGCCGCAAGGGCAGGGTCAATCGTCGCGGCAGCGCCGGCGACGTATATCGCCTTGAGGCCCTGCATGACTGGTGCGGCCACCTCGCAGATCTGTGTCGCCAACTCGACGGTCCGATTCAGCAGCTGCTCGTGTGCAACGACCTCCGTCACCAGACCCACCGCTTCGGCCCGGGCAGCATCGATGACCTCGCCGGTCATCGAGAGCCGGCGCGCCATCCCGGCTCCGACAAGGTGGGGCAACCGTGCGGTCATGCAGCGGGCAGGATGCCCACCCGCGCATGAGTGTCCGCGAAGACCGCTTGATCGGACGCCACGAGAAAGTCGCACCCTAGTGCCATCTCCATGCCGCCGGTAATCGCTGCCCCGTTTATCGCTCCGAGGACCGGCTTGTCCAGCTGGGCCACCTTGGTGATGCAGTTCTCGGCGTGAAGCCGTTCAAAATAGGCGGACCCATCGCGCTGCGCCTGCTTGAGATCGAGTCCGGCACAGAACGCCGGATCCGCCCCTGTCCGCACGACTGCACGCACCGACGCATCGCGATCGGCGTCGATCAAAGCAGCGTACAAGGCGCTGATCAGCCCAGTGCTCAACGCGTTTCGCGACTCGGGGCGATTCATCGTCAGCACCCGGACCGCGCCGCGATCCTCGAGCAAGACAAGCTGGTTCACGGCACCCATGTTGCGGCAGCTCGATGTCCGTCCAGCAAGCCGGTCAACCCACTTGGATGATGCGGTCGATGGCGATCTGCTCGACGACGCCGACGCCGCGGCGGTCGCGCATCGTTGCGGTTACCAGGTTTTGGAGGTGGATTGATGCGAAGCGGTGGGATCGAAGGCCTCCAGCCTGATCGACTTCGACGGGCCCGATCTCAGAGCGGGCCGTGGATGGTTCCGTGACCCCAGGGCGGTGCCGGTATCCTTCGATCCCGCGCATGCGCATAGGCGCCTTCTTCTCGACTTCGATGAGGACTTCGCCCTCGTCGGGGTCATGAACCACGAGTCTGACGCGACGTTTGATTTCTCGGCGCCCCGGCTCCCAGTCGAGTTCGTAACGGATGTCGTGACATTCGCGGACGCCGGCTCTGCTCCATGGGGGTGCGCCCTGGGAACGGGATCGATGACCAGTGCGGTCTCAAGCCACCGTCTGCCATCTTCATGTTCGTGCACAGCCAGATGAGTGAAGCGGTCGCCGAAATGCAATGGCGCCCATAGCCAGAACACTTGAAACGGCATGGGTTGTCGGATGACCTGGACCTGCTCACCAATCGGGCGCACCCCCCAAGAGCGATCCCGCGTACCCGAAACCTCGAGGGGGTCGATCTGCATCTCGTCGCCGTCGACGGTGACCGTGCCTTGCCAGGTACCCCACTGGGTAAGACGCGTGTGATCGGTGAGAAGGATTCCCTCGGGCGTGCGTCGCTGCTGGCGGGGTTCCTCGACGGCGACAGTGGTGGCCCGGAAGAGCAGGTCGCAGGTGATGCCATGCTCATTGGGCTCCACGACATAGCGGATGGTGCGCATCGGGTCGATCACGTCGACGCGAATTGGTCCGATGGTGGTGGAACGGTCGGTCGGCATCGCTCCGGAGGCGAAGATCGAGTGCTCCACTCCGTCGCACACGATGCTGAATGCGGCGTCGATCACGCCGCGCACCGGGTAATGACCCATTGCGGCACCGAAGTAGAACTCCCCGTCGCGTTGATGTCCGTTGAACCAGTACCGGTCGTAGTGGTTGATATCACCGGTGGCGGGGTGGGCGATCGGATCGGCCGAGGGGTGGATCGGGAAGTCGTCGAATGGGCTTAGCACGGTCCCTCCAGGTGGTCAGAGTTTGGTGACTGCGCCGCAATCGCGAATGCCGTCATAGCAGAGCCATCGCGTTCAGGTCGGTGATCGCCGTCGACGACCTTTCGGCCATGACGGTGAACATCCGGTCGCCCCGTGCGGTGGGCTGAGCGACGAACGCGCCCAACACGGTGATGAACGGGCCTTGAAACAACCCGTATCGGTAGTCCTCCCAGCACTGTTCGGCGCCGTAGCCGTCAACGCCGAGCGCGACGAGTCGACGATGGTAAGCCTCGACGATCCCCTTCTCGCCAGCGCGCCGACTCGCAGTCGACAGACCCGTGGCGACGAGGAAGGCGATATCGCGCAGTGGGGACCCGACGGTGACGACCTGCCAGTCGACGGCTATCACCGGGCGGGTTGCATCGGATTCCGCGAAGAGCAGGTTATCCAGGCGGTAGTCACTGTGCAGCAGTGCGAAGGGTTCGGGCCGCCCGGCCGCCCAATCCACGAATCGATCGGCGAAGTGACGCAGCGTCGCCGCGGTATCCCGGGTCACCGCATAGCGTTCCAGGAACTGCTTGGTGGCGTCCACCAGGAACGCGGCTGCGACTTCGGGGTACGCCGCGAGATCTGGTATCAGCCAATCAAGTTCACGAATCGACGGGTCGTTCCATGTCGGCGCGTGCAAACCGGCGACGTTGACCGCGGCCGCGCGAGCCTGATCCACGGAGCAGCCGGCAATCTGATCGCCGGGCTGCGCGGGTGCAAGGTCCTCTAGCACGAGTGTGAATCCGTCGCCGCTTTCGTTCATCGCCGCGAAATAACATCGAGGGATGTTCAGATGCAACCCATTGGCGACCTCGCGGTAGAACGTCGTCTCGCAGCGGTAGCCCAGCTGGCCGGCGGCGCGACTTGCCGAATCGGTGGCCGGCAGCTTAACGATCAGCCGGTCCGGACCATCGCCAGCGTCGTAGCCGATAAACAGCCGATAACACGAACCCATCTGTCCGTTGCCAACTGGCGCGGTCCGCACGCGGCACACGGTGGCAGCGATGCCGTTCTGCGCAAGGACAGCAGTCATCCATTCCGGAGTGAGGTCCTCCACCGACTCCAGGGCGGTGGCCTCCATCAGCCGCGCCCGCGCGGTCCGGCCGGCGCCGGCTCGACGCTGCGTCGCAAGCCGAGCAGTACGGCGGCTTCGGCGCTGGTCGCCACCTCACGGCCCGCCGCGGCGACGGCCTCGACGGCCTCTGCCACCAGGTCGACATTAGTCGGGGTGCGGTCACCGGCATAGAACTCCAACCCCAGATGAAGGTGGCCACCGGCGTCGAGCGCCGGGCGGCACAGTTCGCTGCGAACAAGGTCATCACCGACAGCCGACGCTGCCCAGGGCAGACCGGTCCCGTCGAGGAGCTCGACATACGCGGCGAGAGCCGTGCGGCTGGGCGGCAACCCGAACGCCGTTCCGCTAAGGCCACGCGCGGAGCTGAAGTACAGCTTGAGGAACGAGCCGGGCGGAAGCTGTCCGCTGTCGTGGTAAGCCAGGACGGTGCGCAGGAAGCCGGGTTCGTAGATGGCCAAGCTCGGGCCCAGGCGGTGGGTGCGGCATAGCTCCAGCTGGTGGGCGACATCGTCGAAGGTGTTGGTGTACACGAACGAACCCGCAGGCAGGCCGTCCACCGGTACTCCCATGTTGACCGATCCCGGATCGCTTAATCCCATCCGGAGCAGCCCGGACTCCGCGAGGGGCGGGATGTGGTCATACCAGTGAGCTCGCGGGCCGAGATTTATTGTCGGGTACCACAAAGCGTCGGGCCGCTCGGCCAGCACGCGTCGCCAGATAACGAGATATACCTGGGCCGCTTCCTCACCCGAGAGGTTGAAGTTCGTTATGTGCTGGTGGACGATCGCGGCCCCGGTCTCGAAGCAGGCCAGCGCGTCGGCAACGATCTCGTCTTCGGTGACGGGCACGTTCGGATTCACGGTTTTCGACGTCGCACCGTTGATCGCGGCCTCGATAATCACTAAGTCACTCATTGCTGCTCCTGCACTGGTCGCGCGACCGCGTTCACACTGTGATTCTCCCGCGCTAAGACACCCACGCCAGTTCGACCCGTTGCCACCCGTTGAGCAGTGCCGTCGGGTTGCGTTGCAGCGGAGCATCGGTCAGTTTCAGACGGTCGAGGTAAGGCAGCAACCCGCTGATCGCTGCCCTCACTTCCTGGCCAGCCAGGTGCGCGCCCAAACAGAAGTGGATGCCGTGCCCGAATGCCAGGTTCTTGCCAGGGGGCCGGGTGATCAAAAAACGGTCCGGGTCGTCGAAGCGCTGGGGATCGCGATTGGCGGCGGCCATATGCAACGCGATGATGGCGCCCTTGGGGATTGGCGTTCCGGCGATCTCGTTGTCTTCGGTCGCCTCGCGAAAGGCGAATTGGATCGGGCAGGTCAACCGATTGGCTTCATCAACCGCATTGGGCAGCAGTCCAGGATCGTCGAGCAACAACTTGAGCTGGTCAGGGTTAGCCAGCAGTTCGACGACGGTGTTACCGATCAGATTCGTCGTCGTCTCGTTGCCGGCGACCATGATGGTGATCGCCACCATTAAGGTTTCGACGTTGCTCAGAGACTCGTTGTCGATCGCCGCCACCATGGCACTGACCAAGTCGCCCTTGGGTTCTGCGCGCCGCGCCTCGATCAACGGCAACGAAATAGGTGCTGAACTCCTTGATCGTTGCCAACATCAATTCGTTGCGCTCGGCGGGGCTGCTGAACACCCCACCCGCTGCGGCGGCGAACGCGTCCGACCAGCGCTTGGCCTGACTGTAGTGGTCGCCGTCGATCCCGAGGATGTGGCAGATCATTTCGACAGGCAGCGGAACGGCGAGGCGCTCCACCACGTCGAAGGCGGGTTGGTCTTCGATTCCGGCCAAACAGCGTTCGACGATCTCCTCGATCGCAGTCACCATCTCCTTGATGCGCGGCGGCGTGAATCCCCTGCTGACGATGCGGCGCATGCGGGTGTGTTGGGGCGGGTCGGCCGCGGCGATGGTCTTCGCGGAAGCCATCTCGGCCATGTCCACCGGGATGCCCGCGGCCAGCGCGAGCAGTCGCTCGACCACCTCTGGCTTCATCTCGTCTTCGGGCGGAGCCGCCCCCTCGTAGGGATTGGGTCGCGATGAAAATTGCTGCGGATTGGACTGCACTGCCTTGACATCGTCGAACCGAGACACCACCCAGATGTCAGAGTTGGTGCGGTAGACGGGAAATCGCTCCCGCAGTTCGGCGAGTACCTGCGGCAACTGATCTCGTCGTCCGGGCTTGAACGGGTCGAATATGAAATCGGATCCATTCGCCCTCATCGTGTCTCCCGTCAATGTTTGCCTCAGTCCCAAAACCGGTACAGCGTGCGGGCATTGAGCTCGACCATCTTTCGGGCCTCATCGTCGGGCACATCGACGAGATGCTCGGCGAGCAACTTGCGGGTGTGCGGCCAGTTGGAGTCCGAGTGCGGATAGTCGCTTTCGAACATGATGTTGTCGATGCCGATCCGGTGCCGTTGCTCGATACCCGACTGGTCGGAGATGAAACAGCCGTAAATGTGCTCCCGGAATAGCTCGGAGGGAAGCTTGTCGGCGTTGATGTTGCACCAGTACTTGTGTCGGCCCCAGGAGTAGTCGATGCGTTCCAGTAGATACGGCATCCAGCCGATGCCGCCCTCGGAAAGCGCAACCTTGAGCTTGGGGAATTTGTAGAACACGTCGGACATCAACAGATCGACGGTCGCCATCATCGAGTTCACCCCGAAAAGCGCGATGCTGATGAACATATCGCCGTCCGGCGCGAGCCCCTGGGGCATGCCGCCGGAGCCGAAATGCATCGACAGCGGAAGTTCGGCGTCCTCGCAGATGCGCAGGATCGGATCCCAGTGGTCGGTGTGGAACGACGGCAAGCCAAGTTTGTGCGGCGCCTCGATGAAGGAAACTGACTTGGCGCCCTTGGCGGCGGTGCGTTCGATCTCGGCCACCGACGCGTCGATGTCCCAGAACGGCACCATCATCAACGGGATCTGGCGCTCGGGGGCGTAGGCACACCATTCATCGAGGATGAAGTCGTTGTAAGCGCTGATGCACAGCTTCGCGAAGTCCTTGTCCTCGGCGGCGTAAAACGTGCTGCCGGCGAAGCCGCCGAAGTTCGGGAAGCACAGCTGGGCCCAGGTGCCCTCGATGTCCATGTCCTTGATGCGGTCGGCGATCTCATGACACCCCGGCAGCATGTCGTCGTAGCTGCGTGGATCCATGCCGAAGTCGCGCGGGTGCTTGCCCGCCACCGCGTTGAGAGCAAAGTTGCCCGACTGCCGCCCTTCGTAAAGCCAGGTGTCGTTGCCGTCGGGGAGCTTCACGATGCGCGGCGCGACGTCCTCGTACTTCGAGGGCAGCCGGTCAAGCCAGACGCGGGGATGTTCGATGACGTGGTCGTCAACGGAAATGATTCTTGCGTCTTCCGGAAGCATGTGATCTCTTTCTGAGAGGCATCGCCTCTCAACAGTAGAACGCTATATGCGTATGACGCAATGGTCATACTATAACCACGCGCGGCAATGTAACCACCCCGAGAGGCTCAGTCATGGCTGACAACGACGTTCTAGTGATTACCGGCGGTGCCGGCGGAATGGGTCTGGCGTGTGCCCGCGCTCTCGCAGGTCGAGGACGGTTGTTGCTGGTCGACGTTGACGAAGGGCACCTCGAAGAAGCGCGCTCCATGCTGAGCGCACAGGGCGCGCGTGTGGAGACGCTGCGATGCGATGTGACGTCACCGGCCGACGTTGCCGCTGTCGCTAATCACCTTCGCGCCTTGGGACGTTTTCGCTGCCTCGTGCACACGGTCGGGGTCTCTCCCGAGATGGCCGACGCCCGGACGATCGTCGAGGTCGACCTCGTCGGCACCGCACGCATCACTGACGCGGTGTTGCCATTGGTGGAGCCAGGCAGTTCGGCGATCCTGTTCGGCTCGATCGCGGGGTACAGCGACGTGGCCCCGGCCATCGAGAAGTTGCTCTGTGACCCCCTGGCCGACGGGCTATTCAGCACTCTAGAGCAGACTCTGAGCCAACCAATGGACAGCGCAACCGCTTACGTGCTCGCCAAGCGCGGGGTGATGCGGCTGACGGAACGACTGGCCACGCCCTGGGGCGCTAAAGGTGGACGCGTCGTGACGATCTCGCCGGGGCTGATCGACACTCCGATGGGTCGGCTGGAACTCGAGCGACAGCCGATTATTCCGCAGATGATCGAGCTGACGCCGGTTAAACGAAGCGAAGGTCCACTGCCGGGCCGCACTGACGATGTCGCCGCGCTCGTAGCCTTCCTCGAATCCGATGCCGCGGCCTTCATCTCCGGATGCGACATCCGCGTTGACGGTGGTCTGGTCGGAGCGGCTAGGGACATGCTGGGAGGCGGTTGACGGTGATGCTGCCTCGAGAAGCGCTCGACCCGGAAATCCGCGAAGCCGTCCGCGATCTGCCCGACTTCGTGTTCTCGGCGGAGACGGTGCCGATGATGCGCCAGAACGCGGTGTTCGCGCCCGTCACGGCACCAGACATCGAGCGCACCGAGCTGACGACCGAACCTGACGGCGGCGTCAGTATGGCCGTGCTCCGCCCCCGCGCTGCGGTCGGCATTCTTCCGGTCCTGTTCTGGATGCACGGCGGCGGGATGGTGATCGGCAACCGCTATATGGACGACTCCCGCTTGGGTGAATGGTGCCGCTCGCTGTCCTGCGTCTGCGTCAGTGTCGAATACCGGCTCGCGCCGGAAGCGCCATACCCGCTTCCGCTCGATGATTGCGACGAGGGCCTGCGTTACGTCATCGATCACGCGGGCGATCTGGGGATCAATCCGCGCCGCATCGGCTTAGCCGGCCGCAGCGCGGGTGGCGGACTCGCCGCCGCTCTCGCGCTCCGTTGGCGCGACAGGGGCGACGATCGTCTCGCCTTCCAATACCTGGAATATCCCATGCTCGATGACCGCATGAATACTCCCTCGAGCACGCTGGACGGACTCCCGCTGTGGAGTCGCGAGTCCAACGCTTTCGGCTGGCGCGCCTATCTGGGCGAGCACTACGGATCCGATCATGTGCCACCGGACGCGGCGCCGGCCCGGGCATCCGAATTGGCGGGTCTACCACCGACGTTCATCACGGTGGGCACCGCGGATTGCCTGCGCGACGAGGCGATCGACTTTGCCGTGCGGCTGTGCCGGGCCGATGTCTCGACCGAGCTTCATGTCTACGCCGGCGCCGTGCACGGCTTCGACATGTTCACCGACTGTGCGGTCGTCAGGTGCGCCACGCGTGACAGCGCCGACTGGCTGGCCCGCCAGTTCCGCTGACCACCCGAGATAGGAGACGAGTCCCGAGCGGACCTTGGTGAGCCAATCGCCGAACACGATCGCCAGAACAATTGGCGCGGTGTACGAGATCCCCGACTACGGCGATGCGCAGTTCGCCGACGTGCTGCCCTCAGGCCGCAACGGTCACATCTACGGACAAGAACTCACCAATCGCGTAGGCCGCCGGCCAATCGCCGACGTGTACCGCTCGTCCAAGGTCCTCAACCAACGGGCTATGGGCCCCCAACTCCGCCAGCCACGCCGAGACGATAGCCACAATCTGATGACACGGCACGTCAACCGTACGTCCTTCATGCAGGCGATCAGCGACCCGATAAATCGTTGTCTTTGGTGCTGCCCGCAGTGTCCTGTGATGTCGCCAGCACGGCCTGAACGGCTTCTCCATGGTGAACATTGCGCTCGGTCCTTCATCAACTACGACAACATGTGATACAGGTCATAGTTGTCGCGGAGTGCGGATCCGAACTGTCCCAGATCTGGACAGCCTCCAATGGCATTCCGAACCCGGATCTCGCGGGGAGCGGTGAAGCGAGTGCGATGTGTTCGACCCCAAGGAGCGGTCACCAAACCCGGGGTTCCTTCGCTGGCCCGCCGCCTACCCGAAAGCCGGCCCGGTCATCGTGCGCGCGGCCGACCGAACTCGTCTGCACACCGAGGTGTTCGGGCACGAGGACAGCCATCCGACCGCAGGGTTGCCAGTGCTCGCGCGACGCGTCGGCCTCCGCCGCGTAGCACGGCGACGTGTCCCGACCGATACCTCAGTCGACTTCGATGCCGAAGCTCTTCAGTTTGCGGTACAGCGATGAACGGGCGATACCGAGTGCCGCTGCGGCCTGTACACGGTTCCCGCCGGCCTCACGCAGAGCCAGGACGATCGCGTCTCGCTCGATTGATTCGAGCGCGCTCAGTGTCCTGCCCGAGGTCTGATAGCAGTAGCCGGGAAGATCCTCGGATTGAATTTCACCGACCGGGCGGTGACCGAGTGCCGTCCGGAGTGCGTCGTCGAGCTGGCGCACGTTGCCGGGCCAGGTATACCTGGCCATCGTCCGCACCGCTGCCGCATTCAGGGATGTGCTTCGCCCGTGCGAATATTTGGCGAGTATCTGGCGGGTGAGCTCCGGGAGGTCGTCGACGCGGTGCCGTAAGGGTGGTACGGACGCCGATCGTTGGAAATGTGGCAGCAGGTCCCGCACCGGGCCGGTGTCCAGGCACGACTCAGATACCGTGGCCGCGACACACACCGGGCCCGTGCCGCGGCCTGCTTCGTTGAGGAACGCCTGGGCCTTTGCGACACCTTCGGGCGTCAGGTCCTGCAATCGGCGCAGGATGTAGACGGTGAGGACGGTTGTTTCGAGCGTCTTGTTCCCGGCACTGTCGTGAGTGAGGTCGTTGACGTCGAGTTCGATTGTCCTGCTGCCGGGATGGATGTGGTGGAACGTCGTCGCGATCAGCGTGAATTTGCCCGTCCCCGGTTCACCTATGACCAACAATGATTCGTTCTTGTTGAGGGCGTCGGCGACGTCACTGCATGCCCGCCGCCACAGCGGCGAGTGACTATCCTGACCCAGGGCGCCGGTGCGGCTGCTTGCGATCGATGAGCCTCCGGTTGTGCGGCGGCGTTGGGTATACCTGGTGTCGCGATTGCCACGAGTACGCAGCGCCGACCGTTCCTGCGCCTCACGGACTTCCACGACGATTCCTGCGATCTCAGACCCGGCGCTCACTCGCGTGCCCCGCAGACGAACCAATCTTTCACCGGGCAGGTCGATTTCGTCTTCTGCGGCGCTTCTGCTTTCCATCAGATATCGAGCGTGATGCGCGATCACTCGCTGCTCAGCAGGATCAAAAGTGCTTTGCGCCAGCGCATTCGCCATCATTACCCGGCCGCCGATCGCGAATACCGCTGACTTCGAGTGTGAATCGACGCGCAGAAACGCCTCGAACAGCGCTTGTTGTTGCAGGCTTCGATCATGCAACAGACACTGTTCGATCTCGTTCGCGGCCGAGCGCACGATGCTGTGCAGCATCGGGGTGGAGTGTTCGGTCAGACAGGTGAGGTCGAGAACGCCTTCGATGTGCCCGGTCATCGGATCGTGGATCGGTGCACCCGAACATGAATACGCCTGAAAGCGTTCGTGAAAATGCTCTGGCCCGACGATCTGGGCGGATCGGCCGGCCTCAAGAACGGTCCCGACACCGTTAGTGCCGATATGACCCTCTGCGTAGTCGAATCCCGGGGCGAGGGAGATATTGTCGAGAAGCAGCCCGATCGTCCGGGTGGTGTCGACGCGCGTGAGAACCCGCGCCTTGTTGTCGGACAACGCGATGCTCAACGGAATATCCTCGGTGGCATCGATGAGCCGGTCGATGATCGGTTGGGAGCACCGGAGCAACCGAGAAGAAATGTCGACGTCCCCGATATAGGGGACTTCCCCACCATCCGCGGCCACTCCGGCGCTCTGCGAGCGACGCCACGACGCGGCCACGAAGTCCGACACGGCGCCCGGGTCGGCCGCGCCGGTCGACAGATACCCGACACGAGCATCCGCCACTTTGAAGCGACGGTCTGACGGCTCCATCGATGGTTCTCCAACCTCGCACTACGTGTTCGACCAACCGCCGACCTGTCGGCTCCCAACCTCGCCCAACTGCGTGAGATCGGCCGCGCACGCACATCAAGGGTGTCCCAAAGTGGGACAGATCACAACCCATGCATCGAAGTGAGACTGATCCCGAAGCAGGCAGCTGTGGCTTGAGTCATGGATTGCCCAACCGGATGAGTTAGGAGCCCCGATGCGAACGCCTGATCAATATCGACAACGGTGGGACGCTCACCGACATCTGTGTGTGGGACGGGACGGAGTTCACGTTCACCAAGACACTCACGACGCCGTTCGACTTGTCCCAGTGCTTGTTCGACGGCATCACGAAGGCATCGACCGAGATTTACGGGCAGCCGGCACTACCCGAGCTGCTGCACAGCACCAAGCACATCCGCTACTCGACGACCCAGGGCACCAATGCCCTTGTCGAACGTAAGGGACCGCGGATCGGTCTGATCACCGATGACATCGCCGTCTTGGACGAGTTGCGCGGCTCCGCTGGCGAGCGCGCGTTGTTCGACGATCTGGTCGGTGACCGTATCGCGGCGATCGACGTCGGGCGCAGCGACGAGGAGCTCACCGCCGAGCTTGTTCGCCAGGTCAACAAGCTGACCACCGATGGCGCGGCCCGCCTCGTGGTCGCGGCGGGCGATGGCGCCGGCGGTGCCGAGCGCCGCATCCGCCGGATCCTGCTCCGCAAGTTCCCGCGGCACCTGCTCGGTTCCGTCCCGATCCTGTACTCGTCGGAGTTCACCACGGACCGTGTGCGGTCGCGTCGGATCTGGTCGAGCGTGCTCAACTCCTTCCTGCATCCGACGATGGAGCGCTTCCTGTACAACGCCGAGGACCGTCTGCGCGGCCACCGCGTCAAGAATCCCCTGCTGATCTACCGCAACGACGGCGCATCCTCCCGCGTGGCGAAATCGGTTGCCCTGAAGACCTATTCGTCCGGGCCCCGCGGTGGGCTCGAAGGCACCCGCGCCCTCGCGCAGGCGTACGGCCTGCGGCCACGTGTTGATGATCGATGTGGGGGGCACCACCACCGACGTCGGATCCGTCCGGAAGGAAGAGATCCTCACCAACCGGCGCGGGTCGATCGAGGGAGCACCGATCTCCATCCCGATGAGTGACGTGCAATCGAGCGGAGTCGGCGGTAGCTCGATCATCGCCGTCAAGGACGGCGAGATCACCGTCGGCCCGGAAAGCGTCGGGGCCGCCCCCGGGCCCGCGTGCTTCGGATTCGGCGGCACCGACGCCACCATCACCGACGTCAACCTGCTGCTCGGGGTCCTCGATCCGGACACCTACCTCGACGGCGGGTTCTCGCTCGACGCCGAGCGGTCGAAGACCGCGATCCGTACGGCTGTCGCGGATCCGCTCGGCATCAGCGTCGAAGAGGCCCTGGTCAGGATGGAATCCGCGTACTTCGAGCGGATCGCCGAGTCGTTCGCACCGGCCATCGACGACCCACGCGAGACGACCATCGCCGCGTTCGGCGGTGCCGGCCCGATGAGCGCGTGCGGAGCGGCGCAACTGACCGGCGTGCACAGCGTGCTGATCCCGAAGATGGCCGCGGTGTTCTCCGCCTTCGGCATCGGCTTCTCCGACATCGCGCAAAGCTACGAGTTCGCCCTTCCCGAACTCGACCGCCGAAGCCGCCAGGCAGGCGCACGACTCGATGCTCGAGCGGGCCGAACGGGACATGTTCCAGGAAGGCTACGAGCTCGCTGCCTGCGCGGTGACATGGAAACTGGTCGTCGAAGACGCCACCGGACGGATCGTGTCCGAATCCGACTACAGCATCGGCGACGCTCCCGACACCGAGGCCGGGCAGCAGGCGTCACTGACGCTCGAAGTCCGCCACGCGCTCCAGCACGTGACCATCGACACCGGCGATGCGGTGACCGCGCGTCCAGCGGTGCCGTCCGGATCTCGGCGGGTCAGGTCGGCGGCGGACACCGTGGACGAGGTGTCTGTGTACACGCTTGTCGACCAGCAGCCCGGAGCCTTCGCCGAGGGCCCGGCGATCGTCGAAGGCCCCTTCTACACGGCCCGTGTTCTCCCGGGCTGGACGTTCGAGGTGTCCAGCGCGGGCGATCTCCTGCTCACCGACCTCCCCTGAACCGACCTCCGAATCCACGAAAGAGATTGACACCATGCGCATTCCGATGACCGAATACCTGACCATCGATCTGGGCACCGAACAATGGGTGTGCCGAGTCTGCGAACACGAACTCGGCAGTGCCCGAGGCAATTACAAGGAGGGCACGCTCGTCTACGACCGTGACCCGCGCGAGATCCACCAGGCGATCATCGACCCCGACAAGTACGAGTTCACGTTCGCCCCGGACCCCAACTTCTGCCGGATTCTGGAGTTCTACTGTCCCGGCTGCGGAACTCAGATCGAGACGGAGTACCTGCCGCCGGGACATCCGCCGACGGTCGACATGATCTGGGACATCGATTCCCTCCGCGCGAGATGGCTCGAACGCGGAGTCGATCCGCAAACAGCCATCACCTACGGGCCCGGCGAAGACGCCGAAGCCGGCGCCGCAAGACACCACCACTGACTTCACTGCTGGCAAGGAGACCACCTCAATGAAACGCATTTCCGTCGACATCGGCGGCACCTTCACCGATTGCTTCTTCGTCTGGGACGACAAGCACATCGAAGCCAAGGCGTTGACGACTCATCACAACCTCGCCCTGGGCTTCAACGAAGCCCTCGACCTCGCATGCAGCCGCGCAGACCTCGATCGCGAAGAGGTTCTTTCCAGCGTCGACTCCGTTCGCTATGCGACCACCCTCGGGACGAACGCACTCATCGAGCGCAAAGGTCCCAGGGTGGGGGCCCTGGTCACGCACGGCTTCGAGGACACGATTCC
The DNA here is from genome assembly GCA_963720085.1 of uncultured Actinomycetota bacterium. GTDB lineage: Bacteria > Actinomycetota > Actinomycetes > Mycobacteriales > Mycobacteriaceae > Mycobacterium. Next base: position 13,800 of record CAVRER010000066.1, read on the forward strand.
GCTCTCGCGTGGCCGCGGCTACGGCGAGGGACTCGATCCGTCCATGCAGCAGAACCTGCCGGCCGCGGAGCGCCCGGAACCGCTGGTCCACCGCAGGCTCATCCGATCGGTGCGCGAGCGGGTCAACTCCGCGGGCAAGGTCGTGGTGCCCCTCGACGAGAACCATGTCCGTCAGGCGGTGCGTGAACTCGTCGACAACGGCGCGGAAGCCATCGTCGTGTCGCTGGTGAATTCGACGGAGAACCCCGAACACGAGCAACGGATCCTCGAGCTGATCCTCGAGGAGTACCCGGCCCACCAACTCGGGGCGATCCCGGTCCTGCTGGGGCATCAGGTGTCCGGCCGTAAGGGCGAGTACGTGCGCGCCACCTCGACGATCGTCGACGGATTCCTGCACGAGATCATGTTCCACGCGCTCGGACAGCTCTCGAGCAACCTGCGCGACTCCGGCTACACCAAGCCGATGCTCGTCATTCACAACTCCGGCGGCATGGCGCAGATGAACTCCACCGATGCGCTGCAAACCATCCACTCCGGTCCCATCGCGGGTGTCGGAGCGGGCGAACACCTGGCCAGGGCCACCGGTCTCGGCCACATCATCACGACCGACATGGGTGGAACCTCCTTCGACATCGGGCTGGTGCCCGAGGGCGGCGTCAAGCACTACGACTTCCAGCCCACGATCGACCGCTGGCTGGTGTCGGTCCCGATGATCCACCTGCTCACCCTCGGTGCCGGCGGCGGATCGATCGCCAGCTACGACCGGATCTACAACGCCGTCAAGCTGGGCCCGGAATCGGCCGGCTCGGATCCAGGACCTGCCTGCTACGACCGCGGCGGACTGAAGCCGACGGTCACCGACGCCGACCTGCTGCTCGGCTACCTCGACCCGGACAACTACGCCAACGGCTTCATCAAACTCAACCCGAAGCGGGCCCGATTCGCCATCGAAGAGGAGATCTGCGATCCCCTCGACATGGACGTGATCGAAGCCGCCAAGGTCATCAAGAACTCCGTCGACGAGCAGATGGCGATCGGCATGGCCAAGGAACTGCGGGTCCGCGGCTACCTCCCGGAAGACTTCACCATGCTCGCCTACGGCGGCAACGGCCCCCTGCACGCGTGCGGTATCGCCGACCACGCCGGGATCTCCCGCATCCTCGCGCCGCCGTTCGCGTCGGTGTTCTCCGCTTGCGGCGCCGGAAACATGAAACAGCTGCACTTCCACGAACGCGGCGCCCACGTGGTGATGTACAACGCCACCGACCGGAGCCTCTACGACAAGTACAGCGAATTCAACGCGATCGTCGAGGAACTCGAGCGCCTCGGCACCGAGGACCTGGTGCGTCAGGGATTCTCACCCGACGTCGTCGAGCACCGTCTCGAGATGGACCTGCGGTACGGAAACCAGCTGGTGACCACAGCCGTCGTGTTCGACATCAACCGCATGAACGGTGTCGGAGACGTCCTGCACATGATCCGCACCTTCTCCGACATCTACGGTCAGCGCTACGGCGAGGGCTCACAGGCACCTGAGGCCGGCATTCGGGTGCAAACCATCCGCGTCGCCGCGTACGTCGACGGGGACGCCGTGCAGTTCGAATCACTCGAATACGACGGCGAGCGCACCGTTCCCACGCCGATGGGTCACCGCAAGGTGCACTTCGTCAAGGAAAGCGCGCCGATCGACACACCGATCTACGACGCGGCTGCCCTGGACCACCAGAGGGTTGTGCCCGGTCCGGCGATCGTGACCACCGAGAACACGACGTATCTCGTCGAACCGACTTGGCGTCTCGAGCCGACACCGCAGGGAGCGGTGTGGTTCCTCAAGGACGGCCAGTCCAGTACGCCGCCGGCCGCCGGCTGACGATCCCCGAACCACTGAAGGAGTTATCCATCATGACCGCTGTACACGAGCACACCTCCGCACCGATCCCCGAACTCACCTCACCGCTGACCAGCCAGGAGCAGGAGTGGGTCGACCAGTTCATGGACGACACCACACTGTTCCTCGGTCCTGACCGCGACATTATGCGCTCGCACCACATCGCCAGCCGCACCGAGTTCGAGGACGAATGCATCCGCAAGGGCGTCGACCCACTGCAGGTCGACCGCATCCGCAAGCGCCTCGCGGGTGCCCTCGACGAGGGCTACGAAATGTGTGAGGCCATGGGCGCGGCGCCCGGCGCGAAGTGGGGCGACCTCACGACGGCGATCTACACCGCCGCCGGGGACGTCACCTACCTGTCCTGCCACGGCGTCATCGCGTTCTCCGCGATCCTGCACCACCCGATCCGATACGTCATGAAGTACTGGAAGGACGAGCCCACCGTCGGCATCAACCCGGGCGACGGATTCATCCACAACGACGCCCGGTTCGGCAACGTCCACAACACCGACCAGTCGATGATCATGCCGGTGATGCGGGACGGGCAGATCATCGCCTGGGTGGCGGCAACCATTCACGAGGGCGAGAACGGCGCCTGCGAACCCGGTGGCATGCCGTCGGGATCGGAGACCCCGTTCGACGACGGGCTGCGGATGTCGCCGTTCAAGATCGTCGAGCGCGGCCAACTCCGCCGCGACCTGCTCACCTTCCTGCAACACTCGGTGCGCGACCCCAAGCTGCAGCTTGCCGATCTGAAGGTGAAGATCGGTGCAGTGCAACGCATCCAGGAACGGATCGACGCCATCATCGACGAAGTCGGGGTCGAAACCTTCGTCGCGGCACTACGCATCACGGTCGAGGATGTCGAGGCCGAGGTGCGTCGGCGGATCAGCGAACTGCCTGATGGCACGGTGCGGTTCAACCAGTTCATGGACTCCACCCTCAAGGAGAACATCCTGATCAAGTTCGCCTGTGAGATCACCGTCAAGGGCGACCAGATGACGATCGATCTTCGCGGCACAGGTCCCGAGATTCTCAACCGTGCCATCAACTCGCCGCTGTGCTCGGTCAAATCCATGATGATGCAGGCGATCTTGGCGTTCTGGTGGCCGGACCTGCCGCGCTGCACCTCGGCGATGTCACCTATCACGATCATCTCCGACGAGCACACCTGGGCCGACGCCGGCTACGACGCACCCATGGGCCAGTCCCTGCAGGCATCCTTCCGCGGCTTCTCCGCGCTGCAGACCCCGTGGGCGAAGCTGCAGTTCTCCAATCCGGAGAAGTTCTCCAACGTGATCGCGCCCTGGTTCAACCAGATCAACACATTCCTGTGGGGTGGGATCACCCAGCACGGAGATCAGGTGGGCAACCTGTGCGCCGACCTCAACGGAATGGGCGGCGGCGCCAAGGCATTCCGCGACGGTGAAGACGCCGTCTCCCCGCTCTTCTGCGCCATGGCCGATACCGCAGAGCAAGAGGTCATGGAGGAGGAGGTGCCCTTCATGCAGCTCGTCGCCAAGCGACTCGTGCGGGACAACCAGGGTTTCGGCAAGTACCGCGGCGGCATGGGATACGAGATGATCGTTGCTGCCGAGGGAACCCCCCTGTGGGGATTCATGACCGTGACCTCGGGCGCCAAGTTCTCCTCGATCACCGGCATGTTCGGCGGCTATGGTTCCAACACCTACCCGCTGGCACGGGTCAAGGGTGTCAACGTCTACGACGTCATTCGCGAGAACCCCGAGCGGTTCGATCTCTCGATCGAAAAGGTCATGAACGAACAGCCCTTCGAGGGTGGCCAGTACATGACCAGCCACATGGGTTTGCAGTTCGACGTCGCCAAGGACGGCGAGCTCTACATGATCAGCCAGGGCACCGGCGGCGGCTACGGCGACGCGCTCGAGCGTGACCCGGCCGCGGTCATCGCGGACCTCGAACTCGACCGCATCTCGCCCAAGGTCGCACACGAGATCTACGGCGTCGAATACGACCCGGACACTCTGGTCATCGACGGGGACGCCACCGATCGCACGCGGGCACGGCTGCGCCAAGACCGGCTTACGCGCGGCAGACCGTACAGCGAGTTCGTCAAGGAGTTCGTCAAGCCCGAACCCCCGAAAGACCTGCTGTACTACGGGTCGTGGGGCGATGAGACCGACAAACTGACCGCCACCTACTTCACGGTCAACGGTCCTCAGCGCATCGAGGCGACGGTCGCGGACATGCCGATCATCATGATGCCCGACGCCCGAGACCTCAAGGTCGCTGCGCTCGAGGAACGTGTCCGCGAACTCGAGGACAAGCACGGCGAAAAGGTCACCCGCAAGTCCTAACCACTGCCGTCCGAACCGCGCGGCCCGGGCTCAGCCCCTGATCACCCCGAGCCCGGGCCGCACCTCCCTCGTCCATGCGCCGGAGCGGATCCGTTCCCCGAATATCCAGGAGATGTCATGACAATGGACTTTGACTCGGTCCTGTCCGCGCCGCGGTCAGGACGCGACCGAGCGGTCGTCATCGACCACCACGACTACGCCCAGTCGGTGTTCCTGCGCGGTCAACCCGTGCCCTGGACCGACCCCGTCAGGTACTCGAATTTCGTCGGACAGGCGCAGGGGCTGTTGAACCCCGATGTGACACTGCTCGACCTCGGGCGTTTCCACACCGCACGCATCGCCGCGAACGAGCCTCTGCGCGAGTCGATGTCGGCACGAACTCGCACCGGATACGCGCTCAAGACCCTGCTGGGTGACCGCGAAACGGCGCAACAGGCGTGCGAACTTGCCTCCGTCCTGGCTCAGACGTCTAAAGCGCCTCTCGTGCTACAGATCCCGGCACCCACCGTCTGGTTGGCCAGCACGCACGAAACATGTGGCGCGGGCACAGCGGCAGACATCGACGTCGACGATGCGGAAAACATGTCGGTGTACATCGCCGACTGGCTACGCGGTCTGGCAGAGCTGCCGGTTACCGCCGTCCTGCTCGACGCGCGCACCGCGGGCGTCCCGCTTCCGGACGTACCGCTGACGACATATTCACCGATCCTCAATGTCACCCAGCACTATCGCTGGTCCCTCGGTCAACGCGGCGCCACCCGAGTGTCCATTCTCAACGGGCCGGACGGGGCCGTCATACCCGAACAGTTCTGGCACGCCGACGGCGCGCCGCTCGAGGACGCCACGTTCTATCTCGCCGAGATCCCCGCCGGCGCGATACCCGAAACGGTCCTGACACAGTTGGCGACACTCGCCGTGGGAGCCCGGGCATGAACAAAGTGATGCAGTCGGCCCGCGACGCCGTCGCCGACATCACGAGCGGTTCGACGCTGGCCGTCGGCGGATTCGGGCTCTGCGGCATCCCGGACGCGTTGCTCGCCGCCATCAACGAGGGAGATGCCACCGACCTGGAGGTGTACTCCAACAACTGCGGTGTCGACGACTACGGTCTGGGGATCTTGTTGTCCGCGCGCCGGATCCGCCGGGTCACCGCCTCCTATGTCGGGGAGAACAAGGAGTTCGCCCGCCAGTACCTGTCTGGAGAGCTCGAGGTGGAGTTGACGCCCCAGGGCACCCTTGCCGAGAAGCTCCGAGCCGGTGGTGCAGGTATCCCGGCGTTTTTCACCCCGGCCGGGGTGGGCACGCCGGTCTCCGATGGTGGTCTGCCGTGGCGGTATCACGCCGATGGCAGTGTGGCGGTGGCTTCGCCGCCGAAGGAGACGCGCCAGATCCGAGGACGGACCTACGTGCTCGAGGAATCGATCACCGCTGACTTCGCCCTCGTGCACGCCGAGGTGGGGGACACCGAAGGGAACCTGGTGTTCAAAAAGACGGCCATGAACTTCAACCCTCTCGCCGCGATGGCGGGGCGGGTGACGATCGCGCAGGTCGAGACACTAGTCGAGCGTGGCGAGATCGATCCCGCGCGGGTGCACCTGCCGGGTGTGTTCGTGCAGCGGGTGGTGCATACCGGTGTGCAGGACAAGCGGATCGAGCGGCGAAGGGTTGCGGAGGTGTCGGCATGAGTTGGAGTCGTCACCAGATGGCGGCCCGCGCGGCGGCCGAGATGCGTCCGGGCGAGTACGTGAATCTGGGGATCGGGTTGCCGACGCTGATCCCGAGCTACCTGCCTGCCGGGGTGAAGGTGGTGCTGCACTCGGAGAACGGAATCCTCGGCACCGGAGGGTATCCCACCGATGGTCAAGTTGACGCAGACCTGATCAATGCCGGTAAGGAAACCGTGACGGTGAACGCCGGGGCCGCCTTCTTCGATTCGGCTCTCTCGTTCGGCATGATCCGCGGCGGCCACATCGGCACCGCGGTCCTTGGCGCCATGCAGGTCTCACGCACCGGAGACCTCGCCAACTGGATGGTGCCGGGCAAGATGGTCAAGGGCATGGGCGGCGCCATGGATCTTGTACACGGTGCCGGGCGCGTCATCGTCATCATGGAACACACCGACCGCGATGGCCGCGCCAAGATCCTCGACGAGTGCACGCTGCCGCTCACCGGGCGGGGAGTGGTGCAACGGATCATCACCAATCTCGCCGTCATCGACGTTGACGGTGGCACCTTGATCCTCCGCGAGACCGCACCCGCGGTCACCGCAGACGAGGTCCAGCACGCGACAGCCACCGACCTCGTCATCGACACCGACATCGACATCGACTGAGGAAACACGGGGCCATTCACGCGCGCTCAGATGCCGAAGTGCGGCATCTGCGCCGGCTCGGGTGAACCATCCCCCAGCTTTTGGTGCTCGGGGGACGTCTCGTCGAGGGCCGCGATCCGCCTTGCATACAGGTTTGTTCCGGGCTGCGCGGTCAGGCCATGCGCGAAGATGCTGAGCAGCACCGTCGCCATCACCGCAAGACCTGCCGACCCTACAAGCTTATTGATGCCGCACAGGCCCGCTGGCGCGCGGTCAACGCCTCGCACCTGGTCGCACTGGTCCGCACCGGCGCGGTGTTCCACAAAGGCAAACTGCTCGAACGCATCGTGTGCGGCAATAATGTCGACGTAGACGCCTATCACCGCTGGGTCGGTACGGCTCCGATTCACACGTCTTGACAATTGCTCCAGACGAGGACCGGCCGCCCCCGTTGGGACCAGTTTGGGACCACACGTCATGCGCGATGGTGAACGACCTGCTCGTCCGTGAACGGCATGCAGGCGCCCACAGCGGCCGAGCATTGTTGGCGACCTGCGGAAATGCGTTACTGCTATTTACTGGGGGTCAAGTGGTCGCAGGTTCAAATCCTGTCAGCCAGACACTGTCAGCCAGACACTGTCAGCCCGACACAGCGAAATGCCTAGTCAGAGCATGTTTTCGGGCCATGCTACCGATCTGCCGTGCGATCTGCCTGCGATCTTCTGCAGCATCTGCCAGCACTCACCAGCGGCATCTCGGGTAGTTCCGGGCCGAGGCGGTCGGCTACCAGCCGTCCGATACGGTCCGCATCGGCGACCTATTTCAGGAGCGGGGGCTCGAGGTAACCGTTATCGGCGTCAGGCTCGCATACTCCAGGGTAGGGGTCCCAGTGGTAGCCAAGATCGCAGGTGCAAACCTGTGATGGCGATCCTGGACCGACAGGAGTGCACGTCGGCCCAGCGTTGGCCGAGGGCTGCGTGAACGCGACCACCATCAGCGCCCAAATAGCCAAGGCACCCATCGCAATCGATAGTGTTCGTTTCATGGCCTTCAATCGCTCCAATCGCTCCAATCGCTCCAATCGCTCCAATCGCCCCGTGCCGGAAAGACCGGGTTGTAGAGCATGGAGGGTCGACACCGGGCAATGGGTCAGGGTACGCGGCCGTGGCTGGGGTACGGTGCGTGAAGGGTGGGACTCGCCAGTTCCACTACATCATCGACATCGTGCGCCAAGCGCTGACCCAGGGCGCGTCATCCGCGTCCGACACCGACAACGCGGCAGCATCTAGGCCATGACCAGTCCGCAGGGCAAAACACCGTGGGGTGTCAGTGGGGCGCTTCGCCCAGGTAGCTGATGGCTATCCGGCGCTCCCGCAGGTCAGGCTGTCGGCGGCTCCGTTGGCGGCTCACGGTCGAAGAATGGGCAAGAAGATAGGCTGCGAGGTGGGGAAGTCGCCCACAGAAGGGGAGATGATGAGTGACGACTATGTGGGCCTGCCCGAAGATGAGGCCACCGTGCAGGCATACAACAACGGGTTCGACGTAGTGCGAATTATCAGCCGCGACGGCAACTACTTCCCTGTGACGCGGGATTACCGCGAGGACCGGATCAACTTCAACATCGAGGAAACCCTCGTCGTTCAAGCCAGCGTCGGTTAACAGAAGGCATTACGTAACAACACCTTGGCGATCGTTAGGCACATCCGACTGCTCAGAGATGAAAAGAACCCAACGGCGGTCGACGGCGAGCTGGTTCTCGAAATGCCGTGGCAGATAGATCGAGCCCGCCTCCAGCCGATCGCTTATCGCTACCGCACCGGGCGCTAACTGCCCGGAAGTTCGGATATTAAACAGACATACAATGACCCAAATACCGAATCCACCACCCCTACCACACCAGGAGGATTCAGCAACGAGCACGAAAGTCGAGATGACGGTCGCCGTCGGCATCCTCGCGGCGGCAAGCGCAATCACGGTTGCTCCCTGTGCAAATGCGGATGATGACAGCTACCTGGCTAACCTGGGTCAGCACGGCATCATCACCTTTAACAACCCGCAGGGCTTAATAGCCACCCGACACGCTATCTGCAACGACCTGAAAAGTGGTGTCTCCCTACAGGATGAGATGGGCAAGTTCCAGGCCGCTCACTACGAGGCCACGCCGCAGGGTGTCGCAATCATGGTGAACGCAGCCCACGACGAGCTGTGCCCTGGCTGACGTGCGGGTGACTTGCGCGCCGCGACCGACCCGCTACGCTTCGGCACCGTGCGCGACCTGGAGACCATCGACTCCGAGCTGCCGTTGCTGGTCGCCGTGCGCCGGGTGTGCCGTGAGTACGACGGAAGGGTGCCGTCGATAATGTTGGTGGACGATCTGCTGGACGAACGCCGCGAGCTTGACCGGAAGCTCACTGGAAGCTGAGCGCTGCACCGCCATCGCTTACTGTCCGCGTTGGAATTTGTGAACGTCTACCTGCGAGTCTCCTGTGCATGTCTCAGGTTTGGCGCACGGCGGCCACACACTCAAACCACACTCCCCGATGTGAACGCCGCAAAGCGGGTTGGGCCGGTGCCCGGTGGACTACTTGGGAACGACGGAGGCGAACTGAGCCATTGAGCGTCAGAACCTTTGCCGCCATAGCGATTATCGCCGTCGCACTAGCGGGTTGCTCGGGCAGTGACCGGATTGTGAGACCTCCAGTGCAGCCGGAATCCCATATGAGCGTGCTGCTTTCATGTACGCGAGCGCGTCGAGCATCGCGGCTTCCTTGTCGAAATCGGCCGCGACCCACCAGCAGGTGTCGTCATCGCTGAGCGGATACAGGCCGATGTGCGCCTCGCCCCGCAGGTGGGCATCAATGACCCCCGGGGTCAGCGGGAGGTAAGGTGCGTCGGCCCGGCTCATCCCCTTGCGCCAATAGCCTTTGATCGCCGGCATCCAACCCGAGCGGCCATCTCGCCGGTTCTCCCAGCGCAGCGCGTAAACATCGGTGCGACAACGGAACAGCTCGAAGAAGAACCGCACCTTATCGGCAGAGCTGGAGCTCATTGTCATCGGTGAGGCCGGCGCCCCCGTCAGAGTCGCCTGGTCACTGGTGGCTGCGCGTGCCTGTTCCTCACTCAACTGAAGAAGACGACGCAAACGCACATTGTCGGCACGCAGCGTGTCCAACTCGCCAGGGAAACTCTCGACACCGCTAACGGTCAACTCCTATGTGCAGCACATTCTTCGGCGGAAGGGTTTACTCCCGCCAGCGCTGCCCGAGCGCTTTCGCCGCTGTGGACACCTTCATGACCAGACGACGCTCGCGGTTCCTGACAGGAACGAAGTGGTAGTGCTCGTAGAAGGATTGCGCCTCGTCGTCTATGGCATCAACGACGATGAGCCGGCCGCCGCCGATTTCCGATGCGGCAACGGCTTTGCCCAGTGCGTCGAGGAGCAGCTGCTCGCCATATCCCTGACCCCGCAGCGACGTGTCGATTGCTAGGCGGGCAATCAAGTATCCGGGTATGCGGGAATAGCCGCCGGCCATGGAGCCCGAGACGCCGTCGTCGTTGCGTACTACTTCGGTGGGGCAGATGGCGAAATAGGCGCTGACTTTCTGTTCGCCGAGCGGGGTCCACACATAGACGTGCGCGACTCCGCTGCTGTCCGCGCGACGGGCATGGGCGATGAGCCAGGTATTCAGCGACTCCTTACCGCAGTCGAATCCTTCCAGCGTGTGGGCGTCAGTGAGTCGCGCGGACTCGAACATTGTTCAACGCCTTGTGAAGACCGCTGGTTTGCGTGCGGCTGCCGCCAGCCGCGGCGCGTCGTCAGCAGCATCGAGCGAGGACATCAGTTTGTCGAACTGTTCGGGCTCCATTGCCGTTACCAGCTCCTGACGCAGGATGTCTTCGGCCCGTTGCATCGCAGCTTTCCGCACGAACTCTGACGTCTGCTCATGGACAAGGTTGGCGGCGCGCTGAATGCGGTCCAAGGCCGCTTGTTCCGCGCGAAGCTCGATGCGCTTCGTTTTGACTGCCACAGCGACACCTCCTTCTTCCCTCAGTCATCTCTGCTCGCAGCTGTCGATCACTTCATTGTACGGTGAATGTACGTACACGGCTAGTAAGGGTTGCGGCCAGCACTGAGGACCACCCAGGGACCACCGCCCGGCGGTTTTGTTGGCCAGAGGAAGTACTCCCGGTGATGGCTATTCAGCTATCTGATAAGTTCTTCAATCGATCGAAGATAGGAAATCGGAAGTCTTCAGGAGACCGGTGGTGTCCGAACCGCTGTACAAGCTCAAGGGCGAGTTCTTTAAGACGCTTGGGCACCCGGCACGGATCAGGATTCTGGAGCTGCTGGCGGTGCGGGACCGGTCGGTTGGTGAACTGTTGCCCGAGGTGGGGCTGGAGTCGTCGAACCTGTCCCAGCAGCTGGGGGTGCTGCGGCGGACCGGGGTCGTCGACGCGCGCAAGGACGGCAACACGGTGATCTACTCGATCGCCTCGCCGGATATCGCCGAACTGCTCGCGGTGGCGCGCAAGGTGTTAACCGGGATGCTCAGCGACCAGGGTCGCGGTGCTGGAGGACCTGCGCGCCGGCGGCCCGTCGGAAATCCGGTAGCTGGATGGGTTGGATCGGCAAGATCGTGCGGGTTGGCCGCGTCGTCGAGCCCGCTGGCCCAGCATCCGCTCCGGTCGTGGAACCGCCTGCCGGAGTGAAGGGTTCGCTGCAGATCCGCCACGTCGACGCCGGCTCCTGCAACGGGTGCGAGGTGGAGATCTCGGGTGCGTTCGGCCCGGTTTATGACGCGGAGCGGTTCGGGGCGCGGCTGGTGGCGTCCCCGCGGCACGCCGATGCGTTGCTGGTGACCGGTGTCGTGACGTGCAACATGGCTGAGCCGCTGCGAAATACCGTGGAAGCGACTCCGCGGCCGCGGGTGGTGATCGCGTGCGGGGACTGCGCCCTGAACCGAGGGGTGTTCAGGGATGCCTACGGCGTCGTCGGCGCGGTGGGTGAGGTGGTGCCCGTCGACGTCGAGATCCCGGGGTGTCCGCCGACCCCGGGCGAAATCGTCGCGGCCCTGCGATCGGTGACCGGCAGATGACGGTGACGCTGACGCCGGCTGCGGCGTCCGCGCCAAACGTCTTGCCCCGGGGCGGCCTTGGACGCGGCTTGTCGGGGATACTGACGACCGGTGTCGGCGGGTTGGGGGTCTGGCTGGGTCTGCTAGGGATGTTCGGGTCGGCGCGGTCGCTGCACATCGGCTGGCTGCTTCCGCTGTCGGGGGTGTGGCTGGACCTCGACCCACTCGGTGGTTTCTTCATCACGGCCACCGGTGCGGTCGCGATTCCGGTCGGCGTCTACCTGATCGGCTACCGCCACCATTTGGGCCGGGTCCCGCTGGCGGTGTTGCCGCTGTTTGTCGCGGCGATGCTGTTGGTGCCCGCGGCGGGGTCGGTGACGCACGTTCCTGCTGGCGTGGGAGTTGATGGCGTCGCGTCGCTGGTGCTGGTGCTGGCCGAGCACACTCGCGCCGAGGTCCGCTCGGCCGGCCGTGTTCTATGCGGTGATGACCCAGCTCGGGTTTGTGGCCGTGCTGATCGGGCTGATGGTGTTGTCGGCGGCCGGTGGCGCGGACCGGTTCGCCGACCTGACGCGGGTACCCGATGCCGCACGCACCGCCATCTTCGTGTTGACGGTGGCCGGGTTCGGGTCGAAGGCCGGGCTGGTGCCGCTGCACGCCTGGTTGCCGCGTGCGCATCCGGAGGCGCCGAGCCCGGTGTCGGCGCTGATGAGCGCCGCGATGGTCAACCTGGGCATCTACGGCATCGTGCGCTTTGATCTGCAGCTGCTCGGACCTGGCCCGCGCTGGTGGGGGCTGACCCTGCTGGTCGTCGGCGGCCTGTCCGCGCTCTACGGGGTGTTGCAGGCCTCGGTCGCGACCGATCTTAAACGGCTGCTTGCCTATTCGACCACCGAGAACATGGGACTGATCACCCTCGCGCTGGGCGCGGCGACGCTGCTCGCCGGCGCCGGGATGCGCCGCACCGGCGACGATCGCGATGGCCGCGGCCATGCTGCACCTGGTCGCGCACGCGGCGTTCAAAAGCCTCGGGTTCCTGGCCGCCGGCTCGGTGCTGGCGGCCACCGGGCTGCGCGACCTGGACCGGCTCGGCGGGCTGGCCCGCAGGATGCCGGCGACCACGATCCTGTTCGGGGTCGCTGCGCTGGGCGCGTGCGGGCTTCCACTGGGTGCCGGCTTCGTCAGCGAGTGGCTGCTGGTCCAATCGCTGATCCACACCGCGGCCGGGCACGACACGGTGGTGGCGCTGACCACACCGCTGGCGGTCGGCGCGGTCGCACTGACCACCGGGCTGGGCGTGGCGGCGATGGTCAAGGCGTTCGGGATCGGGTTCCTGGCCCGCCCCCGCTGCGAGCCGGCCGCCCACGCGCGTGAGGCCCCCGCCGGCATGCTTGCCGGGATGACGATCACGGCGGCGGCCTGTGTGGTGCTGGCGGTGGCGCCGATGATTGTCGCGCCCGCATTGCGGCGGGCCCTCGCTGCGCTGCCCGCCGGGCGAGGTGTCGCGTTCACCGACTTCGGCGCCGTGGTGCGCTTACCCGGCTTGCACGGCTCTATCGCACCCGCGGTGATCGCCGCCGCCCTGGCCGCGGCTGTCTTGGCCGCCGTCGGGCTGGCGCATTGGCGGTCGCGGCGGCGCCCCGAACCCGTCACGCTGCCGCTATGGGCCTGCGGGGCAGATGATCTCACCGAGCGGATGCAGTACACCGCCACGTCGTTCGCCGAGCCGCTTCAGCGGGTGTTCGACGACGTGCTGCGTCCCGACACCGACATCGAGATCACCCACACCGCGGAGTCGACGATATCTGGCCGAGAGCGGTCATCTACCGGACCGCGATCGTCGACGCGATCGAACAGCGGCTCTACACCCCGGTGATTCGCGCGGTGGCCGCGGCCGCCGGGCTGATGCGGCGCGCCCACACCGGAAGCGTGCACCTCTATTTGGCCTACGGCGCGCTGGGCGTGCTCGTCGTGTTGGTGGTGGCGCGGTGAACGTGATGTCCTACGTCGCCGGTGCCGCCCAGATCGGTGCGGTGATGCTCGGCGCGCCGGTGCTGATCGGCGCGATGCGCCAGGTGCGGGCGCGGTTGGAGGGGCGCGCCGGTGGCGGCGTGCTGCAGCCGTGGCGCGACATAAGCAAACAGCTTGGCAAACAACAGATCACGCCGCAGGGAACGACGGTGGTGTTCGCGGCCGCGCCGGCGATCGTCGCCGGGACGACGCTGCTGATCGCCGCGATTTCTCCGTTGGTTGCCACCGGCTCACCGCTGGATTCCAGTGCAGACTTGTTCGCTGTCGTCGGCCTGCTGTTTTTGGGCACTGTCGCGTTGACGCTGGCCGGCATCGACACCGGCACGTCGTTCGGCGGGATGGGGGCAAGCCGGGAGATCACCATCGCGGCCCTGGTCGAACCGACGATTCTGCTCGCCGTGTTCGCGCTGTCCATCCCGGCCGGGTCGGCCAATCTCGGCGCGCTGGTGGCCAACACCATCGCGCACCCCGGGCAGGTGGTGTCGCTGGCCGGGGTGCTCGCGTTCGTCGCGCTGGTGATCGTGATCGTCGCCGAGACGGGACGGTTGCCGGTCGACAACCCCGCCACGCATCTGGAGTTGACGATGGTGCATGAGGCGATGGTGCTGGAGTATGCGGGTCCGCGCCTGGCGCTGGTCGAATGGGCCGCCGGGATGCGGCTGACCGTATTGCTGGCGCTGCTGGCGAATCTGTTCCTGCCGTGGGGAATCGCCGGCGGGCATCCGCGCGCCAGCGACGTCGTGATCGGCGTCGCGGCGATCGCGGTCAAGGTCGCTGTGCTGGCGGTGCTGCTGGCGACCGCGGAAGTGTTCATCGCCAAACTGCGCCTGTTCCGGGTACCCGAACTGCTGGCCGGGTCGTTTCTGCTGGCCCTGCTGGCGGTCACGGCCGCCAACTTCTTCACCGTACGGGCGTGAGGGCACACCGATGAGCGACGCCACCTTCGCGACCGCTGATCGACTTCGCCGCGGGCGGGCTGATGCTCGCCGCGGTGCTGATCGTGTGGCGCCGCGACCTGCGCGCCATCGCGCGCCTGCTGGCCTGGCAAGGTGTTGCGCTGGCCACGATTCCGATCGTGCGCGGAGCTCACGACAACGACCAAGCGCTAATCGTCGTGGGCGTCGCGGTGCTGGCGCTGCGCGCGCTGGTGCTGCCCTGGCTGCTGGCCCGCGCGGTGGGTGCCGAGCAACGCGCGCAACGCGAGGCAACACCGTTGGTGAACACCGCCACCTCGCTGCTGATCACCGCCGTGTTGACCGTGGTCGCGTTCGCGATCACGCGTCCGCTGGTGAACTTGCACCCAAGTGCCACCACCACCGCCGTCCCGGCCGCATTTGCGGTGCTGCTCATCGCGCTGTTCGTGATGACCACGCGGCGTCACGCGGTGTCGCAGGCGGCCGGATTCCTGATGCTGGACAACGGGATCGCCGCGACCGCGTTCCTGCTGACCGCCGGAGTGCCGCTGATCGTCGAACTCGGCGCCTCGCTGGACGTGCTGTTCGCGGTGATCGTGATCGGCGTTCTCACCGGCCGGCTGCGGCGCGCGTTCGGCGGCGCGGACCTCGACCAGCTACGCGAGCTGCGGGACTGATGACCGCACTGCTGCTCGCCCCGATGCTCGCCCCGGTCGTCGCGGCGATCGCCCACCTGGTGGCCGGGTGGCGCCGCGCCACCGTGACGCTGACCGTGCTGTCGGCGATCACGGTGCTGGCGTGCGGTGCGATGCTCGGGTTGCGCGTCGGGTCGGCTCAGCACCTGGCGCTGGGCGGGTTGCTGCGCGCCGACGCGCTCACGGCCACCATGCTGATCGTCATCGGGGTGGTCGGCACGCTGGCCACCTGGGCGGGCATCGGCTACGTCGACGCCGAACTCGCCCACGGCCACACCGACGCCCGCAGCGCACGGCTGTACGGGGTGCTCACGTCAGCGTTCCTGGCCGCAATGGTTCTTGCGGTGTGCGCCAACAACATTGGGGTGATCTGGGTCGCCATCGAGGCCACCACCATCGTCACCGCATTTCTGGTGGGGCACCGCCGCACCCGCACCGCGTTGGAAGCGACCTGGAAATACGTGGTGATCTGCTCGGTGGGCATCGCGGTCGCCTTCCTCGGCACGGTGCTGCTGTACTTTGCCGCGCAGCACGTCGGCGCACCCGCCGCCCACGCGCTGGACCTCGACGTGCTCGCCGCCCACGCCAGCGGCCTGGACCCGGGGTCGCCCGGCTGGCCGGTGGGCTGCTGCTGATCGGCTACGGCGCCAAGGCCGGGCTTTTCCCGTTTCACACCTGGCTGGCCGACGCGCACAGCCAGGCCCCGGCACCGGTGAGTGCGTTGATGAGCGGGGTGTTGCTGTCGGTGGCGTTCTCGGTGCTGATCCGGATCAAACCGATCATCGACACCGCCGCCGGCCCGACATTCCTGCGCTCGGGACTGCTGGTGATCGGGTTGGCCACACTGCTGATCGCCGCCTCGATGCTGACCGCCACACCCGACGTCAAACGGATGCTCGCCTATTCGTCGATGGAGAACATGGGCCTGATCGCGATCGCGGCCGCCGCCGGGACCACGCTGGCGATCGCCGCGCTGCTGCTGCACGTGCTCGCCCACGGGATCGGCAAGACCATCCTGTTCCTGGCCGGCGGGCAGCTGCAGGTCGCCCACGGCTCCACCACCATCGCCGACCTGACCGGGGTCGTGCGGCGCTCGCGGCTGGTCGGTGTGTCCTTGGCCGTGGGTCTGATCGTGCTGCTTGGCCTGCCCCCGTTCGCGATGTTCGCCAGCGAGCTGGCCATCGCCCGCTCGCTCGCCGACGCACGGCTGGCGTGGGTCCTGGCCGCGGGAATGTTGCTGATCGCGATCGCGTTCGCCGCGCTGGTCCGCAACGGCAGCCGCATCCTGCTGGGCGCCCCGGCCGCAGGTGCGCCGTCGATCACCGTGCCGGCGACCGTGGCGGCGGCGCTGCTGGCCGGGATCGCCGGCTCGATCGCGCTGGGGGTTACCGCCGGCCCGCTGACCGGCCTGTTCACCACTGCCGCAAGCCAAGTCGGGGCGCTGCGATGAGAGTTGACTGGGTACGGCACCGGGTATCCGATGACGAGTTGCGCCGACCTCGCCGAAACCCTCCTCGCGCAGGGCTTCCGCCTGGCCCTGGCCGCGGCCCACGACGACGGTGACAGGATGCGGATCGTCTATCTGTTTCTGGCGGGTTGGCCGGACCGCCGAATCGAGCTCGAATGCTGTGTGCCCGCAGACGATCCGGCGTTTCGGTCACTGGCGTATCTGTCGTTCCCGGCCGGCAGATTCGAGCGGGAAATGGCTGACCTGTACGGAATCCGCCCGATCGGCCATCCCAAACCGCGCCGGCTGGTGCGCCACGCCCACTGGCCCGAGGACTGGCATCCGATGCGCGCCGACGCGGGGCCCGCACCGGAATTCGCGACGAGCGGCCATTTCCCGTTCGTTACCGTCGAAGGACCCGGGGTGTATGAGATCCCGGTCGGCCCGGTGCACGCCGGTCTGATCGAACCCGGGCACTTCCGATTCTCCGTCGTCGGCGAAACCGTGCTGCGGCTCAAGGCGCGGCTGTGGTTCGTGCACCGCGGCCTGGAGAAACTCTTCGAGGGCCGCTTCGCCACCGGCGCCGTTGATCTCGCCGAACGCGTCAGCGGCGACACGTCGGCCGCGCACGCGCTGGCCCACAGCCTGGCGATCGAAGACGCGCTCGGCATCGAGCTGCCCGACGACGTGCATCGGATGCGGGCCCTGCTGGTCGAACTCGAACGGCTCTACAACCACGCCGCCGATCTCGGCGCGCTGGCCAACGACGTCGGATTCGCCCTGGCCAACGCGCACGCCCAGCGGATCCGCGAACAGCTGCTGCGGCTCAACGCCGCCGTGACCGGGCACCGGCTGCTGCGCGGCGCCATCCGCCCCGGCGCAGTCGTGCTGCACACTCTGCCCGACCCCGCAGCGCTGCGGTCCATCGCCGCCGACCTCGCCGAGGTCGCCGAGCTCACCCTGCGCAACACCGTCGTGAACGACCGGTTCACCGGCACCGCCGTGCTGGCCCCCGACGACGCCCGCGCGCTGGGCTGCCTGGGATACGTCGCCCGCGCCAGCGGCATGCGCACCGACGCCCGACTCGAACACCCCACCACCGCACTGCCCGTCACCGAGATCACCGAGCCCGCCGGTGACGTGCTGGCCCGCTACACCGTGCGACGCGACGAATTCGCCGCGTCGGCCGCGCTGGCCGGCTACCTCATCGAGTCACACACCGGCCCAACCGAATACAGCCGCAGCAGCACCGCCGATCCACGGAATCGGCTAGCGGCATCGGCATCGTCGAAGGGTGGCGCGGCACCATCGTGCACCGCGTGGAAATCGGCGCCGACGCTGCCATCACCCGCGCGAAGATCGTCGACCCGTCCTGGTTCAACTGGCCCGCCCTGCCCGTCGCCATGACCGACACCATCGTCCCCGACTTCCCACTGGCCAACAAGAGCTTCAACCTGTCCTACGCCGGCAACGACCTGTGACCCCAACCGGCGCCGACACAAGCAGACGCGCCGCGACAACACCTCGCGACCCCGGCCCGTTAACTTGCTGAAATGCGCAACTAGTAGAGTAGGGAAGCGCGCAGCCCCGTTGAGAGATGCCCCGACATCGAAGGAGGCGCCGTGGTGGCCAAGTCGCGCCAGCCGCTCTATCAGATGAAGGCGGACTTCTTCAAAACGCTTGGCCATCCCGCTCGCATCCGAATACTCGAGCTGCTCAGCGATCGTGAATACGCGGTGTCGGAGATGCTGCCCGAGGTCGGCATCGAGCCCGCTAACCTGTCGCAACAGTTGTCCGTCCTGCGGCGCGCCGGTTTGGTGACGGCCCGGCGTGAAGGGCTGTCGGTGTCCTACACGCTGACCTCGCCACGGGTCGCCGAACTGCTGGCTGTCGCGCGGGCCATCCTCACCGGAGTCGTCGCCGGCCAGGCCGAACTCCTCGAGGACCTGCCCGCAGTGATCGGCGAGGCCACCGGCTGATGCCGGCCGACAACGACGGAGCGGCTCTCGCGTGTCACTACTTGCACAATTTCTAAACTCAATACATCAGATGGGTCGGATTGCGGAGAGGGATGCCGATGGTGACTAACAATCTCGCCAGCAACGGCGATGAACCGGCACCTGAGGGCGGCCCGGGATTCACCGGTGTGGATGTCGGCGTCATCGGGGTCGCCGCCACCGCGACGGTCGATCCACCGCACCCGCCGCGGTCGTCATGGCTGGCTGTGCAGGACTACGTGGCACTCCTCAGCGACCGGACGCCGCTGCACGCCGTGGCGCTGCCGCTGTCGCCAGGCGACGTGGGCGCGGTCGGCGTCGGCCATCACCGGTCACCGGACACGGTTGTCGGCGGTATTCGTCGTCGGCCTGGGCGCACCGGAGTCCGCGGCGGTGCAGCGCTGGGTCGCCGACGCCGCGGGGCAGCTGGTCATCGCGGAGATCGACGTGGTGACCGCGGCACAGGCCGCCGCGGTGATGGCCATGTTGCGATCCCGAGGAGTGCAGCGCCAGCGAGCCCGAGTGGCGATGGCCGGCGCGGAGTCGGCGCCGCTGCTTGGGCCGATCCTGATCGCCTGCGGCATCGGCGAACTCACCAGTTGGCATCCGCGCGACGCCCAGCACTACCCGCTGAACCGACTGATGGAACACAACGACATCGTGATCTGTCCGAAGGCAGCCGCACCGATGCTGGTCGCATGGGACCGGGCCGTGACGATTCCGCACGACCCGTTCGACTTCGGCGCACTGGTCTTGCCCGGACTGCTCGGCGCGCTGTGCGGGCACGGCGTCGCGGCACTGGACGTTCTGCATCTGGCCGCCGCGGCCCACGCGGTGGCCCTGGTCACCCCCACCCTGCACGTGCTGCCCGAACTGAATGACCCGCGGCTGGTCAGCGCCATCGCCCACCACGTGTCGCAGACCCTCACCGACCAACACCGATAACACCCAAGGAGGATTCTCATGACAACCACCGTGCCCGCGCACGCCAGCGCCCCAACGACGAACTCCGCGGTCATCGACTGGGTTGAGTGTGTCGCTGCGCTCACCACACCCGACGCAGGTGGTGTGGTGCGACGGCAGCGATGACGAATGGCGGCGCCTGACAACACTTCTGGTGAACAAGGGCACCTTCGTGCGGCTGCCACGCAAGCAGAACTCGTTCTGGTGCGCCTCGGACCCCGAGGATGTGGCCCGTGTCGAGGACCGCACGTTCATCTGTTCACGGCAGCAGTCCGACGCCGGCCCCACCAACAACTGGATGGATCCGGTCGACATGAAAACCGTGATGACCGAGGAGTATCGCGGCGCGATGGCCGGGCGCACCATGTATGTGATCGCGTTCTGCATGGGACCCCTGGATGCTGCCGAACCCAAGTACGGGGTGCAGGTCACCGATTCGGAATACGTGGCGGTCTGCATGCAGATCATGACCCGCTCGGGCACCCCGGTGTGGCACAAGCTTGGCGGCGACGTCGACTTTGTCCGCTGCCTGCACTCCGTGGGCGCACCCCTGCATCCAGGGCAGGCCGACGTGCCGTGGCCGTGCGACCACACCAAGTACATTTCCCACTTCCCCGAGGAACGCACGATCTGGAGCTACGGCTCGGGCTACGGCGGCAACGCCCTGCTGGGCAAGAAATGCTATGCGCTGCGGATCGCCTCGAAGATGGCCCGCGACGAGGGCTGGCTGGCCGAGCACATGCTCATCCTCAAACTCAGCAGCCCCGAGGGCCAGGTGCGCTACATCGCCGCCGCCTTCCCCTCCTCGTGCGGCAAGACCAACCTGGCGATGCTGCAACCCCACCCTCGAGGGATGGACCGCCGAAACCATCGGCGACGACATCGCCTGGATGCGATTCGGCGACGACGGCCGGCTGTATGCCATCAACCCCGAAGCCGGATTCTTCGGCGTCGCACCCGGCACCGGTGCGCACACCAACCCGCACGCGATGGCCACCATCGAACGCGGGAACTCGATCTTCACCAACGTCGCGCTCACCGACGACGGCGACGTCTGGTGGGAAGGCATGACCGACCGCCCACCCCGCCATCTCACCGACTGGAAACGCCGCGACTGGACCCCAGACTCGGGCGAGCCCGCCGCGCACCCCAACTCCCGCTACTGCACCCCGATCCAGCAATGCCCGACCCTGGCACCCGAATGGAACGACCCGGCCGGGGTGCCGATCTCGGCGATTTTCTTCGGCGGCCGCCGCGCCACCACCATTCCGCTCGTCACCCAAGCCTTCAACTGGCAACACGGGGTGTTCCTCGCCTCGACGCTGTCCTCGGAAACCACCGCCGCCGCCACCGGAGCGGTCGGGGTCGTGCGCCGCGACCCGATGGCGATGCTGCCGTTCATCGGCTACCACGTCGGCGACTACCTGCAGCACTGGCTCGACCTCGGCACCAGAACCGACCCCGAGCTATTGCCGAAGATCTTCTACGTCAACTGGTTCCGCCGCGGCGAGCAGCGGCGAATTCCTGTGGCCGGGCTTCGGCGAAAACACCCGGGTCCTCAAATGGGCACTGCAGCGCATCGACGGCACGCGCAACGGCCACCCGAACACCGATCGGAGACGTGCCGCGCATCGCCGACCTCGACCTGACCAGGCTGACACGTCCGATCGGGCCAAAATCGCCGCCGCACTGGACGTCTCCCCCGAGGAGTGGCTCGCCGAGACCCGCCTGATCGACGAGTGGTACGCCACCATCGGTACCAACGCCGTTCCCGATGCTCTACGCGCAGAACTGGCCGCCCTCAAGGAGCACCTGTCCTGGTGTTGTTGGGGATGAACCTAGTGTGGGTCATAGATGACATCCATGCCGGCAGATCCTACGAAGTACAGCTCGTAGTCGCGGTCGCCCTCGCCGCTGTCGTTGTATACATGTTCGTGTACAACCGACGAAAAACGTAGTCGGTATAGAAACCGTCGACATGCCTTGTTAGCTCACATCGCCCGGCCCGCCGCACGAGGATTCACCACAGTGACGTTTCACCACGGTGTGCCTGGATGGCGCACACGCAGATTACAAGGTGGGTGGATCGCCTTCCCACGCATCGTTTTTCGCTTCTGGGGGCCCTGGGCGTGATACTGCGACATAGGCGCAGGATCTTGGGGTGCCGTTGGGCTGGTGGTGAATTCGCCGCCGCGGCGCAGCCCCCGGCCGGTCAGGGTGTAAGGGGGTTGTCGGAAACAATGCGGATACCGGTGACCATCGCGGGGTCGATCGCGATCACGGTGTCCATAGTCAGATTCACCCAGGGCTGCAGCAGCTGTTCGTAGCGCGAGATCTGGTCAGGGTCGCTGACGGGGGTCGCCCACCCGGTGACCACTACGCTCCAGCCCAGCCGCCGCTGCGGGTCGAGAGGCAGTGGTACAGATTGGACGGGAGATGACCCGCGACCTGTACGTTTGAGACGCGCGAGACTCCAGGAAACCGGGACTGGCTAGCTCATAACCCGGCGGTCGCAGCTGAGCGGCGATTAGCCTGCGTCCCCAGGAAGCGGGCCCGGCTCACTAGAAATTGTCACGGGCCTGTCACAAGTCCCGCGCTTCACGCAGCTCCTGCGGGAGACGCGGCGAGACGATTCGCGCAGGTCAGCGGAACTTCAGAGTCATTGTGGCACACCGGAAAACGCCTCGAGTCTGACTGGGGGTCAAGTGGTCGCAGGTTCAAATCCTGTCAGCCCGACCAGAAAACACGCAGGTAGACGGGCTGCCAGCGAGTTTGGGAGCGATCAACAGGCATACCCGCCAGGGGTACTTACCCCAACGGACACCCCAACAACGCTCACGGCGAGCGGTCCAAATATGC
This sequence comes from uncultured Actinomycetota bacterium, assembly GCA_963720085.1. GTDB lineage: Bacteria > Actinomycetota > Actinomycetes > Mycobacteriales > Mycobacteriaceae > Mycobacterium. The sequence goes on from CAVRER010000066.1 coordinate 36,319, forward strand.
GAGTGCTCACATCCACACCCCAGCGCCTACCAGCGCCAGACCGCCGGGGAGCGGCCATCGTGTATGTGCAGAGATGGGACCTTCGGCCGTTGCGGCTGCCGTGCGCCCCGACCGAGAATCGCATCATGACGCAACGCGAGCTCGAAGACCTCCCGCCCGAAGAATGCTTCCGGCTGCTCGCTGCCGCACATGTCGGGCGACTCGTGTACCAAGATGACCTCGGACCGCTCGCCGTGCCCGTCAACTACGCCATGGCCGGACACGATATTGTCTTCCGCGTCGAGGGGGGCGCGAAACGCGCGGCGATGCAGCAACCGGTGCTCGGTTTCGAGGTCGACCACGTCGACGAGGAACGGAAGTTCGGATGGAGCGTCCTGGTGCGAGGCGTCGGCGCCGAAGTCGACCTGGAACGGGTTCCTGCGCTGCTGCGAGCGATGGATGGCCACGGCCCGACGCCGTGGGCAGCCGGCATCCACAAAGTGTGGCTTCAGATTGTGCCGCACACCGTCACCGGGCGGCGGCTCGGTGCCGAGAAGTTGTCGTGGTGACAGGAATGCCAGCAAGACTGGAATGAAGGCGGCTCGACTTTTCCGCAGGTCTGTGGGTGGTAGGGCCGTAGGACAGGTACTTCACGCCAGCTCGCCGAGGATGGCCTGTCGGCTGTGCGCCGACCGCCGCGGGGGGCCGGTGAAGATGGTGCCGTTGGTCGGCTACGGGGCCAGTCCCCAGACGCTGTTGAAGGCCGCGATCCTGACGCCTCACTAGAGGTTGTTTGTGAGCTACTGAGCGACACCTCGAAGCCATCGGCTTACACGGCGGGCCTTTGGTCCTGCCCGCTGCATCTTTTCGACTCTAGTGACGTGGGTCACGCTGTCGGTATGAAAGGGACGCCAGGGTTGGTGCGGAGGTAGGAACAGCCATGAGCCAGCACACCATTGATAACACGGCCGAACACGACGACATCGACAAGTGGAACGCGCGTCTCACAGAGGCAATTGTGGAGCTCAGCCGTCCACTCGTCCGGTACTTCCGCGCTGAGGTGATGGGTCTGGACAACATCCGTCTGGACCATCACTGATCTAGATAGCTCCGGCGGCGTCTACACCAGACATGTCAGTGTTACGCGGTCATTACGACAAGTACGGCTCCGACCGCCCGCTCTACGCGCTGGCCCACGACTTCCTCTCAAAGGCCCCCTCGCCGAACCCGGCGGACCGGGGTCATTCAGGCGACGCGCGCGAACGCGGCGAAGGCACTCACCACCGGTGCGCCCGTCATCTGTTTCCCAGGCGGCGACTACGACGCCTACCGGCCTGCGTCCTTGTCAGAGAACATAATGACTTCGGCAGCCGAACGGGTACGTGACCACGGCGATAAAGACCGGGTGCCCATCGTTCCCACTGTGTCCATTGGCGCGCAGGAAAGCCAGCTGTTTCTGACCCGCGGCACATGGCTGTCCCACGCTCTTGGGCTTCCAAGTTCGGCGGAGCCGTTCAGCGATATCATGCCGCTCACGTTCGGCTTCCGTTCGGGTTGAGCATCTTGTCGTTGCCGATCAACTTGCCGCTGCCCAGGCCGAATCATCTCGTCACCGAAGTGCTCAAGCCGATCGACATCGCGGCCGAGTTCGGCGATAACGCTGATGTCGAGCGAGTCGACCGGCGGGTCCGCTCAGTCATGCAGACCGTCTTGAACCGCATGGCCCGCAGGCGCCGGTTCCCCCATTGTTGGTTGACGTTGTCGGCGCAGCCGCAGCGTGGATCCCGCGCAATCGAATTCAGTTCGCGAGCTCCTGGGCACCCCAGTTAACTTGTCAGTTGGTGCAATTCGTTCCGCCTGGGTGGCAAGCGGAATGTCTGGTCCAGGCCATACGAAATAGCGTGTCGCACGACGTGTCGAAGGGTCGCCTAGTCATTACGGCGGTGTCATCGAAGGGCGTAGCCAATCGGCCGTCGCCCTAAGAAGGAGTATGCAGGCTCGATATCACGGAAGGCAGCGCATTGCGATTCGGCATGGACCACTTCAGTGGTGGTCCGATTGGGGACCAGTTTGGGACCACGCATAATGCGCGTTGGCGAACGACCTGCGCGTCTGTGCACGCTATGTGCGGTCACCGCAAGCCCGCGGACCGGCATGTCACCAGGGAAAACGTGCTACAGCTATTTACTTGGGGGTCAAGTGGCGGCAAGAGGGCGGCGCAGCACGCGCAGGCGGCTGGTAGCCGAACGCCGAGTGCGAAGGTGTCTCCGGTTTGGTTCCCCATTGCATCGTGACGTACTCAACGTCGCCGAGGCACGCAAGGGGCCCGCCAGAAATCCAGCTGCGCGGCTGATGACTTGGTTTTGAACAGCACGATCGTCGTCTTCGGTAGGCATTGGGGACGCGTCGCGGACATACACAATGATGCCGCGACCTCTTTTAGCACCGAGGATTCGGCAAACGCGATTGACGACGCGGCTAGCCGCTATCAACCGGCTTAACGAATACGATGCGCTTGCACTCGACGCTGGGCGCCCCTTTCGGTGGCTACGAAGCCGATCGTGGGGTCGCAGTCTACTTCTCGCCAGACGGAAGCCCTGATGCGCGTCGATAGTGCTGGCGCTGTAGTTATCAGCGGTGGCGACTGCATTATCTAGGATCGTCCAAGCATGGTTCCTGTTGTCATGGAGGTGTTTCAATGTGAGCTGCAGTTGTTCAACGTCGCCGGCCGCTCTTCTAGCGGGCGGTCTCGATTTGGGTGTGGAGGTACGTCTCGATAATGGCGAGCGAGCGGCTTGAGATGGGTCAACTTGTCGGAAACTACAACGCACGCATGCGTGTTCGTGGGTGCAGCCCGTTCCATACAGGCATACAGCTTCCAGTTGGATCCACGGCCAAAGTGCTCACCGAATTCCTTGAGTTCCTCAGTGGTCGGCTCGCGGTACTCCTCGACTGGACGCTCGGCTCTGCGACGGGCGATGAACCTTTGGTCGTGCTCTATAGCCTAGATTGGGATAGGTAGGCGTCTCGGCGCGTCGTGTTCAAATCGTCATGGCCCGCGAGTTGTGCAGCTATATGGACGGGTAGCCCATTGCGGACAGCGTCGGTCAGGAAGATGCGTCGAAGTCGTGAACGAATCAAGTACGTGTCCCATAGTTGTCGCACAGGTTGCCCGTGCAGCTGCCGAGACAAGCAACTTCCCACAGTCTCCGGACAGATCGTTCTGCGCGGCGGATGGAATCCGCGCTGGAACAAGTCGGGTAGCGGCGCACTGTAGGAGCGTTCGTGACCGTCCCAGCGAGCGATCAGCGGCACCGTCGGTGGCGAACCCTCTTTGCCCGCATTTCCGTGGCGAAGCACAATCCTGGAGAAGACGTGCGCCAGTTCGGGGCTGACCGGAATCATTTGCTCAGCATAGTTCTTCTTGGCGCGGTCTCTTGCAAGAGTGGAATGATCTGGCCATCCGGCTTACGGAAGGGGCGGAGGCGCGATAGGTGAGTCAGTTCGAGCAGCTCTCGATCCGGACTCCTGTGTGGCGCAGAACTTCCACGATCGCCCATGTCCGAAACGCTCGATCTCGGCTTTCGTGAGGTTGATGCGCCAACCCCTCGCGATCGACGGCACTCCTCACCTTCACGAATTGCTTCTTGTTCAGAGGGCGAGCCGGGTGCCTCTGCCAGCGTTCATCGCAAACAGGAAATTGCCGCACCCGGATCCGCTCGAAGCCTATTGGAGGGCGCCGCTGCGTTAACCGCAACTCTCGGGCCACCGACGCAGCCAATTGAGGCAGTACCGAAGGAGATAGGGAACAGGTCGCCGCATTCATCTCCGCAATTTGGCGAGTCCCCGACGCTCGGCTGCCAGGAGAGCACGAAGTTCTCGGTTCCCGATAGGACAGGGAGCTCCCAGGCCGCCCAGCGAGCTGGTTCGTCCTGCGACCACGCCGCCAAGTCTAGGTAGAAGCTGCGGACGTTTTGCGCTTCTGCGGACAGTCTCTTCTCTGCCCACCCGTCGGCAATGTTTGCAACCAGCACTTCCACCTCTGTCTTGCTCAGAGCGGAGAATACAAGGTGTCCAAATTCCCGACTCATCAGTTTCTCGATCGACCCAGAAGAGCTTCACGAGATGTGGAGCGATTGTGGTAGAAGTTGTGTAATCGCAGCCTGTTTCACGCTCTGTCAGTCGTCGATCAGCAGGCTACGGATACCCCGTCGTCGCGAGCTGCGTAACGGTCGACCAGCTGACTTGGAGTCAATCGGGATTTTGCTGATACCTATGAGAACTCAGCGGGCACATCCAGAAGGAGGCCTACGACCGGAGGTAGCGCCAGGTAGTGCGGAGCTGCCTTTCCGCCAGCGCAATCAAATCGGGGCCTCTCGCGTTGCGCGAAAGTCTTCGTGCGTGAGCGCTGACAAGCAACGGCCTGTCGTCACCGACATTCGGTAGAGGTGTGCGATGGAGTCCGCACCGGTGCCCACTGCGCCGGACGCCTCAGCCCTCGCCCGGACAGCAGCAAACATCAACATCGTGGTACATCGTCCAGTCGTCGCGTAGCCGTAGGCGGGGAGTTCCGACGAGCCATTCAAGCGACGGCGCAATGACACGAAGGATGATGGGCGTTAACGACGTAGTTCGCAGTGTTGGTCTGCTGATGTCCCGCAATACGAGCCAACTGGAGCAGCCCCACGGTTGTCTCCGGCACCACTGGCCAACCAGCGCGACTGCCAATCGTCGCCGGATTGCTGGAGCCAATCAGAGCCTTTGCGACCACGCAGCGCGGAAGCCCGCGAAGTGCGGTCGCGTTGGGGGCCCACTCGGGACACCATCGCTGCGACGACGGGTTCAAGCTCAGTTCTGGATATTGTTGCGGCACAACCCTGCTGCAAGACTTGGATAGCGGTGCTGACTGGCGTTGCCGCAAGCCGCAGGGCAGCAGCCTTTCGGACAGTGTCCATCCATCCCAGGACTGCTCAATCTGAGGCGCGGATCTACCCAGAAAGGCGCCCGGAGATCCAGGCATCCTCGTACCTGCCAGTGGCCAAACGTGGCGCCTGTGGTTCTGATCCGACCGCCCAACCGTCCAGCAACTTCGTCGACCCGCGTGGCGCTGTAGCTGTTAAGGGTGTTGAGGTCACGATAAGAGTTATTGAGGACATCGCTGACGCCCATGGATTTATCACTGAGAAGCTGGTGGGTGAAGGTGTGGCGAAGGTCGTGCCAGCTGATATTGGTGCCCAAGCGAGCGTTGATCCGCTGAAATTACGAAGCGCAAAGTAGGTAAGCGGGCGAACGGGTGCACGACGTGTGACCCACAACGGGTCCGGCAGGCGAAAGCTCCTTTCGGGTGATCAGGTATCGACTGATCTGAACAGAACCTTCAGGCGTGGCGGGCGCCCATATCGGCACCCAACCGCCCTTCCAGAACTGTCTGATCACGTTCCTGCCTGCATCAATTCCTCCGCACGTCATTGACAACAGCTCGCGGACCGCACCTCCAGACCCAAGGGCTACTGCGACCAGCGCACGGTCACGCTCGCACGAAAGCTCGCCAAAAACCTTTTGACCAAGGGCTGTCCGGGGATATCGTGGTTGACCGGCGAGGCTCTTTCTGTCGCAGGGATACTCGCCGACGGGCACCACCTGGATCTCCGGAGTCACTCGAACTTTGTGTGACTCCGGGAACAGGGATTTCAGTTGGGTCCTAAACCTGCATCTATGGCGTACGTATCGAACGACGACACGACGGAAGTTACGTGGTTGACGGTTCAGGGGCGCATATCCAGCGGGAGGTTGGGTTTCCCCGTCTGTTGATTCAATGTTCCTGCCCCGGGTCTACTTCGCGGCTTGTACCACCGACCTCTCGGAGCATCGGAGCGTCGCAGAAACCACCTGACGAAGTAGTGAACGTCGCGACGGGTCGCCGTGTGCCACTCGACCCCAATGGCGTTAATGAATCGGAACCATCCCAGCAGAGCGTTAGGCGTCGAACGTAAGGTTGAATCGGCCACGTCGGTAGCGGCTAAATCCGGACAGGAACCACTCGACAGCTGTCACAGGGCCGCCGCGGGCGCCAATCATCCTCCCAGCCCCAGATTCATCGCGTTCGACGCAGCCAAGACGCGGGTGCTCTTCAGGGCCGACACGTACAGGGAGCCGACACCGTCAATAGTCACGTCGTCCTCCTTTCTTTAATGCATAGCGTGGGGGTCTGACACGACGTCGACGTGTTAGTGCAGTCAACAAGG
>CAVRER010000067.1:0-7258 GCA_963720085.1 uncultured Actinomycetota bacterium
GCGCGACAATCGGGAAATCGTCAGCACCGCGGCCACCTACCACAACCGGAGCCGCCGGCGGCGGCGGGGTTTCGCGCGCGCTGCGCGCCGAAACCAGCATTGCACACCCTTGTGCCAATGTGCCGCACGAATTTTGAGGGTGACGCGCTCGGGCAAGGTGGTTCGATCCTGCGATTGTGCCGACCGGGCGATGCGGGCGTTCATCACAATTGGATAGCCCTTTCCAGATTTGTCTTGGCTGGCTAGCTAAGTCTGGCTAGGGTGGCCTACGGAAGCGCCCGAAAGGAGCGTCGATCATGCAAAAAGAAACCCCCCCTTACCCTGTTCGGGTCCGAGCTGACCTCGACCCCGCGCTGTCACGCTGGCAGTGGCTGGTCAAATGGATCCTCGCCATCCCGCACTACATTGTCCTGATTTTCTTGCACATCGCTTACGTCGTGGTCACGGTGATCGCGTTCTTCGCGATCCTGTTCACCGGCAAGTACCCACGCGGGCTGTTCGACTTCAACGTCGGGGTCATGCGGTGGCGCTGGCGGGTACTGTTCTACGCCATCTACGCGCTGGGTACCGACAAGTACCCGCCGTTCAGCCTGCAGCCGAACTCCGAGTATCCGGCCGACCTGGAGGTCGACTACCCCGAGCACCTGCACCGCGGTTTGGTGCTCGTTAAGTGGTGGCTGCTGGCCATCCCGCACTACCTGGTGCTCATAGCCTTCTACTACGGCGGCATGCGGTTAGTGGGCTGCGGCGGCATGCGGTGGATGGGCGGCCACCATGGCCACTGGGGTGGCGGCCACCATGAGCACTGGGGTGGCGGTCACCTATCGGTGCCGCTGATCTGCGTCTTGCTGCTGATCGCGGTGGTGGCCCTGCTGTTCACGGCGCGCTACCCGAAGGGTCTGTACGACTTCGTGATCGGCATCAACCGATGGGCCATCCGGGTGCGCGCCTACACCTCGCTGATGCGCGACGAGTACCCACCGTTCCGCCTCGACATGGGGCCCCGTGAACCCGAACCCTCGGCCGCGGCCGAATCTGCTGACGAAGGCCGGTAGCTAGCTGGGGCTTCAATCTCGCGCGGCGCATCCCTCGCAATCTTCCGCTGGACGAGACAGATTTGGTGCGGGTGGGCAGCTGGTGGGGCGTTAGGCTCAGGTGGGCAATAACGCGGCGGACCCGGCGGCCTGGGTGAAACGGACTGTGGTGGCGAAGATTTGGGTAGGCCTAACGGCAGTCGCGATTGAGCTGTTGCTGCTGGGTTGGATGGTCGGCAGCCGCTTGTGCTTGGACGTATACGTCAGCCGCTGAACGGGTTTGGCGGCTGCGACTCGCGGCGCAGGGGCCGCACCCGCGTGTGGACAGGTGCGGCCCCTGGGCGGCGAGGATCACTGCGCCGGGCGGTAGTCCTCGTCGGTGGGGTCGGCGGCGAAGCGCGGCCCGTCCGGGCAGACCGCGACCGCGACATTGTGGGCGAGCTGGAGGACTTCGATGGTGCTGTGGAAGGCGGCCCGGTCGAGGAGCTGGATCGTCAACGGACCCAAAAAGATGTCGGTCCAGCGCACCGTCGCCCGCCGATCGCTGGTGAGCGTGGAGCGGTTCATCACGGCGAATGATGGGCGCCGTCGCCACTGCAGGGCGATGGTGGGCCGGTCGTAGTCCTCCTGCGGAGCCGGCGCCGCGTCGGCCGGCAGGTAGATCAGCGTGGTCCGGGCCGCGGACACGGCCTCCAGAACGCCTTGAGCGGCTTCGGCGTTGAGGAATTCCCATAGGATCCCGCCCCACAGCAGGTTCACTCGGGCGTTGGGGGTGCATGCGTGCAGCACGGTGAGGCTGGCCGTTTGGGTGCCGCGCAGCCTGATGAAGGTGTGCGCGATGACCGCGGCCGGCATGCCGAGCTGGGCTTCGGTGATCGGGGTCTTGCTCATGGTGGTCTCCGTTCGTGTGACGAGATGCGCCGGTCAGCGCTGGGTGCTGGGGGCCGGCGGGGTGGCGCGGTCAACCCCGAAGAGTCCGGTGCGATGCTGGAGGCGGATTTTCGGCCCCGCGAGCCGGTGCGCAGCACCCTGGCGAGGTCGGTAGGGGCGACAAATGCCGCCGGAGCCGCACGGCGCAGCGGCAGCCGCGCGTCAGCGCGGCGAGAGCGCAGACGGGCGGGCCCGCCGGGCGTGGGTTGACGGCGACGGGTCCCGGTCGGCCACACTGGGCGAGCTGCTGACAGTCAAAAAAGGTGAGGGGCTACGGATCTGGCCGCCGGCAGGCGGGCATCCCGCGCGCTACGCCCGACCGTGCGCCCAGCAGGTACTACAAATTTGTAGTACACTTTGTCTATGGCGGAGGTACCGGTCCGTGAGTTGAATCAGAACACTGCGGGTGTTCTGGCGCGGGTCAAGCGCGGCGAACTGATCGACATCACCGAACGGGGTGCTGTGGTCGCGCGGCTGGTGCCCGCGCGTCAGGACCCGTTGTCGGATTTGATGACCACCGGCAAGCTTCATCCGGCGACGATCACGGGGCCGGCACCGCGGGCCCCCGGCCCGGTGCACACCGATCACGAGGCCGGTGAGCTACTGCGCGAGCTGCGCGACAACGAGCGCTATTGATGCTCTATCTCGACACCTCGGCGCTGGTGAAGCTGATCCGGCGGGAATCCGAAAGCGAGCACCTTGCCGAATGGTTGGACTCGCAGGCGCCCAGCCCGTGGGTGTCGTCCACCCTTGTCGAGGTCGAGCTACCTCGTGCGTTGCGCCGCACCGATGCCGCGCTCACGGCACAGGTGCCGACGATCGTCGCGCGGGTGGCGCGATATGAGATCGATGAGCTCGTGCGGGCGGCCGCCGCGGCATACCCCGATCCCGAGCTGCGTTCTCTCGACGCGATTCACCTTGCCACGGCGTCGGCGGTATTCGGCGACCGGCTCACCGCTTTCGTGACCTACGACCGGCGGCTGCAGGCTGCCGCTGCTGCGTTAGGCCTTCCGACCACGACGCCCGGTCGACCGATGTGAGGTGGCGGTTCGCATCGCGCTCAGCCGGTCGCCGCGGTGATGGGGGCGTCGAGGTTGTAGACGGTGTCGGAGCCGACCTTGATGGGCGTGAAGTTGGCGACCACCCAGTCGGTGATGTCGGTGTGGGAATTGGCGCCGAAACCGGGGCCATGTCCGTTGTTGTCCGGCGCGACGTAGTAACCGATCTGGTGGGCGGCCACGTCGGCCTGAAACTGGCTCAGGGTGGGAACCGGGTCGGCGCCGGTGAATCCGCCGATCGCCATCACCGCGGTGTGGGTGGACAGCTCCAACCCGGCCGCCGCCGATGACCGGTTGATCGCCGCCGACCACTCGGTATCAGTGGCGGCCAGTATCGCGTCCAATTGCGGATTGTCGGTGTCGGATCCAAAGCCGCCGCCCGGCCCGCCACGCTGGGCGGTGGCAGGCCCCACCGAGGCGCCGCCACCCTCGTGGGAGCGGCCGATCGTCACGATCGCGTAGGCGGCCGATCCGGCCAGCGCGCCGGTGACGGCCAGCACCAACGCCGCCGCGGCCAGTCGGCGGCGGTTTCGGCTCAGCGCCCACAGCAGCGCGGCGACCGCGATCACACAGAGCGCCGGGATCGTGTAGCGCAGCGCGGGCAGCCAGTGCGCGTCTCCGCCCAGGATCACCGCGCTCCAGCCGCCGGTGATGAGAAGGATTGCCGCCAAACCGATTCGGTGCAGCAGCGACGCGCGGTTGCGCCACATCTCATGAACGCCGATCGCGAACATGGCGGCCACCGCGGGCGCCAGCGACAGGCAGTAGTAGGGGTGGACCATGCCTTGCATGAAACTCAGCACCAGCCCGTCGACCAGCAGCCAGCCGCCGAACAGGATCGCGGCGGCGCGGGTCAGGTCGGTGCGCGGTGCGCCCCGCCGCGAGATCAGCACCAGCACGACGGCCAGCAGCGCGGCGGGCAGCAGCCAGCCGATCTCGAAGCCGAACTCGCCGGTGAACAGCCGCGGCAGGCCACGCACCTGGTTGCCGAATCCGCCGAATTCGCCGCGCCCGCCGGGCGCCCCGGGCCCACCGGGTCCCCACGGGGGGCCGCCAGCGCCGGGGTGGGGGGCCCGGCCGGGACCGCCGCCGGGGCCACCGCCGGGGTGGTTACGGCCGAGGACACGCGCGAAGCCGTTGTAGCCCAGCACCAGGTTCATGAAGTTGTTGTCGGTGGAGCCGGCGATATAGGGCCGCGACGAGGCCGGCCAGAGCAGGGTCAGCGCCACGAACCAGCCCGCCGACGCGACGAAGGCGACCAGCGCGCCGAGCAGGTGGACCAGCCGCCGACGCAGTCCGGTGGGCGCGACGATCAGATACACCAGCGCGATGGCGGGCATGACCATCAGCCCCTCGAGCATCTTGGCCAGAAACGCAAAACCCAGCGCCACCCCGGCCAGCGCGATCCAGGTCGCGCTGGCGCGCTGCAGCGCGCGCACCGTGCAGTAGGCGGCTGCGGTCATCAGCAGCACCATCACCGCGTCGGGGTTGTTGTAGCGGAACATCAGGGCGGCCACCGGGGTGAGCGCCAGCGCAGCCCCGGCCAGCAGCGCCGCGCGCGGTCCGCTGATGCGGCGCACCGCGCCGTAGAGCAGCGCGACCGCCGCGACGGCCATCAACGCCTGCGGAATCAGCATGCTGGCGCTGCTGAACCCGAAGAGCTGCCCGGACAGGCCCATCACCCACTGCGACACCGGCGGCTTGTCGACGGTGATGACGTTGTGGGGATCCAGCGAGCCGAACAGCAGCGCCTCCCAGTTCTGCGAGCCCGCCCATGCGGCGCCGGCGTAGAACTGGTTGCCCATCCCGTTGATGGTGATGTTCCACAGGTACATCGCCGCGGTGGCGACCAGCAGCACCGCCAGGGCGGCCCGCTGCCGCCAGGGGGAGTCGCGGTGGGCGCGGGGATGGTTTGGCGTGATGGCGGTGGCCGCGGCTGGCGGCGCTACGAGGGTCGTGTTCACCTCACCATTAACGCGCCGCACCGTGGGCGCACCCTATGTGCAAGTTTTGAGATTGCTATGAGTGCGGTGACCTGGGCCGGCGCGGTTGACCTGCGGTTGAGTGGCGCCACTTCGTCGCCTTGGCGGCGTTAGGTGGGGGGCTTGGTTGTCTTTCGGCGAGTGGCCTCGGCGCGCAGCGCGACGTTGTCCCGTTCCAAGGTGACGCTGCGCTCGTCGAGGGCGCTGTTGCGGTCTTCCAGCGACAGGATGCGGGCGACGCCGGCGAGGTTAACCCCGGCGGCAACAAGTTCGCTGATGCGCTGCAGCCGAGCCAGGTCATCGGCGCTGTAGCGGCGGGTGCCGCCGGCGCTGCGTGCCGGGGTGAGCAGGCCGTGGCGCTCGTACAAGCGCAGCGACTGCTCGCTGATCCCGGATAGTTCGGCGGCCACCGAGATTCCATACACCCCGCGCTCGGGCGCGGGTGGGCCGGTCTTGCCGACCTCGGTGTCGTCTTGCTCGTCGTCGGTCATCGGCGTGAGCGTCCTATGGGTGTCGACGGAAATATGTGATCACTTTAGCAGAACATATCGCTGAGGCATTGCATGAATATGGCCGTGGTGCTATATAAAAATATGTCGCGTTAGACATAGATTGTCGATGTTTGTCGACAGTGACAATCGAGGGACGGAGGTGCCGACGATGGCGATCCGCCGCAGGGACTACGGGCATGATCACTACGCCGCGGGTCCGGCAACGGTCATGACGGCGACCTGCCAGAAACGCAGGGACGCTGCCGCTGACGGGCACGCCGATGCGGAGGTTGCCGGCGGTGCCGGCGCCGTTTCCCGGGTGGGAAGTTTCTGCTACTGGTTTGTGGGTCAGCGCTGGGAGTGGTCCGACGAAGTGTGCCGGATGCACGGCTACGAGCCGGGCTCGGTCGTGCCGACAACTCAGCTGGTGCTGTCGCACAAGCACCCTGATGACCGGGCGGCGGTGGAGGACATTCTTGACCAGGCCCTGTCTTCCGGCGCGTCGTTTTCCAGCCGGCACCGGTTGTACGACACCGCCGGCGACGAGCACACCGTGATCGTGGTGGCCGACCGGATGCTCGACGACGCCGGTGCGGTGGTGGGGACCAGGGGTTACTACATCGACGTCACCGAGACTCTGGACGAGAGCCGGCAAGAGGTCCTCGACGAGGCCTTGCCGAAGGTCATTGAGGCGCGTGCGGTCATCGAGCAGGCCAAGGGAGCGCTGAGGCTCGTCTACGGCATCAACGATGAGCAGGCGTTCAGTCTGCTGCGGTGGCGTTCTCAGCAGACCAACACCAAAGTGCGTGCACTGGCAGCTCAGCTGCTCGCCGAACTCGACACCGTCACGTCCGCATCGGCAGGGTTGCGAGGCGAATTCGATCACCTGCTATTGACTGTGCACCAGCGCATCCCCGCCGACGACGCATCCTTCGGCTGATATCGGGCGGGACTCAGTCCGCCGCAGATCGGCGGCCGGTCACGGCGAGGAGGCGTCGGTGCTCGCGACGAGCCCGGCGGATCCTTAGCAGCGCCTCGACCGGCGAGCCCACCACCGGCAAGGTGTGGTCGCGGTCCCCGACCCGAAGCAGCCGGGTGACGGCGGGGCCGCCGATCAGCGCCCAGGACGTGCCGCACCGGGCGCATTCGATGTTCATCGCCAGCAGGGCGCGCAGCCCGGCGACGGCGATGAAGTCGACGCCGGCCAGGTCGAGAATCAACGCGGTGCCTTCGGGCACAGCGTCGCGCGCCGAGGTGGTCAGATCGTCGACATTGCACGCGTCGATGTCTCCGGTGATCTTGATGGTGGTGAACTCGCGGTCGGAGACCGCGGTCATTCGGGCGCCTTGGCAATCCACGACTGACGTGGCCGACCCGGGCGCGAAGGGTGATTCGCGGTGTGGGGTTGTCATTGACCGATTCCGTTTCAGACGGCAGTTGATGAGCGGTCGACAACACAAGCCGGGCAGGCCAGCGCGCCTCGCGGTCAGCGCAACCCCCCGGGGGATTGTCTGAGGCTGGCTCTTCAACCCTGCGTCGAATGATAGCCAATATCGGCTGCTAAGTGCCTCCCCCGTACGGGGGAAGGTACGTAGCGCTGGGCGTCGGCCGTCGCGGACATGGCTCGCGGCGTACTTGCGTGCGAAAACATCGTTAATGAATTCTCGGTGATACGTTCACGTTCGGCGTGAAAACCGGTAGCAGCCGTACAGCGTGCCGGCAACCAGGAAGCCGACGAAATAAGCGGTGTCGGCGCCATGGCA
>CAVRER010000068.1:0-14948 GCA_963720085.1 uncultured Actinomycetota bacterium
GGGAGCTCTACCCCGAACAGTCCGAGGCTGCCCATCGCCCGCAATGTCGCGCGGTCGAACGCACCCTCCTGCTCGCGTTGCTTGTAATGCGGAGCCAGCTGCTGCTCAGCGAAGCCGCGGGCCACCTCGACCAGCGCCTCTTGCTCCGCGCTGATCGAGAAGCTCAACGGTCCCGTCATGGCCCTCCTCGTGGTGACTGCTGGCGACCTCCGCTGTGATAGCCATCGCTATGCACAAACGCGAAGGTCACTGTGCCCGACGACAGCCGGTTGTCCGGCACGTGAGTTGCCACCATGATACATGACTGCATCATGTGATGATGCATTGTTCCCCGGGAGAATTGTTCCCTCACGCCGCAAAGACGAGCGGGCCGAAGCGGTTATCAGGGGCGGCGGGAGAGCAACGAACCATTCCGCGGCGGGCCGTCGTCGCCGCGGTTCTGCCTCTATGGCGATCCGGCATTACGACCGACCGAGAACGCGCGCGAGCCGCCTCGACCCCGACTAACCGCCGCTGTACTTTCGCAGACGCGCCGAGTAGTTGGCGTTGAAATCGGTGTAGCGCTCTCGAAGTCGATCACCCGGCCAGCCCGCCGGGAGCAGCTCGTCTGGCAGGTACGGGTCGAGCAGCAAGTGTCGGATTACCTCCGCGGTAGCCATGAACCCTTCGGTGAGACTCTCTGCTTCGTCAAGCACCGTCAGCAATCGGTCCGCCTCGGCTGCCCATCCCGACAAGTCCCATAGCGACGCTGCCAGGCTCGACGAGTCAGAGTGGTGACTGACAAAAAACTCACACTGGTCGGCGATGATGCCGTCGAGCTCACGAGAGAGGTTGTTCGGCCGCATCCACACCCCCTCGCGCAACTCGCCCATCCGGTGCCGCACCATGCTCTTACGCAGGGCCACCCGCTCGGCCAACGGCCGGGTCGTGCTCGTGACGATGGCCATCTCCCATCCCCCAGTCCACCGCCGGGTGGGGGGCGAGGTGAGTGCATCCTGTTGGGCCTGCCGTTGCAGCAGTCGCTCGGACAGGCGGTACACGCCGTTGTCCACGGTCACATCGCCGTCCCTCACCATGCGCGTCAAGGCAACCCGGGTGGTGCGGTCCGCGATCCCAAACAGCTCCCCCACCTTCACCAAGGCGCTAATCGGAAGCGCCGGGGGATGGTAGCCGAGCAGAGTGCTCAACGCGACCGACCGCGCGGTAAGCGGGGTGATCGCCGGCAAGTGCCTGTCCGGGACGGCGGGATACATACACAAACTCCATCACTTGCCGTACAACACATCGATCGCGCGCTCACGCATCGACTATGTAAACCTATTGCAGTGCGCACGTAGCCCGTCTCGTAAATACAGCCCGATCCGGGAGTGACGCGTGTCTGCTTTGCCTGCGCGGCCGGCACGCCGACGGCAAGGCGCCGGATCACACCAGGTAGACGGTCACGATCAGCGCGGTGACCGCGAGCAACCAGCCGTCGCAGATGAACCGCAGCGCCAGTGGCGCCCGGCGCACCTCCATGAAGTACCCAATCACCAATCGCACCTTGACGGCGGCGATAAGCACGATGGCCACCGTCGCCACCTCGGGGGTGACCGAGTTCTTCGAAAGTAACCAGGTCGATGCGCAGGTGGCCAGCATCAACGCGGCCCACACGATAGTGACCGGCTTGCGAAGCAGCTCCATACTCACCTCACCAGATACAGCAGCGGGAACAGGATGATCCAGAGCAGGTCGACCATGTGCCAGTAGATCGCGCCGCATTCGAGAACGACGGGCCGCTCCGGATCGAACGACCGGGATCGGGCCTTGAACCACAGCACGAGCAGCACGACGCTGCCCGCGATGACATGGAACAGATGGATTCCGGTCAGCGTGAAGTAGTACATGAAGAAGTCGTTGGTCAACAGGCTGATGCCCGCGTTCAACTTCTCGGTGTACTCGATGGCCTTCGACACCGCGAACGCGAGGCCGCAGAGAAAGGCGCCGCCGATGAAACGCTGCGCCAGCGCAAAACGGGACTTCCGCACGGCGTCGAGCCCGAGCGCGGCAAACCACGAGCTGGTAAGCAGGATGAGCGTGTTGACACCACCGAAGTTCGGGTTCAGGGCGTGTCGGGACGCTTCGAACAAGGCCGGGTTATGAAGCCGGCCGAGCATGAAGAACCCGAACAGGACGGCAAAGACCGTCATGTCGGCCATTACGAAGACCCACACGCCTTCGACTCCGGGCAGCCGCCGCTTTGGATCGCCTACCGATACGAACTGGGTGTCGGTTTCCGGACTCATCACAGCACTACTCATCAACACTTTCCCTAAGCGACAAGGTGACCGGTCGTTGTCCGACCACCGCTGAGCGATGACGCGGGCAGGGCGTCAGGCACGGATGGCCGTCCGCTCCCGACCGCGCACGACGCGTGCGAACTTCGATCGCAACACTGTCGAATCGCGCGGACGGGAGCCGCGACCAACCGAAGGGCACCTGCCCGATGGCGCAGGTCAGGACGCGAGAGCCGTCGCCCGAGCGTCCCCGCCAGCCACCGCGGGGCTGTCCTCGAACTCGCGCGTGCGCCGACGAACGTCCTTGATCAAATAGGTGCTCGCAATTATTTCCCAGCACAGCCAGCAGAAGTACGGGAAGTAGTAGCTCATGACGCCATTCCAGGCAAACGGGCCGGTCTTCAGAACGCCGGTGAGGCTCGCCGGGAAGAAGCTGACCGCGCAGAAGATGGTCAGGTAGCACACCCAGTTCGGCATGAGAGGCCTGGCCTTGTTTTTCCGATCCGACAGAACTGCCAAGGCGAGCGCCACCATCTGCAACGTGGTGCACGCATACTGCAGGTCGATGACCAGCCAGCCGGTGTCGGTGAGCAGCTGGATCAGCGCCGGGTCCCGCTCGGGCCGGAATGCCGCGATGGCCCAGAAGCAACAGCTGAACGACACGACCATGACGGTCAGCGCCCCACCGATGAGCTGCAGGTTAGCCAGCACCGGGTACCCGCCCTCGATCCGCGCCATCCGGGTGCTGATGTAAGAACACCACGGCATGTACAAAACGACCATGATGAGGGCGACGATGAAGCCCAGTCGAATCTGCCCGAGGTGCTGCGAATAGCGAGCGGCGAGGTTTGCCGCGCTCAACGCGGGTGACGGATTCGGGATGTTGTGCCCGATCACCCCCCAGAACAGCACGAAGGTGACCAAGAAGGCGGGGCCACACCAGGCGCTGATGAGCTGGAATCTGAGGCTGGTTTTCTGATCCATGTATCGCTCCTTTTCGATCGATTTCCGGTTGATCGCTGATTGTGTCGCGTATGCACGCTACAGCATCAGGTGATGCAGAAATGTAACATCGCTGGGGTGTCGTGGCAACACCCCCAAGGAAGGGGCCCCTGCGTTCGCGCAGGGGCGTTGACAACCAGTACCTTCGGCCTTATGGTCTGACCATTAAACCATTCGGCGTAGGGAACTGCCTTGAGCGTCACGTCCGGTATCTGTTGCCTCCCAGACATGGTCCGCGTCTGGTCGGGCAAGACGCCTAACAAGGCCGCATTGATCGACGGCGGACGCGTTGTCACCTACGCGCAGCTGAACGACCGATCGAATCGCATCGCCAATACGCTTATCGCGGCGGGTATCCGGCCCACCGCAAGCGGAAAGGTGCAGAAAGCGGCTCTGCGCCAACAACTTCAGGGGTAAGTCCTTCTAGGAGATAATTCGTGGGCTATCAGTCGATATTCAAGGAAGACCTGTTCGCCGGCCAGACGGTCGTGATCACGGGCGGGGGCAGCGGGATCGGGCGATGCACCGCGCACGAACTCGCCGCGCTGGGCGCCGACGTGGCGATCATCGGCCGCAACGCCGACAAACTCAATGCTGTGCAGGCCGAGATCCACTCCGACGGCGGGCGGGTTTCCATCCACTCCGCTGACATCCGCGATGAAGCCGCCGTCAGCGACGTCATCGACGCTATCCTCACCGAACACGGACGCATCGACGGGTTGTTCAACAACGCCGGCGGCCAATACCGGGCACCCCTGGAGGCCATCACCACCAAGGGTTTTGAGGCGGTGGTACGCAACAACCTGACCGGTGGCTTCATCGTCATGCGCGAGGTCTACACCAAGTGGATGAAGGAGCACGGCGGAGCGATCGTGAATATGATCGCCGACATCTGGCACGGCTGGCCACACTTCGCGCACTCGGCGGCCGCTCGCGGCGGCATGCTGACGCTCAGTGAATCAGTCGCGACCGAATGGGCCGCCGCCGGTGTGCGGGTAAATACCATCGCGCCCGGTTCCATCGCATCGAGCGGGCTGGACACCTACGACAACAAGGACACCGACTTCATCCGCAACCAGGTCGCCCGCGAAATCCCCTTGCAGCGCTTTGGAACCGAGGCCGAGGTCTCCGCGGCGGTGGTGTTCCTGCTGTCGCCGGCCGCCAGCTTCATCACCGGGACCTGCTTCCGGGTCGACGGTGGCGCGCCGAACGCCAAGCCCGGGTGGTGGGAACTGCAACCGGTGCAACACAACACCCCCTTCGACGGGTTCCACCGCTCCGCGCTGCCCACCATCCTCGAGACCAACCTGCCCAACTAGCCTTGAATGAAAGGTCCTGTTATGACCGCAAAGGTGCTCTACGACAAGCGCGGTGAGGTCGCCTACATCACGCTCAACCGCCCAGAGGTCAAGAACGCCATCGACATCGAATCCCACGAGCTGCTGTGTGACATATGGCGTGACTTCCGTGACGACCCAGAGCTTCGCGTCGCCGTGATCACCGGGACAGGCGACGCGTTCACCGCCGGCGCCGACCTGAAAACCCATGCGCCCGAGTGGCAGACCGTCGGACCGATGGTGGGGCGCGAACGGCTCGAGGACGGTCTGTGCGGGATCACCCGGGGACCGCTGTCGCGCATCACCAAGCCCATCGTCGCCGCGATCAACGGCTGGTGCGTCGGGCACGGCGTCGAGCTGGCGATGGCGTGCGACATCCGGATCGCCTCGGAGCACGCGCAGTTCGGCACCTTCGAGGTGCGTCGCGGAATGCATCCGGCCGACGGCGGCATCCCGCGTCTGGTCAACACATGCGGTGTCGGGGTGGCACTGGAGTTGCTGCTGACCGGTGAACCGATCTCTGCCGAGCGGGCGCTGACCGCGAACATGGTCGCCCGAGTGGTGCCACACGACAAGCTCATGGCGGAAACCGACGCCGTGGTCCAGCAGATCCTGCGCTGCGATCAGGCCGCCATCGAATCGGCCAAGGAGACCGTGCTCGAAATCATCGGCCGCCCCCTCTATGACCAGCTGCGCGTCGAAGCAATGTGGGGCTATGCGCTGTGCGGCGGCAACGCCACCGTGATGGAGCGATCTCAACAGTTCTTCGACAAGGTCGATCGCGGCCGAGCCGGCGCTACTTCGACTCCCTTGTGAGACCGGGAAGTTATCCGCTGTTATGGCGGGTAGGCGCGTAAAGGGTGTTCCACACGATGCCGGCGTAGGCCTCCGTCAACTGCTCCCGGCCCGATTCCGACTCTGAACGCACCATCCGGTGCAGGCCGCGTTCGGCCATCCATTGCAGCCAGTACGCGGTCGCGGCGGCGGGCAACAATGGGTCAATGAACCCGCCGGCCTGCCCGGTTTCGATGTGCGCCCGCAGCCCCTCGATATATTGGCGCATCGCGGCATCGACGGCCTCGCGCACACCGTGATCGGTGCCAATCGCTTCGTGTGTGGCGGCCATCAGCTCGGGGTGCGCACGGTAGGCGTCCATGATCCGTTCCAACGCGGCACGCACGTCCTCTTGGGTTGCCGTGCCGTCCAGCGACCACCACGCCTGCGCCGCGTCCAGGATGACCTCGGTGAACTCGGCGTACCACGTGCGCAGCAGGGTGGTCTTATCCACGAAGTAGGCGTAGAACGTCGAACGCGAGCATTCCCGCCTCGGCAACCACGGTGGCCACATTGATGTCCGAGTAGGTCGCCCCTGACCGTAGTTGCCGTTCCACGACCGATAACACCTGCGCACGCAGCGCGTCGCGGCGCGCCTGGCCGTGTTTCTGAGCGGTTTCCGTGGTGGTCATCCTCGCGGCTAGAAGGACGTGCTCTGGCGAGCGAGGATGTCCTTGGCGATCACGCGTTTCTGGATTTCCGCTGTTCCGTCGGCGACAAGGTAGGCCATGACATCGCGGAAGCGTTGTTGCAGCGGGAATTCGGTGGCGTAGCCGAGGTTGCCGTGGATGCGCATCGCCGCTTCGATGGCGTCTTTGGCGATCTTGGGCGGCCACCACTTGCTCATCGAGGCGAGTGAGGTGTGCGGCTTGCCCTGTTCACGCAGCCACAGCGCGCGGTAGCAGAGCCAGCGGGCCGCTTCGAGGTAGGTGGCGTGCTCGGCGAGCGGCGAAGGAGACCCCTTGGTTGTCGGCGATCGGTTTACCGAAGGCGTGCCGCTGTGTCGCGTAGACGGCGGCTTCGTCGAGGCTGGCCTGTGCGGCTCCGAGGCACAGCAGCCCCAGTGCGGCGCGGCTGAAGTCGAAGTGACTCATCACCGCGTGGAATCCTCTGCCCGGTTCGCCGATCAGATGTGAGGTCGGGACGAACACGTCGTCGAGGTGGATCGAACCCCATCCCAGCGGCAGGCAGCCCATGCCGGGCATGTGGTGCACGCGTGACCTTGTCCTGATCGAGCGGTACCAGGTAGCAGCTGACTCCGGACGAACCCTTGGTACCGGGCTCACGTGCGTAGACCAGCGCCGCGGAAGAATGCATGGCCCAGGAGATCGCGGTCTTCTCCCCCGCCAGCGTCCATCCGCCGTTGACCGGTCGCGCCACGGTGGTCAGCCCTGCCGGCGTCGGAGCCCGACCCCGGTTCGGTCAGGGCGATCGCGACGTTTTCCCGGCCTTCGATCATCGCTGGTAGATAGCGCTGTTGGACTTCTTCCGTCCCGTGCATCAGCTGCGAGCCGATGAGTCCGATCTGCACGGGCGCGGAGGCGACGTTCACATCTCCGTAGGCGAGGGTTTCGGTGGCAAGCCCGAGCGTCACCGGGTCCTCGGCACCGGTGCCACCGTACTTTTCCGGCAGCCCGATGCCCAGGACGCCGAGCTCGCCGAGCTGGCGGAGGATGTCGAACGGAAACTCGGTGGACGCGGCGCGGTCGCGGTAGCCGGGAAGTAGGACCTTGCGGGAGAAGTCGACAAGGGTCTTCTGAAATGCGGTCTGATCAGGAGTGAACTCGAACGAAATCATTCGGCTGCCTCTCTACGTCGCGGTGGCCGCTCGCGAGGGCTCGCTCATTGAACTCAACAGAGTCTACACATAAGTCTGGACACACATCCAGACGCACGTCCAGATACACGTGCCAACGTACCGTCGTTATCCGACCGGGCAACCGCCAGCACGGCCATGGCAATGTTCAAACTTGACTGTTTCGGTCTGACCATTTTAATGTTCTTACTGTGATGCTCATAGCACCCTCTCCGGTTTCTCGGCGTCGTCGACCGAGCGGACCCCGGTGATGGACCCCGACACGTTCTCCTACCGTTCTGCGGACGGCAGGCAACTTACCGGCTATCGCTGGGCCACTCGTGACGGCCAAACGGGTACGGGCGTCGTCGTGCTCGTCCACGGCATGGGCGAGCACCTGCGCCGATACGACCACGTTGCCAACGCGCTCACTTCTCAGGGGTTTGTGGTTTACGGACATGACCACCGCGGACACGGCGCCTCCCTGGCCGCCGACGACGAACCCGGCCAGCTGGGACCCAACGGGTGGTCGGCACTGGTCGACGATTTGAATCTGGTGATCGCCCAAGCGAAGTCAGACCACCCTCGCCTGCCGGTCGTGATGGTCGCCCACAGCATGGGTTCGTTTGCGACCCAGCAATTTCTGCTGGATCACGGCGGCGACGTCGACGCGGTCGCGCTGACTGGAACCGCTGCCCTCGACCTTCTCGAATCGGCCTTGGACCTGTCCGGCGATCTGGACCTCTCCGCCTTCAATACCCCGTTTCAGCCGGCACGGACCGATTTCGACTGGCTTTCGCGCGACGAGTCGATCGTCGACGCGTATCTCACTGATCCGCTGTGCGGATTCGGTATCGACGCCGCGTCGGCGAAGGAGATGTTCGCCGGCGCCCGACGACTCGCCAAGCCCGCCGAGGTGGCGCGCATGCCACACGATCTGCCTGTGTATGTGGCGGTGGGATCGAAGGACCCCGTCAACGGCGGGCTCACTCTGCTGTGGGCACTGGTAGACCGCTACCGCGCCGCCGGCCTCAGTGATGTCACCGTCCGCGTCTACGACGGCGGCCGGCATGAGATTCTCAACGAGATCAACCGGGCAGAAGTGATCGACGACCTTCTGCAGTGGCTACAGCGCGTATCGGCGCCACCCGCAGTGAGGACGAACGCATGACCGACACCCGAGCCGACCTGCCGGCCCCCAAAGACCTTGATGCGTCTAGTGCACTGATCGTCGGCGGCACCGCCGGCATCGGGCTGGCCTCAGCACGCGCACTCGCCGCGGCCGGTGTACAGCGGATCGTGATCGTCGGCCGCAACGCCGAACGCGGCCAGCTCGCCGCGAAGTCGATCGCCGAACTCGGTGCAGCCGCGCACTTCGTCGTCGGCGATGCCACCGATCCCAGCAACGCAGCCGCTGTTGCCGCAGAGGCCGATCAAATCCTGTCGGGCATCGACATCCTGATGTGCAGCACCGCCGCCGACGTGCGGCCTGAGCTATTCATCGACATCCCGGGTGCCGACATCGGTCGCATGCTCACCCAATTGGCGCTGCCGTCGATGCATATGGCCAGCGCGGTGCTGCCGGGCATGCGCACGCGCCGAAGCGGTGTCATCGTGAATGTGGCGTCCGACGCGGCCAAGACCGCCACGCCGGGTGAAGCGGTCATCGGCGCCGCCAAGGCCGCCATCGTGATGTTCACCCGAACGATCGCCATTGAGGAAAAGCGCTACGGCATCCGCGCCAACGCGCTGACGCCGTCGCTGGTCTACGGCACCGCCTCGACGGAACGCATCACGGCCGACGGGTTCAGCGGCAAACTCTTCGCCAGAGCAGCGCAGCAAGCCCAACTCGGTGTGCCGACGGCCGACGACATCGCTGCGTTGACGGTGTTCCTGTGCAGCCCGGCGGCGGCGCGGTTGACCGGGCAGGCGATCAGCGTCAACGGCGGCATCTCAGCGGCATAGACCCGCCGGGAGAAATTTTCTACGTGGTAGGGCGAAGGTGCGCCCAACCCATGCCTTGACCAAGGAGCAATGCAAGGTGACGGACGAATCCGACGAGATTTTGAGCCGCGTCGAAGACGGTGTCGGTTTTGTGACGCTCAATCGCCCCAAGGCGATCAACTCACTGAACCAGGGCATGGTCAACGAGCTCAGCGCGGTACTCGCCGGATGGGAGCAGGACGCTGCGGTCGGTGTGGTGGTGCTTTCCGGGGCCGGGGAGCGCGGGTTGTGTGCTGGCGGTGACGTGGTGGCGATCTATCACAGCGCCCGCGCCGACGGCGTCGCCGCGCGGCGGTTCTGGTACGACGAGTATCTGCTCAACGGCCAAATCGGCCGATTCGCCAAGCCGTACGTGTCGCTGATGGACGGCATCGTGATGGGTGGCGGCGTCGGTGTGGGCTCGCACGCGAACACGCGGGTGGTGACCGATACCACCAAAATGGCGATGCCCGAGGTGGGTATCGGGTTCATTCCCGACGTCGGCGGCACCTATCTGCTGTCCCGCGCGCCCGGGTCGCTGGGGTTGCATGTGGCCCTTACCGGCTCGCCGTTCTCCGGCGCCGATGCCATCGCACTGGGATTCGCTGACCACTACGTGCCCCACGACAAGCTCGACCAGTTCAGCGGGGCGATCGTCGGCGAGGGCCTCGAGCGCGCGCTCGCCGAGCATGCGGTCGAACCGCCACCGAGCGACCTTGTCACACAACGGGAGTGGATCGATGACTGCTATGCCGGTGACACCGTCTTCGATATCGTGGCCGCGCTGCGCGGCCACGACGCCGGACCGGCCAACGACGCGGCCAACGTGATCGCGACCCGCTCCCCGATCGCATTGTCGGTCACCCTGGCATCGGTACGACGCGCCGCCAAGCTGGCCGACGCTGCAAGACGTTCTCACCCAGGAATACCGGGTGTCATGTGCGTCGCTGCGCTCACATGACTTGGTGGAAGGCATCCGCGCTCAACTGGTCGATAAGGACCGCAATCCGAGCTGGTCGCCGACGAGCCTGGCGGAAGTCAGCGCGGCCGACGTCGACGCCTACTTCACGCCCGCCGAACCCGATCTGACGTTCGAGGAGAAATGATGAGCTATGAAACCATTCTGGTCGATCGCGACGGGCGGGTCGGCACCATCACGCTGAACCGGCCGCAGGCACTGAATGCCCTCAACAGCCAGATGATGAACGAAGTCACTAGTGCTGCAGCCGAATTTGATGCCGACCCGGGTATCGGTGCGATCATCATCACCGGTTCGGCGAAAGCCTTCGCCGCCGGCGCCGACATCAAAGAAATGTCGCACCTGGCGTTCGCCGACGTCTTCGACGGCGACTTCTTCGCCCCGTGGGCCAAGCTGGCCGCCGTGCGCACTCCGACGATCGCCGCGGTGGCCGGACACGCTCTGGGCGGCGGCTGCGAACTGGCGATGATGTGCGACCTGCTGATCGCCGCTGACACAGCGAAATTCGGCCAACCGGAGATCAAACTCGGCGTGCTGCCCGGCATGGGTGGGTCCCAGCGGCTGACCCGGGCGATCGGCAAGGCCAAGGCCATGGACCTGATTTTGACCGGCCGCACCATCGACGCCGCCGAGGCCGAGCGCAGCGGCCTGGTGTCGCGGGTGGTGCCCGCCGACGACTTGCTGACCGAGGCCAAGGCCGTCGCCACCACCATTTCGCAGATGTCGCGGTCGGCGGCCCGGATGGCCAAGGAGACGGTCAACCGGGCCTTCGAGTCCACCTTGGCCGAGGGGCTGCTTTACGAACGTCGGCTGTTTCATTCGGCGTTCGCCACCGACGACCAGTCTGAGGGAATGGCGGCGTTCATCGAGAAACGGCCGCCGAACTTCACCCACCGGTAAGCTCGCTCAGCACACCCGCGGCGGCCAGCGCGTCGCTTGATTCAGGCTGGCATTGATTCGATTCGCCGGAAATTGCTCGCCGTAAATCAGACGTAGCGCGGGAACCGGCCGTAGTCGGGATCGCGCTTCTCCAGAAATGCGTCGCGACCCTCGACGGCTTCGTCTAGCTCGTCGACCGTGTGCGGGCGAAACGCGTTGCGCACCTCAGGCCGGTTGAACGCCCACGCGCACCGTCGCGTCGGTGATATGGCGGTGATAGGTGATGTCGGTCAGATCGGCAAAGCCGTCCACAAGACGCCACGCCGACGCGTGAAAAGGATTGTCGCTCACAGTTACCGGGTGCGTCGCCGAAACGCCGTTCTGGCGTCGTCCATGTAGAGGGCGATCGCCTCCGACCGGTTGATGGCGCCGATCTTGCGTAGGATCCGCTTCACGTGTGTCTTGACCGTTTCAACCGTGATGACAAGCTCGTCAGCGATCTCGGCGTTGGACGCTCCCAGGACCAGCCTCTCGAACACTTGGCGTTCACGATCCGACAGCGCCGCCGCCAACGCGGAATCCGCCGCTATCGCAGGAGGCTCGACACGAGTTTCGTCTTCGACATCAAAGCTAATGGCTGCTGCGGCGATGCGGTCTGCTTCCTCGGTCAGCCGCGCCGCCGCGCGGGCGATCGAGGTCCGCTGTTGCTGCACCCGTTCGGTATTCAGCATCCGCTCATGAAGCAACGAATAGGCGGAGGCGAACGCGTCGAGCACATCGATGTCAGCGGCAGAAACCCCGTCTTCGCCGCGGCGCCCGACGTGCAGGAGCGCGACCACCCGCGATTTCGCGATGATCGGGGCGACGAGATAGTGCACGGAGCCGAGCAGCTCCCGATAGCCCGGCGAGGCGGGCATGTCGGCCTCATTCGTCTGGACGGTGTCCCGGTGGCGAATACAGGCCCGCTCGGGTCCACAGTCACGACGCGGGATCACGGTGGGGCCGCCCAGGCCGTGGTCGGATTCCTCGACGACGAATCCGTCGTCTTCGACGAACGACAGCAACGCGCCGTCGAAACCCAGCACGTCACACAGTTCGGTACAGGCTTGGCGGCCGAGCCCTTGCAGCGATCCGGCCTTCTTCATCCGACGGATGCCATCGGTCAACGACCGCACCACATCGACGCGGTCACCGGCTCTCACCTGGCGCGCTTCGACCTGGGCCTGCAGGAAATCTGTCAGGGGGCTCGGTCCGATCGGTGACGCGGTGTCGTCGCGGACACAGCGTTGGTGGGTCAGCAGCCGCTCGGTGGTGGCGGCCGACATCGTGATGGCCTCATCGAGTGTCGTCGCGTCACCTGATCGGGAGATGCCAAACGCGCTGCATAGTTGTTCGTCGAGTTCGTTGAGCCTGGCGACCATCGCGCGGTTGTTCATCGCGACTCCCCTACATCAGCTGGCGATGCCAGCATAGATCGCGACCGCCGCTGCCCTGCTGGACGTATTGAGCTTCTTGGCAATGTGTTTCAGATGCGACTTCACTGTCCCTTCGGAGATCACCAGGCACCGGGCAATCTGGTGATTGGTGGCGCCGGTCGCCACATGCGACATGATCTCTCGTTCGCGGGCGGTCAACGCGGGGACAGCGGGTTCCTCGCCGCGGTGATAGGCATCGTGTAGCTGTAGCGGCACCACGCCTGGCAATGACCACAACACCGATCGGGCTGACCGGCTGAGCAGTTCGTCGACGTTGTCGCACACATTGTCGACTTCGACGCGTTGTTGCGCGGCCTTCTCTTCGAGCGCCGCGCTCTCGAACGCCACCGACAGACACTCGGCGAAGGCCTCCAACTGTTCGAGATGGTCCATCGTCACGATTCCGTGGGGTTCGGGGCGGTCGACATGCAGAATGCCGATTGCCCTGCCCTGAACGGTGATCGGGGCGGCGATATAGCCAAAGCAGCCGGAGGCCTCGACGAGCTCCTTGAAAGTACGTTTGTCATCCATCGGCGACGGCGCAAATGCGCCGCACCGTTTGCGGACGACTTCTGTCTCCAGCGGAGCGTCCGCCAGCTGGATGTGGCGGTCAGTTACGTATTCGAGAAACTGTCGCCCATGGGGATCGGCCTTTTCCTCTTCGATGTGCAGGTGCTGGGGCAGCCACAGCGAACCGCGCACGATGGAGATCAGGGTCCGCGCGAAATCCAACTCCCGGCTCAATACGTCCGGGGCGGCGTGGATCATTTTGCGCGGCGGCAGACCCCGTAGGTACCCCAGGGCCTGACGGATCTCCGACATGGATTTGACCCGGCGAGCCAGATCGTGGTCGAGCAGTTCGCACTGCAACCTCAGGATCGTGACCAGAATTTCGGCGGTTGTCGCCGCGTCGGCTGTCGGATCGGATGGCAGCGAAATCCGTTGTTCGAGGCGTTGCCTCAGGCTGTCCAACTGGTGTGCTAACGCGGCCGGCGTCAGCTCGGGAGGCGGCACTTTGAGGTGGTCGGCGGCGGCCGCGACGGCTGCCTCGGCACGCGCAATCACCATCGGATCCTCCGCGATGGAGGCCATAGGCACCCGCAAACTCATCGCTGCTCCTCTGTTCTCGTGAGCCGGCCATACCGCCGATTGGTCATACCATTGGACCGAAGTATAGAGCACATGTAACGCGCGCCACAACGGATCGGCAAGCATTGGCTTCATCACAGTGCTTGCAGTCCAGCAGACCGGAATCAGCGTCCAACCAGTCCGACTGCGAGATGGCTTGTGCGCAAACTCGGGCAATGGTCTAATGGTCAGGCCATAGGAGGTGGAGTTTGCACGCTGTGATCATGCAGGAGTTCGGGACCGCCGCAGTGTTGCGTCCCGGCGAATTTCCCGATCCGCGCGGACGGCAGGGATGGGTGACCGTGGCGCTGCGTGCCAGCGCGTTGAACTGGCATGACGTGTTAGTTCGCCAAGGCCGGTACGGTTCGCCGCTGCCACACATCATCGGTGCCGATGGCGCCGGCGTGCGCACCGACACAGGGGAGGAAGTGGTGATCCTGCCATCGCTGAACTGGGGCGACCGCGAGGAAGCACCGGCCAGCGGCTGGGAGATTCTGGGCGACCACACCCCCGGGACCTACGCCGAGCTGGTCAGCGTGCCCGCCGACTGCCTGGCACCCAAACCTCGGGGCCTGAATTGGGCCGAGGCCGCAGCGCTGCCGCTGGTCGGCTTGACGACCTACCGCGCGTTGTTCGTCCGCGGACGGCTCAAACGGGGTGAGTCGATGCTGGTGGTCGGCGCGGGCGGCGGAATCGCCACCACGGCGATCGCCCTCGCGGTCGCCGTCGGTGCCAGCATTACGGTGACCTCCTCTTCGGCCGAAACCATCGAGCGCGCCGTGGACGCGGGCGCCCGCGATGGCGTGCTTCACAGCGAGCAGGGATGGCCAGAGCAGGCCCGCGCCATGTCGCCAGACAACGGGTTTGATCTGATCCTCGACCCCGTCGGCCGCTGGAGCGAGTCGGTGCGAGCACTGCGTCCCGGCGGCCGGCTGGTGGTCCTCGGCGCGAACGCCGCACAGACCGCCGAACTAGACATCCGCAGCTTCTATTTCGGTCAATTCGATCTGCTCGGAACAACCATGGGCAGCGGCAAAGACTTTGCTGGCCTGCTCAAGATGTTCGATCAATACTCGGTGCGCGCACCGGTGATTGATCGCGAATTTCCGATGGACCGAGCCGCCGAAGCACACGAATACCTCGAGCGTGGACGCGCGTTCGGCAAATGCGTACTGCGAAACGACTAGGAGGCGAAAGTGAGCGAGTCAGCCGAACTGGTCACTTACCGGCTCGACGCTGCCGCCCCGGGCGGCGATGCGC
>CAVRER010000069.1:0-76205 GCA_963720085.1 uncultured Actinomycetota bacterium
GGACGAAGTGGCGGTGACGGGCAATGCCAAGATCAAAGCCGGCGCGCTTCGGGAACTAGCCGCTAAGCGCCTGGCCGACAACTGAGCCGGGCGAGACCACCATCAGGGAGGTTGCAATGAAGTGTCGTGCGGCTGTGCTGCGCGGGGTTGGCATGGACTGGGAGATCCGCGAGATTGATCTCGACCCGCCCCGCAACAGTGAAGTCCTGGTGCGGATGGCCGTTGCCGGAATCTGTCACTCCGATGACCATCTGTTTACCGGCGACGTGGTGCCGACCCCCGAGGTGCTGGCCGCAAGCGGTCAGCCCGCGCCGGACTGGTTCCCGCTGCTCGGCGGTCACGAGGGTGCTGGTGTCGTCGCAGAGGTCGGGCCAGGCGTGACGACGGTGCAGCCGGGGGACCACGTAGCGCTCTCGTTCATTCCCGCGTGCGGCAATTGCCGGTTTTGTGTGAACGGTCAAAGCTACATCTGCGACATCGGCGCGAGCCTGTTCGTAAGGGAGATGCCCACCGACGGAACGTGCCGCCGGCATCTCGGCGACGAAAACCTGTTGGCTTATGGTCAACTCGGCACGTTCGCCGAATATGCGGTGCTATCGGAAAGGTCCGTCATCAAGATCGACGATGCGATCCCGTTCCATGCCGCTTCGCTGGTATCGTGCGGCGTCAGCACCGGCTGGGGCTCGGCAACGGTCTCGGCAGGCACCGAGCCCGGCGACACTGTCGTCGTGATCGGGACCGGCGGCGTCGGGATGAACGCCCTGCAAGGAGCTCGCGCCGTCGGTGCAACCTATGTCGTCGGGGTGGACCCGGTTGAGTCCAAGCGGGATTCGGCCAAGATCTTCGGTGCCACGCACACCGCCGCCTCCGCTGAGGAAGCGATACCTTTGGTCAAAGAGATCACCGCCGGCGTAATGGCCGACCGCGTCGTCGTCACTCCCGGCGTCGTGCACGTGGACTTGATCCCGTTGGCGATGACCCTGCTTCGCAAAGGCGGGATATGCGTGCTCACCGGCATCACCCCTTTCACTGAGCCCCCGGTTCCGTTGGTTCTGCAAGAGATGGTGCTGTCGGCCAAACAACTCAGGGGAGCGCTCTACGGCGGGATGAATCCGCGCACGAGCGTGCCGATGTTGTTGGCGTTGTATCAGGCAGGCGCATTGAAACTAGACGAGCTGGTCACCCGCCACTACCAGCTAGATCAGATCAACGAGGCGTTCACGGACCTGCGCGAAGGACGTAACATTCGCGGCATCATTGATTTCGCCGGCTTCTAAAGCCGAAAAGGCATCAGGCAGATTCGAAGTGACGCCGGATACCGGCCAACATCTCGATGTTCAGTACAGGATCGCTCCCGCCAGGCAGTTGGGAACCTACGATTGGACGTCGACGCCGAAGCGCCCACGGCTCGGCGTAGCAGCATATTTCGGCTGCTGCAGCGTCGTGTCTTCCCGCTGATGCGGTCTGGCCGCACCTAAACTGACGGGGAATCAGCAGGGAGGGGCATCGACGTATCGGCGGCAACGACGGCACCGGCCAGGCGAGCGGTCGGAGCACCGGAAAGGTGAGCATGGGACCGGCCGGGGTCTACCCCGCGCCGGTTCGCTGTGCTCGGCGACCCCGATGGATTGCTCCGCCAGTAAGCCGCCCGACCACCACCAGGAGTAGCGACGGTGACGGACGGCCAACGCGCCGTGCCGGTATCCCCGCGCTGGATGGCGTGCGTGCGGTGGCAGTCGTGCTGGTGCTCGTCGACCACGGCGGCATTCCCGGCATGGCGGGCGGATTCCTCGGTGTCGACGTGTTTTTCGTACTCAGCGGTTTCCTGATTACTTCGCTGCTGCTTGACGAACTGGGCCGAAGCGGCCGTATTGACCTGGGCGACTTCTGGATTCGGCGTGCCCGTCGGCTGCTCCCGGCACTGGTGCTGATGGTGATGGTGGTGGCGGTTGGGCGTCAATTCTTTTCACCCGAGGCCGTTGCCGGCTTGCGCGATGACGCGGTCGCCGCCTTCTTCTTTGTCGCCAACTGGATGTTTGTCGCAGATAAAACGGACTATTTCACCCAGGGCGCTCCGCCATCGCCGTTGCAGCACGCATGGTCGCTCGGTGTCGAAGAGCAGTACTACATCGTCTGGCCGCTTTTGCTGGTCGCAGTGGCGGTGGTGCTGGCCGCCCGGGCTCGTCGTCGGCAGGGGTGGGCCACGCTGGGCGGGGTCCGCTTGGCGGTGTTTTTGCTGGCCACGCTGGGTACACTGGCGTCGGCTGCGGCCGCCATCCTGCTCGTGTCCGACGCCACCCGTGACCGGGTCTACTTTGGCACCGATACCCGGGCGCAGGCGCTGTTGGTGGGCGCCGCGGCGTCGGCTCTACTGGTGAGCGATTGGTCGTCGCTGAACCGCGGCTGGTCACTGATCCGGTCCCGGTGGGGCAAATGGACTGCTCGGCTGCTGCCGGTAATCGGCCTGGCGCTGTTGGGGGTTGCCGCCCACTACGCCACTGGCAGCGCCCGCGACTTCCATGAAGGTCTGCTGATTGCGGTGGCCATTGCGGCGGTGCTGGTGATCGCCCCGGTGGCGCTCGACCAGCGCGGACCTGTGGCCGCCGCGCTGGCGTGGGGCCCGGTGGCGTGGCTGGGCACCATCTCCTACGGCGTCTACTTATGGCATTGGCCGATCTTTCTGGTGCTCAACGGTGAACGGACCGGCTGGTCAGGGCTCTCGTTATTCGGTGTCCGGTGCGCCGCCACACTGGCGGTGTCCATCGTGTCGTGGTGGGCGATCGAGCGGCCCATCCGGAGCTGGCGACCGGTGCGGGTACCGCTGTTGCCGCTGGCCGGGGCGACCGCCGCGACCGCCGCCGCGGTGACCATGCTGATTGTTCCGGTCTCTGCCCGGCCCGGCGGCGGGCCACTTGACGGCAGCTTGCCCCCTGGCGTGTCATCGATCGCGGTCGTTTCGCCGTCCCCACCGGACGGACCCAGACCCGCGCGCGCCGTCGCGCAGCGAGACCCGCGGCGGCCGTTCACCGTGTCGGTCTTCGGCGACTCGATCGGCTGGACGTTGATGCATTACCTACCGTCGACGCCGGGGTTCCATTTCGTCGACCACACCGTGATCGGCTGCAGCTTGGTGCGTGGCGGTCCGTACCGCTATCTCGGCCAGACGTTGGATCAGAAAAGCGAATGTGAGTCGTGGCCGAGCCGATGGAGATCCCAAATCGCCGACGACCGGCCCGACGCCATACTGCTGATCGCCGGTCGCTGGGAAACAGTGGATCGGGTCAACGAGGGAAGGTGGACCCACATCGGTGACCCGGCCTTCGACGCATACATGACCGGTGAATTGCGGCGCGCGGTAGACATTCTCAGCTCCAGCGGCGCGCCACTGACCGTGGCCAACCTGCCCTACAGCCGCCGGGGTGAACGTCCGGATGGCAGCTTGTGGCCAGAGGATCAAACCGAGCGGGTAAAACAATGGAACACGTTGTTGAGCGGAACCATCGGCCAACGCGCAGGCGTGGGGATACTGGACCTGAACAAAAAGCTGTGCCCGGAAGGTGTCTACACCGCGAAAGTTGATGGCATTCAGTTGCGTAGCGACGGTGTACACCTGACCCCCGAAGGCGTGAAGTGGCTAACGCCGTGGCTTGAGGAATCGCTGAGATAGTCGCAGCTAATTGCCGACGCGGCAGCTGATTTCCATACTGTCACTCTCACGAGCGGCGAAATTGACGCTAACGTAGCCGTTTTCGGCGTTTCGCACGTAATCGAGGTAGGGCCGCGCGTCTGCCATCTCCGTGTTGTCGGCGACGACGAGAGCTCCTGGTGACAGATGTGGTTCGAGCAGTTTGATCACCGGGAGGTACAGCTCCTTCCAACCGTCGAGCAACACGAAACCAACCGGTCCGTCCAGACCGGCAAGCGTGGAAAGCGCGTCGCCTTCAAGGATGGTGATCAGGTCGTCCAACCCGGTCTCGACGAATGTCTGCTTCGCAGCGGCTATCTTGTCCGCGCTCAGCTCAGTGGTCACCACTCGGCCGCTGCCGTTGTCACGCACACCCGACGCCAGATGAAGCGCTGAAATACCAAACGACATACCGAATTCCACAATGGTTGCGGGACGAGTTGCCCGCACCAACGAGTACAGCAGTCGACCGGCCTCCGGCGTGACCGGAATGTAGAAAGTGCTCATCGCGTCGGCGCGTTCCTGTGCGGTCCTCGCCGGAGACAGCTCACTTCGCATGTCGCGCAGCTGCGGCATTTGTTCCCTCGTCTCGGTGTACATCCGGTCAAGGGCTTCGGCGACTCGGTGATCCTGCAATGTGGTGGGCATACCGTCGAGCCTAGGCGGCCTCGACCGAAAGTTGGGTGCGCCCTACGACTGGCGACACGCGACGGACCCGCTGGCCTGCGCGGCCTGATCTGCACCGGCGCGGTGCGGACCGCAAACTTTTTTCCGATAATGTTTGACCTGCACCGCTTCCGATGCCAGGATGGACTGGTAAGCACCTCGGTAGGTGAGGCGTCTGCACGGATATAGGCCACTGACCCCGAACGTCGAGAGACGCCCCGGGTCAGGACAGCTCCTCCCGGCCTAAGGGTTGAGCCCAAGTGGCTTCCGGACGAAACTCCGGATACGCCGTGCAGTGCCGAAGCTCCGACGAGAGGGGTGCGGGTTCGTCCGCCAGCCGGCGGGCCCCAAATCCCCTTATGTGCGTGCACTTGGGTGACACCCGCGTGTGTCCTGGCCGTGAGGAGGTGATGGGCGAGATGAGTCCGAGCGATAGTCCGCATCCCTATTCGAAATCCGTTTCGTCCCGATCCGGTCGCGGCATTCCTTCTGCCGCCTGAGCCTTTCTCGAACGCTACTTCGGTTGTGCCTGCGCGCAATTGGTGCGCGGGGCAATGAGGCGCGCCCGAACTCGCTCGGCGGTCGAAATGACTTGTGGTAGTCGGTCGGGCTCCCAGCAGGAGACGATCATGGAATTTCTTGTTACACAAGCAGATCGAGGGGGCACATGATGGCCCGCCCTAACCCCGAGCGCCAGATCCATCGGGCCTGCGGAGACGTCCGTGCGGCCCTTGTCGGTGCATTGGAGCTGCTCTCGGAAAGTACAGTCCCCGGCGCCGGCTGTGATGATATGTTCAGGGCCTTTAGCGACTTAGGGCGTGTCCAGCGTCATGTCGCCGTTGCGCTGCATGCCGCCAACCTGCTCGACCAGATGGTGGGCACTCCGGCAGAGCAGCGTCCGCCCTGGTCGTATTACCGCAGCCGGATTGGCAAGAAGCCGTTGTATGTCCTGAATTCCGCCGACGGTGATCACGGCTTCGCAAGGCGGGCGTCCGCCTCCTAGCGACAGCTACCGCTGCTGACACGTTCGACCCGGGCACGCTGACCGGCTGATACCGCCGCGCGTGTGTCTTTGTCGTGCGTTGAATCCGGCTGCGCGAACACTGCCATGTCTGCAACTTCCCTGACCGTCCCACCATCAGCTCCATCACCCTCCAGAGAGCGAGAGGCCGATGACTTCCATCTCCCCTCAGACAACCACCGGCATCCCGCCGACCACGAAGGACACCGTGCATGGCACCGCTTCGCCGGCCGCGCCCGCCGGATCAGCGGTGCTGGATTCGGCGCACGTCGGCGACATCGTCGGCGCATTCGGTCGTATCGGGCGGGATGCCGGCCCCGGTCGTGGCTGGTGGCAACGGCTTCGGATGCTGATGGTCATTAGTGGACCCGGATTGATCGTGATGGTCGGTGACAACGACGCCGGTGGTGTCGCGACCTACACGCAGGCCGGGCAGAACTACGGCATGAAACTGCTGTGGACGCTGGCGCTGCTGATCCCGGTGCTGTATGTCAACCAGGAGATGGTGCTCCGATTGGGCGCGGTCACTCGGGTCGGCCATGCGCGGCTGATTTTCGAGCGGTTCGGCAAGTTCTGGGGCGCGTTCAGCGTCGGAGATCTGTTGATCCTCAACGCCTTGACGATTGTCACCGAATTCATCGGCGTGTCCCTGGCGCTCGGGTTCCTGGGCTGCCCCAAGGTGGTTGCGATACCGGTCGCGGCGGTGCTGCTGTTCGCGGTGGTGGCCGGTGGCTCGTTCCGGCGTTGGGAGCAGCTGATGTTCGTCTTGATCGCAGCTAACGTGGCGATCATCCCGGTGGCATTGTCGGTGCATCCCACCATCGGCGCCAGCGTGCACGGACTGATTCCCTCGTTGCCCGGCCAACCCGACTCGATTGTGCTGATGGTCATCATGGCGATTGTGGGCACCACGGTGGCGCCCTGGCAGTTGTTCTTTCAGCAGTCCAACGTCGTCGACAAACGCATCACGCCGCGCTGGATTCCTTACGGCCGAGCCGATTTGGTCATCGGCATCGTCGGGGTGATGGGCGGGGCGATCGCACTAATGGCAGTTACCGCGTTCGGGCTGGACGGCACGGCAGCTGCCGGAAAGTTCACCAACGCCGGAGCGGTCGCGGGCCATCTGTCCGCGCACGTCGGGCACACGATCGGCGTGCTGTTCGCGCTGGTTTTGTTGGACGCATCGCTGATCGGTGCGAACTGCGTCGGGCTGTCCACCACCTACGCGCTCGGTGACTCCATGGGCAAGCCGCATTCGTTGCACTGGAAGATCACCGAGGCGCCGTTGTTCTACGGCAGCTACGCCGTGCTGCTCGGGGTGTCGGCTGCGGTCGCGTTCAGCCCCGATCACGTCCTCGGTCTGATCACTCAGGGGGTCCAGGCGCTCGCCGGCGTGCTGCTGCCCTCGGCGACAGTGTTTTTGGTGCTGCTGTGCAACGACCGCCCGGTGATGGGCCCGTGGGTGAACACCTTCCGGCAGAACGCCATCGCCTGGATGATCGTCTGGTCACTGGTGGTGCTGTCGCTGATGTTGACCGCGGTGACGTTCTACCCCAACCTGTCCACCGCAACTCTGGCGACCGGCGTCGGCTTCGGCATTGCGCTCGGCCTGCTGGGCGCCGCTATCATTTTCGCCGTCGGTTGGCAGACGGAGCGGCGCAAGGCCGAGGACACCGTGCCGTTCGGTGCGCTGGACTTGGACCAGGTGGAAGAACTCGAGCAACTCCCGAAGCTGACCCGTGCCGAACTCAAAAGCTTCCAAAAAGAGGTCCGCGCACGTTGGAACACGCCGGCACTGGCGACCCTGGAGCGGCCAGCCATATCGCCGCTGCGTCGGGCCGGGCTGTTGACGCTGCGCACCTATCTGGTAATCGCAGGCGTGATGATGGTGGTCAAGCTCGTCCAGGCCGGTATCGGCTGAGGAGAATCTCAGGGCAGCAGAACGATTTTGCCGTGGGTGTGCCGCTGCTCGAGCTCTGCGTAAGCGTCGGCGACCTGATCGAGCGGGTAGGTTGCGGCGACGTCGAAGTCGACTGCTCCGGAGGCGACCAGGTCGGCGATCTCTTGGAGCACCGCCGGCGTTGACCCCTCGGCGCTGCCCTCGGTCTTCGCGCCGACCTCGGCGGCTTTTTGGAAGGAGATGATGGTGTCGATGCGTTCGGGCGTGACTCCGAGCTCGACGGCGAGCTGAACATAGTCGGGTCCGAACAGGTCGATGAAGGCATCGATACCGTCCGGTGCGGCCTCCCGCAGTCGTTGGGCCAACCCGTCGCCGTATTCGATCGGGATGACGCGATGAGCGCGCAGCCACTCGGCATTGCTTGCCGACGCAATGCCCAGCACGCGCACGTTGCGAAGCGCTAACAACTGCACGACCAGGCTGCCAACACCGCCGGCCGCGGCAGAGACCGCGACCGTCTCGCCCGGCTGCGGCGCCACGGAGCGAACTGCCGCGTAGGCAGTGGCACTGACGACGTAGAGAGAGCCGGCGGCCTCCCAGCTCAGCTGGGCGGGCTTGTGGATCAGCTGGTCGACCGGGACAACGGTGTGAGTGGCGTGACTGGAACGCCGAAAGCTGAACCCGAGGACCTCGTCTCCGACAGCGAAATCGCTTACCCCGTCCCCGACCTCGACGACAACGCCGGCCAGGTCGCTGCCTTCGCCGGAGGGAAAGGTGGCAGGGAACTGCTCATGCAGTGCGCCGGTGCGGATGGCCGCCTCACCGGGATTGATCCCGGCGGCGCGAACCTCGACGAGCACCTCGCCTTTACCGGGCGCGGGCACATCGATATCGGCCACGTACAGGACATCGCGCCCGCCGTAGCCGTCGAAACGGACCGCGCGGGCTTTGGTTGCTGTCATGCTGATGTCCTTTCCTGATAACGGTTTAAGGCTGAGTTGCCAGCAGGCCGAGGTGTTCCAGATCGGCGACGTATTTCTCGATCAGGGGAGCTGACAGATGCGGAATATCCTCGTCTGCACCGATTTTCGCTGCCTGTACGGCGTCGCGGAACACCTCCGTGGGTGCGGGCGCACCCAGCAGCGGGTGCTCCGGTTTCCGGTAGGCGCCCAGCAACGGCAGTACCGAGTATTGGCGTTGCTTTTCCGGCAACGCGCGCAGTGCGGTTTCGAAGCGCGCGAGCCAGTCGGCGTAGTCGTCGATGCGCTGGATGTGATGGCCGGCGTCGATAAGCCAGTCCACAAACACGTCCAGCGAGATCCCGTCGTCGTGCGGGTTCATCACGTCGAAGGACCGGAATTCCCCGGATGGCGTTGTCGCACACTGCTCGCCGAGCGTGGTGATCGATTCCGCGACGAAGTCGACGGGCAGACCGTCGTAATGCGCCCGCGGTCGGTTGCCGGCCGCGTCGGTTTGATAGAACGAGCGCGGCGCGATCCCTGTCGCCAGCAAGCTGAATATCAGCCGGGTGAACGCGTCGGGCACGTTGAGCTGGCCGGCATAGCGACTGTGCGCGAGGATCAGGTCGGAGCGGAACACCGCCACCGGCAGCCGGCACAGGTCGTGCGCCTCGCGAAGCAATACCTCGCCCGCCCACTTGCTGTTCGCGTACCCGTTGGCATACGAGTCGTCGATCGGTCGCACCGGGCTGACGTCGCGAATGTCGCCGTCTTCGACGAAATCAGCCGGATCGACGGACAATGCCACCGCCACGGTCGATAGGTAGGTCACCGGCTTGATCCTGGACGTGATCGCCAGCCGGATGAGCTCTGCTGTGCCAACAACGTTCGGGCCGAACAACTGGTCATACGGTAGGACGTGGTTGACCAGGGCGGCCGGATCCACAATCAAATCCACCGTTTGGGCTAGCCGCTCCCAAGTGGCCTGATCCAAGCCGAGATTCGGCTCGCCGATATCGCCGACGACCACTTTGAGGCGGTCGGCCGCCAATTCCCGGAACCGCGCCAGCAATTGCGCATCCCCGCTGTCGAAGACCGCTTCAAGGCGTCCTGCGGCGGATTGCGGGTCACTGCCGCGGACTATGCAGATCAGCTTTCCGTCTGTCTCGGCGAGCCGTTGCAGCCAATCCAGTAACAGGAAGCGGCCAAGGTAACCGTTGGCGCCGGTGAGCAGAACGGTGTGCGGTTCACCGGTGGTCGACGGCAGCGACGGCGCCTCAGCCAGGGTCTGCGCATCGATGAACTTATCCAAAGTCAGTTCAGCGGACCGGATCTGGGTGGCGCCGGCCCCGTGCACGGTGGTGGAAGTGGGCCGTTTGGTGCCAGCCCCGCGTTCGGCCTCGATGTAGTCGGCGAGCTGTCGCAGGTTGCCCGCCGGATTGATGATCACCCCGACGGGCACCTCGACTCCGAAGATGTCGCCCAGCAGGTTGGAAAAGGTCAACGCCGACAACGAGTCACCGCCGAGATCGGTGAAGTGCGCTTCGGGTTCCGGCGTGCCGCCGGCGCCGAGTAAGGCCTGCGCTGCGCGGGTCAACGTGTCGAGCACCGGCTGGTCGGCCGCGGCTGCTCTCAGCGCACGCAATTCGTCGACCCGGTTGGCAGCAAGGTCGGCGTAGAGCTGCTCGAGTCGTTCGCCGTAGTGCTCTTTGAGCTTGGGCCGCAACAACTTTCCAACCCCCGACAACAGACCGTTATCGGTGCTGAACGGGTCGGACTCGACCAGGAAGTCGACCGGCAGCTCGTAGGACTGCAATTCGGCGGTTCTCGCGGTCTGGCGCAGCGACTCGGCCAGCGCCGCCTTGAGCCCGGCATCGTCGCCGACGAATTGCCGCAGCGCATCGGCGGTGGGTACGACGACTGCCAGCAGGTAGGGACGTTCGCTGTTGCCGTAGACGAAGACCTGTCGCACGAGCGCCGCGCCGGCGAACACCGATTCCAGGTGTGCGACGGCCACGAACTCGCCCTGGGCGAGCTTCAGCACGTTGTTGCGCCGGTCGACGTAGGCGAGTTGGTCCGGCGCGATCTCGGCCATCACGTCACCGGTCCGGTAGTAACCGTCCTCGTCGAAAACCCCGGCGGTCACCTCCGGGCGCTTGTAATAGCCGGGCGTCTGTGATGCGGACTTCACCAACAGCTCGCCGCGCGGATGCGGCTTGTCGGTCGCGAAATACCCCAGCTCGCGGACGTCGACGAGTTTGTAGTCGATCACCGGCGGGCGTCTGATGACACCGTCCATCGTCACCATCATGACCTCGGTGAGACCGTAGCCGTCGACGACATGCACGCCCAGACACGACTCGATGAAAGCCTTCATCTCGGCAGCCAGCGGTGCGGTGCCCACGAAGCTGGTGAGCACCCGGCCGCCGAGCACCTGCTCGCGTAGTTCCGACTTGGCCTGCGCATCGGCGACGAGGGGTTCGATTGTGTCGGCCAGCCGACGGTCAACCCCGGTTTGGTAGCGCTGGAACAACATTTCGACCACCCGTGGCACCAGCCCCATCTCGGTGGGCCGCACCAGATTCCAGTCCTCGAACAGCGTGGATAAATCGCTTTCCGGCACAAAGAAACTCGTGCCGCCGGCCTGGAACGACGTTGCCAGCGGGAGCCGTCCGCCAAGGTGGTTCAGTGGCATGAAGTTGACGTTGACCACCGGTGCCTCGGTCGTTGGCATCACATCGGCGGTCCATACTCGAGACACCATGTCCTCGGTGTACATCGCCCCCTTGGGCAGCCCGGTGCTTCCCGACGTGTACATGATCATGGCCAGTCGCTGGTCGTCGCCGTCGAGATACACGGGTTCCGGCGGCAACGCAAGGCCGCGGGCGATGACGTCGCCGAGCGTCTCGACGACCGCCGGCATACCGGCGCCCTCCAGTCGCGCCCGTGCCCGCTGCAGGCTCTCGCGTTGGTCATCGACCTCCGGCTGATAGTCGAAGACGACGATGCGCCGCGCCGACTGACTGCCCAGTGCAGACTCGATGGCCAGATCCAGATACGCGGCGCTGACCGCCAGCACCCGCGGCTCGACTTCGTCGATGATCGGCCGCAGCCGCGAAACCGGAGCGTTGTGCTGCAACGGCACTGCGACCAAGCCCAGGTATCCGCACACCAGGTCGATGGTCAGATAGTCGGGACTGGCGAAGCCGACGGTTGCCACGAAATCCCCGGGTGCCACAGGGTAATCGGGATCGTGTCGCCAGGCCGTCGCTGCCGCACGCACATTGGCCCAAAGATCACGGTAAGTGATGGTCTCGAATCGCGGCAGCAGCTGGCTGGCGGTGCGGCCGGTTGTCGGATCGGTTGTCAGGGTGCGTGTTCGCCACCCGAGTGCCGGACGGTCGGCATAACCTTCCACGTAGGTTTCCAGCACCTGCGGTAACCGAAGACCCGGGCGCCGTGCGGCGTCGACGACTTCGGGCTTGGGTATGGCCGCACGGATCTGCTCATCGTCTGTGCAAAGCTGTGCGATGCGCTCCTCGAGACCGCCTCCCGGCGCCGGGCTGGTGTCGTTCTCGGGTCGCGCGTCGCCGGTCATACTGCACCTTTCGTCGAAGCCGTCTCAGGCCGCAAACTCAACTGCTCGCCCGAGTCTTCCAGGTGCGGGTGTGACCGTCGCCGCAGCCTGCGACGTCAGATGAGGCGCACGCCGCGCCGGCTACTCAACCACGTTGATCGGATCACCGACGTGGACGGTGTCGAAGTACCACGCCGCGTTGTCCGGGCTGAGGTTGATGCAGCCGTGGCTGACGTTGGCGTACCCCTGTGAATCCACCGACCAGGGCGCCGAATGTACGTAGACACCGCTCCAGGTCACCCGGACGGCGTACGAGGCGACGATGTCGTATCCCTCCGGCGAGCTCAGCGGGATCCCGATCGTCCGCGAATCCATGCGGACAGTGCGCTCCTTGGACAGAGCGCTGTAGTTGCCCATCGGCGTCGGGCGGGTCGGCTTACCCATCGACGCCGGCATCGTGCGCAGCACCTCGCCGTTCTGGCTGACGGTGAACGTGTGCTGCGAGATGCTGGCGACACCCACCACCTCGTCGCCGGTGTCGAAGCCGGTTGTTAAGGCGTGCACCGTAACACCGACGTGGCTGTGGGCGGGCCAGTAGCCGTTCGGAATCCATTGCACGACGTTGTTGTCGACCCAATCGAACCGCCCGGTGATGTGGTTGGGCGCGGTGATCTTGATAGCCCGTTCGGCGGCTGACCGGTCACGGACTGGCCCGGTGAACGTGACGATCACCGGATGGGCCACACCGACCACCGCGCCGTTTGCCGGCTGGATCGAGGCTATGCCCACTGTGCCGGCGGTCCGGTCCGGGGGCGCGATCGCTGCCATGCTCGGGGCGCCCGATCCCGCCATGGCCAGCACGGCAACTGCTCCCGCGAGCCACATGTTTCGAATCGCTGTACGCACGGTGTCCAACCTCCGAGATGGTGCAAGCCCGAAGCGCTCACATTCTGTATCTCAATATGTACCCTATCCGGCGCTCAGCAAACGGATCATTAAACGCGCGAGTCGCGATTAGCTGAGCAAAACATCCATCAGCTGTCCTGGTCGGCGTGCTAAAGCGGCCCTCGACGTGATCTGAAACTCTTCGGGCTAGGTGCGAGTTGGCAAGCGCAGATCACTGTGTTACACCGGATGCTGTGACCGATCCGTACACGCGGCCGCTGCGTGACTCCGCGGCACTCGTTCTGATCGACGTCCAACGCGACTTCTACGCCGACGACGCTGCGCTGCCCATCGAGGGCACCAAGGCGGCGATCCCGGCCATGGCTTCGCTGGTAACCGAATTTCGCGACCGTGCAATGCCGATCGTGCACGTCGTGCGGCTCTACCGTCCGGACGGGTCGAACGCCGATGTGGTGCGAAAGCAGGCGATCGAACGGGGTGCGCGGTTCGCCGTCCCGGGCAGTGCGGGCTCGCAGATCGCACCTGAATTGCTGCCCAATCCTGTTGAGCTGGACCATGAATTGCTACTCAGCGGTGAACTCCAACAGATCGGCCCACGCGAACACGTGATGTACAAGCCGCGCTGGGGTGCCTTCTACCAGACCAAGCTTGAGCAGCATCTTCACGATACCGGCAGCGACACACTAGTTTTCGCCGGCTGCAACTTCCCAAACTGCCCCCGCGCGTCTATCCACGAGGCCTCCGAGCGCGACTTCCGGATCGTGCTGGTATCCGATGCGTTGTCCGGGCTTGACGACCGAGGCATCAAGGAATGTCGGGCGATAGGCGTCGACGTTCGAAACCTGTCGGCGACGCTTGCGTGGCTGAGTCAGGGGTAGAACCCCATGTGTCAACCCGCGGATTTCACCCGGGCGGCAGCGGATTCCGGCATCGGTTCGTACCGGGCAAACGAGCGGGTAAACGAGGCCGCGCCGTGTGACAGCGAGCGCAAGTCGATGGCGTAACGAGTCAGCTCAACTTGCGGCACTTCGGCTCTCACCAACGTGCGGTCGTTGCCGGCGGTGTCGGTACCCAGCACCCGGCCGCGACGCCCGGATAGATCGCCCATCACCGCGCCGACCAGATCGTCGGGTATCAGCACCGAGATCTCGTCGATCGGCTCGAGCAGGG
The DNA here is from genome assembly GCA_963720085.1 of uncultured Actinomycetota bacterium. Classification (GTDB taxonomy): domain Bacteria; phylum Actinomycetota; class Actinomycetes; order Mycobacteriales; family Mycobacteriaceae; genus Mycobacterium. The sequence goes on from CAVRER010000069.1 coordinate 13,885, forward strand.
TCACCTTGGTCGCGGCCGCGGCCTCCTTCAACGCCAGTGAACCAGCCATTTGGAAGGCGAAATCCGACGAGTCGACGCTGTGCGCCTTACCGTCGAGCAGCGTGACGCGGAAGTCGACCACGGGATAACCGGCGTGCACGCCCTTCTCCATCTGAGCGCGTACCCCCTTTTCCACGCTAGGGATGAACTGCCGCGGCACCGCGCCACCGACCACCTTGTCCACGAACTCGAAACCCGACCCTTCGGGTAGCGGTTCCACTTCGATGTCGCAGACCGCGTACTGGCCGTGTCCGCCGGACTGCTTGACGTGTCGACCGTGGCCTTTTGCCTTGCCCGCGAAGGTTTCCCGCAGAGGCACCCGCAGCTCGACGGTGTCTACGGCGACGCCGTAGCGATTCGCTAGCGCGTCGAGTACTACGCCGGCGTGTGCCTCACCCATGCACCACAGCACAACCTGGTGGGTCTCCGGATTCTGCTCGATGCGCAGTGTCGGATCCTCGGCGGCCAACCGCCCCAACCCGACTGACAGCTTGTCCTCGTCGGTCTTGGCATGTGCCTGAATGGCCACCGGCAGCAGCGATTCCGGCATGATCCACGGTTTGAGCACCAGCGGTTCGCCCTTGTCCGACAGGGTGTCTCCGGTTTCCGCCCGGCTCAGCCGGCCGATCGCGCACATGTCACCGGGCAGCACCACCGACGCGGGCCGCTGCTGCTTGCCCAGCGGGAACGACAGCGCACCGATGCGTTCGTCCTCGTCGTGGTCGGCGTGGCTAGAGAGAGCGGAGCCCGCGCCGTTAGACGACCCGAGAGAGGCTCCAAAAAAGGAACCGAAATGGCCCGACACATGAACCGTCGTGTCGGGCCTGATGGTGCCGGAGAACACCCGGACCAGGCTTAGCCTGCCGACGTAGGGATCTGAGGTCGTCTTCACCACCTCGGCCAGCAGCGGCGAATCGGAGCCGCAAGTCACCTTGGTGAACACGGCACCCTGCGGCGTAAAGACCTCGGGCAGCGGGTGTTCCGCCGGAGACGGGAATCCGCGGGTGGCGACCTCCAGCAGTTCCAGCGTGCCGACGCCGGTGCAGCTGCAGACCGGAATCACCGGGAAAAACGAGCCACGGGCGACTGCCTTCTCCAGATCGTCGATCAACACCGACTCGTCGATCTTTTCGCCGCCCAGGTAACGCTCCATCAGCGATTCGTCTTCGGACTCCTCGATGATTCCCTCGATCAACGTGCCGCGCGCTTCTTCGATCTGATCGGCGTACGACGGATCCGGCGAATGCGTGGTCCGGTTGCCGCCCTGGTACTCGTAATGCGTCTGCGACAGCAGCCCGATCAGCCCGTCGCCGGCGGGCAGATAGAGCGGTAAGACCTTGTCGCCGAACGCATTTTGGGCCGTCGAGAGTGCATTCTGATAGTTGGCTCTGGCGTGGTCGAGTTTGGTGATCACCACCGCACGCGGCATGCCGACCTGGCTGCACTCCTGCCAGAGAGACTTGGTCGGTTCGTCGACGTATTCGTTGGCCGCGATCACGAATAGAGCGCAGTCCGCGGCGCGCAGCCCGGCCCGCAGTTCGCCGACGAAATCGGCGTACCCCGGGGTGTCGACCAGGTTGACCTTGACGCCGTCGTGTAACAGCGACGCCAAGGACAGGCCGACCGACCGCTGCTGGCGGATCTCGGCCTCGTCGTGGTCGCAGACCGTGGTGCCGTCGGCGATGGAGCCGGGTCGCGACAACACGCCGGCGGCGACCAGAAGGGCCTCGACCAGAGTGGTCTTTCCGCCGCCGGACGGGCCGACCATCACCACGTTGCGCACCGCGGCCGGATCGTCCACAGCGGGGGCGGCTCCTGCGCTTTGGGAAGCATTCGACTTGTCTGCCATGACGTGTCTCTCCTTTGAGCCCGCATCGGTTTGCTGACTCCCGTGAGCGGGGCAGCGACCCTGGTAGTCACCTTCCCCCTTCGCACCCGCGTAGCACAAGAGTGAACAGGGGAGTAACGGCGGATTTTGCGAAGGATTCCAGTGCCGCAGCCGCGCTCAGGCGTGCCAGCTGCTCCAACGCTGGATCGCGACCGCAATCACCGGGCCGTTGAACGGAACCGATTGATACTGAGCGTATTTCGCGCGCAAAAGGTCATGCCCTGCATGCAGGGCATTGCCGTCGTGGTGTATCGCCGCGATACCGTCGATCCGGACCCACCACAACTGAGTCCAGTCATCGGCGTAGTGATCGACCAGCAGGCTCACCTGTGGGTGTCGTTCGATATTGGCCAGCCGTCGCAGCCGTTGGGTGGTCTTGGGCTTGGCGTCCACAGCGGTGTAGACGACCTCGTCGCGAAGCGCAAACACCACCGGCACCAGGTGCGGCGTGCCGTCAGGGGCGACGGTGCCCAGCCGGGCTACCGGCGCATGCGCGAAGCTGGCTTGGGGGTCGAAGTCGACCACAACGCTGAGCCTAGAAGGCCAAAAAGAACTAAGAAAATTAGGTGATCGTCAGGCCGCCGTCGACGATGATCGTCTGCCCGGTGACGTAGCCGCCGGCCGCTGATGCCAGCCACACGGCGGTGGCGGCGAGCTCGCGCGGGTCGCCCAACCGGCCCAGCACCAGCCGATGCGCCTGGCTTTCCAGATACCCGGGCTGGTACTCGTCGGTCATCTCGGTCCGAAAGAATCCGGGCGCCAGCGCGTTGACTCGAATCCCCTTTCGCGAGCCCCACTGCTGGGCGAGATCTCGAGTGAGCCCGATGATCGCGGCCTTGCTGGCGCTGTAGGCGGCCTGCGGCAGATCGGCGGTGGTGATGCCCAGGATGCTGGCGATGTTGATGATCGAACTCCCCGGTTGCATGACCCGTCCGCTGGCCTGTGCCATCCAGTAAGCGCCGTTGAGGTTGACGTCGATCACCGAGCGGAACTGCTCCGGTGTCTCCCGGGTGGCCGGGTGCGCGGACCCTATCCCGGCGTTGTTGATCAGGATGTCGACTCGGCCGAAGATCTGCATCGCGGAGTCGATCAGCGCCTGGCACTGGTCGGGCACGCTGACGTCGGTGGCCACCGGCAGCGGCTTGCGGCCGGCGGCTTCGACGAGCGCGGCAGTCTCGGCCAACCTGTCGACGCGGCGTGCACCCAACACGACGTCGGCGCCGGCTTCGGCGAACGCCTGGGCGAACGCCACGCCGAGTCCCGACGACGCACCGGTCACGATCACGACTTTGTCGTCAAGCCGGAATGAATCAAGCACGCTCATGTAAGAGACACCTTTGCTGTCGGTTGTCGGCCAGCCAGAAACTATGAAGCTACCGGTTGCAAGCATGTCGGCCGAGAACTGTCCGGGCCGATCGCGCGGTGCGGGGGAACCGCCTGATCAGCGCCCGTTTGGCGCGACCAGCTGGGGATACTCCGACCCCGTGTCGAAGCGGCCGGTCATCCAGCAACTTTGGGGCGGGGATGCCCGATGAGCAAACCCCGGTTACGGTGTAGTGAACAAAATCGCGCGTAGGAACCCCGACGCTGCGACAATCCGAGCCTGATCGTGCTGGAACCTATGCAGGAGGTAACGGGATGAGCGAATCGCACCGCCGTAGACCGCGGTGGTCGTCGTGGTTGCTCAGTCTGACAGCAGTGGTGGGGCTGGGTCTCGGCACGGCGCCCGCCCATGCGTCGCCATTGACGCCGCCGCCGCCGCAAGACGCGCTGGCGGCCGTTGGGCAGGTAGGCCCGACGATCGTCGACATCGACACCAAGCTCGGATACCAGAGTGCGGTGAGCGCCGGAACCGGCATTGTGATCAGCCCCAGTGTGGTGCTTACCAACAACCACGTAATCGCCGGCGCTACCCAGCTGACCGTGAGGTCCATCGGCAACGGTCAGACCTTTCCGGGCACGGTGATCGGCTTTGACCGCAGCCATGACATCGCGGTAGTGCAGCTCGCCGGAGGCGGGCTGCAGCCGGCCAACATCGGCAACTCCGACACGGTCAACGTCGGCGACCCGATCGTCTCGCTGGGCAACGCCGGTGGTGTCGGCGGAACACCCAGCGCGGTGGACGGGCGCGTCGTCGCGCTGAACCAGACGGTGTCGGCGTCCGACGCCCTGACCGGCAGCACGGAGACGCTCAACGGGTTGATCCAGGTCGACGCCGGCATACGGCCCGGCGACTCCGGTGGGCCCACTGTCAACGCCGCCAACCAGGTGATCGGACTGAACACCGCCGCATCCGAGAATTACCACCTGGGCCGCGGGCAGGGTTTCGCGATCCCGATCAACGAGGCGATGGCCATCGCCGGGCAGATTCAGGGCGGCGGCGGGTCGCCGACGGTGCACATCGGTCCGACAGCGTTCCTCGGTGTCGGTGTCAACGACGCCGCTGGTGGTGGGGGCGCCATAGTCAAGCAGGTGATTCCGACCGGCCCTGCCGCCGGTGCGGGGCTGGCCCCGGGAGATGTCATTACCTCGATCAACGGCCAACCGGTCAACTCGGCTACCGCGCTGACGAACATCCTCGATCAGCACCACCCCGGCGAGAATGTCACCGTGGGGTTGGAGAATCGCACCACCAACGTGACGTTGGCGGACGGTCCGCCGGGCTGACCTGCCCGCCGCAGCTCCCGGAGCTGCGCTCAATTCGTTTGGCGTGCATATGGTTTGCGATGTCACGCCTCGGGTAAGTGTAAGATCGTGGACTTGACGACCGACAGAGACGACACCGTCGAGCACGATCCTTCAGGGGGAAGTCGCGTCGAAGCCGGCGTGGTCGAACATCCCAGCGCCGACGACTTCGCCGACGCCCGGGAACTGCCCGCCGATTCAACCTGGTTCAAGCATGCGGTTTTCTACGAAGTGTTGGTCCGGGCGTTCTATGACTCCAACGCTGACGGATTTGGTGACCTGCGTGGCCTGACCGAACGGATCGACTACCTGCAATGGCTGGGTGTCGACTGCATCTGGCTGCCGCCGTTTTACGATTCGCCGCTGCGCGACGGCGGCTACGACATCCGCGACTTCTACAAGGTGCTGCCGGAGTTCGGCACCGTCGATGACTTCGTCGAGCTGGTCGACGCTGCGCACCGGCGGGGCATCCGGGTCATCACTGACTTGGTAATGAACCACACGTCGGAGTCACACCCGTGGTTCCAAGAGTCGCGGCGCGACCCCGACGGGCCCTACGGCGACTACTACGTGTGGAGCGACAGCAACGACAAGTACGCGGACGCGCGGATCATCTTCATCGACACCGAAGACTCGAACTGGACATACGACCCGGTCCGCCGCCAGTTCTACTGGCACCGGTTCTTCGCACACCAACCGGATCTGAACTACGACAACCCCGCCGTTCAGGAGGCGATGCTCGACGTCATGCGGTTCTGGCTTGACCTCGGTATCGACGGCTTCCGGCTGGACGCCGTGCCGTACTTGTTCGAACGTGAGGGCACCAACTGCGAGAACTTGCCCGAGACGCACGCGTTTCTCAAGCGGGCGCGCGAGGTCGTCGACGACGAATTCCCCGGTCGTGTGCTGCTGGCCGAGGCCAATCAGTGGCCCAGTGACGTCGTCGAGTATTTCGGCGACCCCGAAACCGGTGGCGATGAATGCCACATGGCATTTCACTTCCCGCTGATGCCGCGCATTTTCATGGCGGTGCGCCGGGAATCGCGTTTCCCGATCTCGGAGATCATGGCGCAAACACCGCCCATTCCCAAGATGGCGCAGTGGGGCATCTTCTTGCGCAACCACGACGAACTGACCCTGGAAATGGTCACCGACGACGAGCGCGACTACATGTACGCCGAGTACGCCAAGGATCCGCGGATGAAGGCCAATGTCGGCATCCGCCGCCGGCTGGCCCCGCTGCTGGAGAAAGACCGCAACCAGATCGAGTTGTTCACCGCGTTGCTGTTGTCGCTACCCGGCTCCCCGGTCATCTATTACGGCGACGAGATCGGTATGGGTGACGTGATCTGGCTCGGCGATCGCGACGGGGTGCGCACCCCGATGCAGTGGACTCCGGACCGCAACGCCGGCTTTTCCACGGCCAATCCCGGTCGGCTGTACGTGCCGCCCAGCCAGGATCCGGTCTACGGCTACCAGACCGTCAACGTGGAGGCCCAACGCGACACCTCGACCTCGCTGCTCAACTGGACGCGCACCATGCTGGCGGTGCGGCGCAGGCATGACGCGTTCGCGATCGGTAGGTTCGAGGAAATGGGCGGATCTAACCCGTCGGTCCTGGCCTACGTGCGCGAAGCCGACGACGATGTGGTGCTTTGCGTGAACAATTTGTCGCGTTTCCCGCAGCCGATCGAATTGAACCTTCAACACTGGAGTGGCTACACGCCAGTCGAACTGACCGGTCAGGTCGAGTTCCCGCGGATCGGTCAACTGCCCTATCTACTGACCCTGCCAGGACACGGGTTCTACTGGTTCGAGCTGGCCGAGTCAGAGGAGACGCAATGAACTTGCCGTGGTCTGAATGGCTTCCCCAGCAGCGCTGGTATGCCGGGCGAAGCCGGGAACTCGCCACCGCTGAGGCGAGCCACGTCGTCGCGTTGCGCGATGGTCTTGACCTGGTACTGGTCGACGTCAGCTACACCGACGGTTCGGCGGAGCGCTATCAGGTGATTGTCACCTGGGACACTGCGCCGCTCCCCGAGTACACCACCGTCGCCACCATCGGCGCCGACAACGACCACACCGGCTATGACGCGCTGTATGACCCGCCGGCGGCCCAATTCCTGTTGTCGCTGATCGACACGGCTGCCGTCCGCTCAGACGTGACGTTTGCCAAAGAGCCGGGTGTCACCCTGCCGCTGGAAGCGTCGGCCCGGGTGTCGGACGCTGAGCAGAGCAACACCAGTGTGATCTTCGAGCGAGACGCCATCTTGAAGGTGTTCCGTCGCGTCAGCGCCGGCATCAACCCCGATATCGAGCTGAACCGGGTGCTCGGCCGGGCCGGCAACCCACATGTGGCCCGACTGCTCGGCACCTACGAGCTAACCACGCCGGGCAGCGATACCGACACCTCCTGCCCGCTCGGCATGGCGACCGAGTATGCGGCTAATACGGCTGAAGGCTGGGCGATGGCCACCGCCAGTGTCCGCGATCTGTTCGCGGAGGGTGACCTGTATGCCCATGAGGTCGGCGGCGATTTCGCGGGCGAGTCCTACCGGCTCGGTGAAGCAGTCGCGTCAGTGCACGCCACGCTCGCCGAAGCCCTTGGCAGGTCGCAGGCCCCCTTCCCGGTCGACACCATGCTGGCGCGGTTGTCGTCGGCGGTCGCGGCGGTGTCCGAGCTCGAGCAGTACGCGGAGGCGATCGAGCAGCGCTTCCAAAAGCTGGCGGAACAGACGATCACCGTGCAACGGGTGCACGGCGACCTGCACCTTGGGCAGGTGTTGCGCACACCGGAGTCGTGGTTGTTGATCGACTTCGAAGGTGAGCCCGGTCAGCCGCTGGACGAGCGTCGCGCGCCGGACTCGCCGCTGCGTGATGTGGCCGGCGTGCTGCGCTCCTATGATTACGCCGCCTACGGACCACTGGTCGACCAGTCAGGCGACAAGCAACTCGCCGCGCGCGCCCGAGAGTGGGTGCAGCGCAACCGCACTGCGTTCTGCGACGGCTACGCGGCCGCATCCGGCGTCGATCCGCGCGATTCAGCGCTGTTATTGGCGGCATATGAACTGGACAAGGCGGTGTATGAGACCGGTTATGAGTCACGGCACCGCCCCGGCTGGCTGCCTATTCCGCTGCGATCGATCGCCAAGTTAGTGGCCAATTGATGTGAGTGCCATCTGAGTTACGGTCGCCGCGCTGCGAGTGTTGCGGTTCTGGTGAAAGCATGGCTGCATGCTGCGTGAGACATTCGATAGTGAGGCGCGGTTGTCGTGGGTGCTGGCCGCGCTGGCCGGCGTGCTGGGAGCGACGGCCTTCACCCATTCCGCCGGATACTTTGTGACGTTTATGACCGGGAATGCACAACGCGCGGTGCTGGGATACTTCCGGGGCGACGTGTTGCTGTCGGTGACGGCTGGCCTGCTGATGCTGTGCTTCGTCGCCGGCGTGGTGGTTGCGTCCGCGTGCAGGCGGCATTTCTGGGTCGCGCATCCGCACGGACCGACCGTGCTCACCACCGTCAGTCTGTTCGCTGCCACCGTGGTGGACGTCATCGATGAGGGCTGGGAAGAAAATCTCGTTGACTTTGCGCCAATTCTGTTGGTGGTCTTCGGAATTGGTGCGCTAAACACGTCGTTCGTCAAAGATGGCGAGGTGTCGGTGCCGCTGAGTTATGTGACCGGCACGCTGGTCAAGATGGGGCAGGGCATCGAACGCCATATCGCGGGTGGAGACGTGTCGGATTGGCTCGGTTATTTCCTGCTGTTCGCGAGCTTCGTCTTGGGTGCCGCGTTGGGCGGCTGTATCAGCCTGGTGGTCAACGGGACCGGGATGCTGATAGCCGCTTCGGCTGTGTGCGCGTTGACAACCGGATACACCTACTTCCACCAGGACCGCCGAGCCTTACTGGACTAAGAGTTGACCCGTGATGGGTCATGCAGCTCCAATCAGCTTGGGGGCTGGTTGTTTTCGGCTGGTCCCGCGACGTCCAGGCTTTAGGCCTGGGCTGTTCGGGGGTGGGCCGGGTGCTGCTTGCTCAGCAGAGGCCACCGGGTGGTGGCTGCCGGTCCTGGCCGATCCAGCATCTGATGATGGTGGTGGCTGGTGCCGGTTGACTGAGCCCTCCCACTCTTGCTGGGAGGCCAGCCACGCCCGCAGGGCGTGGGCAAGTCGGTGATCGACCCGGGCGGTGCGCGGATCGTCGGGATCGGCGAGCTCGACGCAGGCCGCCAGCATCGCTGAGACGATGTCACGATCCCCGTGCAGCCCGCAATGGCCGCAGTTATGGGTGCGCTGGGCGAGGGTTTTTGGCACCCGCGCGCCGCACAGGCAGTGTTGGGAAAGCGCGGTGGATCGGGTGCCGGCGCGCGATAGGGTGCCGCCGGTGGCTTCGCATTCGCGTTTGAGGGCGGCCACCAACATGCCGGGGCTGAACAGGGCAATTCGTTTGCCCCACAGGCGCGCCCAGGTGGCAATCGAACAGTCCTCGATGGTGATGGTGGTGCCGTGGGTGACCACGATCCGCGCGGCGATATCACGGGCCCGGGCGATTTTGGCCTGACTGGCGTTTCGGGCCCCGGTGGCGTGATCGGTGCGGGTGCGTTGATAGCTGCGGGAGAGCCGGTCGTGGCGGTAGGCGCGCAGCGGCACCCCATCGACGCGGGCCGCCCGGGGCCCGCCCGGGTTGCTGATCTGCTTGGGCTGCAATCCTTGGGCGCCGCGACGATCTGCCCGCATCTGCTATCGTGGCCCGCCACACCGTGGCTCAGCTGCTCGATGGCCGTGTCGTCCTCGGCGACGGCGGCTACCCCGGCATCACCGCGATCACCACCCCGCGACGCGACAAGACCGGCCGCATCATCCGCGACGACCACTACCGGGCACACCGCCGGATCAGGGCCCGCGTCGAACACGTCATCGCCCGACTCAAAGACTGGCAAATACCGCGGCAATGCCGCCGCCACGGCAACGCCATCAACCACACCCTCAATATCATCGCCGGACTCTGGAACCTCAAAACCCACAACCCATACGGGTCACCTCCTAGCGCGCCTTAGAAAATGCATCGGCAGCAGCGCTGGGGGCACGCTGCTGCCGATGCGTCGGAGGGTAAGTCAGGTGGCGGCTTGACCACCGCTCAGCGTGCGCTGAATGTCGGGCTTCATGGCGACCAGCTGCTGGTTCCAGTAGCCCCAGTCGTGTGTTCCATTGGGCGGGAAGTTGAACACGCCGTTGTTGCCGCCCGCCGCCACGTAGTTGTCGCGGAACTGCTCATTGGTGCGCAGCGTGAATTGCTCCAGGAACTTGGCCGGCATGCTGTCACCGCCAAGGTCGTTGGGAGTGCCGTTACCGCAGTAGATCCAAACCCGGGTGTTGTTTTGCACCAGTCGAGGGATCTGGACCATCGGGTCGTTGCGCTTCCACGCGGGATCGCTGGTCGGACCCCACATGTTGGTCGCGCTGTAGCCGCCCGCGTCGCCCATCGACAAGCCGATCAGCGTCGGCCACCAGCCCTCGGAGGGGTTCAAAAAGCCCGACAGCGATCCCGCGTAGGTGAACTGCTGCGGGTAGTACGCGGCCAGAATCAGTGCGGAACCACCCGACATCGAAAGACCTACCGCGGCGTTGCCGGTCGGTGCGATGCCCCGGTTGGCTTGCAGGTACGTCGGCAGCTCCCTGGTCACGAATGTTTCCCACTTGTAGGTCTGGCAGCCGCTCTTGCCGCAGGCCGGCTGATACCAGTCGCTGTAGAAGCTGGACTGTCCACCGACCGGCATGATCACCGACAGGCCGGACTGGTAGTACTCCTCGAACGCGGGAGTGTTGATGTCCCAGCCGTTAAAGTCGTCCTGGGCGCGCAACCCGTCGAGCAGGTAGACCGCGTGCGGCCCGCCGCCCTGGAATTGGACCTTGATATCGCGGCCCATCGCCGCGGACGGTACTTGCAGATACTCGACCGGCAGGCCCTTCTTGGAGAACGCCCCCACGGTCGCCGAGCCGCCGACAGCACCGACCAGACCGGCCAGCAGTGCTGCCCCAATGGTCGCGATTGCCAGTCGGCGCGGCAAACGCGCCGCCGCGCCGCGTAACTTCTCAACGAACTTCATAGCTCTTACCCATCCCAACTTTCATCTGCCGCATGACGCGGTCGAATAGCTGTCGGAGGCAGTCAAACACGGCGTGCGGCCCACTCCCGTTCGCCGCTTCGGGGTGTGACGTCGCGGTTGGCTAACGATTAAGCGTCGGCGCGGACTCGAAGATAACAATTGGGACTCGCTGGCCTCGTGACGTCGTCATTAGTGCCGCTGCAAGGTATTTCGACAGAAGTATCGCCAGTTACGGCGTGGATGACTTCCGGTCTAAGAGACCAGGCGCCGCAATAGGGTTGACGCGGTGACGATTCCGAGCACCGCAGCCACCACCAAGACGACGATGTCCGCCGGGTGGAACGGAGTGCCGATCAGTAGCGCCCGTAGCGCGTCGACTTCGTAGCTGAGCGGGTTGACCTTGCTGAGCACATGCAGCCAGCCGGGCATCACGTTGACTGGGTATAGCGCGTTGGACGCGAAGAACAATGGCATCGTGATGGCTTGGCCGATACCCATCAGCCGATCGCGATTGCGAACCAGCCCGGCCAACGTCATCGACAGGCACGCGAAGAACGCCGCACCCAGCATGACGATGCCCATCGCCGCCGCGATCCGCAGCGGATTGATGGTCAAGCCAATGCCCATCACATAGGCGAGCGCCAACACGCCGACGACCTGTGCCACCGATCGCACACCCGCCGCAAATGATTTACCGGTGATCAGCGCCGATGCCGGTGCGGGCGTCACCAGGAGTTTGGCAAGGATACCGGCGTCGCGGTCCCAGATGATTTGTATGCCATAGAAGATGGAGATGAACAGCGCCGACTGCGCGATGATGCCCGGCGCCAGGAAGGCCAGATAAGACACCGATCCGGTGTTGATCACGTGTAGACGGCTGAACGTGGTGCCGAAGATCAACAGCCACAGCGCCGGCTGAACCATCCGGGTGACGAGTTCGGTGCGGTCGTGCTGCAGCTTCTGCAGTTCGACGATTGCGAACGCCCCGACGCGACCCACCGTTGCGGCGACGCGTTGCCAGCCGCGTGGGGCGCGGACCAGGGTTACCTCGATAGGGTGTTGGTCAACCGGCACGACGGGCAACCTTTCTGCTGGAACGGATTTCACGGAATGACCCGGATGCTTCTGTCTGCTGCGACAAGTCGGATGCCGCGTAGTGACGGAATACGTCCTCGAGCGTGGCCGCGGGCGATACCGTCGACTTCAATTTCGAGGGCGTTCCCACGGCCCGCAACTCACCGCGATGCATCAACGCCACCCGATCGCACAGTGCGTCGGCCTCTTCCATGTAGTGGGTGGTCAGCAGCACGGTCATGCCGAACTGGGCCTGCATGTTCTGCACCTGGCTCCAGACGCGGTCCCGCGCAATGGGATCCAGTCCGACGGTCGGCTCGTCGAGAACCAGCAGTGATGGGCGGTTGACCAGCGCCTGCGCCACCTCGAGCCGGCGCACCATGCCGCCGGAGTAGGTCCCCGCCAGCCGGTTGGCGACGTCGAGTAGCTCCATGGCGGCCAGCGCCTGCTCGACGCGTTCAGCGCGTTGCGCGCGGGGCACGCCGTACAGCCGCGCGAACCACTCCACGTTCTGTTGGCCCGTTAGTGCGGGCTCGATGGAAAGCTGTTGTGGCACATAGCCGATATTGCTTCGGATGTCGACCGTCTGGTGACGTGAGTCCAACCCGAAGATGCGTAGCTCACCGTGCTGGACCGGGGTCAGCGTGGTGAGCATGCGCACCAATGTGGTTTTACCGGCCCCGTTAGGCCCGAGCAGGCCCATGGTCTCACCGGGCCGCACCTGCAGCGTCACATCATCGACGGCGGTGAACTTGCCGTAGCGATAGGTCAGGTGCTGGCCGTCGACCGCCAGGGGTAGCAATTCGCTCATGATCGGTCGCTCCTGTAGTAATCGTGTCATTGTGTCGAGAACCTCCAGTCCCTTTGCCAGAGAATGCGATTTGGTCGTCATCTAGTTCGTCCAGCACCTCGGATAGCAGCGCTCGCCGTGCGGCCCTGGATGCGTCGACGATCTGCTGGGTGGGCTCGGCGAGTGCGCAGCTGACCGACGCGGCGGTCGGTGACACCAACGCTGCGGGTGAGAAAGCCGCCGGATACCAGCTTGGAAACCAGGGTCGAGGCGGTGTTGGCCACCAACCCGAGTTCGGCAGCGGCCGCGCTGACCGATATGCCCGGCTGGCGGCCGACCAGCCAGAGCAGCTCCGACTGCGATTCGGTGAGTCGCGCGGAATCGAAACCGCGGCCGACGGACCTTCGAAGTTGACGGCGAAATCTCCCGACGACCCGGAAAACTTCGGTTGCTAAATCGAGAGCTTACTGTTCACACCCTAAAATATCTCTGTTTACGAGCTAAATATTTGTGCGAGCTATGGGGTGGTTATGCATACATAAGCGGGCTACTTCTTTAGGCGGTGCAGGACGACGTCGGTCAGCTGCGCCGTCGTCGACGCTCGCGGTCATGTAGGTGCAGGACGGTTGGCGGCGGCGATCGGTCGGCGACCCGGGATTCAGCAGCCGCAGACCGGTGCTGGTCGTCGTGTCCCACGGAATGTGACTGTGGCCGAACACCAGCACGTCGGTGTCGGGGTAGCGGCGCGACATTCGAGCCTCCCGGCCGGCCGCTGCGCCGGTCTCGTGGACGACGGTGAAGCGCAGCCCATCCAGCACCACGTCCGCGCGTTCGGGTAGCCGCGACCGCAGCACCGGTCCGTCGTTGTTCCCCCAGCACGCCACGAGTCGCGCGGCCTTCGCCGCCAGCTGGTCGAGCAACTCGGGCGCCACCCAGTCGCCGGCATGCAGGACGACATCGGCCTGCGCCACCTCGTCCCATACCTGCGCGGGCAGATCGCGGGCGCGTCGCGGAACATGCGTATCGGCGAGTAGCAGCAGCCTCACCCGGTCATCCTGCAACAGGCGTTACCCGTTAGCGCCGTTGACTGCGCACTTCCGCCCGGTCGCGCCGACGTCGAGTGCGTCGTCGGCGATCGTGCCTCGTGAGTCTCGGTCTCGACGTCTGATTCGGCCCGGTGCGGGGCTGACGGTGGCCCCGCAGCGGTGGAGTGGCACGATGCTTACCAGCGCGGCCCACTTCGCCGTCGGGCCGACACTAGAGGAGAGAACGCTATGCGCACCTTCGAATCAGTTGCCGACCTCGCCGCGATCCAGGGTCAAAGCATCGGACAGAGCGACTGGGTGACGATCACCCAGGAAGACGTCAACCTCTTCGCCGACGCGACCGGCGACCACCAGTGGATCCATGTCGACCCGGAGCGAGCGGCCAAGGGTCCGTTCGGCAAGACGATCGCCCACGGTTTCATGACGTTGGCGCTGCTGCCGCGGCTCCAGCACCAGATGTACACCGTCAACGGCATCAAACTTGCAATCAACTACGGACTCAACAAGGTTCGCTTTCCCGCGCCGGTCCCGGTCGGTTCCCGGGTGCGCGCGCAGAGCTCATTGGTCGGTGTCGAGGATCTGGGCAACGGCGCGGTGCAGGCGACGGTGTCGACCACTGTGGAGGTCGAGGGGTCGGACAAACCGGCGTGTGTGGCCGAGAGCGTCGTTCGCTACATCTCGTAGGCTCACGCCATGGACGCTGAACTGGCATCCTGGCTGGCCGCCGGACAGCACTTCGACTACCTCGGCTTTGACATCTTCTACCGCATGGAAGGCAGTGGACCTCCGCTACTGCTGATCCACGGTTACCCGTTCAACTCCTTTGACTGGGCACCGATCTGGCCGACGCTGACGCAACGTTTCACCGTCATCGCACCGGACATGATGGGCATGGGCTTCTCCGCAAAGCCCGTCGCCTACGAATACTCGGTGCACGACCACGCGGACATGCACGAGGCGCTGCTGGCCCACCTGAGAATCGGCAACGCGCACATCATGGCCCACGACATCGGCGACTCTGTAGGTCAGGAACTGTTGGCCCGTCACGAGTTTGGTCAGCCGCCTACGGTGAGTTGAGCATCGACTCAATCACCTGGCTCAACGGAGGTATGTTCGTCGAGACCTACACGCCGCGAGCGGCGCAGAAGTTGATGTCCCGGACTCCGTTGGGTGACATCTTCAGCCATGTGCAGAACAGCCCGCTATCAGCTCTGTCTCGTCGGCTGCTGGAACCGACGCTGCGCGAGATGTTCGGCCCCAACACCAAACCGACACGGCACATGATGGACGTGTTCAACCAGATCTTGGATTACAACGACGGCCGCCGCGTGCTGCACAAGGTCGGCCGCTTCATCAACGACCGCTACACGCATCGAAATCGGTGGGTGCGTGCCATGCGGCAGACCGAGGTTCCGATGCGGTTGATCGACGGGCCGGTGGACCCCAACTCCGGTGCGCACATGGCACGCCGCTACGCGGAGGTAATACCCCACCCCGATGTGGTGATGCTCGCCGACGACATCGGGCATTGGCCGCAACTCGAAGCGCCCGATGCCGTGCTGACCCATTTTCTGGCCCACATCGACCGCGTCACCGCCGGTTGACCGCGATAGACGCTCAGAACTCGGCAACAGCATGCTCTAGGCGTTCGGCCAGCCTGGCCTGCGCCTCCGCGCGCCGGGTTGGCAGGTGCTGAGACGGAAAAGCCGTTGACACGGGCTGGTATTCGTGCAGGGTACGGCGGGCGACGGTAATCTTGTGCAACTCGGTCGCCCCGTCGGCGATCGCTAGCGACTCGGCGGCGATCATCATCTTGACGAATGGCATCTCGTTGGAGACCCCGAGCGCGCCGTGCAGATGCATGGCACGCTGCACCACGTCGTGCAGCACCTGCGGCATCGCCACCTTGACCGCCGCGATGTCGCGGCGCACCTTCTGGTAGTCGTGATGCTTATCGATCAGCCATGCGGTGCGCAGCACCAGCAGTCGGAACTGCTCGATCTGAATCCAGCTGTCGGCGATCTTCTCCTGGGTCATCTGGAAGTTCGACAACGGACCGTTGCGGGTTTGGCGTGACACCGCCCGCTCACACATCATGTCGAATGCTCGCCGGGCTAACGCGATAGTGCGCATGGCGTGATGAATGCGTCCGCCGCCAAGCCGGGTCTGCGCGATCGCGAATGCCTGCCCTTCGCCGCCGAGTATGTGGTCGGCCGGCACCCGGACGTCGGTGTAGCGGACGTAACCATGGGTGGCGTGTGAATCAGTCCCGACCCCCACGTTGCGGATGATCTCGATGCCCGGTGTTTCGGCAGGGACGATGAACAAGCGACATCTTGTCGCGGGTTCGCGCGTCGGGGTTGGTGACCGCCATGACGATGAAAAAGGTCGCGTGCCTGGCGTTGGTGGAAAACCATTTCTCGCCGTTGATCACCCAGGTGTCGTTGTCGCGCTCGGCGCGGGTGACGAACAGACCCGGATCCGAACCGCCTTGCGGTTCGGTCATGGAATAGCAGGAGGTGATGTCACCGTCGAGCAGCGGCTGCAGGTAACGAGCTTTCTGTTCGGCGGTGCCGAACATGGCGAGAATCTCGGCGTTGCCCGAGTCGGGTGCCTGGCAGCCGAACACCGACGGGGCCCAGCGAGACCGGCCGAGTATTTCGTTGAGCAGCGCGAGCTTGACCTGGCCGTAGCCTTGGCCGCCGAGTTCAGGCCGCAGATGCGCTGCCCAGAGCCCGTGGTCCCGCACTTGCTGCTGCAGGGGTCGCAGGATCGCCATCGTCTCGGCGTTCTTCTTGTCGTATGGATCGAGCGCGACCAGGTCGAGCGGCTCGAGCTCGTTGACCATGAACTCTTCGACCCAGTCCAGCTTCTCCTGGTAGTCAGGGTCTGTTTCGAAGTCCCACATAGTTGGCATCTCCCGGCTCGATTTATTCAACGTAGTAATTCAGACTGCTACCGCCAACGCCGGGTGCCGAAATGAGGATGACTAATCTGGTCACCAATGACGATCAACGCGCATCCCGCCCAGAGGGCTGACATCGGCCAGCTATCGCACGTGCTGGGCCGCGCTTTCTACGACGACCCGGTTTCGATGTGGATCATGCCCGATGACAGAACGCGGGCGGCGCACCTGCGGAGATTTTTCGGGACGGCCACCCGGCACCATCATCTCGCCGGTGGTGGTGTGGAAGTGGCCCGCGACGGAGTCGGCTATTGGCGCGGCAGCGTTGTGGGATCCCCCCGGGGCGGTGGAAGCAGACGCCTCGCGAACAACTGATGATGCTGCCGTCGTTTGTCCGCGGTTTCGGATTGCGGCTGTCAGTTGGCCGCAAGTTCGGCGCACTGCTCGAGTTGATGAAGCGCCATCACCCCGAGGAACCACATTGGTATCTGGCCGTGCTCGGCAGCGATGTGACGGTGCGCGGTAAAGGCTACGGGCAGGCCCTGATGCGCTCACGCCTTGATCGCGTCGACGCGGAACACGCCCCCGCCTACCTCGAATCCAGCAAGCCCGAAAACGTGCCTTACTACCAGCGATTTGGCTTCGAGGTGACCGGCGAAATCGTATTGCCCGATGGCGGTCCGACCCTATGGCCGATGTGGCGGGCGCCGAGGTAGCGACGGCAAAGCCCCTAGTGGCAGCGACAATCGCGATACCGTTGCCAGATGCGGTTTTCCGGAAAGACCGCGGTGATCAGCGGCGGCGCGATTGGGTTTGGTCGGGCCTTCGCGCGGGCGCTGATCGGTGAGGGTGCCGACGTCGCAATTCTGGACATCGATGTCGCGTTGGCTGAGCGCACCGCGGCGGAACTGACCGAGCAAGGAGCTCGGGTGATCGCGGTGCCCTGCGACGTTGCCGATGAGCAGCAGGTGGACACCGCCGTCGGCGTCGTGATCGAAATGCTCGGTGGCGTCGACGTCTTGATCAACAACGCCGGACGTCACCTGACGAAGTACAACCAACCCTTCGGCGTGCTGTCCCGGTCCGACATTCGGGGCCTGTTCGACGTGAACGTCATGGGCGTCATCAATTGCACTCTGGCGTGCCGCGATTCGATGCGGGATCGCGGCGGCGGTGTGGTGCTGAACATCTCGTCAATGGCCGGTTTCATGAACATCACCCCGTATGGGGTGTCCAAACTGGCGGTACGTGGGTTGACCGTCGCGTTCGCCTCGGAGTTGTCGCCCGATCGGATCCGGGTCAACGCAATCGCCCCCGGCCTGATGAACACCGAGAACGCGCTTGCCGACCTGCCGCACGCACTCGTCGACGACATTGTTCGCGAACGCCAGTTGATCCACCGGCTCGGCACCATGCACGACGTGGTGTCGGCCATGCTGTATCTATGCTCCGATGAGGCGTCGTTCATCACTGGTGAAACCCTCAAAGTCAGCGGCGGCTACCCGCTGGATTTCTGAGCGTCGGCGGTGTCACGCAGTGTCGCGCGGAATTGCATTGCCCGGTAAGGCCATCCGCGCGCGGTGTTCCACTGTGACACCACCAGGCCGACGCCGCCGGCGACATTGAGCTTCGAACCCGGAAGGACGTATCCGCCGTAGAGCTGCGCAACCCGGTTGTTGGCATGGTCTTCGGCGTCCCACGCCGATCCGACGACCGGGACCTGCAGCGGCGCGTCGTGCGCAGCGGTCGGGGAGTCGATGACCCGATAGCCCGAGTGCGTACTTCGAGGACAGAAATCCGCCCAGAATCCATTTGCCGTTTGCCAACCGCCGCAGCGACAGCTCGCCCCAGCTTTCACCGTCGGGAGTCAGCGGGTTCGGCTCCTTACCCCAGGCCCAGCGACCGTTGGTTCGCCCCCACCCGGAGTACGCAGCCAGATCGCCGAGCTTCGCCGGACGGACCCGCCGAAGGATGATCCCTTTGTCGCGCTGAAAGCCAGTGGAGACGACGTAGATCCAGCCGTGGACCGGGTCGTAATCCCACGACCAGCACTGCGCGTGACCGTTGTGCAGTCCGGGCGGGAACTTCGCGTTTTCACCCAGGTGCCGCCACGAGACACCGCTGTCGTCCGAGCTCCAGATCTCGGTCCAAACGACGTTGCCGAAACCCCGGTTGACGATCGCGTGCAGGTAGAGCGTTTCGCCCACCCGCAGCAGGTCGGAGGGAATCACCGTGCTGATGCCGCGGCGCGGCCTGCCGGACGCGACCGTGCGGTGCGAGTAGCGCCACAGCTGGTGTGCGTACTCGGGATCGGTACCCCCGGCGCGCTGGTAGGTGATCGGGTGATTGGCGTCGCCGGTGCCGATGAGGATCACCGGTGAACGCCAGTCGCCATCGCCAACACTGTTGCCCGAGAAGGTGTCTCCGAATACCGACACCAGCGACCCGTTGGGCGCGATTATCGACGCACCCAGGTCGGTACACGTGACGCCCCACCGGTCGGTGATGCCGGGGCCGGTGATGTCGGCCAGCTTGCCGTGTTTGCGACGCGAGGTAGCCCGTGAGGTCGCCACAGCCCTCAGCCCGACCACTGTGTGACTGGGCGTTCTCGGCGCCCGCCGTCGACGATGACGTCCACTCGCTCGTTGAAAAACGCGATGCGGTCGGTGACCGGTTCGGCTTCGCGCAGCGGCTGGTGATAGGTCCACGCCACATCCGCCGGGCCGTCGGGCACCGAGAAGTAGGACGCCCGGCCCTTGTATGCGCGATAGCTGACGGTGTCAGTCGGCTCGAGATCGACGACGACATCGGCGCGCGGTAGGTACAAGCGGACCGGCAACAAGGTCTCGAACAACAGCAGCGGCCGCGATGACTCGGCCAGCAGGCGGCCCTCCCACTCGACCCGGACGTGCCGGCTGCTGGCGAGGATGTCGATGCGTTTAAACGGGTCATGCGGGTGCGCGACGATCGGCTCGTCTTCTTCGCGCCACTCGAACGCGCTGAAGTCGAACGTGAGGTAACCGGTCAGGTCCAGATCGTCCGGCCGGAAGGCCGCCGACGGTCGCCTGGCGGTGCCGACCACAACGTCGAACATCTCGCCGGTACAGCTGTGCGCCGTGAACGGGTTGGTCGGGACCAGGACCGGCAAGTCGGCGAGCTCCCAGACATCACGCGCCCTGCCCACCGATTCCAGGCGGGCCGAGACATCGCGCTCCGGCACCGCATATGTCGGGACTACCCGCCGGGGTTCCCAGACCAGCAGTCCGTTGACGGTGTCGGCGACTTGCTGTTCGTTCAGGTAAATCCGAAGGCGCTTGTCGGTGGGTTCGTAACGCAGTGACTGCAACGCGCCGCCGAGCAGATCTCGCATTCTGGTGCCCATGGCACCATCATCGCGCCGCGGCTAGACCGACGCGGTATGCACCGACTCAACGGTGTACAGGTGGGGGTCGTAGCCGCGCGCCAGTTCGGCGCACAACGCCATGTGTTGCTGTGCGGTGCTGTCCTGCAGCATCGCCTGGAAGGCCTCCGCGCTGCGCCATTGCGCGTAGTTGACGACCCGGGTGCCGTCGGTGCTGAGGTGAATGTTCGCCGAGATGAACCCGTCGATGTGCTGCATCACGTCCTCGGTTGCTGCAGTCAACAGGTCGGCGAGTTGTCGCGCCCGCTCGGGTTCCACGGTGAACACGTTGATCAGCGTCGCGTGGTCGGCATGTTCGGTGATGGCGGTCATGGCTTCCTCCTATGTCAGGTTCCTGACAGAACGGTAGCACTGATGTAAGGTTCCTGTCATGCAATGGTCCGAGACGGAACGTTCGGTTGGCTATCTGGTCAAGCGGGTCCAACAGGGGCTGCGGCGGCGATGTGACGCCGCGCTGAAGCCGACCGGGCTGTCGATGGCGCAGTACGCGGCGTTGCGGGCGCTCGCTGAACATCCAGATGCCTCGGCCGCCGAGCTGGCACGGTTGTGTTTCGTGACGCGGCAGTCCTTACAGGACGTGCTGACCGGGTTGCGCACGGCGGGTTTGGTCGAAACCATCGATGCTCCGCCGCGCGGCAGGGCTCGCTCGTTGGCTCTGACCCGCCGAGGATCGCGCCAACTCAAGGCCGCCGATAACGCTGTGTTCGGAGTGCAAGCGCTGATGCTGCAAGGCATTTCGCCAAACACGCAACGCAGCGTTGCGGAGGCGTTGATTAGGTGTGCTCAGAACCTGGAAGGCGAGAAAGGGGGTGATTCGCGTGCCTAGGGGCTGCTGCGCCAGCCGTTGATACCGATCACGATCATCCGCAGCTGCTTGACCGCGGTTCGTCGGATCTCTTCGAGCGCCTCGGCGCTTTGTGCGTCTTCGAGTGCCTCGGCGACGACGATCATCGAGTTGACGAACAGGGTCGCCAGAATGTTGAGGTCGTCGGTGCTCCACGCGTTCAGGCCGGGGAACCGGGCGAGGTCGGTGGCCAGCTCCGAGGTAAGCAGCCTGAACTCGGTGCGGATGGCGTAGCGCAGCACGGTGACGCCGCTGGAGCGCTCGCGTCCGATGAAGCGCCAGTGCTCACGGCGTTCGGTGACGCTCGCGACGACGATCTCGACCGACGACTCGATCACCCGGTTGGGGTCGAGCTTGCCGGCGCGGGCGCCGCGCAGCATGTCGCGCAAGGTTCGAAACGACTCGTCGATCAGGACCAACCCGAGGGCGTCCATCGATTCGAAGTGACGGTAGAACGCTGCCGGGACAATGCCGGCTTCCCGTGTCACCTCGCGCAGGCTCAAACCGCTGAAACTGCGGTCGTCGAGCAGTTTGAGCGCCGCAGCGACAATCGCCCGCCGAGTGGCCTCTTTGCGCTCCTCGCGTGACGGCCCTTCGCGGGTACGCGCGCGGCTCGACCGGTGCGGGCGTGAGCTAGGCGTACGACTGTTCACCGTGTGAACCGTAACACAGACCTGCGGAAAGCCTTGACGAACTGCAGCATGTGGCAGCATGGTGTACAGATGTTCACTCAGAACTCCACTCAAACGTTGAAGAAGCGGGTGCTGGGCTCCGACCTGGTCAACCTGCTCACCGGCCCGCACGGCGTGGACCGATACACCGAGCTGGTGACCCCCACGTGGACGCGTGGTGATGGCCGCGCGAAGGTCGTCGATGTGCGGCGGACCACCCCGCGCAGCGTCACGCTCGTGCTGGCGCCCAACGAGGCGTTCGCCGACACCGTGAAGGCCGGGCAGTACGTCAACCTTTCCGTTGAGATCGACGGACGCCGGCACACCCGCTGCTACTCACCGGCTAATGCCGAGGGCGCCGCGCATCTCGAGCTGACGATCGGGCATCACGACGGGGGGCTGGTCTCGACCTTTCTGTACGAGCGTGCCCGGCGCGGGATGGTGGTCGGACTTGCCGGCGTCGGCGGCGACTTCGTCTTGCCGGCACAACGACCCCGCCGGATTCTGTTCGTCTCCGGTGGCAGCGGGATCACCCCCGTCATGGCGATGCTGCGCACCCTGGTCAACGAAAGCCACCCTGGAGAAATCGCGTTCGTGCATTACGCACGCAACCGTGCGGAGGCCTGTTACCGCGACGAGCTCGCCGAGATGACGGGAGTGCGGGTGCTGAACGGCTACACTCGCTCAGCCGGCGGCGATCTCGAAGGCCGGTTCGGGCATGAGCACCTGGCGGCGGCGATGCCATCACCGGATGCCGTATTCGTCTGTGGCCCACCGGCTTTAGTCGACACCGTCCGCGCGCACTGCGAGAACGTGCACTCGGAAAGCTTCGTGGCATCCAAGCTGGACCTGCCTGCGGAGCCATCGGGCGGGCGAGTGACGTTCGCGGACAGCGGCATTGAGGTTGCCGACGACGGCCGCTCGCTGCTGGAACAAGCTGAATCGGCCGGCCTCACCCCGGAGAGCGGATGCCGGATGGGCATCTGCCATACCTGCACACGCCGCAAAACCTGTGGTGTCGTGCGCAACCTGACCACCGGCGCGGTGTCGACCGCGCCCGACGAGGACGTGCAGATCTGCGTGTCCGTCCCCGTCGGCGACGTCGATATCGCCCTCTAGAGACTCGGAGGCTTCACCATGGCACAACCCAATCCGACCCTGACAACCGAGCAGGCCGATGCTTTCGGCCGTGAACTCGACGCCATCAAGGAACGCGTGATGGCCGACCTCGGCCAGCGCGATGCCGACTACATCCGCCGCGTCATCAAGACGCAACGCGCACTCGAAGTCGGCGGTCGGGCCCTGCTGTTCGCCGGTATCCTGCCACCGGCCTGGCTCGCGGGCACCGCGATGCTCGGCGTGTCAAAGATCCTCGACAACATGGAGATCGGCCACAACATCATGCATGGCCAGTACGACTGGATGCGAGACCCCAACATCCGCGGCCGCGACTTCGAATGGGACACCGCGTGCCCGGCCGATCAGTGGCGCCATTCGCACAACTACATGCACCACACCTACACCAACATCGTGGGCATGGACCGCGATATCGGCTATGGCATTTTGCGGATGAGTGAGGATCAGCCATGGAAGCCGTACTTCCTGGGCAACCCGCTCTACGCGTTCCTGCTGATGGTGCTCTTCCAGTACGGGGTGGCATTGCACGAACTGGAAACCGAGCGCATCCGCGCCGGCGAGATCCGGCTAGCTGACAAACAGGACATCCTGCAGGGCATTTGGCGCAAAACACGCAAGCAGATGCTGAAGGACTACGTCGCCTTCCCGCTGCTGGCCGGACCGTTCGCACCGTTCGTGTTCGCCGGCAACCTGTCGGCCAATCTGATCCGCAACGTCTGGTCGTACATGATCATCTTCTGCGGCCACTTCCCTGACGGCACACAGGAATTCACCGTCGAGGAGACCCAGAACGAATCACGCGGCATGTGGTATTTCCGCCAGATTCTTGGTTCAGCAAACCTGACCGGCGGCAAGCTCTTCCACCTGTTGTCCGGCAATCTGTCGCACCAGATCGAGCACCACCTCTTCCCCGACATGCCGGCACGGCGCTACGCGGAGATCTCGGCCGAGGTTCGCGAGATCTGCCGGCGCTACGGCATCCCGTATAACTCGGGCTCGCTGCCCAGACAGTTCGGCACCGTCGTGCGCAAGATCGTCAAACTGGCCCTCCCGCCGAAGGACCGCGGCAGCACCGAGCCGAAGCGCGCCGACGAGCGGGTCGCCGCCTGAGTGCAGCGACTGGCTGCTAGTGTCCCGCGTCTGAAGTTCGTTGACGCCGGGCGTGGGGCAGGATGTCGTCGGCTGTTTTGGTCCAGGCGAATGGGTGGCAGCGCTGGTTCCATCCGTTGATGAAAACGCTGATGGCGGTGACGAGGTCGTTGAGCTCGCCGCACCGCGCGCTGCGCAACACAGGTACCGCCGCCCCGAGTCGACAGCACAGCGGTAGGCGGAAATCCAGCGGCTGGCGCAATCTTTGCTGCCAGACATCAAATTCCTTCCCGGCGGTTCAAGGGCAGCGATCCGCCCCCAGAATGCTTGTGCTTGCCGACACGCTCGCACTAGCGTCGTGAGGCGCGCCGGTCAGCGCGCGTCACCCACTCAGGAGAGGGCTCCTGGCGATGGCAAGTCCACAGTTGCAACAGGTGATCGACCAAATAAAAGCCCTGTCCAACAAGGCCGCCGGGGCAAGCGTTGAGGAGTTGCGCGCGATCAACGAGCAGATGGCTCGGCCGGCGGAACCCGATATTACAAGCGAGCCTGTTGTTGCCAATGGGGTCAGCGCGGTGTGGATCAGCGCGCCGGGCGCCGCGGCCGATCGCGCCGTGCTCTACCTACACGGCGGCGGCTACATCATGGGCTCCCTGAACACCCATCGCGATCTGATGGGCCGCATCTCGCGCGCCGCGCAGGCCCGCGTGCTGGGACTGGACTATCGCCTGGCACCCGAACATCGGTTCCCGGCCGCGGTCGATGACACCGTGGCCGGCTACCGGTTCCTGCTCGAACAAGGCCCGCCTGCTACACGGCTAGCGATAGCGGGCGATTCGGCCGGCGGCACACTGACGCTCGCGGCGATGGTCGCCGGCCGCGACGCCGGACTGCCGATGCCCGGCGCGGCGGTGTGCCTGTCGCCTTTCCTGGATTTGGAGGGCACCGGCGAGTCGGTCAAGACACGCGCGGACGTCGATCCGATTGCATCGCCTGCAATCCTCGAGGTGTGGGCGAAGGCCTACCTGGCCGGCGCGGATCCGCGCAACCCGCTGGCCGATCCGCTGTATGCCGATCTGCACGGATTGCCGCCGCTGCTGATCCAGGTTGGCGATCACGAGGTTTTACTGGACGACTCGACGCGCCTCGCGCAACGCGCGCAAGCAGCCGGCGTCCAAGTCAAACTTGAAGTCTGGCCGGAGATGATCCATCGCTGGCAGAGTTACGCCGCCGTCTTGCCCGAGGGCCAGCAAGCGATCGAGGACATCGGCAACTTCCTCCGCGAGCAGATTCCCTAGCAGGCGGAAACGATGACTGCCAACGTTGCTGGGCCGGGATCCGCACAGTATGACGTGGCGATCATTGGGGCCGGGCTGTCGGGGCTGGTTGCCGCGCACCGGTTGGTGGAGGCGGGAGTCGCCGACGTGGTGGTGCTGGAAGCCTCCGATCGCGTCGGTGGGCGCACCCTCAATCACCGGCTGGCCGACGGCACGACACTTGATGTCGGCGGCCAGTGGGCTGCCCGCGCCCAAACGCGGCTGCTCGCGGTCGCCGCCGAGATGGGTGTGCCGACGTTTCCGACCTATTGCCAGGGGAAGAATCTGCTGGTCACCGGGGGTAAGCGCTACCGCTACCGCAAAGCCCCGCCGCCGTGGGCGGCACCGTTGGGCCTGGCCGATCTGATCCAGTCGCTGGTGCGGATGGACCGGATGGCACGCAGCTTGCCCGAGGATGAGCCGTGGCGCGCCGACAAGGCAGCGTCATGGGACGCCCAGACGCTGCAGGCCTGGCTGCTGCGGTCGACACGCACGCGGTTGTGCCGTGCGGTGTGGTGCACGATGTGCATGCTGACGATGGGCGGTGCCCCGTATGATGTGTCGCTGCTGTTCGCGTTGAATCACATCCGGGGTGCGGGCGGACTCTCGAAGCTGATCGATGTGGAGGGCGGCGCTCAGGAACTGCGTTTCGAGGGCGGCTCGTGGCTGATCTCCACCCGGCTGGCCGATCGCCTGGGTGCGCGGGTCGCGCTGGGCCGCCCGGTTGTTGGTCTGCGCCAAGACGCCGATGGGGTGTACATCGAGTGCGCCGACGGTGCGGTGCGGGCGCGGGTGGTGATCGTGGCGATGAGCCCGGCAAGTGCCGAGCGGATCGCCGTCGAGCCCCGGCTCCCGCAGCAACGGGTGCGCCTGCAGCGGCGGCTGACGATGGTCACCGGGCTGAAGCTGCAGGCGGTCTACGAGCGCCCGTTCTGGCGAACCGACGGACTGAGCGATCAAGCCGTCAGCGACACCGGTCCGGTGCCCATCGTCTTTGACAATTCACCGGCCGGGCCGGAGCCCAGGCCGGGCGTGTTGGTGGGATTCGCCACGTTTGACCAGCGGATGGGTATCGCTATGCCCGCCGAGCTGGCCGACGACGCTGGCGGTCGCCGCGACGCGGTGCTGACCTGGTTCAGTCGCTTGTTCGGCCCGCGCGCCCGTGACGCCATCGACTACGTGGATAAGGACTGGGGTGAGGAGAAATACTTGCAGGGCTGCATACCGTCCAAGCCACCGGGTTTGCTCACCGAGGTCGGACCCGCCGCAAGGATGCCGGTTGGCCGTCTGCACTGGGCCGGAGCGGAGTCGGGCACGTGGGACGGCTACATGGAAGGCGCGGTAGAGGCCGGGGAGCGGGCGGCCGACGAGGTCACCAAAACGCTACGCACGCCCTATGTCGCACCGCAATCCGGAGACCGTTGAGCTAACAACCCACCCAGGAGGTTAAGCGATGAACTCTGACTTCGTTTCGGTTGCGCAGCAGGCAGAGCCAGCGCCGACCGGCCCTCCGAACATTCTCTATGTCCATATCGATAACCTCGGGATGGGTGAGCTGGGCTGCTACGGGGGAGGGATCCTGCGCGGCGCAGACACTGCGCGGCTGGACCGTTTCGCCGGCGAGGGGCTGCAGCTGCTGAATTTCGCGCCCGAAGCCCAGTGCACGCCGACCCGCTCGGCCCTGCTGACCGGCCGCTACGCCATCCGCTCCGGCAACGGCTCGGTGCAACTCCCCGGCGTCCCCAGCGGTTTGGTGGCCTGGGAGCAGACGATGGGCGACATCCTGTCTCGGGCTGGGTATGCCACGGCCATCTATGGCAAGTGGCACATCGGTGACGAGCCCGGGCGCTACCCCACCGACCACGGGTTCGACGAGTGGTACGGGATCCCGCACAGCTATGACGAATGCCTGTGGCCCGACGACCCGCTCTACAACCCCGACCGTGACCCCATGTCGTTTGTGGTCGCGAGCACCAAAGGCGGTGCGGTCGAAGACCTCGAGCAACTGACCATGGAGGTGCGGCGCAACATCGACCGCGAATACCTCACCCGCGCAGACGCGTTCATCCGGCGCAGCGTGGCCGCCGGCACACCCTTCTACGTCTACTTCAATCACTCGATGCTGCATCTGCCGACCGTGCCGCGCGACGAATTCAAGGGACAAAGCGGGGTCGGGGACTGGGCGGACTGCCTGCTGGAGATGGATACCGATTTCGGGACACTGCTCGACCTGCTCGACGAACTGAACATCGCTGACAACACGATCGTCGTCTTCGCCGGTGACAACGGGGCCGAGGATGCGCTGCCGTGGCGCGGGACGTCAGGCTACTGGGACGGGTCATATTTCACTGGAATGGAAGGCTCGCTGCGCACGCCGTGCCTGATCCGCTGGCCCGGACACGTCGCCCCTGCACGGGTCAGCAACGAGATCGTGCACGTCACCGACATGTTCACCACCCTGATCGGCTGGGCCGGGTGTGAGATGCCGAGCGACCGGGTGATCGACGGCGTGGATCAAGGCGCATTCTTCTGCGGCGACCAGGACCAGTCCAACCGGCAGGGATTTTTGTTCTGGAACGGCGACAAGCTCTACGGGGTCAAATGGCAAAATTTCAAGACGGTCTTTGTCGAGCAACGACAGTTCTTCGACCCGTCACCGCCATACGCCAACCCCCGCATCATCAACCTGCTCACCGATCCGAAGGAACGTGAACCCGCCGAATACCCCCACCTGCACACCTGGGTCGTGGCCCACTTCACCCGACTCATCGGCGAGTTCCAGGCCAGCGTGAAGCGCGAGCCGCTTATTCCCTTCGGCGCGCCGCTCAACTTCGTCCCGGCTCCCCCTGGCGACTGAAGCCTGGCCGGCCTGCCTCGTAGACAGGGATGCCGGTGTCAGCCCTCGCCGGGCACCTGATCGGCGAGGCGCAGCGCGGTGGCGAGCGCGGGAAGGTCCTCGTCGAGTGCTCGGCCGCGGAGATCGGCGGCGCGCTGGAGGTGGTTGCGCACGGTGCGCTCCGACAGGTGCAGCCGCCGCGCCGTTTCCGCCGCGCTGCACCCGCACTCCAGCCAGGCACCAAGCGTCTCACGCACCCTGCCAGCCCGGACGCCCGGCTTGGCGAGGCCGCCGAGCGCGTGCGCGACGAGCTTCTCGGCCGCGGCCGGGCCGCCCCAGACGAGGGCCTGTACCGCCACGTCCTCGTAGCGCACCGTGCCCGCCGGCCCGCGCAACGCGACCTCGAGGGCGAGCAGCGCCTGCTGGTGGCTGGCGATGAAGCCGGGGACGCCGACGGCCGGCTGGCCGACGCCGACCCAGCCGCCGAGGCCGTCGAGGGCCTCAAGCCGCAGGCGTTGGCCATCGCACCACGCCCAGCTCGTCTGCGGGATCGCGGCGACGACGAGCACGGCACCGATGTCCGCCGCGCGCAGGACGGCGCCGAGCCGCTCGGCGCCGGGACCGCTTGCCGCCACCCCGACGTGCGACCGAGCCGCCCGCAGCCCGAGGCGCGCCTGGTCGAAGGGCCCACCGGCGAGGACGGCGCGGATGGCGGCCAGGCGCGTCGCCTCCAGCGTCTCGGCGCGGCGGCGGGCTCCGGCCGCGTGAGCGGCGGTCAACCGCGGAATGAGCGCCTCGGAGAAGGAGGACATCAGGGCCAGCCCCTCAGCGGCCTCGGCCGGGCTGTCGGCCCAGCCCACGCTGCCGGCGACGAGCAGCTCCTGCAGGCGGGCGAGAGCGATCCGGTGGCCGGTGAGCAGGTCGGCCAGCGGCAGCCCGCTGCGGCCGGCCAGGTCGCCGGTGGCCTGGCTCCACGCCACCTCCGCATCGGCCATCTCAGGCCGCTCGTCGATCATCCACGCGGCGAGCGCCTGGATGAGCCCAGCTGTCGCCCGCCTCACCTGATCGACCTGCTCAGGCCGGCTGAGCAGTTGTGGGGCGTTCATTCGCTGCCCGATGGCGTCGACCATGCTGGCCGCGAGGTCGTCGGCGTCAGCGCGCAAGCGTTCCGACAGGTGCGTCCTCCACATGACTACATGGTCGCATTTTTGCCGGATTCCGGTAACAGCGCTCTCAACTATGCCGCTATCCGCCTATACAGGCCGCCTGACGATCCCGAAGATGGGTCCATGATCGACTCCAACGTGACGGCGGCCCCGGACGCCGACCAGCGCACCATCGCCAAGACCAACTCCCCCGAGGTCGTCCCCACGGCGACTGCGGGCGCGTCGATGCCTGAGGCGGACGCCACCGCGACCACGGGCGCGGCCACGCCCGGTCGCATCGTCGTCATCGGCGCCGCCGGTGAGATGACGCGCGTTGCCGTCGAGCGGCTCGCGGCGTTCGAGAGCGACCAGACGCTTGTGCTCGCCGACCTCGACGAGGCGACGGCCCACGAGCTCGCGGCGGGGCTGCCGCCGGGCCGGGCCACCGCCACCAAGCTCGACCTGTTCGACGAGCAGCAGCTCGCCGAACTCGTCTCGGGCGCCCGCCTCGTCGTCAACGGGGCGGGTCCGTACATGCGCACGGCCGAGCCGGTCATGCGGGCCTGCATCGCGGCGGGCGTCGACTACGTCGACCTCGATGACGACAACGCGAGCACCCTGCAGGCCCTCAACCTGCACGAGCAGGCCAAGGCGGCCGGTGTCGCCCTGTTCATCGGCTGCGGCGCCTCGCCCGGTCTGACCAACGTGCTCGCCCTCGACGCCGCCTCGCGCCTCGACGAGGTCGAGACCATCGACGTCGCATGGTGCGTCGGTGACGAGGGCCCGCGATCCTACGGCCGCGCGGTGGTCGAGCACCTCATCGACATCGCCGCGGGCGACTGCCTCACCTGGCGCGACAGCCGGCGGGGAACGGTGCCGAGCTACGTCGACAGCGACGTCGTGTACATGGCCGGGGGCCTGGGCGACTACCGGCTTTACGAGGTCGCTCATCCGGAGGCGGTGACGCTGCCGGGCACCTTCCCGAAGGCCAGGCGCATCCGCTGCCTCGGCGGCATGTATCCCCAGCCGGTCAACGGCGTCGTGCGGGGTATCGGCGCCGCGATGCGTGAGGGACGCCTGACGCTCGACGAGAGCATCGAGTTCTTCCAGGCCGTCATGCAGGATCAGAACGGCTCGCTCAAGGGGTGGCGCCATGCGCTGCGCGGTATCGCCGGGCAGTTGCGCGGCGGTGACGTGTCGGCCGGTGAGCTCGGGCGCTTCGTGCTCGACGCGGCGCGCAAGCACCATGCGCCGTTCCTCGGCGCGGTGGCCGCCACCGCGACCGGTCGCAAGGACGGAGCGCGGGCGACCGTTCATCTCACCGTGGGTGGCACCGCGACCGCCTCGGGGCTGTGGACCGACATGGCCGCAGCGACGGGACGCTCCCTGGCCGCCTTCGTGCGCCTGGCGCTGCAGACCGAGGGACTGGCCGGCACGCTGCCCCCGGAGGCCTGGTGCGAGCCGGCCCGTTTCTACGACGCGCTGCAGGCGCACGGCGCCGCGCCCGAGGAGGTGCGCCCGGCAGACCTGACCGCGGCGCCTGTGGGCACGCCCACGGAGGCCGCGACGGCCCGCGCGCGGCTGGCGGCCGACATCGGCGCCCTGTCCGCGATCCGCCGGCCGTCCTGCTCGCCTGGCGAAGAACGGGCGGCCAAGTGGGTGGCGGCCCGCATGGCCGAGGCCGGGCTGCGAGCGCACCTCGAGCACTTCTCCGGCCACGGCGGCTACTGGTGGCCGCTCGGCCTGCCTCTCGCGTTGTGTGCGGCCCTCGTCAGCCGCCGGTCATCGCGCCTGGCCTGGGCGGCGGCGGCGGTTCTGCCGCCGGGGCTGATCGTCGATGAAGTCGGCGGCCATCGTCGGCTGCTGCGGCGCCTCCTGCCGCACCGGCGGGGCACCTCCGTGTGCGCGGAGGTCCCCGGCGCCGGCGACGACGTCCCGACGGTCATCGTCGTCGCCCACCTCGACGCGGCGCATACGGGTCTCATCTTCCATCCGCGATGGGCGTCGCTGTCGGCCCGCGTCATGCGACGACTGTCCGACCGCACGCCGCCAACGGCGGCCACGCTGCTGGCCGGGCCAGCCCTCGCGGCGCTGGCCGCCGCGGCCGGCAGCCGCCGGCTGGCGCGCGCCTCTTTGGCGGCGAGCTTGCTCGGCGTGGCGGCGATGGCCGACGTCGCGCGGCGCGGCATTTCGCCGGGCGCCAACGACAACGCCTCCGGGGTTGCGGTGCTGCTGGAGCTGGCGCGATCCCTCGCCCGTCAGCCGGCCCGGGCCCGCGTCCTGCTCGTGGCCAGCGGCGGCGAGGAGTCCTTCGACGAGGGCTTCGAGGCCTTCCTCGACCGTCGGCTCGGCGAACTCGACCCGGCGCGCACGCTCGTCCTGTGCGTCGACACCGTCGGCAACCCCGAGCACGTCCTGCTCGACGGTGAGGGCATGGTCCAGGTGCGACGCTACCCAGGCGAGTGGAACGACTGGGCCCTCGGCCAGGCAGCCTCGGCCGGCATCCCGCTGCGGCGCGGGCTGATCAACCACAGCGGCACCGACGGCCTCGTCGCGCTGACCCGCGGCCTGCCGGCCATCTCGCTGCACTCGCTCGCCGATGACGGCAGCTTCGGCGCCTACCACTGGCCCAACGACACGCTCGAAAACCTCGACGTGGACGCGGTCGAACGCGCGGCGGCCCTGTGCCGCGTCATCCTCGGCGCTGCGCCATCCGGGCCCTTCACCCGGTGAGCGGGCCGCACTTCTTGGGATTTTGGCATCCGAGGAGCATCTCCTCTCCCCACGACGGAACATCCCGGGATCGAGGTCTCCGTCAACCCCGGCCTGACTCACGCAACTCATGAGGTACGTGCCGACCCGTTCTCCCGCAGGGCATTTGAGTAACACCAGCTCTGGCAGATACGCCCGCCGCCCAGCGGTGGCGGTGGATCCAGTGGATTTCAAGTGTCAGAAGGCTCTCGAGTTCGGGGCAACCCACACGGTGCCCACAGCCGCCCACGCGCAGCCCCTGGTGGCCGAGCTCACTCGCGGGCGGCTGGCGGACGCGTGCGTGATCACCACCGACGTGGCCGAGGGCGCCCACGTCGGTGAGGCGCTGAGCCTGGTCGGCAAACGCGGCAAGGTGATCGTGACGGCGATCGGTCACCCCACCGCGCTGGATGTCACCGCCTCGCTGTTCGAGCTGACGCTGTATGAGAAGTCCATCCACGGTGCGCTGTTCGGCTCGTCGAACCCGCAACATGACATCCCGCGGTATCTGGACATGTACAACCTGGGTCAACTCAAACTCGACGAGCTGGTGACCCGCGAGTACACCCTCGAGGAGATCAACGAGGGCTACCGAGACATGCTGGAAGGCCGCAACATCCGCGGAGTCATCCGGTTCTGATCGCCGATCAGGACCCGGAAGGGCTCGGCATTCACAGCCGTCCGGTAAAACACCGCAACCGCACCATCGCTCGCGGCCGCGACAGCAGCCGTATTCACGCCATTCACATGTTGTGCGATTGCCGGCTAACAGCGGCTGATCCGACACGGAATGAGACCGGCCGCACAGATTCGTGGGGCTTTGGTAGCGCCATGCGCTGATCCGCTTCAGGACCTCCATGTTCGATCGTGTCATTTGACCACATTGAACATATTTTGATAATGTGTTCAAATGCGCGAAGCAGCGGACCGAGTCACTCGAGCGGTGTCCCCGGCGCTGTTGGCGGCCAACGCCGAGACCCTGCAGCGGTTGGGTGCCAGGCAGTTCAGTCTCACCGCGGTGGCTGAGGCTGCCGGTGTGTCCAGGGGTACGGTTCATAACGCGCTGGGCAGCCGCGATCGCGCCATCAAGACCGCGCTCGACCATTTGGCGTCGGTGTTCATCGAAACCATCGCCGCCGAGGTGGACAAGGAGACGACACTCGCCGAGCAGGTGGCGGCCGCCGCGGTGCTGGTCTGTGCCCACCGGCAGCGTTCCGAGTTGGTGGCACCCGGCGGGATCAACGAAAGCGTCGTGGTGCTGCTGCTGCGAAACATGGGCGATGACCTGATGAGACGGTCGATCGAGCTGTGGAAACCACTGGTCAAGGCGGCGCAGCGCAACGGAGAAGTCAGCGCCGGCGTGAATCCGGCACGGGCCGGTGAATGGATAGTGCGAATGTTGTTGAGCTTTGAGCTGTTGCCGCCCATCGGCGTGAACCTGGACAGCCCGCGCGCGGTGCGGCGGTTCGTGTCCGACCATATCGTCACCGGGCTGACTGGAGCAGCTCATGACTGAGCCGGCCTACGAGGTGGCGATCATCGGCGCCGGGCCCGGCGGGATCGCCGCGGCGCATCTGTTGCGCAAGAGGGGCATCACGGATTTCGTGATCCTGGAACGCGGCGACGACTTCGGCGGCACGTGGCGCGACAACCACTACCCCGGCCTGGCCGTCGACATTCCGACGTTGTGGTACCAGCTGTCGTTCGCACCCAACCCCGACTGGACCCGGCTGTTCGCCCCGGGCCCGGAGCTTCACCGCTATCTGTGCGATACCGCCCATCGGCTCGGCCTGTACAGCCATTTGCAAACCAACGCCGAAGTCGTCCAGCAGAAGTGGGACGACACCGCCGGCATCTGGCGTCTGGCGATCAAAAACCAGCCGGCGGTGACGGCGCGATTCGTGATCAGTTCGGTCGGTGGCTATGTCAACGCCAAGACCACTGTCGACATCGACGGAGTCGATGACTTCGCCGGCACCATCCTGCGTCCCAACGCGTGGGATGACGGCTACGACGCTCGCGGCAAGCGGATAGCGGTCATTGGGACGGGTTCCAGCGGTGTGCAGATCGCCGCGGCGCTCTCCGCCGAAGCCGAGAACCTCGACGTGTTCCAGCGAACACCGGCGTGGGTGCTGCCCAAGGTCGACTTCGACATTCCGCCGTTGCTGCGCAGGATGTTTCGCCTGCCCGGCGTCATCGGCGGTGTCAACATCGTGGGTCGGCTGGCGATGGACGCTTTCCTGGTCGCACCCATCGTGCACCTGCTGCCTCGGCTGCCGAGCCGGGTGCTCACCCGGGTATTGCCGCTCTACGATGGCTGGTGTCGGGCGCTCTACCGCATCCTGCTGCGCGTGGTGGTCGACGACCCGGCGACGCGGAAGGCGCTGGTACCGCGCTACGGCATTCTCGCCAAACGCCCGGTCATCTCCAGCCGGTTCCTACCGGCGCTGAACAACCCGACGACGAACCTGATCACCACGCCCATCGAGCGGATCACCCGCACCGGGATCCGGACCATCGACGGCGTCGAGCATCCCGCCGACCTCATCGTGCTGGCCACCGGCTACGAACTGTGGACCGACCCGGAGACCTACCGGCCCGCAACGGTCCTGGGATCAAAAGGGTTCGATCTCGCCCAGCACTACCGCGCCCACGGGCTGCGCAGCTACGCCGGCACCGCGCATCCGCGGCTGCCCAACCGTTGGGAGATCGTCGGGCCGCTGGGCTTCGTCGGCTTCGCCTGGCCCGACTTCGTCGAGACCATGGCGGCACATGCCGTGCGCATCATCGATGAGGCCCGCCGCCGCGAAACCCAGGTTGTCGAGGTCAGCCAGGACGCCTTCAACCGGTGGAACGCCCGGATGCGTAGGCATGGCAAAGCCGTCCACGTCTACCTCACCGACTGCAGCCCCGGTCTGCACACCTACTTCGTTAACTCGCAGCAGGAAACCGTCTACCACCGGCCTCAAACAATCACCGGCGCCAGGCGCTTCAGCCGGCGATCGCCGTTGTCGGACTACCAGTTCTCCCGACCGCGCGTCCGTCGACGTTCCGCGCCGCTACCCAAGGAGCTGTCGGCGTGACCAACTCCGACACCCCGCTGGCCGCAAAGGTCGCCTACGTGACGGGCGCGGCCCGCGGGCAGGGTCGATCGCACTGCGTGCGGCTCGCCCGCGCCGGTGCGGACATCGTCGCGATCGACGCCTGCGGACCGGTCGCCGAGCACAACGGCTACCCGCCCGCCGAGCCGCAGGACCTCGCGCAGACCGTCAGCCTGGTCGAGGGTGAGGGACGAAAGATCCTCGCGCAACAGGTCGACGTGCGCGACGCGGCCGGCCAGCAGCGCGTGGTTGCCCAGGCGTTCGAGCAGTTCGGCCGTCTCGACATCGTCGTCGCCAACGCCGGCGTGCTGAACTGGGGTCGACTCTGGGAGATTTCGGCCCAACAGTGGCAGGACACGATCGACATCAACCTCACAGGGCTGTGGAACACCATCAAGGCGGTGGTGCCGCCGATGATCCAGGCTGGCAACGGGGGCTCGATCATCACCATCAGCTCGGCGGCGGGCATCAAGGCCGTTCCCGGCTGCGGCCACTACAGCGCCAGCAAGTTCGGTGTCGTCGGGCTGACCAACTCGTTGGCGGTCGAATTGGGCGAGTTCGGGATCCGGGTCAACTCGGTGCACCCCTACGGCACCGACACCCCAATGGGCAACGACGTGTCAATGTACCAGGTCCTGCAGGATCACCCGCACTACATCCACAGCTTCTCGCCGGGCGCGCTGCCCACGGACTCACTGGCCGACCCGGACCTGATCTCCGACATCGTCGTATGGCTGGCCAGCGACGCGTCGTCACTGGTGACCGCGGCCCAAATACCCGCAGACAAAGGCTATTTGAAGATCTGAGCTCACACCGGTCAGGTTGGTCGGGACGCCGCCGGCCAGCAGTTCCCGCAGCAGCCGGTGCAGTTGGTTGATGGCCCGGCTTCTGTTATGCGTCATTAGTTCCTTTACATCGGCTTTCGGTTGCGCGATGATGAGGCATGACGTTGTGTACTGGGCTGGTGCAGATCGGCGATGAGGACCGGGCGGCGCTGCTGAATTGGACGCGTTCGTCGTCGGTGCGGGCCGGTTTGGCGATGCGGGCCAGGATCGTGCTCGCTGCGGCCGATGGTGAAGGGACGTCGTCGATTTCGCGTCGGCTGGGGGTGTCGCGCCCGACGGTGATCCAGTGGCGGGATCGTTACGCTGCTGCGGGTCTGTCGGGGCTTGATGACGCCGAGCGCTCGGGCCGGCCGAAAACGATCGACGATGCGGCGATCATCGCGGCCACCTTAGATGTGCCGCCGCCCCGGCTTGGGGTGACGCACTGGTCGACGCGGCTGTTGGCGCGTGAGCTCAAGGTCGGTGATGCGACCATTGCCCGGGCGTGGCGGCGCTATGGGGTGCAGCCCTGGCGGCGCGGAACGTTTAAGTTCTCCACCGACCCGCAGCTGGAAGCCAAGGTCCGCGACGTGGTCGGGCTCTATTTGAACCCGCCGGAGAAGGCGATCGTGCTCTGCGTCGATGAGAAGTCCCAGATCCAAGCCCTGGACCGCACCGCGCCGATCCTGCCGCTGCGCCCGGGCCTGCCCGAGAAGGCCACCCACGACTACGTGCGCCACGGCACCACCACGCTGTTCGCCGCGCTGGAGGTCGCCACCGGCAAAATCACCGACGCCTGCTATGGTCGGCACGGCAAGGCCGAATTCCTCGCCTTCCTCAAGAAGGTCGCCCGGGCCTACCCGCGCCGCGAATTGCACGTCGTCGTGGACAACTACCACACCCACAAGCACGCCGAGATCACCGACTGGTTAGCCAAACACCCACGGATCACCCTGCACTTCACCCCGACCTCCGGATCGTGGCTCAACCTCGTCGAAGTGTTCTTCGGGATCATCACCCGCCAGGCGATCCGCCGCGGCACCTTCACCAGCGTCAACGACCTGGTCACCGCCATCAGCGTTTTCATCAACGGATGGAACCAGCGCTGCCACCCATTCACCTGGACCAAAACAGCCGACGACATCCTGCCCCACGCCCGGCGTCAACGAACTTCAGACGCGCGACACTAGAAGGGGATCATCACCCCAGCTCGTAGGACTCCCGCGACACTCGGAAGAAGTGCCCGGTGCTGACGTCGGTGCATTTCACGGCCGACTGCTCGCTGCTGCAGGTGATCGCGCCCGCTGACCGCGCTTGGCCGTCATCCGGCATCTGGTCGAGAGCCGCGAGCGTGCCTGGACTGTAGCCCACGATAGGGACCTTGCCGCGGCTGAGAACGAAGGTGCTGGTGGCGTCGGTCCGGCCCTGCGGGGGCGGCTGCGGTGCCACCCAGCTGTGGTCGTCGATGTCGCACTGCACAAAATTCTTTCCGAGCGAGTGAGTGTCTAAGGGAGGGTAGTTAACCAGGTTGCAGGAGATGTCTCCCGACGGCGACTGGAACTGCGCGGAGAAGGGGTTGGCGTGCGAGCTTGCTGCCGAGCCTATCGTTGCCGCGGCGATTGCCGTGCACACCGCACCACCCGATAGCGACAGAAGCGCCCACCGGCGGGGACGTTCGTCGCTTGTTGATCTACGACGAATAAGCACACTTCGTGTGTAGCGGGGATCGATTTCGCTGCCATTGCTAGATTGTCAAGCCATGGTTACTCTCCCCTCACTGGACGGGGTCGAGCACAGGTTCGTCGATGTGGGCGACGGTGTCACGATTCACGTTGCCGATGCCGGACCCGCGGACGGGCCGCCGGTGATGCTGGTGCACGGCTTTCCGGA
The DNA here is from genome assembly GCA_963720085.1 of uncultured Actinomycetota bacterium. GTDB lineage: Bacteria > Actinomycetota > Actinomycetes > Mycobacteriales > Mycobacteriaceae > Mycobacterium. The sequence goes on from CAVRER010000069.1 coordinate 51,444, forward strand.
AAACTGGTGGGAGTGGCACGAGCTGATCGGCCCGCTGGCCACCGACGGTCACCGGGTGCTGTGCCCCGACCTGCGCGGCGCGGGGTGGAGTTCGGCACCGCGCTCGCGCTATCTGAAGAACGAGATGGCCGACGACCTGGCGACCGTGCTGGATCGGTTGGACGTCGGGCCGGTGAAGCTGGTGGCCCACGACTGGGGTGGGCCGGTCGCGTTCATCATGATGCTGCGCCACCCGGCGAAGGTGACCGGGTTCTTCGGACTCAATACGGCCGCGCCCTACGTGCAGCGCGATCTCTCGTCGGTTCGCAACATCTGGCGGTTCTGGTACCAGATCCCAATGTTGCTGCCGGTGATCGGGCCGCGCCTGATCGCAGATTCCAAGGCCCGCTACTTCAGGATGTTGGCATCGTGGGTCGGCGGCGGATTCACTGTTCCCGAGGAGGACGTCCGCATGTATGTCGAGTGCATGCGTCAGCCCGGGCACGCGGTAGCCGGTTCGCGTTGGTATCGGACCTTTCAGAGCACGGAGATGCTGCGCTGGCTGCGAGGCGAATTCGACGACATCCCAGTCGACGTCCCGGTCCGCTGGCTAAGTGGCACCCAAGATCCGGTGCTCACACCGGATCTGCTGGACGGATACGCCGAGCACATAAGCGATTTCGAGGTCGAGCTGGTCGACGGCGTCGGTCACTGGATCGTCGAGCAGCGCCCGGATCTGGTGCTGGACCGGCTGCGCGCCTTCCTCAAGATGTGATCTAGCGGCGATAGCCGAGCAGTGCAACAGAGGCATGCACGGCCGGCTCGACAATCTCGCGCACGCTGTGCCCGTCTTCGACGGCGAGTGCCGTCAGTTCACGCAGGCCGCCTACCAAAATCACCGCCAGTGGCCGGGTCAGCGGCGGCAGGCCAACCTGTTGGAACCCCGGGCTGCCGCTGAGCCCGATCAGCAAATTCGTCAACAGCTGCATGCCGCGACGCTGGAATGGCCGTGCCGCGGCAGCGTCCAGCGACGGCAGCTCGCGGATCCAGCTCAATGTGATGGCCGGTTTGGACCCGATGTGGCCCACGTAAGCCTCCACGGCCTGACGAATCTGGGTCTGCCAGTCCGCGTCCGGATCGACGGCGGAGCGGATCTCCTCGGCCAAGCTCTCGACGTCGGCGTGCAGCAACTCGAGGAAACACTGCTCCTTACTGGGGAACTGCCCGTAGAACGTGCGCTTCGATGTTCGCGCGTGACGGACGATGTCGGCGACGGTGGTGGCGCGGTATCCGCGCTCGGCGATCGAGGCCGCGAGGCCGTCGAGCAGCCGGCGGCGGAACGGGTCGATATCGACCGACTCGGCCGAAGCCGGGTCGTGAGCGACGGTTGTCGCCACGTCGACTCCTTCCGACGAATCCCGCTCGCGTCAGCCCTTGCCAGCGCCTGGTACCAAAGGGTACCGTACCGGAATACGCCCTTGGTACTGGGCAGTACCAGATCGATGTTGGGAGTGCACAGCGATGAGCACCATCGACACCCAAGCGGCCCCGACGGCACCCGCCATCAAATTGCCCCCGGCGCCGCGGCTTCCGAAGGCATTGCAGGGTGCCGCATTCGCGATTTCCCGCCGGGCCGTTATGCACCGGATGGCGCGCCGCCACGGCGACGTCTTCATGCTCAACGTCCCGCTATACGGGCGCGTCGTGGTGGTGGCGAATACGAAGTTGGCCAAGCAAGTCTTCACCGCCAGCCCCGAGGTGCTCGGCAACATTCAGCCCAACCTGAGCCGGCTACTCGGGTCGGGCTCGGTGTTCGCGCTCGACGGCGACGATCACCGGCAGCGGCGCCGGCTGTTGGCCCCGCCCTTCCATGGCAAGAGCATCAAGAACTACGAGACCATCATCGAAGAAGAGACGCTGCGCGAGATCGCCGGCTGGCCCGAGGGGACAGCGTTCGCCACCCTGCCGTCGACGATGCGGATCACGCTCAACGCGATCCTGCGCGCGGTGTTCGGGGCCGAAGGCGCCGAGCTCGACGAGCTGCGGCGAATCGTTCCGCCGTGGGTCACGCTGGGCTCGCGGCTGGCGACGCTGCCTAAGCCGTCGCGGACCTATGGCCGCTACACGTCCGTGGGGCCGGATAGCAGCGTGGCGGCGCAGGTACGACGTCATCCTAGACAAGCTCATCGACGACGAGCGGGTAGACCCGAACTTCGAGAATCGCACCGACGTGCTGGCGCTGATGTTGCGCAGCACCTACGAGGACGGTTCAGCCATGTCGCGCAACGATATTGGTGATGAACTGCTCACACTGCTGGCAGCGGGACATGAAACTACCGCGGCCACACTGGCTTGGGCGTTCGAACGGCTGAGCCGGCACCCTGACGTGCTCGCGGGGTTGGTCGACTGAGGCCGACACGCAAGACAACGAGCTTCGTCAGGCGACGATCCTCGAAGTGCAGCGGACCAGAACAGTCATCGATGCCACCGGTCGCCACGTCTACGCACCGGTCTTCGAACTCGGCGAATGGGTTATCCCTCGCGGGTATTCCATCATCGTCAGCATTTCGCTGCTGCACGCCGACCCGGAGATATTTCCCGAACCCGACCGCTTCGACCCGCAGCGCTTCGTCGGCTCCAAACCGCCTAGCTTCGCGTGGATCCCGTTCGGCGGCGGGGCCCGTCGTTGTGTGGGAGCTGTGTTCGCCAACATGGAGATGGATGTCGTGCTGCGAACGGTGTTGCGCCAGTTCACTATCGAGACCACCACTGCTCCAGGGGAGAAGTACCATTCCCGGGGCGTTGCCTATACCCCGAGGGACGGTGGGAAGATCGTCGTCCATCGGCGTTAAGATCGGCGGTCATGACTGCCGACGCCAACCAGCTCGTGGACGTGATGAACGGCGCCCTGGAATCGACTATCCCGATTGCACACAAGATGGGCGTGAAGGTCGTCGAGGCTCGGCCCGGTTTTGCCGCCACGACGGTCCCTGCCGAAGGCAACGGGAACCACTTCGGCGTCATCTATGCCGGCGTGCTGTTCACTGTGGCCGAAGTCCTCGGCGGGATCATTCCGCTGATCACGTTCGACACCGCCAAGTACTTCCCGCTGGTCAAAAACCTCGACATCCAATTCGTCGCGATGGCCAAATCCGACGTGCGCGCGGAAGCCAGCCTCGACGACGAGACGATCGCGCGGATCGAAGCTGAGGCGGCCGAGCGGGGTAAAGCCGATTTCACCCTGGAGGCAGTGGTGACCGACGCCGACGGTCAGACCGTCGCCACCACCCGCGGGCTGTATCAGTTACGCGCCCTCGGCAAATAGGTATTGCGCGGCCCGCGTTGGCAATTAGCGGTCGGCGTCGGCCCGTCGCGGCAACTTCCAGTCCGGCCGGATGAAATGACACGTGTACCCGCTGGGGTAGTGCTCCAGGTAGTCCTGATGCTCGGGCTCGGCCTCCCAGAAGTCGCCGGCGGGACTGACCTCGGTCACCACCTTGCCGGGCCATAGGCCGGACGCCTCGACGTCAGCGATCGCGTCAAGCGCGATCCGCTTCTGCTCCTCGTCGACGTAGAAGATCGCTGAGCGGTAGCTGGTTCCGATGTCGTTGCCCTGCCGGTTCTTGGTGGTCGGATCGTGGATTTGGAAAAAGAATTCGAGAAGTGTCCGGAAGTCGGTGCGTGCCGGGTCGTACACGATCTCGATGGCTTCGGCGTGCGTGCCGTGGTTGCGATAGGTCGCGTTGGGGACATCTGGGTCGCCGCTGTAGCCGACCCTGGTCGAAACCACCCCGGGCTGCTTGCGGATCAGATCCTGCATTCCCCAAAAGCAGCCGCCGGCCAGTATTGCCTTGCTGTAGTCCGTCATGGGTCTCATTATTCCGCGATCGGGCGCCGGCGGGGGGCGCTGGCCGGCCGCTCGACAAAACCCGATAGAACGTGTTCTAGTTTCTTGCGTGAAGCAGGTGTTTAGCCGCGACGAGCTCGCCGCCGCGTTCGAGACGTTCGAGCAGACCGTCGCACGCGCTGCCGAGACCAAGGACTGGGACGCCTGGGTGGAGCACTACACGCCGGACGTCGACTACATCGAGCACGCGGCGGGCACGATGAAGGGCCGTGACCAGGTACTCACCTGGATCCGCAAGACGATGTCGACCTTTCCGGGAAGCCACATGACAGCCTTTCCGTCGCTGTGGTCGGTCATCGACGAGCCGACCGGGCGCATCATCTGCGAGCTGGACAACCCGATGCGCGACCCCGGTGACGGCACCATCATCAGCGCGACGAACATCTCGATCATCACCTACGCGGGTGACGGCCAATGGTGCCGGCAAGAAGACATCTACAACCCGCTGCGCTTTTTGCAGGCGGGGATCAAGTGGTGCAAGAAAGCCGAAGCGCTGGGCACGCTCGACGACGACGCTGCCCGCTGGATGCGCCAATACGGAGGCCAACAATGAGCCGCGCCGACGACGATATACAAAGCAGCGATGAGGTGGGGGCACGCCCCCTCGCCGCTGCGCGGCTGGGGGGACCCCCACCCGCTTGCGGGGGCGAGCGGCGCGCATGAACACGGCACCCAAGCTGGTCATCGGAGCCAACGGGTTCTTGGGCTCGCATGTCACCCGCCAACTCGTCGCCACGGGCGCCGACGTACGCGCGATGGTGCGCGGAGGCGCCAATACGCGCAGCATCGACGATCTCGGCGTCACCCGATTCCACGGTGACGTCTTCGACACCGACACCGTGCGTCAGGCGATGGACGGTTGCGACGAGGTGTACTACTGCGTGGTCGACACCCGGGCGTGGCTGCAAGACCCGTCACCGCTGTTCCGCACCAACGTCGAGGGACTGCGCAACGTCCTCGATGTCGCCGTCGAAAACCCAATCGCCGCAAAGCTGCATCGTTTCGTGTTCACCAGCACCTATGCGACGGTCGGCCGGCGACACGGCCACGTCGCAACCGAAGACGACCAGATCGACCGCCGGCGGCTCACCCCGTATGTCGAGTCGAGGGTCCAGGCCGAGGACATGGTGCTGCGATATGCGTCGGAAAAGGGTCTGCCCGCCGTCGCCATGTGCGTTTCGACGACGTACGGCAGCGGCGACTGGGACCGCACGCCGCACGGCGCGTTCATCGCCGGCGCGGTCTTCGGCAAGCTGCCGTTTTTGATGAATGGCATCCAGCTGGAGGTTGTCGGTGTCGACGACGCGGCCAGGGCGCTGCTGCTGGCTGCCGAACGCGGCCGCAATGGCGAGCGCTACCTCGTCTCCGAACGGATGATTCCGCTGAAAGAGGTGGTCAAGATAGCGGCCGACGAGGCCGGTGTGCCGTCGCCACGGCGGTCCATCTCGGTGCCGGCGCTCTACGGGCTGGGCGCACTGGGCAGCCTGAGGGCCCGGTTGACGGGTAAAGACGCCGAACTCAGCTTGGCGTCGGTGCGGATGATGCGGGCCGAAGCACACGTCGACCACAGCAAGGCCGGCCGCGAACTGGGTTGGCAGCCAAGGCCGGTCGAGGAATCCATCCGAGAGGCCGCACGGTTCTGGGCCGACCTGAAAAACGCCAGGCAAAACAGTAAGGCTGCGCCGTCCGAGTAAGCCCGAATCGCGCTTAACTTAACTACGCCGGACTTCCGCGTGTCTTGTGTAGCTGAAGTGGTTTTTGCTACATAGTGTGACGCATGGTGTATGTGTGGCACGCCCGCACTGAAACACGTCAACCGTCGCTCGGTGGTGGCTATCGCGTTTGTGCGGCGAGGTGGCGGTGACCGTCGACTCAGCGTCAACGCCGGCCCGGCTCACCGACTACGTGCGTGACCAGCTCGAGCCTCCGCTGGCGACGATCGGCGGATTTGCCCATATGTGTGTACTGGCCGGAAAAGCGTTGTTCCGGAAGCCATTTCACTGGCGGGAGTGCATCGTCCAGTGCTGGTTCATCACCAGAGTAGCGATGCTACCCACCATCGCGGTTTCGATTCCGCTGACGGTTCTCATCGTGTTCACGCTCAACACCCTGCTGGCCGCGTTCGGCGCCGCCGACATCTCGGGTGCGGGCGCGGCGCTGGGCGCGGTCACCCAGCTGGGACCGCTGACCACCGTGTTGGTGGTGGCAGGCGCCGGGTCGACCGCCATTTGCGCCGACTTGGGCGCGCGCACCATCCGCGAGGAAATCGACGCGATGGAGGTGCTCGGCATCGACCCCATCCACCGGCTGGTGGTGCCGCGGGTGGTGGCGGCGACTGTGGTGGCCACCCTGCTCAACGGAACCGTCATCACCATTGGTTTGATCGGCGGCTTCATCTTCGGCGTCGGTCTGCAAAACGTATCGGGCGGCGCATATCTCGCGACGCTGACCTTGGTCACTGGTCTACCCGAGGTGGTCATTGCGGCGATCAAGGCCGCGATATTCGGAACGATCGCAGGCCTGGTGGGCTGCTATCGGGGGCTGACGACGAAGGGCGGTCCCAAAGGAGTGGGCGTCGCCGTCAACGAGACGTTGGTGCTGTGCGTGCTGGCGCTGTTCGCGGTCAACGTGGTGCTGACCACCATCGGCGTACGGTTCGGGACGGGCCACTGACGTGGCTAATGTTTCAGCAGCCGCTGTTGTACAGGCGCGTTATCCACGCGCAGTCGCGAACTTCAACCACTATGTCGGCGGCACCTTTCGGGCGGTCAATAGGGCCGGGCACCTCACCAGGTTCGCCGTTATCGGCGGCTGGTCGATCGGGTGGGCGCTGCGCCACTATCGCAGGGAGACACTGCGATTGATCGCCCAGATCGGCATGGGCACCGGTGCGATGGCCGTCGTCGGCGGTACCGCCGCGATCGTCGGTTTCGTGACGCTGTCCGGCGGCTCGCTGATCGCCATCCAGGGCTTCGCATCGTTGGGCAACATCGGCGTCGAGGCGTTCACCGGGTTCTTCGCCGCGTTGGCCAACGTCCGGGTGGTCACGGCCGTGGTGACCGGTGTCGCGCTGGCGGCCACCGTGGGTGCCGGGGCGACGGCCGAGCTGGGAGCCATGCGGATCAGCGAGGAGATCGACGCGCTCGAGGTGATGGGCATCAAGTCGGTCGCGTTCCTGGTGTCAACCCGACTGATGGCCGGGCTGGTGGTAGTCGTCCCGCTTTATGCGATGGCGCTTGTCATGTCGTTCGTGTCGGGGCAAGTCGTCACCACGCTGTTTTACGGACAGTCGGTAGGCACCTATGAGCATTACTTCCGGACCTTCTTGCGAACCGAGGACGTGTTTTGGTCGGGCGCCGAAGTCATCGTGATGGCGGTGATCGTGATGATCACCCACTGCTACTACGGATATAACGCCAGCGGTGGCCCGGTCGGTGTGGGGGAAGCCGTCGGCCGATCGATGCGCTTCTCTCTGGTTTCAACGGTGATCGTCGTCCTGCTGACGTCCCTTGCGCTCTACGGCGTCGATCCGAACTTCAACCTTACGGTGTAGCGGGCCATGACAATTCCCGTGAAAAAGGAGAAGGAACGCAAGCCCCGGACCTGGCCGGACACCCTGGCGGCGGCGGGGCTGTTTCTGGCATGCGCGCTGGCACTTGCGTTGGTATACGGGCAGTTTCGCGGCGACTTCACCCCCAAGACCAGGCTGACGATGCTGGCCTCCCGTGCCGGTCTGGTAATGGATCACGGCTCGAAGGTCACCTACAACGGTGTGAGCATCGGTCGGGTGGCCGGTATTTCCGAAGTTGAGCACGCCGGCAAGCCGGCCGCCAAATTCGCGCTCGACGTCGACCCGAAGTACGTCGACCTCATTCCGGCCAACGTGATCGCCAAGATCCAGGCGACCACCGTGTTCGGCAATAAGTACGTGTCGTTTACCTCTCCGGAAAACCCTTCTGCACAACCGATTACATCCCGGACAGTGATCGATGCAACATCGGTCACGACGGAGTTCAACACGGTGTTCCAGACACTCGTGGAGCTTTCGCAGAGCATCGACCCGGTCAAGGTGAACCTTACGCTGAGCGCGGCAGCGCAGGCGTTGAGTGGATTGGGCGACAAGTTCGGTCAGTCGATCGTCAACGGCAACAAAATTCTCGACGAGCTGAATCCGCAAATGCCGACGATCCGCCATGACATCCAACAGCTTGCGGCTCTCGGCGACGTCTACGCCAAGGCCGCACCGGATCTTTTTGACTGCGCTTAACAATGCGGTGACCACGGCCCGCACGCTCAACCGGCATCAGGCCGAGCTGGACGCCGCGTTGTTGGCGGCGAGCGGCTTCGCCAGCACCGGGGAAGACATTTTCACCCGCAGCAAGCCGTATTTGATCCGCTTCCTCGCCGACCTGTTGCCGACCGCCCACCTACTCGACACCTACAGCCCCGCGCTGTTCTGCACCATCCGCAACTTCGCCGACCTTGCCCCCAAAGTCGCAGTGCTGGAAAGCGGCAACCACTACTGCGGCGCAGCTCGGGGTCGCGATTGCCGGAACGGAGAACCCGTATGTGTATCCGGACAATCTGCCGCGGGTGAACGCGCGAGGCGGACCCGGTGGCGCGCCCGGGTGCTGGCAGCCGATCACCCGTGATCTGTGGCCTGCGCCGTATCTGGTGATGGACTCCGGCAACAGCATTGCGCCGTACAACCACTTCGAGCTCAGCCAGCCGCTCGCCAGCGAATACGTCTGGGGGCGCCAGTACGGGGAGAACACGATCAACCCATGAGAATCACCGGTACGGTCATCCGGCTTGCTGCTGTCGCATCTGTGCAGTTGTTGTTCACCGCAGTCATCGTGGTGGTTTTCGGTCAGGTGCGCTTCGACCGGACCAACAGCTATTCCGCGGAGTTCAGCAATGCCAGCGGCTTACGGGCCGGGCAGTTCGTTCGGGCCTCTGGCGTGGAGGTCGGCAAGGTCAAGAAGGTTGACCTGGTCGAGGGCGACAAGCGGATACGCGTCGATTTCTCCGTCGATCGCTCGGTGCAGCTGTACCAGTCGACGACCGCAGAGATCCGCTACCAGGATCTAATTGGCAACCGGTACTTGGAAATCGAGCCGCGGGACAGGGGAGAACGCTGACCGGATGCTGCCGCCGGGCGGATTCATTCCGCTTTCCCGCACCGAGCCGGCTCTGGACCTCGACGCGCTCATCGGTGGCTTCAAGCCGCTGTTTCGCGCCCTGGATCCGCAGAAGGTCAACAGCATCGCCTCATCGATCATCACCGTCTTCCAGGGCGAGGGCGGCACCATCAACGACATCCTCGACCAGACCGCGCAGCTGACTGACCGGTTGGCCGAAAGCGACCAGGCGATCGGTGAGGTGATCACCAACCTGAACACGGTGCTGGACACCACGGTTCGGCACCGAAAACAGTTCGACGAGACGATCGACAAATTCGAGGTGCTCATCACCGGGTTGAAAGACCGGGCCGCTCCCCTCGCTGAGGGCGACCGCGCACATCAGCAACGCCGCCGGAACGGTGGCCGACCTGCTGGCCGACAACCGAGCCCTGCTGCACGACACGGTCGGCCGGTTGGAAACCGTCGCCGGGCCGCTCGTCGACCAGCGCGACAAGCTCGGCGACATGCTGGGAAAGGTACCTAGCGCGTTCAACATCATCGGACGTGCCAGCGGCATCTACGGCGACTTTTTCAACTTCTATCTCTGCGACCTCGCCATCAAGGTCAACGGGCTCCAGCCGGGCGGCCCGGTTCGTTCGGTCAAGCTCTGGGCGCAGCCGTCGGGTAGGTGCACGCTGCAATGAGAGCGCTGCAACCTGCCAACCGGGTGCGTGTCGGAGCCCTGGCCATCGCTGTGGTGGTGCTCATTGTCGGTGTGGGACAGAGCTTTAGCAGTCTGCCGATGCTGTTCGCCACTGCGAGCTATTACGCCCAGTTCAGCGACTCCGGCGGATTGAGCAAAGGCGACAAGGTGCGCATCCTCGGCATGGACGTCGGCACGGTGCAAGACCTCAAGATCGACGGGGATCACGTCGTGATGAAGTTTTCGATGGGCACGCGCACCATCGGTACCGAGAGCCGGCTGGCGATCCGCACCGACACGCTGCTGGGCAAGAAGGTGCTCGAGATCGAGCCGCGAGGTACCCGGCCGCTGCGACCAGGCGCCGTATTGGCACTGGGGCAGAGCACCACTCCGTATCAGATCTATGATGCGTTCTTCGACGTCACCAAAGCCGCGTCAGGCTGGAACATCGACACCGTCAAGAAATCGCTGAATGTGTTGTCGCAGACCATCAACCAGACCTACCCGCACTTGAGCGCGGCTCTCGACGGGGTGGCCAAGTTCTCCGACACCCTCGGCAAGCGCGACGAGCAACTGAAACACCTGCTGGCGGAGGCCAGGAAGGTGGCCGGTGTCCTCGGCGACCGCAGTAAACAGATCAACGCGCTGCTGCGAAACACCCAGGAGCTGCTGGCCGCGTTCAACGAACGTGGACGAGCCATTGACGCGCTGCTGGCCAACGTGTCGGCCTTTTCCACCCAGGTGCAGGGTCTCATCAAGGACAACCCCAACCTGCACCACCTACTCGAGCAGCTGCGCACCGTCACCGACGTGCTGGTTGTGCACAAGAAAGACCTTGCCGACGTGCTGAATACGCTGCGCAACTACACCGCGGCGTTAAGCGAGGCGGTCGGCTCCGGACCCTACTTCAAGGTGATGATCGGCAACTTGCTGCCGTACTGGATCCTGCAGCCGTGGGTGGACGCCGCATTCAAGAAGCGCGGGATCGACCCGGAGGACTTCTGGCGCAGCGCTGGGCTGCCGGCCTTCCGGTTCCCCGACCCCAACGGCACCCGGTTCCCCAACGGTGCACCCCCGCCGGCACCGCCGGTACTCGAAGGCACCCCGGATCACCCGGGACCCGCAGTGGCGCCGGGCTCGCCATGCTCCTATGCCCCACCGCCAGAACTCCTACCGCGGCCGGGCAACCCGATGCCGTGCGCCGGCGTCGATCAAGCGCAGGGTCCCTTCGGGCCTAACGGGCCGTATCCGCTGTTGCCCGACGTGCTCTCGTCGCCGGCGAACCCCAACGGCCTGCCGCCGACGCCGGGAGTCCCGGACGCCGGGCGCCCCGGGATGCCGGCGCCGGACGTGCCGGGTACACCCGTGCCGCTGCCGCCCAACGCGCCACCGGGGGCACGCAGGGAGGGCTTGCAACCGGCCGGTCCCACTCCGCCGCCATCGACGTTCGCACCCGGGCTGCCGCCCGGACCCACAGCGCCGCCAGGGCCCGGCCCGCAGCTACCGGCTCCGTTCATCACGCCCGGCGGAGATGGGGGGTAATAGTCGATGAGCACGATCTTCGATATCCACAAGCTGCAACTGCCGCGACTGTCGCGCGCGACGGTGATCATCGGATCACTCGTACTGGCCGGCGGTCTGATTGCGGGTTTGGTAGGCGCGCAGCTCTATAGAAAACTGACCAACAACACTGTGGTGGCCTATTTCCCGCAGACCAACGCGCTCTACGCCGGGGACAAGGTTGTCATCATGGGCATCCGCGTCGGCGCGATCGACAACATCGAACCCGTCGGCGACAAAATGAAAGTGACCTTCCACTACTCCAACAAATACAAGGTGCCCGCCAACGCGCAGGCGATGATCCTCAACCCCACGCTGGTGGCCTCACGGAGCATTCAGCTGGAGCCACCCTATAACGGTGGGCCGGTGCTGGCCGACAATGCGGTGATCCCAGAAGACCGCACCCAGGTGCCGGTGGAGTGGGATGACCTGCGCAACAACATCACTCACATCATCGACAACCTAGGCCCGACCAAAGATCAGAAGAAAGGGCCGTTCGGTGACATCATCGAATCCTTTGCCGACGGGCTGGCGGGCAAGGGCAAGCAGATCAACAACACGTTGGACAGCTTATCGACCGCACTGACCACCCTGGACGAAGGCCGCGGAGATTTTTTCGCGGTGCTACACAGCCTGGCGTTGTTCGTCAATGCGCTGCACCGAGACGACCAACAGTTCGTCGCGCTGAACAAGGACCTGTCCCAATTCACCGACAGGCTAACCAGTTCCGATCGGGCAGCCGCCAACGCCATACAACAGACCGACAGCCTGCTGTCCACTGCGAGCACATTCTTGACGGAGAACCGCGAGGTGCTGGCGCACGACGTCAACAACCTCGGCGAGGCCACCACCGCAATCATGCAGCCGGAACCGCGCGAGGGTTTGGAGACTGCGCTGCACATATTGCCGAACATGGCCGCCAACGCGCTCGCGATCTACGAGCCGGCACATGGCAGTTTGACCGGCGTGCCAGCGTTGGTCAACTTCGCCAACCCAATGCAGTTCATTTGCAGCGCGATTCAGGCCGGCAGCCGACTCGGCTATCAAGATTCGGCGGAGCTGTGTGCGCAGTATCTGGCGCCGATCATGGATGCGATCAAGTTCAACTATTTCCCGTCCGGAATCAACCTGTTCAGCTCCGCTGACACGTTGCCCAAGAACATCGCGTACTCCGAGCCGCGCTTGCAGCCGCCGCCCGGTTTCAAGGACACCACCGTCCCCGGGATCTTCTCACCGGATACACCGTGGTCCCACCGCAACTCCGAGCCTGGATGGGTTGTCGCGCCGGGGATGCAGGGCATACAAGTCCAGCCGGCCACGGCGAGCCTGCTAACGCCGGCATCGTTGGCCGAGTTGATGGGCGGGCCCAATATCGCACCGCCACCACCCGGACAGAACATGGCCGGCCCGCCGAATGCCTACGACGAGAACAACCCGCTGCCACCGCCGTGGTATCCGCAACCCCTGCCCTCACCGACGGCACCGCCAGGACCGGGCTCGTGAGGACGTGGCGGCTGGTGCGCCGCACAATTCGGCAGGCATTGGCGTTGCTGACGGCCGTTGTCGTGCTGACATCATGCGGGCACTGGCGGGGTATCGCCAATGTGCCGTTGCCCGGCGGTCCCGGCAGTGGCAAAGGTTCCTACACCGTCTACGTTCAGATGCCGAATTCGCTGGCGCTCAACGGTAACAGCCGGGTACTGGTGGCCGATGTTTTCGTCGGCACCGTTCGCGCGATCAACCTGAAGAATTGGGTCGCCACCCTGACCGTGGACCTGGAGAAGGGTGTCAAGCTCCCGAAGAATGCCACCGCCAAGATCGGCCAGACCAGCCTGTTGGGTTCTCAGCACGTGGAACTGGCTGCACCGCTGAACCCGTCACCACAGCTGCTGAAAAACGGTGACACCATCCCGCTGAGCAATGCGTCGGCGTACCCCTCCACCGAGCAGACGCTGGCCAGCCTGGCCATGGTGCTGCGCGGCGGCGGCGTCCCGAATCTTGAGGTGATCCAAAACGAGGTCTATAAGATTCTGGCCGGGCGGGCCCAACAGATCCGAGATTTTCTCGGCAAGCTGGACACCTTCGCCCGCGAGCTGAACCAGCAGCGCGACGACATCGGCCACGCCATCGACTCCACCGACCGGCTGCTGTCCTATGTCAGTGACCGCACGGACACGCTGGACCAGGTTCTGACCGAATTCCCGCCGTTGGTCGAGCATTTTGCCAAACAGCGCGACCTGTTTGCCAACACCGTCGACACGGTCGGGCGGGTCAGTAATGTCGTCGACCAGACGTTGTCGGCGGCGCAGGGCGATCTGCATCAGGATCTGAGTCAGCTACAGCGGCCGCTCAAGCAGCTGGGCCGTGCCGCACCGTATTTGATTGAGGCGCTGACCTTCCTGCTGTCACCGCCGTTCAGCATCGACAGCGTGCCCAAGATCGTACGCGGCGACTACATCAACGTATCCGGGGCGTTGGACCTCACACTAAGCACGATCGACAATGCAATCTTCACCGGCACAGGGTTTTCCGGAGCCCTGCGCGCCCTCGAACAGTCGTGGGGCCGCGACCCGGCAACGATGATTCCCGACATCCGGTTCACACCGAACCCGGCCGACGCGCCCGTGGAGCGGGGTGAGTAACCGATGCTGACCCGCTTCATCCGCATGCAGTTGATCGTGTTCGCCGCCCTGACGGTAACCGCGCTGGTCGCGTTGGGCTGGTATTACTTGCGCATCCCGAGCCAGCTGGGTGTCGGCCAGTATCGGTTGACCGCGGAGCTGCCGGCGTCGGGCGGGTTGTATCGCACGTCGAACGTGACCTACCGAGGGATCCAGATAGGCAGGGTCACCAAGGTCGAGCCGACGAAACATGGTGTCCGAGCGACACTCAGCATCGACAGCCGCTACAAGATCCCGATCGATGCATCGGCCAATGTGCACTCGGTGTCAGCGATCGGCGAGCAATACCTGGACCTGGTGTCGAAGGGTAACCCGGGAAAGTTCTTCGCGCCCGGACAGACCATCACCAAGGGCACGGTGCCCAGCGAAATCGGTCCTGCGTTGGACGCCGCCAACCGCGGCTTGTCGGTGCTACCCAAGCGCAAGATCGCGTCGTTGCTTGACGAAACAGCGCAGGCCGTCGGCGGATTGGGGCCGGCGCTGCAACGACTGGTCGATTCGACGCAGTCGATCGTCGGTGATTTCCAGGCCAACATCTCCGACGTCAACGACATCATCGCGAACTCCGCACCGATCATCGACAGCCAAGTCGACTCGGGTGAATCGATCGAGCGGTGGTCGCACAACCTCGACGTGCTCACCGCGCAGATCGCACAAAACGACCAACACGTGCAGAACATCTTGACGAAGGCGGCGCCGACCGCCGATCAGGTCAACGAGGTGTTCAGCGACGTCCGCGAATCGCTGCCGCAGACGTTGGCGAACCTGGAGATCGTTGCCGACATGCTCAAGCGCTACGACAAAGGCCTCGAGCAGCTGCTGGTGTTCTTGCCTGAGATCGCCGCGGTCGGGCAGACGTTGGTCGCGTCCGCTCCCGGCTCGGTGTTGTTGGGTCTCAACCTGTCGATCAATAATCCGCCACCGTGCATGACCGGGTTCCTGCCCGCGTCGCAGTGGCGGTCGCCCGCAGATACCAGCATGGCGCCGTTGCCGTCCGGAACGTATTGCAAGATCCCGCAAGACACTCCGGCCAACGTGGTGCGCGGTGCCCGTAACTATCCGTGTGTCGACGTCCCTGGCAAGCGTGCGGCGACGCCACACGAGTGCCGCGACAACAAGCCGTACGTTCCGCTGGGCACCAACCCGTGGTACGGCGATCCCAATCAGCTGCGGAACTGTCCGGCCCCCGGCGCTCGCTGCGATCAACCCGTCGATCCGGGCAAGGTGATACCGGCGCCCTCGATCAACAACGGGCTCAACCCGCTACCGGCCGATCGGTTGCCGACACCACCCCCGCCGGTCAATGATCCGCTGCAGCGGCCCGGATCGGGCACCGTGCAGTGCAACGGGCAACAGCCCAATCCATGTATCTACACGCCGGCGAACTCGACTGCGATCTATATACCGTCCAGTGGCGAGATTGTCGGTCCCGATGGCAGCAAATACTCCCTCGAAGACTCAAACCACGTTGGGGACGACGGATGGAAGGACATGTTGGCGCCCGCCGGCTGACGCCCAGCCAGGCAACGCAACGCACTAGCCTCGGGCGAGTGACAACCGAACGGGTGCGCGTCGACCTGACCGGGGCGCCGCAGACGATGCTGGCGACGCTATACGCGAAGGCGCTGGACGCCGACTTCAAGGAGCCGATTCTGGGTGATCGGTTCGCCAAGCAGATCGTCGAACGCATCGACTACGACTGGAAGAAGACCACCATCACGCCGCGCCGAGCGCCATCGGTGACTACCCGGACCGCACACTTTGACGCGTGGACCAACCAATTCTTGGCCGCCCATCGGCAAGCCGTCGTGTTGCACGTGGGCTGCGGTCTGGACAGTCGGTTCTTTCGGCTGCAGCCGGTTCCAGGTGTCGAGTGGTACGACATCGACTACCCCGAGGTCGCGGCGCTTCGCACCCAGCTCTACCCGGTCGCCGAGCACTATCACGTCCTCGCCGCCTCGGTCACCGATCCGGGCTGGCTGACCGACATTCCGGCCGACCGGCCGGCGCTGATGCTCGGCGAAGGACTGACCATGTATCTGACCGAACAAGACGGCACCGCTCTGCTGCGCAGGGTGGTAGGGCATTTCGGTTCGGGTGAGCTGCAGTTCGACGCGTTCAACTGGCTCGGGATCAAGGCGCAGGTGCTCAACACCGTGGTGCGCCGCTCGGGATCCACCCTGCGCTGGGCGATCAACGGGCCCGACGACATCGTCGCGGCTGTGCCCGGGGTGCGGCTGGTGGCCTGGCAGCGGTGGTTCGAGTCGGACACGTTCGTAAAGCTGCCGCGCTCCGCCAAGCTGATGGGCAAGGCGATGGCGATGGTTTCCTCGGTGGCCAACATGTCCCAATATCACCGCTACGCGTTCGGAACGACGTGACTTCACCTACGACGGGAATCTTGCGCGCCGCTCGGTGTTGCACCTGCTATCCACACGTGAGGAGACGTCACCATCACCAGTCGGCCTGTTCTGGAACCCACTACCGAGCATCCGATCACGATCAACCCGAACCAGGCGCGGGTTGTCGTCCGGGTCAACGGCGAGGTCGTCGCCGACACCCACAACGCACTGCAGCTGCAAGAGTCCACTTACCCGGCAGTGCAATACATTCCGCTTGAAAATGTCGTACAAGAACTGCTCACCCGCACCGACGCCAGCACTTATTGCCCATACAAGGGTGAAGCTGCCTACTACAGTGTGACCACCGCCGCGGGCGACACCGTCGACGACGTGATCTGGACCTACGAACAGCCCTACCCCGCGGTGGCGGCAATCGCCGGGCACGTCGCCTTCTACCCCGACAAAGCTGACATCACCGTCGAGCCCGATTAAGAACTGGCCGGGCCGAACAGCTGCGCAGCGAGTTGGGTGTCACCGTATTCGCGCAACGACACGATGAGCCCGTCGCGGGTCTCGAAGATGAAGACCGCGGGGCTGTCGTAGCGCACGCCGTCGACGGTCTCGCCATCGGTCAGCGCCTCGATCACTACGTTTTCGCCATCGTTGAAGCATTGGATGAAGTCGAGGTTCATCTCGACACGGCGCTTGCGCCGCTCGACCTCCTGGCGCAGCGCCGCCTTATCGACTGATTCGCGGCTCTGAAGGCTCCAATACGTGAAGTCGTCGCTCAGCAGCCCGAAGCATTCGTCGACGTCCCCGCCGTCGGACAGGCACTGCAAAAACATCCACGCCAGTTCAGACTGCGGATCGTCGAACGGTGTGGTCACATCGCCATCCTGACGCGGAAGACCGTTACCGGTCAATCACGGTTGGGCGCGCAGGCGCCGACCCGAACCTATGATCATCGAAATGCGGCGTCCGGCGGAGCAGATGGTGACTAGGGCTCGCACAGTGACGTTCGCGGGCGTCGTCAGCCCCGGGCTCACCCTTCTCCCGCTCCGCCGCGGTCCTGGTGATCCCTGCTTTCAGGTTGGTGATGACGGCGCTATCTGGCGGACCAGCCTGTTGCGGAGCGGATCTATCACAGCGCGGATCAGCCGGGCCGCGCCCGATGCCGTCGAATGCACGGCATGGGGAAGCGGCGCTGAGGAATTCCTCGACGTTCTTCCGGCCATGCTTGGCGCCCACGACGATTCGTCGGATTTCGTCCCAGCCGACCCGACGGTCGCCGCCGCGCATCGGCGAGTGCCGCACCTGCGGCTGGGTCGCACCGGTCAGGTGTTGGAAGCCCTCATCCCGGCGGTCATCGAGCAGCGGGTGCCAGGCGCCGACGCATTCCGGGCCTGGCGGCTGCTGGTGAACAAATTCGGCACGCCGGCGCCGGGGCCCGCGCCGGCGCGGATGCGGGTGCCGCCGTCGGCCGACGTGTGGCGGCACATCCCGTCGTGGGAGTTTCATCGCGCCAACGTCGACCCCGGACGGGCCCGGACCATCGTCGGCTGCGCCCAGCGGGCGCCGTCATTGGAGCGGCTGGCGTCACGGCCGGCGGCGCAGGCCCGGGACGCGCTGACGTCGTTGCCCGGCGTCGGAGTGTGGACAGCGGCCGAGACGGCGCAACGTGCGTTCGGCGATCCCGATGCGTTGTCGGTGGGCGACTACCACATCCCCCAGATGATCGGCTGGACGCTGCTGGGACGTCCGATCGTCGACGCCGACATGATCGAGCTGCTCGAGCCGATGCGGCCGCACCGCCATCGGGTGGTCCGGTTGCTGGAGGCCAGTGGGCTGGCCTACGAGCCGCGCCGCGGCGCGCGACTGCCGGTCCAGGACATCCGCGCGCTGTGACGCGTCGCGCGTCCGTCGATCAGGGTCCGATAGCAGCGGCGTGTAGGCGTTCGGCTTCGGCGGTTTCGCGGTTGAGACGCTGCGAGCGGTAGATCGACACTTTGGTGTGATGCATCAGCAATGCGGCGATCCCGACGGCGATGATCGCGCCGGGCACCACCGAGAACGAGCCGGTCATCTCGGCCACCATGATCAAAATCGCCAGCGGCGCGTGCGCGACACTGCCGAAACACGCCATCATCCCGACCACCACGAAGATGCCCGGGCTGGTAGGCACACCCGGCAGATGGAACATGTCGCCCAGCCGCCAGATCGCCGCGCCGACGAATGCCCCGATCACAATCCCGGGCCCGAAGATCCCACCGGATCCGCCGGTGCCGATCGACAGTGACGTGGCGACGATTTTGGCGATCGGCAGGACAAGGACGATCCATAACGGAATGGTCAGCAGTCCGGCCTTGGTGGTGGCCAGCTGTACCCAGCCGTAGCCGCTGGCCAGGATCTGGGGAATCGCCAAACCCATCAGGCCGACCAGTAGGCCCCCGATGGTGGGCCAGAGCACCGGGCCGCCCCGGAGTCGTGTCGTCAGTGCTTCGGTGGCGTAGAAGAACCGCGCGTAGAGATAGCCCACCGCCGCTGCGACGACGCCCAAGACGACGAACCACAGCAGCGGCCAGGCGTCCTCGAAGCGGTATTCGGCGTCGATATAGCCGAACATCGGGTCGAAACCCAAAAACGAGCCGAACACGGCAAAAGCTGTTGCCGAGGTGACGAAACCGGGGTAGAGCACGCGGTATTCGAGGTCTTCGCGATAGATGATCGACGCCGCCAGGACCGCGCCACCCAGGGGCGCGCCGAAGATGGCGCCGATGCCCGCGCCCACTCCCAACGACACCAGGATTCGGCCGTCTTCGTCGGAGAGGTGCAGTCGGCGCGCCAGCATCGATGAGAAGCCGGCGGAGATCTGGGCCGCGGGCCCTTCACGGCCGGCTGAGCCGCCCGAGCCGATGGTGAGGGCGCTCGAGATCATCTTGACGACGACGACCCGCGCTCGGATGTGTCGTGGATCCGTGTGGATCGCCTCGATCGCACTGTCGGTGCCGTGGCCGCTGGCTTCGGGGGCAAACTTGGCCACGATCAACGCCGACACCAGCGCACCCGCTGTTGTCACCAGCGGAAGCGCCCACGGCCTGGAGTAGTGGGGTGAACCCGGACTCCCGCCCTCGACGAGCGGGGTGGGCAAGTGGTAACCGGCCACATAGCCCAGCAAAAAATGAGTGGTGTAGCGCAACGCCAGGTAGAAGACGACAGCACCGAGACCGGCGACCACGCCGATGATCACGCCTAGCAGCAGCCATTTGTAGAGGTATTCGAGATTTCTGATGAAGCGGCCCAATCGTCCGCCGCGGCCAAGATCGGTTTCGTCTACCTCCAGCATCGCCAGTGACGCTAGCAGGAGCGTCCCGAGGAATAATCGGACCGCGGTCCGGTTATATCGGGTAACCAAGTTTCAGGAGGTACAGATGCCCGCGGTAACCGCAGACACTTTGACTTTGGAGCGGGTGTCGGCAGCCGTTCCGGCCGACACGGAACGTCCGGTCCGCTCGATCACCACCGGGCCGCACGGCTACGAGGGTGAAGGATTTCCGGTGGTCCGTGCCTTCGCCGGCGTCAGCACCGCCGCACTGGACCCGTTCGTACACATGGACCAAATGGGTGAGGTGGAATACCAGCCCGGCGAGCCCAGGGGCACCGACTGGCATCCGCACCGCGGTTTCGAGACGGTGACCTACATGATCGACGGGCGGTTCGCTCACCAGGACTCGCACGGCGGCGGCGGGCTGATCACCGACGGCGCCACCCAGTGGATGACCGCCGGTGCCGGCATCCTGCACATCGAAACGCCGCCAGCTGACCTGGTCGAAAGTGGCGGCGTGTTCCACGGCATCCAGCTGTGGGTTAACCTGCCGAAGAAGGACAAGTTCGCCGCACCGCGTTATCAGGCCATCGCGGGCCCCGACGTCGCCTTGCTTTCCTCCGAAGACGGCGGCGCGCTAATCCGCGTCATCGCAGGGGATATCGACGGTCACCGCGGGCCCGGCGTCACGCACACACCGATCACAATGGCACATGCCACCGTGGAACCTGGTGCGCAACTGAACATTCCGTGGAACCGCGACCACAACGCACTGGTCTATGTACTTTCCGGGCGGGGATTCGTCGGCCCGATCGGACACCCGATCGAGCACGGCCAGTTAGCAGTTCTCGGTCCAGGCGACCGCATCACCATCGCCGCCGCGGGGTCGCAGGAGTCGCGCAGACCCGCGTTGGAGGCGCTGATCCTGGGCGGCCAGCCAATCCGCGAGCCGGTCTTTCATTACGGCCCGTTCGTGATGAACACCAAGGCGGAGCTGATCCAAGCGCTCGAAGATTTCCAGGCCGGAAAGTTCGGTAGCATTCCGCCGAACGGGTTGATGCCGCACGGCACCGCGCGGCCACCGGCCAGCTAACTACTGCCTTCGGCTAGCGCGCCGGCCAAAGTGTGATCTATGGCACAATTTATCCGTGGCGCAGCCTGCGAGTCGGGGACCGGGTCGCCCCCCTGCAGCGAAGGCGGCCGAGACGCGGAAGCGCATTTTGCGCGCCGCTCGCGAAGTGTTCAGCGAACGCGGCTATGACGCGGCCACCTTCCAGGCAATCGCGGTCCGCGCCGACCTGACCCGGCCGGCGATCAACCACTACTTCTCCAACAAGCGTGTGCTCTATCGGGAAGTGGCGAAGGAGACCAACGAGGTGGTTGTGGCCGCCAGTATCCGGCGCGCGCGGCGCGAGACGACACTGACAGATCGGGTGTCCGCATTCATCGATGCCGCGACTCAGGCCGACATCGAAAATCGAACAGCGGCGGCGTTTTTGATCACCGTCGCGTTGGAGTCGCACCGGCACCCCGACCTGGGCCACGAGGAAGCCGACTCGGTTCGCGCCACCCGGGCATTTCTGTCCTGGGCCATCGATGACGCGATCAAGCGTGGCGAGCTGGCGTCGGATACCGACGCCGCTGCGCTCACCGAGATGCTGATCGCCGTCTTGCTGGGAGTCGGCTTCTACGCCGGGTTCGTCGCCAAGCACGAACTCGAGACGGTAACCGGGCAGTTGCACCAACTGTTGGCCGGCAGCCTTGCCCGGCGCCCCGAATGAGGGCAGTGATGTAGCGCACAGGACCATATAGCTTGCCTAACTTATTCGGTAGCATGGTTCGCGCTATGACTGATCTGTACGACGTGGGCTCAGCACGTACCGAAGGGGACAGCTGGGACATCACCGAAAGCGTCGGCGCCACCGCATTGAGCGTCGCCGCGGCACGCGCGGTGGAGACGGCAACAGCTGACCCGCTGATTCGCGACGAGTTCGCCTACTTGTTGGTGTCGACGGCCGGGCAGCCGTGGGCGCGGCTGGCCAGCCCGGGTCTCGAGTGGATCGGCGACGACGAGCACGGACGGCGAGCCCATCGGCTGGCCTGTGACTACCAAGCGGTACGTACGCACTTCTTCGACAACTACTTCGCCGACGCCACTGGCACTGCTGCCGGAATCCGGCAGGTCGTGATCCTGGCTGCGGGGCTGGACTCGCGGACCTACCGGCTGGATTGGCCGGCTGGTACCACGGTGTACGAAATCGACCAGCCTCAGGTGGTGAAGTACAAGACGGCCACGTTGGAGTCGGCGGGTGCCGCCCCCAAAGCCACCCGGCGGACCGTGCCGGTGGATCTACGTGACGACTGGCCGACGGCGCTATCCGCGGCGGGTTTCGATCGAAGTCAACCGACCGCATGGCTGGCCGAGGGACTGCTGCCCTACCTGCCGGCCGAAGCTCAGGACCGGCTGTTCGAGATGCTTACTGAACTAAGCGCGCCCGGCAGCCACGTCGCCGTCGAGGCGTTCAGCCTTGGTTGGGCCGACCCCGAGCGACGCCGCGCGGCGCGACGGGTCCGCTTTGAGCGGATGCGCGAACGCCTCGGGCTCGACATCAACGTGGAGACCTTGACCTACCAGGAAAGCGACCGGGCGGATGCCGCCGAATGGCTGACGGCGAACGGGTGGCAGGTGCGTGCCGTAAGCAACGTCGACGAAATGGCCCGGCTCGGTCGGCCGATACCGGCGGACCTAGCCGAAGAGACCTTCACTACCAGGCTGCTGCGCGCCCGGCTCGCAGCAGCTGACTGATCACCAGACGCATTCTGCAGGAGGCGGATAACGATGAGCACTTTGCGCACCCACGACGACACCTGGGACATCGCCACCAGCGTCGGCACCACGGCGGTGATGGTGGCCGCCGCCCGCGCCGTCGAAACCGATCGCCCCGATCCACTGATCCGCGACCCCTACGCGAAGCTGTTGGTCAGCGAGGCCGGCACCGGCGTGTGGGAGAGCATGCTGGACGACTCCCTGGTCGCCAAGGTGGAGTCGTTCGACCCGGAGGCGGCCGCGGTGTTCCAACACATGCGCAGCTACCAGGCCGTGCGGACGCACTTCTTCGACGCCCACTTCGCCGGTGCGATAGCCGCCGGCATCCGCCAGGTGGTGATCCTGGCGTCCGGTCTGGACTCGCGGGCCTACCGGCTGGACTGGCCGGCCGGCACCACGGTGTACGAAATCGACCAGCCCAAGGTGCTGGCCTACAAGTCGGCCACGCTGGCGGCGCACGGAGCGACGCCGTCGGCCGACCGCCACGAAGTGCCGATCGACCTGCGTCAGGACTGGCCGGCCGCACTCGTTGCTGAGGGCTTCGACGCAGGAGCGCCGACGGCCTGGCTGGCCGAAGGGCTGCTGATGTATCTGCCCGCCGACGCTCAGGACCGGCTGTTCGCGCAGATCACCGAGTTGAGCGCGCCGGGCAGCCGGATCGCGGTGGAAACCGCGGCCAGTCACGCCGACGAGCGACGGCAAGAAATGCGCGATCGGTTCCAGCGGGTGGCCGATGAACTCGGCATCGAGCAGTCCGTCGACATTCAGGACCTGATCTACCACGACGAGGATCGCGCGGTCGTTGTCGACTGGCTCAACGATCACGGCTGGCGGGCCACCGCGCAGAACTCTGGCGACGAGATGCGCCGGCTGGACCGTTGGGTGGACGGCGTGCCGATGGGCGACGACCGGGACGCATTCGCGCAATTCGTGACCGCGGCACGGGCATGAGCCCACGGGCAAGCATCAGCCGTAGCGACGGCGACACCTGGGACATCGCGTCCAGCGTCGGGGCGACCGCGGTCATGGTGGCTTCGGCCAGGGCGGCCGAGACGGCCAGCGAACAGCCGTTGATCCGCGACGAGTTCGCGCAGATGCTGATCGACGGCCCGGAGCTCGCCGAGTTGGTCGCCAAGATGTCGACGACGTACACGGCCGATCCCGAGTTGGCGGCGGTCCGCGCCCACATGGTCAACTACCAGGCCGCGCGTACGCATTTCTTTGACGCCTACTTCCGGGCGGCGGCCGCGGCCGGCATCCGCCAGCACGTCATCCTGGCCGCCGGGCTGGACTCACGCGCCTATCGGCTGGACTGGCCGGCCGGGACCATCGTGTACGAAGTCGATCAGCCAAAAGTGCTGGAGTACAAAGCCGCAACTATGGCGGCCAACGGCGTCCAGCCGGTGGTCGACCGTCACGAGGTGGCGGCCGACCTGCGGTTTGACTGGCCGGAAGCGTTGCGCGGCAAGGGTTTCGACCCCGCGCAGCGCACCGCATGGCTGGCCGAAGGCCTGCTGATGTTCCTGCCGGGTGAGGCCGAGAACCGGTTGTTCTCCGACATCGACGCGCTGAGCGCGCCGGGTAGCCGAGTCTGTATCGAGGATTTCACCTTCGACGACGCGGCCCGGGAGGCATACGAGAAGCGCCGCGCCAAGACCGACGAACTGCGTCAGCGGCTCGGCGACGAGAACATCTTCGACCCCGGCGACCTGTGGTACACCGAGGACGAGCGCTGCGATCCGGCAGCCTGGTTCGACGCGCGCTCCTGGCACGTCCAATCGTTGAGCGGCCGCGACTACCTAACCCAAGTCGGTCGTCCGCTGCCGGAGGAACCCACCGTTGCGGCGACATTCCGGGCTGTTTTCATCTCTGCGGAGAAGCCATAGGGGTCGGTACAGAGCCTGTTGCCCAACCGGGTGGTTGATTAGGATTGGGTTCCCGGGTCGAGGAAGGGATCCCCAGTGACCATCAAGACCACCGAAACCCCGCCGAAAACCCCGGATGCCAGTGCCGGTGCCGCCGCGCCTGGATCCGACATCCCGAAAATTGTCGCTCGGCTCCGGCAGACGTTTGCCACCGGCAAAACTCGCAGCGTCCAGTGGCGACGAACCCAGCTCCACGCGCTGGAAAAGATGATGGTTGAAAACGAGCCGGCGATTGCGTCCGCGCTGGAAAAGGACCTGGACCGCGTACCGTTCGAGGCGTGGCTGGCCGACGCCGCGACCACCGCCGGCGAGGCCCGGTATGCGGCCAAACATGTCAAGAAGTGGATGCGCCGCAAATACCGCCTGCTCGAGCTGGCGCAGCTGCCGGGTCGT
>CAVRER010000070.1:0-11784 GCA_963720085.1 uncultured Actinomycetota bacterium
CGTACACCTTCCGCCGCCCGGACACCGCCCTGCCCTTCCTCGCCGGCTCCGGTTGGGGCCTGTGGTCGCAGCAGGGTGACCAGCTCGTCATGGCCTGCACCGGCGGGCACCTCGACCTGCACCGGCTCACGGTCGTCGGCGGCGCGGGCGAGTACCACGCGTCCGTCGACGGGACGGCCGTGTCGACCCGGTGCACCGACGCAGGCATCGAAATCCCGGGTGGAATAAGGCTGGTCGACGGGCAGACACTCATCCTGGCGGCCCGCTGAGGGGCGACCTCGTCGACCGCTACGGGTATTAATTGCGGACGCATTCGGGTGGTTCTGACCACCAGTTGGGTGAAGGTAAACTAAGCCGTGATCCAGCGCGAGACTTCGGCCTCGGCGCATCGACGCATCGAAGGACCGGTGCGGACATGTGTTGGTTGCCGAAAGCGAGAGTTGGCCGTCGAACTGCTTCGAGTGGTGGCTGTGTCGACCGGGAACGGTAAATATGCCGTGACCGTTGACTCAGCGGGTAATCTTCCGGGGCGGGGTGCATGGCTGCATCCCAGCCCCCGAAGTGCGCACAGAAGCGATCCGGCGGCGAGCGTTCGCACGAGCGCTGCGGATTGCCGGCGCGCCGGACGTATCAGCGGTGGTCGAGCACATCGAGTTTTTGGATGCGCACGATCATCTCGCCAACAGAACAGGTAGCAAAGAACATGAGCACACCGTGAAGTCCCGATGACCATGCGTCATAGCTAAACCCGAGGCGCGGCCGACCACAGCTGTCGCCTCATAGACAGGAGATGTAGTGGCAGGCAAGGCGCGCGTACACGAGTTAGCTAAGGAACTCGGTGTTACCAGCAAAGAAGTTCTCGCCCGGCTCAACGAACAGGGCGAATTCGTCAAATCCGCATCGTCGACGGTAGAAGCGCCGGTCGCGCGTCGGCTGCGTGAGTCGTTCGGCGGTGGCAAACCCGCGCAGGACAAGACCGCCGGCAACGGCGCGTCCGGCGCCAAGGGCGCCGTCAAAGATGTCGCCCCGGCAGCGGCGAAACCCGCCGGTCCCAAACCAGCCGCGCCGAGGGCGCCTGAGCCGCCCGCGCCGCCGGCCCCGGCTGTCGAACAGCCGCAGGCCGCGGCCCCGACTTCGGCGCCGACCCCGACGCGGCCCGGACCTACGCCCGGCCCGCGCCCGGCCCCGAGGCCGGCGGCTCGCACGCCGCGCGTCGGTAACAACCCGTTCTCGTCGGCCCAGCCCGTGGACCGGCCGATTCCGCGTCCGCCGGCGCCCCGTCCCGGTGCCGCCCGGCCCGGCGCGCCCCGCCCGGGCGCATCGCCCGGCAGCATGCCGCCCCGTCCTGGCGGCGGCTCCGGTGGTGGACAAGGTCGTCCAGCACGTCCAGGTGCGCCGCGACCCGGCGGCGTCGGCGGTCGGCCAGGTGGTCCAGGCGGCGGCCGGCCCGGCGGCGGTGGCGGTGGCGGTAACTACCGCGGTGGCGGTGGCGGTGGCGGTGGCGGCGGCGTCGGTGCCCCGCCCGCCGGCGGTGGCTTCCGTGGCCGTCCCGGCGGCGGAGGCGGCGGTGGCCGTCCCGGTCAACGTGGTGGTGCAGCCGGCGCGTTCGGCCGTCCCGGCGGTGCGCCGCGGCGCGGTCGCAAGTCCAAGCGGCAGAAGCGGCAGGAATACGACTCGATGCAGGCGCCCGTCGTCGGCGGTGTGCGGTTACCGCACGGCAATGGCGAGACCGTCCGGCTGGCTCGTGGCGCGTCGCTCTCGGACTTCGCCGACAAGATCGACGCCAACCCGGCCGCGCTGGTGCAGGCGCTGTTCAACCTCGGCGAGATGGTCACCGCCACCCAGTCGGTGGGCGACGAGACGCTCGAGCTGCTGGGCAGCGAGATGAACTACAACGTGCAGGTCGTCAGCCCCGAGGACGAAGACCGCGAGCTGCTGGAGTCGTTCGACCTGACCTACGGCGAGGACGAAGGCGGCGAAGAGGACCTGCAGATCCGCCCGCCGGTGGTGACCGTGATGGGTCACGTCGACCACGGTAAGACCCGACTGCTGGACACCATCCGAAAGGCCAATGTCGCGCGAGGCCGAGGCCGGCGGCATCACCCAGCACATCGGCGCTTACCAGGTGTCCGTCGAGCTCGACGGCGACGAGCGGTTGATCACCTTCATCGACACCCCGGGTCACGAGGCGTTTACTGCCATGCGTGCCCGCGGCGCGAAGGCCACCGACATCGCGATCCTGGTGGTTGCCGCCGACGACGGCGTCATGCCGCAGACGGTGGAGGCCATCAACCACGCGCAGGCCGCCGACGTGCCGATCGTGGTGGCGGTGAACAAGATCGACAAGGAGGGCGCCGACCCGGCCAAGATCCGGGCCCAGCTCACCGAATACGGGCTCGGTGGCAGAGGATTTCGGTGGCGACACGAATGTTCGTCGACATCTCGGCCAAGTTGGGCACCAACATTGAGGCGCTGGAGGAGGCGGTGCTGCTGACCGCCGACGCCGCGCTGGACCTGCGGGCCAACCCCGACATGGAAGCCCAGGGCGTCGCGATCGAGGCGCACCTGGACCGCGGCCGCGGCCCGGTGGCCACGGTGCTGGTGCAGCGCGGCACGCTGCACGTCGGCGACTCGGTGGTGGCCGGCGACGCCTATGGCCGGGTCCGACGGATGGTCGACGAATACGGCGACGACATCGAGGAGGCGCTGCCGTCGCGACCGGTGCAGGTCATCGGTTTCACATCGGTGCCCGGCGCAGGCGACAACTTCCTGGTCGTCGACGAGGACCGGATCGCCCGCCAAATCGCCGACCGGCGCAGCGCGCGCAAGCGCAACGCGCTGGCGGCACGGTCGCGGAAGCGGATCAGCCTGGAGGACCTGGACTCGGCGCTGAAGGAAACCAGCCAGCTGAACCTGATCCTCAAGGGCGACAACGCCGGTACCGTCGAGGCGCTGGAAGGGGCCCTGATGGGAATCCAGATCGACGACGAGGTGGAATTGCGCGTCATCGACCGCGGTGTCGGCGGTATCACCGAGACCAACGTCAACCTGGCGTCGGCCTCGGACGCGGTGATCATCGGCTTCAATGTCCGAGCCGAGGGCAAGGCGACCGAGCTGGCCAACCGCGAGGGTGTGGATATCCGCTACTACTCGGTGATCTACCAGGCGATCGACGAGATCGAGAAGGCCTTGCGCGGCATGCTCAAGCCGATCTACGAGGAAAACCAGCTGGGCCGCGCCGAGATCCGTGCGCTGTTCCGCTCGTCGAAGGTCGGTGTGATCGCCGGTTGCCTGGTGACCTCCGGTGTGGTGCGTCGCAACGCCAAGGCCCGGCTGCTGCGGGACAACATCGTGGTGGCCGACAACCTCACGGTGGCCTCGCTGCGACGCGAGAAGGATGACGTCACCGAGGTCCGGGACGGATACGAGTGTGGTCTGACGCTGACGTACTCCGACATCAAAGAGGGCGACGTCATCGAAACCTACGAGCTGGTTGAGAAGGAACGAGCCTGACCATGAGTGCCGACAAGCTGAACGCGCGGCATGGCTGACCCGGCCAGGGCCCGTCGGCTGGCCAAGCGGATCTCCGCAATCGTCGCTTCGGCGATCGAGTACGAGATCAAAGACCCGGGACTGGCCGGGGTCACTATCGTCGACGCCAAGATGTCCGGTGACCTGCACGACGCGACGCTGTACTACACAGTGCTGGGCTCGACGCTGAATGACGAGCCGGACTACCCGGGTGCCGCCGCGGCGCTGGAACGTGCCAAAGGTGTGCTGCGCACCAAGGTCGGAGCCGGCACCGGCGTGCGGTTTACCCCAACGCTGACGTTTACCCGGGACACGGTCTCCGACTCCGTGCACCGGATGGAGGAGCTGCTGGCCCGCGCTCGTGCCGCCGACGCTGATGTTGCTAGAGTTCGCGAAGGTGCCAAACCGGCCGGAGAGGCCGATCCGTACCGGACGCCCGGCGATGATGCACTGCCCGAGGTGGGGGTACCTCCCGCTTGCGGGGGAGAGCCGGGCAATTGGTCCAGTGCAGCGGAAGGCGCCGATGACGACGATCAACTCGAAGACTGAAGAGCCCGCCACGGCGCAACGCGTCGACGCTGTCGGAGCCGCCGAGGCGCTGTCCGCCGCTGCCACGGTCGGGGTGGTCTGCCATGTCTATCCCGATGCCGACACAATCGGCGCCGGGCTGGCGCTGGCCCTGGTGCTGGATCGGTGCGGCAAGGCCGTTCAGGTCAGCTTCGCGGCCCCGGCGGCGCTGCCGGAGTCGTTGCGGACGCTGCCCGGCGGTCAGCTGCTGGTCCACCCCGATGCCATGCGTCGCGACGCCGATCTGGTTGTGACCGTGGATATTCCGAGCATCAACCGGCTCGGAGATCTACGCGAAATCGCTGGCGTCGGGCAGGAGCTGCTGGTGATCGACCACCACGCGTCGAACCAGCTGTTCGGCACCGCCAACTTCGTCGACCCGTCGGCGGAC
Organism: uncultured Actinomycetota bacterium; assembly: GCA_963720085.1. GTDB lineage: Bacteria > Actinomycetota > Actinomycetes > Mycobacteriales > Mycobacteriaceae > Mycobacterium. The sequence continues at coordinate 4,490 of CAVRER010000070.1, forward strand.
TCCACCACGATGCTGGTCGCCGAGCTGCTCGACGCGTGGGGCAAGCCAATTGACACCGACGTGGCGCACTGCCTTTACGCGGGGCTGACGACCGATACGGGGTCGTTCCGGTGGGCCAGCGCGCGCGCACATCGGTTGGCGGCGCGGCTGGTCGAGCTGGGCGTCGACAACGCTGCGATCAGCCGGTCGCTGATGGACACCCATCCTTTCCGTTGGCTGACGATGCTGTCCCGGGTGTTGGGTTCGGCGCAGCTGTTGCCCGACGCCGTCGCCGGCCGCGGTCTGGTGTACGCCGTTGTCGGAAACCAGGAATGGATCAGCGCACGCCCGGAAGAAGTGGAGAGCATCGTCGACATCGTCCGCACCACCGAGGAGGCCGAGGTGGCGGCGGTGTTCAAAGAGATTGAGCCGCAGCAGTGGTCGGTGTCGATGCGGGCAAAGGCCGCGGTGGATCTCGCTGCGGTCGCGTCGACGTTCGGCGGCGGCGGTCACAAGCTGGCCGCGGGTTACTCGACCACCGGTTCGATCGACGATGTAGTGGCTTCGCTGCGCGCAGCCCTAGGGTGACCGGCCCGGGCCAACCGCGGGCGAGTGGCCAACAAATCGCACAGCTGGCTAATTCTCGATGGCCACAATGGTGAGCACGATGGGAAACACCGGTCGCGGGTTCGGTGTCTTGGGACCGTTGCAATTGAGCGCGGGCGGCTCCCTGGTGCCGTTGGGCGCCCCCAAGCAGCGGGCGGTGTTGGCAATGCTGGTGATCAATCGAAACCGGCCGGTGTCGGTGGAGTCGTTGATCAACGCGGTCTGGGACCAGTCGCCGGTGCCGGCGGCACGGACAAGCATCCATTCCTACGTGTCCAACCTGCGCCGACTGCTCGGCAGCGCAGGCTACGACCCAAACACGGTGCTGGCCAGCGCCCCGCCGGGTTATCGACTCAGCGTCGATGATGCCGACTGCGATATCGGGCGTTTCATCACCCAAAAGAACGCGGGTGTCCACGCCGCCGCCACGGGACGGTTCGAAGATGCCAGCAGCTACCTGTCGGCTGCGCTGGCCGAATGGCGCGGACCGGTCCTTGACGACCTACGCGAATTCGCCTTCGTCGATACGTTTGCCACCGCGCTGTCGGAGGTCAGAGTGGTGGCACAAATCGCTCTCGCCGAAGCCGAGATCGTGTGCGGACGCGCCGACGCCGTGATCCCTCGCCTAGAGGTGCTTAGCGCCGAACATCCCTTCCGCGAACGGCTATGGGCGCAACTGATGACCGCCTACTACGTTGCCGAGCGTCAGTCGGATGCCCTCAACGTATATCAGCGACTGAAAGCGAACCTAGCCGAAAATCTCGGCATCGACCCCGGTCCCACGGTGCGGACCCTGCATGAGCGGATCCTGCGTCAGGAGCCGCTGGACACCAAACAGGCCGCCCAGACCACCGCCACCCACCGGGTCGCCGATCTCGGCCCGCACACCGGCACGCTGGCCGGCCCCTCGGCCGTCGCCGAGCTGTGGGATAAGGACGGTCAGCGCTACCGGCTGGAAGCTACGACCCGGATTGGCCGCCGACCTGACAACGACATCGTTCTCGACGACGACGACGTCAGTCGCTACCACGCCGTCGTCATCGACACCGGAACCAGTTTTGTGATCAGCGATCTGCGCTCGACCAACGGTGTCCAGGTGAAAGGGCGGCGGATCCGAAGCAGCGCCACCCTTTCCGATGGTGATCACATCCGCATCGGCGGCCACGAGTTCTTTTTCGAAATCAGCCCGTCCTGAGCTGCGCAGGCGCGCACTGGAGCAAACGCAAGGATTCCGCAAGAATCTCTCCAGAGTCCGGCAAGGGGCCTGCTGCAAGCTAATGGTGTCGGGGATCGCAACCGACCCCAGCGAAGGATTTAGATCCGCAACTGGGACACAACTGCCCGGTAAGGAATCACCACCATGAAGCCGCAGAAAGTTTCCAGGCTGCGCGTCGCCGCAGCCGGCTTACTGGCCGCCGTCGCTCTGTCCATCCTTGGGTCGCTGGCACCGGCCACCGCGTCCGCTGATCCGTGGGTGCCGTTCAGCGGACCACTCCACCCGATACGCCATTACGCCGCGAACGTCCTGCACCCGGTTTGGGCCATCACCCACCCGATCCGCGCCGTTATCCCCTGATCGAGCGGACCAATCACCAACGCGTTCTGCCCCGTTTCTCTTCCTCCTGGAAACGGGGCAGATTGCTGTCGGGGTGCCGGGAGCTCCGCCTCAACCTGCACGAGGCAGAAAGGCATCGCGACCTCGCCGGCAAGCGCCGAGGACTTCAGCGGCCTCGTCGACAGCAATTCTGAATTCGTTCTCGTCAATATCCTGAATAATCTCACACTCACCTATTCCCGTTGGAAGCACATAGAGAAGCCCTTGGCCACCGCGCTGCGCCACCAAGCGACGAATACGCTGCCACAATAGATCAGGGTCGAATTCAGTAATATGTTCAAGGACGTCAAGGTTCCTCAGGACCCCTACAATTTTCCGGTAATCTTCCGGTGTCAAAAAGCCTCGTTGCTTTGAAATGCTAGATGCAATGACAATGCCATACCCAACTGCCTCGCCGTGTAACGTTCTGAAATGAGTTATGTCTTCAATAGGATGCGCAACGCTATGCCCGAGATTTAATGGTCGCTTTAAGTCACGTTCGAAGCAATTCTCGCCCAAAAGACGGAGCTTCTCTTTAATGCATGTCAAAATAACCGTTTCAAGGAACGCCTTATCCTGTCGCCAATTTATCGGAATATCTCGTAATGTCTCGAAGAGGCGAGTATTTGACAGAATCGATAACTTGACGACCTCACCCATGCCATTACTCATATCCCGGTCAGAGAGCGTATTCAGAAATTCGGTACAAACTATGACTTCGGCAGGATGGTAAAACGATCCAAGGATGTTCTTCTGATGAGGGTGGTTAACCGCGACTTTGCCTCCTATAGAAGCATCCACCATTGCCAGCAGCGTTGTCGGCACAAGGCAAACTTTGATGCCCCTGAAATAAAGGTTGCCGGCAAGTCCCGACATGTCCGTAACTACACCGCCGCCAATACCAACAATCATTCCCTTTCTTGAGGTATTCGAAAGGATAAGCTTATCGAGCAGTGAAGATAATGATTGCCAACTCTTGTTAGCCTCTCCGGAACCAACGATAAACACGCGCTTTGGATCAATTCTACTAATCTCCGGAAATAACATGTACACGTTCTCGTCAATTACGTAAAATCTATCATCCTTGACCACGGTGTCTGCAACTTCGTCAACTGACTCCACACAAATGACGCTCGTCAGATCGTGCCGGCACACATCAACAGTAAAGACTCCCGGGGAGATGCCGTTTGTTACGTACACGCCTTCCTCGTAGATGTTCATTTTACTGCCTCCATAATCCAGCCTGCTATAGCTTTCGCTTGCTCCGATCTGCAGGAATGTGCCAGCTTGGTGTAAATCCTCGCCAGCCGAAGGCCGTCGATAAGTCGATCGTATCTTGGATCAAGTGCCTCATTTGAAATATTGGGTGCGTGGTAGGCATCATCACGTAGTCGTCTGCCAGGCTTAAAGGGTAGGTCGTCCGTAATATAGTACGATTCACCATTCTCGGCCGGCCGTTGGTCCGTGAATATAACTGCCTTTAAGACGGGCGCAAGAACTGGCGAGCAACCATAAACGTCTCTAACGGACGTCATGCCGCATGCGTCTTTCGCGGCAGCATGCAAAAGATTTCGTTGAGTCTCCGATAATGGAGCATAGTCACATGCGGCGACTATGCCTTCAACAGCCTCAGGGCGGACGCCCACAAGCATATCAACTGGAGTAATACGATGTAAGGATTCTTCTGAAACGAGCGACCAATCGTCGGTAACGACTGAGAAGCCATGGGGCCGCAAGGTTTGGAATGCTGCAACAAGGTTTGTAGTCTTCCCAGTATTGCCGCGTCCCGAGATAGCAACCGCATTTCCGTTTGGAGCAGCAATAATTGAACTGTGCAAAGGGAGGTACGGAGCAATGCTTAAGGCAACACCGCTCGCCGCACCAATGACAACCGATTTCAGTGTTCCTAGCGATACTTTGCCACCAACAGCGAAGTATTGTCCGTTATCCTCGTATACGCCTTGGTATGGCATAGAACTATTCCCGACCGTCACGCCGTTGATGCTAGGTCGGGTTTTCGTCATGTAGACAATTTGGATCTGTTTCGCATTGGTAGGTGCGGCCGTAACAGGAAGGTTCTCTTGATTGACTTTGAAATATCTCGTAATGTCGCGCGATAGCCCCAGATTGTCTGTTACTATCTCTATGTTGTAGCGTGTCTCGAGCAGGTCAAGGCATGTTATGCAGGAGTAAGTATTATGCAAATCTCGCGCTGCTTCGAAGGCTGCGCGCGCGGCTCCGTCATGAGGCTCAGGTATCCACTCTGCCGTACCATCAAGATAAGCACGTTTGCCGACGGGTATAAATGCCACCGACATGAGGTTCCTTTCCTTTTGGTCGCTGAGGTCTCGTTGCCTCGATAGCGTAGGTTGGCGACTGTGTTAGCGGATTGTTTCAGTCGCCGCAGCCGCGGACACGGGTAGTGCACTACTTGTATTTGATCCGGGGTCGCCGTAAGAGTTGAGTAGTGGGTAGGAGCGTGGCGATGGTGGTACTAAGCATGCGAGGCAACGCCAGCCGCCGGTAGTCGTAGTCGATTGACCTTTGAAAGTTTTCTTTCCGGTTTGACGCGCTGGTAGCAACGAGGACCTTGACGTTCCGTCGATGCGCAACCCAAGACAGATGGTCCTCTAGCCACGCCCCTCGATGCTGGCTTTCCGTATTTTCCCTCCGTGAGCAAACCGGTCGGGTCACCTGCCGAGCACCGGGGTCGGGTCGTTACCACAGGTTCCGGTGGCGCCGCTCATATCACCGAAGGCTGGGCAAACGTGCAGTGAGCAGCGGTCGGAGTGACTGCCACCGGAGATCAACGCCGGTCGTGGGCACGCCGATCCGAGAGTGCGATACGGGCCGCTGCGGCGACTTGGGACGCGCTGGCCGCCGACCTACACGCCGCATTTGCGTCCGATCTGTCGGTGATCTCCGTCCTGGCCGGCGGTGACTTGGCCGGACGTTACCGCACCTGGGCCCGCCCGCGTTGCAGCACGGCCTCCCGGTTGGCGGCGATGTCGTCACCGGAGGTCCGGAATTGCTTGGCCGCCATCGCTTCCAGCCAGAGCCCCTCGCTGGTCTGCGATTCGTCGATGCGGTGATAGGACGACAGCAGGGCCCGCACCGCGCTCTGGTTGTTGCCGACGATGCTGGCGGCCACCTGGCGGGCAGCGGGCAGCAGCCGGTCGTGCGGAACCACTTCGGTGACCAGGCCGGCCCGCAGCGCATCGTCGGCGGACAGGTAGTCACCGGTCATGCTCATGCGACGGGCCAGTCCGATACCGACTTTCTGTGGTAGCCGCACGCTCAGCCCCCACGTCGGCAGCAGGCCCACCCGGGCATGGGTGTCGGCGAATCGCGCGTGTTCCGACGCGATCAGAATGTCGCAGTACAGCGTCAGCTCCAGGCCGCCGGTGACAGCGGCGCCGTTGATGGCTCCGATGACCGGTTTGCTCATCGGTGGCCAGCGCGGCGAGATGTCCGGTAGCGCCGACTGGCCGCCCAGCTCTTTGAGGTCGAGGCCCGCGCAGAACACCGGATCACTGCCGGTGAGGATGACGACGTCGACGGCGTCGTCGGCGTCGGCTTCGGCCAGCGCGGCGAAGAACCGATCCCGCAGCGCTGCGGACAGCGCGTTGCGCGATTTCGGTCGGTTCAGGGTCAGGGTGCGCACCCGCTCGTCGGTGTCGATCAGCAGGATGTCGTTGCTCATGGCATCACGGTAGCCAGTCTGATCCGATGCGGCTCGACCGCCTTATCGTTGAGGAATGTGCCGGAACATCACCGAATTGCGCGGCCTCGAACCCCCGGCGACCGCCGAGGAGGTTGCGGCGGCGGCGCGGCAATATGTGCGCAAGGTCAGCGGCATCACCCACCCCTCGCCGGCGAACGCCGAGGCCTTCGAAGCGGCGGTGGCCGAAGTCGCAGCGACGACGACACGGCTGTTGGGGGCCCTGCCGCCGCGTCGGCAGCCTCCCAAGACTTCGCCGCCGTTGCGTCGGCTGGCGGTGAGATGACCCAGAGCCCGATGACGCAAGCCGCTACCGTGCCCGCGCTCAAGGAGTGGAGCGCGGTGGTGCACGCGCTTTTGGACGGCCGGCAGTGGGTGCTGTTGCGTAAAGGCGGGATCGGCGAGAAGCGTTTCGAGGTTGCCGCCCGCGAGTTCATGCTCTTCCCGACGGTCGCGCACAGTCACGCCCAGCGGGTCCGGCCCGAATTCCAGGACTTGCTCACGGCTGCGGCTCCCGACAGCGCCGACGACCACGTCGTGGTGCGAGCCGCGGCGAAAGTCGTTGCGGCACTGCCGGTCAACCGACCCGACAACCTCGGGGGGATCGAGGATTTGCATATCTGGACCGCCCAGTCGGTGCGCGCGGACCGGCTGGACTTTCGCCCGAAGCATCGGTTGGCCGTGCTGGTCGTGCAGGCCATCCCTTTGGTCGTGCCGGTGCAACTGCCCCGCACTCCCGACTACGCGGGCTGCACCAGCTGGGTGCAGCTGCCGGTGACGCCGTCGCTGGGTACTCCGGTGCACGATGAAGCAGCACTACGACGAGTCGCCGCCCGCGTCCGTGATGCCGTCGGATAACCCTTGAGCTTCAAGGGGTCTGGTCCACCAGCACCGCGCCGTCCGGTCGGTCCCCAAGGGTGCACAGCGCTGTCGTCTCACCGGCCGCCGTGAGTCGCACGACGTGCGCCAGTTGCGCCGGCGCATCGTATTGCAGGTAATGATCGGCGGTCGGCAGTATCCAGTAGCGGTTTCGCCCCGGCTTGTCATGCAAGAACTTTTGCCAGACGAAGTTGGCAACCCGGACAGGGGAGACGTTGTCGTGCAACCCCCAAACCAGGCTGGTGTTGATCTCATTCGTGGAAAGCGCAGTGAGCCAACTGGTTTCGTCGGCGGCGCGCTCGTGAAGGTACTTGATCGTGTCGGGTAGCACGCCGATCCCGTCGTTGTGCGCGAAGCACTTTGTCAGGGCGATGATTTCGGGATCGGCCGCCGTTCGCCGCGGCATGAACGTTGTCGCACCCATGCCGGCGGCAAGCATTTCCGGCGTCGTCGCGCCCGCTGCGGCCCGTGCGGTTGCGGGGTCGAGTAGGGCGGTTTGGAACGCGGTGAGGTTGG
>CAVRER010000071.1:0-217375 GCA_963720085.1 uncultured Actinomycetota bacterium
TCGGCTTCTCGGTGCTGCCGATCCGGATTATCTCGCTGATCGACTCGATCGTCTCGCTGCTCTCGTTCGCCTACGGAGCGTACATCGTGATCAGCACGATCTTGGGCTACCGGGAGGTGGCCGGCTTCGCGACGCTGGTCGCGTTGATCACCTTCCTGCTGGGCGTGGTGATCATCATTCTGGGGATCATCGGGAGATACGTGTGGCGGATTTTCGACGAAGTCACCACACGACCGGAAGCCGTGGTCGATGAGGTTATTAAGCACGAGCCCGTCCGCTTCGTCCTCGCGGCCTTGAACACCGCCACCACTTACGCCCGCCTATCTGGTGCTGCTGCTGATCGGGTACGCCATCACATACAGCGTGATCCATGCCGTCCGGGTAAGGACGCGGATGTGCTACCCGCCTGCTGGCCTAGTTCTTGCTATTACCCTGGGAAAAGGAACCCCACCAAAAGACGTCATCAGGTGTGTGGGGTCAACGGTTCCGCGTCGCGCCCGGAGATCACACGGTGTTAGTTGTTGACCGCTTTCTTCCCCAGGAACGCCTCCTCTTCAACACAGAGGCGTTCTTCCGCCTGCACGCCGGCGGCAAGGGCCATTATTTCCAGTGGCTGCTCGATGGGCACCCCTGTATCACAATGCATTTCACCGAAGTGACGCCGGGAGTATTCCGCAGCCCGGCGCGCGGTACCTTCCGCGCTCAGTCATATTCCTGGGGTCGCGCTGGACGAGCTGCAAGCCTTTATCTCGGAAATTTCGGCCTACCTGCAGGCACGCGGTGGCAAGGTTCTGCAGGTATTCTTGCCTCCGTTGCAGCATGACCCGGCCGGTGTCTCCATGCAGTACTTCCTCTTCCGTGCCGATGGCTTCGCGGAATCCCTAGTCGACCTCAACTATGCCCAGTGCGTGGATGACCAGCCGTTCGTCGAGAAGATCAACTACGCCAAACGCCAACGCCTGAACAAATGCCGGCGCGAAGGCTTCGAAGTCTCCGCCGTGGCCGCCGAAGGACTACCCGACGTCTACGCCACCGTCGCCGAAAACCGTGCTGCCCGTGGCTACCCCATGACCATGGGCGAAGAATCGCTGCGGCAGATGCAGGAACTCTTCCCCGACGCCGTGCAGCTGTACGCGTGCGAGCACCAGGGGCAGATGGCCGCCGCCGCCATCTGCCTGCGACTGAGCCCGGATGTGCTCTACGTCTTCTACTGGGGTGACCGCCCCGGCTACAGGCAGTACAACCTCGTGGTATTGATCGCGGACTGTCTCTACCAGAGCTGCCAGACCCGCGGCATTGGCCTGCTCGATGGCGGCACCTCGACCCTGGACCTGCAACCTAATTTTGGGCTGATCGATTTCAAGCGGGAGCTGGGGTTCAGCGAATCGCTCAAATTCCAGTTGGAGAAGCGCCTTGAGCCGTGACATCGAATCTTATAACCGCTCGTACCGCGAGCTACCGTTCGAGGCGACCCAGTCGGGGTATCGCCGCCGCGTGGTGCTGCAACAGGTCGCCGAGTTCCGACCAGCGTCGCTGCTGGAAGTCGGCTGCGGTTTGCGACCGTTATTCACCGACCTCGACCTGGCCATCAGGGTCGCAGTGGTTGAGCCTTCCGCCGAGTTCGCCAGCAATGCCCGCGAACTGGCCGCTGGCCGCGAGGGAGTAAGGGCGGTGGAGAGCTTCCTCGAGCAGGCGCCCGCCGAGCTGCACCCGGGGGGTTTTGACTTCATCGTGCTGAGCAGCCTGCTGCACGTAGTCGACGGACCGCAGCAACTGCTGCAGGCGCTACGCCCACACTGTCACACCGGCAGCGTGGTACACGTCAACGTACCCAATGCGCATTCGCTGCATCGCCTGCTAGCGGTGGAGATGGGCCTGATCGGAGACCCCTTCGAACTGTCCTCCACCCAGAAGCAGATGCAGCAGCACTCCACTTTCGACCTCGACAGCCTTGCCGAACTGCTGCGCCAGCAGGGCTTCGAGGTTCAGTCCAGTGGCAGCTACTTCATCAAGCCTTTCACCCATGCGCAGATGCAGGACCTGTGCGACCGTGGCTTCCTCACCGAGGCTCACCTGGAGGGACTGTTCCGCCTGAGTCGGCGCATGCCCGAGTTCGGCTCGGAAATCTACGTCAATGCGAGGCCCATACCGGGAGGTGGCGGGCGTCGCGAGGTTGGTCGCGCTGATCACCTTCCTGCTGGGCGTGGTGATCATCATTCTGGGCATCATCGGGGAATACCTGTGGCGGAGTTTCGATGAAATCACCACACGACCGGAAGCCGTTGTCGATGAGGTTCATTGAGCGCGAGCCCGTCCGCTACGTCCTCGCGGGCGGCTTGAACACCGTCACCACTTACGCCGCCTATCTGGTGCTGCTGCCGCTGATCGGGTACGCCACCGCGTACAGCGTGACCTATGTCGGCGGAATTTTTTTCGCCTACTACCTGAGCGCGCGGTTCGTGTTCCGGCGCCCGCTGCGGTGGCGACACGCGGTTCAGTATCCGCTGGTGTTTGTCCTGCAATACGGGTTAGGGATCACGCTGATGACGGCGTTCATCGAGGGCTTGCACCTCCACGCTGAATACGTGCCGGCGCTGGTGATCGTGATCACGCTGCCGTTCACGTTTTGGCTGGCCCGGTGGATTATCAAGCGAGAAAAGAAGACATGTGATGAGGACCCGCTCGGCTCAGACGCTCGTTGATATGGGCGTCAGAGAAATTTTTCAGGCGGGTGCCGAGCTGTCGGCGGCGGGACGCCAGTACGTGATCCGCGCTGCGGCGCATCGATGAGCTGACCGCTGAGATCGAGCCGCTTGCGACCGCTCAATCTTTCCGACGGCGCGACAAGCATTGCCGCCGAACGTGCGCTCGCTCTCTTGAGGTCTCCGGCAATAGCCGGTAGGGACGTGTCCACCGTGCACCCAAATCTCACCGAACCGGATGAGGTTTGAGTAACACCGAATGCGAGCAGTGGCGCGGTCAGATCACCGCCCGGTTGCAGGTCGAGCATCCGCGGCTGGTCGTGCTGAGCATGTCAAGGCAGTACACCGCCGCCGACGAGGGTTTCATGTCATACGACCCGGCGTGGATCGAAAGCTTGACGCGCTTGGTGACACAGTTGCGGGGCAGTGGTGCGGAGGTGCTGGTGCTCGGGCCGGTGCCAGATCCGCGCTCGAACGTGCTGATCTGCCTGTCCGGCCATCTCGATGACGCGACGGCCTGCGCGTCGCCGAGGTCGGTGACGGTGAACGAACCCGGCATCGCGGCCGAGACCGCCGCCACCAAAGCCGGCGGCGGACAATACGCCGATATCACCGCGCTGTTCTGCACCGCCGACCGATGCCCGGTCATCGTCGGCAACACTCTGGTGTATCGCAACGATAATCACCTAACGGCCGAATACGCCCGGGTATTGGGACCGGTATTGGGTGCGCTGGTGGATCGCGCACTCGCCCGCGGCTGACTTGGTGGGCTGTTATCGGCGAAACGATCGGCAGGCATCAACCACCCGGGTGACGTTTTGCTGTGACAGATGAGGACCGATGGGCAGGCTAAGGTGAGTCCGCGCCGCCCGTTCCGCGATAGGAAACGCGCCCTCGGTGAATCCGAGCTGAGCAAACGCGCCCGACAAGTGCGGGGGGATCGGGTAGTGCACCAGTGTTCGGATGCCTTCGGTAGCCAAATGCTTCTGCAATTGATCGCGCGAGTCATGGTCAACTACGTACAGGTGCCACACGTGTTCGCGGCTGGGCCCGACGCCGGGTAACCGTAGTTCTGGGATATCGGCGAGTTCTAGGGCGTAGCGATCTGCGATGGTTCGCCGCCGAGCGTTCCACCTGTCAAGATGCTGCAATTTGATGCGCAGCACCGCCGACTGAATCTCATCGAGTCGCGAGTTCGCCCCGAGGAAATCATGCACGTATTTCTGGCTGCTTCCGTAGTTGCCGAGTGAACGAACGCGGGCAGCAACACCGGGGTCGTCGGTGGTGACGGCGCCCCCGTCACCGAAAGCCCCCAGGTTTTTCCCGGGATAGAAACTCCAGGCCACGGCGTGGCCATGAGCGCCGATGCGTCGGCCGTTGTAGCGCGCGCCATGCGCCTGCGCGGCATCCTCCACCACCACCAGCCCGTGTTTCTTCGCCACTGCCAAGAGCTCCGCGAGATCTGCAGGTTGGCCGAAGAGGTGCACCGGAACGAGGGCACGCGTTCGCGGAGTAATTGCGTCCTCTACCCGAGCGGGATCGAGGTTCCACTGACCAACGATCGGCTCCACCCCTACCGGGACCGGCACCAGTACGTGTTACCGCTAGCCAGGTTGCGATGAACGTGTTCGACGGCACGATGACTTCATCACCGCGGCCAATCCCGAGTGCCTGCAGCGCGAGGGCAATAGCGTCCAAGCCGTTACCGACTCCTACCGCATGCTTCGCGCCGGTAAAGGCAGCAAACCCGCGCTCAAACGCTGCTGTTTCTTCGCCGAGTACGTACCAGCCGCCGCGCACGACTCGCTCGATGGCTTCCAGCACCGGAGCTTCGAGCTCCTGCGTGGCCGCGCGAAGATCCAGAAAGGGCACCGTAACAGGCGGATCGGTCATTGTCGACACTCCAAGCCCAGACTCATGCATTTCCCCACGACTGCCCTCAGCTTTATTCAGTCCCGCGAACCCTGGCCCGATTCACGTCATCGGCCACAAGAGCCCGTTAAACACATGGAGGCCGGAGGGTGCCCCTGAATCGATATCCAAGTCGATTCCTTTTCCTCGCGTCGATCGTCGGGCCAAACGACGGTGGCCCGCTCAGCCCGCGTCGCCCTCGTTGGCTGGGCTGCGGACCGTCGCCAGGAACTCCTGATGGTCGCGAATGTAGTCGCATTCGTCATAGGCCAGCGAGGCGAACACCAGGCATACAGCTCCCGTACAGAAAGCCGTCAGCTCTCTCCAGATCAAGTTCGGCAGGTATAGGCCATAGTAGGAACGGTCGAGCGAAACGGTTCGTCGACTCTGCCCATCGTCGAGCGTGACCGCGAAGGACCCCGAGGCTGCCACAATCAGTTGTTGGAGCGTCCTATGTGCGTGTCCGCCACGCTCGGCTCCGCCGGGAACGTCGTACAGGTAGTAGACCCTTTTGATTGCGAAAGGAACGTGTACCCCACCATAGAGCGGAGACAGGTTGCCTTGGGGCCTCTCGATCTTCTCCAGATTCACCAGTCTGCATTCGTCGACGCGGCTCATTGCATGCCCCTGAGTCGCAGAAAATCTCCGTAGTCACGCACGTAATCGTCAGGCGCGAATGGGCCCGAGGCGAGGACGAGGGCCACCGAATTCGTAGAGAAGTTGATCATCTCCCGCCAGATGAGATTGGGAACCAACAGAGCGTGGTAGGAACGATTCAACGTGTAGTGAACTCGGTGCGAGCCATCGTCCAACATGACTTCGAAGCTCCCGGACAGCGCCAGGATGAACTCGTGAACCGTTCGGTACGCGTGGCCTCCCCGCACCGAGCCGCCCGGGACATCGTAGATCCAAAAGGCCCTTTCTATCTCGAATGGCACGTGCCTGCCCGATTCGATGAAGGTCAGGTTTCCTCGAGGGTCGTGAATCTTGGGTAGGTCGATCAACCTACAGTCATGGGTGCTGAGCACGGGTGGCTTGATTGGTGCGGTCTCAGTCTGCATGTCGACGCCGGGTGTTGGAGGTGCGTTGGGACGGTTCCTTCGGCGAGAGCGTGAAGGCGTGAGGTAGACCCAACCCTCGGCCGAGTAGCACGGCCGGTTTGCTCTGCGGCCTTTTTCCGCTTGAAGTCATTTGCGCGGCCACCACGGGTATGTTCGGTCCGCCGCCTACCGAGACGTCTACCACCGGCTCGGTGATGTTATTCATCTGCAGCGGGATGGATGCGTTCTCCGCTGCGGCAGCTGCCAGGGCGGGCGCCGCAAGACTGCCAGCGTCAAGGCCCAGATCAAAAGAACTTGCCAGACCCGGATCCACCAAGTTGACGGCTTGGGCGATGGCGTCGATGACGGGCTGGACGATCACGCCCTCCATATCGGCGTGCGCGCGCGGCGCGGTGGCCAATGGGGTCAAGCCGAACGCCAAAAACGCCCCGGCAGTACAACTTAGACCGACCACCCGACGGCGGCGTGCCTTGGCGTTGCGCGAGTCACGGTTCTGCTTCGTGGAGCGGTGAGGAGCCATGACGCTGCCTTCTCGGGATGGGGCTGATCTCAGCTCATTTTAAGGTAATCCTTAGGTAGTGTCTGTGGCATAGAGACGGCAAAAATTCTTTAAGAAATTTTTTTAGAACCCCCTTGACGCGGCGTTGACACCGTGCGTCCGACGCGGTACCAGCGCTCCGAGCTGCACCGAAAGCTATCTTGATGACCGCGTCGTCTACACCCCAGCGCGACGAAACGAAACGATGATGAGACGAAACGATTTTCGGAACGAAACGATTATCGAAACGAAACGATTGGACAAAACCAAACGACAATGTAAGGCTTCTCAGCCTTCATTTCAGCCTTCATTAAGGCGACCTAAGCTCCGCATCCGCGGAGCCGTCCAGGGTCCGCGAGGTGTCGTTCGGGCCGTTCACACCGCTTTCTACCGCGGATGCGGTGACGCTCCGCAGCAGACCCCACAGAGATTCGACGGATGGGTGGGCCCGCCGTCGGCGTGTGGGGTCGGTCCGGCGATAATGACGCCGTTTCGGCCGCGCACTTCGCCGTAGCGCAAAAATCCCCGGCGCTGTTGCCGAACTCGCCCGGTTTCGTGGCGAAGACGTAGTGACCGCGCGCCGACTTGCCTCAGCGGGTGAGCTGGATGCGGCCCCGCCGCAACGCCTTCCACAATCCGCTAGGAAGCGTCTTCGGATCGTCCCAGTCCAAGTCGAACGCCACCGCCGCCGCCGAAACTGACGCCCGGGTTTTCACAGCTTCAAAGTATCGCGAGCATCGGCATCGGCAACATGTTCTCGGAGATGTATGCCGACCCAAAGGATGCTAAAGAATTCGAGCGACGCGTCGCGGAGTACCTGTCTCAGGTGAGAGCGGGCTTACTTGACCACCTAGTGCGCACGGTCGTCGAATCTGACAAGAACAAGGTCTACTTCACAGTCGGCAATGAGACCGATGACTCGGTCACGGGTGTGCAACTGACGGTCGTCCTTGATGAATTCTCCATCGTCGGTCAACGTGAGCACCTCCAGCACTTCGCGACTGGGCGAATGACCGCTCGCCGCGACCCGCTACCGACGCGACGTGCCCGCTCGACGCGCATCGGCGGCGCCAGCCGGCGACGCTCAGCCATCGCCTTGCGGTGTAAGGGCGGCCCCGGTGTGCGCCACGATGAAGCGATGAATCTCCGCCGAGTTGACCCGGCGCGAGGCCCCGATCTGGACCCAAGCCAGCTCGCCGGCATCGAAGAGCCGGTAGATCGACGAGCGCGAGATACGTAGTGCAGCAGCTGCTTCCGAAACCGTCAGAAGCAAGTTTCCGTTGATGGGCCCGCCGTCAAACGAGTTGTGGCCGGTCACGGCAGGCTCGGGTGCGTATGTGGGTCATGCGATCCCCTCGTGTTGAGTGGTATTCCGTCAGTGTAATTCGCCCCAACGACGAGCTTGTGCACAATCTTGAGGGGCGACCACGATTGATAACGCTTGATGTTAATAACGCGCTGCGTTACCATTGGACCGGTGATCCGCTCGTTCCGGGACAAGGACACCGAGGCGATCTGGCATCGCCGCTATGTCAAGAAACTCAGCCCGGAACTCAGCCGACTCGCCTACAACAAACTCGTTCTCATCAACGCCGCCGAGAGCATCAACGACCTACGAGTACCACCCGGCAACCGCCTGGAGAAACTGGCCGGCAGCCGCGCCGGCCAGTACAGCATCCGCGTCAACGACCAGTGGCGCATCTGCTTCACCTGGAGTGCCGGCGGCGCCGGAAACGTCGAACTCGTCGACTACCACTAGAAAGGACAAACCCATGGCAGACTTCGCCCCCACGCATCCCGGCGAGATCCTTCTGACCGAGTTCCTCGAGCCGATGGGAATCTCGCAGTACCGCATCGCCAAAGCCATCGATGTGCCACCCCGACGTATCAACGAGATCGTGCACGGCAAGCGTGCGATCACCGCTGACACCGCGCTGCGGCTCTCGCGCGCTCTCGGCCTGAGCGACATGTTCTTCATCAACATGCAAGCCCACTACGACGCCGAAATCGCCCGCGAACAGCTCGCAACCGAGCTAGACACCATTCACCGAATCGCCTGACCAGAATGTGCCAATCCCCGCTAGGCGTATCTACTACTTGCCGTGATGTCGCATGGTTCGCTCGCGCCTTCCTTCGGAAGGATCGGCCTACCGCTGCGCTTTGGCCATGACTGGCTGGCTTGGCAGAGTCGTCGCATGACGCGCGCACGACCTGGCCGGCGCCCCTGCAACCGCCTCCCGGCGCGCCCATAAGACCCAATTGCCAGCCGTACCAACAACTTCTGTCTCTATCCGTCGCTTCACATCCCTGCCTGTATCATCTAAAACGGCCCGCACCGTGCACACCGTCGCGCAACGCACCGACCGCGAGCTCCTACCCACCGCCGTCGCCGCACTACTAGACCGCAACGACCAACGCCGCGCCGCCCGCGCCCAAGCCTGGCGCCAGCACACCGCCCAAACCCGCGCCCGCGAGGCCGCCTACCAACGCTTCGCCGACACCACACAGCAGGCTGCCGCACGCGAACGCAGCCGCGACCAGGGGTATGGACTCGAATTGTGAACGTGCGCAACGGCTCTTAGAGCAGCGGAACCCAGAGACCTTCCTGGGCTACCGCGCGCGGTCGCCTCGATCGAATCGACGCGCAACAGATCCGTGGGCAGACAATCAACGCCCCACATGGAAATTATCTGCAGCGCACCATGTTTCCTTTTCTCAGACTCCACAACCTGCTCCGAGGGGCGTTCTCCGTACCACATCGCCCCACGCAGCCTCCGTTGAGTGTCACTCACTGCCTCGCGCACGCGAGCCGCCCACTTTGGCGCCACGGAGGCCGGTAGCTCCGCCAGATCCAGGCTGAGTTCTTGGCGGTTGGGACTTGCGCTGGGCCACTTGAGGTCTGATCGACTGCGTCGTCGAGCTCGCTGTTGATGACGAGCTTTGCGCGATCAGTCGCCAGATGACGTAGATGACGGCAGCGACCGCAACGAGAAGAACCGCTACAACGGGCGCGAGCACCTTCATTGAATCCCCCTTGCGAAGACCGCACCTTCCCTTGGCGCGCAGCCGTAACCTCCAGCAAAGCGACCACGAGTTCGTGCTGTAACGCTACGCGTACTCTTTCCCCGCCACACGGAAGTCCACAAAATACGCTCGACCTTGTTCTCGGGACGCCGTGATTACCTTGAGTGTGCACGGGCAACGGTAGGTGGCGGTATCGTGCGGCGCCATCCCGGCCCGGCCGCCGGTCACTACTGCGAGCTGTGGGGAGCTGGTCTTCGCGCGTAGGAAACGATGATCGCCGCGCACGCGACCAGCCAGAGGAGTGGCGCCAGGCTCACCGTGGTGGGGACGATCGGCGTGGTGCCGATGACTCCCATGACCCCCTCTGCCCCGTGATCGGCACCTGGAGCGGCGGGCCGGGCAAGTCCCACACCTCACCGCTCTGACCATCAATCCCGCACGCCACCACCGATCGCGCGTGCAAATCCAACCCGACACTCATACGCTGACCTAACGCTGGGGGCCTCCCAATCTGTGGCTCTACCGGCCAGGACCCAACTCCTGACGGCAACCCACGTTCACATGTTAGCGAGGCCCCAGCCCCCCATACGGTATAGACTGCCGGGCGGCTGCGCTGGGGGCCCGTGCTCCCGCTACCGTTCCGCGCAGAACCGAGGAGAATGCCGATGAATCGACCCCTCGAGGTGCTGCGCGGTGCGGTCACCGCGATCCGGGAGCGGCTCTTGGCGGTCACCTGCCAATCCGAGCGCACCGTCATGCTCGGCACCATCCTGCTCGCGTCGGCGGTTTCGGCGGCGACGGGCTACGTCCTCACCCAGTGCTACTCGGTCGACATGCTTTCGCTCTCTCATGTTCAAACCCGAGGACTGCTGGCGCGATTGGGGCATGAATATCGGTCGGCACTGCTTCAGCGACTACGCAATGGTCGTGGGCGCCGGGATGCGACCCAACCCCTGGGAGCCCTACCCGATGTTCGCGCCTGGGATGAACCAGCCGTTGCGAATCGAGTATCCGGCGGCTGCAATGATGCCGCATCTGTTGTTCGGGCTTCCCGCGGAATGGCTGGGCGCGCCGCGACTGGGGCTGATCGGTTATCTGCTCGCGCTGACGATCGCGGTCCTTTCTCCCGCGGTCTGGGCGGCCCGGGGGGCACGTGGTCTGGAGCGGGTGGTGGTGTTCGTGGCGTTGGGCGCTGCGGCCATCCCGACGTGGGCGGTGATCGATCGGGGCAACTCGGCGGGGTTCGTGGTACCGATCGCGCTGGTCTTCCTGGTGGCATTGTGCCGACGGCGGTGGGGCCTCGTCACGATCATGGTGGTCGTCGCCGCGCTGGTGAAACCACAGTTCGCTGTACTGGCTGTCGCGTTGTTCACGACCCGACAATGGCGGTTGGGCGGCCTCGCGGTCGTCGGGGCGGGGCTCTCCAATCTCGCCGCCTATCTGCTGTGGCCGCGGGACTTTCCGGAGACAATCACACAGTCGATCCACAACCTCGTCGGCGACAGTAGTAGTTTCTTCCAAGGGCTTTTCGATCCGCGCAACGTGTCCTTCGGCAGAGCGCTCCTACTCATCCCGGATATCGTCAAGTTCAACCAAACGGGCGGCAAATTACCGGACGGCTTCCTCGCTGGTCCGCGATCGCTGATCGGGTATGCCGTCCTGGTTCTTGTCATCGTTGCCGTGCTGGCTCTCGGGCGGCGCATCCCGCCTGTCATGGTGGGCATTGTGCTGCTGGCCACCGCCACACTCTTCCCCCCCTTCACCGCCTACTACTACCTGGTATTCGTTTTGCCAGTCGCTGCGCTCGTTGTCCGAGACCCCGACGGGGCGCCTGGTGTTGGGATATTCGACCAGCTTGCAACCCACGGCGGCCGCCGTCGTGCAGTGGGTATCTGCGTAAGTTTGGCCGCGGCGCTCAGCATCGCTCAGATCGCCCTTCCGTTCGTGCTGGTCCACGTACCGATCTTCGGACAGATGGGAGTCACGGGGGTAGTCGGTACCAGGACGGTTGTTGTCACCACGATGGCTCTGACGCCGATCTGGTGGCTGGTCGCGTGCGCGGTGATCATCGTCTCCTACGCGCGGAGACCGGCTCACTCACGTGGCAGTGACCAAGGGCCGGCTCGGGAGGGTCCCCGGGATACTGCTGTCAGCACCTCCTCATCTACATCCGAGCTGATGGAGTCCTCACCACACGGACCGCCGTAATCTGCCGAAACTCCTGTTATGAGAAGACTTCGGGCTCAACGCCAACCCCGCGCACGTAATCGCTGATGTCGCAGCCGATTTCGGTGAGCATCAGCAAATCGGCTCTCGCCGGGATGAACCGGTACGCTCCGAGCCCAGATTCGGTCAACCGCAACCCTTACGATTCCGTTGCGGGCGTGAGAGCTGGGCGTGCAGCCTACGGGCGCCTCCAACGCGCATCAAGAATCTCTCCCGTCGCTTTGCGATGGCCTTCGGCCACCCTTGACACGCGAGCTTCGATGCGTCCTTGGAGCAAGGACCCCCAGGGCAACGTCAGTAGATCCGAACTTCGGGGGGATTTCGGCGCTCTGGCGCGAGAAATTCGCCGAGATACGCGGGCTGCTACAGATTGAGCAAGCGGTCGCGGTCGGCAGCGAGATCCGCTTAACTGCGAGCCTCGATCTCCGCCGCCGAGTCAGCCCGGAACGGGCGCACAAGGCAGCCGAGCTCTTAGCCACCGGCTCAGACGATGCCCATGCCCCGGGCCAACCCCGAGACCCCAACCACTGCGAAGATGGCTACCACGAGGTTCCGACGGTGAGCCCGCGCCCAGTCGTGCAGCAGTCGCAATGCCGCTTCGGTTTTCGCTGGTGTGGCCAGATGGCTGATGAGAATGATCTCGACACTCGCAAGCCACCCGACGACGAACGCGATGGCGGCGCTGACCTGCGTGCCCATCCTGGCTCCCGAGGCCACGATGATAGCGACTACGAATAGAGAGTCAACTGGCACCGAACAGAGGCCCCACACCAACGCGACCCATAAGGATCCGTTTTCCCACGCGTTGTTGGCGCGGCCGAGCAACCGGCGGATTGCAGATTCGCCCTCCGTCGCCGCATTTTGCGCGCGTCCCGGCAGCTGCGAGATTGCGGTCGGTGAATTCGAGTCCAGCACCAAGGTCGACGTGGTGCCCGGTGTCGGCAGGTGCGTTCGCTGACGGCGCGTCAACGAACGCGCTCTCATCACCGAGCGCGCTATCATCAGCGCGGCGATCGAAAGCGCGAGCACACCGATACCGATTTGAACATGCCGGACAGTCGCGACCGCGGCCGCGGTGCCCAAACCGTCCACAAAAGATCTAAACATTGGTGTGACGTGAAGCACCACCAGCGGCACCAATACGGCGGGAACACCGACTATCAGGTTGCCGGCCCCGAAGGCCAGCAGATTTTGCAAAGGCCGGGGCCGGGAGACCATGAGAAGAATGACACCGAGACGCACCGGATTGAGCGCTATCAGAAGCGCCACCCCCAGCACTGAGCCCCACACGGCCGAAACATTACCTTGCTGGCTGCTGTCTGTTGACTCGTTAAAGCTTCCCAGGTTTCTGGGCCAGAGCCAGCGCGCATGATTCCGTTGCCGGGCGGAGAGACCTAAGGCCGTGCACCCTACTGGCGCTCCATTAGCAGTGCTGCCCGTCGCTACGCGAGGCCTCAGCCACCCTTGACACGCGCGCTGTGATGCGCTCTTTGAGCAAGGTGAGAGGAAAGTAGAAGTCCTGCCTGGCATCAACACGACCAAGGACAAGACAGGCATTCGTGGAGTACGAATACCAACGGAAAGTCAATCGATCAGAACTTGGGGGAGGTTCGGGGCTCTGACGAGAGAAATTCGTCGAGGTACGCGGGCGGCTTCAGGTTAAGCATGCGCTTGCGGTCGGCGGCGAGGTCCGTGTAATTGAGTGCCTCAATCTGCGCCGCCGAGAAGGGCAATCGCGATTCCGGAAATCCCTTTCGTATGATCCCGACGCCACAATCGCAGTCCAGCAACGCGATTCGGAGGTCGGTGCGGGTGCTGCGCAGCTGGACGATCGCCTTCCAGACGTCGCCGCTCCACAGAGGTCTGGTTGCCCAGAGGAGGTCCCGCCAGCGGTGCTGCGCACGATAGTCGGCGTATGACGCCGCGGGGCAGGCGATCGCGGCGTTTGCGGGGTTGCAGTCGTGCAGGACAATGACGCCGTCGTCCCGCAGGTAGCGCAGGGTGTTCTCGACGTCGCGCACGACCTGCTTATAGGTGTGGAGCCCGTCGATAAGGGCGACGTCGATGCCACGCTGCTCCAGGAAGGCCGTCTCGTTCGCGAAGAAGGCGTCGCTGGTCGTCTCGAAGTAGTGGGTGGCGCGCGCCTTCGCGTCGGCGAGCCTGCGGGAGCGCGCCGAGAGCTTGAACGCCGGGTCGACGGCGATCTTCTCGTCGGCGGTAATACGCCGGAACGCCACTCCGCGGGAAACGCCGATCTCGAGGTAGACGCGCTGCACCCGTCCGTCGAGCGCCTGCTGCACGACCTTGATCCGATTCACGCGACAATCCTCCCCGGCATGGGGGCGTCTGACAAGGAGTATGCGCGCACGCCAAGATCCGTCTCGCTTCCGTTCCGTCTGCTCCTTGCGCGTCTCGCGCAGATTCTCGGGGGGTAAGCCAAACCGTCACCCAGGTGCGCCACCCGCAGCTCGCAGGTTTTGACCGTGGCTCGAGCTCCTCGGCGATGGCAGCCTGCATCATAGGGCACGCGCGTAAAAGGCCTCCAGAGCAAGCGATCTGGGACGGCGGCGAACTTCGCGGCTTCGCAATTTGCCGCGCGCGACGACACACCGACGGTAGCATTTGGCGGTTCGAGCTGCGACGAGGGAGATCACACCGTGGGTGACTTAGGCGAAGACGAAGCTGACGGTGCTGGCTGCGGCCAGCGGTTAACGACACCAGCCTCGGTCAAGTCATTGCCTGGCTATACGCTGTTACTGCGCCTGTATGATCGCCTGTTTTGGTGGGTCATGTCGCGCTATTGGGTCCGCATAGTGATGAACGATGAAACTCGGAAACTGGTGCAGAGTGTCCAGCCTCGCGAACTCAGCGTGCTGGAGATTTCCGGTGACTACTGGGGCTACGTCGAGCAGTTCAAGACGTACCGCTCGGTTCACTATCCCGAATTCGACATCTGTGCGTCCGCCTTGACCGACGAGTTCGACCTGATCATCGCGGAGCAGGTGTTCGAGCACCTGCTGTGGCCTTACCGTGCCGGAAAGCATGTGTATCAAATGCTCCGCCCCGGCGGCCACTTTCTGATCACCACGCCGTTTCTGATCCGAGTTCACGAAGCGCCAGACGACTGTTCGCGCTGGACCGAAACCGGCATCCGATACTTTCTGGCCGAGTGCGGCTTCGATCTGGAGCGGATTCGGACCGGTTCTTGGGGAAATCGCGCCTGTGTCCGCGCCAACTTTACTCGCTGGGCTTTTTACTGGCCCTGGCGTTCCCTGCGTAACGAACCCAATTTTCCCGTCTCGGTGTGGGCATTTGCGCAGAAGTGATCGCAAATTGAAACGCCGGAGTTCCGCCGATGAAATTTGCCCTGGCAATCCATGAAACTCGCGGCGATATCAACCCTGCGTCGCCGTCGTCCTTGAGCTTCTGCGCCGAGGCCACGAATTGCGCAAGGCGGTCCCGCCCAACCCGGTTGACTTCGTCGAGTCGACCGGGCTTGCGGCGGTCGTCTACGGGCCGGATTCGCACGAGCAGATGGACGACGATTTCGCCCGCAACGTCTGGAAGATGCAGAATCCGATCAGCTTGGTACGCGGATTCAAGCAGTACAACGCCCCGGGCGAGGCGGAGGTGAGCGCGCCGCTGACCTCGCTGACAGACGGCGCCGACCTTCTATCGACGCCGGCCAATTCTGGCAGATTGCCTTGGTGTGGGTTGATTGGATCTCGCCGGGCTGGAGAAAAACTCGCCACGGATGCACGACATGATCGATCGCCGCGTGCGGGCGTTTCTGCAAAGGCTTAGCCCGCAGTTAAACTGGCGTGCAAGGCGGTAGGCTCTACTGCGCAGTCGCCGGCCGAGCGGGTAGCAGTACTAGACGGCGAGACGGTGGTGATTTGTGTGCACAGCGTCTTTCGTATGACGGCATAATGTGCCAGAAGATCAGAGATAAAGACCAGCGGTTGGAGCATGGTGAGGGAAAACATCTCGGCGGGCGAGCGCGTTGAGGGGCTGACGTGGCTGATCTCGCGTGAGGCACGGCGCCAGTTCGATGTCGCCCGAGCGCACGTCAGTTCATGGCGTCACAACCGGAGGGGCCACTCGGGTCGGGGCGTCGACCCCGCTGATCGCGCCGCCCTCCGTGCGACGAATCCCGAGCTCCAGGCTCTGCATCAGCGCTATGCGGGAACGTCAGACCTCGTCGGCACATCGCCCATTTGGCGTCCCGGTCACGTCAGGCCGGAGGATCTGCTCTATTTCCGAGGTGACAATTGCTACGTCTGGCAGTTCCAGGACGACAATACGCCTGAAAAATATGCTCTGACGTATTTGTATTTGAAAACCATCGACACGCTCGGTCTTCTCGACGTCCTCACCGAGGACGGCGACTACGGCGTATTTACGTTTCCAACCGGCGACACAGACAAGGACGGGAATGAGAGATTTGTCAGCCGCGACCTCCTGGATTCGGCCTGTGAGCTGCTGTTCCTGGAGCGGGCTCTGCAGATCTCGCGCCAGCCGGGGTTGAAGGTGCTCGATATCGGTGCGGGATACGGCAGGCTCGCCTATCGCGCCGTTACGGCGCTTAGCAACATCGATACCTATTTTTGCATCGACGCGATACCGGAGTCGACCTTCACTTGCTCGTATTACCTGTCAAGAAAGGGTGCGGAACGTACGCGTGTCGTCGCGTTCGACGATCAACAGGACCTCGTCGCCGGAACGATCGACCTAGCGGTCAACATCCATAGCTTCACCGAATGCGCGATCGAGGCCGTCGATTACTGGGTCTCCCGATGTGCCGAGCTGAAGGTCGAGTACCTTTTCATCGTTCCTAACATGAGCGCGGAGGGGGGAAAAGCCTTACGGCTGTACAACGGTACCGATTTCAATCCGATAGTCGCACAATATGGTTACCAACTGTGTCATGCCGAACCGAAGTACCTGAACTCAGAAGTGCAAAAATATGGAATTTCGCCCAAGTGGTATTACCTCTTTCGCGCCGCCTAGCCTCGATTTTCGCGCCGCCTGGCTGAGCCGGTTGTGGCTGGCTGTGGAGTTGATTTTGGCGTGTGGGTGTGACAGGTCGCCGGGTGTTGCGCCGGTGGGCAGGCCTTCCTAAGGCCGGTGGGGTCGCTCATCCATGGCGAGTTTTTCTCCAGCCCGGCGGGATCCAATCAACCCACACCAAAGCAATCTGCCAGAGTTGGCCGGCGCAGATCATCCCGACGGCCCGCCTTCGCCGATCAGCCAACACGCCTCAAGCGGGCGAAATTTTCCACGAGATCGGCGGCGGTCGCAACGCTGTCGGCGGGTTTGGTCATCCGGGCGGCGATCTCGCGGGCTCGGGTGACGTATTGCGGGGCCAGGATGCGGCGGAGATCTGCGATCAGCGATTCGCGGGTAGTGGTCGAAAAGCGCCGGGCGGTGCCCACCTTCAGTCGTTTGACCTGAGCTCCCCAGAGCTGCCGATCCGGCGACGTCCAGAGGATCAAGGTGGGGACTCCGGCGCGCAGGCCTGCGGCCGTGGTGCCCGCACCACCGTGGTGGACGACCGCGCGGCAGGCGGGAAAGGTGGCCGCGTGATTCACCGTGCCCACAACCTTGACGTGGTCGAAATGTGGGACGTGGCTGAAGTCAGTCCCGCCGGAGCAAACCAAGGCCCGCTCGCCTAACTGCGCGCAGGCCGCGCTGATCATGGCGACCGTGTTGGCGGGAGATTCGACCGACATGCTGCCAAAGCCGAAGTAAATGGGCGGTGTTCCCGCGGCAATCCACGACGCGACCTCGTCATCGGTATCCGTCGTCAACTCCATCGTCAGCGCGCCGACAAAGGGCCGTTGGCCATTCCATTTCGCCCATTCGGCTGCCAGCCCGGGGAAGCAGAGCGCGTCGTAGGCCTGGATTTCCAGCGATCCGCGTTCGGTGATCCGTCGCGGGGAGGGGCGTGTTGCCTTCGGTAGGCCTAGTTGACGGCGCTGCACATCCTCGACCTTCTTCATCACGCGCCACTTCAGCCACTCGAACACCGTCGTTGCGGAGCGGATCAACGGCGACGGCAGGATCGGAAGGAGGACGTGACCGTTGACCCGCACCGGGATGTAATGCAGCGTGGCCAACGGAATGCCGTGATACTCCGCGACGTTGGCAGCTTGCTCCTCGAAAACCTGGGCGGTGAACAGCAGGTCGGCCCCGTCCGCCAGCGACGTCAGCGTCGTGCTCATCTCCCCCCAGCACTGGGTAAGTAGCTCCCAAAATTCGCGCCACAACCTGATCAGATCCCGGATCCTCCAGAAATTGCGGGGGAAGTCCTTCCAGAGGTTCGTGAGGAAATCCGTGTCCAGCGCCGTCTGCGAATCCGGTCCGTAAGCGACCGCCGCAAGCCCAGCCGCCTCGACGAAGCCAACCAGGTCGGGCAGGACTGCCATGCGCACTTCGTGCCCGCGGCGCAGCAGCTCACGGCCGAGAGCGGCGCAGGGCTCCACATCGCCGCGACTTCCATAGCTTGCCAGCACAAATTTCATCGCAAATCCTAGCCTTTCACGACGTTGCTCGTAGGCACCGTCAGGGGTACCGGTCATTACCTCTGGTTCTTCCACCGGTCGTTCGCGGTTGGCTTCGGCTGATCGTTTCCCGTTGGTTCCGACTGGAGCGACGTTCGTAGCGGCGCCGATCATCCCGACGGTCCGCGGTCGCCGATCAGCCAACACGCCTCAAGCGGGCGAAACTCTTCCACCAGATCGGCGGCGGCCGTAACGCTGGCGGCGGGTTTGGTCATCCGGGTTGCGATCTCGCGGGCTCGGGTGACGTATTGTGGCGCGAGGATCCGGCGTAGATCCGCGACCAGCGATTCTTTGGTAGTGCTCAAAAAGCGCCGGGCGGTGCCCACCTTCAGTCGTTTGATCTGAGCTCCCCAGATCGCCTGATCGGCCAACGTCCAGAGGATCAACGTGGGGACTCCGGCTCGCAGGCCTGCGGCCGTGGTGCCCGCGGCACCGTGGTGGACGAGCGCGCGGCAGGCGGGAAAGGCGGCCGCGAAATTCACCGCGCCTACAACCTTGACGTGGTCGAAACGGGGGACGTGGCTGAAGTCACTCCAGCCGGAGCAAACCAACGCCCGCTCGCCTAACTGCGCGCAGGCCGCGCTGATCATGGCGACCGTGTCGGCAGCAGATTCGACCGGTATGCTGCCAAAGCCGAAGTAAATCGGCGGTGTTCCTGCGGCAATCCACGACGCGACCTCGTCA
Source organism: uncultured Actinomycetota bacterium (assembly GCA_963720085.1). Classification (GTDB taxonomy): domain Bacteria; phylum Actinomycetota; class Actinomycetes; order Mycobacteriales; family Mycobacteriaceae; genus Mycobacterium. The sequence goes on from CAVRER010000071.1 coordinate 18,710, forward strand.
TCGGCATCCGTCGTCAACTCCATCGTCAGTGTGCCGACAAAGGGCCGCCGACCGCCCCATTTCGCCCATTCGGCTGCCAGCCCGGGGAAGGAAACCGCGTCGTAGGCCTGGATTTCCAGCGATCCGCGTTCCGCGATCCGTCGCTGCCAAGGGCCTGTTGCCTTCGGTAGGCCCAGTTCACGGCGCTGCGCGTCCTCGACCGTCTTCGACCGGCGCCAATACAGCCAAAAGAACACCCTCGTTGCGGAGCGGATCAACGGCGACGGCAGGATCGGAACGAGGTGGCCGTTGGCCCGCACCGGGAAGTAATGCAGCGTGGCCAACGGAATGTCGTAATACTCCGCGACGTTGGCAGCTAGCTTCTCGAAAATCAAGCCGGTAAATAGCAGGTCGGCCCCGTCTGCCAGCGACGTCAGCGTCGTGCTCATCTCCTCCCAGCACCGGGTAACGAGCTCCCGAGTTTCGCGCCAAGACCTGATCAGATTTCGGATCCTCCAGAGATTGCGAGGGAAATCCTTCAAGAGGTTCCGGACGAAAGCCGCGTCCAGCGCCGTCTGCGAATCCGGTCCGTAAGCGACCGCCGCAAGCCCAGCCGACTCGACGAAGCCAACCAGGTTGGGCGGGACTGCCATTCGCACTTCGTGCCCGCGGCGCATCAGTTCACGCCCAACAGCGGCGCAGGGCTCGATATCGCCGCGACTTCCATAGCTTGCCAGCACAAATTTCATCGCGGATCCTAGCCCTTCACCTTCCCGCGCGCGTACTTAACGGCAACGGTATCGGTCATTACCGCTCGCGCCGATGCCGGGCCTCAGCGCCACCCGCTGCCCGAGCACCACCAAATGCGCTCGATTCTACCGCGGCGAGCTGGTTGGCGTGCCCTAAGGTGAACTCGCGCAAGAAGATCCCCAGTTTCGAGGGCGCACTCGTATTGTCCTAGTTCAGAAGGCGTTTTCAGGGTTCACATGCCGATCAAATCACCGGTCCATCCACGGATTCAGGCTAACCCGACACGTCGCTGTCAGGCGGCTTCCGCGGGGGCCAGCTTTTCGCACAGCAGTCCCGCCAAACCGTGAACGGTGCCAATGCTGGCGAGGTCGGTGGGATTGATGCGTATTCCCGTTTCGGTCTCGATGCGGGTACGTAGTTCGAGGGCGCTCAGCGAGTCCATGCCGTACTCGGAAAGCGGCCGGCCGGGATCGATGCTGCGACGCAGGATCAGGCTGACCTGCTCGGAGACCAGACGCCGCAGCCGGGTGGGCCACTCCTCCAAGGGCAGCTCGTCGAGCTCGGCACGCAGTTTGCTTGTGCCCGTTGAGTTTTGTCCGGTGGAGCGGAACGCTTCGGCGAAGGGGCTGTGCTGGGCGAAGGCGGTCAACCACGGTGTGTCCGTGATCGGCGCGTAGCCCGTGTAGGCGCGGTCGTGGCGCAGCAGCGCTTCGAACGCGTAAGCGCCCTCGTCGGGAGCGATAGCAACGTCGGCGCCCTCCGCCAGGGCGGTGGCGCGCCCGATCTGGGCCCAGGCGCCCCAGGCGATCGCGGTCGCCGGCAGGCCCTGAGCCCGGCGCCACAGGGTGAAGGCGTCCAGCCAACTGTTGGCCGCGGCGTAGGCACCCTGCCCGGGCGAGCCCACCAGCGCGGCCGCCGAGGAGAACGAGCAGAACCAGTCCAACGGCTGATCAGCGGTGGCAGTGTGCAAGTTCCACGCACCGTAAACCTTTGGCGCCCAGTCACGCTCGATGAGTTCATCGGTGATATTGGTCAGTGTGGCGTCCTCGATCACCGCCGCCGCATGCAGCACACCTCGCACCGCAAGCCCGGTGGCGGTCGCTGTGGCCACCAACCGCTGCGCGGTGCCGGCCTCGGCGATGTCGCCGCACTCCACCACGACGTCGGCACCGATCACGCGGATGCGCTCGATCGTCTCCAGCGCCTCCAGAGTTGGCTGCGAGCGCGAGGACAGCACGATACGCCCGCAGCCAGCCGCGGCCATCGTCTCGGCCAAGAACAGCCCCAGGCCCCCCAGCCCGCCGGTGATGATGTAGGCGCCGTCGCCGCGGAAGACCCGGGCCTGCGCCGGCGGCACCATCACGCGGCAGCGGCCGGTGTGCGGGACATCGAACACGAGTTTGCCCGTGTGCTGGGCGCCGCTCATCACCCGAATGGCGGTGGCGGCGTCGGCAAGCGGGTAGTGCGTGCTCTGCGGCATCGGCAGCGAGCCGTCCGCGACGAGCTGGTACACCGTGCTCAACAGGTCCCGGACTTTCTCCGGGTGGGTGCCGGTCATCAACCCTAGGTCGACGCCGAAGAACGTGAGGTTGCGCCGGAACGGGAAGAGCCCCAGCCGGGTGTCGCCGTAGATGTCGCGTTTGCCGATCTCGATGAATCGTCCACCGAAGGCCAGCAGTTCCAGGCCCGCGCGCTGGGCTGCACCGGTGACCGAGTTGAGCACGATGTCCACGCCGTACCCGTCGGTGTCACGGCGTATCAGGTCGGCGAACTCGAGGCTTCGCGAGTCGTACACGTGCTCAATACCCATGTCGCGCAGGAGTTCCCGACGCTGCTCGCTGCCGGCGGTGGCGAAGATCTCGGCTCCTGTGGCGCGGGCGATCGCGATTGCCGCCTGCCCCACCCCACCGGTCGCAGAGTGGATCAACACCCGATCGCCGCTCTTGATGCGGGCCAGCTCGTGTAGGCCGTAGTAGGCGGTGGCGTGCGCGGTGGTCACCGCCGCCGCCTGATCATCGGCGAGCCCGGCCGGCAGCGTGACGGCCAGGCGCGCGTCGCAAGTGAGGAAGGTGCTCCAACAGCCGTTCGGGGACAGGCCGCCGACGTGATCGCCGACCTTGTGGTCGGTCACGTCGGGTCCGACCGCGGTCACCACCCCGGCGAAGTCGGTGCCCAGCTGCGGCAGCCGCCCCTCGAAGGCGGGGTAACGGCCGAACGCGACCAGCACGTCGGCGAAGTTAATGCTGGACGCGCTGACCGCAACCTCGATCTGCCCCGGTCCAGGCGGAACCCGGTCGCAGGCAACAAGTTCCATCGACTCCAGATCACCGGGTGTACGGATCTGCAGACGCATCCCGTCGTGCTCATGGTTGGCGATGCTGGTTTGCCGCTCCTCGGGGCGCAGCGGAATGGGGGACAACCGCGCCGCATACCACGCGCCGTTTCGCCAGGCGGTCTCATCCTCCTCGGACCCGCTGAGCAGTTGGCGTGCCAGCTGCTCAGCGTCGGTGGCTTCGTCCACATCGATCTGGGTGGCGCGCAAGTGCGGATGCTCGGTGCCGATCACCCGCATCAAACCCCGCAGCCCGGCCTGCTCCAGGTTGGGTCGATCGCCGGCCAGCACGGTCTGGGCGTTGCGGGTCACGAGATACAAGCGAGGCGGCTCGCCAGGGATCTCTGGCAACTCACGGGTGATGCGCACCAGCTGCTGCACATACTCGCGGCCCAGCAGCGGGGACTGGTCCTCGCCGTCGCCGTTTTTCGGTCCCGTGAGGATCACCACACCGGTGAATTCACCGGCACGCAGACGGCTTGCGAGCGGTTCCGCGTCCGGGGTGTGGTCGGCGTGCAGCGGCCAGCAGATGGTAGTGCAGTGCGAGCCATGGTTTTTCAGGGCGTCGGTCAACGTGGTGGCCACCACATCCGCGGTGGTCGTGGTGCTGATCAGCAGCCAGCTTCCGGCGTCGGTGTGGTCCAGCTCGGGCAATTCTCGTTGCCGCCATTCGATGGTCAGCAGCCGCTGGGCCAGCACCCGATCTTTGTGGGCGTTCTCAGAGACTCCGGTGCCCAATCGCAGCCCCTGCACGGCGAGCAGGACTGCCCCGTGCTCGTCGAGCACGTCGATGTCGGCCTCGATGCCGGAAGTGTCGGCTTTGGTCACCCGCGTGTAGCAGTAATGGGCGTTGCGAGCCGAGCCGTAGGCGCGTAGCCGCCGGACACCCAGCGGCAACCCCAGCACGTCCCCGCCCAGAGCCTGGACCGCCGGATGAGCCTCGACGGACTGAAAACAGGCATCCAGCAGCGCGGGATGCGTGCCGTAAGCACCTTGTTGCGAGCGGATTTTTCCGGGTAGCGCGACCTCGGCCAGCACGGTGCCGGTTGCCCCCTCGCCGGTGTGCACCGCGCCGAGACCGGTGAACGCCGGACCGTACTGAACACCACGCTGGTCCAGGCGCTTGCGCACCTCGGCGCCATCCTCGCTGCGCGGATGCGCGGCAAGTAGCGCGGACATATCCTGCGCAGGTGGCTGCTCATCCCCTGCGGCATGTAGGACTGCGGTAGCTTGCCGCGCTTGTTCGCCCCCCTGATTGGTCTCCACGGTGAAGTCGACGACGCCCGGCGATGACAACGACGCCGAGGCGCCGATCGTGGTCTGCTCATCGAGCAGCAGCGCCTGCTCGAAGCGGATGTCGCGGACCTCAGCGGCCTCGCCCAGCACAGCCCGCGCGGCCGCCAGCGCCATTTCGCAGTAAGCCGCCCCCGGAAGCACAGCAACATTGCGGATCCGGTGATCAGCAAGCCAGGGCTGGGCGGCGGTGCCGACCTCGGCCTGCCACACGTGGCGCTCCGGTTCCTCCTGCAAGCGCACATGCGGCCCCAACAGCGGATGTACTGAAACCGTGCAACCACCACGTGGGGATTCCTGACCGTCGCGGCTCAACAACAGCCGGCGGTGCGTCCAGGTCGGCAGCGGCGCGTCCACCAGCCGCCCAGTCGGGTAGAGCACCGAGAAGTCGACCGCGGCGCCCGCACTGTGCAGATCCGCCAGGAAACCCCGCAGCCCGTGCGGCAGCTCTTGCTCGCGGCGCATACCGGCCACAGCAGCCATTGGCACGTCGAGGCTGCGGGCGGTCTGTTCGAGAGCGTGGGTGAGCAGCGGGTGGGGGGCCAGCTCGCCGAAGACCCGGTAGCCGTCCTCCAAAGCGGCCTGCACCGCCGTGGCGAACCGCACCATGCGGCGCATATTGTCCGCCCAATAGCCGGCATCGCACACCGGCCGCTCACGCGGGTCGAACAGGGTCGCCGAGTAGAAGGGAACTTCCGGTGTCATGGGGCTGATGTCGGCCAGGACATCGGTCAGCTCGTCGAGGATCGGATCGACTTGAGGCGAATGAAAGGCGACATCGGTGGGGACCTCGCGGGCCATCACATCACGCTGCTCCCAGGCCGCGACCAGATCGCGAACCGTCTGGGTGGCACCGGCAATCACCGTGGACTGCGGCGAGGCCACTATCGCCACCACGACGTCGTTGATGCCGCGGGCCGTCAGCTCCGTAAGCACTTGCTGAGCAGGCAGTTCCACCGATGCCGTGGCACCGGCACCGGCGATGCGGGACATCAGCCGTGAGCGGCGGCAAATAACACGCAGCCCGTCTTCCAGCGACAGCGCACCCGCGACGACAGCTGCCGCGGCCTCACCGAGGGAGTGCCCGATGACGGCGCCCGGGCGCACCCCGTATGCCTTTAGGGTGGCGGCCAGGGCGACCTGCATGGTGAACAGCGTCGGCTGGATCCGGTCTTGACCAGTCACGATCTGCGGCGCCGACATCGCGTCGGTCACCGAGAACCCGGACTCGTGGGCGATCACTGGCTCGGCTTGCGCGACAGTGGCGGCGAACACCGGTTCGGTCGCCAGCAGCTGCGCGCCCATCGCCGCCCACTGCGAACCCTGCCCGGAGAACACCCACACCGGTCCCCGGTCATCCTGGCCGACCGCGGCCTCATACGGAGTATCGCCGTCGGCGACCTCGCGCAAAGCGTCGGTGAGCTCCGGCCGGCTGCTCGCAATGACGGCGGTGCGTACCGGGCGGTGCGCGCGCCGACGCGCCAGGGTGTAGGCCAGATCCGGCAACGCCACGTCGTCATGTGCTTGCACCCAGTCGGCCAGCCGGCCGGCGGTGCGGCGCAGTTCGTCGGCCGAGGTGGACGACAGCGGGAACAGCAAGGCTGCCCCTGGCGGTGCTATAGCCGCCGCTTCGGCTGAGATATCCTCGGGCGCAGCGGCTTCGGGTGCCTGTTCTGGTGCTTGTTCCAAGACGGCGTGCACGTTGGTTCCCGAGAGCCCGTACGACGACACCGCCGCCCGCCGGGGCGAGTGACCGTTGGTAGGCCACGGCGTGATTTTCTTGCGGCACAAAGAGTTTAGAGTTGATGCGGGCCATCTCATCGGGCAGCCGGGTGAAGTGCAGATTCTGGGGAACCACACCGTGCTGAAGGGCCAGGATCGCCTTCATCAGCCCCAGTGGTCCGGAGGCAGACTGGGCATGCCCGAAATTGGTTTTCACCGACCCCAGCGCGCAGGGGCCGTCGACGCCGTATACGTTGGCCAGGCTGGCGTATTCAATGGGGTCACCCACCGGGGTGCCGGGGCCGTGCGCTTCGACCATGCCGATGCTCCGGGCGTCGACGCCCCCAGCGGCTAACGCTGCCCGATACGCCGCGGTCTGCGCGGTCTGCGACGGTGTTGCGATGTTCACGGTATGACCGTCTTGGTTGGCGGCGGTGCCGCGGATCACGGCCAGAATCCGATCATCATCGCGCAGCGCGTCGGGCAACCGCTTGAGTAACACCATGACGCAGCCTTCGGAGGACACGAACCCGTCGGCCGCGACGTCGAAGGCATGACAGCGTCCGGTCGGAGACAGCATGCCCTGCGCCGACCCCGCGGCGGCCTTCCGCGGATCCAGCATCACCGAGGCGCCGCCCGCGAGGGCAAGGTCGCTTTCGCCCTCGTGCAGGCTGCGACAGGCCATATGCACAGCGAGCAGGCCAGACGAACATGCCGAGTCAACCGTGACCGCGGGACCGTGGATCCCCAGGGTGTAGGCGATCCGCCCCGACGCCATGCTGAAATTGCTGCCGGTGAACCCGTACGGCCCCTCCATGGCGGGGGAGTCGGCGGCCACCAACTGGTAGTCGAAATGAGTCAATCCCACGAAGACGCCGGTCAGCGAGTCGGCAACCGTCGCCGGAGTGAGACCGGCGTGGTCCACAGTTTCCCAAGAGATTTCCAGCAACAACCGGTGCTGTGGATCGAGCGCGGTCGCCTCGCGCTCGCTGATCCCGAAGAACTCGGAATCGAAGCCGGCAACGTCGTCCAGGAATGAGCCCCACTTCGACACCGACCGACCCGGCACCCCTGGCTCGGGGTCGTAGTATTCCTCGGCGTCCCAGCGGTCGGCTGGAATGTCGGTGACCAGGTCATCGCCTCGCAGTACCGCCTCCCACAGCTGCTCTGGGGAGTCGATACCTCCGGGAAGTCGGCACGCCATGCCGATAACGGCAACCGGAGTGACCGGTGTGGTGCCCATAGTGGGCGAAGAACTCGCGGAAGCTAAGCGGTGCACACGATCATCGATCGCCCCGAATGAAACCATTCCGCCTCCTCACAGCAACGACTAAGTAGCCGGTCCGCCGCTTGACTCAAGGCGTAGCACCTCCTCGACTACCCAGGAGGTTGCCTACGTCTGCGTCAATTGATGCCTAGTTGGTGGAACACTACCCAATCGTGATGTCAGTTACTTCGACATGAAAAAATCGGCGCGTGATCCATGGTTTGTTGGCGTTGACCCGGGAAGATGGCCTCAGCCCTTGTGGTGCAAGGGATTGAGGCCATCGTGTTTGTACGGTAGGCGATCAGTGCTCATTGTGGGAGTCGGTTCTACCCGAAGAGTAGGTCGATCACGATCAGGCTCGATGCGCTGTCCACCGATGTAGGCACCGAAGCTATCGCTCTTTACTCCCAAATCGGGACCACGGCTCAGCCATCCCGACCACAATCTGCCGAGGCGGCCTGTATGGCTCCCGACCGTGGGCGACGAGCATGTTGTCGAGCATCATGATGTCGCCCTCTTGCCACGGTATGACCACGGTCTCGGCCTCGTACGCGGCGCGAAGCTCGTCGAGTGCCGCCGGCTCGATATCCGCGCCGTCGCCGTAGTAGGTGTTGTTCGGCAGGTTCTCCTTGCCCATCGACAGCAGTGCTTGGGCCACCATCGGGTCCAATGTGGACACGTTGAAGAACGTGAGATGGTTAAACCACGTCATCTCGCCGGTCTCCGGGTGCGCCGCGGACACCGGTCGTCGCTGCCGAGTGGTTAGCTCGTCGTCCGCCCCCCAGGTGAGTTCGATGTCGTTGTCGGCGCAATAGTGTTCGACGGCAGCGCGGTCGTCGGTCTGGAACGCTTTCCGCCAACCGAGGCCGATGTCGGGGCCGAAGTGCCGGACGTAGAGGTAGCCCCGTTCCTCCAGGCGTTCCCGCAGTGCTGGCGAGATGCGCTGGTACACGTTGCGGCTGTCGGCCACCGGAGTGGCGCCTCCACTAGTCGGCGGCGTTACGCAGTGGAAGAAGAGGCGTAGCGGCCAGGTGTTGCTGTAGGACAGCTCGTTATGCAGGGGGATCCGCTGGTGTGCGGGGTAGTCGGTCGAGGTGTAGATGTGGTCACCCACCTCGTGCCGAGGCGACGAACCCTCCATATAGGGGAGGGGCTCGCCGGACACCGCCGCGATGAAGCTGCTCAACGTCTCAACCGACCCTCCGGTAAACCCGCGGAACAGGATGCCGCCGTGGCGTCGCAAAAGCTCGCGGATCGGGCGGCGCTGCGCCGTCGCCCACGCCACCGCGTCGATCTCCTCTCTTGCGGGCTCTATCACAAGGGGAAGCGGCGGCCCCGGAATCAGCCTTGCCTCCGTTAGCGTGAAGATGTCGGACTCCACGGCGATCCCTCCTCGCTCGACTGTTACCCTCGGAGGTTGCTGCCAAATTCCCCGGCTTGCCTTCGCGAACGTGGCGTGAAGGCTACGCCACGACCGAGTGGCTGTGGTGCGTCAGGCTACCAGGCGGCCGCCCAACCCCCGGGCACTTCGATGCGGTATTACGCGCACCTGCTGACCCGCCGATAGGCGGCTACTTAACTTCTCTTTCCGAAGGTGCAGCGGCGATGGCCACGGTAACGTGATGCCCGTGGTTGGGACTTCCATTTTGGCCCTGCTGTGCGAACGCGCCAGCCTGCAGCCCGATAAAACGGTGTTCACGTTTATCGATTACGAGCAGGACTGGGCCGGGGTTGCCGAAAGCCTGACGTGGTCGCAGCTGTATCGGCGGACGCTGAATGTCGCAGGTGCGCTTCGACGGTGCGGCTCGACTGGTGACCGCGCTGTGATATTGGCACCACAGGGGCTTGACTACATCGTTGCGTTTCTCGGCGCAATGCAGGCGGGACAGATCGCGGTTCCGCTTTCGGTTCCCCTAGGTGGCGTCAGCGATGAGCGCGTTAGTTCGGTGCTGCGTGACGCGTCGCCGTCGGTCATTCTCACAACGTCCGCTGTCGCAGGCACCGTAGCTGAGTACCTCAAGTCGCAGTCCGGCGTATCCGCTCCATCGGTCGTTGAGGTTGACTTGCTGGATCTTGACGCCCCGACAGGATCCGGTGCCAGCTGCGAGAATCACCCGAGCACAGCGTATTTGCAATACACGTCCGGGTCGACCCGCCAGCCGGCGGGGGTCATGATGTCGCACAGAAACCTTCTGGCCAATTTCGAACAGCTGATGTCCGACTACTTTGCGGACTACGGAAAAGTTCCCCCGCCAGGCACCACTATTGTGTCGTGGCTGCCGTTCTATCACGACATGGGTTTGTATCTGGGAATGTGCGGGCCGATTCTGACGGGACTTCCCGCTGTGCTCACGAGCCCGGTGGCGTTCCTGCAGCGGCCGGCCCGGTGGATGCAATTGCTGGCAAGCAATAGTCGGGCATACTCGGCAGCACCGAACTTCGCGTTCGAAATAGCGGCGCGAAAAACATCGGACGATGACATGGCCGGGCTTGATCTCTCGGACGTGCTTGTCATCGCCACCGGTAGTGAACGGGTGCACCCGGCGACGCTGCTGCGCTTCACCCAGCGGTTCGCCCGCTTCAAGCTGCGCGAGGCGGTGATACGACCGTCATATGGACTCGCGGAAGCAACGGTGTATGTGGCGACCCGCGCACCGGGGCAACCACCGGCCATCGTGCGCTTCGACTCTGAGGAACTGTCCGCCGGCCATGCGAAGCGGTGCCGCAGTGGCGGTACAGCGCTGGTCAGTTATGGCCTGCCGCAGTCACCGATGATCCGCATCGTTGATCCCGAGACAGGTATCGAATGTCCGGCGAGAACCGTCGGTGAGATTTGGGTGCACGGCGAGAACGTCGCGATGGGGTATTGGGGGAAACCTCACGAGACCGAAAGTACGTTCGGTGGAAGGCTTGTCGCTCCATCGGCGGGCACACCCGAAGAGCCTTGGCTGCGAACCGGAGATTTGGGTTTCCTGTCTGACGGCGAGTTGTTCATCATCGGCCGCATCAAGGATCTTTTGATCGTGTATGGGCGTAACCACTCTCCCGATGACATCGAGGCGACGGTCCAAGAGATCACGCGGGGTCGCTGCGCGGCGATAGCGGTTCCGGATGGTCACACCGAGCAGCTTGTCCTCATCATCGAAGTCAAGAAGCGGGGCGAGTCCCACGAGGAGGCAGCGGACAAGCTCGCCGTCAAGCGTGAAGTCACCTCGGCGATCTCCAACTCGCACGGTCTGAGCGTCGCGGATCTCGTTGTGGTAGCACCTGGTTCGATTCCGATCACGACAAGCGGCAAGGTCAGGCGAGCGGCGTGTGTCGAGCAGTACCGGGACAGTCAGTTCGCCCGCTTGGACGCGTAGGCATTACCGCGAGCGAGGTGGCGGGTGTGACCCTGCCGCTGCCGTGCCCGCGAGCACGCATGGCCGGCGAGCGCGACGATGTCCCGCCCGTACACGGAGTGGTCACACCATGACCGAGGCCCGGGTGCCCCGCCTGCCGGTCGACGAGGCCAAGGCCGCCGCCGACGAAGCGGGCGTGCCCAATTACATGGCCGAGCTCAGCATCTTCCAGGTGCTGCTCAACCACCCGAGCCTGGCCCGCGCCGTCAACGACCTGCTGGCCACCATGCTGTGGCACGGCGTCCTCGACCCGCGGCTGCGGGAGCTGGTGATCATGCGCATCGGCTGGCTCACCGCGTCCGACTACGAGTGGACTCAGCATTGGCGCGTCGCGCTGGGCCTGGGTGTATCGGCGGACGATCTACTCGGTGTGCGCGATTGGCACACATGCGCCGCGTTCGGGCCCGCCGAGCGGGCGGTGCTGGCCGCCACTGACGACGTTGTGCGCAACGATGCCGTGAGCGCCGAAAGCTGGGCGGCCTGCGAACGCGAATTCAGCGACCCGGCGGTGCTCATCGAACTCGTCACCGCCATCAGCGCGTGGCGGATGATCGCCTCGATCCTGCACAGCCTCGCGGTCCCGTTGGAGGACGATGTCGAAAGCTGGCCGCCCGACGGCCGGGCGCCCGACGCCTGAGCTCCTGACACCATCGAAAGTGCTTCCGTCACACGATCTCTGGCCAACTACCGATCAGGCCGTCGAGCACTAAGTCGGTTTGCGGAAAGTCGTCGCCGACGCACAGCAGCGATTCCCTAGCCAGCCTGGGCGGTGCGCGCGTGACACAGCAGGTCGCAGCGCTTGGCCGCACCGGTGTACTGAATGCTCATCGCGACGGTGGAGGCGCGCATGCCCTTATCGAAGTCATGGTTGGACCAGGCCGCCGCGGCGCCGGCGGTGTCCATCACCAATGCGATCACCCCGCCGTGGAAGTAGACACCGTCGTTGGTGAGGTCGTCGCGGAACGGCAACCGGATGGTGACGTCGTCGGGTTCGTAGCGTTCGAACACGATGCCCGAGCCCCGCCAAGAACGGCGTCGTCGGCATCAGGTCGCGTACCGCCTGGCGGCGCTTCTGCTGCTGCTCCTCGTTCAACGGCTCGGCCATAGCGGCACACCACCGCACGCGATTGACACGTCAATCAGTAACTCGTAGCGTCTCAGAAATGCGAACCAGAGTCGCGGAGATGCTCGGCGTGGAGCTCCCGATCTGCGCGTTCAGTCACTGCCGGGATGTCGTAGCCGCCGTGTCCAATGCGGGCGGGTTCGGGATCCTCGGCGCCGTCGCGCACAGCCCGCAGCGGCTGGAAACCGAGCTGGCCTGGATCGAGGAGCAGACCGGCGGCAAGCCGTACGGCGTCGACCTGTTGCTGCCGCCCAAGTATGTGGGAGCCGAGCAGGGCGGGATCGATGCTCAGCAGGCCCGCGCGTTGCTGCCCGAGGAGCACCGGGCGTTCGTCGATGACCTGCTGGCCCGGTATGGCATCGCGGTGCCCGCCGACGAGCAGCGTGTGCTGCCCGGCGACCTCAACATCTCGCCGAAGGGCTACGAACCGCTGCTCGACGTCGCCTTCGCCCACGGCATCCGGCTGATCGCCAGTGCGCTCGGACCGCCCCCGCCCGACCTGGTCCAGCGCGCCCACGACAGCGACGTGGTGGTGGCCGCGCTGGCCGGAACCACCCAGCATGCGCGCCGGCATGCCGCCGCCGGTGTCGACCTGATCGTCGCCCAGGGCACCGAGGCCGGCGGGCACACGGGCGAGGTGGCGACGATGGTGCTGGTTCCCGAGGTTGTCGACGCGGTCGCTCCCGTCCCAGTGCTGGCCGCGGGCGGGATCGCCCGCGGCCGCCAGATCGCCGCCGCCCTGGCCCTGGGCGCTGAAGGGGTCTGGTGCGGGTCGGTGTGGCTGACCACCGAGGAAGCCGAGACGCCCGCAGTAGTAAAGGACAAGTTCCTGGCCGCCACGTCATCGGACACGGTGCGATCGCGATCGTTGACCGGCAAACCCGCGCGCATGCTGCGTACGGCTTGGACCGACGAGTGGGAGCGGCCCGGCAGTCCCGCCCCGCTCGGCATGCCGCTGCAGAGCGCGCTGATCGGCGACCCGCAGATGCGGATCAACCAGGCCGCCGGCCAACCGGACTCCAAAGCCCGCGAGCTGGCCACCTACTTCGTCGGCCAGGTCGTAGGTTCGCTGGACAAGGTGCGGCCGGCGCGGTCGGTGGTGCTCGACATGGTCTCTGAGTTCATCGATGCCGTCGGGCATCTCGACGAGTTGGTCGATCGGTGAACGACGGCACCCGCACCCGTCGGCGCCGTGCGCTCAGCGACCACGACAAGTCGCGGCGGCGTGACGAGATCATGGCCGCGGCCAAAAAAGTCTTTGCCCGCAAAGGCTTCCACGCCACCACGATCGCCGACATCGCCAAAGAGGCGGGGCTGGCCTACGGGTCGATCTACTGGTACTTCGACTCGAAGGACGACTTGTTCCACGCGTTGATGGCCGTCGAGGAGTACGCCCTTCGTACCCACGTTGCGGTCGCGCTGGCCGCAATCGGCGCGCGACCCGAGAGCGGCGAGGCGCCGTTTCGCACCGCTGTGCAGGCGACATTCGAGTTCTTCGAGGCCGACAAGGCGACCGTCAAGCTGCTGTTGCGCGACGCCTACGCGCTGGGTGACCGGTTCGAGAAGCAGCTCGGCGGCATCTACGAGCGGTTCGTCGGCGACATCGAAACCGTCATCGTCGCCGCCCAGAAGCGCGGCGATGTGGTGGTCGCCCCGCCCCGAATGGTGGCCTACACCCTGGCGGCGCTGATCGGTCAGCTGGCGCACCGGCGGCTGACCACCGACGACGGCGTGACCGCAGCCGAAGTCGCCGATTTCGTCGTCTCGCTGGTCCTCAACGGGCTGCGACCTCGCAGGAGTTGACATGCGTTTCGTCGTCATCGGCGCCGGAATGGCCGGGGTGTTGAGCGCCATCAAGCTGCGCGAGGCCGGTTTCACCGACGTCACCATGTACGAGAAGGCCGACCGGCTCGGCGGCACCTGGCGCGAAAACACCTATCCCGGCATCGCCTGCGATGTGCCGTCGCACCTGTACACCTACACCTTCGCCCCGAACCCGGAGTGGAGCCATGCGTTCGCGCCCGGGCCGGAGATCCTCGCCTACTTCGAGAGCGTCGCCACCCGTTACGGCGTCGACCGATTGATCCGCTACAGCGCCGAGGTGCGCCGCCTCGAACACGACGGGAATCGTTGGCGCATCGAGACATCCACCGGCGAGCGCGACGATGCTGACGTCGTCATCGCCGCCACCGGCGTCCTGCACCATCCGCGCTACCCAGACATCGACGGGCTCGACGACTTCGCCGGCCCCGTGTTCCACAGCGCCCGCTGGGATCCCACCGTGCCGCTGGCCGGTGCTCGGCTCGGCGTGATCGGCACCGGTTCGTCGGCGGTGCAGGTCACCGGCGCAGTGAGCGACCTGGTCGGGGAATTACACCTGTTCCAGCGGACCCCGCAGTGGATCCTGCCGGTGGACAATCCGCCCATCGACGACGCGGACCGGGCCCGCTACCGGGCCGACCCGGCGACGATGACCACGCTGCGCGCCGAACTGAACACCAGCTTCGTGCAGACCTTCGCCAACGCGGTCATCGACGCCGACTCGGCTCCGCTGAAGACGCTGCAAAAGCTGGCCTGCGCCAACCTCGAGAACAGCGTGGCCGACCCGGAGCTGCGGGAGAAGCTGCGGCCCGACTATCGCGCCGGGTGCAAGCGGTTGATCATCTCGCCCAATTTCTACGACGCCATCCAGCGGCCCAACGCTCATGTGGTCACCGAGCCCATCGCGGGTGTCGAGGCGGATGGGGTGCGCACCGTCGACGGTCGGTTGCATCGGCTCGATGTGCTGGTGCTTGCGACCGGTTTCCGGGTCGACCGCTTCCTGCGCCCGATCGACGTGATCGGCCGCGGCGGCGTGCGCCTAGACGAGGTGTGGACGGAACGGCCGTTCGCGTACCTGTCGGTGTCGGTGCCGGACTTCCCCAACCTGTTCATGCTCAACGGGCCCAACGGACCGGTCGGCAACTTCTCGCTGATCGACGTGGCCGAGGCGCAATTTGGTTACCTGATGCAGCTCATCGAGCTGCTGAGCGACGGCCGATGTCGGCAGATCAGCGCCACCCGGGAGGCCGCCGCTCACTTTGAGGCCGACCGCGTAGCGGCTGCCAAAAAGACCGTCTGGGTGACCGGCTGCCGCAGCTGGTACCTCGACGATCGCGGTGTTCCGGCGGCTTGGCCGTGGAGTTTCACCCGTTTCGAGAAGGCCATGGCACGGCCGGTCCTGGACGATTACGAACTCATAACGGCTGGTCAGCCCCCTAGTGCCGCTCAGTAAGTTCACAGGTGTGGCGAATTGACCCGGGCGCAATGTTCGTGCATCATCGACGGGGTAAGCACCTCGTTAGGTGAGGCGTCTACGCGGATATAGGCCACTGACCCCGAACGTCGAGAGACGCCCAGGGTCAGGACAGCTCCTCCCGGGTTAAGGGTTGAGCCCAAGTGGCTTCCGGAATCTCCGGACACGCCGTGTATTGCCAAAGCTGTGACGAGTGGGGTGCGGTTTTCCCGAGTTTCTCGGGTCTCCTGTGCTCCTGCTTGCGTGTGAATTGTGCGGTAAACCCGCACGTGGCGCGACCGCGAGGAGGTGAGGGACGAATGAGTTCCGATTCTAGTCCGGATCGATATCCGGGCTCTGTGTCGTCCCGATCCGGTCTCCAGCGCGTCGCTCGCAGCTGAGCCTTCTTTGGCCTAGGCCGCACGTCGCCTCATCGGACGCCGTTTCGGACGGACATCGAATCCCGTTATGCCCGTTTGACTTTCCGCTTAGGAGGCGACCATGACCGCAATACTGTACGACGAAGTGGTAACGGCGACGCCCGTACGCCGGCTCAGGGCAGTGCCTGCCCCGACGCCGATGGCAGTGCCGGCGCCCAAGCGGACCTCCAGGCGGCCCGAACACGAGATGATCGGCGGCGACCCGTTGGTCGTCGGCGCTGCTCGGTTGCTCTGCGTTCCGTTGCGTCAGCTCTACGCCGCGCTGTGGCGCGCAGGCGTGTTGGAGGTTGGCGCCTAACAAGACCGTCGCTCCCGGCCATCTGAGGTGTGTTGCCCCTCGGTGCCGGGAGCGCTGTCATTGCTGGGCGGCGATGAGCGCCGATAGTCCGTTTTGATAGGCGATCAGGCTGTGCCGCCACGCGATCTGGACTGGCCCGCCGCTGTCGACGGTGATTTGGGCGCCAACATGCACGTAGGGCGCCGGCGGAACGTACGGCACGATGTCGAGAAAATTCACTACCCGGAAACAGCTTTCAATCGCGGCGTTGAACGCGGTGACAAAGTCGGGCAATCCGACCCGCGGGCCGGCGAAGGTGATCAGCCGCGGTTCGAGCTGGTTCGGCGGCATGCTCCGGAAGATGTCCGGCGCCGCGAGTACGGCCAGCGCCGCGCCCAGGCTGTGCCCGGTGATCAGGATCGCATCGCAGCCGGCGGTCGCGGTGGCCAAGTTCGCGGCGATGCTCTTCCGGACCAGTTCGTACACCTCCTGAAAGCCGGCGTGCACCTGCCCGAATCCACTTACCGGGACATAGTCGTCGGGGACGGCGTCGAGGTCCGCGAGCCAATCCTCGACGTCGGAAGTGCCGCGAAATGACACAAATGCGCTGCGAGTGGTCGGGTTACGGCCCATCAGCCCGAAAATGTTGGTGTTTTTGGTCATCGCAGCCACGGCGGGGTGCGGGCTCGTCATCGCGGTGAGCACCACGGCATCAGCCTGGATCAAACTGGTCTGGGCGTAACCGGGTGGGAGGGTGGCCTGGCTACCACCCATCACCGTGTACGCCGCCTCCGCCAGCGGCAGAACCACGTCGCGGGCAAACGCCGCGTCGAAAGCCACAGCCGCAGTCTAGAAAAGCTGCGCCGAATTGACATACGATCCGCCCAGACCTGGTGCGAACGGAGCGCGTCATGGCGACCGATCTAACGCTTTATCTCGACGACGAGCCCGGCGAGCTGGCCCTGATCGGCGATGTGTTGGGCAAGGCAGGCGTCAACATTGCCGGTCTGTGCGCCCTGACCAGCGGCGGAGGGCAGGCAGAGGTGCACATCCTGGTGGAGGATGCCACCCCCGCATTCGAAGCGCTGCAGGGCGCCGGAATCAAAATCGCCGAGGAGCAAGAGGTCATCGTGCTCGACATCAAAGACCGTCCCGGCGCGCTCGGCGAGGTCGTCCACAAGCTCGGCGCCGCGAAAATCAACCTGGAAACCGCCTATCTGGCCACCAACACCCGTTTGGTGCTTGGCGCGGCCAATCTCGCCGACGCCAAGGCCGCGCTGGCCTGATGTTGATTTGCGGCGGCCCGTAGAATCTCCTGCAGCGGCGTCGATCCGGCTATCACCGGGGAGCCTTCGGAAGAACAGCCAGTCAGGCCCAGTAGAGCCGAACGGGTAGGCCCGTCACAGCCGTCAACGAGCGGCCGCGCCCCGGCGCGGCAATGCGGGGTGGTACCGCGGCGCTTGCGCACCGGCGCGACGTCGTCCCCGGGCCTGGAATTGGCACGAGGGAGACGACGCGCGCAGTGACCGAGAACGCCTATCCCAAGCTGGCTGGCGGTGCACCCGACTTGCCGGCACTGGAACTCGAGGTCCTCGACTACTGGACGAGCGACGACACGTTCCGGGCCACCATCGCGCGGCGGGCTGACGCCCCGGAGTACGTGTTCTACGACGGCCCGCCGTTCGCCAACGGTCTACCGCACTACGGGCATCTGCTCACCGGCTACGTCAAAGACATCGTGCCGCGGTATCGCACCATGCGCGGCTACAAGGTGGAACGCCGGTTCGGCTGGGACACCCACGGGCTGCCGGCCGAACTCGAGGTCGAGCGGCAGCTCGGGATAACCGACAAGTCCCAGATCGACGCGATGGGCATCGCCGCGTTCAACGAAGCCTGCCGCGAATCGGTGTTGCGCTACACCGACGAATGGCAGGCCTATGTGACCCGGCAGGCCCGCTGGGTGGACTTCGACAACGACTACAAGACGCTCGATCTGTCCTACATGGAATCGGTGATCTGGGCGTTCAAGCAGTTGTGGGACAAGGGCTTAGCGTACGAGGGCTACCGGGTGCTGCCGTACTGCTGGCGCGACGAGACCCCGCTGTCCAACCACGAACTGCGGATGGATGACGACGTCTACCAGAGTCGGCAGGACCCGGCGATCACCGTCGGATTTCGCATCGCGGAGAGCGATGCAGAAGATCTAGCCGGCGCACACCTGCTGGTGTGGACGACGACACCGTGGACCCTGCCGTCGAACCAGGCGGTCGCCGTCAACCCCGAAGTCACCTACCTGCAAGTACGGGCGGGGGAGCGCCGCGTGGTTCTGGCCGAGGCTCGACTGGCCGCCTATTCACGAGAATTAGGCGATGAGCCGGAGGTGTTGGGCACTTACCGCGGCAGTGATCTGGTGGGTCTGCGTTACCTGCCGCCGTTCCCGTATTTTATGGACTCGCCCAACGCTTTTCAGGTGCTCGGCGCCGAGTTTGTGACCACAGACGACGGCACCGGCATTGTGCACCTGGCGCCGGCCTACGGCGAGGACGACAAGGAGACCGCCGACAAAGCCGGCATCGTGCCGGTGACGCCCGTCGACGCCAAAGGCCGATTCGACGCGACGGTCGCCGACTACCAGGGCCAGCATGTCTTCGACGCCAACTCGCAGATCATCCGAGATCTGAAAAACCACAGCGGCCCGGCTGCGGCCAACGGCGCGGTGCTGATCCGCCACGAAACCTATGAGCACCCCTACCCGCATTGCTGGCGCTGCCGCAATCCGCTGATCTACCGCGCAGTGTCGTCGTGGTTCGTCAAAGTCAGCGAATTCCGGGACCGGATGGTCGAACTCAACCAGCAGATCACCTGGTATCCCGAGCACGTCAAAGACGGTCAGTTCGGCAAGTGGCTGCGGGGTGCCCGCGACTGGTCGATCTCGCGAAACCGCTACTGGGGCACGCCTATTCCGGTGTGGATCTCCGATGACCCGGCCTATCCGCGGATCGACGTCTACGGCAGCCTCGATGAGCTGGAGCGTGACTTCGGCGTGCGACCGGACAACTTGCACCGGCCGTATATCGACGAGCTCACCCGGCCCAACCCCGACGACCCCACCGGACAGTCGACGATGCGGCGCATCGCCGACGTTTTCGACGTGTGGTTCGACTCCGGGTCGATGCCCTACGCGCAGGTGCACTACCCATTCGAGAACCGCGACTGGTTCGAGACGCACTATCCGGGCGACTTCATCGTCGAGTACATCGGGCAGACCCGCGGCTGGTTCTACACGTTGCATGTACTGGCCACCGCACTGTTCGACCGCTCGGCGTTCAAAACCTGTGTGGCGCATGGGATCGTGCTGGGTAGCGACGGGCAGAAAATGAGCAAATCGCTGCGCAACTATCCCGACGTCAGCGAGGTGTTCGACCGCGACGGGTCCGATGCCATGCGCTGGTTTTTGATGGCCTCGCCAATCCTGCGCGGCGGGAACTTGATCGTCACCGAACGGGGGATCCGCGACGGGGTGCGCCAGGTGCTGCTTCCGTTCTGGAACGCGTACAGCTTCTTGGCCCTCTACGCGCCCAAAGTCGGCACCTGGCGCACTAATTCACCGCATGTGCTGGATCGTTACATCCTGGCCAAATTGGCGGCGTTGCGCGACGACCTGACCGCGGGGCTCGATGTCTGCGACATCTCCGGGGCATGTGAACAGCTGCGTCAGTTCACCGAGGCGCTGACGAACTGGTATGTGCGACGGTCTCGCTCGCGGTTCTGGGAAGAGGACCCGGATGCGATCGATACCTTGCACACCGTGCTCGAAGTAACCGCGAGGCTGGCCGCACCGCTGCTGCCATTGACCACCGAGATCATCTGGCGCGGTGTAACCGCCGAGCGTTCGGTGCACCTGACCGATTGGCCGGAAGCCGAGGTGCTGCCTACCGACGCCGGGCTAGTCGCCGCGATGGATCAGGTGCGCGAGGTGTGCTCGGTGGCCTCGTCGCTGCGTAAGGCGAAGAAGCTGCGGGTGCGGCTTCCGCTGCAGAAACTTACGGTGGCCGTGGATAATCCACGGCGACTGGAGCCATTCGCCGATCTGATCGCCGACGAGCTCAACGTCAAGGAGGTCGCACTCACCGGGGACATCGACACCTACGGTCGTTTCGAGCTGACCGTCGACGCCCGGGTCGCCGGGCCGCGACTCGGCAAGGATGTGCAGGCGGCGATCAAAGCGGTCAAGGCCGGCGAAGGCGTCGTCAACGCCGACGGCACACTGACCGCGGGCCCGGCGGTGCTGCACCCCCACGAGTACAGCTCCCGGCTGGTGGCCGCCGATCCCGAGTACACCGCCCCGCTGCCGGGCGGCGCGGGACTGGTGGTGTTGGACGCCACGGTGACGCCCGAACTCGAGGCCGAGGGTTGGGCTAAGGACCGCATCCGCGAGCTGCAGGAGCTGCGGAAATCGACCGGGCTGGACGTCTCCGACCGGATCAGCGTGGTGATGTCGGTGCCGCCGCAGCGCGCCGATTGGGCCAGCACCCATCGCGACCTGATCGCCGGGGAAATCCTGGCTACCAGCTTCGAGTTCGGCGAGCCGGCCGATGGAGTGGAGATCGGCGACGGCGTGCGGGTCGCGATCGCGAAGGCGTGAGTCACGGCTTGAGGTTCCGCAGGGCGCGGCGTGCGTGTGGCCAGAACGGCATGCCGGCGACGATTGTGCCGCCGGCGGCGATGAGACCGATGGCGAAGTCGACGCTTTCGCGACCCTCGGCCTTCCAGTAGACGTCCTCAAGATCGAGCAGCAGCGCCAACTCGTCGGCGATCATCGCGTTCGCCGCTCCGAAAGCGACGGCCGCGACAGGGTGGCGCCGTTGTTTTTCCGATCCGCGCAGGCCCACCGCGCCTACAGTCGCCAGCAATGCGATTCCGAGGTTGTAGTGGTGAAAATGCCTACTGCCCAGCTGGATACCGCCACCCTCTGGGCCGTGACCGGCGTGGATCCAGTGGGTGAGCGCCCTGAGTCCCGCGAACGTGACGGTGAATGCCGCCCAAGCCAGCACGGCCGACCGTTCGTCGGATTCGAGTCGTTGCAGCCATTCCCGACGCAGCTCCGACCATCGTCCCGCGGTGGGGTGATCCTCATGATAGAGCGGCGACGGAGCGTTGCCCGTTTCGTCGGCCATTATCCGGCCCTCACCGCGCGCCAGCGCAGTCTGCGCCCATTGCCGTCGACATGCTCGTCGGTAAACCCCGCTGCGCGCAACCGGTCCGGCAGCGTCTCCGGCTGAACGGGGTTGCAGGTGTCGCGAAAATGCAGCATGCGGAACAGGGTCGAATCTGCGCTGTCGCTGCCGGCGAATACGCCGCCGGGCCGCAACACCCGGAACACCTCGGCGAACAACTGGTCCTGCAGAGCAGGCGTCGGAACATGATGCAGCATCGTGAAACACACCACCGAGCTGAACTCCTCGGACGGCAGGCCGCTGTCGGTGCCGTCGCCGTTGATGATCCGGGCGCGCTCGCCGTACTTGTCTTTCAGCCGATCGGCCATCGGCTGGTCGATCTCGACCGCGGTGTAGTGCGGCGCTTTGTCGATCAGCACCCGGATGTTCGCGCCATAACCAGGCCCGATTTCCAACACGTTGTCGCCTAACTCGACGTCGCCGAGCACCCACGGCAACAGCGCGTCTTCGACCACTTTGAAGTAGCGATCGGAGCTGCAGCACAACCGATGGCAAATGTTCATCGCCATGATTTAGACGCTAGCGCAATAGCATCGGGGTTTGTGGACTCCCGTTGGGTGCTGCACCTCGACATGGACGCGTTCTTCGCGTCCGTCGAGCAACTCACCCGGCCCACGTTGCGGGGCCGCCCGGTGCTGGTCGGCGGGGTGGGCGGGCGCGGCGTGGTGGCCGGCGCGAGCTACGAATCGCGGGTGTTCGGCGCCCGGTCGGCGATGCCGATGCACCAGGCACGCCGCTTGGTCGGCGTGACGGCGGTGGTGTTGCCACCGCGCGGCGTGGTCTACGGAGTCGCCAGCCGCCGCGTCTTCGACACCGTGCGCGCGGTGGTGCCCGTCGTCGAACAGCTCTCTTTCGATGAGGCGTTCGGGGAGCCGCCGGAACTGGTCGGGGCGTCGGCGACCGAGGTCGAGCAGTTCTGCGAGGACCTGCGGCGGCGGGTGCGCGACGAGACCGGCCTGGTCGCCTCGGTCGGCGCCGGCTCCGGCAAGCAGACCGCCAAGATCGCGTCGGGTATGGCCAAACCCGACGGGATCCGGGTGATCGCGCGTGCCGACGAGAAGTCGCTGCTGGGTGGCCTTCCGGTGCGCAGGCTCTGGGGGATCGGGCCGGTGGCCGAGGAGAAGCTGCATCGGCTGGGCATCGAGACGATCGGGCAGTTGGCCGCGCTGAGCGAAGCCGAGGCGGCCAGCATCCTGGGTGCGACGATCGGACCCGCGTTACACCGGCTGGCCCGCGGAATCGACGACCGCCCGGTCGCCGAGCGAGCCGAAGCCAAGCAGATCAGCGCCGAATCCACCTTTGCGGTGGATTTGACCACGCTCGAGGAGTTGCGCGAGGCGGTCGGCCCGATCGCCGAGCACGCCCATCAACGGTTGTGCCGCGACGGCCGCGGCGCCCGCACCGTCACGATCAAGCTGAAGAAATCGGACATGAGCACGCTGACCCGCTCGGCCACCCTGCCTTATGCGACCACCGACGGCGCCGCGCTGGCGGCGCTGGCCCGGCGGCTGCTGCTCGATCCGCGACAGATCGGGCCGATTCGCCTACTCGGCGTGGGATTTTCCGGTCTCAGCAACGTGCGACAGGAGTCGCTGTTCCCAGATCTGGAGCTGACGATGTCGGACACCGATGCGGGGACGGACACGGCGCCGGTCGAGCGGGACATCGCCGCGCAGCTGGCGGGCGACGCCACCGGGTGGCGGGTGGGTGACGACGTAACATACCGCGACCTGGGGCACGGCTGGGTGCAGGGCGCCGGGCACGGCGTGGTCACGGTGCGATTCGAGACCCGCAGCTCAGGACCGGGGCCCGCTCGGACGTTTTCTTCTGGTCAATCCGACACCGGCGAAATCACCCGGGCCAATCCGGTCGACAGCCTGGACTGGCCCGACTACGTCGCCGCGCTGACCGAGAACGCCTCAGCGCAGGCGATCGACGACGTCGCGCAGCGGTAGCTGCGCGGCCAACGCCGCCATCACCAGCACCCGCGCCTGACTCGGGGGCAGTCGCGACACCATCACCGCACCCGCATCGACCAGGTCGTGGCCGGGCCCATATCCCGGGCTGACCCCGCCACCGACGACTCGGGTGGAGATCGCGACCACGACTCCGTCCCGGCAATGCCGCCGCACTCCCTCGATCACGGCATCGCCGGCATTGCCCGAACCGAGCGCTTCCAGCACGATGCCGCGCGCGCCGGCAGCCACGCAGGCGTCCATCGCCACCGCGTCACCGCCGGGGTATGCCGCGACGATGTCGACCCGCGGAGCGCTTGCCGCGCTCAGCTCGCCGAAGTAGGGGCGAGTCTTCGGCCCCGCCAGCATCACCCCGCCGTCGACGCTGCCGAGTAGCTCACCGGCGAAACCGTCTCTCGTCGCCACCTTGTGCAGGCCCGACGGCTGCAACACCCGGCTGCCGAAGCACACCAGCACACCCAGGTCGCGCGCGGCGGGACTGGACGCCACTGACAGGGCGTCGCGCAGATTTCTCGGGCCGTCGGCGTCGGGCGCGTCGGCGCTGCGCAAGGCGCCGGTGATCACTAGCGGACTCGCGCCCGCATAGGTCAGCTCCAGCCACAGCGCCGTCTCCTCGAGGGTGTCGGTGCCGTGCGTGACGACCACGCCTTCGGCGCCGCGAGCCACTGCCGCCCGTGCCGACGCGCCGATCACATCCCAGTCGGCCGGGGTCAGCTGCGAGCTGTCCAGGGACAGCACGTCGACGACATCGACGTCCAGGCCGGCGGTCAATTCGGCGCCGCCGCGCGTTGGCCGCCGCACCCCATCGGCGGCGGTGCTGCTGGCGATCGTCCCACCGGTGGCGATGACGGTGAGGCGGCTCATGGGAGAAATCATCTCGCATCGCGCGGCGGAGCTGGGCATGGCGGGTCGGCGGCAAACGACCAGCGGCGGGTCGCCGCCAAACGGCCTAGTGGATGATGTAGGAGTGACTGACCAACCCACGGGATCGGCTGAGCCGGTGACTGAGGCCCCGACGGCCGTTGTTGCTGAAGCGCCCGCGCCGCGACGGCGACTGCGCCTGCTGCTGTCGGTCGCTGCGGTCGTGCTGGCGTTGGACATCGTCACCAAGGTGCTCGCCGTTAAACTGCTCACCCCCGGCCAGCCGGTGCCGATCATCGGTGACACCGTCACCTGGACGCTGGTCCGCAATTCCGGGGCCGCGTTTTCGATGGCGACCGGATACACGTGGATGCTGACAGTGATCGCGACCGGCGTCGTGGTCGGGATTTTCTGGATGGGACGCCGGCTGGTGTCGCCGTGGTGGGCTATCGGCCTCGGGATGATCCTGGGCGGTGCGATGGGCAACCTGGTCGACCGGTTTTTCCGTTCACCGGGCCCACTGCAGGGACATGTTGTGGACTTCTTTTCGATCGGCTGGTGGCCGGTGTTCAACGTCGCCGACCCGTCGGTGGTCGGCGGGGCGATCCTGCTGGTAACCCTGTCGGCGCTCGGCTTCGACTTCGACACAGTCGGCCGTCGGAAGCCGGACGACGCGCTCGATATGGCAGATGTCGCCGATACCTCAGAGGACACCGAAACACCAGACGAGCCTGCCGAAGGCGTCGACGATGAGCCGCAGGACGGCACCGTGGACCGGCCCAGGGCCGACCAACGGTAGCGGCGCTGGTGACCGACCGATCGATGCCGGTGCCGGAGGGCCTGGCGGGTATGCGTGTCGACGCGGGGCTGTCCAGGCTGCTGGGTCTGTCGCGCACCGCCGCCGCGGCGCTGGCCGAAGACGGCGGTGTGGAGTTGGACGGTGTGCCGGCCGGCAAGTCGGATCGTTTGGCCGCCGGGGCGTGGCTGCAGGTGCGGTTGCCCGAGCCGCCGGCGCCGTTGGAGAACACACCCGTCGATATCGAGGGCATGACGATTCTGTACTCCGACGACGACATCGTGGCGGTGGACAAACCGGCCGGGGTGGCCGCGCATGCGTCGGTCGGCTGGAAGGGGCCGACGGTGCTCGGCGGGTTGGCCGCGGCCGGTTACCGGATCACCACCTCCGGGGTGCACGAGCGGCAGGGCATCGTGCATCGCCTCGACGTCGGCACCTCCGGGGTCATGGTGGTCGCGATCTCCGAGCGGGCCTACACCTTGCTCAAGCGCGCGTTCAAGCAGCGCACAGTCGACAAGCGCTACCACGCGCTGGTGCAAGGACATCCCGATCCGTCCAGCGGCACGATCGATGCGCCGATCGGCCGCCACCGCGGCCAGGACTGGAAGTTCGCCGTCACCGCCAACGGCCGCCACAGCCTCACGCACTACGACACCATCGAAGCCTTCGTCGCCGCAAGTCTGCTCGACGTACATCTGGAAACCGGCCGCACACACCAGATTCGGGTGCACTTTGCCGCGTTGCATCACCCCTGCTGCGGCGATCTGACCTACGGCGCTAATCCCAAGCTTGCGAAAAAGCTTGGGCTGGAACGTCAATGGCTGCACGCCCGGTCGTTGGCGTTCACACATCCCGCTGACGGACGGCAAATGGAGATCGTCAGCCCCTACCCCGCGGATCTGCAGCACGCCCTGGACGTGTTGCGTGACGGCGCTTGAACAGCGTCGTGCGTGCTAGCTTCGCACCCGACGCGGGTGATCCTTGGCTTCTTCCATCCATCGCTGCTCCACCCGGCCGATCTCAAGCGACAGCAGCGCGAGTGGCTGCGGCTTACGGGTGTGGCTTTCGGGCCTCGACGAGAACCCGGGATGAGGACGCGACATAGGGCCCGTCACGGGTGATCCGGTCATGCAGTTCGCGGAGCCGCTCGCGATAGCGGTCGACGGTGAAATCCGGCACGGTCCAGATCACCTTGCGCAGAAAGTAGATAACGGCGCCGACGTCGAAGAACTCGACCCGCAGCCGCTCCATGCGCAGATCGATGACCTGCAGCCCGGCCGAGCGTGCCTGAGCGCTCTGAGTATCCGGGTGAAACTCGGCCCATTTCTGGGGCTGGGGTCCGATGAAGTATTCGACCAGCTCGGACATCGTTGCGGGCCCGATTTGCTGGGCGAAGTAGGTTCCGCCCGGGCGCAGCACCCGGGCGATCTCGCTCCACTGCACCGAAATTGGATGCCGGCTGGTCACCAGATCGAACGCCTCGTCGGCGAACGGCAGCGCGGGCTCGTCGCGGGTTGCCACCACTACGACGCCGCGCGGGTGTAGCAGTTGGGTGGCCAGCGCCGCGTTGGGCGGCCATGATTCGACGGCGGCCATCGTCGGCGGGAACTTCTCCGCCCCGGCCAAGACTTCGCCACCGCCGGTACCGATGTCCAGTGCGGCCGACACGGTGGCCAGCCGCTGGCTCATTTGTCGCTGGTAGCCCCACGAGGGGCGCTGTTCGGTGGCGCGGCCGTCCAGCCACGAGAAATCCCAGCCGTCCACCGGCGCGGCCGCGGCCTCGGTAACCAAATCCTCGAATGTTCGGGGCATGCATGCATTGTCGATCGGGGCGGGTCTCGATCGTCATTCAGGTGACATCATCGAGCCGGAAAGGACACCACCATGCAGTACTGCCTGCTCATGCACTATCGGGAGGGCCCCGAGATCGGCCTGACCGAGGAGGACATGGCCCCGGCGCGCGCAGCGTTCGCCCGCTACGCCGACGACCTCGACGCGGCCGGTGTGCTGATCGGCACTCAGGTGCTGCAATCGGCCGTCGCCTCGACGACGTTCACCGCGCGCAACGGCACTCCCACCGTTCAGGACGGCCCGTTCGCCGACACCAAAGAGCGCCTCGGCGGGGTATTCGTCATCGACGTGCCCGACCTGGACGCCGCATTGGCGTGGGCGAAGCGCTGCCCGGCCGCCGACTGGGGGTCCGTCGAGATCCGCCCCGTCGCGGTCACCTACGCCAGCGGCAAAGGCTGGTACAGCCCTGAGTAAGGCGCAGGATCGGGTCGCCGAGCTGGTTCACACCAGCTACGGTCGGCTGCTGGCGGTGCTCGCCGCGCGCAACGGCGACATTGCCGCGGCCGAAGACGCCATCGCCGACGCGCTGGAGCGGGCTCTGACCCGATGGCCGGCCGAGGGCACCCCCGCCAACCCGGAAGGCTGGGTGCTCACCGTGGCCCGCAACCGGCTGCGCGACCACTGGAAGTCGCACGCCCATCGGATGACCGACTCGCTATCCGAAATTCCATGCGATACAACCGAATTCAATAACGACGCGTTTCCCGATCGGCGTCTTGAGTTGATGCTGGTGTGCGCTCACCCGGCGATCGCCGCCAACTGCCGCACCCCGTTGATGCTGCAGACCGTGCTCGGCGTCGACGCCGCGGCGATCGCGGAGGCGTTCGCGGTGCCCACCGCGACCATGGCCCAGCGGCTGGTACGCGCCAAGCGCCGCATCCGCGACGCCCGCATCCCGTTCGTACTGCCGGACCGCGCCGACCTCGACGAGCGGTTGCCCGCTGTGCTCGAGGCCGTGTACGGCGCGTATGCGATCGACTGGCAAGCGGCGGGTGCTGCCATCGAATCGCTGTCCGCTGAGGCGCTTCACCTTGCGCTGGTGCTCGTCGAGCTGCTTCCCGACGAACCCGAGACGCTGGGTCTGGCGGCGCTGGTCTGCTTGTCGGAGTCGCGCCGAGCGGCCCGACGCGCCGGCGATGGTGCGTTCATGCCGCTCGACGAACAAGACCCGACACTGTGGGACTCGGCGCTGATCGCCCGCGGCGAGGCCCTGCTGCGCCGGGCCCACGGCTTTGGTCGACCGGGCCGCTACCAATACGAGGCGGCGATCCAGTCGGCACATTGCAGCAGACCGGTGGACTGGCCCGCGCTGCGTCGCCTGCATCGTGCTCTGCTTCGGGTCGCGCCGTCATTGGGTGGGGCGGTCGCCCTGGCGGCCGTCGATGCCGAGATCGATGGACCGGACGCCGGTCTGCAGACGCTGGAAGCGATCACCGATCCGGCGGTGCAGCGATTCCAGCCGGCCTGGACGACGCGCGCGCACCTGCAGGCCCGGGCCGGGCGCTTTGACGAAGCCCGGTCGGCGTATCGACGGGCGATTGAGCTCACCAAAGATCGCGGCGTGGCCGATTACCTGCACGACCGGCTTGAGAACCTCGCCGCCCGCTAGGAGCCGCTTGCCGACGTATTGGCTGGCCGGATCTTGAACGAGATCCGGAGCTTGGTCCGGAAGGTGATTTTACCGGTTTCGTCCATCGCCATGTCCTGCTGGAGGACTTCGGCGACACGGATGTCATCGATGGTCTGCTGCGCTCGCCGCACAGCCTCGGTCGCCGCGTCCTCCCATGACGTGGGGCTCGTCCCGATGAGTTCGGTGACCCGATACACGCTCATGCCCGCCTCCTCAGCTTGACGAACACCAAGTTAGAGGACAACTTAGAGGACTTGGTAGAGCCTGTCTGGAGATCCTTGTTATCGGAGGCCGCGCTGTAACGGTGAGGTTCGCCGAGCGTGCAGTCGACGCGGGGCCCAGGCCGAGATAATTCGCAGCCGACGCACGCTCGGCGAAGTGTGATGGGGCCGATCAGACGTCGGCCGTGGCGTGATCCGATGCGATGTCGGCGGCCAACGGTGAGATGGCACCGAGGATTTCGGCGATCGTCGCCTCGGGCACGCCGGCCGCCGACAGCGAGTCCGTCAAGTGCCCGGCCACCAGGTTGAAGTGATGCATCGTGATCCCGCGACCCTGATGGACTTTCTTCATCGGCGCGCCGGTGTACGGCTTGGGCCCGGCGAGTGCAGCCGCGAAGAACTCGACCTGCTTGCCTTTCAGCCGGTTCATGTTCGTTCCGGCGAAAAAGCCCGACAAGTGATCGTCGTCAAGCACGCGGCAATAGAAGTCCTCGACCACGACTTCGAGGGCCTCATGGCCGCCGATCCGGTCGTAGATGCTGTCGGTCTTGTGCTTGCGGAGAAGTGAGCGCATTCGCATGCCGATAGCGCACCATCCTCCCGTTGCTCATCAGTTAGAGCGCCATCACCGGGCGATTACCCGGCGTAACAAGCCGATTGCCAGAGAATCACCAGAAAGTTCGACCGTTGTAGGAGAGACTCTGTGGGGAATCCACGGAGAACATCACGGGGAGCGAGAAATCTATGAATCTGGGTGATCTGACCGGCCTCGTCGAGAAGCCATTTGCCGCGATGTCCGACCTCCTCAACACTCCGAACTCGGCGGGCCGATACCGACCGTTCTACCTTCGCAATCTGCTCGATGCGGTTCAGGGCCGCACACTCGACGATGCCGTCGACGGCACGATCACCCTCATCACCGGAGGGTCGTCGGGTATCGGCGAAGCAGCGGCGAAGAAGATCACGGAAGCCGGCGGCGAGGTGGTCCTGGTCGCGCGCACCCAGGAAAACCTGGAAAAGGTCGCCGCTGAAATTCGAGCCAGTGGCGGCACCGCGCATGTCTACCCGTGCGATCTGTCCGACATGGACGCCATC
The DNA here is from genome assembly GCA_963720085.1 of uncultured Actinomycetota bacterium. Classification (GTDB taxonomy): domain Bacteria; phylum Actinomycetota; class Actinomycetes; order Mycobacteriales; family Mycobacteriaceae; genus Mycobacterium. The sequence continues at coordinate 48,235 of CAVRER010000071.1, forward strand.
GCCGCGATGGCCGACAAGGTGCTCTCCGATCTCGGCGGCGTCGACATCCTGATCAACAACGCCGGACGATCGATTCGACGCTCGCTGGCGCTGTCCTACGACCGCATTCACGACTATCAGCGCACCATGCAGCTGAACTACCTCGGCGCGGTACAGCTCATTCTCAAATTCATTCCGGGCATGCGGGAACGTGGGTTCGGGCAGATCATCAACGTGTCCTCGGTCGGTGTGCAGACTCGCGCGCCGCGGTTCGGCGCCTACATCGCCAGCAAGGCCGCGCTGGACAGCCTCTGCGATGCGCTGCAGGCCGAAGTCGTCAACGACGACGTGCGATTCACCACCGTGCACATGGCGCTGGTGCGCACGCCGATGATCAGCCCGACCAAGATGTATGACAACTTCCCGGCGCTGACGCCCGACCAGGCCGCCGGCGTGATCACCGATGCGATCGTTCACCGACCCCGGCGGGCCAGCTCACCGTTCGGGCAGCTCGCCGCCGTCGCCGACGCCGTCAACCCGGCCGTCATGGACCGGGTGCGCAGCCGCGCGTTCGGCATGTTCGGTGACTCGTCGGCGGCCAAAGGAGACGAATCCGACAGCCGCACACCCGAATTCGACCCGAGAAGCGAAACGTTCGTGCGGGCTACCCGCGGAATCCACTGGTGAGGTAATCATGAGCCTTCCGAAACCAGGCAACCAGGCAGCCATCGTCATCACCGGCGCCTCCTCGGGCATCGGCACCGAGTTGGCCGGCGGTCTGGCCCGGCGCGGCTACCCGCTGGTGCTGGTCGCCCGCCGTCGGGAACGCCTGGACGAGCTCGCCGATGAGCTGCGCACGCAGTACTCGGTCGGGGTCGACGTCATGCCGCTCGACCTGGGCGACGCCGGGTCCCGGGAACAACTGGCGGAGCGGCTGCGCAGCGAACCGATTGCCGGCTTGTGCAACAGCGCCGGCTTCGGCACCAGCGGGGTCTTCCACACGTTGCCGGTCGAGCGGGAAAGCGAACAAATCACGCTCAACGCGCTGGCGCTGATGGAGCTCACCCATGCCGCGCTGCCCGGCATGGTCGATCGCGGCGCCGGAGCGGTGCTCAATATCGCCTCCATCGCGGCGTTCCAGCCGTTGCCGGGCATGGCGGTCTACTCGGCCACCAAGGCCTTCGTCCAGACCTTCTCGGAAGCCGTCCACGAAGGGCTGCACGGAACGGGGGTCTCGTGCACGGTCTTGTGTCCAGGCCCGGTGCCGACCGAGTGGGCACAGATCGCCGACGCCGAACACGTAAACATCGGCTTTGCGCAAGTCTCGCCGCACGACGTTGCTGAAGCCGCGATCGCGGGGATGCTCGACGGTAAGCGCAGCGTGGTGCCCGGGTTGGTGCCGAAGGTGGCCAGCCTCGGCGGTCGGTTCGCACCGCGCAGTGTGCTGCTGCCCGCCCTGCGGATCGGCCGGAAACTGCGCGGCTAGGCGCGGCCGACCCGCTCCGCCGAAGACCCTCGGATCCGGCAAATTGCCGGTAACCTCACCAAATGTTGCGGGGGGCTGAGGCGGCCACTGCGCCCGAAGCCAACGGCCTCTTCGGTTGGGTAGGCATTTTTGTGCTGCGGTGGCCGTGGGTCGTCATCGGGTTCTGGGTCGCGCTCGCCGCCGTTCTGTCGGTGACGTTTCCACCGCCGACAAAGATGGCCAGCGAGCGGCCGGTCGCTATCCTGCCGTCCAACGCGCCGGTGATGGTCATGACCCGACAGATATCCGAGGCGTTTCACCAATCGGGGTCAGAGAATGAGAATGTCCTGTTAGTGGTTCTGACCGACGAGACGGGATTGGACCCCTCGGACGACGCCACCTACCGGGCACTGGCCGACAACCTGCGGCCGGACACTCGAGACATCGTTATGCTGCGGGATTTCGTCAGCACACCGGCCCTGCGCGAGGCCATGACCAGCAAGGATCACAAAGCCTGGTACCTGCCAATGGTGCTCGCCGGCGGAGTGGGTACCCCCGAGCTGCACGCGGCGTACGGCCGGGTCGCCGACATCGTCAAACAAACCGTCGCGGGATCCACGCTGACTGCAAACCTGACCGGCCCGGCGGCCACCGGCGACGACCTCACGTACATCGGTATTCGCGATATGCATGTGATCGAGACCGCCGTCGTGCTCATGGTCCTGCTCATCCTGTTCATCATTTATCGAAATCCGGTCACCATGATGTTGCCGTTGGTAACGATCGGTATATCGGTAGTGACTGCGCAGGCCATTGTGGCTGGAGTCTCCCAACTGGGTTTGGGCGTTACCAGCCAGACGATTACGTTAATGACGACGATGATGGCGGGCGCCGGAATCGATTACGCCGTGTTTCTCATCAGCCGTTACCACGATTATTTGCGGCTCGGCTCGGATTCGAATCAAGCAGTCCTGAAGGCGTTGACGTCTATCGGCAAAGTGATCGCCGGGTCCGCGGCCACCGCATCGGCGAACAGAACGGCTGGCTAAATTACCTGAGCCCGAGTCCGGATCAACGTCCGAAGCGCCGGACGACACCGTGCACTAGCCGGGTGCGAGCCGGCACGCGATGCAGACCGACGTCGTTGACGGCACCGATTCAGACATCGTCGCGCTGCGCTCTGAGTTGGCAGGACAGCAAGACACACTCTGCGACACGCCGAAGACGCGTCGGTGCACGGCCATAGACTGGCGTCTCTATGACCGATCCGTCCGCTCTTCGCGCAAGCGCTCATCGCGCGTCCTTCGTGCACCTGCATAACCACACCGAGTACTCGATGTTGGACGGTGCCGCGAAGATCGCGCCGATGCTGGCCGAGGCGCAGCGGCTGGAGATGTCGGCGATCGGGATGACCGACCACGGCAACATGTTCGGCGCCAGCGAGTTCTACAACGCGGCCACGGCGGCGGGTATCAAACCGATCATCGGCGTCGAGGCGTACGTCGCTCCCGGTACCCGTTTTGATACCCGCCGCATCCTGTGGGGCGACCCGGGGCAGAAGAGCGACGACGTGTCCGGCAGTGGCTCCTACACCCACCTGACGATGGTCGCCGAGAACGCCAGCGGCCTGCGAAACCTGTTCAAGCTGTCGTCGTTGGCGTCTTTCGAGGGCCAGCTGGGCAAATGGTCGCGGATGGATGCCGAGCTGATCGCCGAGCACGCGGCCGGCATCATCGCCACCACCGGCTGCCCCTCCGGCGAGGTGCAGACGCGGCTGCGGCTCGGGCAGCACCGCGAAGCGCTCGAGTCCGCCGCCAAGTGGCGGGAGATTTTCGGAGCGGAGAACTACTTCCTGGAGTTGATGGACCACGGGCTGGACATCGAACGCCGAGTCCGCGACGGGCTGCTGGAGATCGGTCGCACGCTGAACATCCCGGCGCTGGCCACCAACGACTGCCATTACGTCACCCGCGACGCCGCGCACAACCACGAGGCGCTGCTATGTGTGCAGACCGGCAAGACGCTGTCGGATCCGAACCGGTTCAAGTTCGACGGCGACGGCTACTACCTGAAGTCCGCGGCCGAGATGCGAGCGATCTGGGACAGCCAGGTCGCCGGGGCCTGCGACGCCACCCTGCTGATCGCCGAGCGGGTGAGCTCCTATGCCGACGTGTGGGCACCGCGCGACCGGATGCCGGTCTTCCCGGTGCCCGACGAGCACGACCAGGCCTCCTGGCTGCGCCACGAGGTAGACGCCGGTTTGCGCCGACGGTTCGGCTCTGACTCCCAAGCGATGCCCGACGGCTACGCACAGCGGGCCGCCTACGAGATCGAAGTCATCTGCGACAAGGGTTTTCCGTCCTACTTCCTGATCGTCGCCGACCTGATCAACTACGCGCGGTCGGTCGAAATCCGGGTCGGCCCGGGCCGCGGCTCGGCAGCCGGGTCGCTGGTGGCCTACGCGCTGGGCATCACCGACATCGACCCGATCCCGCATGGGCTGCTGTTCGAGCGGTTCCTCAACCCGGAACGCACCTCGATGCCCGACATCGACATCGACTTCGACGACCGCCGCCGCGGCGAAGTGGTGCGCTACGCCGCCGACAAGTGGGGACATGACCGCGTTGCCCAGGTCATCACCTTCGGCACCATCAAAACCAAAGCGGCGTTGAAGGACTCCGCCCGAATCCACTACGGGCAGCCCGGTTTCGCGATCGCCGACCGGATCACCAAGGCGCTACCGCCGGCGATCATGGCAAAAGACATCCCGTTGTCGGGCATCACCGACCCCAGCCACGAGCGCTACAAGGAAGCCGCCGAGGTTCGCGGCCTGATCGACACCGACCCCGATGTGCGGACCATCTACCAAACCGCGCGCGGGCTGGAAGGTCTGATCCGTAACGCGGGTGTACATGCCTGCGCGGTGATCATGAGCAGCGAGCCGCTCACCGAGGCGATCCCGCTGTGGAAACGACCGCAAGACGGGGCCATCATCACCGGCTGGGACTACCCGGCGTGTGAAGCGATCGGCCTGTTGAAGATGGACTTCCTCGGGTTGCGCAACCTGACGATCATCGGCGACGCGATCGAGAACATCAAAGCCAACCGGGGGATCGACCTCGACCTGGAGTCCGTACCGCTGGACGAACCGGCCACCTTCGCGCTGCTGGGTCGCGGCGACACGCTGGGGGTGTTCCAGCTCGACGGCGGGCCGATGCGCGACCTGCTGCGCCGCATGCAGCCCACCGGATTCGAAGACGTCGTCGCGGTGATCGCGCTGTACCGGCCGGGCCCGATGGGCATGAACGCCCACAACGATTACGCCGACCGGAAGAACAACCGACAGGCGATCAAGCCTATTCACCCCGAACTCGAGGAACCGCTGCGCGAAATCCTCGCCGAGACCTACGGCCTGATCGTGTATCAGGAGCAGATCATGCGCATCGCGCAGAAGGTGGCCGGCTACTCATTGGCCCGAGCCGACATTCTGCGCAAGGCGATGGGCAAAAAGAAACGCGAAGTCCTGGAAAAGGAATTCGAAGGCTTCTCGGAAGGCATGCAGGCCAACGGGTTCTCGCCCAAGGCCATCAAAGCGTTGTGGGACACCATCCTTCCGTTCGCCGACTATGCGTTCAACAAATCGCACGCCGCCGGATACGGCATGGTGTCGTACTGGACGGCCTACCTGAAGGCGAACTACACGGGCGAATACATGGCCGCCCTGCTCACCTCGGTCGGTGACGACAAGGACAAGGCCGCAGTCTATCTGGCCGACTGCCGCAAACTCGGCATCACCGTGCTGCCGCCGGACGTTAACGAGTCCGGGTTGAACTTCGCCTCGGTCGGCACCGACATCCGCTACGGGCTGGGCGCGGTGCGCAACGTCGGCGCCAATGTGGTTGCCTCGCTGATCAATACCCGGACTGGCAAGGGAAAGTTCACCGACTTCTCGGACTACCTCAACAAGGTCGACATCGCGGCGTGCAACAAGAAGGTCACCGAATCGCTGATCAAGGCCGGCGCATTCGACTCGCTGAAGCACCCCCGTAAAGGGCTCTTCCTGGTGCACACCGACGCGGTGGACTCGGTGCTGGGCACCAAGAAGGCCGAGGCGATGGGGCAGTTCGACCTGTTCGGCGGCGACCCGAATGATGGGGGAGCAGGCGCTGACGCGGTGTTCACCATCAGGGTTCCCGACGAGGAGTGGGACGACAAACACAAACTCGCGCTGGAACGCGAAATGCTGGGCTTGTACGTATCCGGACATCCGCTCAACGGGGTGGCGCATCTGCTGGCGACTCAGGTCGATACCGCAATCCCGGCGGTGCTCGACGGCGACATCCCCAACGAAACCCTGGTCAAGGTGGGCGGCATGCTGGCGTCGGTGAACCGCCGCGTCAACAAGAACGGAATGCCTTGGGCCTCAGCGCAGCTGGAAGACCTCACCGGTGGTATCGAAGTGATGTTCTTCCCGCATACCTACGCGGCCTTCGGTGCTGACGTCGTCGACGACGCGGTGGTGCTCGTTACCGCAAAGGTTGCGATCCGGGACGACCGGACCACACTCATCGCTAATGACCTTGTGGTGCCAGATTTTTCCAACGCGCAGGCGAATCGGCCGCTGGCGGTGAGCCTGCCGACGCGGCAGTGCACCATCGACAAGGTCAGCGCGCTCAAACAGGTGCTGGCACAACACCCCGGCACATCGCAGGTGCATCTGCGGCTGGTCAGCGGGGACCGGGTCACCACGCTCGAATTGGACTCGTCGTTGCGGGTGACGCCGTCCCCGGCGCTGATGGGCGATCTCAAGGCGCTGCTCGGTCCGGGTTGCCTGGGCGGCTAGTTTATGTACTAGCCGGTATACTGTGCCCGGCTAGTAGTCCAGAGCTCAGCGCAGCATCCGATCCGCGAGGGAGCCGTTACACGTAAAAGCCAGCCGGGCGTAGGCACACGGCATCAAGAGCGGGCGACCACTGCGCAACGTGGGCACCTTGGTTGGCCAGGGAAGACAAGCCGACGGCAGCGTTACAGAAAGTCCTTCGGGGCGCATCGATCCCGAACCTGACGGCTAAACCATTCAAGCCAGACCGCCTGGCCGCTTCTCGCTGCTCGTCTTTCGACAACGTCGCTCATCCTGCCGGCTCTGAAACGAAGGCGACGGGCCGGGCTTCTGAGCGGCGGCCCGCTGCGCCGCTGGCCGTGACGCGCGTCGGCCCCGGCCGCTGGGCATCTGCTCGTTGAAATATCAGACTCATCCCGCTGTGCGCGAATTCAGGTGTCTGACGCTGGCCCGGTGCCGCTAACGAAATCGGCGACGACGCGCGCAAGATCTTCGCCCTTGTCTTCTTGTAAAAAATGACCAGCGTCCTCGATCGTGACCGGGCGGTGGTGCCGAGCGCCCGGTACGTGCGCCGCAAGGATTGCGTCGGCTCCGCGGGTGATCGGGTCCGAATCAGAGAATGCGCAGAGGAATGGGCGGTCATAGTCCGCAAGCGCTGCCCAGGCTGCCCGGTTCGCCGGAGCAGCCGGATCGTCGGGCGAGGTGGGCACCAGCATCGGGAACTGCCGAGCGCCGGCTTTGAAGCTGTCGTCGGGAAATGGCGCGTCGTAGGCTTCGATGACGTCGCTGGACAGCGTTGTGCGGCAGCCGCCGTTGACGATTTCCCCCACCTTGAGTTGTGGCGCCTCCTGGCTGTAGCGCTGCCAGGCCAGAAAAGCTTCGCCCGGATGAACGTCGCCGGTTGGCAGGAAAGTGTTGGCCGCTACCACCCGAGCAAACCGCTTCGGATCTTCCGCAACCAGGCGGAGTCCAATCAGGCCACCCCAGTCCTGGCAAACCAGCGTGATGTCGCGAAGTCCGATGGCGTCGATTGCCCCGTGAGTCCAGTCGACGTGCGCCTGGTAGGTGTAATCGGTGCGGTCGGCGGGCTTGTCGCTACGGCCAAATCCCACCAGGTCTATGGCCACCGCCCTCAGGCCTGAGGCGGTGAGGATCGGAATCATATGCCGATACAGGTAGGACCAGGACGGTTCACCGTGGAGGAGCAGCACCACGGGAGCCGTCGCCGGGCCTTCGTCGATGTAGTGCACGCGAAGCGTTGGGCCGTCGGCGTCGACGTCGACGTAGTGAGGGTCGAACGAGTAGCCTGGCAGCCCGCCGAACCGGTCGTCGGGAGTACGTAAGATTTGCAAACTCTGCTCCGTTCTGTGCTGTGCCGACGCCGTCTAGGTTCCCGGAATCTCTGATGTACTGTCAAGTACACTCGGAGCTCTGGCTGACTGGCCGAGCCCGGTTGCCCACGGCGCGCGTTGCGCGAATCGGAGCGCCGGTGCGGTATTGACAGCGTGAGATGCCACTGGCTGCCTCGACTGTGTACTGTTTGGTACAGTCGATGGAGTCGACCCGCGACGCGCAGTTCAAGGAGGCCCGATGTCGTTAACCATCCGCGAACAATCAGAGCAGCTACAGGCGGCCTCAGCGGCGCAGCTGCCGGCAGATGTGGTCGAGGTGTTCAGTCGCAACTCCCAACAGCTTCGTGCGCGCGGGGTTCCGGCCGGCACTGTGAAAGTCGGGGACACCCCGCCGTCGTTCACGCTGCGCAACGCGGTGGGGGAGCGCGTGAGCCTGGACGACCTGGTGGCCACCGGTCCGGCGGTGCTCGTGTTTTACCGCGGCGGCTGGTGCCCGTACTGCAACCTGGCGCTGCGTACCTACCAGCGTGAGCTGTTGCCGCAGCTGGGCGCGTGGGGCGCCACCCTGGCCGCTATCAGCCCCCAGAGCCCCGACCAGTCACTGTCCACCGCCGAGAATGCGGCTCTGAGTTTTGAGGTGCTGTCCGATTCGGGCAGTCGGTTGGCCCGGCGCATCGGGATCGCTTTCGAGCAGGCCGACGAAGTGCTCGACGCGCAACGCAAGCTGGGACTTGACCTCGCCCAGGTCAACGAAGAGGGTTCCACGGAGTTGCCGATGCCGACCGTGCTAATCGTCGATCCCGATCGCACCGTCCGGTTTGTGGAAGTGCATCCCGACTACACCAACCGCACTGAAGTGGCCGACATCATCGCCGCGCTAGCCGGCGTGCACACTGAAACCGACTGAGCCGCCGCACCTGAAGTGGGGCTGATCGCACGCAGCGCCGATGAGCTGAGACCGCCGATCTGATGTCGGTCGGCCATGGGGTTGCGGGTGTGTTGAGGTGACACTGGAGCTGATCTACCGGGCAGCTCTCGAGGGCGCCCGCTGCTGGGCGCGTAATGATCGCGGCCACGTGCGTGAACTTCCGATGTCGCGGTGGATCGGGGGACCGGGCGCTACCCATCGCGACCGTTTCGCGGACGAGCATGTGCTGCGGTTGTGTTCAGGGCGGGCCACCCTGGACTTGGGATGCGGACCGGGGCGTTTTACCGCGTCGCTACAGCAGCGCGGCTCGGCAGCGCTGGGCGTCGACAACTGCCGTGCGGCGGTGGAGCTGACCCGCCAGCGCGGCGGAGCCGCGATCCACGCCGACCTCTTCGGTCCGTTGCCCGCTGCCGGCCGTTGGGATCGAATCCTGCTCACCGACGGCAACATCGGTATCGGCGGTAATCCCGTGCGCACGCTACGCCGAGCGGCGGAGTTGCTCGCGCCGGGCGGGATCGTGATCGCCGAAATCGATCTCCCATCAGTGAACAGCGGTCATGAGCTGTTGCGCTGGGAAACCAAACACTATGTCGGTCAATGGTTTCCTTGGTCACGGGTCAATGTTGCGACGCTCGACGGCATCGCCGGCTCAGCCGAACTTTTGATCATCAGCATCGTCGAGATCCATGCCCGAGTGATCGCAGTGCTGCGCGGTCAGCCGCATCCGCGCAGGTGTTGAACTGGCCGCAGGTGTCGTAGCGTGCACACGACCAGCTATCAGCCGCATATGCCAACTGCGACTCCGAGATCCAGCGGCCGGGGGCGACCGCGATTGCACTCAGCCGCTGGTCGGAGGCTGCGGCAGCACCCAGCCAATGCCCGGCTGGGGCCCATCGCGCCTGTAAACTAAGTCGATGTCTGCGTCGACATCGCCGGAGGGACGGGCACTGCCGGTCACCGAGCGGGGCCGCCGCGCACGCGCCTCGATCATCGATGCCGCCGCCACTTTGATGCACCAAAAGGGTGTCAGCATGACCAGCCTGGACGACGTACTGGCAGCGGCAGGCTCGGGTAAATCGCAGCTATATCACTACTTCGACAGCAAAGCGGACTTGGTGGCCGCGGTGATTGAGCGGCAGCTGGAGTTGGTGCTTGCGCGCCAGCCCACTCTGACGCACATCGAGTCCTGGGACGGCATCGATGCTTGGGTCTCGGAGATCCTGACGGCACATTCGGCTCCCGGTGGCCCATTTGCCTGTCCCCTGGGCACGATGGCCGCGGAGCTGAAAAATGACCCAACTTTTCGCCCGCTTCTCGATGACGCGTTCCGCCGCTGGGAAGCCCCGCTGGCGCGGGGATTGCAGACGATTCAGGATCGGGGGGAGCTGGTCGCTGACGCCGATCCGAACCGGCTGGCGAGCACTGTGATCGCAGCGCTGCAAGGCGGCATGCTATTGGCGCGAGTCCGCGGAGACATCGCCCCGCTGCGTGACACTCTCGAGGGCGCCGTCGAGCAGCTACGGCACTGGCGGGCCACACCATCTGGCCGGCGCCGCCCGACGCGGACCGGGGTTGACAAAACCCCGACACCGGCCCGTCGGCAGACGCCGAAGACGTCCGCGCAAAAGGGGGCGGCGCGAACTGGCCGCAGCAGCTCGGCGAGCACGGCCAGACGCCGCCGCCCGACGCGGGATTAAATCGGTACCCGGAATCCGCGATACATCAGCAAGCGACTGCCGGAGTCGTGACGCTGCGTCAGACGGCACAGACTGTACTGAAGGGTACAGTTGGTTGAGTTGTTCTGCGCATCCGACCGGATGTCGTCGGCGTCATTCAGGATGGGTGGCCTGCCGCACCGTCAGTGTTGCACGGCATGCCACCCACGAGGAGATGTTCATGAGTCAGCCCGCCACCAAATCCGTGCTAATCACCGGAGCCAACAGCGGACTGGGTAAAGATGTCGCTCGCCAACTGGCGCTACGCGACGACTTCGGCGTGATTTACCTCGCGTGCCGCAACCCAGCCAAAGCGCGGGCCGCCGCGCAAGACTTAGTCGCGGTCACCGGCCGCTCGATCTTCCGTGTGCTCAATATGGACATGTGCGACCTCGATTCGGTGCGCCGGGCGGTCCCGGCAATCGAGGCAACCGTGGATGCCGTGGTGATGAATGCCGGCGGCACCGGAGGTCCGCACCCGACGGCTCTGACCCCCGAGGGGGCCACCGAGATCTTCGCCGCCAATGTGTTGGGCCACGTAGTGCTGTTGGAGGAGCTGCTTGCGGCCGGGGCGCTGGCCGAGGTAGCGGTGCTGACCGGCAGCGAGGCCGCACGAGGGGTCCCCAAGCTGCGTATTCCACGCCCTACCTTTGTCAACGGTTCGGTCGACGAGTTCGCCAGCGTGATCGACGGCAGTTTCTTCGGCGACCACAAACCCAACGTAAGGCTGGCCTACGGCCAGGTGAAATACCTAGGCGCCCTTTGGATGGCCGCGTTGGCGCGGCAACACTCCCGGTTGCGCTTCATCACGATGAGTCCCGGCAACACCGCAGGCACCCAAGCGCTGCGCGATCTCCCCGCACCGATGCGCGTGCTGGCTCAACGTGTACTCATGCCCTACATAGCCCCCGCCCTCGGGGTTGCACACAAGCTCGAAGACGGCGCCCAACGGCTCCTCACGGCCGTCACCGATCCCACGCTGCGCAGCGGTGCTTTCTACGCAAGCAAGGCCTCCGCCCTTACCGGGCCCGTCATCGACCAAGCCGACATCATCTCCGAGCTGCGTGACCCGGTCCGACAAGACCACGCCGCCGAAGCCATCCACCGATTCCTTGCTTAAGCCACGGCTTGCCATCCGAACCGGCTGGAGTTGTCATGGGCAGGCCGAATCCTTGTAGATCACACCGTCTTTCATGACAAAATCCACCTGTCCGGTGACTTCGATGTCGGAGAAGGGATCGCCGGGCATAGCGATCAGATCGGCGATCTTGCCCTCGGCAATCACACCGAGATCGTCGAGGCGCAGTAGTTCGGCCGCCACGCTGGTGGCCGCGCGCAGGGCGCGCAATGGGGTGATGCCCGTGGACGCCATCATCGGGAACTCGCGCCAATTGTCCTGGTGGGGAAACATTCCGGCGTCGGTTCCGAACGCGATCCGAACGTCGCTGGCGGCCAGTCCCTCCGCTGCGTCCAGTAACGGCCCGCGATATTTGTGCATCTTGCGGCGCGAGTACTCCGGAAGAGCGGCCCACAGCGCGTCGTTTTCGTCGCGGCGGGCGCCGGACAGGATCGTGTACTGAGTGGGCACCAGAAACACCCCGGTGTCCTCCATGATTCGCAGCGCCTCGGCCGACGCGAGGTTGCCGTGTTCGATGCTGCGAACCCCTGCTCGCACGGCGCGCTGAATACCCTCGTCGCCGTAACTGTGCGGGGTGACCGGGATGTCGAGGTCGGCGGCGGTCGCAACCAGGACATCCATCTCCTGCTGGCTGTAGGTAGGTTGCCCTGGGTCGTCCGACGGTGAGGCGAAGCCGCCGGTGGCCGCGAACTTGATCCAGTCGGCGCCGGCGCGGATTTCCTGCCTAACCCGGGTGCGGATTTCGTCGCTGCCATCGGCCGCCGCCAATTCCAATGGCCTGGAACAGCTTTGGTATTGATCGGCGATCATCGCGCTGAAGTCGCCATGGCCGCCACGCGCCGAAATCATATGCGGCGCCACCACCATCCGCGGACCGTCGACGATTCCGGCGGCCACCGCGTCACGCAGATCGATGGTCGGGTAGTCCACGTTTCCGCAGCCCAAATCGCGCACCGTGGTGAATCCATTCATCAGCAGGGTCCGCAGCACCGGAAGCGACTTCAACGCTCTGGCGACGCTGGAATCGGCAGCCATCGCCACCCCGAGCGGCGGGATCAACGTCACGTGGGTGTGGCAGTCGATAAAGCCCGGCGTCACGGTGTGCCCGGACAGGTCCACCACCCGCGCGTCGGGCGGCGACTCGATCGCGTCGGCTAGCTGCCGAATGCGACCATCGACGACCAGCACCTGTCGCGGCGCAGCCTGTGCCGAGACCCCATCCCACACGTTGGCGCCGGTAATCAGCGTCGCCGCCATCGTCGCCACCCTTTCTGTCTCGCGTTGTGTCGCCCCTAGAAGCGATAGCGCAGGACCCGCGCCGTACGAGCACCCGCCTTGGTCATCCCCATCAGTCGGGTTGACACCCGGGCCCCAGCCGGATACAAGTCGACCTCCGGAGCGTGCGCCAGGCTGGCCTCCTCGACCAACGTCAGGCGCGGACTCCATGTCGAGGGCACGTGGGCGTCTTTGAAACCTCGATAGGCCCATTGGTTTCCGACCGCACTGAACACAACTTTCATCGCGAGCAGGCTCGACCGGCTGACGCGTCCATAGTCGTTCAACGCCAGTTCCCCGGATCGGAAATGCTTGGGAATGACGCGAAACAGGTTGATGACCACCGGTTCGGACAAAAACGCCAGCAAGCCGTCGGCGACCAGCATGGCGGGCCGGTCGGACGGGATCTGGTCGGTCCAAGCATCCTCGACCAGCGATGCCGCCACCGAATATGCATGGTCGGCGGCGGGCACCAATTCATCGCGCAACGCGATGACATGTGGCAGATCGATGTTGTACCAGTCCACCGTTGCTGGCGGCTCGACCCGCAGCATGCCGGTATCCAACCCCGCGCCGAGAGCGACGACGACGGCGTCGGGATGTTGGGAGATGAAACTCCGTACCCGATCGTCGAGCATCTTGGCGCGCAACGCGGTCTGGCGCACCGCGCTCGATGGCACCCTCAAAGTCGGGAAGTCGTAGTCGATCTTGGCCACGATTTCGTCGGCCAAGGTATCACCGAGTATCGGCCGGGGCCAACGGCTGTCGAGCGCGCGGGCGTACTGGGTCACCAGCGCGGTCCGTTCGACGGGCGTCCACTCGGTGATCGCAATTCCCATCAGTGCGCTCCGAGGGGGCCGGCGGCTTTAGCCGTCGGGGGAATCGGGGCCGGCGAACAGCGTGGCCTCGCGGGTTTTGTCGGTGTCGTTGCATAGGGTGCGGTCATGTTCAGTCCTCGCTTTCCTCGTAGCGGAGTGGATCTGTTGTGAGGCGGGCGTACGTGTTTCGGTTGCGGCCCACCAGCCGCCAGCATGTGGCGTTGGCGGCGTGTCTGGGAGCGCATCGTGAGCTCTACAATGCGGCGTTGCAGGAACGCCGGGATGCCTGGGCGCACAGCAAGGCCCGCATCAACTACGGCGATCAGTCCGCGCAACTGACGGAGATCCGCAGTGCGCGGCCGGATCAAGCGGTGTGGTCGTTTTCCAGTCAGCAAGCGACGTTGCGGCGGTTGAATAAGGCGTTCGCTGGGTTCTTCCGCCGGGTTAAAGCCGGGCAGACGGCCGGGCATCCACGCTTTAAGGGCAAGGCCCGGTTCGACAGCGTGGAGTGGCCCAAAGACGGTGACGGTGCACGCTGGCTGCCCGAGCAGCGCCGGGTGTATCTGCAGGGCATCGGCCAGGTCACGGTTGATCTGCACCGCGAGGTGGCGGGCCGGGTGAAAACGATCCAGATCAAGCGACAAGGGCGGCGCTGGATGTTGGTGCTGTCCTGTGATGACGTCCCCACCAATCCGCTGCCCATGACTGGTCGTCAGGCCGGCATTGACGTCGGCGTCGTCAGCTTTGCCACCACCAGCGACGGGGAGCACCTCGACAATCCGCGCTGGGCGCGCGCCGCGGCGGATCGGCTGGCCGCAGCCCAGCGGCGGCTGCAACGGGCCCGCCGCGGTGGGAAGAATTATGCAGCCAAGCGGGAAATCGTCGCGGCGCGGCATCGCAAGATCGCGAACCAGCGTAAAGACTTTCATCACAAACAAGCCCGCGAATTCGCCGCCCGATACGACCTGATCGTCGTGGAGGATTTGAAGATCGCGAACATGCTGCGCCGGGCCAAACCCGTCGCCGATCCCGCTAACCCCGGCATGTACCTTCGCAATGGTGCTCGGGCGAAGTCCGGGCTCAACCGTTCGATCAGTGACGCTGGCTGGGGTCAGGTCGTCTCGATACTGCGCGCCAAAGCGGAAGACGCTGGGCGGGCTTGGATTGAGGTCGACGCCCGGCACACCTCCGACAGGTGTGAGCGCTGCGGGCACGCAGCGCGCGCGAACCGCGTCACGCAAGCGGAATTCGCCTGCCAACGCTGCGGTCACACCGCACCGGCAGACGAACACGCCGCACGCAACATCCTGCGGGCCGGACTGGCCCGTCATGCCCACGCGGCATGAAAAGAAGCTGGCGGCTTCAGCCGTCAGAGAAGTCACACCGGCAACGTACTCCCGGACTACCCTCGGCTGGGTGATCGATTCGAAAAGCACCTCCGAACCTCCGACCACGCTGTGTGAGGCATTCCAACGCAACGCCGCGATCGACCCGGACGCGCGTCGCGCTTCGCACCCCTGGCGACACCCAGACAATGACCTGGCGGCAGTACGCGGCCGACGTGCGCCGGGTCGCGGCCGGCCTGGCCGGCCTCGGGGTTCGCCAGGGCGACACGGTTTCGCTGATGATGGCCAACCGCATCGAGTTCTACCCGCTGGAAGTGGGTGCGCAGCACCTCGGCGCCACCTCGTTCTCGGTGTACAACACGCTGCCGGCCGAACAACTGACCTACGTTTTCGACAATGCCGGCACCAAAGTGGTGATCTGCGAGCAGCAGTACGTCGACCGGATCCGGGCCAGTGGCGCGAGGCTGGAGCACATCATCTGCATCGACGGTTCCCCCGAGGGCACGCTCTCGCTGGACGATCTGCACGCCGCCGGCAACGAAGACTTTGATTTCGATTCGACCTGGCGGGCGGTGCAGCCCGACGATGTGGTCACCCTCATCTACACCTCCGGGACGACGGGAAACCCCAAAGGGGTGGAGATGACGCACGCCCACCTGCTGTTCGAGGCCCAGGCCCTCGAAGCCGTTCTGGGCGTTCAGTTCGGTGATCGGGCCACCTCCTTTTTGCCGACGGCGCACATCGCCGACCGCACGATGGCGTTGTACAACCAAGAGGTGTTCGGAGCCCAAGTCACGGTGGTCTCCGATGCTCGCGCGATTGCGACGGCGCTGGCCGACGCGCGCCCGACCATCTGGGGCGCCGTGCCCAGGGTCTGGGAAAAGCTCAAGGCGGCAATCGAATTCGCCGTCACCCACGAGCAGGACGAGGCCAAGCGCCAGGCTCTGCACTGGGCTATGTCGGTCGCCGGGAAACGTGCCGCGGCCATGGTCGCCGGCGAGGATCTTCCCGATGACGTGGCCGCCGAATGGGCCCAGGCCGACGAGCTGGTGCTGTCGCAGCTGCGTGCCAAGCTGGGACTGGACCAGGTCAGGTGGGCGGTCTCGGGTGCGGCCCCGATTCCGAAGGAGACGTTGGCCTTCTTCTGCAGTATCGGCATCCCGATCGCGGAGGTGTGGGGCATGTCCGAGCTGAGCTGCGTTGCCAGCGTTAGCCATCCAGCGAGGCGCGACTGGGCAGCGTGGGCAAGCTGCTGCCCGGGCTGGAGGGCAAGATCGCCGAAGACGGCGAATATTTGGTGCGCGGACCGCTGGTGATGAAGGGCTATCGCGGCGAGCCGGCGAAGACCGCCGAGGCTATCGACCCCGACGGCTGGCTGCACACCGGCGACATCCTGGACGTCGACGCCGACGGTTATCTGTGGATCGTCGACCGGAAGAAGGAGCTGATCATCAACGCGGCCGGAAAGAACATGTCGCCGGCCAACATCGAGACCACCGTGATGGCCGCCTGCCCGATGGTCGGCGCAATGCTCGCGATCGGTGACGGCCGCCCGTACAACACCGCGCTGTTGGTCTTCGACGCCGATTCGGTCGGCCCGTATGCGGCCCAGCACGGAATCGCCGACGCCTCCGCCGAGGCGCTGGCGGCCGATCCGCGAGGTGATCGCCCGGATCGCCGCGGGGGTGGCCGAGGGCAACGCCAAACTGTCGCGGGTCGAGCAGATCAAGCGCTTCCGCGTGCTGCCCAGCCTGTGGGAGCCCGGCGGTGACGAGATCACCCTGACGATGAAACTGAAGCGTCGGCCGATCATGGCCAAGTACGCCGCGGAGATCGAGGAGTTGTACGCGGGCGAGCCGGGCGCGGATGTGCACGAGCCCAAGCAGCGCATCGACGGCACAACCGGCGTGACGGCCTAAGGGCGCTGTCCGGGCTGGCGTTGCTTCCGGTGGGCAAGGAGTGCTGTCGCCAACCCGCGTCGCCGCACATCGGCTCGCGTCGCGTGGCAAGTCCGATCGCTTCTCGACATTCCGGAACTTGTTCTCGGAGGCCGTTTCTGGTGCGTCGTCGCAGGATGCGGAAAGAAACCGGGCCGGCAGCGCCAATTTGCAGATCGTGCGCACCGTGAGTAGGTACTGGCGAATGAAGGAACCTGTCGTGTAGGGCAAGTCGTAGCTGACGCACAGCGCGCGGACCCGTTCGGCGATCTCGGGTAAGCGATTGCTCGGCAGGTCAGGGAACAGGTGATGTTCGATCTGGTAGCAGAGGTTTCCGCTCATGAACGCCAGCACCGGCCCGGCCCGGAAGTTCGCGCTACCCAGCATTTGCCGCAGATACCAGTCCGGTTTTGTCTCGTTCTCCAAGACCGACGCGGTGAACTTTTCCGCGCCGTCGGCGAAGTGCCCGCAGACGATGACGATGTAGGCCCACCCATTGCGAAGCCCGTTCGCCACCACGGTGGCTCCCAGTGTGCGACGCCACCGCCCGCGGCTCAACGCAGGAAAGAGAACATAATCCTTGACGGCTTGGCGGACCATCTTGCGGATCATCGTCTTGGTGTGGGCTGATTTAGCGGCCTCGGTGTTCTCGCGATCCTGCACCGAGTACAGGCCGTGCATTGCGACACCCCATTCGAAGGCGGTCGCCAGCAACACTGCGCGCAACGGCTGCAACAGGTTGCTCGGCCGCCACTCCTGGTCGCGGGTGACCCGCATGACTCCGAAGCCGAGGTCGTCGTCCACGCCGACGACGTTGGTGAACTTATGGTGTCGGTGGTTGTGCGAGGACCGCCAGTGCGACGAGGGACCGACCATGTCCCATTCCCAGGTAGCGGAATGGATTTCGGGGTCGTTCATCCAATCCCACTGACCGTGGGTGATGTTATGGGCGAGTTCCATGTTCTCGATGCACTTGGCCACAGCCAGCGCGACGGTTCCGGTAATCCAGCCGACCTTGGTTTTGCTGGCGAGGATGGTCAGCCTGGCCACGATCTCGAGGCATCGCTGAAAGGCGATGGCGCGCCGGATGTATTCGCGGTCCTTGGAGCCGCGCGACTCCTCGATGTCGCAACGGATCGTGTCCAACTCGGCCGCGAGCGCGGCGACATCCGCGTCGCTCAGATGGGCGTATTCGGGTACTTCGGTGATGGCCATCGACGCTTACCGGGGTGTGGCCGGGGTGGCAGGTGGCCCTGGCCGCGCGACAGCGCGCAACGGCCAGCCGAACAGCTGGGGCATTTGTTTGAGTACCTGCTTTATCGGCTCTACGGCCGTACGTCTGACCGTGGGTTGTCGGTGTCGCTCGCAGACTCTACACGGCGGGCGTCACACCACGGTCTCAGCGCGATTAAGGTGGGGGCATGCCACTTACCGGAGAGTACGGTCCGTCCCCGTGGGATTGGTCGCGCGAACAAGCCGAGAAGTATGCCGAATCCGGTGGAACCGAAGCCGGGGATATGAAGGGCATGCCCATCATCCTGTTGACCACCGTCGGAGCCAAGACCGGCAAGCTCCGCAAGACTCCGCTGATGCGGGTCGAGCACAACGGCGAGTACGCGGTCGTCGCTTCACTGGGCGGGGCGCCGAAGAACCCGGTCTGGTACTACAACGTCGCGAAAAACCCGCGAGTCGAGCTGCAGGACGGCAGCGTTACCCGCGACTACGACGCCCGCGAGGTATTAGGCGACGAGAAGGCCGTCTGGTGGGAGCGCGCAGTGGCGGCCTTCCCGGACTACGCCGAGTACCAGACGAAGACCGATCGGCAGATTCCGGTCTTCGTGCTCACCCCTGTGCAGTGAACTTGCAGCTGGGTGGCACCATTAACCGGTGTCCGCCGAACTGAGCCAGACTCCTGGCACCCCGGGTGGTGGGCCGCTGCCTCTCCTTTCTGCGGCCGACGTCGACAGCGCGGCGAAGCGAATTGCCGGGGTGGTCACGCCCACACCGCTACAGTTCAGCGACCGGTTGTCCGCGACGACCGCGGCCAGCGTCTACCTGAAACGGGAAGACCTGCAGACCGTGCGCTCGTACAAGCTGCGCGGTGCCTACAACCTGTTGGTGCAGCTGTCGGATGCCGAGATAGCGGCCGGGGTGGTGTGCTCATCGGCGGGCAACCATGCACAGGGCTTCGCCTACGCATGCCGCTCGCTGGGCATCCACGGTCGCGTGTACGTGCCGGCCAAAACGCCGAAGCAAAAGCGCGACCGCATCCGCTATCACGGCGGGGATTTCATCGAACTGATCGTGGGCGGATCAACGTACGACCTGGCGGCCGAGGCCGCGCTGGCTGACGTGGCGCGCACCGGCGCCACGCTGGTTCCGCCGTTCGACGACCCGCGGACCATCGCCGGCCAGGGCACGATCGCCGTCGAAGTCCTCGACCAGCTCGACGGCGAGCCGGATCTGGTGGTGGTTCCGGTGGGTGGAGGCGGCTGCATCGCCGGTATCACCACCTACCTGACCGAGCGGACAACCAACACGTCCGTGCTGGGTATCGAACCGGCCGGTGCCGCGGCAATGATGGCGGCGCTGGCCAACGGAGGTCCGGTGACCCTGGACTACGTCGACCAATTCGTCGACGGTGCGGCGGTGAGCCGGGCCGGTGCACTGACATACGCCGCGCTGGCCGCCGCCGGCGACATGGTGTCGATCACCACGGTGGACGAGGGCGCGGTGTGCACCGCGATGCTCGACCTGTATCAAAACGAGGGAATCATCGCCGAGCCTGCAGGCGCGTTGGCCGTCGCGGGCCTGTTGGAAGCCGACGTGGAGCCGGACACCACGGTGGTGTGCCTGGTCTCCGGCGGCAACAACGACGTGTCCCGCTACGGGGAGATCCTGGAGCGCTCGCTGGTTCATCTGGGTCTGAAGCATTATTTTCTGGTCGACTTCCCGCAGGAGCCCGGGGCGTTGCGCCGGTTCCTGGACGACGTGTTGGGACCCAACGACGACATCACCCTGTTCGAGTACGTCAAGCGCAACAACCGGGAAACCGGTGAGGCACTGGTGGGTATCGAGCTGGGCTCGGCCGCGGACCTCGACGGCCTGCTGGAACGAATGCAGGCCACCGAGATGCAGGTGGAAAAACTCGACCCGAACTCGCCGGCCTACCGCTACTTGCTGTAGCGGGCGCGAAACGGGTTTTCTACTCGCACGCCGGCGTAGTCTTCGCCGTCGCTGAGGTCCTTGGAGAGGACGACATCGCAGCCGAGCGAGCGGCTAGCCTCGAGGATCGCGGCGTCCCAGTAAGAGATGCCAAAACGCCGATGTGTCGCAAAGGCGGCCAGCATCAAGCCCGCTGTGATGGGCGCGACGGAAAAGCGCATGAACGACTCGACCAACTCGACAGCCTGCTCATGGGCGAGCGGATCCCGCCGGCTCTTGCGCGTCGCCTGGACGTAGAACTCCTGCAGAACCTGAACGGATAGCGCTATGTCCCGGCCCGCGAGAATTTCGTTGGCGCGCTTCGCCTCGTCCTGCTCTTCGCGATCGCGCGAGATCGCATATAGCAGGACGTTGGTGTCAATGAACCGCACGGTCGTGGACGTCGTCACGGGTCAGGCGGTCGCGCGCGCGAAAGCTGCGAATTTCGCCCTGGACCCGCCGCTGCTTCGCCTCGAGCCGAGCGAATTCCGTCTCCCGCTCGGAAAGCGAGCTTAGGAACTCGGCAACGAGGGCGCTCAGCGACTTGCCGAGCTCAGCTGCTCGAATCCGCGCCGTGCGATAGACGTCGTCAGCAACCGACACGGTAATATTCTTCACAGGATCACAGTATCACAGGTTCTGTGATAGCTGCTCCAGCGATTCGTCGTTGGCGCGGAAGATCGGTTCCAATGGAACGGCGAACCGTTCGGCCATGTCCGTCAGCGTTTTCGACCACACCCGGTCGGCGGATGAAACCGGCCCACGCCCGGGCCCGGTCAGCAGCATCGCCACTGTGATTCCCGGTCCCAGGTCGTCAAGCAGCGTGCGCAGCGACGACATGAGGTTCCACAAGGTTCGGCCCTGTGGCCGCGGACGGATCGGCACGTGGCAGAGCTTTTTGGTGAAGCACCGATCCGGCCCGATGAGGCCGAACCACAACAGCCGTTCCTCAAATCCCAGCGGCCCCATTAGCGCGCGCCACCGCTGGCGCAGATCGGCTGCTGAGTCAACGGGATCGCTGGCGGTCTCAATGGGTGGAATGGGCAATAGCTCGTGATGACTCATTCGCGCATCATCAGCGGTCGGCGGCGCCGCCGGGTAGTCAGTTATCCACAACCCGAAGGATCGCGAACGAACATGGCTGCAGCTCGGTGGTCGTGGCACCGATGCTGGGCGAAGCGGAGCACAACACCACTTCGCCGGTTACCGGAGCACCCACCGCCTCGGCGCCCAGATTGCAGGCGATCGCCAACCGGCCACGGTGCATGACGATCCAGCGCTGGTCCTCGTCGTAGTCGATCACCAGGTGGTCTAACCATGGGTCGGCCAGGTCAGTTTCGTGGCGCCGCAATGTGATCAGGTCCTGATAGACCCGGCGCAGTCGCGCATACTCACCGGTGTCGGCCTCAGCCCAGTCCAGTTTCGAGCGCTGGAAGGTCTGCGGGTCCTGCGGGTCGGGAATCTCGTCGGCGTCCCATCCGTGATCGGCGAACTCCTTCTTTCGTCCTTCGGCGGTGGCGCGCGCCAGCTCGGGCTCTGGATGGGAGCTGAAGAATTGAAACGGGGTCGACGCTCCCCATTCCTCTCCCATGAAAAGCATTGCAGTGTAGGGAGACCCGAGCACCAGCGCGGCTTTGACCGCCAACTGGCCATAGCTGAGGTTCTGTGACGGGCGGTCTCCCAGCGCACGATTGCCGACCTGGTCGTGGGTGCAAGTGTAGGCCAGCAGCCGGGTGGCCGGGATCCCTGAGGCCGCTGTGGTGTCCAGTGGTCGTCCGTGTCGCCTTTTTCGAAACGACGAATATGTGCCTGCGTGGAAGAAGCCGTTGCGCAACGTCTTTGCCAGCGTGGCCAACGATCCGAAGTCGGCGTAGTAGCCCTGGCGCTCCCCGGACACCGCGGTGTGGATGGCGTGGTGGATGTCGTCGTCCCACTGCGCGGTCATTCCGTAGCCGCCGCTGCGACGGGGCGTGATCATCCGCGGGTCGTTCAGGTCACTCTCGGCGACCAGCGACAACGGTCTGCCCAGTTGCTCAGCCAGCGCATCGGTTTCGGCGGACAGCTCTTCGAGGAGGTGGATCGCGGTGGTGCCCACCAAGGCATGCACGGCGTCCAGGCGCAGACCGTCGGCGTGGAAATCACGCATCCAGCGCAGCGCACAGTCGATGATGTAGCGGCGCACTTCGTCGGAGTCGGCGTCGGCGATGTTGATGCCTTCACCCCACGGATTACTCGCAGACGACAGGTACGGGCCGAACCGTGGCAGGTAGTTGCCTGACGGGCCGAGATGGTTGAACACCGCGTCGATCAGCACGCCCAGGCCGCGGCGATGGCAGGCGTCGACGAACCGGATCAGCCCGTCGGGTCCGCCGTAGGGTTCGTGCACCGCATACCACAGCACCCCGTCGTATCCCCAGCCGTGCGTGCCGGAGAACGCATTGACCGGCATCACCTCGACGAAATCAACGCCGAGATCCACCAAGTAATCCAGCTTTTCGATCGTCGAGTCGAAGGTGCCCTCGAGCGTGAAGGTGCCGATGTGCAGCTCGTAGATCACCGCACCCTGCACCGAACGGCCGGTCCAGCCGCCGTCCGTCCACGCCTGGGTAGCCGGCTCCCACAACTGCGAGCGGCCGTGCACGCCGTCGGGCTGGCGGGGCGATCGCGGGTCGGGCAGCACTTTCGGATCGTCGTCGAGGAGATACCCATAGCGGGCGGTTGGTGCCGCTTCGATGGTGGTCCGCCACCAGCCGTCCCGGCTGCGCGTCATCGGATGCACCTCACCGTCGATGTCGAGGCGGACCTTGTCCGGTTTGGGCGCCCACACGACGAATTCAGCCATCAGTGCGCTCCAGCAGGGCCACCGGCAGCTCGGCGAACAACTCGGCGGCCGGTGCCGCCCCGGTGACCACCGCGCCGGTGAGCGTGTCGGTCCACCCACCCTCGGGTATCGATACCACGGTGTCGCCCCAGCCGGATTGTTCGAGGTGCACCGTCCAGCGGGTGACCGCGACCAGCACGTCGTCACCGCGCACGAACGCCACCACATGATCGGCGGCGGTTCCCGCGGCAAGCACCGGGTGGTAGCCGCCCCGCAAGAAGGTGTCCGGCCGGGCGCGGCGCAACTGCAAGGCGGCTTTGACGACTCGAATTTTTCGATGCTGCAAGGACTTCAGGGCCTGCCGTCGGACCTCGTAGTCCACCGGGCGCCGGTTGTCCGGGTCGACCAGGCTGTCGTCCCACAACTCGGTGCCCTGATATATGTCGGGGATGCCGGGCACGGTCAGCGCGAGCAGCTTTTGGCCCAGCGCGTCGTTCTCGGTGTGCGGTTGGAGCCGGATCACCAGGTTGGTCAGCTCGCGCGCCACCGGGCCGTCGAGCACGGCGTCCAGCCAGCCGTGCACCGCACTCTCGAAGTCGGCGTCCGGGTCTTGCCAGGAGGTGTGCCAGGCCGCTTCCCGTATCGCCTTCTCGCCGTATCTGTGTAACCGGTCGCGCAGTTCGCCGGTGACCCCGCCGCTGGCCGGCCAGACGCCGAAAATGTTCTGCCACAGAAACAATCCGGTCGCCGGCTCGGGGGCGGGGGTCGCGGCTTCCCAGCGGGCGACGAATTCGGCCCACAGCGACGGCACCTGGGACAGTACACCGATGCGGGCCCGGACGTCCTCGCCGCGTTTGGTGTCATGGGTCGACAACGTCGTCATCGCCTGCGGCCAGAGTCGTGCGCGGGCCGCGGCGCGGTGATGGAATTCCGCGGCGCCGACGCCGAACCGATGTGGTTCGCCGCCAACTTCGTTTAGCGATACCAGCCGGGCGTCGCGGTAGAACAGGCAATCCTCGACAGCCTTGGCGGTCACCGCGCCGCACAGTTGCTGCAGCCGCGTCGCCGGCTCACCGCCGTCGACCAACGCGCTCGCGATCAGCTGCAGTGGAACGTCCAATTCCGGTGCAGCAGACTGGGTCGCCGCCAGCGCAGCGGGCAGTATCGCGGCCAAACCGCGGTAATCGCTGCGATAGACGTCGATGTGTGTGAGCAGTGCGGCCACTGCCGCGGGCAGTTGGGGATGGTCGGCGCCGGCCGCTGCGACGATGCACCGCCGCAGCCTGCCCAGCTCGTTGGCCAAGGTCTCGGTCGCCGCGGCGGTCTTGAGGTCGGCGAGCATGGCCGGCATGTGTTGGTAGTCGATGCCCGCGGATTCGAGCAACGCCGTCAACGCCGGTGCACCGTTCGGGTCGACGAAAATCCCGCCGATCTCGCGAAGCACGTCGTAACCCGTTGTGCCGGCTATCGGTAGCGTCGGCTCCAACGCCTCGTCGACGGCGAGGATCTTCTCGATCACGATCCAGGCGTCGGGTCCGATGAGTTCGCGCAGCCGGTGCAGGTAGCCCGGTGGATCCGACAAGCCGTCGGGATGGTCGATGCGTACGCCGTCGACGAGGCCCTCGGCGAACCAGCGGGCCACCTCGGCGTGACTGGTGTCGAACACCGAACGATCTTCCTGGCGCAGACCGGCCAGCGATGTGATCGAAAAGAAGCGGCGGTAACCACACCGTCGGTGCCGCCACCCGATCAGCCGGTAATGCTGGCGGTCGTGCACCTCGGGGCCGGCGCCGTCACCGGTGCCGGGGGCGATCGGGAACGCCAGATTACCCAGCCGTAAAAGATCACCGTCGACGGTCAAGTCGGCGACGTCGTCGTCAGAAGCCAATACCGGCAACACTATTCGGCCAGCGGCCAGATCCCAGTCGATATCAAAATGCGGCGCATAGGCCGACGACGGGCCGTGCCGCAGCACATCCCACCACCACGGGTTCTGCTCCGGTTTGTCCACCCCGACGTGGTTGGGGACGATGTCGACCACCAGGCCCATGCCGCGGGCCCGCGCCGCGGCCGACAGCCGCGCCAGACCCGCCGGGCCGCCGAGCTCGGCCGACACCGTCGTCGGGTCGGTGACGTCATAGCCGTGCGCCGACCCGCCGACCGGGGTCAGGATCGGCGACAGATACAGATGCGACACCCCGAGTTCGGCAAGATAGTCGAGCAGGTTCTCGGCGTCGGCGAAGGTAAACCCGAAACCGCTCGACTCACCCCGCAGCTGCAACCGGTAGGTGGACAGGACGGAAAAAGCCATGCGCTACCGGGTCTTACGGAAAACGAGCAGCGCTCGTCCGGGTAGCGAGACTTCGTCGCCGTCGTTGACGACCCGCGTCACCGAACCGGTGGCATCGGTGGTGTCCAGTACGGCTGTCCACTCCTTGGCGTAGTCGTCATCGGGCACGATGAAATCCACCGTGTGGTCATGGGCGTTGAAGCACAACAGAAACGAGTCGTCGACCACCTGCTGGCCGCGCGCATCGGGTTCGGGTATCGCTTCGCCGTTGAGGAACACCGCGATGCACTTGTCGAACTCGGCGCCCCAGTCTTGATGTGTCATTTCCTTGCCCGCCGGTGTCAGCCAGGCGATGTCACGAACCTCATCGCCGGTCCGGATCGGCTCACCGTCGAAGAACCGCCGGCGGCGAAATACCGGGTGGCTCTTACGCAGGGCGGTGACTTTGCGGGTGAATTCCAGCTGGTCACTGTTTTTGTCGACCAGCGACCAGTCCATCCAGGACAGTTCGGAGTCCTGGCAATAGACGTTGTTGTTGCCGTGCTGGGTACGGCCGATCTCGTCGCCGTGCGCGATCATCGGAGTGCCCTGGCTGAGCATCAGCGTGGCGATAATGTTGCGCATCTGTCGGTGGCGCAGGTCCAGGATTTCCCGATCATCGGTAGGGCCCTCGACGCCGCAGTTCCAGGACCGGTTGTAGCTTTCGCCATCCTGATTGTCTTCGCCATTGGCTTCGTTGTGCTTTTCGTTGTAGGACACCAGATCGTTGAGCGTGAATCCGTCATGGGCGACGACGAAATTAATGCTGGCGCTGGGGCGCCGGCCGGTCGCCTCGTAGAGGTCCGACGACCCGGTCAGCCGAGACGCGAACTCGCCAAGGGTCGCGGGCTCGCCCCGCCAGTAGTCACGCACGGTATCGCGGTATTTCCCATTCCATTCGGTCCACAAACCCGGGAAGTTGCCGACCTGGTAGCCGCCTTCGCCGACGTCCCACGGCTCGGCGATCAGCTTGACCTGACTGACCACCGGATCCTGCTGCACCAGATCGAAGAACGCGCTCAGCCGATCGACGTCGTAAAACTCACGGGCCAGCGTGGACGCCAGATCGAAGCGGAAGCCGTCGACATGCATCTCGGTCACCCAATAACGCAGCGAGTCCATGATCAGCTGCAACGTGTGCGGATGGCGGGCGTTGAGGCTGTTGCCCGTGCCGGTGAAATCCTTGTAGAACCGTAGATCGTCATCGACGAGCCGGTAGTACGCGGCGTTGTCGATGCCGCGGAAGTTGATCGTCGGGCCGAGCTGGTTGCCTTCGGCGGTGTGGTTGTACACCACGTCGAGGATGACCTCGATACCTTGCTCATGAAACGCGCGGACCATGGACTTGAACTCGGACACCGCACCGCCGGCCTGCCGGTTCGCGGCGTACTGGCTGTGCGGGGCGAAGAACCCAAAGGTGTTGTAGCCCCAGTAGTTTCGCAGCCCGAGCTCGAGTAGCCGGCTGTCGTGCAGAAACTGATGCACCGGCATCAGTTCGATCGCGGTGACATTCAACGATTTAAGGTGATCGATGATCGCCGGATGCGCCAGCCCAGCGTAGGTGCCACGGAGTGCTTCGGGGATACCGGGGTGAGTCTGCGTCATCCCCTTGACATGCGCCTCGTAGATGACTGTCTCGTGATACGGCGTGCGCGGCGCACGGTCAGTCGCCCAGTCGAAGAACGGATTGATCACCACGCTGGTCATGGTGTGCCCGAGCGAATCGACCTGAGGCGGAGTGCCGGTCTCGGCGGGATCGTCGGCAGCGGCGGCCATATCGTAAGAGAACAGAGCCTGGTCGAACTTGAATTCGCCGTCGAACGACTTGCCGTACGGATCGAGCAACAGCTTGCTGGGGTCACAGCGGTGACCGGCCGACGGCTCGAACGGCCCGTACACCCGAAACCCGTAGCGCTGTCCTGGGCTGACGGTCGGCAGATAAGCGTGCCAAACGTATCCGTCGACCTCATCAAGGGGGATTCGACTCTCGTGCCCGTCGTCGTGAATCAGGCACAACTCGACCTTTTCAGCGATCTCTGAGAACACCGCGAAGTTGGTGCCGCCACCGTCGAAAGTGGCGCCGAGCGGATAACTGCTGCCCGGCCATACGGTGACCAGCTCGGGTGGAGTTGCAGCGGCACCATTCGTTGGGTCTGACGGCGGCATCCTTCGACCTTATCGGCGGCCGGATCTGATCGCCCCGCGTCCCCTACGCGCATCGTCGTCGGGCAGCATCACCACCAGCCGGTGGCCGCCCCGACCTGCCGACCCAGCTCATTGGTCATGGTGCGCATGTAGGTGGCCGACAGGTGATGAGCGTCGTGGTATACCAACACGTTTCCCTCGACGGCGGGGCAAATGTCGGGACGGCAGACGGCATCGCTCATGTCCAGCGGTTTGAGCAGCGGGAACTGCTCGACCCAATCGAGAGTGGGATTGTGGTCAGCCAGCACGTCGGAGCGCTTGATACCGCATGACAGCGCGTCGCCGCCCTTGGCCAGGCAGTCCGATGGGTTGAACGGCTGACCGTCTTTGACCAGCCACGGGGTGTCTCGCATCGCGAGGATCGGAATGTTGTTGTCGGAGAACGTTTGCCAGATCCCGACATAGGTTCCGGGCATCACATCTCCGGGCTTGATGTTCCAGGGCCGGGTCGAGGTGGTGAACACATAGTCCGGATGATCGGTCACCACCTTGGCCATGGCCTTAGGCACCCAGTCGCGGCACTCCGGGTATGGCGCATTGTTGCCCATCACCAACGGCATCTGTTCGGTAGACAGCGGGCAGCCCATCTTGAGGTAGGTCGTTACCTTGAAGTGGTACCTGCGGCCGAGGATGTCCAGCGCGGTCAGCCAGTGCTCGGCATGCGAGCCGCCGGCAAGCGCGATGGTCCGGGTGGCGCCCTTGTCGCCGTAGGTGCACGTGATCAATGAAGTGTTGGCAAAGTCGCTGATGCAGCCGTCGCCGGTGGACGGCGGGTAATCCTGCTGGGCTTCCAACACGGTGGGCCGCATTCGGAGCTTGGGCACTCGCACGTGTTTGACGAGGGCGCGGGCACCGGGATAGTCGCTGGAATTGAGCCCGCTGAGCTCCTTGCCGCTGGCGCGTTGCACGTTGACATGCTCGACCCAGGTGAACGCGGTCGCGGTCAGCGTCACGCCGAGCAGCGCCACCATTGATCCCAGCACCATGGTGGGACGGCGCAGCCGCGCCCGCCACGGGATGACCCGCACTGACTCGGGCGCGGCATTGACCCCGCCGCGGTGTCGCAGCGGGTCTTCGACGAACCGGGTGGTCAGATAGGCCAGCACACCGGATAGCAGCAAAACCGCCGTGCCCTCGATGAAATTGGCGTGCCGGTGACCGGTATACGCGAGCCAGAAGATCAGCAGCGGCCAGTGCCACAAGTACAGCGAGTAGGCCATCGCGCCGAGCTTCACCAGCGGCTCGGCCGCCAGCAACCGGTTCGGCAGCGGCAACTTGTCACGGGTGGTGGGATGGGCCTGCCGGTTGGCGCCGGCCAGGATGAACAGCACGGCCGCCCCGACGGGGACCAGCGCCCACGGTCCCGGGAACTCCTTGACGCCGTCGATAAGCGCGCCGCAGGACAGCACCGCTGTCAATGCGACGGTGGCGATCGCCGTGCGCAGCCACATCGGCCAGCGGATATAGGGGACCAGTGCGCCGACGAGCGCCCCCAGCAGCAACTCCCAGGCCCGCGCAAAGCTGTCGTAGTAGGCGGTCGCCTGGTTGGACTGGTGGGCAAAGATCGCGTAGACGAACGATGCCACTGCCAGCGTGCTGAGCAGCAGCACGAACGTCGTCCGCAACCGGTCGCCGAGACGGCGCCGGCACAGAAACGCGAACCCGAAAACCAGTGCCAGGAAAGCGATGTAGAACTGGCCCTGCACCGACATCGACCAGATGTGCTGCAGCGGACTGACCGCCTCGCCCGCCCGCAGATAGTCGGCTACCGTGCTGGCCAGCTCCCAGTTCTGGTAGTAGCCGAGGCTGGCCAGGCTCTGGTCGGCGAACGTCTCCCAGCGGGTCTCCGGTTGAATCAGGATGGTCAGCACCGCGCACGCGGCCAGCACCACGACCAGAGCCGGCAGCAACCTGCGGACCAGTCGAATCACTTCGGCCACCGGCGACAGTGACCCGGTTCGACCCCCAGCCGGGTTCAGCGCCGCGCGAAGCAATTTGCCGCCGAAGAAGAAGCCGGACAGCGCCAAGAACACGTCCACCCCGCCGGAAACCCGGCCGAACCACACGTGGAACATCGCGACCAGCGCGATCGCAATGCCGCGCAGCCCGTCCAGATCGTGGCGGTAGAACCCTGCTTTCCGGTTTCCCATGGACTGGGTGGATTCCGCAACAGCGGCGACGGCCGGACGGGTCGGGTGGACGGTCATCATGATTGACAGACAATCTACCCAAACCGCCGACCGCCGGCAGTGCGCTAACGGCGCGCCGGCGAGCTACCGGTCAGGACTCGATGATTCGGGTCAGGTACGGAACCATGCCGTTGGTCCGGGCCGGCGAGACCGTGACGGCAGGCTCGGTGGCCTCGATCATCTGGCCGTTGCCGAGGTACATCGCGACGCTTTGGGTGCCAGCGGGGCCGTAGCAGAGCAGGTCACCGGGGCGCGCTTGTGCGGGCGGAACTTTGCGGCCGACGTTGCACTGCTCGCCCGAGGTCCGCGGCATCTTGAGCCCGGCGCCGGCATAGGCGTACAGGATCAGACCCGAGGCGTCGAAGCCGACGATGTTTGCTTTCAGCCCGGTGCCGCGGGTGGGGCCGGCGGCGTTGCCGCCGCCGTATAGGAACGGCACACCGCGCTGGGCAAGCGCGCGCTGGATCACGTAGCTGGTCGACTGCTGGTAGCCGACCAGCGAGGGACCCGGGTCAGCGGACGCGGAACTGGGGTTGAGCATCGGTAGCGTCAGCAACAGGGCCAGGCTGATCGGGACGGCGTATCTGCGTCTCATGTGGATCACCTCTCTGTGGCATCAGCGCGGTGACTTCGCGCGTCCGCCGCCATTCCTTCCGGTTCACCACAGAGACTCATGCGCTGGCCCGCCCCGTTGGGGGCCGCACGCCGTCACCTACGCCGGTGCCGACGTGGACCCTCGGTGAACCGCTGAATTCACAACAGTCACTACAGACACTTTGACAACAAATGGCCGCGGCGGCCATACCGCAGGAGCCTCGCAGGGGATTTTTTGTCGTACCGTGACCGAACGGTGACCGCTCGCAGGCCAGGGGCTCAATTCTCAGCGGGCAGTTGTGATTTCGGTCTCATCGCGGTTCTGTCAGGACGTTGCGCGCGACCGGCGCCGTCAGTGCCAATACTGGACGCAAAAGGTAACCAATATCGAGCCGACCACGGAGCTGAGGACGACGATGGCGATCGCCAACAGCGGCCAGAAGGACAGGTACCAACCCTTCAGCAGCGATACCACCGGGCCGACCACGGCCGCAGCAATCGCCGCACCGATACCGCCCCACACCATCGGGTAGATATAGAAGTCGACGCCGTAGGGCACCGGTGGGCAATCGTCACCAGTGCACACGTCCTTGAGAAAGCCAAAGAGCCGCGATCCCCAATCCGTCGCGGTGGCCGCGACCAGAAGCGTCGCCAGCAACGCGATGGCGCAGACGACGTCCCAGGGGACCAGCCGCAACCGCAGTACCGGCGGTGGCGAGTGGTCGCCCACTGATGGGTCGTCGAACTGTTGCGGCGAAGCCATGGTCGCTTAATGCTGCCGGATGGCCGGCATTTCTGCGACCGAAGGCTTCGGGCCGCGGGCAGAGCCACAGCGCCGCTCCTCCTCATCGCTTCGTCCCCCTCGCCGCTGCGCGGCTGGGGGTGCCCCCACTGCATCGTCGCCGGCGCGTCGATCGGCTGCTTTACCCTCGTTCTCTATGACTTCTGCGGCCGCAGGGACGTCTGGGCTCACACCCGAGCAGATCAGCGCGATCGACGCGGCGCATTTGTGGCATCCGTACAGCACGATCGGCGCCGAAGCGGTGCCTCCGGTGGTCGCTGTCGGCGCCCGCGGCGCCCGGCTGACGCTGATCCGCGACGGTGAGCCTGTCGAGGTGCTCGACGCGATGAGCTCCTGGTGGACGGCCATCCACGGGCACGGTCACCCGGTCTTGGACGCGGCGCTGGCGGCGCAGCTGGCGACGATGAACCACGTTATGTTCGGCGGGCTGACCCACGAGCCGGCCGCGCGGTTGGCCCAGCTGCTGGTCGACCTCACGCCATCGGGGCTGGAGACGGTGTTCTTCTGCGACTCCGGATCGGTGTCGGTCGAGGTCGCGGTGAAGATGGCGCTGCAGTACTGGCGCAGCCGCGGCCGGCCCGGAAAACGGCGGCTGATGACCTGGCGCGGCGGCTATCACGGTGACACCTTCACCCCGATGAGCATCTGCGACCCCGACGGCGGCATGCATTCGTTGTGGACCGACATTCTGGCTGCGCAGGTTTTCGCCCCGCAGGTGCCCCGCGACTACGACGCCGGCTACAGCGCGGCGTTCGAGGCGCAGCTGGCCGACCACGCCGACGAACTGGCGGCGGTTGTCGTCGAGCCGGTGGTGCAGGGCGCGGGCGGGATGCGCTTCCACGATCCGCGCTACCTCGTTGACCTGCGGGAGATCTGCCGACGGCACGACGTGCTGCTGGTTTTCGACGAGATCGCCACTGGATTCGGCCGGACCGGCGAGCTGTTCGCCGCCGACCACGCCGGCGTCAGCCCCGACATCATGTGCGTCGGCAAGGCGCTCACCGGCGGATATCTCAGCCTGGCCGCCACGCTGTGCACCACCGACGTCGCGCACACCATCAGCTCCGGCGAGGCCGGAGCGCTGATGCACGGACCGACCTTCATGGCCAACCCGCTGGCCTGCGCCGTGTCGGTGGCCAGCGTGGAGCTGCTGCTCGGCCAAGACTGGCGGTCGTCGGTTGTCGAGATCAGCGCCGGGCTGACTGCCGGTCTGGAACCGGCCAGGATACTGCCGGGGGTGATCGACGTCCGGGTGTGCGGAGCCATCGGTGTCATCGAATGCGACCGTCCCGTCGACCTGGGGATTGCCACCCCGGCGGCCATCGACCGCGGGGTGTGGCTCCGGCCGTTTCGCAACCTGGTCTACGCGATGCCGCCGTTCATCTGTACGCCTGACGAGATCGCGCAGGTCACCTCCGCGATGGTGGAGGTGGCACGACTGACCGGCTCTCGTAGGCTCTAGTGCGATGACGCAGATCGATACTTCACCGCTGGCATGGCTGGAGGCGGTGGAACAGCAGCGCCGGCAGGCCGGGCTGCGGCGCGCGTTGCGCTCGCGTCCGGCAGTGGCCACCGAACTCGACCTGGCCTCCAACGACTATCTGGGTCTTTCGCAGCATCCCGACGTCATCGAAGGCGGAGTGGACGCGCTGCGCACCTGGGGCGCCGGCGCCACCGGTTCGCGGCTAGTCACCGGTAACACCCTGCTGCACGAGGAATTCGAGTCCGCGCTCGCCGAATTCGTCGGCGCCGCAGCGGGTTTGGTGTTCTCCTCCGGTTACACCGCGAACCTCGGGGCCGTCGTCGGATTGTCCGGCGCAGGCTCGTTGCTGGTGTCGGATGCCTACTCGCACGCCTCGCTGGTCGACGCGGCCAGGCTCTCGAGGGCGCGGGTGGTGGTGACCCCGCATCGCGACGTCGACGCCGTGGACGCGGCGCTGGCGTCGCGGGACGAGGAGCGGGCGGTCGTCATCACCGAGTCGGTGTTTTCCGCCGACGGCGCGCTGGCTCCGGTGCGGCAGCTGCATGAGGTGTGCCGCCGGCACCGCGCGCTGCTGATTGTCGACGAGGCCCACGGTCTGGGTGTGCGTGGCGCCGGTGGGCGTGGGCTGCTGCACGAGTTGGGCCTGGCCGGAGCGCCCGACGTGGTGATGACCACCACCCTGTCCAAGGCGCTGGGCAGTCAGGGCGGCGCGGTGCTGGCATCGGTGGCCGTGCGTGATCACCTGATCGACGCCGCTCGGCCGTTCATCTTCGACACCGGTCTGGCGCCGGCGGCGGTCGGCGCGGCGCTGGCCGCGTTGCGCGTGCTGACCGCGGAGCCGTGGCGGCCCGAGGCGGTGCTGCGGCATGCGGGCACCTTGGCGCAGATCTGCGACGTACCGAACGTGCTGGGGGTACCGCCCGCTTGCCGGGGACAATCGGCCGTGGTGTCGGTGATCCTCGGCGCGCCGGAGGTGGCGCTGGCCGCCGCGACGGCCTGCCTGGATGCCGGGGTTCGGGTGGGTTGCTTCCGGCCGCCGACCGTGCCGGCCGGTACGTCGCGGTTGCGGCTCACCGCGCGCGCCTCGCTGGATGCCGACGACCTCGAGCTGGCCCGGACCGTGCTGTCCGACGTGCTTCGCGCGGCACGGCGTTGACGGTCCTAATTGTCACCGGGACGGGGACCGGGGTCGGCAAGACCGTCGCTACCGCGGCCCTGACGTCGGCCGCGCGGCAGGCCGGGGTCGACGTCGCGGTGTGCAAGCCGGTGCAGACCGGCACCGACGCCGGTAACGACGACCTCGCCGAGGTGACCCGGTTATCGGGGCTGACCAAGGTGGTCGGGCTGGCGCGTTACCCGCAGCCGCTGGCGCCGTTGGCCGCCGCCGAGCAGGCCGGGACGTCATTGCCCACCCGCAAAA
This sequence comes from uncultured Actinomycetota bacterium, assembly GCA_963720085.1. Lineage (GTDB taxonomy): Bacteria > Actinomycetota > Actinomycetes > Mycobacteriales > Mycobacteriaceae > Mycobacterium. The sequence goes on from CAVRER010000071.1 coordinate 82,075, forward strand.
ACGTGCTGAAACTCATCCGCGCACTCGACCGCCCGGGACAGTTGACGCTGGTCGAGGGCGCCGGGGGCCTGCTGGTCGAACTCGCCGACGCGAGCGTGACGTTGCGGGACCTCGCGGCCGACTTGAGCGCCGCGGTGCTGGTAGTGGCCACCGCCGAGCTCGGCACCCTCAATCACACCGCGCTGACAGTGGAATCGCTTGCAGGACAAGGAATTTCATGCGCCGGGCTGGTGATCGGCACCTGGCCGGTCCAGCCGGGCGTGGTGGAGACTTCCAACCGGTCTGCGCTGGCGCGCCTGGCGCCGCTACGCGCCGCGCTGCCTGCCGGTGCGGCATCGATGGACGCCGGCGAGTTCGCCGCTATGAGCGCCCACGCCTTCGACCGGGAATGGGTAACCGCGCTGGTCGGCTGATGGTTCATTCGATCGAGCTGCTCTTCGACCGCGACACCGAGGCGGCGATCCGTCGCATCTGGGCGGACCTAGCCACGGCGGGCATACCCAGCCAGGCCCCGGCCGGTCGTCCGCACGTGACGCTGGCGGTGGCCGAGCGGATCGCGCCGGACGTCGACGCGCTGCTGCGGCCGGAGGCGCAGCGACTGCCGCTGGGGTGCGCCGTCGGGGCGTCGCTGCTGTTCGGCAGATCCAACGCCGTGCTGGCCCGGCTGATCTTGCCGACCGCCGAGCTACTCGCGTTGCACGCTGAGGTGCACCGAATCTGCGGCCCGTATCTGCTGCCCGCCCCGATGCCGAACAGCCTGCCCGGTCAGTGGACGGCGCATGTCACGCTGGCCCGCCGAGTTGGCGGAGCCCAACTCGGGCGGGCCTTGCGTATCGCGGGTCGCCCGTCAGAGATTCGCGGCAGCTTCGCCGGTTTGCGCCGCTGGGACGGCAACAAACGCGTCGACCATCTGATCAGCTGACTGGCTGACCGCTGCCGGGGCTGGCGCCGCCGCCTGCGGTGTAGGACGCCTTTCCGGTCCCGGCTAACCCTCCGCCGGCCACGATCAGGTATTCGTCGCGGATGGGTTTGTCGGCGAACCAATCTTCGAGAATCTCTCGGGTGCCCGCGGCATAGCGGGCCTGGGCCGACAGCGTGGTGCCGGAGATGTGCGGGGTCATCGCGTTGTGCGGCATGCTGCGCCACGGGTGGTCGGCCGGCGGTGGTTGCGGGTACCACACGTCGCCGGCGTAGCCGGCCAGCTGACCGCTCTTCAACGCAGCGACCACCGCGTCGCGCACGCAAATCTCGGCGCGAGCCGTGTTGACGATGTAGGAGCCGCGCCGCATCGACGCCAGCAGCTTCTCGTCGAACAGGTGATAGGTCTGCGGATGCAGCGGAGCGTGGATGGAAACCACGTCAACCGCGCGCACCAACGACGCGGCATCGGGATGGTAGGTGACGCCCAGCTCGTGCTCGACATCTTCGGGCAGCCGGCGCATGTCGGTGTAGTGCAGGTTGACGTCGAAAGGAGCCATCCGGCGCAGCACGGCTTGGCCGATGCGGCCGGCCGCGATCACCCCGACATCCATGCCCTCGACGTCGTAGGCGTGTGCGACGCAGTCGGCGATATTCCAGCCTCCGTCGGTCGCCCATTTGTGCGATGGGACGAAGTTGCGCACCAGCGCCAGGATCTGCATGGCGGCGTGTTCGGCGACGCTGATGCTGTTGCTGAAGGTGACCTCGGCGACGGTGATCCCGCGGGCAATCGCCGCGTCGAGATCGACGTGGTCCGAACCGATCCCGGCAGTGAGGGCCAGCTTCAGATTGGGGGCTTTGGCGATCCGCTCGGCGGTCAAGTATGCCGGCCAAAACGGTTGGGAGATCACGATATCGGCGTCGGGCAGTTCACGTTCGAACTCCGAGTCCGGGCCATCCTTGTCCGACGTCACGACCAGCTGGTGGTGGCCCTCTTCGAGGAATTTACGCAACCCCAGTGCGCCGGACACGCACCCCACCAGCTCGCCGGGAGTGAAATCGATTTTTGACGGGCTCGGCAAGGTCTGGCCGCCCGGGTAACCGTGTAACACCGGGATGCTGTCGCGGGCGTACACAGGCGGATAGCCAGTGACCGGATCTGGATACAGAACGAGCAGGACTTTCGCCATCGCTTTCTCCTCTTTTGTTGACGCCCCGGCGGACCTAGGGCGGTGGTTCGACTACCTGAGCGGAGCCAACCGAGACTTAACTGCTTCGAGCACCAAGAAGCAGTAGGAGCCCAAAATCATTGCAGCCCAGTAGATCATCACTGTCCTCGCTTTAGCTAGGCCTTAGCCGGCGACCAAATCGCGGCGCTGGGTGAATTTGATGTCGAGACTGCGCAGGTAGGTCTGCAACCCAGCGTCTTGGACGGGGATCAGGTGCGCGGCCTGATCGGTCTCGTTGTAGTGGGCGTGCCACATGCCCGGCGGGGTGGTAAAAGCGCCGCCGGCCTGCCAGTCCACCCGGATCGGGTCGATGATTTCCCCGCGCTGGTCGAGCCGAGTACCCAGCAGTGTGTAGCAGCCGCTGGATGGCGCATCGAGGATCAGGTCCAAGGCGACCGACTGGTGTCGGTGCGGGCGCTGCTCCTGGCCTGCGGGCAGCACACCGAACATGGCCCACAGCACGTGAGTGATGGTCAGCGTCTGCTCCTGATTGGCATTGGCCAGTAGAACACTGACTCGGCTCTTGTCGTTGGCACCTGGACGAGAGGCGATGTCCTCGAGCTTGGCGACGGCGTCCGCACGACGGAATTTGGTGGGCCGAAACCTCGGCTGGGTTGCGTCGACACCCAGGTAACGCAGCAGCGGTTCGTCGTGCACCCAGTACATGGCCGTCTCGGCGTCGGCGTAGAACACCGAAGGGGATCCGGCCGGCAGTGTTAGAAAGTCGCCCTTTTCCCACTTGACCAGGTTGCCGCTGATCGCTGCAAAGCCCCGCCCATACAGCACGTAGTACAGCTGGCTGGTGGCATTGGGGTTGCTGTCAATCTGCTCACCGGCGCGGATGCGCACGAAGTTTGCCAACAGCGCCGGGCTGGTCGCCTCACCTGTCTTGACGCCCAACTCCTTGGACAAATCCAGGGGCACCACGCCAGTCGGCTGGTCCATATAGATCTCGGGGTCGAACCGAACGATCGGCACCTGCGGCGCGTGTCCTGAGCCGATCGGGTTGGCGGCCTTGGAGTACTCGAAATAGTGGGCGTCGTCGGCCCAGTCTTCGAAGCGGCCTTCGAACCCGTAGTCGGCGACATTGGTCATCGGCGCCGGAATTGTCGGATCCAAATTGACTGCGGTTTCTGGATTCACGGTGGACATCGCCGGCCTTCCTTGAAGCTTCCAATTCGAATGTACACAGATCGTATCTATCTTGTATCTAAGTTGTCAAGACGTGCCGACTGCCGCCTCGCCGGCAGGGGCCCGGCCGTGATGTCGTCAGTCGGGGATGTAGTCGAAACTGTCGGGGTGGGGACCGGTGCGCCCCGATTCGTCACGGTCCAAGCGGGTGACGGAATCCATCTCGTCGCTGTCGAGGCCGAAGTCGAAGATGTCGAAGTTCGACTCCATCCGCTTGCGATGTACCGACTTCGGGAACACGATGTCGCCGCGCTGGATATGCCAGCGCAGCACCACCTGCGCAGGAGTTTTTCCGTGCGCATCGGCGATACCGGTAATGACCGGGTCGTCGAGCACCTTGCCTTGCGCGATTGGCGACCAAGCCTCGGTGGCGATCTGGTGCTCGCGGTCGTAGGTGCGCACCTGCTCGTTGCCGAAATACGGGTGTACCTCGATCTGATTGACGGCGGGCACGGTCTGCGATCCCTCGGCGAGCCGGTCGAGATGCGCGACCTCGAAGTTGGATACGCCGATGCTGCGTGCCCGGCCGTCCCTGGCGAATTCCTCGAGCACGTTCCACGTCGAGACGAAGTCACCGTCAAAGAGAGTTGGTAGCGGCCAATGAATCAGGAACAGGTCAACGTAATCGGATACCAGTGCGCTCAATGTGGCATCGAACGCGCGGCGCGCGTCGTCCGGCCGGTGATACGCGTTGTTGAGCTTGCTGGTAACGAACACCTCGCCGCGATCCAGGCCGGCATCGCGGATCCCTTGGCCGACTTCCTTTTCGTTGCCGTACATCTCGGCGGTGTCGATGTGCCGGTACCCAACCTCGAGCGCAGAACGCACCGCGGCGGCAGTCTGATCCGGTTTGATCTGGAAGACGCCGAAACCCAATTGCGGGATGGTGTTGCCGTCGTTGAGTGTGATCGATGGGACAGAACTCATCTGCTTGACCTCCTGGCGATCGCGATGGTCGCGATCGTGGTAGCGACTGCCCGTCACCGCGCCAGAACAAACTCGGCCTGGGACACCACTTTGCGCCGATTGTTGACTGATGTCGCCTCGTTGGCCGAGTTTTCCAGCCCGGCGAGGTGACGCCACGAGCGGATCGCCTGCCTGGCCAGTTCCACTGTGCGGCTGGCTGCGGTGTCCGCAGCGGCCCGCGTGTGAGCACGCACGGCGGATGCGACCGCGGCGTCCACCGTCGCCTGGTAGTGACGCTCGTTGACGAGTGCGGTCGACTCGTACGCGGCCCGGATGGCGAATGCGCCGGCCGAGTTTGACGTGTGGCTCATCGCGCGGGCGGCACGGTCGGCGGCGTCCCAGGCGGCAATCGCAGGCATGTCGCCACGGGCGGCCTGGCGGTGCAGCTCTGCGATGTCGAGGATCGCCCTCACCTCGGTGATTTTGGCGTACTGGACAACGCCCCAGACGGGGTTGGTCAGCAATTCGGCCAGCCAGGCGTGGACCACGGTGTCGGCAACGTCGGCGGTTCCCACGGTCTGCCAGGCGAGTTCGAGGGCGAGCACGCTGTTTTCCGGTGACAGGTAGCCGCCGGGCGCTGCCAGCAGGTCGTTGCACGACTGGACGAGAATAGCCAGGGGCCGGGCTGAGCAGGTGGGGAAGTCCGTGATGCGCATATCGCCGTTGATGTAGGAGATGGCGTTCATGGCGCACCCTTCACCTGATCCCGGCTGGTGGGATCCTCTGGCCAACCTCAGCGGGTGGGTGATGCGGTCCAGATCAATGTGAGTTTCGGCGGCGGACATTGTGGGCCTCCCTTTTTGTACACCTCTTAGATTCTTGGTAGGTATGGTTAGAGTTTATCTTGTATCTCAGTACGCGGACCTGCGAGATCTGTCACAGGCGCGCCTGCTAAGCAGCGGCGACACACTGGTGTACCGTCATGTACACATGTGGGATACGGCTTAGCTGCATGAAAGGGGGAGTGGTGGCGACCAACCCGACTGGTGGTGGCCGGGGTGCGGCCAAGGACCGGGCGCACGACTACGTGAAGCGCCAGGTACTGACCGGAGCCTTTCCGGGCGGGGAACTGATCAGCGAGGGCGAGGTTGCGGCTGCGCTGGGCATGTCGCGCACTCCGGTGCGCGAAGCCTTCCTGCGGTTGGAGGCTGAAGGGCTGCTCCGGCTGTACCCGCAGCGCGGTGCGCTCGTCGTGCCGGTTTCTTCGGAAGAGGCCCGCGCGGTCATCGAGGCCAGGCTCGTTCTAGAAGAGTTCGCCGCAGGCAAAGTCATCGCACGTGGCCCCGCAGCGCGCGCAGCGGTATTCGAGCGGCTATCGGCGGAACTGCAACGGCAGCGCGATGCCGCGGCTAAATCCGATTTGCAAGGGTTCGCCGACGCCGACCGCGCCTTTCACAGCGTCACTCTTCAGGAGTCGGGAAACGCCATAGTGGCGGGTTTCTACTCATCACTGCGCGACCGTCAGACGCGAATGAACCGTGAATTGGTGATGCACCATGAGCGAACCACGACGATCATGGACGAGCATCGCGTTATCGCCGAAGCGGTGCGCGACGGAGATCTCCAACGGACCCGGGAGGCCGTGCGGACGCACCTGGCGAGCACGATGCGCACGCTAGGACTTGCCGTCGAGCAGCCGGCCTACGGTGGTGGCGGTGGCGCGTGACGAAAGAGGTCCCGCGTCGTCACACCTGACGCCATGATGGCTGGCTCGGGTCGACCAGCTGCACGTCGACGGGGCCAAGGCCGAAAATGGCAATAACGGCCGGGTCGGGCTGGTCGGCTGGTACGCCGTCATAGTGCGGGGTACGCGCGGTGCGCTTCACATAGCCACCCGGCCCGACCGGAACCGCGTCGTGCGGTTGGAAATCATTCCCGCTGTTGACAAACCAGGTGCCGAACACCACCACCTGAATCCGGTCGGTCGCATACGTATGCGGCGCGCTGAACCAACCCGGATTCCATTTCATCAACACCAGATACGGCCCCGGACCATCGAAATCCCCATACAGCATGGCCATTTCGCCGCTGTGCGGCGGCAAGTTGCCCCATGGCTCAAAAGTGATGCCCTGGTACGGCTGGACGAACGTCTCGCTTGGATCCGGGCCGACTTCGGGTGCCGGTGCCAACTTTATGTTGTCGAGCTTGCCCGCCTTGTCACCGGCGGCGATCGCCGCCAGCAACAGTGGTGCCGCGGCCAGTAGCGACCGCCGGTCCAATTCCACACCACCCATCAGATGCCTCCCAGTACTCGGATCGACTCAAGAGTGACGCGCCATCGTGAGAAATTCTCCCGCGGAAACTCCCCGGGCGTCTTCGCGTGACTTCCGCGATCCGCGCCCAACCGCTGCAACGCCCGCCGTACCGCTGGTGCGATGCGAGTCCGGCAGCGGCCACGTTGACGACGCGGCGAATGAGCGAAACAATCCGAGTTGCTTTGCGCATACCACCAGCGCGGTGCGGCCGGCGAAGCGCACCGGACGGTCGCGACGACGTAGTCGCTAAACCACCAACCCGAAGAAGGGGCGGCGAGCTACCGTGGCCTTTGATCCGGCCGAGTCCGCAGCGAGCGTCCTGCGCGGTTGGGCACACGCGATGCTCGCGCATCGCCATGGCAGCGAGGTCTACCAGACCTCGACGATGGGCGCGTTGCTCGATGGCGTCTACGACGGCGATGTCACGATCCGAGAGCTGTTGCGGCACGGCAACTTCGGCCTGGGTACGTTCAATGGTCTCGACGGCGAGATGCTGGTGCTCGACGGAGTCTGCTATCAATTGCGCGGCGACGGCAGTGCACGGGTCGCCGATCCGGAGCAACACACCCCCTTCGCAGTTGTTACCTGGTTTGACCCCGACCGCACCCTCGAAGTATCCGTGCCGGTCGACCGTGTGGAGCTCAAAGCCCGCATCGATGAGTCGCTGCCGAGTACCAACCTCATCGTCGCTGTCCGTGTCAACGGTGATTTCAGCGTGATTCGGACCCGCACGGTAACCGAGCAACACCGGCCCTACCGACCGTTCAGCGAGGCCACCGAAGACCAACAGGAGCTGACCTTCACCGATGTGACCGGCACGCTGGCCGGCTTCCGGATGCCCGACTATGAGCAAGGTATCTCGGTGGCGGGCTACCATTCCCATTTCGTCGACGCCGAGCGCCACCATGGCGGCCATGCCCTCGATTACCGGTTAAGCCGGGGCACCGTCGAAATCGGCGTCCGTTCCGATCTGCACTTGAGCCTGCCGCACACGCCGGAATTCCTTGCCGCCGACTTGAACAAGCCCGACCTCGACACCCAAATCCGCCGCACCGAGGGAGAATGAGGTGAGCGAAAGCGACGTCCGATCCGCCCAACGCGTGATCGAGACGCTGTCCGCGTACGGCGTCCAATTCATCTTTGGCGTGCCCGGGGCCAAGATTGACCCCGTCTTCGACGCTCTGCTCGACGGCGGCCCGGAATTGGTAGTTTGCCGGCACGAGCAGAACGCGGCGTTCATGGCCGCCGCGGTTGGCCGGCTCACCGGTACACCCGGCGTCGCGCTGGTGACCTCCGGACCGGGCACCACCAACTTGGCCACCGGTCTGATCACCGCCACCACCGAGCAGGACCCCATGATCGCCATCTGCGGGGCGGTCGCCCGCGCCGACCGGCTCAAGCGCACCCATCAATCGATGGACGCTGTTGCGGCGCTTAAACCCTTCACGAAATACACCGGGGAGGTCAACGACCCCGATAACGTGCCGGAAGCGATCGCCAACGCCATCCGCACCGCGATGGCCCCGCCTCGCGGTGCCGCCGCGGTGGTGCTCCCGGCTGATGTGTCGGCGGCCGCCACGTCGGCGGCAATCGTGGAGCCGTCGGCGGTGCCGGCGCTGGGCCCGGCACCCGCAGACCGAATCGCGCAGGCCGCCAACTTGATTCGGGCAGCGCAGCACCCCGTGTTATTTGTTGGTGTTCGCGTCGGCGATCCGGAACCATGTGCGGCACTGCGCGAGTTGCTCACGGTCACCGACCTGCCGGTAGTCGAGACATTTCAGGCCGCCGGTGTGGTGTCGCGCGAACTCGAGGATCACTTCGTCGGGCGCGTCGGGCTGTTCCGCAACCAGCCCGGCGACATCCTCATCAGCCACGCAGACGTTCTGGTCACGGTCGGGTTCGACCCGGTCGAATACGATCCGCGGCTGTGGAATTCGGATCTCGCCCGCACGCTGATCCACATCGACGAGATTCCCGCCGACATCGACAACCACTACCAGCCCACACTGGAGCTGCGCGGCGACATCGCCGCGACGCTGACCGCGATGATCCCGCCGCTATCCGGGTTGCGGCTGAACGACACCGTGAACGCCGGCATCGCGGAACAACGCGCCGCACTGCGCAACATCGACGCAGAGGCACGGAAGCGTCCGCAGACCGATATCGGTGTTAGCCCGGCGGCGCTCGTTCTCAAGATCCGCGACCTGATCGACGACGACACCACCATCGCCTGCGACATTGGATCGCACTACATCTACATGGCCAGACACTTCCGGGTGTACCAACCCCGCCGGCTGCTGTTCTCTGACGGCCAACAGACCCTCGGCGTCGCTTTACCGTGGGCCATGGCCGCCGCAATGGTCCGCCCGGACACTCAGGTGGTATCAGTATCCGGCGACGGTGGATTCCTGTTCAGCGCACAAGAATTGGAGACCGCGACGCGCTTAGGACTCAGTTTCACTCACGTCATCATGCGTGACAACGCCTACGACATGGTCGCGTTCCAGGAGCAGCTCAAATACGGGCGCACGTCGGGCGTGCAGCTCGGCGACTATGACATCGCGCACTACGCGGCAGCGTTCGGCGCCAAAGGCATCCGAGTCGGCGGCATGGCCGAGTTCGAGGCCGCGCTCAAACAATCTCTGACCGAACCCGGAATCACCATCATCGACGTCCTCGTCGACTACAGCCGCAACACCGAACTGTTCGCGGAATTGCACGAGGACGTTGTGGAATAGGGGTCGAATGACGGCTACGCGCTGAAGAGTAAGTACAAGCCGGTAAAGGTGTAGCCGACCATAACCAGCATCATGGTGAGCTGGCCGGTGAGTTGATGGCCCGCGGGCAACAGCCGCAGCGCTTTGTCGTGGGCCGCAATCACCGCCACGATGTGCCCGGTCACCACGCATGACACCTTGACCACGGCCAGGACGGTCGGGTGCAGCGACAGCACATAGGCGACGTGCAGGTGCGCCAGCCCGAGCAGGTTCCATCCCCGGCCGAACGGATCGGCGAGGGCGAACACGGCCTGTTGACCGCGCTCCACGAGATAGGACAGGTAGTGAGCGAAGATGTAGCCCACCACGATTGGGATCAGCGAGTGCGCCATCTGACCCGGTAGTGCGCGACGCTGCCCGCGGTCGATCCCGCCGGTGGCGCGCGCGGCCAGCGAAAACGTCGTCGCCACAACGACAATGAAGACTAGCAACCCGATGGTGCGCAGCGCCGACAACGACACCGTCACCGGCACAACGTGAATAGCTTTCGTCAGCCGGTCGGCGAAGTTGCGCCAGGTCACCGACGACGAGAAGCTGTCGAACGCCGTCGAGCCAAGCAGCACCGCCAAGATCGCCACCACGCCCGGCCGAATCGGCAACGACGGCAGATGATCGAACGGGTTGCCGATCGCGATTCTGCCGGTGTCTGCGTTACGTCGAAACGGCGATAGCCGCGAAACCGCCATGCTGTAAACCCCAAACGGGTCGACCCGGGCGAACCAGCGTTGCCCGCACAGCCAAGCCCCGCCCAGCAGCACCGCGGCATAGATCAGCAGCCACCACTTGACCCACGGCAGCGACGCGGGGTTCGGGCTGGCCAATTCCATCCAGACAAAGGCGAACAGGCCCACCGCGGCCGGGCGATACCCCCAGCCTTCTGGATAGGACAGCCGCGGCCGGGCCAGGCTCCGCGGTGTGACGCGCCGCAGCAGCAGGTATACCGTGCGCACCGGCGAAATCACTCGCCACACCGGTCCGAAAAGCAGCGAAGCGACCACCAGCCCGACCCACAGCAGCACGTAGAACACACCGAGGAGGGCGTTCGCCTGCGTTTGCGATCCCCAGAGCCCGGCCAACACCACCCACACCGTGAAGGCGAAAGCGGCGGCGGCCGCGACCCCGCGGGTTACCCGCGAATCCACCAACGCCGTCAGCGCCGCCGGCAACGGGTGGCCCGGCTTGGCCGGATCGAACCGCGGCCGTCGCCACGCGAACGCGACCAGGGCGAAGGTGAACGTCAACGCCCACGCCGCCCCGATCACCGAATAGGCGTAGGGGACGGGTAAATCGCTGGATCCGCCAAGACCGTGCGCCAGGACCACACCGTCAGTCACGGACGCACTTGGATCGTGGCGATCGTGCGGTCCAGATGATGCAGCTCGACGTCGACATTGCCCGGGACATCGACGCTGAACTGAAACGTCTGGTTGGCTTTCGCTGCGACCTGGAACTTGTGATCGGGCACCGAGTGCACATGCAGCTCATCGACGGCGTCGCTGGTGACACGCAGTGTGATCGGTTGTGCGACTTTGGCCTGCAACGTGGCATTGCTCGGAGTGACCTGCCCCTTGGCGATGGTGATGTCGACGACGAGACCCGCGCTCGAGGGTTGGGTGGCCTTCGGTGAGCCACCACACGCAACAAGGCCGCACATCAGCAACGCCGCACCGGCAGTGGCGAGCGCTTTGCGCACCATTCCCGTCACGCGGCCTGTGGCGGGGCGCGGTTCTCCTGCACCAGTTGCTTGGGCGCGCTTTCGGTGGCGTTGATCCGGCCTGCACCCCAGGTGAGAGCTCCGATGACCATCAGTGTGAAGATCAGCACCACGATCCCACCGGCAGTGAACAGCCAGGCCGGCACGTTCGGGTCGCGTTCGCGCTGCAGGATGGTGACCTCCAGCACGAACGGACGGGTGCTGGACGCCAGGGCCGGAATCTCCGGCGCGGGAATCGCGTCGTCAGCCGGCGCCCAGATCGGCACCGCGGTCATCGTCCGGCCGTCTTGTACCCGCAGCAACGTCTTCCACGAGCCCCACACCGGGATCGGCTCGGTAGACACATAGTGTCCTGGACTGGTTCGCTCGAGCCGGTCGATCACCAAGCCGCGTTCATTCTGCATACGGCCTTGCCACGACAGAATCGTCAGCCAATCCGGGTGGGCGCTCACGAGATTCGGCGGGTTGATCCGCACATCGGCCGACACCAGTCGTTGTCCCGGCGGGCTGGGCAGATCGGTCAGCTTGACGGTGGCGGTGTCCTGCGTGGGCACCCGGATATGCAAACCGTTGGCCACCGCGCCACCGGTCACCAGCACGGTAGCCGCCACGATCGTGATGCCAATCGCCTTGCCAGGCAAGGGTTGGGCGGTGAGCACCATCCCGAACATGGCCGCACACAACCCGGCCAGCACCGCTACCGGCACCGCCGTCGCCAGGGCCTCGCCCCACATGCTTATCGGCCACGGGTAGTGGTACACCGTGCCGATCCACAGCGACTCGAGCCACAGTCCGATGGTGCCGACGCCCAAACCGGCGACGGCGCCGAAGAAGATCGGGCGCCGGAACAACGGAGTAAGGGCCAGCAGCTCGACCACTATTGCAGGGCCCAGATACAGCGGGAACCAGTTGATCGGCGCGCCCAAGATCGGCCCGACGATCAACGCCACTGTGCCGCGCAGTGCCACTGCGAATAGGGCCGCCACGATCGCCGCGCCCCGCCCCATCGTCATGCGCGCGACGATTGTCCCGATTGCCGCCGCCGCGGCAATGAGCATCGGCTGGAAGACGAGCCGGAACTGCGGGACGCCGAAGTCGAACTCGATCTGATAAACCGACATCCCGATCAATAAGCCGCCGCATGACAAGTACCGCAAGATTCGGATAAATCGACGCTTAGCTGCGGTGGACGGCGCCTCTTCGGGCGTGTCGTGCCGTGCGCGCTCGCCTTCGTACTCGAGTATCAGCACCGCGAATAGCGAGAATCCGGCCCCGCCGATCATCATCAAATGCGTTGGGCCCCATAGCGTGACGTCTTGGCCGAAGATGCGGTGCCAGATGTCGTCGAGTGGAAATCCGGTCAGCGCGTACATGCCGCAGCCGGCCATCAGCACACCACCGACTGGTGCGTACCAACTGCGGGTAATGCGCACGGCTGCCGACCCCGGCTTGTCGAGCGGCAGCGCGACCGCCAACATGCCGGCCAGGAAGATGCCGAACAGGCCGATCACGATGAAGTAGTGCGCAGGGTTGGCCAACGGACCGGGATCGCGGCCGTTGCCGATGTGCCAGCTGACGTCCCAAATGAAGCCAAACAGGGCGCAGATGATCGACGTGGTGAACACCAGAACCGGCAGCGCCACCCAGGAGGGACGATCGAACTTTTGTGCCAGGTACTCCGCACCACGGTTCAACCAGGTGATCCGGTGACTGCGATGCGCATGGCCGACCCACAGCATCACCACGACTATCACCAGCGCGGCGATCGATAGGCCGATCACTTGGTTGAGGCCCGCGCCTCGTGCCGGCGGCTCTGCAAGGACCGTGAGTTCCACCGTGATACCTCCCTACCGCGCTGTGCCGGCCGCGACCCGCGGGCCGTCAACTTACTTCACGGTAGGTTGCCGCCTCGCAGGCCGTTTAAACTTCCGGGGATTTGGAGTGGCTTCGGTCGTCGTCGGTGGTCGCAGGGTGATCGTCATCCGCGCGGCGCCTGTCCCGGATCGCGATGTACAACACAACCCCAACGACGATCACCGCGGGCAAGAAGGCGGGTCCAGCCAGCAGGATCCAATGATGGGCCAGGTACTCGACGTGCGGATCAGTCACTTGCGTTCATTCCCGGGGTTGCACTTTCTACCCCATCTGCATACCCGCCGCCGCCGCGGCAACCACATCACGTTTGTGCAGGTGCGCACCGCTAGCCTAGCCTGGGCACCGTTCAACGCAGGCTGCGATGAGCCCGGGGCGCTTTCGTCCCGCGTGCTCAACAGACATAAGGAGTACCTGGTGACTCAGGCGGCGACTCGGCCTACCCCCGGCACCGACAGCACCGACATCCTGACCGTGGCCCGTCAGCAGGTGCTTGAGCGCGGTGAGGGACTGAGCCAGGGGCAGGTGCTGCAGGTGCTGCAACTGCCGGACGACCGGCTCGAGGAACTCTTGGCCTTGGCCCACGAGGTGCGGATGGCCTGGTGCGGACCTGAGGTCGAGGTCGAAGGCATCATCAGCCTGAAAACCGGTGGCTGCCCGGAGGATTGTCACTTCTGTTCCCAGTCGGGGCTCTTCGCCTCGCCGGTGCGCAGCGCCTGGCTCGACGTTCCCAGCTTGGTGGAGGCGGCCAAGCAGACCGCGAAGACGGGTGCCACCGAGTTCTGCATCGTGGCCGCGGTGCGCGGACCAAACGATCGGCTACTGGCTCAGGTGGCGGCTGGCATCGAGGCGATTCGCGACGCCGTCGACATCCAGATCGCCTGCTCGCTGGGCATGCTGACCGCCGAGCAGGTCGATCGCCTGTCGGCGATGGGCGTGCACCGCTACAACCACAACTTGGAGACCGCCCGCTCGTTCTTCCCCAACGTCGTGACTACCCACACCTGGGAAGAGCGCTGGCAAACGCTGTCGATGGTGCGCGAGGCCGGCATGGAGGTGTGCTGCGGCGGCATCCTCGGCATGGGTGAGACGGTCGAGCAGCGCGCCGAATTCGCCGCCAACCTGGCCGAGCTGGACCCCGATGAGGTGCCGCTGAACTTCCTCAACCCGCGTCCCGGCACGCCGTTCGGTGACCTCGAAGTGCTGCCGGCCAGCGAAGCGCTCAAGGCGGTGGCCGCCTTCCGGCTGGCACTGCCGCGCACCATGCTCCGCTTCGCCGGTGGCCGCGAAATCACGCTTGGCGACCTGGGCGCTAAACAGGGCATTCTGGGGGGCATCAACGCCGTGATCGTCGGCAACTACCTGACCACACTGGGTCGCCCGGCAGAGGCCGATCTCGAGCTGCTCGAGGACCTGCAAATGCCGATCAAGGCGCTCAACGCGAGCCTGTAGAACGTAATTGATGGTCCGCGACGATCTGCCAGCGCCGGTCGGCGCGGGTGCCTACAACGTCTACACGGGTGCCCGTGTCGACGACACCGCCGGCCGCACCGTGCCGGCGGCCGCCCAGCTCGGTCTGGAGCCACCCCGGTTCTGCGCCGAGTGTGGCCGCCGGATGGTGGTCCAGGTCCGGCCCGACGGCTGGTGGGCCAAGTGCTCGCGGCACGGGCTGGTGGACTCGGCCGACCTGGACGCGCGCCGATGACCGGGCCGCAGTACTGGGCCCCGCGGACCTCGCGACGGCGAGCGGTCTTTACGATTGCGGCGGCGTTGTTAATTGCGGGGGTGGTGACTGGTGGGCTGTGGGCTTGGATCGCCCCGCCGATCCACGGTGTGGTGGCGTTAACCCACGACGGTGATCGGTTAAACGACTATCTCGGTGACGAATCCGAGCATTTCTTTGTCGCGGCGTTCCTGATGCTCGGGCTGTTGAACGTCGTCGCGGCAGTGGCGGCTGTGCTGGCATGGCAGTGGCGGGCACACCGAGGGCCGGGCATGGTGACCGGGCTTTGCGCCGGCATGGTGATCGCCGCTGCGGCCGCCGTCGGCGTGGGCGCCCTGCTGGTGGGTCTGCGTTATGGCGCGGTGGATTTCGCCGCGGTGCCGGTGAGCCACGACCACCCGGTGTATTACTTCACCGAGGCGCCGCCGGTGTTCTTCGGTCGCACTCCGTTGCAGATCGCCTGCACGCTGCTGCTGCCCGCGAGCACCGCCGCGCTGGTGTACGCGGTACCGGTCGCGGCAACCGCGCGTGATGATCTCGGCGGCTACCCGGCCGCCGACCCGTCGTATCCGCAGCCCGCCGCGGCGCCGACGTCTACGCCGTCATAGCGGGCGGCGGTGCACCGCCTTTCCGGTGATCACCTTGGCCGCGATCGCGCCCAGCCGCGCCATCCCTACGTAGGTCGCCGGGTTGAACATCGTCGGCCATTTGGTCCGGACCAGATGATCGGTCAGCGGTCGGCGAGCGAATCGGTCCTGCAGCCAGCGCAGACGTCATCGGCGCAGACAGCGGATGCAGCAACAGATGCTCGTTGAACGCATCGCGGTGGTAGGTGACGTCGGCTCCACCCGCTGAGTAGGCGTCGGCCAGCCGGTCGATGTCCTCGACGTCGATCAAATAGTCGTGTACGGCCTGCACGATCAACACCGGCGGTGTCGGCACCTTGGCGCCCAGCCTGATGCTGTCGAAGACGTGCTGAACCTCGGGCATCGTCAGGATTTCTTCCAGCGGCCGGTCGAGGTAGACGCCGACGTCCTTCTTCACCATTCGCAGCACCGCGCCGACCGTGGTCATCCGCTCCAGCCGCCGCAGCAGGGCGCGGCCGTCCTCGTCGGCATGCTCCTTGATCACCCGGTCCAAGTCGGGGTAGATGTGCACCAGCGCTGCGATCACCATCGCGGGCAAGCCCGCCATGAAGGTGCCGTTGAGCCGACGGAAGGTGTGGCCCAGGTCGCCGACCGGTGATCCGAGGACGGCGCCGACGATTTCGAGATCGGGCGCGTAGTCGGCGCAGAGTTCAGCGGCCCACGCGGTCGCCAGCCCGCCGCCGGAGTAGCCCCACAGCGCCACCGGCGCCGACGCGGACAGCCCGAGGCGCTCGGCGCCCAGCGCAGCCCGGACTCCGTCGAGAATGCAGTAGCCGGGTTCGTATGGCGCGCCCCACAGTCCGTGGCGGCCTTCGTGGTCGGGTATCGAGACCGCCCAGCCTTCGGCGAGTGCGGCGGTGATCAGCAGAAGCTCCAGTTGGGCCAGCGAACCAACGGCCATCGCACGTCGTCGCAGCGCATAGGACGGAAAACACCGGGAGGTCACGGCGTCGATGGCGCATTGATACGACAACACCGGGCAGGGCTGTTCGAGAGTCACGTCTGCGGGCACGATCACCGTGGTCACCGTCACCTCCGGCCTGCCGTGCATGTCCGTCGTCCGGTACAGCAGCTGGGTGGCCATGGTTCGCTGCGGTATCAGACCCAGAAATGCCAGTTCGACGTCGCGTGAACGCAACACGGTGCCGGGCAGGGCGTGCTGATAACCAGGTGGCGGCTGGTAGAACGGGTCGTCCGACGGCAGCAGCGGGCGGGCCGTCGGCTGCAACTCCTCATGTGGTGCGCGCCCGATCCATTCCGCGCCGGTCGCCGTGCTCGCAAGGCTGCCAATGTCCATCGGTGCATTGTTGCTTAAGAGGGCATTAAGAATCCAGTCGGCCCGCCGGGAGGTCGCAGGGCGGCGAACTCGTCGGTGACCCGCAGCTGTGAATCGGTGAAGCGGTACAACGCCGCCGGGCGACCGCCGCTGCGCCCGGACTGCGCGACGGTGCCGGTCGGGCTGATGACGCCGCGACGGGCCAGCACCCGCTGCAGGTTGGTGGTATCGACCTGATGCCCCAACGCGGCGCTGTAAATGTCACGTAGCGTCGACAGCGCGAATTCGGTTGGCGCCAAGGCGAATCCGATGTTCGTGTAGGACATCTTGGCGACCAGCCGGGTGCGGGCGTGGGCGACCATCGGGCCGTGGTCGAACGCCATCGTCGGCAGTGCGGTGACAGGGTGCCAGCTGGTGTCGGGCGGCAGCTCCGGGGTGGCCGGGGAGGGCACCAGACCCAGAAAGGTCGACGCGATCGTGCGGGTGCCGGGCACCCGCTCGGGATCGGAGAACACCGCGAGCTGCTCCAGGTGAGCCACTTCACGCAGGTCGACCTTCTCGGCCAGTTGACGTCGTACCGACGTCGTCATGTCCTCATCGTGGCGTAGCCGTCCGCCGGGCAAGGACCACGCACCTCGCTGCGGATCCCGGGCGCGTTGCCACAGCAGGACGCTGAGCTGGGGCTTCTGGGTCTTCGGCCCGGAGCCGAGGCCGCGAACCTGGAATACGACGGCGAGCACTTCGTGAGCAGTGCTACCATGTGCCATGTTTTCGATTATAAGTCGAAAACCGGGTCGGGGGCGAAAGGAACGGCCATGACGGTCCTGAATCGCACGGATCAGCTGCCATCCGAAAAGAGCCACCTGGAAAACGACCTAGCCGCGGCCATCACCAGCTCTCCCAACGGTTACGTGGGCGTCGAGGGCGACGAACGATGGGCGGCCGAGATTCGCCGGCTGGCCGAGTTGCGCAACGCCACGATTCTGGCGCATAACTACCAGCTGCCGGCCATCCAGGATGTCGCCGACCACGTCGGCGACTCGCTGGCGCTGTCCCGGATTGCCGCCGAGGCGCCCGAAGGGACCATCGTGTTCTGCGGCGTGCACTTCATGGCGGAGACAGCGAAAATCCTCAGCCCGGACAAGACCGTGCTGATCCCCGACCAGCGGGCGGGCTGCTCGCTGGCCGACTCGATCACCGCCGAGGATCTGCAGTCCTGGAAGGACGAACACCCCGGCGCCGTCGTCGTCTCCTACGTCAACACCACCGCGGCGGTGAAGGCGCTCACCGACATCTGCTGCACTTCCTCGAACGCCGTCGACGTGGTCGCCTCCATCGACCCGGACCGCGAGGTGCTGTTTTGCCCCGACCAGTTCCTCGGGGCGCACGTGCGCCGGGTAACGGGTAGGGCGAACCTGCACGTGTGGGCCGGCGAGTGCCATGTGCACGCCGGGATCAACGGCGACGAGCTCACCGATCAGGCTCGTAAATATCCGGACGCCGAATTGTTCGTTCACCCCGAATGCGGTTGCGCCACTTCAGCTTTGTACCTCGCCGGCGAAGGCGCTTTCCCGCAGGAGCGGGTGAAGATCTTGTCGACCGGGGGCATGCTGGACGCCGCCCGGCGCACCCACGCCCGCCAGGTGCTGGTCGCCACCGAGGTCGGGATGTTGTACCAGCTGCGCAATGCCGCACCCGGCGTCGACTTCCGCGCCGTCAACGACCGCGCGTCGTGCAAGTACATGAAGATGATCACCCCCGCGGCGCTGTTGCGCTGCCTGGTCGAGGGCGCCGACGAAGTCCATGTCGATGCGCAGATTGCCCGGCTGGCGCGGCAAAGCGTGCGGCGGATGATCGCGATCGGCCAGCCCGGCGGCGGCGAATGAGCATCCGTCCGGCCTGGCAGCAACGGGCCGACGTGGTGGTCATCGGCACCGGGGTCGCCGGCCTGGCCGCCGCGCTGGCTGCCCATCGGGCCGGGCGTCGGGTCGTCGTGCTCAGCAAGGCGGGCCGCAGGTCGGGCGTGACGGCCACCCACTACGCCCAGGGCGGAATCGCGGTGGTGCTGCCGGACACCGACGATTCGGTCGACGCACACGTCGCCGACACGCTGGCTGCCGGCGCCGGTCTTTGTGACACCGACGCGGTGACGTCGATAGTTGCTGATGGTTACCGGGCCGTGACCGAATTAGTAAGCGAGGGAGCACGATTCGACGAGACGGCGGTCGGCGGATGGGCCCTGAGCCGCGAGGGCGGGCATTCGCGGCGGCGCATCGTGCACGCCAACGGCGATGCCACCGGGGCCGAGGTGCAGCGGGCGCTCGACCGTGCGGCGGCCGCGCTGGATATCCGCACCAACCACGCCGCCGTCCGCTTGCTGCACGACGCGAGTTCGGGGATCGATTCCGTGACCGGCGTGCTGGTCGCCAATCCCGACGGCATCGGCATCGTTCACGCGGCGTCGGTGATCTTGGCCACCGGCGGGCTGGGACACCTCTACGGCGCGACCACCAATCCTGACGGCTCCACCGGAGACGGGATCGCCTTAGCGCTGTGGGCCGGTGTCGCGGTGAGCGACATCGAGTTCATCCAATTCCACCCCACCATGCTGTACGACAACCGCAGTGGCGGCCGGCGACCGCTGGTCACCGAAGCCATCCGCGGCGAAGGCGCGGTTTTGGTTGACAGTCAAGGCAATTCGGTTACTGCGGGTGTGCATCCGATGGGTGATTTGGCGCCGCGCGATGTGGTGGCCGCTGCTATCGACGCCCGGCTGCGGGCAACCGGCGATCCGTGCGTTTACCTCGACGCCCGCAGCATTGCCGATTTCGAGCACCGCTTCCCGACCGTCACCGCCGCCTGCCGGAAAGCTGGCATCAACCCGGTTCGCCAGCCCATCCCGGTGATTCCCGGTGCGCACTACAGCTGCGGCGGCGTGGTTACCGATGTGCATGGACAAACCGAGCTGCCCGGGCTTTTCGCCGCCGGCGAGGTCGCTCGAACCGGGATGCACGGCGCCAATCGGCTGGCGTCCAACAGCCTGCTGGAGGGCCTGGTCGTTGGCGGCCGGGCGGGAAGAGCCGCGGCGGCGCACTCGATGCTGGTCGGACGTGCGTGTGCGACGGCGCCGGAACCGGTCGGCCGTGCCGCGCTGGCCCGCACCGACCTGCAGCGGGCGATGAGTCGCGATGCCTCGGTGGTCCGCGACGCCGATGGCCTATGCCGGCTGACCGGCACGTTGTCGACGGCGCCGATTCGGGCCATGCTCGCTCGTGCCGACCTCGAAGACGCGGCATTGACTGTGAGCGCCCGCGCGGTCGCGGCCGCCGCGCTGGCCCGCGACGAAAGCCGGGGCTGTCACCACCGCGCCGAATACCCCGATGCCACCGTCGCCCCGGCGCGCAGCATCGTCGTCCGGCTGGGCGATGACGACAGTGCGCAGGTCGATGCGCTGGCGGCGGTGTGCTGATGACCCTCACGAAATGCGAGCTCGCCGAGGCTCGCGCCACGATCAGCCGGGCGCTCGACGAGGATCTGCGCTACGGGCCGGACGTCACGACGTTGGCGACGGTGCCCGACGGCGCCACCACCGCGTCGCTGATCACCCGGGAGCCCGGGGTGATCGCCGGTGTGGACGTCGCATTGCTGGTGCTCGACGAGGTGCTTGGCGCTGACGGATACCGGGTGCTCGATCGCGTCGAGGACGGCGCGCGGCTGCAGCCGGGAGCGTCGGCGTTGACGGTAGAGGCTCAGATGCTGGGCCTGTTGACCGCCGAGCGGACCCTGCTCAACCTGGTCTGCCACCTGTCCGGGATTGCCACCGCGACAGCCGCATGGGTGGACGCCGTGGACGGCACCAAGGCGAAAATCCGCGACACCCGCAAGACGCTGCCGGGCCTACGGACGCTACAGAAGTACGCGGTCCGGGTCGGCGGCGGCGTCAACCACCGGCTCGGCTTGGGCGATGCGGCGCTGATCAAGGACAACCACGTTGCGGCGGCGGGATCGGTGGTCGCGGCGCTACGCGCGGTGCGAGCGGCCGCACCCGATCTGCCGTGCGAGGTCGAAGTCGACTCGCTCGAGCAGCTGGACGAAGTGTTGGACGAAAAAGCCGAGTTGGTGCTGCTCGACAACTTTCCGGTCTGGCAGACGCAGATCGCGGTGCACCGCCGCGACGCCCGGGCGCCGGCCACCGAATTGGAGTCGTCCGGCGGGCTTTCGCTGGACACTGCCGCGGACTACGCCGGGACGGGTGTGGATTACCTTGCTGTCGGCGCGCTTACCCACTCGGTGCGGGTGCTCGACGTGGGTCTGGATGTCTGACAGTCAGGCCTTGATGCAGTCCAGCAGGACAAAACTCGGATACCTGAGGAAGTCCTGCCAATAGCCCGGTTCGTCATCTGGGGCGGGTGACACTTCGGGCATGTGCACTGCAAAGTCCCGAAAACCCGTCTGGGTCAACGCGGACTCGTAGGCTGCGATCGGCATGTAGTAATTCTCGATCTCCAGTGTCGAATCCTCCAGCAGCAGGATCACTTTGGTCGACGCACCCTCGAACGCGCGATCGGCGAGCGACAACGTGAAGCCGTACTTGCGGTAGTCGGGCAGCGGGTCGAAGTCGTACACCGAGGGGTTGTTGACCACAGTGACAAAGCGCCCGCCTGAGCTGAGCCTGCTCGCCAGCCCCCGACACATCTGCACGAGTTCGGCTCGGGTTTGCGCGTACACCAGCAGCCAGGCACCGACGACGAGGTCGAAATCCGCTTGGCTGACCACGGCCCGGGCGTCTTCGACGCGGTATTCGATACCGAGTGGCAGGCGCGCCTCCTGCTCACGGGCCAAGTCGATCATCCGCTCGGAAATGTCGATTCCGACCACCTCGGCACCGGCGTTGCGCAGCATTCGGGTGATATGCCCTTCACCACAGGCGACATCGAGCACTCGTTTGCCCTCGACGCCGCCGATCAGCTTCATGAATGAATGGGCTTCGACACGCAAATGGAAGGGCTGAGACCTGGTCCGTTGATACTGCTCTGCAAACCGATTTTCGTTGTAATCGGTGACCATGACGACTCAGACTACCGCTAGGACCCTCACCAGCGTGGTGGCGCGGCGCCCCGGCCGAAGCCCCACGTCGACTGGCCCAATCGAGGCTTGCGTGGTTCATCCGGTGGTCGTCGAAAGTTGGCTTGCAGCAACGGTTCCGCGTCGCCGCCCTCGGTGATGGCCGAACACGGCGCGTTGAATTCGCAGTCACGACAATGCGCAGCGAAGGTCGGGTAGATGGTTGGCCAACTGGTCATGTCGACCGCCTCGGCAGCGATCAGCGACCCCACCGAGGTGATCTCCTGGCGGCTTCGACGGACGCGGGTACGACGCAGCACACCAGCGGTGATCTGCTCGGTCCGGTCCGTCGCGGCGCGGCGTGATGCCTGCGCTGACACCCGCTGGTGTTGCGGGAGCAATCGACCACCACCGCTGGCTTCGTGTTGGGCGACCGCTTTCGGCAGGCGCTTCGTCGCGGACCCAGCGGGCCGGGAATTTGAGCGGGCCGGCGATACGCACCTCGTTGTGGATGGTTCCGGCGATCTGCACGCCGATGTAGTCATGTTCGAATGCCCAGCAGGCCGCCACCGCCTGCTCGTCGCGGACCAACGTGTCGATTTCCTGCCACTCGTCGACGATCTGATGACAGACCACCCAGTACTCGTCGGCGGCGTCCACGGCCACCAAATCGATTTGGCATGGGTAGATCACCGGGGATCCGTCGTGCACCATCAATCCGCGCTCGGGGTCGTCGGGATCCGGGACCAGCGCCTCGACATCGAGATTGATCTTGACCGGTGCGAAATCGTCGACGGCGTTCGCCCAGGCGTCATAGCAGTCCAGCAGCGCTGCGGCCTTGTCGAGCATGTCGGTTGCGTCGGCGTCAACCAGCGACTGCTCGAGCGCCTTGTGCACCAGCGGCCAGGTCACCTCGTGTTGCCAGTCCCAAGTGCCGGGGTAGTAGTACACGGCCAATGCGTCTTTGAGGGCGGACGGCAGGGCCGGTTCGACGAACGCGAGCGATCGCAGGTTGCGGCGATGCGGCGACGCGAAATCCCACTGCCGGCGGCAGCGCTTGAACCGTGTGCGCTCCTCGGCGGTGATCCGATAGTCGACCATGTGCCCAGCCGCCCTAGTGATAGTGCTGGGGCCACGGCTCGTCGACCGGCCACCGGCACCGGTCCGCGGTGTCGGCCATCGACTCGAGTTCGGCCAGCAGATCGTCGAAGAACGCGCGCAGCCGTGCCGGTTCGTCGAGGGGCCAGGCGGCCGAAAACGACATCCACACGTCGGGGGCGGTTGCTGCAGACGGCATCTGCGGGGCGGTTACCATTCGCCATTCGTAGGCTTCGCCGCACCGCTGTATGTACACGAGGTCATCGCGACCGGGGCGTGCCGCCACGATCGAGGCGAACAGTTCATCCCGAGTCATTGCCGAGCCCCGTCTGCCCAGAATAGGCCTGCCGGCGGCCGCGATCTAGCGGTGAAGTAAGCGGCGCGCTGCCGGTTTGGCCGCGACGAGCGCACCCGCATCGCCTGCGATGCGGGACAAGATCAGTGCTCCCTCGATCAATGAGATCACCGCAACGGCAACGCTTTCCGCTTCTTCCACCGGCCAGCCGTCGGTGCACAGCCGCTCTTCGATCGCCCGGCACCAGCCGGTGAAGGCGCGCGCCGACGCCTCGCGCACCAATGGACTGGCATTCACCGACTCGGTGGCGATCGGCTCGATGGGACAGCCGTCGCGTCGATCGGCGGTCAGCCCGTCGATCAGCAGGTCAACCCACCGATCGACGATGTCAGGCACCGGCGTGCCGCCGGCCAGGAACCTGCGCAGCAGTTGCTCGATGGCCGCCCCGGTGCCGTCGACGACCGCGGCGGCCAGCTGCTGCTTGCCTTTCGGAAAGTGGTGATACAGCGAACCGGGCTTGACGCCTGCCTCATCGAGGATCTGGCTGAGCCCGGTCGCGGCGTAGCCCTGACGGCGGAACAGGGTGGCCGCGGTGTCGATCAACGCGGCCCGGCTGCGGTCTGGTCGGGGCATGCGTGCAAAAATACTTGCAATACTTGAGTGACCACTCAAGAATGCTGTAATGAAGCACTTGATGTTCGAAGAGGCCGGTCGATACGCCTGGCGCGAAACCTCCGACCCGGAGATCACGGCGCCGGGACAAGCGCTGGTCAGACCGCTTGTGGTGGCCTGCTGCGACCTCGACGTCGCGGTCGTGCAGGGCCGACTGCCGATGCCGCCCGGACATGCGGTCGGTCATGAGGGGCTGGCCGAGGTCATCGCCGTTGGCGACGACGTCAGAAGCGTCCAGGTGGGCGACCGAGTGGTCGTGCCGTTTCAGATCAGCTGCGGAAACTGCCGTGAATGCCGCCGCGGCGTGACGGGCTCGTGCACGTCGCTGCCGCTGATGGCGATGTACGGGATGGCCCCGCTAGCCGGCCTAGACGGCGGCGGATTCATGTCCGATCTGGCTCTAGTGCCCTACGCCGATGCGATGCTGATCCCGATTCCCGACACCGTCGACCCAGTCGCCATCGCCTCACTGTCGGACAACATTCCCGACGGCTGGCGCGCGGTGGGGCCTTACAGCGCGGAGCTGGCTGGCCTCGATCCGGCCGATCGCCGTGTGCTTGTGGTCGGTCGGCTGTCGATCGGGCTGTACGCGGCGGCGTTCGCGGCTGCGCTCGGCTTCCACGTCGACTATCTCGACACCGACCCGGACCGGCTTGCCATGGCGGAGAAACTCGGCGCGGTCGTGCACGACGTCGCCAAGCCCGATAAGTCCTGGGACCCGTATCCCGTGACCGTCCACACCAGCGGCGATTCGGCGCTGCTGGCGGCGACGCTGCGTGCCACCTGGCCAGATGGCGTGTGTACCGACACCGGGATCTACCCCGAATACAACGTCGAGATGCCGTTGCTGCCGATGTACACCCGCGGCGTGCGATTCGTCACCGGGCGGGTCAGCGCGCGTGCCGTGATCCCGGAGATCCTGGAGCTGCTGGCCGGCGGCTGCGACCTATCGCCGGTCGTCGATCGCGTGGTGCCCTGGGAGGACGCACCGTCGGTTTGGCCGACGATGGTCGGCAAGACCGTGTTCACCCGGGCTTAGACGATATCGGCGACGAAGACCCCGACCCGGCCGATCTGCTGCCGGACCAACCAGGGCAGCCCCGCGCCGTCGCTGCCGGCGGGCAGTACCCGCGGGTTGGTGATGTGGACGTCCTTGCGGATGAAGTGCACGTCGGCCTCACCGGCGGCGAGTACGTTTTTGACCCAATTCGTTTTCCCGTGAGCCAGCGCGATGGCCAGCACATTGCCTTTGCGGTACGCGGTCACGATGGTCTCGTATGGCTTGCCGGATGTGCGGCCACGGTGCTTGACGACCGAGAACCCGGGCAGGTAGCGCGCGATCGGCTTGACCGCCGGCGTTGAGGTACTTGGTTTGGAACTTCTCGAACCAGACCGGGAAGAGCATCGGGACGCCCGGGGCGTTGTTGGGATGGTCCTTTCGGGACATGGCGGCTCCGTTTTTCGTGGGGTGCGGTCAGCGTACCGGCCCGATATGCAGTTGCTCTGCTCTGGGACAATGGTCAGTGTGAACGTGATGGCACGCATCGACCTGCGGGGCGTAGAGCTCTCGGCTGCCCGGCTGCGGGCGGCGTTGCCCCGCGGCGGAGTGGACGTGGATGCCGCGCTGCCGTCGGTGCGCCCGATCGTCGAGGCGGTCGCTGAGCGGGGCGCCGAGGCCGCGCTGGAGTTCGGCCAGTCGTTTGACGGAGTGCGGCCGCCGACCGTCCGGGTGCCCTCCGCCGAGCTGGACGCCGCGCTGGCCGGCCTGGACCGCGACGTCTTGGCCGCCCTGGAAGTCGCGATCGAGCGCACCCGCGCCGTGCATGCCGATCAGCGCCGCGCCGACTCCACGACGACGCTGGGCCCGGGCGCCACCGTCACCGAACGGTGGGTTCCGGTCGAGCGGGTCGGGCTGTACGTGCCCGGCGGCAACGCGGTGTACCCGTCCAGCGTGGTGATGAATGTGGTGCCGGCGCAGGCTGCCGGCGTCGGCTCGCTGGTGGTGACCAGCCCGCCGCAGGCGCAATCGCAAGGCCGATTTGAGGGCCTCCCGCACCCGACGATTCTGGCCGCCGCCCGGATGCTCGGCGTCGACGAGGTGTGGGCGGTCGGCGGGGCGCAGGCGGTGGCGCTGCTGGCCTACGGCGGTATCGACATCGACGGCGCCGAGCTCGCACCGGTCGACATGATCACCGGGCCCGGCAATATCTACGTCACCGCAGCCAAACGGCTCTGCCGCTCGCGGGTCGGCATCGACGCCGAAGCGGGCCCAACCGAGATTGCCATCCTGGCCGATAACACCGCGGACCCCGCGCATGTGGCCGCCGATTTGATCAGCCAGGCCGAACACGACGAACTGGCCGCGAGCGTGCTGGTGACACCCAGCGCCGACCTGGCCGATGCCGTCGACACCGAGCTGGCCGCCCAGCTGTCGACCACCGTGCACCGCCAGCGGGTGACAACCGCGCTTGCCGGGCGGCAGTCGGCGATCATTCTGGTCGACGACATCGACGCCGGTATCCGCACCGTGAATGCCTACGCCGCTGAACACCTAGAGATCCAGACCGCTGACGCGGAACACGTTGCGGCGCAGATCCGCTCGGCCGGCGCCATCTTCGTCGGCGCCTATTCGCCGGTCAGCCTCGGCGACTACTGCGCCGGCTCCAACCACGTGTTGCCGACGGCGGGCAGCGCCCGGCATTCCAGTGGCCTTTCAGTGCAGACATTTCTGCGCGGCATCCATGTCGTCGACTACACCGAGGCGGCCCTGAAAGATGTTTCGGGACACGTGGTTACGTTAGCCAAGGCCGAAGACCTACCTGCGCACGGCCAGGCGGTACGGCGGAGGTTCGAGCGATGAGCAAACACCCGGCGCTCGACGAGCTCCCGTTGCGCGACGACTTGCGCGGCAAATCGCCCTACGGTGCACCGCAACTCGCGGTTCCGGTGCGGCTGAACACCAACGAGAACCCGCACCCGCCCACCAAGGCGCTCGTCGACGACGTCGTCGCATCCGTGCGCGATGCGGCCGTCGACTTGCACCGCTACCCCGATCGCGACGCAGTGGCTCTGCGCCGTGACCTGGCCACCTACCTGAGCGCGCAGACCGGTGTCCAGCTTGGCGTAGAAAACCTCTGGGCGGCAAATGGTTCCAACGAGATCCTGCAGCAGCTGCTGCAGGCCTTCGGTGGACCGGGGCGCAGCGCGATCGGATTCGTCCCGTCGTATTCCATGCACCCGATCATCTCCGACGGCACGCGCACCGAATGGATCGAGACGCCGCGCGCCGCGGACTTCAGCCTCGACGTCCAGGCCGCCGTCGCGGCGATCGTCGACCGTGCCCCCGATGTGGTGTTTGTGGCCAGCCCCAATAACCCGTCGGGGCAGAGTGTTTCGCTGCCCGATCTGCGGCAACTACTGGATGCGACGCCCGGGATCCTGATCGTGGACGAAGCCTATGGCGAGTTCTCTTCACAGCCCAGTGCGGTGGCGCTGGTCTCCGAGTATCCGACCAAGCTCGTCGTGACCCGCACCATGAGTAAGGCGTTCGCCTTCGCGGGAGGCCGACTGGGTTACCTGATCGCGACCCCGGCGGTGATCGACGCGATGCTGTTGGTGCGCCTGCCATATCACCTGTCCTCGGTCACTCAGGCCGCCGCTCGGGCCGCGCTGCGGCACGCCGATGACACCTTGGGCAGCGTCGCGACGCTGATCGCCGAACGTGAGCGGGTGAGCGCAGCATTGAGCGGCATGGGATTTCGGGTCGTTCCCAGCGACGCCAACTTTGTGCTGTTCGGGCAGTTCGCCGACGCTCCGACGGCCTGGCAGCGCTATCTGGATGCCGGCATCCTGATACGCGACGTCGGTATCCCTGGGTACTTGCGCGCCACCACCGGATTAGCTGAGGAGAACGACGTCTTCCTGCAGACGAGCGTCCAGATCGCCGCCACCGAATTGGCCCAGCCCTTAGGAGCGTTATGAGCCCGCAGCGCCACGCCCGCGTGGAACGGACCACCAAGGAGTGCGACATCGTCGTCGAACTCGACCTGGACGGGACCGGAAAGGTCCACGTTGACACCGGGATCCCGTTCTACGACCACATGCTGACCGCGCTGGGCAGCCACGCCAGCTTCGATCTGACCGTGCGTGCCAAGGGTGATGTCGAGATCGAGGCGCACCACACCATCGAGGACACCGCGATTGTGCTCGGCCAGGCGCTGGCGCAGGCGCTGGGCGACAAAACCGGCATCCGGCGGTTCGGCGACGCCTTCATCCCGATGGACGAGGCGCTCGCTCATGCCGTGGTGGACGTGTCCGGCCGGCCCTACTGTGTGCACACCGGCGAGCCGGATCACCTGCGGCACTTCAGCATTGCCGGTAGCGGGGTGCCCTACCACACCGTCGTCAACCGGCACGTGTTCGAGACGCTGGCGAACAATGCCCGCATCGCGCTGCATGTCCGGGTCCTCTACGGTCGCGACCCGCACCACATCACCGAGGCGCAGTACAAGGCCATCGCCCGCGCCTTGCGTCAGGCAGTCGAAGCCGATCCGCGGGTGTCGGGCGTGCCGTCCACCAAAGGGACCCTGTGAAAGCCAAATCCGTTGTGGTGTTGGACTACGGCTCGGGCAATCTGCGTTCGGCGCAACGTGCGCTGCAGCGCGTCGGCGCCTCGGTGGACGTCACGGCCGATCTGGACGCCGCGGCAGCCGCCGATGGGTTGGTGGTGCCGGGCGTCGGCGCTTTTGAGGCCTGTATGACCGGGCTGCGCGGAATAGGCGGAGAACGGGTGATCGCCGAGCGAGTTGCCGGCGGGCGACCGGTGCTGGGTGTGTGTGTCGGCATGCAGATCCTGTTCGCCCGCGGTGTCGAATTCGGGGTGGAGACCAGCGGCTGCGGGCAGTGGCCCGGCGCCGTGACTCGGTTGGACGCACCGGTGATCCCGCATATGGGGTGGAACGTGGTGGCCGGCGCGCCGGGCACCGCGCTGCTCAAAGGGCTTGACGCCGATGCCCGGTTCTATTTCGTGCACTCCTATGCGGCCCAACGGTGGGAAGGCCGATCCGAGGCGCTGTTGACATGGGCCACTCACACGGTGCCGTTCCTGGCCGCCGTTGAGGACGGGCCGCTGGCTGCCACCCAGTTCCACCCGGAAAAAAGCGGGGACGCCGGGGCTGCCGTGTTGAGCAATTGGGTTGAGGGGTTGTGACGTGGGGTTGATTTTGTTGCCTGCCGTCGACGTGGTCGAGGGCCGGGCGGTGCGCTTGGTGCAGGGCCGGGCCGGTAGCGAAACCGAGTACGGCTCAGCGTTGGACGCTGCGCTGGGCTGGCAACGCGACGGTGCCGAATGGGTTCACCTGGTCGACCTGGACGCGGCGTTCGGCCGCGGCTCCAATCGTGAACTGCTGGCCGAGGTCGTTGGCAAGCTTGACGTGCAGGTCGAACTGTCCGGCGGGATCCGCGACGACGACTCGTTGACGGCCGCACTGGCGACCGGATGCGCGCGGGTCAACCTCGGGACTGCTGCGTTGGAGAATCCGCGGTGGTGCGCTCAGGTGATCGCCGAGCACGGCGACAAGGTCGCTGTCGGGCTGGACGTCCAAATCGTCGACGGCGATCATCGGCTGCGCGGTCGCGGCTGGGAGACCGACGGCGGCGACCTGTGGGAAGTATTGAAACGCCTTGACAGCGAAGGGTGTTCGCGGTTCGTCGTGACCGATGTCACCAAGGACGGTACGTTGACCGGACCCAATCTCGACCTGCTGCGCGCGGTCGCCGAGCGCACCGACGCCCCCGTGATCGCCTCCGGCGGCGTGTCCAGCCTCGACGATTTGCGCGCCATCGCCACGCTGACGGACAGCGGGGTCGAGGGCGCAATCGTGGGCAAGGCGCTCTACGCCGGACGATTCACTTTGCCGCAGGCGCTGGCAGCGGTGGCAGGGTAGGGCCGCAATGGATCTCGACGCGCTGGTGGCCGAGGCGTCGGCGATCCTGGACGCCGCCACAGAACCGTTCATTGCCGGTCACCGCGCGGATTCCGCGGTCAGCAAGCGGGGCGACGATTTCGCCACCAAGGTTGATCTGGAAATTGAGCGCCAGGTCGTCGACGCGTTGGTGAAGACCACCGGAATCGGCGTGCACGGCGAGGAGTTCGGCGGCGCGGAGCTCGATTCGCCGTGGGTGTGGGTGCTGGATCCGATCGACGGAACGTTCAACTATGCGACCGGTTCGCCGATGGCCGCGATTCTGCTGGGTCTACTGCACGCCGGAGATCCGGTCGCTGGCCTGACATGGTTACCGTTCACCGGCGAGCGCTACGTCGCGGTCGCCGGCGGTCCGCTGATGAAAAACGGCGTGCCGCAGACGCCGTTGGCCAAAGTCGAGCTCACGGAATCGGTCATCGGTATCGGAACCTTCAATGCCGACTCGCGTGGCCGATTTCCGGGCCGCTACCGGCTAGCGGTGCTCGAAGAGCTCAGCCGGGTGTCGTCCCGGCTGCGGATGCACGGTGCCACGGGTATCGACCTCGCCTATGTTGCCGACGGGATTCTGGGTGGCGCAATCAGTTTCGGCGACCACGTGTGGGATTACGCTGCGGGCGTAGCGCTGGTTCGGGCGGCCGGTGGCATCGTCACGAACCTGGCCGGCGAGGAGTGGACCCCCGATTCGCGGTCCGCATTGGCCGCCGCCCCTGGTGTGCACGCCCAGATACTCGAGATCCTGCACAGGGTAGGACAACCGGATGAGTACTGAAGCCTATTACGGCACGAGCCTCGCGGTGCGGGTGATTCCCTGCCTGGATGTCGACGACGGTCGGGTGGTCAAGGGTGTCAACTTCGAGAACCTGCGAGACGCGGGTGATCCCGTGGAACTTGCCGCTGCCTACGACGCCGAGGGCGCCGACGAGCTGACCTTTCTCGACGTGACCGCGTCGTCGTCAGGACGGGCCACCATGCTGGAGGTGGTGCGCCGCACCGCCGAGCAAGTGTTCATCCCGCTCACTGTCGGCGGCGGAGTGCGCACGGTCGCCGACGTCGACGTGTTGCTGCGGGCGGGGGCAGACAAGGTGTCGATCAACACTGCTGCGATTGCTCGACCCGAGCTGCTGGCCGAGATGGCCAACCAGTTCGGCTCTCAGTGCATCGTGTTGTCCGTCGACGCTCGCACTGTGCCTGCCGGCTCGGACCCGACGCCATCGGGTTGGGAGGTCACCACCCACGGCGGGCGGCGCGGCACCGGCATCGACGCCGTCGAGTGGGCGGCCCGGGGCGCCGAGCTCGGGGTGGGGGAGATCCTGCTTAATTCGATGGACGCCGACGGCACCCAGGCCGGCTTCGATTTGGCGATGTTGCGGGCGGTTCGTGCGGCGGTGACGGTGCCGGTGATCGCCAGCGGAGGCGCGGGTGCGGCCGAACATTTCGCGCCTGCGGTTGCCGCGGGTGCCGATGCGGTATTGGCCGCCAGTGTTTTTCACTTCCGGCAGTTGACGATCGGCCAGGTGAAGGCGGCCATGGCCGCAGAAGGGATCACCGTGCGATGACGCTGGATCCTGCCATCGCCGCACGCCTCAAGCGCAACGCCGACGGGCTGTTCACCGCCGTCGTCCAGGAGCGCAGCAGCGGTGACGTGTTGATGGTCGCTTGGATGGACGACGAGGCGCTGGCCCGTATCCTGAAAACCCGTGAAGGGACGTATTTCTCGCGGTCCCGCGGCGTGCAGTGGGTCAAGGGGGCGACTTCCGGCCACACCCAGCACGTGCATTCGGTGCGGCTGGACTGCGACGGCGACGCGGTGCTGCTTCTGGTCGACCAGGTCGGTGGCGCCTGCCACACCGGCGACCACAGCTGCTTCGACGCCGATGTGCTGTTGGAGCCGGACGACGACTGATATCCCGCCGGGGCGACGGCGGGTTATCCACAGTTGGGTATTCCTCCACAGGCCGACCATTCGCGAGCCTGCCAAAAAGTTTGAGTCAGTGGAGGCACCTAGGATCGAAATTATGTTCGACAACGCGCTGCCAGGTCTTGAGGACCTGAAGGGCGCCGACGACTCGATGGTGGTGGCCGCGGTCACCGGCTGGGCTCGGGTGGAGGCCGCGGCGTCAGCCCGCCGTCTGGCTGCCATAGCCGAGCTGGTGAGCCGCCGGGTCGAAGGTGGCTCCGCCGAATGCGGGCGGTGGTCGTGCGATAACTGGGATGCAATGGCCGCGGAAGTTGCTGCTGCACAAGGCATTAGCCACAGCATGGCATCAGGTCAGATGTATCTGAGCGTCGCATTACGTGACCGGCTGCCTCGCGTAGCGGAGCTTTTCGCCGACGGCATGATCAGCTACTGGCTGGCGCGGACGATCGCCTGGCATACCGACCTGATCAAAGACCCCGAGGCGCTGCGGCTGGTCGATAAGACCATTGCCGAGGACGCTGCACTTTTTGGGCCGATGTCGATCAACAAGACGGTACAAGCGATCGAGGCGATCGTGGACCGCTTTGATCCGGGCGCGCTGCGCCGCACCCGTGCAACCGCGCGCAGCCGCGACGTGGTCATTGATTCCGCCGATCAACAGTCCGGCACTGCAGCAATGTGGGGCCGGCTGTTCGCGACGGATGCGGGCGTGCTGGATCGGCGGCTGATGCAGATGGCCCACGAGGTTTGCGACGACGACCCGCGTACCATCGCGCAGCGCCGCGCCGACGCATTGGGGGCGCTGGCCGCCGGAGCCGAACGACTAAAGTGCCTCTGCGGCAACGCGGACTGCCCGGCCGGTGCAGAAGGAGATGAGCGCTCTAGCGGTGTGGTCATCCACGTCGTCGCCGACGCATCGGCGGTGAACGCCCAACCCGACCCGCATCTCTCGGGCGAGCCCACGCCGCAACCCCTGGCACCCGGTGCAGCACTGGTGCGGCCCCCTGAACCTGAACCCGAGCCACCCGGAGGCTGGGCGGCTAAACCGCCGGCCGCACTCATCACCAGCGGTGGTGTGGTACCCACGCCGCTATTGGCGGAGCTAATCAAAGGCGGTGCGAAGCTCCGGCCGCTGTGGCATCCCGGCGACGCCGCACCGGAATCGGGTTACCGGCCGTCGGCCGCGCTGGAGCGGTTCGTTCGCTGTCGTGATTTGACCTGTCGCTTTCCCGGCTGCGATCGACCTGCCGAGTTCTGCGATGTCGACCACACTGTGCCCTACCCACTGGGGTCGACGCACCCCTCCAATCTCAAATGTCTCTGTCGAAAACACCACTTGCTCAAAACTTTTTGGGAAGGTGCCAACGGCTGGCGCGATGAACAGCGGTCGGATGGCACTGTCATCTGGACCTCACCAACCGGGCAGAAGTACACCACTTGTCCGGGCAGTCGCCTGCTATTCCCCAAACTTTGTCTGCCCACCGGCGAACTACCGTCTGTCTCAGACGTATGTCGACCACCCGGCGCCCGTGGGCTCATGATGCCCAAACGCCGACGAACTCGCGAGCAGGACCGCGCTCGCCGCATCGACGCCGAACGCGCGCTCAACAGCGCGCACATCGCCGAACGCAGGCAGCCGCCACCCTTTTAGTGATGCTCCTGGCTGAGTCATCGCCGTTAGGAAGTTATCTACCCGGCGTTGTCCATGAGGTCTAGCCTGCGCGGCCTGCGTTGCGTGAGGATGGACCAAGACGAGTGGATGGAGCTGAAATGCACGAATCGCGGTTGATGGGCGGCGTGCGCCCTGCCCTTGTCGTCGGCGCGGTATTCGGTGTCGCGCTGCTAAGCGCTGGTGTGGCGAGTGCCGCCGACCAAGTCCAGTTGAAGAGCCGAATGGGCAATTGGTGTCTCGACGCCCCCGGTGGCAGCAACACTGCGACGGTGATCAATCCCTGCAACGGGTCTCAAACCCAGCTGTGGGTTTTCAACCCTGGCGGTCAGATCCAGAACGTGGCCGTCGCCGGGAATTGCTTGAGCATCGGCAATGCTGCGGATACCACCCCGGTGAACGTCTCACCCTGTCAGAACAACGCGAACAACCAGCAGTGGAATCACCAGGCCAACGGCCAGGTCACGAGTGCCCTCGGTCCCTGCCTCAACGTCAACGGCGGCGTGGCAAATCCTGGCACGCCGGTGATCGCCTACCACTGCATCGCCGATGTAGCCGACGAGGAGTGGGATAGCGTTTCGTGACCCGGCTCGCTGCTAGGCACCGCGGTGATTTAGCCGGCGGCCTCTAATCCGTTGGCGGCCCCTACCGCCGCACGGGCCCATTCGTCGCTTCGCACAGCGGGCGCGATCCGATCCTTCCGAATCAGCTCAGCGTTGACGCGAGTTCCGTCGGTCCCGTTGGTCATCGCAGCCGGGGGTCGAAACGCGAAGGTTCGGTTGGCGGTGGCGATGGCCAGAAGCCCATCCGTGTCACTAAACCCGTTGGCGCGCATGGTGTTTTCAGCCCATCTGAACGGGGTGAGCCCGGAGAAATCGTTGACATACGCCACCCAAAGGTGGACGTTGCGCTCGGTGAAGAGCTTCGAGATGGCGCCCTCCACCGCGGTGCGGCCGGCGGGGGTCAACACGCCGGACGGATCGGTGATGTACCTCGTGAGTTGGATCGACGATGGCGCTGCGGGGGCCCCGTTGCTTGGAAGGCTCGGACCGGGGTTCGCGCCGTCGCCCGGCTGGTTCGTGGCGGTGTGGGCGCCGCTGCCCGGCACGTGCGCGTTGCGACGCATCAGATCTACGCCCACCACTCCCGCCACCGCGAGCAGCACGAGCGTGGCGACGACAGTCGAGATAAGCACCGCCGGCCGCAGTCCGCGGCGCCGAACTTTCGCCGGCGTGGACCGCTGCGACGCGGCAACACGGGTCGTGGGGGCGGCGGCCGCCTGGGCGGCAACCGTATTTGTCACGCCCACGCCCGGCTGGCCGGTGAGTGCAGTCGCGAAATCCGAACAGCTCGGGTAGCGATCACCGGGGTCCTTTGCCAGCACTTTGGTGATCACGTCGTTGAGTTCCGAGAGTTCGGGCCGTCGTTCGCCGATCTGCGGGGGTGGCGCGGATAGGTGTTGGGTGATGACCACCGCCGGGTTGGAGTTTTGATACGGCGCTGCGCCGGTCAGCAGCTGAAAAGCGGTGCAGCCCAGTGCGTATTGGTCGGCTCGCCCGTCGATGTCGGAACCCATCAGTTGTTCGGGCGCGGAGTAGGCGGTCGTCCCGACCACCATGTTGGTGGCGGTGAGACCGCTGATATCGCCGATCTCTCTGGCGATGCCGAAGTCGGCCAGCAGGATTCGTCGCGCCCGAGGATCGGCCTCGGTCAGCAGGATATTGGCGGGCTTGACGTCGCGGTGCAGCAATCCGCGGAGATGGGCGTAGTCGAGCGCGTCGGCGACGGCGGTGACGATGTCGAATACCTCGGCTTTCGGCAGCCCGGATGGATACCGGCTGCGCAGCAACTCGGCGGCGTCGGTTCCCTCGACGTAGTCCATCGAAAGCCACAGCTGTCCCTCGAACTCGCCGCGGTCGTGGATGCCGACGATGTGGGGATGCCACAACTCCGCGGCGAGGTCGGCCTCGCGGCTGAATCGCTGCCGGTACTCGGCGTCGGCGGTCAGCGCGGCAGGCAGGACCTTGAGGGCGTCTCGGCGGGGCAGCCGCGGATGTTGCGCCAGATAGACCTCGCCCATCCCTCCGGATCCCAACCGCCGCACGATCGTGTATCCGGCGAACACATCGCCTTCTTTGAGGCCCTGGTTCAGCGGCATGCGTTTCTCCTATGTCAAGCCGCTGCCGGTTGGCAAGCCTGGATTCGGGTTTGGTGGTCGGTGTGGAGGTGGCTGATGCTACAAAGGCGCCGGTTAGCTGCGTGCCCGTAACGTCTGCAACGCCTTGTCGGCGTGAGTGTCCATGCTGATCTCGCTGGAGATCACGTCGAGCACCTTGCGGTCGGTGTCGATGACGAACGTTGTGCGTTTGACCGGAATCAATTTGCCCAACAGTCCTCGCTTGACGCCGAACTGGGCGGCGACCGCGCCGTCGGTGTCGGACAGCAGCGGGTAGTCGAAACTTTGCGTGTCAGCGAACTTGGCTTGCTTTTCAACGGGATCGACGCTGATGCCGACCCGGTTGGCCCCGACGGCAGCGAATTCTCCGGCCAAGTCGCGGAAGTGGCAGGCCTCCTTGGTGCAGCCGGGTGTCATCGCGGCCGGGTAGAAGAACAGCACCACAGGCCCGTCGGACAGCAGAGTGCTTAGCTTGCGCGGGGTACCAGTCTGGTCGGGAAGCTCGAAGTCGGCCACGGTGTCACCGGTTTTCATGGCCGTCAGGCTACGCCGGGGGGTCGTTGCGGCATCGGGGAGGATGACTTGGAAGATAGAAGGGTGCACGCCAACCTCGCCGCCGCCACCACCTCGCGGGAGGATTTCCGCGCGCTGGCGGCCGAGCATCGCGTGGTGCCGGTGACCCGCAAGGTCCTGGCCGATACCGAGACGCCGCTATCCGCGTACCGCAAACTGGCCGCCAACCGGCCGGGAACCTTTCTGCTGGAGTCGGCCGAGAACGGCCGGTCGTGGTCGCGGTGGTCGTTCATCGGCGCCGGTGCGCCCTCGGCGTTGACGGTGCGTGACGGCGAGGCGGTGTGGCTCGGCGCGGTGCCGCACGACGCTCCTACCGGTGGGGATCCACTGCAGGCACTGCAGGCCACGTGCGAGTTGCTGGCCACCGCCGCTTTACCGGGGCTACCGCCGTTGTCGAGCGGCATGGTCGGTTTCTTCGCCTACGACCTGGTGCGACGGCTGGAACGGCTGCCTGAGTTGGCCGTCGACGACCTCAACTTGCCGGACATGCTGCTGCTATTGGCCACCGACGTGGCGGCCGTCGATCACCACGAGGGCACCATCACGTTGATCGCCAACGCGGTGAACTGGAACGGCACCGACGAACGGGTCGACGAGGCTTACGACGACGCGATCGCGCGGTTGGACGTGATGACCGCCGCGCTGGGTCAGCCGTTGCGCTCGACCGTCGGCACGTTCACCCGGCCCGAACCGCGGTACCGCGCGCAGCGCACGGTCGAGGAATACGGGAAGATCGTCGACTACCTCGTCGACCAGATCGAGGCCGGCGAAGCATTCCAGGTAGTGCCCTCGCAGCGCTTCGAAATGGACACCGATGTCGATCCGATCGACGTCTACCGGATGCTGCGGGCAACCAATCCAAGCCCCTACATGTATCTGCTGCATGTACCGAATAGCGATGGCGGAACAGATTTCTCGATCGTCGGATCCAGTCCGGAGGCGCTGGTCACCGTCAACGACGGGTGGGCGACGACGCATCCGATCGCTGGAACCCGGTGGCGGGGTCACACCGAAGAAGAGGATCAGCTGCTGGAAAAGGAGTTGCTGGCTGACGAGAAGGAACTCGCCGAGCACCTGATGCTGGTCGACTTGGGCCGTAACGACCTGGGCCGGGTCTGCGTGCCGGGCAGCGTTCGCGTCGAGGACTACAGCCACATCGAGCGCTACAGCCACGTCATGCACCTGGTGTCCACGGTGACCGGGATGCTCGCCGAGGGGCGCACCGCCCTGGACGCCGTGACGGCCTGCTTCCCGGCCGGAACGTTGTCCGGTGCCCCGAAGGTGCGCGCCATGGAACTGATCGAAGAGGTGGAAAAGACCCGACGCGGCCTCTACGGCGGCGTGATCGGCTACCTCGACTTCGCTGGCAACGCCGACTTCGCGATCGCGATCCGCACCGCGCTGATGCGCGACGGCACCGCCTACGTTCAGGCCGGCGGCGGCGTGGTGGCCGACTCCAACGGGCCCTACGAGCACACCGAGGCGACGAACAAGGCGCGGGCGGTGCTCAACGCGATCGCCGCGGCGGAGACCCTGACCGTCCCGGATGCGCCCGTCGACGATGCGGGCCGTTGAACGCCCGGGGTGGGGGTACCTCCCAGCCCCGGAGCGGCGAGGGGCGAGACGGGCAAACGAGCCAGGATGGCTGATGCCGCGCCCGACCGCCCGGCTCGGCGGACCATCCGGATGGCACAGGTCCTGCTGGTGGTCGCCGCCGCCGGATTGTGGGCGGCATCCCGGCTGACCTGGGTCGACCTGCGGACGTTCGACGGGCTGGGCCCGCCGAAACTGGTCACACTGTCCGGCGCGGCATGGTCGTCGGCCCTGCTCCCGTTGACGCTGGTGCTGCTGGCCACCGCCGTCGCCGCGTTGGCCGTGCAGGGTTGGCCGCTGCGGATGCTCGCGGTGCTGGTGGCCCTCGCCAGCCTGGCGACGGGTTATCTGGCGATCAGCACGTTGGTCATCCCGGACGTGGCCGTGCGGGCAGCCGATCTCGCGCACGTCCCGGTGCTCGTGGTTGGTGGGCAGCCAGCGGCATTACCCAGGTCCGGTGATCACCCTGGCGACCGCGGTCTGCACGCTGGTCGGCGCCGTGCTGTTGATGCGGGCGGCGACCTCGGCCCGCGGCGCTGATACCAAATACGTGACGCCCGCGGCCCGCCGGTCACGGGCGCAGCGCGACGAGAACGTCATCTCGGAGCGAATGATCTGGGATGCGCTCGACGAAGGCGACGACCCGACCGATCAACCGCAAGAGCCGGTGCCGCCGGAACGCGAAATACGACACGAACCTGACACCGAGGGTCGGTGACGGACCGCGCGCCGACGGTCGCTACCCTTCGAGGGACGCCATCGATCTGCTGGCGGCCGTGGGGAAGGAACCGACAGGT
The DNA here is from genome assembly GCA_963720085.1 of uncultured Actinomycetota bacterium. Taxonomy (GTDB): domain Bacteria; phylum Actinomycetota; class Actinomycetes; order Mycobacteriales; family Mycobacteriaceae; genus Mycobacterium. The sequence continues at coordinate 120,482 of CAVRER010000071.1, forward strand.
ATGAGTTCGGCAAGCGTGCTCGACTCCATCATCGAGGGAGTCCGCGCCGACGTTGCCGCTCGTGAGGCTGTCGTGAGCATGTCCGAGATCAAGGCGGCCGCCGAGGCCATGCCGTCACCGCTGGACGTCTTGGCGGCGTTGCGCGAGCCCGGTATCGGCGTCATCGCCGAGGTCAAGCGCGCCAGCCCGTCGGCGGGACAACTCGCGTCGATCTCCGACCCAGCCGAATTGGCGCGCGCCTACGAGGACGGCGGCGCGCGAATCATCAGCGTGCTGACCGAACAGCGACGCTTCAACGGCTCGCTGGACGATCTCGACGCGGTGCGCGCGGCCGTGTCGGTTCCGGTACTGCGCAAAGACTTTGTGGTGGGCCCGTATCAGATTCACGAGGCACGCGCGCATGGTGCCGACATGCTGTTGCTGATCGTCGCGGCGCTGGATCAGCCTGTGCTGGAGTCGATGTTGGAGCGCATCGAGTCGTTGGGGATGACCGCACTGGTCGAGGTACACACCGAGCAGGAAGCCGACCGGGCGCTGAAGGCCGGAGCGCGGGTGATCGGCGTCAACGCCCGCGACCTCAAGACGCTGAAAGTGGACCGAGACTGCTTCGCGCGCATCGCGCCCGGGCTGCCCAGCGACGTGATCAGGATCGCCGAATCTGGGGTGCGTGGCACCGCCGACCTGCTGGCGTACGCTGGCGCGGGCGCTGACGCGGTGCTGGTCGGTGAGGGCCTCGTTACCAGCGGCGATCCCCGCGCAGCCGTCGCCGACCTGGTCACCGCGGGCAAGCACCCGTCCTGTCCGAAGCCGGCCCGCTAGCCCGGCGACGATGCAGAGCGCGTAGCGCGATGAGGAGGAGCCGGGCAATTAGGTTAGGCGTTCGTAAATGGTTGAACGCTATGCACCGCTTGCGCGTTGAGCCTTCGTGATGGCAGACATCTTGCGCCCGGAACTTCCGCCTTCCAGCGCGGCGATCGCCGAGCCCACCCACCACGATCCCGACTCCCGGGGTCATTTCGGTGTGTACGGGGGCCGGTACGTCGCCGAGGCGCTGATGGCGGTGATCGAGGAGGTTACCGCGGCCTACGAAAAGGCGCGCACCGACCAGACTTACCTGGACACGCTCGATAAGTTGCAGATGCACTACACCGGCCGGCCGTCGCCGCTCTACGAGGCCGCTCAGCTCAGCGCGCACGCTGGCGGGGCGCGAATATTCCTCAAACGAGAAGACCTGAACCACACCGGTTCTCACAAGATCAACAACGTGCTGGGTCAGGCTTTGCTGGCCCTGCAAATGGGCAAGACGCGGGTGATCGCTGAGACCGGCGCGGGCCAGCACGGGGTGGCCACCGCAACCGCCTGCGCGCTGCTCGGGTTGGACTGCGTCATCTACATGGGCGCCGTCGACACCGCGCGGCAGGCCCTCAATGTGGCGCGGATGCGACTGCTGGGCGCCGAGGTCGTTTCGGTCGAGTCGGGCTCGCAGACACTCAAAGACGCGATCAATGAGGCGTTCCGCGACTGGGTCACCAACGCTGAGAACACCTACTACTGTTTCGGCACCGCCGCCGGGCCGCATCCCTTCCCGACGATGGTCCGTGACTTCCAGCGGATCATCGGGCTTGAGACCCGTGTGCAGATCCAGGATCAGGCCGGGCGACTGCCCGACGCCGTCACCGCTTGCGTCGGCGGAGGATCCAACGCCATCGGGATCTTCCACGCCTTCCTCGACGATCCCGGCGTTCGACTGGTCGGCTTCGAGGCTGCCGGCGACGGCGTTGAGACCGGCCGCCATGCCGCCACATTCACCGGCGGGTCGCCGGGTGCGTTCCAGGGATCATTCTCTTTTCTGCTGCAGGACGAGGACGGGCAGACCATCGAATCGCATTCGATTTCGGCAGGCCTGGATTATCCGGGCGTCGGTCCCGAACACGCGTGGCTGCGAGACACCGGGCGTGCCGAATACCGGCCGATCACCGACAGCGAGGCAATGGATGCGTTTCGGTTGCTGTGCCGGACCGAAGGCATCATCCCGGCGATCGAGTCGGCGCACGCGGTGGCCGGCGCCGTCAAATTGGGCGTCGAGATGGGCAGCGGGTCGGTCATTGTGGTGAATCTGTCCGGCCGCGGCGATAAAGATGTCGAGACGGCCGCGAAGTGGTTCGGCCTGCTTGATGATGAAGCAGGCGGCGCACGATCATGACTGTCGAGCAGAGCGAAACAAATAGTCTGACATTGCTTTTCAGCTCATGCCAGCGCGATAACCGCGCGGCGCTGATCGGCTACCTGCCGACCGGGTACCCCGATGTGCGGACGTCAATCGACGCGATGACAGCGTTGATCGAATCAGGGTGCGACCTCATCGAAGTCGGCGTGCCCTACTCGGACCCGGGCATGGACGGCCCGACCATCGCGACGGCGTCAGAGGTTGCGCTACGCGGGGGTGTACGAGTTCGGGATACGCTGACCGCCGTCGAGGCGATCAGCGCAGCCGGCGGCCGTGCCGTTGTGATGACGTACTGGAATCTAGTGTTGCGCTACGGGGTTGACGCGTTCGCGCGGGACCTCGCCGCGGCTGGCGGGCATGGGTTGATTACGCCGGACCTGATTCCCGATGAGGCTGACGAGTGGTTGGCGGCGTCCGACCACTACCACCTGGACCGGATCTTTTTAGTCGCGCCGTCGTCGACGCCGCAGCGGTTGGCGGCGACGGTCGCGGCATCGCGCGGATTCGTTTACGCCGCGTCGACCATGGGTGTGACCGGTGCCCGCGATGCGGTGTCGCAGTCGGCGCCTGAATTGGTGGGCAGGGTGAAGGCGGTTTCTGACATCCCTGTCGGCGTCGGTCTGGGCGTGCGGTCACGCGAACAGGCGGCTCAGATCGCGGGCTATGCCGACGGTGTCATCGTGGGTTCGGCACTCGTCTCTGCACTGACTGCGGGTATGCCAACGTTACGGGCGCTGACAGAGGAACTGGCCGCCGGTGTGCGTCAAAGGATCTCCGACTTGTGACGACGAGGGTTATCGCATATTTCCCCAGTCCGCCCCAGGGAGTGTGGCACCTGGGGCCGGTGCCCATTCGCGCGTACGCGTTGTTCATCATCATCGGCATCGTCGCCGCGCTGCTGATCGGTGATCGACGCTGGGAGGCCCGTGGCGGCGAGCGCGGTGTGATTTATGACATCGCCCTGTGGGCCGTGCCTTTCGGGCTTATCGGCGGCCGGCTGTACCACTTGGCAACCGATTGGCGGACGTATTTCGGTGAAGGCGGCGCGGGACCGATCGCGGCGCTGCGCATCTGGGACGGCGGCTTGGGAATCTGGGGTGCGGTCGCCGTCGGCGGTGTGGGTGCATGGATCGCCTGTCGCCGTCGCGGCATTCCGCTTCCCGCGTTCGGCGACGCGATAGCCCCCGGTATCGTGCTCGCGCAGGCGATCGGCCGACTGGGCAACTACTTCAACCAGGAGCTCTTCGGCCGCGAAACCACAATGCCGTGGGGGTTGGAAATCTTCTATCGGCGTGACCCGGCCGGATTCGTCGATGTGCATTCGCTTGATGGGGTGTCGACCGGGCAGCTTGCGATGGTCGTGCAGCCCACGTTCCTTTACGAATTGCTCTGGAACCTAGCGGTATTCGCCGCGCTGATTTACCTGGATCGGCGTTTCGCGATCGGGCATGGTCGGCTTTTCGCGCTTTATGTCGCCGGGTACTGCATCGGGCGCTTTTGCATCGAGCTGTTGCGTGACGACGCCGCCACCCATATCGCCGGAATCCGAATCAACTCCTTCACATCGACCTTTGTCTTCATCGGCGCAGTCGTGTATCTGATCCTGGCTCCCAAGGGCCGCGAGGATCCGGCGACGCTGAGTGCCTCAGCTGCTGACCGACTGGTACCGGACTCGGTGGATGAGGCCACAACCGACTCGTCGGAGCCCGCTGCTGTTGTCGCCACCGTCGTTGACGAGCCGGTTGGTGAGCCTGCAACGACAGCGACGCCTGCGGAAACAACCGGCGCGACAGCGGGGGACAAGCCCGGCGTCGAGGCTGAAGCGGTCGCGGCGGAGGCCGACGGCGCAGAGGTCGACGCCCCCGAGGCCGATGCGGCCGAGACACCTGAGCAGGCCGCGAGTGACGAGCCGGAGCCGCAAGAGGCGGCGGCTGAAGAGCCGGACGGTGAGGCCGCTGAATCCCAGGAGCCGGCCGGGACAGACGAGCCGGAGAAGGCCGACGGTGAGGCGGCCGATGCTGCCGAAGTCGAAACTGACGCCGAAAAATCCGAGGCGGAGGCGGCGGAAGAGACAGCGGAATCGGCCGACGACAAAGTCGCGGTAGCGGAGGAGCCGACCGGCTCGAACTCAACCTGGTGGATGTGGCGGTTGATAAGGCTGAATCCCAGGTCGCGCCGATAATAGCCGCGGCGCCGCGCCGACTGGCATGCTAAAAGGCGTGAGCAATCCGGCTGAGCACGGCGCCACGCATCGGAGCCGGCGCTATGCAGCACTGGGTTCGGGTGCGCTGCTGACGGGCACGCTCGGTTACATCGGCCTGGTGGACCCGCACAAGCCGGACTCAATCTTTCCCGTTTGCCCGTTTCGCCTGCTCACCGGGTGGAACTGCCCCGCCTGCGGAGGCCTGCGGATGATCCATGACGTCCTGCACGGGGACTTGGCCGCGGCGATCACCGACAACGTCTTTCTGCTCGTCGGCATCCCGATGTTGGCCGGATGGTTTCTGCTGCGTCGGCGCTCTGGAAAATCTCTGTTGCCAATACCGGCGGTGGCGACTGTCGTCATCGCGATGCTGGCCTGGACAGTGGTGCGTAACCTGCCGGGATTCCCGTTGGTTCCGACGTTACTCACCAGTTAGCCCGCTGCCGGATCGGTAACTGTCGGCAGATGATCAGCTAGCGCGACTATGCTGGTTGGTCGTGGCGAGACGCGGCAAGATCGTCTGTACTCTCGGTCCGGCCACCAGCACTGACGAATCGGTCAGAGCGCTGGTCGAAGCCGGAATGGACGTCGCCAGAATGAACTTCAGCCACGGCGACTACACCGATCACAAGGCTTCCTACGACCGGGTGCGTGCCGCCTCTGATTCCACCGGGCGCGCGGTGGGCGTGCTCGCCGACCTGCAAGGTCCCAAGATCAGGCTCGGCCGTTTCGCTGACGGACCGACCTACTGGGCCGACGGCGAAACCGTGCGGATCACTGTCTCCGACTGCGCGGGCAACCACGACCGGGTTGCGACCACGTACAAGCAGTTGGCCCAAGACGCGTTGCCCGGTGACCGCGTTCTGGTCGACGACGGCAACGTCGGCTTGGTGGTCGAGGAGATCGACGGCGACGACGTCGTGTGCACCGTCACCGAAGGTGGCCCGGTCAGCAACAACAAGGGAATGTCGCTGCCGGGGATGAGCGTGTCGGCTCCCGCCTTGTCCGAGAAGGACGTCGACGATCTTGAGTTCGCATTGCAGTTGGGCGTCGACATGGTTGCGCTCTCGTTTGTGCGGTCGCCATCCGATGTCGAGCTGGTCCATGAAGTGATGGATCGGGTCGGCCGGCGGGTACCGGTCATCGCCAAACTCGAGAAGCCCGAAGCCATCGACAACCTCGAAGCAGTCGTGCTGGCCTTCGATGCGGTGATGGTCGCCCGCGGCGACCTGGGTGTCGAGCTGCCGCTCGAAGAGGTTCCGCTGGTCCAGAAGCGGGCCATCCAAATGGCCAGGGAGAACGCAAAACCCGTCATCGTGGCGACGCAGATGCTCGAGTCGATGATCGAGCACTCGCGGCCGACACGGGCCGAGGCCTCCGACGTCGCCAACGCCGTGCTCGACGGCGCCGACGCGGTCATGCTGTCCGGGGAAACCTCCGTCGGCAAGCATCCGTTGGCCGCGGTCCAGACGATGGCCCGGATCATCTGCGCGGTGGAAGAGAATTCGACGGCCGCCCCGCCGCTGACCCACGTGCCGCGCACCAAGCGTGGAGTGATCAGTTACGCCGCCCGTGATATCGGCGAGCGGCTGGACGCCAAGGCTCTGGTCGCGTTCACCCAATCCGGAGACACCGTGCGACGACTGGCGCGGCTGCATACGCCGCTGCCGCTGCTGGCGTTCACCCCACTGCCCGAAGTGCGCAGCCAACTGGCCATGACCTGGGGCACCGAGACGTTCATCGTCCCGATCATCCAAACCACCGACGGCATGATCCGCCAAGTGGACAAGTCGCTGCTGGGGCTCGGCCGCTACAAACGCGGCGACCTGGTGGTCATCGTCGCGGGCGCACCTCCGGGCACCGTCGGGTCAACCAACCTGATCCACGTGCACCGAATCGGCGAGGAGGACGTTTAACGGAGGCCCCTGTGACGATGCGCTCCGCGAAGCGGAGGGGCTGTGGGGGTACCCGCAGCCGCGCAGCGGCGAGGGGGCGAGCCCGGCAACTAGGCTGGGCCGGTGTCTGACTTCGACGAGCTGATGGCGGTGCTGGACCTGCATCGCATGGGCGACGACGTCTTCATCGGATCTCATCCCAGCAAGAACCCGCCTCGGACATTCGGCGGACTGATGATGGCGCAATCGTTTGTGGCGGGCAGCCGCACACTGACCCGCGACCTGCCGCCCAACGCGCTTTCGGTGCACTTCATCAATGGCGGTGACACCGCCAAAGACATCGAATTCCAGGTGGTGCGGTTGCGCGACGAGCGTCGCTTCGCGAACCGCCGCATCGAGGTGACGCAGGACGGCACCTTGCTGGCGACGGTCATGATCTCCTACCTGGCCGGCGGTCGCGGGCTTGAGCACAACGTCGAGCCGCCCGATGTCGCCGATCCGGAGACATTGCCTTCGATCAAGGAGCTGCTGCGCGGCTACGAGGACACTGTCCCGTTGTTCGTCAACGCACTGCAACCAATCGAATGGCGCTACACCAACGACCCGTCCTGGGTGATGCGGGAAAAAGGCGACCGGCTCGATTACAACCGAGTCTGGGTCAAAGCCGACGGTGTGCTGCCCGACGACCCCGTGCTGCACACCGCCACGATGCTCTATTGCTCGGACACCACCGTGCTGGACTCGATCATCACCACTCACGGGCTCTCGTGGGGGTTCGACCGCATCTTCGCTGCGACCGTCAATCACTCGGTCTGGTTTCACCGCCAGGTCAATTTCGACGACTGGGTGTTGTATTCCACATCCTCGCCGGTGGCCACCGATTCCCGCGGGCTTGGGACCGGCTATTTCTTCGACCGCTCCGGCCGGCCGGTCGCCACCGTGGTGCAAGAAGGCGTGGTGAAGTATTTCCCCGGGTCGCGGCCGTAGGGCGGCGGACAACAGCCGGCAACGATTCGATTGCGGCACGCCCAATGTCACCGCAGCAAAACCGGTTTGAAGCGTAATGTTTGAGGTGGTTGGGTAATGGAACGCTAACGGCATACCGGCGACGGCGCTGTGAGGCAGCAGCCTACGTGCCGCTGATGAGTTGCCGACCAGCCGGAGGTGCGCGTGAACGAGTCGTCGATCGGCGTCGCGCCCGCGGTTCGCGCAAGCGAGCGGGTTGTCGTTCATGTCAACTCGCCGGCGGCCCGTTGGATCGGCGCGTTGGTCCTGTTCAGCGCGGCGTGCTGGCTAATCACAGCGATCGCGCGCGGCCACGACCAGGCGGGCTGGCACGCGACTGGCCGGCTGGAATGGTCGTTGACGGTGCTGGCCGCGGTCGCACTGGTCGCGCGGGGTATCTTCCTGGGTCGCCCGGTCACGGCCCGGCACGCGACTGCCGCGGCTCATCGTCTTGTTCGCCGGGATCGCCGCGCACGTGCTGTCTTTCGATCTGCTCGGCGACGTGCTGATCGCGGGGTCCGGCCTGGCGCTGATGTGGCCCACATCCGCGCGACGACAGCCCGGCGACCTGTCTCGGGTGTGGGCATTGATCAACGCCACCAGCGGCGACCCGCTGGCGCCGTTCGCCATGCAGGCGGGCAAGTGCTACCTGTTCAGCGCGGACGGCACGGCGGCGCTCGCTTACCGGACGCGCATCGGCTACGCGGTGGTCAGCGGGGACCCTGTCGGTGACGAGGCGCAATTCCCCCGACTGGTCGCCGACTTCGCCGAACATGTGCCATACCCATGGCTGGCGAATCGTGGTGCTGGCGTGCAGCGAACGGCGGCTTCAGCTGTGGAACGACCCGAGGGTGCTCGGCCAATCGTTGCGGCCGGTGCCGATCGGCCGGGATGTCGTCATCGACGTGGCCAACTTCGAGATGGTCGGGCGCAAGTTCCGCAACGTGCGTCAGGCAGTCAAGCGCACGCACAACTGCGGTATCACCACCGAGATCGTCGCCGAGCAGGACCTCGACGAGCGGCAGGTGGCTGAGCTGACCGAGGTGCTGCGGGCGTCGCCCAGCGGAGCGCACACCGATCGCGGATTCTGCATGAGTCTGGACGGCGTGCTGGAGGGCCGGTTCCCGGGGATACAACTGATCGTCGCGAGGGACAAATCCGGACGGGCACAGGGCTTTCACCGGTACGCCACCGCCGGCGGCGGCAGCGATATCACGCTCGAAGTGCCGTGGCGTCGCCGCGGGGCGCCCAACGGGATCGACGAACGACTCAGCGTCGACATGATCAATGCAGCCAAAGATGCTGGCGCACAACGGCTGTCGCTGTCCTTCGCGGCCTTTCCGGAGATTTTCGACGAAAAGCACCGCGGCCGAATGCAAGAGCCTGTTCTACTGGCTGATCCATCTGCTGGATCCGTTGATCGCGCTTGAGTCGCTGTATCGATATCTGCGCAAGTTCCACTCGGCGGACGAACGGCGTTATGCGCTGGTGTCACTCACGCAGCTGGTCCCGTTGATCTATGTGCTGCTGTCGCTGGAGTTCATGCCGCGTCGGCGTGGCCTGTGACGGTCTAGGGCACCGGTGTCGGCGTCAACGTGACGCTCAACCGGTCTTGGACGTTTTGCCGAAACTGTTCGGCGCACTGCTGCTGCTGGACGTGGTCGGAGCCGGCTTTCTGCATGCAGTCGATGTAGTCGCCGCCGCCGACGTCCTTCCAGACCGTCGTCCAGATCGCAATGAACGCCACCCCGACGATGATCGCCAAGGCGCCCAGCACGATGCCGGCGATCGCGACCCCGCCGTTGTTGGCGGTGCCGCGCTTGACACGTCCACGCCCGAGGAAACCGATGACGACCGCGACAAGTCCCAGAACGATGGGGGCGAGAACCGCACCCAGACACTCAGCAGCGCGATGATCGCCAGCACCAGCGACGCGATGCCGAGCCCATTTTTGGCTGCATCGGCGGTGGCGGGCCGTAGTGGCGGGCGGCGGTGGCGATAGCCGCCGGGGTATGGGCCGGGCTGATATTGGTACGGGTGGGTACGGATATGGCGGCCCGGTTTGCGGTGTTCCCTCGGGGTTTTCGCGTCTGTCCGACGGCTGTTCGGAGGTTCGGTCATGGCTCGCTCTCTAGATCGGGCGGCGTGGACGACTGTCAGTCAGGGTACCCGTCGGCGCCGATGCGAAGTTCGGGACACCGAATGTCGTTGGGCAGGTGGTGAGTAGCCACCACCACCGTCCGCTCTGCGGCGATCAGGCCACCGTGCGGATTCAGCAGGCTGCGCAGAATGGGTTCGGCGTCAGCGGCGTCGAGGTGTTCGGTCGGTTCGTCGAGCAGCACGATCCGCGCAGGCGAGATGATTGCCCGGGCCAGCAGCAGCCTCCTGCGTTGGCCCGCCGACAGCGCCTGCGCGCCGGCGGACAACACCGTGTCCAGACCATCCGGCAGACCGGCCAGCCAGGCGTCCAGGCCGACCCGGCGCAGCGCGACGGTCAGCTCATGGTCCGGGCAATCGCCACGCGCCACCAGCAGGTTGTCCCGAACGGTGGTCGCGAAGATATGTGCGTCTTCAGCGAAAAAGCTGACAGCACAGCGTAGCTCGTCTTCGCTGAGGAGGCGCAGCGGTTTTCCGCCCAGCGTGACCTCGCCACGCAACGGCGCCAGCAGACCGGCGAGTGTCATCAGCAGCGTCGTCTTGCCGGACCCGCTGGGCCCGGTGACCGCCAGCCTGGCGCCTGGCGGCAGGTCGACCGTCACCGTGGCCGGCGCCCGGCAATCCGCGGCGGGCGGCAAGCACGTCATCGGGCGTGCAGCCGATCGGCTGGCAGCGGACGTGCTGGCGCTGTCGGTGAAATCGGTCCGGGATCCGCGGTCGGCACTCGCTGTCTCGCCGACGTCAGGTCGAGCAGACGTCGTGCCGCCAACCGCGATCGGGTCAACTGGATGGCGGCGGCGGGCAACGGAGTCGTCGCCTCGAACGCCGACAGCGGCAACAGCATCAGATGGCCAATGTGGTGGGTGCGACCGTGCCCGCCATCCCAATGCCGGCCACCACGGCGCCCAGCACGCTGACCCCGATCGCCGCCGTGGGAATGGCCGCCGCGAACGCGGCCGGTCGGGCCGCGGCGTCGATGGCGTCACCCCAATCGCGTTGCCGGCGTTGCGACTCCAGGACGATGCTCGTGCAACCGTACCGCCGACTCGCAGCTCGGGCGCATGCTCCAGCGCCAGCATCGCTGACACGTCCCGAGCGGAATGATGTTGGCGCGCAACCACTTCCTGTGCGGCAGCAGCCCTCGACGCCAGCCACGGTGCGACGATGCCGGCGACCAGGAGGCAGATCGCCAATATCGCCGCGGCCGGCGGTGAGATGACCCCGACGACCACGGTCGCCGCCACCGCCAGCACGGCCGCGACGCCGAACGGCAGCAGGGCGCGGACCAGCACGTCGGCCAGCTGATCGACGTCAGCGCCGACGCGTGCGACCAGCTCGCCGCTGTGCAAGCGAGTCGCGACCTCGGCGGGACCGTGCGCCAGGCGGGAATAGATCTGCGCGCGGGCGCTGCCGGCGGCCCGCAACGCGGTGTCGTGGGCTGACCAGCCGTTCGCAATAGTGCAGCACGCCACGGGAAATCGCGAACGTGCGTACCGCCACCACCGCGATCGACAGATCCAGCACCGGCGGCATTTGCCAGGCGCGGGTGATCAGCCAGGCCGACAGTCCCGGCCAGCGCCAGCGCGCTGCCCAGCGATAACACCCCGAGCGCGATGCCGAGCAGCAACCGGGGCGAGCCGCGGGCGCAGCAGCCGCACCGCGGCCAGCAGGGGATCAGACGCGAGCATGATGGAGCTCCTCGCTCCGGCCACCTCGACGACGTGATCACCGATTCCGACGACGTGCTCGCGGTGGCCGACGACCACCACGGTGGCACCGGCGCGCGCTCGTTCGACAATGGCCCGCAGCACCCGGGCTTCGGTTGCGGCGTCCAGGTGCGCGGTGGGCTCGTCGAGCAGCAGCACCGGCGCCGGCGAGCCGAGCGCACGGGCCAAGCCGAGGCGTTGTCGCTGACCCAGCGACAGCCCGACTCCACCGCGTCCGATAACGGTCTCGCATCCCGTCGGGCAGCTCTGCCAGTACGTCATCGAATCCAGCTGCCGCGCAGGCGCGTTTCAAGATCAGCGAGAGCGCCGAACAGAGCCAGGTTGTCGGCGACGGTCCCGGGGATCAGCACCGGGCGCTGCGGCAGCCAGGACACCTGCTGCCACCACGCGGTCGGTTCGAGGTCGGCGACGTCGATTCCGGCCACGGTGACGCGGCCGCTGGTGGCCGCGGTGATCCCGGCAATGACCTGCAGCGTGGTGCTTTTCCCCGCGCCGTTCGCACCGGTGAGCACCGTCACCTGACCCGGCTGGATCACCGCGCTGAGATCATGCGGGCAGCAGCCCGTCGCGGCCCGCGACGCTGAGTTCGTCGAGAACAATCGCGGCACCGCGCGCCGACACCGTCCGGGTACCCGGGTCGGCGGCGCGGGTGTCCTCGATCAGTGCGAACGCTTTGTCGGCAGCGGCCCGGCCGTCCTGGGCGGCATGGAATTCCACGCCGATGCGGCGCAGCGGCCAGTAGACGTCCGGCGCGAGCAACAGCACGGTCAACCCGGTGGTCAGGCTGATCTCGCCGAACACCAGACGAAGGCCGATGCTGACCGCGATCAGGGCGACGCCGAGGGTGGCGAGAAGTTCCAACACCAGCGCTGAGAGGAACGCGATCCGCAGTGTCGCCATCGCCGAGCGCCGGTGGGCGGCGGCCAGCTCGGCAATGCGATGCTCGGGTCCGGCGGCGCGGCCGAGGGCCCGCAGCGTCGGAATTCCGGCGATCAGGTCCAACAGCCGGGCCTGCAGCGTGGCCATGGCGGCCAGCGCCGCCGCGGACCGCTCAGCGGTCGCCACGCCGATCAGCACCATGAAGATCGGAATCAACGGCAGCGTGATCACGACGATCGACCGCTGATTTCAGGTCGTAGAGACCAAGCACGACCGCGCTCACCGGAGTCAGGATCGCCGCCAGCAGCAAGGCCGGCAGGTACGCCGGTGAAATAAGGCCGCAACGCGTCGAGCCCGCGGGTCACCACCACCGCGGCCGCGTCGTCACGCTGGGCTGCCAGTCGTCGGGGTTGCCGGGCCGTGACGGCGGCGAGCACCTGGCCGCTGAGATCGGCGATCACCGCGCTGGCGCCGTGTTGGCCCAGCCGTGCCTGCAGCCAGTGCGCCACGGTGCGCACCGCCCACACCGACAGCAGAATCGACAACATCGGCACCCACTGAGCTTAAGGTGCGTGCCGCGGGGTCGGCGATGACGCGGGAAGCAATGTGCGCCAGCAGGATCGCCGAGGCGATCGCGCAACCGGAGATCACCACACCGCAAACCACGGTCGCGGCCAGGAAATGGCGCAGCGCCGCAGATGTCCGCCATAGTCGCGGATCCAGGGGTGCCCGGTTGCTCCTGCTCAGGACGCTCGCCTCGCCAGGCCGATCGACGGTGGTATGCGGTCAGCCGAAATCCGCTGCCGGAAAACCCAATACGTCCAGCCTTGGTATACCACCGTCAGTGGAGCCATCAGCAGCGTCACCCAGGTCATGATCTTGAGGGTGTATGGGGTCGACGAGGCGTTGTAGATCGTCACAGTTCCATTGCTTGTTCAGCGTCGAAGGCACCAGGTTCGGGATAGAGCGCTCCGAACAAGAGGATCACAACCGCTGCCACCACCAAGGCGGTGCACAGGAACGCCCAGCCATCGGATGCGCGCCGCCACACCAACGCCACCGCCGCCAGCTGCGCGACCACCGCGACCGCCAGCACCAGCCAGGTCCAGTTCTTGCCGTGGCCAGTTGCGTCCAAAGCCCAAAGCCGCCAACCAGTCCGGTCACCGGTAGTGACAGCCACACCGCGAAGCGGTGAGCGTCGTCGCGGATCGTGCCGGAGGTCTTCAGGGCGACGAACACCGCGCCGTAGAACAGAAACAGGCCCGCCGTGGCCAAACCGCCCAACAGCGTGTAAGCGTTGAGCACATCGGTGATCGACAAGTCAACGCGGCCGTTGGCGTCCACCGGCAGGCCGCGCACCAAGATGGCGAACGCCACGCCCCACAGCACGGCAGGCAACCACGATCCGGCCGCGATGCCGAAGTCGGCCCAGGCCCGCCATTTCGTGTCGTCGACCTTGCCGCGCCATTCGATTGACACCGAACGCACGATCATGCCGAACAAGATCGCCAGCAGCGGCAGATACAAGGTGGAGAACACGGCGGCGTACCAGCCGGGAAAGGCGGCGAACATCGCTGCGCCGCCGGTGATCAGCCACACCTCGTTGCCGTCCCAGACCGGCCCGATGGTGTTCAGCGCTGTGCGGCGGTGGGCTTCTGGTTCGCCGGCGCCGACGCGGGCGAACGGCTCCATCAACATGCCCACACCGAAGTCGAAGCCCTCCAGGATGAAGAAGCCGAGGAACAGCATCCCGATGATGCCGAACCACAACTCTTGCAGTCCCATCGGTCAGCTCCTTTCCGTCAGTCGGCGCTAGTAGGCAAAAGACAGCGGTGCCATCTCGTCATCGCTGGGTGAGTGAGGCGCAGCAGGTTCCGCGTCGTGTTCCTGCGGCCCTTCGACGATGTAGCGCTTAAGCAGCCAGAACCAGATCACCGCGAGCACCGCGTAGACCGCGGTGAAGGTGACCAGCGAGGTGACGACGATGCCCGGGGCGTGGTGTGAGACGGCCTCGTGGACGGTGAATCGGACCTGCTGGTCGCCGGTCGGATTCGGGACGACGATCCATGGTTGACGGCCCATTTCGGTGAACACCCAACCGGAGATGTTGGCCAGGAACGGCGTGGGAATCGCCCCCAGCGCCAGCCAGGAGAACCATCGCTGATTGGGGATCCGACCGCCGCGGGTGAGCCACAACGCAACCACCGCGAACAGGACCGGAATCGCCAGCAGCCCGATCATCGCGCGAAACGACCAGTAGGTGACGAACAGGTTGGGCCGGTAGTCGTTCGGGCCGAATCGCTCTTGGTAGTCCTGCTGGATATTGCGCACGCCCTGCAACGTGACGTCGTGGATTTGGCCTTGCGCGAGGAACGGCAGCACGTAGGGCACTTCGATGACACGGGTAACGCTGTCGCAGTTGTTATGCGTGCCGATTGTCAGGATGGAGAAGTCCGGATCGGTTTCGGTGTTGCACAGCGATTCTGCCGAAGCCATTTTCATCGGCTGCTGAACGAACATCAGCTTGCCTTGGTGGTCACCGGTGAAGAACAAACCGACCGTGGCAACCAGCGCAACCCAGCATCCCAGGATGGCCGCCGGGCGGAACATGGTGCGGGCATCCGACTCGGCGTCGGGGGAGGCGGGTTTACCCGAACGGACCAGCCACCACGCACTGACAGCGGCGACGAATGTCGCAGCGGTCAGTAATGAACCGGCCACAGTATGTGAAAACGCCGCTCGCGCAGTGTTATTGCTAAGCAGCGCGGTGATGCTCTGCAACTCCGCGCGACGGGTCGCGGGATTGTAGTGTGCGCCGACCGGGTGCTGCATGAAGGAGTTCGCCACGATGATGAAGAACGCGGACACGTTGACGGCGATCGCGACGATCCAGATGCATGCCAGGTGGACCAACCGGGGCAGCCGGCTCCAGCCGAAGATCCACAAACCGATGAAGGTGGATTCGAAGAAGAACGCGGCCAGGCCTTCCATCGCCAGTGGAGCGCCGAACACGTCGCCGACGAACCGGGAGTACTCGCTCCAATTCATGCCGAATTGGAACTCCTGCACGATCCCGGTGGCCACCCCGATCGCGAAGTTGATCAGGAACAGCTTGCCGAAGAACTTGGTGAGCCGATACCAGGCGACGTTGTCGGTGACGACCCATGCCGTCTGCATGACGGCGATCAGCGGCGCCAGACCGATGGTGAGCGGCACGAAGATGAAGTGGTACACGGTGGTGATACCGAACTGCCAACGCGACACGTCGACGACGTTCATCTGTCATCTCCCTGGCGACAGCGCCTATTACTACGACGTAGTGTAGTAGATAGCCGCGACCATCGCTACGAAATTGATGTGTACGTCACGATTCGCCCAGTCAGGCCGCGCTGTGCGGTCCACCCGCCAGGGCCTTGTCCACTCTCTTGGATGCGCTGCGGATGCCGAACGATGACACGATCTCGAAGACGCCGATCACGACGAGCCAGATGCCGACGATGAGCGTCAGGATCGCGAGTGATTGGAAGGGCGATCCGATCATCACAATGCCCGCCAGAAGGCTGATCAGGCCAAGGAATATCTGCCAGCCGCGACCTGGCAAGGTCGGATCGCTAATGGCCGAGATCGATGTTGCCACACCACGAAAGATGAAGCCGACACCAATCCAGATGGCCAGCAGGAGAATCGCATAACCTTGGCCGAAATGTCGGAAGCACAGCACCGCTAACACCAGCGAGGCCGCGCCGCTGATAAACAAGAGCACGCGTCCGCCGGCCGAGACGTGCAGGCTGAACGCGAAGACAACTTGCGCGATACCGGTGATCAGCAGGTAAATCCCGAAGAGGACAGCGGCGATGAGGATGGAATCTCCCGGCAAGAGGTAGACCAAGATCCCGAGGGTCAGCGCCAGGATTCCGGATACCAGTGTCGACTTCCACAGATGCGGCAACAACCTTGGGACAGCATTGGTTTCCATGCTCGAAGTTTCCCACAAACGGCCGTTGCGGTGGAAGGTTTGCGTTACGAGTTAGACGCCGGCCGCCTGTGAGGCCGCAGCACGCACATCGCCGGAACCGGTGTCCGGTTTGCGGCCAACGAGATACCAGGTGCGCATGAGGCCTTTCCCTTTGACCTCGACACCACCCCGCTCCTGTAGCACGAAGTCATTTTTCAGCCGCTGGTAGACATCCTCTGGCACTTGGATCCGCCCTACCGAATCGGTGGATTCCATCCGGGACGCCACATTGACCGCATCGCCCCACACGTCGTAGAAGAACCGGCGAGAACCCACCACACCAGCGACGACGGGGCCGTTGGCCAGCCCGATTCGCAGGGGCAGCGGGTTGCCGCGCGAATCCTTTAATCCGCTTACGGTTTCGGCCATGTCGAGCGCAAGGTCTGCCAGCGCCTCGACGTGATCCGGCCGCGGGTGCGGCACTCCACTGACCACCATGTAGGAATCGCCGCTGACTTTGATTTTCTCCAGTCCGTGTTTGTCCACCAGCGCGTCGAAGTCGCTGTAAAGCCGATCCAGGAATCGGATCAGCTTGTCCGGTGCGATGTCGCTGGCGCGTTCGGTGAAGTTGGCGATGTCGGCGAACAGGACTGAGGCGTCGTCGTATTTGTCGGCAATGATGTTGCGCGCCGGATCTTTTAGCCGCTCGGCGATGCTGGCCGGCAAGATGTTGGACAGCAACGCCTCGGATCGTTCGTATTCGATTTCCATCGCCGTTTCGGCCCGACGGATCTCTCGCAGGGCGTACCACACCGTCCCGACGGCCATCACGCAGGCGGAGGCGGTGGTGATGACAAATCCCAGCCTCAACGCCCACACCGGTTGGACACCGGTGTCGAAGGGCACGAGGAACTGCAGCGTGATCACCAGCCCGGCGGCGATGGCAGCCAAGATCGCCGCCAGGACAATGCGGTCAATGCCCAGCTGCAAAACCACAAGGCAGGCTGCGACTAGGAAGTAGAGCTGCAAACCCGAGGCGGTGCCCAGGATCGAGCAGATGACGAAGATCGACGCGTAGGCGGTGCCGATGAAGGTCAGCGGCGGAACCAGCTCGCCGAAGCGGTAAAGCCAAGGGATTATCACGTAGACCGCGGCGCCGACGAAGTTGATCACACCGGTCCACCACAGCTGGGGTGCGACCACGAGTTGCATAACCCCGAAACCCACGCTGATGACCATCGCTAGCGATGTGTTGAGGCGGAGTATGCGGCGGCGCCGCGCAATGCGGTCGGCATAGTGCTGACTGCGGACGCGCGGTTGCTCCCGGACTGCAGCTACGCAGTCCGGCGTTCGCCGCGAACCTGCTGGTTGTGTGGCACCGCACCTCTTAGCCACCACAGCAAAAGCCTAATCGGTGAGCTCGCGATTGCGGTAGCCGCCACTCGTTGGTCCGCGCACCGTCCAGGGTATTTAGAGAAAACGCCGAGGCTGCGGCTTCACCCGGTCTGGATCGAGCGGCCGTTTGAAGAAGCACACGGCCGTAAAGGGTTTTCGCTCATCCACCGCGAAGTTAACCATCTCCCATCCCTGTTCCCCGAGCGTGTTTGCTTTGCGCATCATTTCATTCAGTGCATCGTCGCCGGTCGAATGGAACCAGGTGTACTCCCACTGCGGAGAAGCATCGCTCATCTCGTCAACGTAAGGCCGAGACAGTGAAGATCGCGCCGTTTGCGCGTTGGCCGTATTTGTCGGTCGGAAACTCGCGCGCCAGCTCCCGCTCCTGACAACCTTTGCACCGCACCTTTTCGGATTGTGGACTAGTTGGTCAGCGGGGTCA
The DNA here is from genome assembly GCA_963720085.1 of uncultured Actinomycetota bacterium. Lineage (GTDB taxonomy): Bacteria > Actinomycetota > Actinomycetes > Mycobacteriales > Mycobacteriaceae > Mycobacterium. The sequence goes on from CAVRER010000071.1 coordinate 138,367, forward strand.
GAAATGAGAATCGACGGACATCGCTGTGACCTGTGGGCTCTTGGGTGCCCTCGGTGAGATTCGAACTCACACTGGACCGGTCACGGGTCTAGACCCATTCTGAACTGCCCAAACGGGCCGCCTGCCGAGTGTCCGATATTGAGTCCACCAGTTCACCGGGTCCGGTCACAGCTGGGGTGACGTTAGAAGGTCAAGGTGACGAGTGCGTTTGAGCGCACGAACGAACTGCAAATTGGCGCCACTGCCGACTAGCTTGTCCATTTTGTCGGTGATTCCGAAGGCGTATCGCATCAGTCGGTAGCCAACAGTCGCATCGGTCATCACCGACGCTACCGAAGAGTGCGTTCCGTTTGATCCGACTTGCGCTAAGGAGTGCTCGGGAAACGAAACATGGTGGCAGGTTGGAAAAACGCGGCCCTCGGCCGTTATGCATATCTCAGCCAGGACCAGTGGGCACGGAAGGTCACAGTCTGCTATCAACTCGTCTCGCCCGGAGACGACGCGGCGAATTGTGATCTCAGGATCGCACGCGGGGAGTCGCGCGAGGAGGCGCTCCTCCTCGTCTGTGCGCGACCGCAATGTGCTGGTCGTGACAGTAAGGTGGGTGACACCAAGCGCTTTGGCCAGGCTCAGCAACTCCCCTGGCTCAGGGTGAGGTGGCTCGTCGATGACGCATGATAGTTCCACGTGTTCGAGCGTTGCGTCGCCCGCGCGTGCCGCGTCTGCGAGGCAACGCACTGCTTCGATCACGCGCTCATAGATGGCTGGCCGAACTCGATGTATACGGGCGTATGCATCGGCGTCGCATGCGTCCAGCGAGACCTTGACACGCGTGCACGTGGCAGCGATGGCATCGATTAACAGCGGGGTGATGCGACTCGCGTTCGTGGTTAGGAACAGCGTGAGGCCCAGTTGGTGCGCGTCATAGAGGAGCTCGGTGATGCCGGGGTGTTGGAGGGGTTCGCCACCGCCGCAAAACTCAAGATTTCTAACCCCGGCCAGCTGGAGATCGCGCACTGCCAACTGCAGCATTTCCAGGGGTAGTTCTGCGCGGGCGCGATAGCCCGCGGAGACACAAAACGTGCAGCGGTGAGAACACAGGTCGGTCGGGAAGAGTTGCGCGCGAAAGGGCGCCCAGCGCGCCTGATCTACCAATGTGTCAACGAGCCCGACCAACTCCGCCTCGTTGGTACTGACCTGCACAACTAAGGGCTCGATGCGGCGAGGTGTGGATCACTGCGCGACTCTTGCAGCTCGCTTCGCAGCGTATTCAGGCGCTCTTGCAAAGCGTATTTGCCTTCGAGAACCTCCGACTCGTTCAACGCCGTATCGATGTCGTTCGCGAACGCCTCGGGGAACCCGGTTATTGCCCGCAATGCGGCCATAGCGACTCCTTCCGTCGTGGCCCTACCCTGCGCGGCTGCCACCTCGCATCGTGAGTATAGCCACGAATTCCGTGGCTGTGAGCGTGTTGTTCAAAGCCATGGTTTCGTGCATGCTCAGCAACGTTTGCGCCTGAGCAAGTTCCCACTTCGGCTCATACGAGTCCAGGCGTCCGAGAAGAAGCGGCGGTTCCGGCGCCGTTTCCGCGAGAGGTGCCTCAACAACATAAGAACGGCCGTGGGGCAGCAACAATGTTGGGCCGGGGGGGATAGCTATCAGCCATGTACTTGCCAACGGGCCACCGGTGATCGCCAACTCGGTGAGGTATTCAGGGTAATTGCCGGCCTGCCCGTCGTTGAATCGCGATCCCGCCTCGACAACCTGCGCCCCTTGCTGGTAATGGATCGCATCGTGGTCCACGGCGAGCAGCGAGTGTGCCCAATTCGAGATGTGCCGCAACCGGATGCGCTGCCCGAAGACATTAGCGAAAGCCTCCCCGCAGCGTTCGAGTAGAAGCTCTCGCCGACAAAACGCCCCGTTCACGAGCGCGGCGGCCCCTCGCAGAATTCGTTCACCAGTGGCCTGAGCCGGGTCGAGTCCCCAAAAGTGGCCGCTAGAGGATGCTGGCATGTCGATGCCCTCAGCCGCTGAGGCTGGGCGACCGACCTCAGGTGCCCATGCGTTGAAAGCAGCTGTCGCTTGGTCGAAGCCTGCATGAATCAGAAGCACTATTCGTTCACCATCCGGTGTGTGGAGAACGTCCAAGAAGTGGCCCGGCTGCACATTGCGACGCTCTAGCTCATCAGCTGCTAGGCGACGGACGGACACTGGCAACGCGGATGGGTCGGCTCCTTCCAACCGACCATTGTGGGAGAACGACCAGCCTTCGGGACTCCTTTCAACCCATCTGGAGCACGTCAAGGCCGCAGGACCATCCCAGATTTGGGATAAGAGATCGACGCTAGCGTGCCCGTCACGGTGTAAAACCTCCAGTAGCTGGTGGGCCAAATTCTGGATCCGTGCCGACACCTCATCGACGTAGACACCCTCGATCTCCGCAATTGCGATGCCGTCGCCCATGTCCCCGATGGCAGTTGGGTGTAACCGCAGACTCCGGAACGACACGCCGCTGACGAAACCGTGGTCGACGCGAGAGCGTATGTCGGGAAGTACGTCAACCGTGCCAACGACGCCAGGTAAAGACGTCAACCGTTCGAGGGTAAGCGTCAATCCGGATGACAACCGCGCTCGGAACTCATCCGACATTCGCCATTTGACCTCGGCTGCACCAGATGGTTCGAGCATCGGTTTCAACGTCCAGAGCTGTTCGCCTTCGGTGGCGGTTACCTCAGAAGGCATCGGCGCCGACGACGAAGGGGTCGCATCGACGGTCGAAGCCGCGAAGACAGCGCCGCGGGTGGCATCGAGGAGCACCTCTTCGCCATCTTCGACTGGCACTGGCTGTGGTCTGACCCCGATAACACAGGGCACCCCGAGTTCACGCACAAGGATCGCGCCGTGGCTGAGAAGCCCACCTTCGGCGACAACTGCCCCCTTCGCCCGTGAGAGGTTCGCAACTTCGAAGGCATCCAGATGAGACCGGATGAGGATCGTTGATTCCTCACCTGAGATGTCCCCGCCGAATTGCGCGCGACCGCGCACGACCCCAGGCATCGCGCACACGCCAGTAGCCAACGCGTCGTTGGACTCCGCCAAGCCGGCCGAGCCCAGCCGGGACAAGTGGCCGATGGGTGCGACAAGCGGGCGGCATTGGAGACACCACAGTTGAGCTGATTCGTCGAAAATCCACTCCACATCAACGTCGGATCCAAACTCTTGCTGTAGCTCATCTGCCAATGACGCGACCCGCTGTGCCGCTTCAGCAGAAAGCACTTGTGGGTCGGTTCGAACGACTGGCACACCGTCCCACCATCCCGGGCCTTGCCTGCCAGCAAAGCGCACCTCCAGGTGTCCTTTTGCGATGGGCACCCTCCGGATAGTTCCTGGTCTGACACGTGCCGGTGTAGTCGAGCGAACTACGCTACCCGCCCAAGGAGCCGACATCTCCGACCCGTGTGCGCCAGACACCCAACGCTCGGGGCTCACCCGCCCTTCAACTAAGGGGCCTAGCAAGCCCGGCGTCGTCTCCGTTAAAAAGCTTGGAGAAGGGCCCAAGATGGTGACGGCCACACCCGACGCGACCGCGCGAATGGCCGGCTGGAATATCACGGCGGTCGCGAACGAACTCGGTACTGGACCGACAGCTCTGCCGCGTGCACGCACGGCCGATACCCATACCGACCGGACCGCTGATATGGCACCAGACAGTGTTTGGATGCCGAACACGGAATGAAACTGGCCAGCCCAGGATGCGGCACCGCCATCCTCCACTGTTGCGCTCGAACGCGCCACGATGCCTGCGTCCGACGCATAGATCGAAGTGGCTGTGTACGCGTCGCCGATGGCGTTAAGGATCGTGGGTGGCAGCTCTAATGTGAGTAAACCCCGCACGAGTGCACCTTCAAGGTCTGCGCGAAGGCTTTGCTCATCTGGATCGTCGCCGCCCAAGGTCAAAAAAGCCTCGTAAACACTTGAAAGCTGGTGAGCAGCCAACATGCCGCGAAACAAGCTGCTGCCGACAATCTTGAAGTGGGGGACAGCTGCAATCGCGGACGCACGCAGTAGCCCGTACGCCTTGCCGCCGACTTCCCGCGGTTCCATAGATTCCCATCACCCCCGCGGGCCGGGCTGGCCCCGCAACCGACGAAAAGCATGAAGAGCGGGGCCTTGCAACTGCCGTCGGCGCTCCTCTTGCCAAATAGTCGTGCGGATAAGGCTCAGCTGTGCGTGAAGCAGCTCCGCTGCTTGCCGCCCGTCGGTCTTGCGGGCACGCTCGAGTAATCGCCGTTCAAGCTCCCGCGATCGGTGTCTTTGTGCCTGTCCGCGCCGCTGGACTTCTTCGGAAACTGTGGGCCATTTATGGGCGGCGCGGAGCAATTCCTGCACTCGCTCCTCGCTCGCGTAGTCCAGTGCGGGTCCCCAATCATGCGCAAACGCTTCGACCTTGGACGTGTCGAGATTGCCAGCGACGCGGAAAGCCTCGCCTAGAAGAGAGTGGTGCTGACCGACGAGAAGTGCAGCGAACTGAGAATCTGCTTCGGCGGCATCTAGACCGGTGCGACGCAATGCCATTCTCACGGAGGCCTGCGCATGCAACCAGTTCGTACTCATCCAGCCCGTCGCCGCCACCAACGCTGACCACAGCTGCTCAGCGTTCGTGGCGCTTGCGGCCCGCTCGAGCGCGGTTACGTCGTCGATCATCCTGCGACGCATCAAATGGATAAACGAAATGTCGCTCGACAGGCGGTTTCTTATCAACGCGTAGACGCGGTCGTGCTGGTCGCGTCGCACCCACAAGCATCCGCGTCCGTCGATCGTTCCCCAGTCGTCGCTCCAATCCAGCTGGCGGCGGGGCAGGTGATTGATAGCTTGCAAGACAAGTTGATACTCGAGGTCATCAGCACACTTGATCAAGACATAAACGTCATAAACGGCATACTCATCGTTGAGATCATCGAGGTAGAAATAAGGCAAAAACACGCCAGATTAATCCTTCCGTGGTGCGGCAGCTGGCATGTGATCGGACATCGTAAGCGTTGAGAGTAGCCGGTTTGAATGTCCCTCGTTCGGCTTCTGCTATGGCGCTCGATATGGCACTCGACCTTCCGGCTGTTCAGTCAGGAGGGTTGCGAGGTCACACACCTTGCCACTCGCCTGTCCCACCCATCGTCTAGTTGGCAGCCCCGCTAGATGCCAACCACGGCGGCGACGAAAAGGAACCGGAAACGCAGCTTCCCAGCATGCTTGATCTTCGCGTCCACGTCGCCGAACTTGCAAACGTCCGGGCCTGGCAGCGACTCCTCGGGCATGAGACGGCAACTATGACTCTCGACACATGCGGCCATCTGTTCTCGGGCGGCCTGACCATAGCTGCGAACTCACTCGAAGCAACCGTCGGAACGGATTTGTCGGAACGGATTGAAGTGCGGTACGACTGCGGTATTTCTCGGCAGCGACGCTGTTGCGCCGAACGCATTAGGACTGGACATACATGGTGGCCTCGGTGAGATTCGAACTCACACTGGACGGGTTTTGAAATCGTACTTCTCGACATTCTGACCTGCGGCGATATATTGCCCACTCGCCATATACCCTGCTCATTGCATGTATTGGTCATGGCTGTTAATGGGCAGTAATGGGCATCCTGCGGACTGCCTGCGGACTGGAGGCGGACGGATTTCCAGCCCGTAGCCATTGACGCCAGTGTATCGCAGCTATACGGAATCACTTGCGGCCCAACGTATTGCGCGCAGCCGCCGCGGCGGATATGGTCGAGAAGTTCCAACCACAGGACAGTCCCAACCCAACCACGGAACTCCCAACAACCGAAGGGGTACACCGTGAGACAACCAGAACTAACCAGCCTCATCGGCCTGCGCGACAGTGATGGGGATCAGCTACACCTCGTTCGCCTGGATCGGGCCAATGGCTCACGCAGGTATCTGATGGCGATCGGTCGGGAGAGGGTGTTCCTGACTGCCGGAGATCTGGACCGGCTGAGCACCGTCATCCGGCGCGAATTGTCGGTAGGTAACGGGGATGATCTGATGGCCGCGTTTAGGTTCTTCGCCCACGCAATCTGGCTCCTGATCTTCTGCGCAGTGTTGGCGCTCCTCGCGTCCGCACTCACCGGGCCATTGTTTGCGTACCCCTGGTCGAACTGAAGTCAGCGGGGATGATGATCCGGTGAGTGGTCTCCGATTCTTCGGCCAGATGATCTGGTTGGCGATCCTCTGCGCGTTCGGGTGGCTCGTGACGTTCGTGCTCACCGGGAAATGGTTTGTGTTCCCGATCCTGTTCGTCGGGCTGGTCGTCGTCGCCATCCACCGGGCGCGGGAGAAGCAACGGCGGATCGCGGTGCTCGCGGCCGACGCTGAACAGGCCCGCCAGGAGGCCGACGAGGCGCAGGCCATCGCCGACCGGCTCGACACCCTCGCAGAGGCCGAGGCGGCGCGAATGGAAACCCGCCGCGCGCTTATGCGGTTCGTCAACCCGAACTAGGTTTTGGGTAGAGCGCGGCTACCCCGTGCGTCAGCTTGCCCGCCTGAGTTGGATGTGGTTGGTTTCTGTCTGCCCCACAGGCCAGCCGCAGGCTGCCGACCCGAGGGTGATTTTGCTTGTGCCTACGAGGGTGTTTGGATCCCAGATGAAGTGCTCGGCTTCGGCGGCGGGAACATTAGAGCCGTCGGAACAAGCTGCGTCTGCGGCGCTGTCGAGTGACCATTGATTATTGACTAGCCGCGCCTGCCCGGTCACGTCGCCGGTAACGTTCGCGCACCCGTTACCGCAGGGAGCGAAGTTCCAGTTGTTGGTAACGGTACAACCGTGTGGTGTTGTCTCAGTTTCGATGTAGTGGCCGCTCATTGTCGGTGCAGCCCACGCTGTGGTAGCTGTACCCGCCGCTATACCGGCCAGCATGGGCGGCCACGGCGATCACCCGTATGACAGTCATCAGAGTGCCTGCGTGAGTTGGAGTTTGTTGGTCGCTTGATGGCCCGCTGGATTGCCGCAGGCTGCCAAGTTATGGGTGATTTGGTCTGTGCCTGCAAGCGTATTTGGATCCCAGGTGTCGTGCGCGGTCAAGGCGTGGGGAACGCTGGTGCCGTCCGGACACGTCGCATCAGCGGTGCTATCGACTGTCCATCGTCCGTTTACGAACCGCGCCTGGGCAGTCACGGGGCGAGTTAATTGTGCGCATCCGTCGCCGCAGGGCGTGAAGTACCAATCGTTGGTGGTCGATTGACCAGTTGATGCCGTAAAAGTGGCGATGTAGTGGCCGCTCATTGTCGGTGTAGCCCGCGCTGTGCTGGCCGTACCGATAGCTAAACTGGCGAGCATGGCTGCTGCGGCGATCCCTCGTGTCACGCCCATGGTCTTGCCCCACCTATCGGCGAACCTTCAGTTACTTACGTGTCCGTTGATTAACACCGAGAAGGTCCACGCGTCGCAGAATTTGGCAAATATTCGGGGTGACTTGCGCGCTTCGGTTCGGTCGCTACGTTGGCCCCATTCGCGATCGCGAAACCATCGACCGCGAACTTCGCCTAGTGGCGGGTGCCCTCGGTGAGATTCGAACTCACACTGGACGGGTTTTGAATCCGTTTCCTCTGCCAGTTGGGATACGAGGGCTCGCTCGCTACGGCCTCCCACCATAGAGGATGGCGATCGTGACGCCGCGTCACAACCCCGCGGTCGCTGATCACCGCCGGCCACGAGACAATGTCGTCATGACCGGCTCCACGATCGACGTCGAAACCCTCGCCCCGCGCCGGGTGCTGATTGCCGAGGATGAGGCGCTGATCCGGCTCGACCTGGCCGAGATGCTGCGCGAAGAGGGCTACGACATCGTCGGCGAGGCCGGCGATGGCCAGGAGGCCGTCGAGCTGGCCGAACAGCTCAGCCCCGACCTGGTGATCATGGACGTGAAGATGCCGCGCCGCGACGGCATCGACGCCGCGTCGGAGATCGCCCGCAAACGCATCGCACCGATCGTGGTGCTGACCGCCTTCAGCCAGCGCGACCTTGTCGAACGGGCACGAGACGCCGGTGCGATGGCTTACCTGGTGAAACCGTTCACCATCTCCGACCTGATCCCGTCGATTGAACTGGCGCTGAGCCGGTTCAGCGAGATCAGGGCGCTGGAGCGCGAAGTCGCGACCCTGTCTGACCGGCTGGAAACCCGCAAGCTCGTCGAACGAGCGAAAGGCCTGCTACAGGCCAACCAGGGCATGACCGAGCCGGAGGCGTTCAAGTGGATCCAGCGCGCCGCGATGGACCGGCGGACCACGATGAAGCACGTCGCCGAAGTCGTCCTGGAAACCCTCGACACGCCTAAAAACGCGGAATCGTCCGGCTAGGCGCCGGTTAGCGGGCCACGATGACCGACGAGCCGTGGCCGAACAGGCCCTGATTCGCGGTGATTCCGGCCTTGGCGCCCTCGACCTGACGGCCGGTCGCCTGGCCGCGCAGCTGCCAGGTGAGCTCGCAGACCTGTGCGATCGCCTGTGCGGGAATCGCCTCGCCGAAGCAGGCCAGCCCACCTGAGGGGTTGACCGGAATCTTCCCGCCGATGGTTGTGGCGCCGCTGCGCAGTAGCGCCTCGGCGTCGCCCTTGGCGCAAAGCCCGAGGTGCTCATACCAGTCGAGCTCCAGCGCGGTGGACAGGTCGTACACCTCGGCCAAGCTCAGGTCTGCTGGCCCGATACCGGCCTCAGCGTAGGCGGCGTCGATGATCTGGTCCTTGAACACCCGGTCGGGTGCGGGCACCGTTGCAGTGGAATCCGTTGCAATGTCCGGTAATTCGGGTAGATGCTGCGGATAGCGCGGGGTGACTGTGCTGACCGCCCGCACCGACGGCACGCCGCCCAGCGAGCCGAGGTGTTCGCGGGCGAACTTGGCACTGGCCACAATCAGCGCCGCGGCACCGTCCGAGGTGGCGCAGATGTCAAGCAGGCGTAGCGGGTCGGCCACCACCGGGCTGGCCAGCACGTCTTCGACCGACGCCTCCTTACGGAACCGGGCATTCGGGTTCTGCAGGCCGTGGCGCGCATTTTTGACTTTCACCTGCGCGAAATCCTCGAGAGTGGCGCCGTAGAGATCCATCCGGCGCCGCGCCAGCAGCGCGAAATACACCGGGTTAGTGGCGCCGATCAGATGAAACCGCTGCCAGTCCGGGTCGTTCTTCCGCTCGCCGCCGACCGGAGCGAAAAAACCTTTCGGCGTGGTGTCGGCGCCTATCACCAGCGCGACGTCGCAGAACCCGGCGAGGATCTGCGCGCGGGCGCTTTGCACGGCGTGCGACCCGCTGGCGCACGCCGCATAGCTCGAACTGACCGGCACACCGTTCCAGCCCAGCTTCTGCGCGAACGTCGACCCGGCGACGAAACCCGGATAGCCGTTCCGAATGGTGTCCGCGCCGGCCACCAACTGAATCTGCCGCCAGTCCAGGCCGGCCTCGCCCAACGCGGCACGAGCTGCGGCCACACCGTATTCGGTGAAGTCATTACCCCATTTGCCCCAGGGGTGCATCCCGGCGCCAAGGATGTAGACCGGTTCGCTGCTGCTACTCATGAGCGCCGCTCCTCCTCATCGCTTCGCTCTGCATCGTCGCGGGCGCGTGCGATCCTCCAGGCGTAGACGATGCGTTCGACGCCGTCGTCGTCAACGAACAGCGGCATGGTGGTCAGCTCCATCTCCAGGCCGACTTTCAGGTCGGCGGCCAGGGTGCCGTCCACCACCTTGCCCAGCACGATAAGACCCTCGTCGGCCAACTCCACCGCGGCAACGGCGAACGGCTCGAACGGATCCGGGGAAGGGTAGGGCGGCGGCGGCGCGTACCGGTTTTCGGTGTAGCTCCACAGCTTTCCGCGCCGCGACAGCGGCACCTGGTCGAGCTGGTCACCGTCGCAGCCGGGGTTAGGGCAATTGTTGGCCCGCGGCGGGAAGACATAGGTGCCGCATTGCGGACATTTGGCGCCGATCAGATGTGGCACACCGGCGTCGTCGGCTGTGGTGGAGACGGCGAACCAGCCGTCGATCGCCGGTTCTTGACGGGTAGCTGCTGGCATCCGGCCAGCGTACCGAGAACGCCGGCAAAACTGAAACGTGTTGCAGTTTTGCCGTGGTGGACGTGGTGTCAGAACCGGTGCCTAAAGTTAAGGCCGTGAGCCCAGCCAAGACCGCCAGCGCCAAAACGCAATCCGGCAGGGCGGCTGACGACAAGCCGACGTTGATGCTGCTGGACGGCAATTCGCTGGCGTTCCGGGCGTTCTACGCGCTGCCCGCCGAGAATTTCAAGACCCAGGGCGGGCTGACCACCAACGCCGTGTACGGGTTCACCGCCATGCTGATCAACCTGTTGCGCGACGAGTCACCGACGCATGTGGCCGCCGCCTTCGACGTGTCGCGACAGACTTTTCGCTCCGACCGTTACCCGGAATACAAGGCCAACCGGTCGTCCACCCCGGATGAGTTCCACGGCCAGATCGACGTCACCAAGGAAGTCCTTGCGGCGCTGGGCATTACGGTGCTCGCCGAGCCGGGCTTCGAGGCCGACGACCTGATCGCGACGTTGGCCACCCAGGCCGAAAAGGAGGGCTACCGGGTACTGGTGGTCACCGGTGACCGCGATTCGTTGCAGCTGGTCACCGACGACGTGACGGTGCTTTATCCCAGTTAAAGGCGTTAGCGAGCTGACCCGCTTCACCCCGGCGGCGGTGGTCGAGAAGTACGGGCTCACCCCCACGCAATACCCCGACTTCGCCGCGCTGCGCGGCGACCCGAGCGACAACTTGCCCGGCATTCCGGGAGTGGGCGAGAAGACGGCGTCGAAATGGATCAGCGAATACGGCTCGCTGCAAGCATTGGTCGACAACGCAGACTCGGTGCGCGGCAAGGTGGGTGACGCGCTGCGGGCGCATCTGGCCAGCGTGGTGCTCAATCGGGAGCTCACCGATCTGGTCCGGGATGTGCCGTTGGCGCAGACGCCGGACACGCTGAGGATGCAGCCCTGGGACCGCGACCAGATTCACCAGTTGTTCGACCAATTGGAATTCCGGGTGCTGCGCGATCGGCTGTTCGACACGCTGGCTGCCGTCGAGCCCGAGGTCGACGAGGGATTCGACGTGCGCGGGGGAGCGCTGGAACCCGGCACGGTCGGGCAGTGGCTGGCCGAGCACGTCGCCGACGGGCGCCGATCGGGGCTGGCCGTGGTGGGCACGCATCTGCCCTACGACGGTGACGCAACCGCGCTGGCCATCGCCGCCGCCGACGGCGACGGCGGCTACATCGACACCACGACCTTGACACCAGACGACGACTCCGCGCTGGCGGTGTGGCTCGCCGACCCGCAGAAGCCGAAAGCACTGCACGAGGCCAAGTTGGCCATCCACGACCTCGCCGGGCGCGGCTGGACGCTGAACGGGGTCAGCTCCGATACTGCGCTGGCCGCCTACCTGGTCCGGCCGGGACAGCGCAGCTTCACCCTCGACGACCTGTCACTGCGCTACTTGCGTCGCGAGCTACGAGCGGAAACATCTGAACAGCAGCAACTTTCACTGCTGGACGACACCGACGGGGTCGATGACCAAGCCGTGCAGACCGCGGTGCTGCGCGCTCGCGCGGTGGTGGACCTGGCTGATGCGCTGGATGCCGAACTGGCCCGCATAGACTCCACCTCACTGCTCGCCGAGATGGAACTGCCGGTGCAACAGGTGTTGGCGGGCATGGAGTCCGCGGGTATCGCCGTCGATCTGGACCAATTGACTGAGCTGCAAAGCCAATTCGGCGACCAGATCCGTGATGCCGCCGAGGCGGCGTACGCGGTGATCGGAAAGCAGATTAACCTCGGCTCGCCAAAACAGTTGCAGGTAGTGCTGTTTGACGAGCTAGAGATGCCCAAGACCAAGCGGACGAAGACCGGATACACCACCGACGCGGATGCGCTGCAGTCGCTGTTCGACAAGACCGGGCATCCGTTCCTGCAGCATCTGCTTGCGCACCGCGACGTGACCCGGCTGAAGGTGACCGTCGACGGCTTACTGAATTCGGTGGCCGGCGACGGCCGTATCCACACCACGTTCAACCAAACGATTGCGGCGACCGGCAGGCTCTCCTCGACCGAGCCCAACCTGCAGAACATTCCGATCCGCACCGACGCCGGCCGCCAGATCCGCGACGCGTTTGTTGTCGGTAACGGAGGCGGTGCCGCATACACCGAATTGATGACGGCCGACTACAGCCAGATCGAGATGCGGATCATGGCTCACCTATCCGGTGACGCGGGCCTCATCGAGGCATTCAACACCGGCGAGGACCTGCACTCGTTCGTCGCGTCCCGGGCATTCGGGGTGCCGATCGAGGAGGTGACCGGCGAGCTGCGCCGCCGCGTCAAGGCGATGTCGTACGGGCTGGCCTACGGGCTGAGCGCATACGGCCTGGCGGCCCAGCTGAAGATCTCCACCGAAGAGGCCAAAGTTCAGATGGATCAGTACTTCGCCCGGTTCGGCGGAGTGCGGGACTACCTGATGGACGTCGTCGAACAGGCCCGCAAGGACGGCTACACCTCCACGGTGTTGGGACGGCGGCGCTATCTGCCCGAGCTGGACAGCAGCAACCGCCAGGTGCGCGAGGCCGCCGAGCGGGCGGCGCTCAACGCGCCGATCCAGGGCAGCGCGGCCGACATCATCAAGGTGGCCATGATCGAGGTCGACAAGGCGCTCAAGGCGGCGGGGCTGGCGTCTCGGATGCTGCTGCAGGTCCACGACGAACTGTTGTTCGAAGTGGCCGACGGTGAGCGGGAGCGGCTTGAGGCGTTAGTACGCGAGAAGATGGGCGGCGCATACCCGCTTGACGTGCCGCTGGAGGTCTCGGTGGGCTATGGCCGCAGCTGGGATACCGCTGCGCATTAGCGGCGGATTCCGTCTTGAGCGAACACGCGGCAACTATTTCGGTGAATTTTCGGCGGTGATTTGACGGTCTGCCCAGATGGGGCGAGTTTGGCCAGCGTGTACACAGTCGAGTAGCCTCGACAGGTAGCCCGGCGACGATGCAGAGCGCGCAGCGCGATGCGGAGGAGCCGGGCCAATCGAACAAGCCCGCTCTATCCCTACTACCCCAACCTGTCCGGAGCAACCCAACAATATGCCGAGTCCCACCGTCACCTCGCCGCAAGTAGCCGTCAACGACATTGGCTCGAGCGAGGACTTTCTCGCCGCCATCGATAAAACAATCAAGTACTTCAACGATGGCGACATCGTCCAAGGGACAATCGTCAAGGTTGACCGGGACGAGGTCCTGCTCGACATCGGCTATAAGACCGAAGGGGTCATTCCCTCCCGCGAGCTGTCCATCAAGCACGACGTCGACCCCAACGAGGTCGTTTCCGTGGGTGATGAGGTCGAAGCTCTGGTCCTCACCAAGGAGGACAAAGAAGGCCGGCTGATCCTGTCCAAGAAGCGCGCCCAGTACGAGCGCGCCTGGGGGACCATCGAGGAGCTCAAGGAAAAGGACGAGGCGGTCAAGGGCACGGTCATCGAGGTCGTCAAGGGTGGCTTGATCCTCGACATCGGCTTGCGCGGCTTCCTGCCCGCCTCGCTGGTCGAGATGCGCCGCGTTCGGGACTTGCAGCCCTACATCGGCAAGGAAATCGAAGCCAAGATCATCGAGTTGGACAAAAACCGCAACAACGTGGTGCTGTCCCGCCGGGCCTGGCTCGAGCAGACCCAGTCCGAGGTGCGCAGCGAATTCCTCAACCAGCTGCAGAAGGGCGCCATCCGCAAGGGCGTGGTGTCCTCGATCGTCAACTTCGGCGCGTTCGTCGATCTCGGCGGGGTCGACGGTCTGGTGCACGTCTCCGAGCTGTCCTGGAAGCACATCGACCACCCGTCCGAGGTGGTTCAGGTCGGCGACGAGGTCACCGTCGAGGTGCTCGACGTCGACATGGACCGCGAACGCGTTTCGTTGTCGCTCAAAGCAACTCAGGAAGACCCGTGGCGGCACTTCGCCCGCACGCACGCCATCGGCCAGATCGTGCCGGGCAAGGTCACCAAGCTCGTTCCGTTCGGCGCGTTCGTGCGCGTCGAGGAGGGCATCGAAGGTCTGGTGCACATCTCCGAGCTGGCTGAGCGGCACGTCGAGGTACCCGACCAGGTGGTTGCCGTCGGCGACGACGCGATGGTCAAGGTCATCGACATCGACCTGGAACGGCGCCGGATTTCGCTGTCGCTCAAGCAGGCCAACGAGGACTACACCGAGGAGTTCGACCCGGCCAAGTACGGCATGGCCGACAGCTACGACGAGCAGGGCAACTACATCTTCCCGGAGGGCTTCGACGCCGAAACCAACGAATGGCTCGACGGTTTCGACGCGCAGCGCACCGAATGGGAAGCCCGCTACGCCGAGGCCGAGCGCCGGCACAAGATGCACACCGCGCAAATGGAGAAGTTCGCCGCAGCCGATGCCGACGCCGCCGAGCGGCCGCAGGCCAACGGCTCGTCGGGCGAAGAACAGCAGAGCGGCGGCTCGCTGGCCAGCGACGCGCAACTCGCCGCCCTGCGGGAGAAGCTCGCCGGTAGCGCCTAACTCCGGATGCTTCGGATCGGGCTGACCGGCGGCATCGGCGCCGGCAAGTCGGCGGTGTCGGCCACATTTTCGCAGTGCGGCGGGGTTGTTGTCGACGGTGACGTGATCGCCCGCGAGGTGGTCGAGCCCGGCACCGAAGGATTGGCCGCACTCGTCGACGCGTTCGGCGACGAGATTCTGCTGCGCGACGGCGCGCTGAATCGTCCGGCGTTGGCTGCCAAGGCATTCAGCAGCGACGAGACCCGGGCAACCCTCAACGGAATCGTTCATCCGCTGGTGGGTAAGCGTCGCGCCGAGCTGATCGCTGCCGTGCCGGAAGATTCGGTTGTGGTGGAAGACATTCCGCTGCTGGTGGAGTCCGGGATGGCGCCGTTGTTCCCATTGGTCGTCGTGGTGTACGCCGACGCGGAACTGCGGGTGGCGCGGCTGGTCGAACAGCGCGGCATGGCTGAGGAACGACGCCCGCGCCCGCATCGCCGCGCAGGCCGCCGACGACCAGCGTCGCGCCGTCGCCGATGTCTGGCTGGACAATTCGAGCACCCCGGAGGCGTTGGCCGAGCGCGCTCGTGAGGTGTGGGATCACCGCATCATGCCGTTCGCCGCCAATCTCAGCGCTGGCCAAGTTGTTCGCCCACCTGCCCGACTGGTGCCCGCCGATCCGGCCTGGTCCGATCAGGCGTGCGCGCATCGTCGCCCGCCTCAAGGCCGCGTGTGGCGCAAAGGCGTTGCGCGTCGACCACATCGGTTCCACCGCGGTTCCCGGACTGGACGCGAAGGATGCCATCGACATTCAGGTCACCGTCGAATCCCTCGCGGTGGCAGACGAACTCGCTGCCGCCTTACGGTCCGCGGGTTATCCACGCATCGACGACGTCAGCAGCGATGTCGCCAAGCTCGACGCCCGCAGCACCGCGGAACGTTACGACCACAGTGGCGATCCGACGTTGTGGCACAAGCGGCTTCACGGGTCGGCGGATCCCGGACGCCCGACATTCGTCCATCTGCGCGTGGACAGCTGGCCCAATCAGCAATTCGCCCTGTTGTTCGTCGACTGGCTGAAAGCCAATCCCGAAGTCCGCGACGAGTACCTTGGCGTCAAACGCCGTGCGCAGCAGGCAGCATCCCCGGACGGAGACATCGAACGTTATCTGGCCGTCAAGGAGCCATGGTTCCACGAGGCATACCGCCGGGCGTGGGACTGGGCCGACAGATCAGGTTGGCGGCCGTAGGCCTAGGGATTGGGGAGCGGGGCGCCGCAGGGCAGTACACCGTTCATCGGGTCGCTGTTACCCGGGACCGGTTGGACGAGCCGATCGACTTGGGTGGCGACGTTATCGTCCACGTCGATCTCGCAGTGCACGTTCGCCGCATAAGGCCACCGGACCGACACTTGCATCCCGGCTTGATTGGCGTCCGCCAGTACCGCGTTGGCCTCGAATGCGTTGCCGGGCATCGAGCTCAACGGGGCGGTGTTGGTTTGGTTGGTCGTTGGTCACGAAGGTGGCCTGGCTGCCGGGGGCCACTCCGTCGACCCGGGCGATGTAGGTGATGTTGTGCAGGTCGGCCTGCGCGGTTGCGGGAGTTAACTGCGCAGCTGATCGCAGCGCCGGCCAAGGCGGCGATTGCGATCCATCTGTGCATGGCAGAGCTCATGAATGCAGAGATTACGCGACCCGTTTTTCGCCGGCACTTCGTTGCCGGCAACCGCTACTCCGGTTGGCAGCGCCGCGCGAACCGAGTCGGGCAGACCAGCGAGATCGGTCACGACAACTCGTCGAGCGTGCGGCCGGACAGCACCGACTCCGGTTGGGTTCGAACCGGATTCCGCCGGGCATCGGCGTCGTCATCTCGACGCTTGAGCAGCAGCCACGTCTCTTCCTTGCCCTCCCGGATACGGGTCAGCGCGTAGCCGCCGTGCACCTTTTCGCCGTTCAAGCGGAATGACAGGTGACCGCGGCCGAGGCATTTGGTCATGTCGTGCTCAGTCCGGTTGGCGTACGTGCCGGTGTCCCAGACGATGACCCCACCGGCCCCATACTCGCCGTCCGGAATCACTCCCTCGAACTCCGCGTATTCCAACGAGTGATCCTCGGTGCGACGTGCCATCCGCCTGAGCTTCGGATTTGTCGACGGCCCCTTGGGGATCGCCCAGGACACCAGCACGCCGTCGATCTCAAGGCGAAAGTCGTAGTGGTCGCTGCGCGCCGCATGGTGCAGGATGACGAAACACGGTCCTTTGCCGGAACGGCGGGCTCTCCGGCGCCGTCGCTGTCGTCCGCGTGGTTCAGGACTGTCGCCTGACCGCCGCTTGCGTCGATACCCGCTTAAACCCATTCATGCCAAGTACCCGCCCGGACCGGATCGGGAAACTGAATGGCCGCTGTGATCACCGCGTGGGCGCCCCGCGCCAGGTGAGGTCCATGCCCTCGGCGGCCAGCCAACGTTGCAGGTCGTAGCCGTGTCGGGACAGGCCGTCGACGGCGCGCGAACGCCCGCCGCACCGCCTGCTCGCCGACCTCGGGAGTCAGCAGGCCGTACCGAACCGCCTCCAGCAGCTCGTCGACGTCGGCCAAATCCACCCCGGCGTTGGTGCGAACCTCGAGATCGAGGTAATGGTCTTCGGAACGCCACACGGCCGGACCGGGCGTGTATTCGCCGACGTCGAGGTAGTAGTCGTGGTCGCGTTCGTGACCGGGGTTGAAATGAAAGACCGTCGCCCGCAGACCCAGCGACGGCAGCAACCACGACTCGAGGTAGTGGAACTGTGCGCGGCCAGGCGTCGGGCGGGCCAGGTAGAGGCCCCACGGACGCACGATGTAGTCATCGACCGCCCGCACGATGCCTTTGGGATCGGTGTTGGTGCGGGCGTCCAGGTCGAACGTCTCGTGCTTGGGCGGATGGATGGCGTCACCTGACCGGCATCAGCGGCGGCGAGCCGGATCTTCCAGCGCACAAAGCCGGCGTAGAACACGGCCAGCGCCGCCAGCATGCCCATGTCGAACAGCCAGACTTTGCGCGTGTGCTGCCAGAACCGGTCTTGGGGGAGCAGCGAACCGGGTACCAGGTGCCGCACGTCGACCGTCGACGACGCCGCGGCGTAGCCCCAGCGCGCCGGCATCAGCCAGGACAGCTGGTCGAGCCCCAGGCGGCCGGTCACCGGGACCATGCCGCCGCACAGCACGAGCTGGGCCATCACCGCCACCACGAACAGCGGCATGATCTGCTCGCTGGACCGAACCAGCGACGAGATGGCCAGGCCGAGGATCGCCGAGGCGACACACGTGGCAGCCACCGTCGCGAACAGCTCGACGGTCGCGCCCAGGTTGGAGTGTCCAAGCAGTACCGCTCCCCGGGTCGGCAAACCCTTGCCTGCCAACACGATCGCGGTGATGATCGCCGACTGCAGGATCGCGAACCCGCAGAACACTGCGGTCTTGGCGAGCAGGTAGGCCGTCGTTGACAGGCCGACCGCTTGCTCGCGTTGGAAGACGGCGCGCTCGCCGACCAGGTCGCGGATCGTCAGCGCGGTGCCCATGAAGGCCGCCGCCGGCAGCAGCAGGGCCAGTATCTGGGCGGATTCGTCCGGGGTGCCCGCGTGCGGCCCGGGCACGCCGAACCCGCTCGACCCGGGAACGGTCAGCGACAGCGCACCCAGGATGAACGGCAACAAGCGCCAGGAAGATGAAGTAGGCGCGGTCGGCCACGACCAGCCGGACCTGCCGGCGGGCGATCGTCGAGATTTGGCGCCGCACGCTGGTGTGAACTGGTTCGCCGAGGTCGGCCGGCTGGTCCGTCGGTGCGGGCGGCGGCTGCTTGGTCACGCTCGAGGAAGCGGCGGTTGGCCTCCTCCGGATCGGCGCCCACCTGGCTGAAGATTTTGGCCCAGTTGGTGGTGCCCATCGCATCACCGATCTGGTCAGGCGGGCCGCAGTAGGCCGTCTTGCCGCCCGGGGCCACCAAGAGCAGCTGGTCGCAGGTGTCGAGGTAGGACAGCATGTGCGTCACCACGATCACCACCCGGCCGGCGTCGGCCAGTTGGCGCAGCATCGTCATGACCTGGTGGTCCAGCGCCGGATCCAGACCCGACGTCGGCTCGTCGAGGATCAACAGGGACGGTCCGGTCAGCAGCTCGAGTGCCACCGAAGCCCGTTTGCGCTGACCGCCGGACAGCTTGTCGACCCGGGTATCGGCGTGTTTGGTCAGGTCGAGTTCTTCGAGTACGTCGGTGACGACCTTGGCGCGGTCGGCCTTGCTGGTGTCGGGCGGCAGCCGCAGTTCGGCGGCGTAGCCCAGCGCCTGGTTCACCGTGAGCTGGCGGTGCACGACGTCGTCTTGGGGGACCATGCCGATCCGGCTGCGCAGCGACGCGTATTCGGCGTGGACGTCGTGGCCCTCGAAGGTCACCGAGCCGGAGCTCGGCGTTGTGTAGCCGGCGATCAGCCTGGCCAGCGTGCTCTTGCCGGCACCCGATCCGCCGATCACGGCGGTCAGCGTTCCGGGACGCGCGATCAGCGAGATGTTGTCCAGCAATTGTTTGCCGTTGTCGACGATGTAGTCGACGCCGCGGACCTCCAGGCCGCCGGTGCGCGTCGCGGCTTCGGTTTCGCTGCGGGGAACCAGCAGGCCACCGCCGAGGACCAGGTCGACGTTTCCGATGGTGACGACGTCACCCTCGCGCAAGATCGCGGAGCCGACCCGGGTGCCGTTGACGAATGTCCCGTTGATGCTGCGGTCCTGGATCTCGGTGCCCAGCGGCGTGAGAACCAACGTCGCGTGGTGGCGGGAGGCCAGCACGTCGGGAATCACGATGTCGTTGTCGCTGGCCCGACCGATCGTGACCGAGCCGGCCAGTTTCGCGGGCGGCGCCGATCGCTGCGACAGGAACTTCACAAACCTCGTAGCGAGATTTGATACCTCGCCTGACCGCGCGCTGACGACGGTCACCTCGCTGGGCGCCACGATGTCCCGCGGCGGCGCCGAACCCGCGTTGACCACCGTGATCTCGGCGGGCGGCGGACCCGGCGGTGGTGTCCGTGATACATGCACGTCGGTCGGACGATCGTGTGTCGATTGGCGCGGTGCGTTTCGCGCATGCGGAGCTGGATGCGATCGCGGCGTCGGCGATTGGGGGGACCTGGGGGCGCCCCGTGGCGAACCGCCGACTGGGCCCGGTGGTTGTGCACGGGGCTGCCCGGGCGGGATGGGCGTCGACCATGAGATGGTGGACGGCCCAGTGTCCCGCGGCGACCCGCCCTCCGGCGGCCGACCTGCCATTCCGCGGTGCTGTCCGACCTCGAAGCTCAGCTGCGGTCCGCCGGCATTGCCGATGTTGATGCTTTGGCCGTCGTGAATGTCGATCACCGGCCTGCGGTACCCGTTGACGAAGGTCCCGTTCACTGAGCCGTTGTCGATTGCC
Source organism: uncultured Actinomycetota bacterium (assembly GCA_963720085.1). Lineage (GTDB taxonomy): Bacteria > Actinomycetota > Actinomycetes > Mycobacteriales > Mycobacteriaceae > Mycobacterium. Next base: position 158,366 of record CAVRER010000071.1, read on the forward strand.
AGCCACTTGCCCTGCTCGAAACGCAGGATCAGGTGTGTGCGGGAAATCCGGGGATCGGCGATACGGATGTCGGCATCCACCTCGCGTCCGATGACCACGTCTTGGCCTGCGGCGAACGTATGTTGGGACCCGTCGTGCCAAATGGTCAGCATGGGCGGGGATGGTCGACTCACTACATCAGTATCGGCTGCCGCTCAGGCCTGCTTCCACCGACGCGCCTGTGACTTCGCTATGTTTCGTAATGGTGGGCTCTTTGAGCCCGCGCTGGGCAGGCCAGGACGCTGATTCATAGCTGTTACATAAGTGGCACCAACCCGGGCAAACGTATCGGCAGGCATCATCCGAAGAGTGAGTAAACTGCGTCCAATTGCGCCCGGGCCGGCTTCGGTCGCCACAGCGTCGGTGGATGACAGACTGAAAGCGTCTGGCGTGCAAACCTTTCCGCGGGACCGTTGACCGAATCGACCGGGTCCGCGCCGCTGCGCGCAACGTGAGGATATGAGGGGGTGACGGCCAATTGAATGAGGAGACGAACAACACGGAACGCTGGGATGTCGACCAGCGACCGGTGAGCGCTCAGCAGCGTGCGCGTGACGCGCTGCGGCGGGGCTATCACTCGCTTCCGCATCTGGCTGTCACGCGACTATTACACCGAGTGCCGCTGATCAGATCGGTGCCAAATCGCAGCGATGCGCTCAGCGGGCGACAGAGCCAAGCCAGTGTGCCGTCCAGCGGGATGGCGAAGCGTAGCGCCTTTGCCGGTTACTCGATCTTGCGTCCATTGGGTTCTGGCGGGATGGCCGACGTCTATCTCGCCAAGCACCCGCGCTTGCCGCGTCGCGACGCGCTGAAAGTTTTGACAAAGGGAATGACGGCCGACGACGAGTTCCGTGAGCGATTCAATCGGGAAGCGGATCTGGCGGCAACGCTATTTCACCCGCATATCGTCGCGGTGCACGATCGCGGTGAGTTCGAGGGCCAACTCTGGATCGCGATGGACTACGTCGAGGGCACCGACGCAGCCCGACTGGTGAAAGAGCGTTACCGGAAAGGCATGTCAGAACACGACGTCGGCGCGATCGTCGAGGCTGTCGCGGGTGCACTCGACTATGCCCATGTGCGAGGACTGCTGCATCGCGACGTGAAACCCGCCAACATCTTGCTCACCCATCCCGAGGAAGACGAACGACGGATCCTGTTGGCGGATTTCGGAGTTGCTCGTCAACTCGCCGATATCAGCGGCATCACCGAGACCAACGTCGCGGTGGGAACGGTTGCCTACGCCGCCCCCGAACAGTTGGTCGGGTCAAACATCGACGGGCGGGCCGACCAGTACGCGCTGGCCGCCACCGCGTTTCACTTGCTTACCGGTGTGCCGCCATATCGGCATTCCAACCCGGTCGCCGTGATCGGCCAGCATCTACACGCGGCTCCGCCCAGGCTCAGCCACCACCGTCCCGATCTGGCGCGCCTCGATGACGTTTTCTTCAAAGCCCTCGCGAAGGATCCCGCGGACAGATTCGATCGGTGCCGCGATTTTGCCGCCGCCTTCAACGACAAGGTCTCCCGGCGCCGCGGCGCTGTCCTGCGCCGCAGCGCTGCCTCGGTGAAGCTCGGCCGCAGATTTTCACTCAAGACCGGCATCGCCGCCGCGACTGCTGTCACGCTGGTAATCGCATTGACCATCACCTGGGCCGTTTCTTTTTTCTCCTGGGACGACCAGCCCCAGTCCAACGCCGCATCACCACCTCGTTTCAATGCGACGTCGTCAGCATCCGCGGTGCTGCCAGGTTCAAGTCCGGCTGCCGCCAAACCCGTACTCGACGGTTCTTATCGGTTGAACTACGACCGCGCAAAGCAGTCATCCAACGGCGTTATCCCAAACAACGGCGCGCAAACCAGTTGGTGGGCCTTCCTTTCCGCCTGCACGTCCACCGGGTGCGCGGCCACCGGGACCAAGCTGGACAACGTCAACCACCAAGAGGCAAAGACCAGCGGCAGCGGCAACACCGGCGTTCTGCATTTCGTCGACGGACACTGGCAGAGCGCGCCCAGAGAGGTACAGGCAGAGTGCCGCGCAGCGCACGGAACGCAGACCTCGACTCAGGCCGAGACGGTGGTTTGGTCGTTGACGCCGCAACCCGACGGCACGCTGCGCGGCGTGCAGACCCAGACCGTGCAGAGCAACGAGTGCGGCGCGCAGGGGGCGATGCTGCGGATTCCCGTCCTGGCGGCACGGGTCGGTGACGTTCCCCCGGGCGTCGCCGTGGCCGATCCCGCGCAGGCTTCTGCGAACACGGCTGTGCCCGCCACGGCATCGTCTGCGCCGGTGCTCGGCGGCGTGTGCAGCGACGTCGACAAACTCGCTTACGACGCAGGCGCCAATACGCAGATTGTTTGCGAAGCCAACACCTGGGACAGAGCGCCGGTCACTAGCGGGGTGCATCCCATCGGGACGTCCTGTGACGAGCCGAACGTCCCCGTGTTCGCGATGTCGAAGTCGGACGACGGGTACCTGATCCAATGTGATCCTGGGACCCTGGTGTGGACCCGTCAGCACGGATAGCATCCTCGGTCTGTCGGTGGTCGGGCCTACCCTGGTGAGCATGGCTTTCGCTACCGAGCATCCGGTCGTCGCCCACTCCGAATACCGCCCTGTCGAGGACATGGTGCGCGCCGGTGGGCACTTCGAGGTGGTCAGCCCGCATGACCCGGCCGGCGACCAGCCGGCGGCTATCGAGGAGTTGGAGCGGCGAATTCTGGCGGGCGAGCACGACGTGGTGCTGCTGGGTGCCACCGGTACCGGGAAGTCGGCGACTACCGCATGGCTCATCGAGCGGCTGCAGCGCCCGACCCTGGTGATGGCGCCCAACAAGACCCTTGCCGCCCAGTTGGCCAATGAGCTTCGAGAGATGTTGCCACACAACGCCGTCGAGTACTTCGTCTCGTACTACGACTACTACCAGCCAGAGGCGTACATCGCGCAGACCGACACCTACATCGAAAAGGACAGCTCGATCAACGACGATGTGGAGCGGTTGCGGCACTCCGCGACGTCGTCGCTGCTGTCGCGCCGCGACGTCGTGGTGGTGGCTTCGGTGTCGTGCATCTACGGCCTGGGCACACCGCAGTCCTATCTGGACCGGTCCGTCGAGCTGAAGGTGGGCAGCGAGGTGCCCCGCGACGGGCTGCTGCGGCTGCTGGTCGACGTGCAGTACACCCGCAACGATCTGTCGTTCACTCGTGGCTCGTTTCGGGTGCGGGGCGACACCGTCGAGATCATCCCCTCCTACGAGGAATTGGCCGTCCGGATCGAGTATTTCGGCGACGAGATCGAGGCGCTGTACTACCTACACCCGCTGACCGGTGAGGTGATCCGCAAGGTCGACTCGCTGCGCATCTTCCCGGCCACGCATTATGTGGCCGGTCCCGAGCGGATGGCCCACGCGATCTCCACCATCGAGGAGGAACTTGCTGAGCGGCTCGCCGAACTCGAAGGCCAGGGCAAGCTGCTGGAGGCGCAACGGCTGCGGATGCGCACCAACTACGACATCGAGATGATGCGCCAAGTCGGATTCTGCTCCGGTATTGAGAACTACTCGCGGCACATCGATGGGCGCCCGGCCGGCTCGGCGCCGGCGACGCTGATCGACTACTTCCCGGAGGATTTTCTGCTGGTCATCGACGAGTCGCACGTGACCGTGCCACAGATCGGCGGCATGTACGAGGGCGACATGTCCCGCAAGCGCAACCTGGTCGAATACGGATTCCGGTTACCGTCGGCGGTCGACAACCGGCCGCTGACCTGGGAGGAGTTCGCCGACCGAATCGGGCAGACGGTCTATCTGTCGGCCACTCCCGGCCCCTATGAGCTGAGCCAGTCCAGCGGGGAGTTCGTCGAGCAGGTCATTCGGCCCACCGGCCTGGTTGACCCCAAGGTCGTGGTGAAGCCGACCAAAGGCCAGATCGACGATCTGATCGGTGAGATCCGCAAACGCACCGAAGCCGACGAGCGCGTGCTGGTGACGACGCTGACCAAGAAGATGGCCGAAGACCTCACCGATTACCTGCTGGAAATGGGCATCCGGGTGCGCTACCTGCATTCTGAGGTCGATACGTTGCGCCGGGTGGAGCTGCTGCGGCAGCTGCGGCTCGGCGACTACGACGTGCTGGTCGGCATCAACCTGCTCCGGGAGGGGTTGGACCTGCCCGAGGTGTCGCTGGTCTCGATCCTCGACGCCGACAAGGAAGGCTTCCTGCGGTCGTCGCGCAGCCTGATCCAGACCATCGGCCGCGCCGCGCGCAACGTGTCCGGTGAAGTGCACATGTACGCCGACAGGATCACCGACTCGATGAAAGAGGCCATCGACGAGACCGAACGCCGGCGGGCGAAGCAGGTCGCTTACAACGAGGCCAACGGCATCGACCCGCAACCGCTGCGCAAGAAGATCGCCGACATTCTCGACCAGGTCTACCGCGAAGCCGACGACAGCGACGCCGTCGAAATCGGCGGATCCGGGCGCAACGCGTCGCGCGGCCGTCGGGCCCAAGGTGCGCCCGGCCGGACGGTCAGCGCTGGTGTGTTCGAGGGTCGCGACACCGCAAGCATGCCGCGAGCCGAGTTGGCGGACCTGATCAAAGACCTCACCGAGCAGATGATGGCTGCGGCGCGGGACCTGCAATTCGAGCTGGCCGCCCGGTTCCGCGACGAGATCGCCGATTTGAAGAAAGAGCTACGCGGGATGGACGCCGCCGGTCTGAAGTGATGGGCCGCCGACGCGTCCCGCAGGCTGGCGCCTTGAACTCAACCGCGGTTGAGCTCATACCGTGGTGCACGTGACCGACGCGACGAGCATCACCGAAACCGCCGGCAGTTGGCGTGTGCTGCTGGGCCCCCGGTACCTGGGCACCTCGACGCTGCTCGCCGGTGGGGTCGCGCTCTATGCCACCAACGAGTTCCTGACCATCAGCCTGCTGCCCAGCACCGTCGCCGAAATCGGCGGTGAGCGGCTCTTTGCCTGGGTGACGACCTTGTACCTGGTCGGCTCGGTGGTGGCGGCCGCCACGGTCAACGCGGCGCTGCTGCGATTCGGGGCGCGTGCGTCATATCTACTGGGGCTTGCGGTCTTCGGGATCGGCAGCGTGGTGTGCGCGGCGGCTTCTAACATGGAGGTGCTGCTGGCCGGCCGCACCTTGCAGGGGGCGGCCGGTGGGCTGTTGGCTGGTCTGGGCTATGCGGTGATCAGCGCCGCCCTGCCGCAAGCGCTGTGGACGCGGGCTTCCGCACTGGTATCGGCGATGTGGGGCGTCGCAACGATTGTCGGGCCGGCGACCGGTGGTCTTTTTGCGCAGTTCGGGCTGTGGCGTTGGGCATTCGGTGCGGTGGCGATGCTGACCGCGGCGATGGCCGCGCTGGTCCCGATGGTGTTGCCCGCCGGCCGTGTCGATCCAAGCGGCGCGGCGCCGGTGCTGAAAATCCCGGTGTGGTCGCTGCTGCTGTTGGGGGCGGCCGCGCTGACGGTAAGCGTCGCGCAGGTCCCGCACAGCAGCCTCGCGACGACCGCGCTGCTTGCGGCCAGCGTGCTCTTGGTGGCCGTGTTTGTGCTGATCGATCGGCGGATGTCGGTTACGGTGCTGCCTCCCAGCGTATTTCGGTCTGGTCCGCTGAAGTGGATCTACTTGACGATGGCGCTGCTGATGGCTTCGGCGATGGTCGACATGTACGTGCCGTTGTTCGGGCAACGCCTGGCGCATCTCGTCCCGGTGGTGGCCGGTTTCCTGGCCGCTGCGCTGGCGGTCGGCTGGACGGTCAGCGAGATCGTCAGCGCATCGCTGAGCAGCAGCCGCCCCATTGCCCGCGTGGTCGGCGCCGCGCCACTGATCATGGCCGTGGGCCTCGCGTTAGGCGCGGCCACCCAGATGGATAACGCGCCCGCGGGCCTCGCCGTGCTGTGGGCGCTGGCGTTGGTGATCACCGGGATCGGCATCGGCGCGGCTTGGCCGCATCTATCGGCGTGGGCGATGCAGTGTGTCGACGACGCGAAAGAGAGCGGGGCCGCCGCTGCGGCGATCAACACGGTGCAGCTGATCTCCGGAGCGTTCGGCGCGGGCCTGGCCGGCGTAGTGGTCAACAGCGCGCACGGTGGTGCGGTCATCGCCGCCCGTTGGTTGTTCGCGGTGTTCGCGGCGCTGGGCGCGGTGGGCGTGGTGGCCTCCTACCGCGCCACCCGCGGACAGCGCTGACCCACGGTCAATCCCTGGCCTCGGCAGAGCTTTTCGCATGCATCGCGGCGGTAGTCCGGCTCGTCCTCACCCGGAAGCACAAGCCAGATCTGCATGTCCGTCAACTATTCCCCTACGGTCCGGCCGTGATGCCCCCACTGCCCGGCGAGTTTCGTCAGCGGACCGATTTGATGACCTCGGTGCGGTGGAGTTGCCAGCGCTCGACGATGCGGAACCCGACTTGCTTCGGTATCAGGTATGCGGGTGCGCGTCCCAGCACCCGCCCCGGTGGCAGCGATTCTCCGCTTTGATAATCCGGCAAGCTCGCGTCATGCGTGGAAATCGTCCATAGCGTGGTGCATTGGTACAGCCGACCTACCACCAGCCAGACCGCCACATGGCCGTCCCACAGGGTGCCACGCTCGGGTCCGCGCGGACCACGGCCGACGTCGACCAATGGTCGGAAGGCCGCCGGACGGGCCGCAAGTAGGGCGCGGATCGGACCGGGTAGCCAGCCCACCGTGTTATCGACCAGTAGGCAGTCCCCGGGTGCGGCATGGGCGCTGATGACGTCGGCGACCTGGCTGTAATCCCAGCCCTCTTTGGCGTACGGCTGTCGTTGCGACAGAAGGTAATTCGGGAAGGCCGCTGCGACGAGCAATACCAGGACGCCGGCGATCCACCGCGGTCTGCCGGCGACCGCGACGATGCAGACGGCCAGGACAACCGCCATCGCGGGCGTGGTGAAGAACAAATAGCGCGGGTAGTAGACCGGTTCGAACGCCGAATAAATCAGGCTGACGGCGGTGGGCACGACAATCCACGCCGCACAGACGATCAGCAGCAGCCGGCTATCGCGGTCCCATTCCCATCGGCCGGTCCATCGAAATGCGATCGCGGCCACCAGAAGGACCGCCGCCAGGATGGCGAACGGGACGCTGTTGTCGAAAAACTGATGCTGCAGAACGTCGATCGCGTTGTGCCAATTCAGGCGTGAGATCCAGCCGACCTGAAATTTCTCGCCATGCGCGAACAACATGAACGGCGTCATCGCCGCCACCGCCACCGCTGAGGTGGCCCACCAAACCCCTACCGATTTGCGCCGCCCGACCACCGGTGTGACGACGGCGTAGGCCGGCACCAACAACACCAGGTAGATGTTGAGCAGTATCGACAGCATCAACGCCACCGCATAGAGCAGCCACAGCCACCATTTGTTTCGCCGTATTGAGGTGATCAGCAATACGGTCAACCAGATTGCGGCGACCGCCGTGAAGGCATAGGAGCGGGCTTCGACGCCGGCCCACGTCACGCGCGGCAGGATCGCGAAAACGACGCCCGCGCAGACCGCGATGGTCCGCGACGAGAACTGCTTGGTAAAGACCACGACGCCGGCGGCCGCAAGTCCAATCGCCAGACAGCTGGGCACCCGCGACCAAAACTCGGTCGGCGGAAAGACAGCGAACCAGCCGTGCATCACCAGGTAGTACAAGCCGTGCACGGCGTCGATATGGCCCAGCAGCCGCCACAGTTCAGGCAACGAGCGGCTCGCCGAGGCGGAGATGGTCGCCCCTTCGTCGAACCACAGCGACGGCCGGCTCGCCGCGGCGCCGCTGACGACGGCGGCCAGCAACGCGGCCGCAAGCGGGTCGAGCAGCCTGCCGCGACGCGCTGGACGCGAGTAGCTCGCGGCGACAGCCGTCTTGGGCTCGTCGATTGTCGAGGTGATCATGATAGGTGTCACTTTAAGGGCTCTTTGGTGAATCTAATTACCCGTCTGGCCTGGTCATAATCCGTACCGCCGCGCGCAACCGCGGTCCGCGAGCTGACCCAATGCGGTGTAGTCAAACTAATTACTCTGCGCCCCAAGGGATTTAAGCCGTATTAGATACTTGTCCACGACACTGCCGCTGCGATTAGGGTCCGGAAGTGCCCGCGGCCGGTCGGTACCGGCGGAATCACCACTGCGTCGGCGTGTCTCAAATCGGACCATCTGGATCAGGCAAAGCGATACTGTCTTGGGTTGGCGTAGCAACCGACACCTGGGAGGGTAAATGAGCGCCTATCGGACCGTGGTGGTAGGAACCGACGGCTCGGACTCGTCGCTGCGCGCGGTGGACCGGGCAGGCACCATCGCCGGGGCGGACGCCAAATTGATCGTCGCGTCGGCATATTTGCCCCAGGCGGAGGACCCGCGGGCCGCCGACACCCTGGGGAATGAGGGCTACAAGGTGTCCGGCGCCGCCCCGATTTACGCGATTCTGCAAGAGGCTAAACAGCGAGCCCACGCCGCGGGCGCCACGAACGTCGAAGAACGCTCGGTTGTCGGCGCCCCGGTCGACGCGCTGGTCGGGCTGGCGGAGGACGTCGGCGCCGATCTGCTCGTCGTCGGCAACGTCGGCCTGAGCACGATCGCGGGCCGGCTGCTGGGATCGGTGCCCGCCAACGTCTCGCGCCGGGCCAAGGTCGACGTGTTGATCGTGCACACCTCGTGATCGGTGGTCCGCGCGCGTCAACCCGGTGATCGATACCACGAAGCCGTAACCGGGCGTAGGCGTCACGCGGTGGCGAGATCGTGCCGCTCCAGGCGGAACGTTCGGCTCAGCCGGGCCGGCCCCGTCGTCAGCGTCACTTCCACCGCCCCACTGGGCGTGACGACGTAGCGTTCCTCGACATCCGGGCCGTCGTCGCGTCGCCGCACCGGACGGCGCTGCAGGTCCTCATCGTCGTCGAGATCCGGATCGAACGGGAAGAAGACCGGGTCATACGGCGTCACGTCACCATCGGGGCGGCCGTCGCGCAGTCGGCTGCACTCCACGAAGCGGAAGTGTCCGATGTTGTGCGCCGCCCGGTAAGTGCGGGTGACGACGAACGGCGGCTGGCCGGCGGTGGGCAGCTGTGCCCCTTTGGGCACGATCGGGTCGAAGCAGACATCCTCACCGGCGAGCGCTTCGCGAAAGACCCCGAAGTGTCGTGAAAGACGTTCGGACAGTGCAAATCCCGCCTCTTTGTCGAGGAAGACCGCCAGGCCGATCGCCGTCGCCGCGAACGGGTGCAATGAGCGTTTGACGCGTTTGTCGTCGAAGGCGGTGCGCAGCATCCGGGCGACAAGCGGGAAGCTGCCGGCCCCGCCCACCACATAGATGCCCGCCACCGCGGACCAGTCGACGTCGTCGCCGTCCGGATCGTGCAGCGCGCGGGACAGAACTGCGACGGTCTCGTCGACGAGCGGCTCGCAGGCTGCGTAGACGTCGTCGATCGGGCAGGAAAACGGCGGCTTGCCGATCGCGGACAGATCCACCAGAACCGGCGCGTGTTGGGGCCAACGGCTTCCTTGCGGCCAGCGCACTCCTCGAGCAGCAGATCACGGGTGCCGGCATCCAGCTTGCGCAGCCGAGCGCCCTTGCGAACGAGCTTGAGGATCGTCTCGTCGAAGTCGTCGCCGCCCAGTCGCTGGATGCCCTCACTGACGACGACTTCGTTCAGCCGGCCCGTCATCTTCAGCAGCGACGCGTCGAATGTTCCGCCGCCGAGGTCATAGATGAGCACGTGCTCACGCTTGGCGGTAATTGTCGAGCGGTAGCGGTGGGCATATTCGAAGCCCGCCGCAGACGGCTCGTTGAGCAGCGCGATCACCTCGAAGCCGGCCTGTGTGAAGGCGTCCAGGGTCAGGAAGCGTTGGGCGCTCGACGCGTTGGCCGGCACGCTGATCGCTGCCTCGACACGTTCACCAGGCGCCAGCTCGGCGTTCGAACGAGCCTGCAGGTCGCACTTGAGCTGGGCGAGAATGCCCACGAACAGGTCGGCCAACAGATAGCAGCGGCCCGCCAGATCCACGGTTGCCCGCGGCCCGCCGTCACTGAGCAGACGCTTGAACGACCGCAGCACCGACCAGCCCGGGTCGTGACGGACGGCGGCCGCGTCCAACCCGAAGCGCAGGTCGCCGGCGTCGTTGGCGGCGATGAGCGATGGCCACGTGTCGACCCCCTCGAACGACACGACGGGATAGTTACCCCGGTCGACGATTGCCGCGACCGTATGGGTTGTGCCGAAGTCGATCCCCACCCTCATCGCGCTGAGTTTAGGCGCCGCTGAACGGATTTCGCGGCGCTTTGGCTCAGCCGCGGCCGCCGACCACACACCAAGGTCGTCGACCCGTCAACCGGCCCGGGGCACAGTTTCGGCCCGGAAATCGAATCGTTGCAGCCGTACCACGTGTTCAGTGGCGAGCGGCTCGGTGACCAGCCTGACTCGATCGGATCGGAAAACCCGTCAACGGCGCGCTGATCGATTCCGATTAGGCGTTCACCTCCAGGTCAGAAACTGCTGATTGTTTCGATAACGGGCGTTATGAACTCAAACGTACTTCCCGCTGCCGTCGTACTATAGAGAGCTCCACTCTCAAATACCGTTTCATAAGAGGCAGTACCCAGGGTCAAAACACTAGTGTCGACTGTCGAATAACCGTAATCCGTGTCTCCGACTGGAAGAACGTCGGTGGTCGTTGTAGTCGTCGGCATGCCGCTACCGGTATACACGGTGTCGTACTCGACCGTTTTATTTCCCTCACCAATTTCTGTTATGTCGTTGTACGTGTAGGTATCGGCAGCGGGGACGGCAGGGGCAGGGAGAGGGAGAAGGAAGTCGGTGTTGTCGGCGCTGGCGATGGGCGCGCTGCTCACGAACGCCGCGGCGCCCAGAGCTCCGGCAGCGGCACCGAGGCCGACCACCACACCACGGCGAACTGTCATACTACTCATGGGACGCTCCTATCTCTAGCTCAGGTTCTTCTCAGGTAGTGCGAATGGTAGCCACGCATTGATAAGCCGTCAATGACATTTGTGCACTTGTTTGCATGAAAAGTCCCCGGTGCTGAATTATAGTTTTAGGTAATTATTTCTTCCTGAAATAATAGCTTTGAGTAGATCATTATTGAATATAATCATTACGGAACGCCACGATCCGGCGCGACCGGCGTTGATGATGTGCCCGGTCCGTGGGCCAGCTCAACCATCGCGCCGAAGCGCGGATCGACTGCCATCGAGGCGAACCTGGACACGCGCGAGCGTCGCGCACGCGGGAGGGTTCGGGCGCGTCGAAAATTCAGCATCCTGGCCGGATGAGCCGTGTCGCCGGACAGAGACCGACCTGTCGGTGATTCCGTCGTCCGCGCGGCTGTCGCGGGCGGTGGCTAGCGGCAAGAGTCGAGAGCCTGGACGTTAGTGGCGCTGTCGCCTCGGCGGCGGCCGGTCGCTGGTTGCGCTTGTCTCGATGCGTCGCGCTCTAACTGAATAGTGCCAAACTTTCGGCAACGCAAAATTCAGCGAATGTGTCGTGCGTTACCAATGTCAGCAGTTTACGGGTGTCAAACCGTTTGGCGGCGTTACGATCAGCGGATGTTGGGGGGATCGACCACTGATTACAGTCGTGATGTCGGCGTCCTGCTGTCCCAGTTGGGTTATCGCTCGGCCGCGCTGCTTGCTGAACAGTTGTCGAATATGAAATTGACGCCGGCGCACGCCGGAATCATGCGTGCTATCGCCGCGCAATCGGGTCAATCCCAGCAGGCCCTCAGTGCCCATCTCGGCGTGGCTGCCAGCCGAATCGTTGGCTATATCGACGACCTCGAGAAGCGCGGTTACGTCGAACGCCGTCGCCACCAGAGTGACCGACGTCTGCACGCCCTTCACCTCACCGACGAGGGAAGACAGCTGTTTGCCGAGCTTTCCGAGCTATTCCGCCAGCGGGATCATCGGCTGACATCCCGGCTTGACCCCGAACAATGCGAAGCGTTGCGCGAGATCCTCGCCGAAGTGGCGCACCAGGAGGGCCTCACCCCGCTCGCCCACCCCGCTTACCGCACCTTGGGGGATCATCCCAAGCCCTTCGGGTGATCTCCTTTCACCAACCCCGCTCGTGCCAGTCGGCAAGGTTCGGGCGCTCGGCGCCCAACGTGGTGTCGTCACCGTGACCGGGATAGACGACGGTGGAGTCGCCGTAGACGTCGAACACTCGGGTGGTGACGTCCTCGAGCAGCCGGTCGAAATCGCCGGGCTGCCAGGTCTTGCCGACGCCGCCGGGGAACAGACAGTCGCCGGTGAACAGCTGGGTGACGTCGCCGGTGGCGGGACCGTCAAGCGCCAGTGCAACAGATCCGGGCGTGTGGCCGCGCAAATGGATGACCTCGAACGTCAGCTCGCCGATCTGCACGGTGTCGCCGCCGGCCAACAGGCGGTCCGGCTTCACGGGCAGCGGGTCGGCGTCGATCTGGTGTGCGGCGGTCGGCGCGCCGGTGGCCTGCGCCAAGGCTTCCAGCGCCTGCCAGTGGTCGAAATGCTGGTGGCTGGTGACGATCAGCGACACCTTCGGGGCGTGATTTCGCACCAGGTCTATGAGCACGTCGGCGTCGTTGGCCGCGTCGATCAGCAGCGTTTGCCCGGTCGCGGAACACGTGACCAGGTAGGCGTTGTTGTCCATGGGGCCCACCGACGCTTTCAGGATGGATACGCCCGGCAGGATGCGTTTGGCGGCTGTGCCCGGTTCGACGTGCCCGGTGTAGTTGTCGTCGACGATTGTCATAGGCGCCACTCCTCGATCCTGGCCGTGCCGGCATCATCGTCGTCGGCGCGGGGCCTACCGGCCACCGTACTGCCCGACGGTTGGTTGCCCTACGGGGCTAACTCTGGGCTAGTCGATGCGCGTCGAACTCGGGTGTGCTGATTGCAGCCTCAAAGGGCATCCGAACCGCGTTCGCCGGTTCGTACCCGGATCAGCGACTCGATAGGCGTCACCCAGACCTTGCCGTCGCCGATCTTGCCGGTGCGTGCGGCGCCGATGATGGCCGCGACCACGACGTCTACGTGTTCGTCATCCACGACGACGTCGACGCGTGCCTTCGGAACGAAGTCGACCTGGTACTCGGCACCCCGGTATACCTCGGTGTGCCCCTTCTGCCGCCCGTAGCCCTGGACTTCGGAATAGGTCAAGCCGTGCACGCCGGCGTTGTCCACCGCGGCGCGGATGTCCGCGATCGTAAACGGCTGGACGACTGCGGTAATCAGCTTCATGTCATCAGGCTTTCAGTGCGCGTGGCCGCCCCTGACGAGAGTCTCGTCGGGGTAGGCCTCCTCCAAGTGCACGCCGATGTCGCCCTGTTCCAAGACTTCGTCGGGTGCACGCAGTTTCATGAACAGGCCAAGAACCTTCAGGATGGCGAACGTAACGAACGCGTCCCAGGCGATGATGGTGAGCGCCGCGCAGAGTTGGACCAGGATTTGTGCCGGATGATGGCCCCACAGCCAACCGGCGTTGGTGACGTCCTTGACGTCTTTGCCGTTGCCGAGGTAGATGACGATGTGCGGATCGGCCAGCACCCCGACCAGCAGGCCACCGGCCAAGCCCGCCGCACCATGGGTGTGCACGACGCCGAGGCTGTCGTCGACCTTCCTGAATAGTCGGGTGCGGCCCAGCCAGTTCCAGGACATCCAGACCAGCGAGCTGGCCACCACTCCGATGATCATGGCGCCGAAGCTGTTGACAAAACCGGCGGCGGGGGTGATGGCCACCAGCCCCGAGATCATCCCGTTGATGCCACCCAGCAGGGTGGGTTTATGCTCGCGGCTCGCCAAGACGTCCCAGATTACCCAGGTCAGCAGCGCCACCGCGGTGGCCAGGTTAGTGTTTAGCACGGCCAAGGAGGCGTTGGTGCCAGCGAAGTAGGGGTCACCGCCGTTGAACCCGTTCCAGCCCAACCACAGGATGCCCGCCCCAACCGCGGCTATCGGCAAGTTGTTGGGCACGGCGCGTTCGCGGTCGCGGGCCAGTCGGGGCCCGATCACCGCGGCTGCGACAAACCCGCTCGTGCCGGCAGCCAGGTGGATTACGTACCCGCCGGAGTAGTCCAGCGCTCCAGTGCTAAAGAGGCTGCTGACGCCGGTGTGCGGCTGGGCCCAAAAGCCCCCGCCCCACACCAGGAAGGCGTTGACGGAGTAAGCAAACGTCGACCATAACGGCACGAAGATCAGCCACACCTTGAAGTTGATTCGGCCCACCACACTGCCCAAGAACAGCAGCGGGGTGATCGCCGCGAATACGAACTGGAAGTAAGCCAGCGTGGTCTCGGAGAACCGAAATTTGGGCATCGCCCCGTCGAGCAGCGGGATGACCGCCCGGTGCTGGTTGTCGGCGCCCAAGATGCTGCGGGGCTTGCCCACCGCGGCCCCCAGGATGCCCGGGCCGAGCTTTTGAGGCTCCCCGAATCCCATCTTGAAGCCCCACAGCACCCACACCACCAATACCAACGAAAATCCGGTGAACGCCATCAACATCGTGTTGACCGCCCACTTCTTTTGGACGAGGCCGCCGTACAGCACCGCAATACCCGGAAGGCTCATTAGGCCGACCAGGGTCGCCGCCACCAACTGCCACGCATTGTCTCCGGGGCTGAGCCAATGGGGATCATAGGGGTTCATGCCGGTCCACCCTTCGGTCGCTGTCGCGGTGCGTCACGCGGGTGGGCAGATTCTCGCGCCGTTGGGTTTCGGTCAGATGATTAAGTGTTAATTCTAGATTTCTGCTTGGCGCGCAAGCGCTTCCGTGGACGGACTTAACGGCGTCCATAGCGTTTCACTGGGAACGTGGGATCAACGGCTTCGCTAATGGTGGAAGAAGCAACCGGTCGCGCTACCTTGGCCGCGTGGTCCGCTACGGCAGAATCCCCGCGATTCGACACTGAGCCTGAACTGCTTCCGAGTGGGCGTCGTGCCGGGCGGAGACAGCGCGACACCAGTCGCGTGCTTCTGCACCACATGCGTGCTCGACTGCGCTGCCCATCGAACTCGCGATCGTGACATTCACGCAGCTGTCGCCGGATCGGCCATAGCCCGACGAGTGGCCCGTCATCGCCCACGCCGCCACCCCCACCGCGATCAAAGCAACGAAAACGACGGCCGCTATCACCATGGCACGGCGTTCGCCAGGCGTCAGCGGGTTGGTCGGTGGGGTCTTGCCTGTGTTGACCGTCGGCGGCTCCTTCGTCCGGCGAACTCGATCGATCAACAATAGAGGCGCCTGCTACTAGCCCGGCGCGCTCCCGACGTTGTAGATCGGCGCCAGGGTGACATCTTGACCGTTTGAGGAACAAGCCCGTTCGTATCGAGATCTTCTGTGGGGCAGGAAGGCGGCCAAACTATCGGGCTAGATGCTCCAGCCGGGCCACGTGAGCGCTTTGAAAACGCGGTGACTTGTCTGTCGGAGGGGACACCTAGCATGGACACGGTAGTGTGTCCGGCCGGAATGCGGCGCTGATGCTGGCGCTGGAAGCGGCCCGATGAAAGGGGCTGAGTGGCTGACCGCCTGATCGTCAAGGGTGCGCGTGAGCACAACCTACGCAGTGTCGATCTTGATTTGCCGCGCGACGCGCTGATTGTTTTTACCGGGCTGTCCGGTTCAGGCAAGTCGTCGCTCGCGTTCGACACCATCTTCGCCGAGGGCCAGCGGCGTTACGTGGAATCGCTGTCGGCCTATGCCCGGCAGTTCTTGGGGCAGATGGACAAGCCCGACGTCGACTTCATCGAAGGGCTGTCGCCGGCGGTGTCCATCGACCAGAAGTCGACCAACCGCAACCCGCGGTCGACGGTCGGGACGATCACCGAGGTGTATGACTACCTGCGGCTGTTGTATGCGCGCGCGGGCACTCCGCACTGCCCGGTCTGTGGTGAGCGGATCGCCCGGCAGACGCCGCAACAAATCGTTGATCAGGTGCTGGCGATGCCCGAAGGCACCCGATTTCAGGTGCTCGCCCCGGTGGTGCGCACCCGCAAGGGCGAGTTCTCCGACCTCTTCGAGAAGCTCAACGCGCAGGGCTACAGCCGCGTCCGGGTCGACGGCGTGGTGCATTCGCTGACCGATCCGCCCAAGCTGAAGAAGCAGGAAAAGCACGATATCGAGGTGGTGGTGGACCGCCTGACGGTCAAGCTCACCGCCAAGCAACGGCTCACCGATTCGGTGGAAACCGCGCTGAATTTGGCGGACGGGATCGTGGTGCTGGAATTTGTCGATCATGAGCACGACGCGCACAACCGGGAGCAGCGGTTCTCCGAGAAGCTCGCCTGCCCCAACGGCCACTCCCTGGCCGTCGACGACCTGGAGCCGCGGTCGTTCTCGTTCAACTCGCCGTATGGCGCCTGCCCGGAGTGCACCGGTCTGGGGATCCGCAAGGAGGTCGACCCCGACCTGGTAGTGCCCGACCCGGATCGCACGCTGGCCGAAGGCGCGGTCGCGCCGTGGTCGATGGGCCACACCGCGGAGTACTTCACCCGGATGATGGCCAGCCTCGGCGAGTCGATGGGCTTCGACGTCAACACGCCGTGGCGCAAGCTACCGGCCAAGGCGCGCAAGGCGATCCTGGAGGGCTGCGACGAGCAGGTGCACGTCCGCTACCGCAACCGTTACGGCCGTACCCGGTCCTACTACGCCGACTTCGAAGGCGTGCTGGCGTTCCTGCAGCGCAAGATGGACCAGACCGAATCCGAGCTGATGAAGGAGCGCTACGAGGGCTTCATGCGCGACGTGCCGTGCCCGGTGTGTGAGGGCACTCGGCTCAAGCCGGAGATCCTGGCGGTCAGCCTGGCCGCGGGAAAGCATGGCAAAAAGTCCATCGCCGAGGTCTGCGAACTGTCCATCTCCGACTGCGCGGACTTCCTGAATGCGCTCACCCTCGGTACCCGCGAACAAGCGATCGCCGGGCAGGTGCTCAAAGAAATACAGTCGCGGCTGGGCTTTCTGCTCGACGTCGGACTGGAGTATTTGTCGCTGTCCCGTGCGGCGGCCACGCTGTCCGGCGGTGAGGCGCAACGGATCCGGCTGGCCACCCAGATCGGCTCCGGTCTGGTGGGAGTGCTGTATGTGCTCGACGAGCCGTCGATCGGCCTGCACCAGCGAGACAACCGGCGTCTAATCGAAACCCTCACCCGCTTAAGAGATTTGGGCAATACGCTGATCGTCGTCGAGCACGACTTGGACACCATCGCGCATGCCGACTGGATCGTCGACATCGGGCCCAGGGCGGGCGAGCACGGCGGCCGCATCGTACACAGCGGGCCCTATGACGAGTTGCTGCGCAACAAAGAATCGATCACCGGTGCCTATCTGTCCGGCCAGCAAAGCATCGAGACTCCGGCGATCCGGCGTCCTGTTGGCAAGCGACGTCGGCTCATGGTCGTCGGCGCACACGAGCACAACCTGCGCGACATCGACGTGTCGTTTCCGCTCGGCGTGCTGACGTCGGTCACCGGCGTATCCGGGTCCGGCAAGTCGACTCTGGTCAACGACATCCTGGCCGCGGTGTTGGCGAACAGGCTCAACGGCGCCCGGCAGGTCCCGGGCCGGCATGTCCGCGTCACCGGCCTTGACCACGTGGACAAGCTGGTCCGCGTCGACCAGTCACCGATCGGTCGCACACCGCGATCCAACCCGGCCACCTATACCGGGGTCTTCGACAAGATCCGCACCCTGTTCGCCGCGACCACCGAGGCCAAGGTCCGCGGCTATCAACCGGGCCGGTTCTCGTTCAACGTCAAGGGCGGCCGCTGCGAGGCGTGCACGGGCGACGGCACCATCAAGATCGAGATGAACTTCCTGCCCGACGTGTACGTGCCGTGCGAGGTGTGTCACGGCGCCCGCTACAACCGGGAAACCCTTGAGGTGCACTACAAGGGCAAGACCATCGCCGAGGTCTTGGACATGTCGATCGAGGAGGCCGCGGAGTTCTTCCAGCCGATCACCGGCATCCACCGCTATCTGCAGACCCTAGTCGATGTCGGCCTCGGCTACGTGCGGCTCGGTCAGCCGGCGCCCACGCTGTCCGGCGGTGAGGCGCAGCGCGTGAAGCTGGCGTCGGAGTTGCAGAAACGCTCCACCGGGCGCACCGTGTACATCCTCGACGAGCCCACCACCGGTTTGCACTTCGACGACATCCGCAAGTTGCTCGACGTCATCAACGGCCTTGTCGACAAAGGCAATACGGTGATCGTCATCGAACACAACCTGGACGTGATCAAGACGTCGGACTGGATCATCGACATGGGGCCGGAGGGCGGTGCCGAAGGCGGGACCATCGTCGCCGAGGGCACACCGGAGGACATCGCCGCGGTACCGGAAAGCTACACCGGCAAGTTCCTTGCCGAAACACTCAGCGGCACTGGGGCATCGACCAGCGCACCGCGGCGGTCAAACCGGCGGCGAAAGGTCAGCGCCTAGCTGTCCTCGCGCATCGATTTACGGATTTTGGCCAGCCGCTCGGCAGCCGCCCGCTGCCGCTCCTCGTACTGCACCTCGACGTCGCGGCCCTCGGGGGTCTCGGCATCCAATTCGGCTGCGCCGATTGATGTCTGGTAGCGTGTCTCGATCTTCTCGCGGACCGACTCGAACGTCGGAACGCCGGAGCTGGTGTAGTCCGGGTCGACGTCGGGATCGTCGGAACTCGTCGGCTCATCGGGCATGGTTTCACGTTACCCGTGCCATCAAGCGGCCCTACCTGCCGACGGGCTCAGCGTGCGGAGCCGGAGCCGACATCGGCGGAGGCTTAGCAGACGGCAGCCGGATCCACGGCACCCCGGGGGTGTCCAGCTCGCCGGCCAGCCAGGGCAGCGCCGCGGCGAAAGCTCTACTTGCGAACGGCCAGTCGTGTTTGCCGGGCTGGGTGACGATCGCGCAGTCGATGCCGTTGGCGCGACCCAGCTTGCAGAGCCGATCGGCGGCGGCGGTCTGGTCGTTCGGGTAGGCGATTTGATCTTGACCGCCTAGTCCGATCGCGCCCGGGTCGGCCACCGCGATACTGCGATACCGCTTCGGGAGGTTGTCCGACGAAGTGTCGAACCAGCCCGACACGTCGTCGTATCGGCCGTGTCTGGTGATTACCGTGGCCGGGTCGAACGCGTCCCACGCCTTGGCGCTGCCGCCGAATAGCCGGGCAATGGTCTGCGCCTTGGTTCCGGCCTCGGGGCCCATGTCGCCGGCGATGTCGACAAATGAGCTGAACAGCTCCGGGTGCATGACCGTGAGATCCACCGCGCAGGTCCCACCCATGGACCAGCCGACAACGCCCCAATGTGACGCGTCGGGGCTGACGCCAAAGTTCGAAACCATGTACGGCACAACGTCTTTAGTCAGATGGTCGGCCGCGTTCCCGCGGCTTCCGTTGACGCATTCGGTGTCGTTGTTGAACGCCCCGCCGGAGTCCACGAAGACGAACACCGGAGCGTTACCGTCGTGCGCGGCCGCCAGTTCGTCGATCGTCTTCACCGCATTGCCGGCCCGCGCCCAGTCGGCGGGCGTGTTGAACTCGCCGCCGATCATCATCACCGTCGGCAGCTGTGGCGGCGGAGTAGCTGGCAAACCATGCCGGCGGCAGGTAAACCAGTTCACCGCGATGCTTGAAGTGCGACGCGTCGTCGGGGATCGTCACCGGCACGAGGCTGCCGTGTTGGGGCTGGACACCTCTGGCCGCCATTGCGGTGACGGTGGCCAGGTCCGTCTGGTCGGGCAGCGGACCGGCGGTGAGCTGATTCAACGCGGTCTGCACGGTGGGGAAGTAGCCGACCCACAGGTTGAGCATCAGCCCCGTGCTGAGCAGACACAGCGGCACGGCCAGCAGCGATGCGCCGCGCCGCCACCAGGGCGCGCCGCGCCAGCCCAGGACCAAGATCGCTACGGCGGCGCCGCTGAAGGCGATCCACCACCACAGCAGGCGCGGCGCCGGGTCGTCGGCAAGACCGCTCGGCGGTGATGTACCAGTGCGCCCAAGCAGCCACGCCGGCTCCGCCGGCTGCCGCCGCCGGCAGCCACAGCAGCCGCCAGCGGCGCGATCGCCACCCGACCGCCAGCAGCAGCACCGTCACGGTGACGGCCTGGACCGTGCCGGGAATCCAGCCGTGCATCAATGAGGTGTGGTGTTCTGCCAGCACCTGAGAACGCGAGGCTCGTCGTTGAACCCGTCACGTAGTCCATTGTGGTGTTTATTGCGGCGCTTTGAGCACCAGATTCATCGATCGGTTGCTCAACCGGTACTCGGCGCGAGGTGGCGTCGGCTACCGCGGCTTCGCCAGGGGGAACGGCAGCGTCTCGCGGATGCTGCGGCCGGTGATGAGCATGACGACGCGGTCGACCCCCATCCCCAGACCGCCGGTGGGCGGCATCGCGTATTCCATCGCCTGCAGAAAGTCCTCGTCGAGCTCCATGGCTTCGGGATCCCCGCCGGCGGCCAGCAGGGACTGCTCCTGCAGGCGGCGCCGCTGCTCCACCGGGTCGGTGAGCTCGCTGTAGGCGGTGCCCAGCTCGACGCCCCACGCCACCAAATCCCAACGTTCGGCGATGCCGGCTTTACTGCGATGTGGTCGGGTCAGCGGCGACACTGACAAGGGGAAGTCGATGTAGAAGGTCGGTTGCTCGGTTCGAGCCTCGACCAGATGCTCGTAGAGCTCCAGCACCACCGCGCCGGCGTCCCAGCGCGCCAGGTAGGGGATGTGTGCGGCGTCGGACAGTTTGCGCAGCTTGGCCAGACTGGTGTCGGCGTCGATGTGCTCACCGAGCGCCTCGGATACCGCGTCGTGCACTGTCTTCACCGGCCACACACCGGAGATGTCGACCGCTTCGAGGCTGCCACCGGTGGCGCCCGGGCGGGGCCGCATCACCACCTGCGCGCCGTTCGCGGCCTGGGCGGCGTTCTGGATCAGCTCCCGGCAGCCGTCGATCCAGTCGGTGTAGTCGGCGTGCGCCTGATAGGCCTCCAGCAGGGTGAACTCCGGATTGTGGCTGAAGTCGACGCCCTCGTTGCGGAAAGCGCGGCCCAGCTCGAACACCCGCTCCACTCCGCCGACGCATAGCCGCTTCAGATACAGCTCGGGCGCAATCCGCAGGTACAGGTCGAGGTCGTAGCTGTTGATGTGGGTGCTGAACGGGCGAGCCGTGGCACCGCCGTGGATTTGTTGCAGGATCGGCGTCTCGACTTCCAGGAAACCCTTGGCGTTCAAGGTTTCTCTGATGGCGCGCAGCACGCTGCTGCGAGCCGCGATCAGCTCGCGCGATTCGGCGTTGATCGCCAGGTCGACATAGCGGCTGCGTACTCGCGCTTCCGGATCGGTGAGCCCTTTCCACTTGTTGGGCAGCGGCCGCAGACACTTGCCGATCAATCGCCAGTTGCGGACGATCAGGGACCGGGTCCCGGTCTTGCTGTATCCCATCTGCCCGGTCACTTCGACCAGGTCGCCGAGATCGATGGCCTTGGTGAAATCCGCGGTGCGCCCGCGTTCCAGAACTGAATTCTCCAGCAGCAGTTGCGCTTCCGCTGACCAGTCGCGCAGCTGGGCGAACAGCACACCGCCGAAGTCCCGGATGCGCAGCACGCGTCCGGACACCGACATCGTCGTCTGGTCGTCGCTACCCAATGCCTGGGCGATCGTGTGGCTGGGTGCCTGGCCGACCGGATAGGCGTCAACGCCGCTGTCCTGCAGCATCTTTAGCTTGGACAGCCGGACTCGCATCTGTTCTGGCAGTCGGCGGTCGCCCTCGTCGCCGGCTGCCAGATCGGTCTGCTGCAAGGCCGATACGTCCGGTGCCGAGCCGTCGCGGTGCAAGAGCCCGCTCGCCAACAGCGTCGGCGGCACCGACGGGTGATGCCCGGTGTGGTGTTCCTTGCGCCGAGTGAATGGCAGCACCAGGAAGCCCTCGGCGATCACCGAGGCGACGCCCACCCGGGGGATCATCCGAGCGTCCTCGTAGCAGGCGTAGCGAGGCACCCAGTCGGGTTGATATTTCGTGTTCGAGCGGTACAGCGTCTCTAACTGCCACCACCGCGAGAAGAAGATCAAGAATCCGCGCCACAATCGCGCCACTGGACCGGCGCCCAGTTGGGCGCCCTGTTCGAACGCCGACCGGAACATCGCGAAGTTCAGCGAAATACGGCTGATGCCTAGGCGTTCTGCGTGTAGCGCAAGCTCGCTGACCATCAGCTCGATGGTCCCGTTGGGGGATTCCGGAGAACGACGCATGAGATCGAGCGAAACGCCGTTGCGGCCCCAGGGCACCAGCGAAAGCATCGCGACCACAGTGTCGTCGGGATTGACGGCTTCGACCAGCAGGCAGTCGCCGTCGGCCGGGTCGCCGAGCCGGCCCAGCGCCATCGAGAAGCCGCGCTCGCTTTCGGTGTCTCGCCATGCATCCGCGTGTGCGAGCACCCGCTTCATCTCGTCCGGCTCGATGTCGTGGTGTCGGCGGATGCGCACCGTCAGCTCGGCGCGGCGCGCCCGGGTCACGGCCTGGCGCACGCCGCGCATCTCACGGCCGGAGAGCCCGAAGTCGGCGGTGTGCAGAATGGCCTCGTCGCCCAATTCCAGCGCGTTCAGGCCGGCCTGGCGAAACGCTCTTGCCCCTGCCGAACTGGCACCCATATTCCCGGGCGTCCAGCCGTAGGTCTGGCACAGCGCCAACCAGGCGTCGATGGCCTGCGGCCAGGCGCGTGGGTCACCTATCGGGTCTCCGCTGGCCAGACAGACTCCGACCTCGACGCGGTAGGTGATCGCGGCGCGGCCGCTCGGCGCGAAAATCACCGACTTGTCTCGGCGAGTGGCGAAGTAGCCCAAGGAGTCGTTCTTGCCGTATAGCTCGAGCAGCCCGCGAATGGCGGATTCGTCCTCGCCGGTGAGTGCGTTTTCGGCGCGCTGTGATTGGAACAGCACGATCGCCGCGGCAATCAGCGCCATCGCGCTGAACAAGCCGAACAGCGCGTTGAGGAAGACGTGCGGCCGGCCCACGAACGAGCCGGGGTCGGCGACGGCGAATCCGACCACCCGGTTCACCACATAGAAGAACCGGTCGTCGCGCGCCAGCGTGCGGGGAAACGCTTCGACCAGTGCCCAGGACAGCAGGATTCCGATCGCCCAGCCGGTGAGCAGCACGCCGGCCGCCTTGTAGAGCGCACCGGAGCGGACCTTGGCCCAAAACTCCCGGTAGGCCAAGACCAGCACCAGAAGCGCCGCCAAATGGAAACCGAGCCCGAGGGTCTCGCCGCCCCTCTTCAGGGGGGTGACGTCATCGGCTGTCAGACCGGCGATGTTCAAGCCGGCGGCCAGCAGCAGATTGAGGACCAGTAACCACCAGGCGATGCGCTTGCGCGCGGTGAGTGCGCCGGCCAGCAAGGCCAGCACGAACGACCACGCGAAACTGGTGTCGGGAAAGTTGAACAGGTAGTCGTTGATGAATTCCCGTGGCACCTTGATGACCCACCGGATCACCGGCGACACACTGGCGATCAGTGACAGCGTGGCGATAACGCCGACGGTCCAGCCGGCCGCCGCGGGCACCCAGCGCAGCCGGGAAGTCGACCGGCTCCGCGGGCGAGACGCAGTGAGGGTCACAGACCGCGAGGATATTCGGTCAAGCTATGGAATGCCTATGCCCGGACGGCATCGAATTGCTCGCGTCGGCTGCTCGGCGGCGCTCGGTCGCCGGGCGCGATCGTCATGACTGCTAAACTGTCATCCGCGACCGTCTCCGGCGAAGGCCAGAGACAGCAAGTGGAGTCCCACTCCCACCGTTGGCCAAAAGATCTACAAGATCGTTTCAAGGCTCAGCGGTCCGGTCACTGGCACACCAGCGGTGTGTCGGTTCTGCGTCAGGCAGGCGGCTTCGGCCGTGACCGGTCGGCACCGGGCCCTGCTTTAGCAGGGCCTTTTTGCTGATGGTGTGGTGTTTCCACCGCTGAATCCGGAACGGGCCAGGTGGCGGTGGCGGTAGGAGAACATCAACCGCCCGGTGACGATGCGGGCCGCGTAGCGGCCTGAGGAGCAGCCGGGCCGTCGAGCCCAGGAGGCCCCATCAGCACTGAGACCCGCGTCAACGAACGCATCCGCGTACCTGAAGTCCGTTTGATCGGCCCAGGAGGGGAGCAGGTAGGCATCGTGCGTATCGAAGATGCCCTCCGCGTCGCCGCGGATGCCGATCTCGACCTTGTCGAGGTTGCGCCAAACGCCAGACCACCGGTCTGCAAGATCATGGACTACGGCAAGTTCAAGTATGAGGCGGCGCAAAAGGCGCGCGAGTCTCGCAAGAACCAGCAGCAGACCGTCGTCAAAGAACAGAAACTGCGACCCAAGATCGACGATCACGACTACGAAACCAAAAAGGGCCACGTGATCCGGTTCCTGGAGGCGGGATCGAAAGTCAAGGTGACCATCATGTTCCGTGGACGTGAGCAGTCGCGGCCCGAGCTGGGCTACCGGCTGCTGCAGCGCCTGGGCTCCGACGTCGCCGACTACGGATTCGTCGAGACGTCGGCCAAGCAGGACGGACGCAACATGACGATGGTGTTAGCACCCCACCGCGGCGCAAAGACTCGTGCCCGTGCGGCCGAACAGGCCGGTGGCCCCACGCCCCAGCCCGCACCGAACAGCGATACCGAACCATCGCCGAACTGATACAGCAGAACTGAGGACACATGCCCAAGACCAAGACCCACAGTGGTGCGTCGAAGCGATTCCGCCGCACCGGCACCGGGAAGATCGTGCGTCAGAAGGCCAATCGCAGGCACCTGCTCGAGCACAAGTCGAGCACCCGAATGCGACGGCTGGAGGGGCGTACCGCCGTGTCTGGCAATGACACCAAGCGGGTCAACAAGTTGCTTAACGGCTGACCAGCGCCCATAACCAAGGCAGCGGCGTAACCCCCGTTACGTCCAGACGACGATAGGAACACTCATGGCACGCGTAAAGCGGGCAGTCAACGCCCAGAAGAAGCGGCGCACCATTCTGAAGGCCTCGAAGGGCTATCGCGGCCAGCGGTCCCGCCTCTACCGCAAAGCCAAAGAGCAGCAACTGCATTCACTGAACTACGCCTACCGCGACCGCCGTGCGCGCAAGGGCGAGTTCCGCAAGCTGTGGATCTCGCGGATCAACGCGGCGGCCCGCGCCAATGACATCACCTACAACCGGCTTATCCAGGGCCTGAAGGCCGCCGGTGTCGAGGTCGACCGCAAGAACCTCGCGGAGATCGCGGTGAGCGATCCGGCGGCGTTCACCGCGCTCGTCGGTGTCGCCCGGGCCGCACTGCCCGACGATGTCAACGCGCCTTCCGGAGAGGCTGCGTAACCCGGTCCGGCGGTTGAAGATTTAGCACCCGGTGCTCACCGAACGATCGGCCCGGGTGGTCGCCGCGGTCAAACTTCACCGGCAGGTCGCGCGGCGCCGGGCGCAGCGCTTCCTGGTGGAAGGCGCGCACCTGGTCGAGGCCGCATCTGGGCGCGGATTGATCCGCGAAGTTTTCGTCACCGAGGCGGCTGCGCAGCGCTACGCCGCTCTGCTCGACCGGCAAGACGCCGCGGTCAACCTCGTCACTGAGCGCGCCGCAAAAGCCCTGTCGGACACCGTGACTCCGGCCGGCCTGGTGGCGGTATGCGATCTGCCCAGCCTCGGCCTGGATGATGTGCTGGCCGGCGCGCCGCGGCTCGTCGCAGTGGGAGTGGAGATCGGCGAGCCGGGCAACGCGGGGACCTTGATCCGCGTCGCCGACGCGATGGGCGCCGCAGCGGTGATCTTCGGCGGGTACAGCGTCGACCCATACAACGGTAAATGCCTGCGGGCGTCGGCGGGCAGCGCCTTCTCCATCCCAGTCGTCGTCGCGCCGGATGCCGGTGCCGCTGTCAGCGCGCTGCAGGCTAACGGGTTGCGGGTGCTGGCCACCACGGTGGACGGTGAGTTGTCGCTAGACGATGCCGAACTCGCCGGACCGACCGCGTGGCTGTTCGGGGCCGAGTCGCACGGCTTGTCACCTCAGCTGGCCCAGCAAGCCGATATCCGGGTGGCCATTCCGATGTCCGGGGGTGCGCAAAGCCTCAATGTGGCTGCCGCGGCGGCGATTTGTCTCTACCAGAGCGCACGAGCGCAGCGGGCGAGCCGTAATCGTTAGGCGGCCTTGCCGCGACCCCGCGCCGGCCGCAGCCCGGCCAGCGAAAAAGTGGTGTGCACCAGCGATCCGGCACGCTCGATGATGGTTCTGGAGCGCAGGCTGCGGGGCGGGAAGTAGTGCATCGGTAGCCCGCGGCGGTCCCGCGGCGGCGCCATAAAGCTCGGTGCCTGCACCAGCGGGGCATCGACGGCGGCCCGGCCCTCCGCCCGTCGGTAGGCGGCCAGCGCACGCGGATGCAACCGGATCTCGTCGGGTACCGCCAGAAACGCCAGCTCGACCATTTTGCCGAACAGCCGCAGCACCACTTCGTCGCTCGGTGTCCACCGCATTCCGGCCTTCTCGCGAACAGCCGGCTCGAACAGTCCGGCGGCGATCCAGCGTTGCCCCGCGACGAGCGGCTTGAACAGCTGGTCCCACACCGGAGTGGGCATCAGCACGAATTTTGGTTTAGGAATACGTATTTGGAAGATGTCCAGGGTGGCCTGATTGATCTCCAGCTCATCGCGGCAGACCCGTTGCCAGTACTGCTGGAAGTCCTCCCACGACTTGGGCACCGGTCGCATGCTCATTCCGTACATCCGGTACCACTGCACATGCTCATCGAACAGCTGGCGCTTCTCGGCTTCGGTCAACCCGCCGCAGAAATACTCGGCCACCTTGATCACCAGCATGAAAAACGTTGCGTGCGCCCAGTAGAACGTCTCCGGGTTCAGCGCGTGGTAGCGGCGGCCGGTCGCATCGACCCCCTTGATGGTGTGGTGATACTGCCTGATCTGGTCGCCGGTCTGGGCGGCGCGAGTGCCGTCGTAGACGACGCCCATGATCGGATACACCGACCGTGCGACCCGTTGTAGCGGTTCGCGCAACAGGATCGAGTGCTCCTCGACACCGGCGCCCAATTCCGGATACATGTTCTGGATCGCGCCGATCCACACGCCCATCATCCCGGTGCGCAGGTCACCGAAGTACTTCCAGGTCAGCGAGTCCGGCCCCAGCGGAGCGGACGCCGGTTTGTCGTCACGCTGCTCGATCGTCTCGGGCTGACCGGACGTCACCGATGACATCAATGTCGTAAATGTCGTAGTCATCACGGCCTCCTGGTCCTGATGAGCGATGACTCCACGATAATGTTGACAACACATGTTGTCTATGATTTCGACGCGCGCGGCGACACGCCGTTATCCACTCTCGACCTCTGCGTCGTAAGCGCGTGATCAGGCGGTTTGGCGCGAATCGTGGTGTACACCACGACGGCGGTCGTTGCCGGTCTGTCCCGACACCACCTACCCTGGGCGATGTGGAACTCGGGCCCCACCCAGCGTCCGGCGAGCCCGAGCAAACGGCGACCACGCCGGATTCGCCTGGTTCGCGACAGCGTTCTCCGGTGTCACTGCACAGTGCAGCGGAGTGGCTGCGCAACACGAACCAAAGCCCGAGCGTGATCAAAATGATCCGGCGGGCGCGCCGTGCCCTGCCCGGCGATCCGGAATTCGGCGATCCGCTGTCAACAGCGGGCGACGGCGGGCCGCGGGCCGCCGCCCGGGCGGCGGGTCGGCTGCTGGGTGAGCGCGGCGGCGCGTCTCGGGAGTTCGGTCTCGGCGCACTGCAGGTGTGGCAGGCGTTGACCGAAGGTGTCTCCAGGCGCCCGGCAAACCCCGAGGTCACGTTGGTTTTCACCGATTTGGTGGGATTCTCGACGTGGTCGTTGCAAGCCGGTGACGACGCGACGCTCAAGCTCTTGCGGCGGGTGGCGCGGGCGGTGGAACCGCCGCTGCTGGATGCCGGCGGGCACATCGTCAAGCGGATGGGCGACGGCATCATGGCGGTGTTCGCCGACCCACTGGTCGCCGTCAGCGCGGTACTCGCCGCCAAGCGGGCATTGAAGTCGGTCGACGTCGACGGCTACCAGCCGCGGATGCGGGTTGGCATTCACACCGGGCGCCCGCAGCGCCTGGCCTCCGACTGGCTCGGCGTCGACGTCAACGTCGCCGCCCGGGTCATGGAGCGCGCGACCAGGGGAGGGGTGATGGTGTCGGGCACCACACTGGACGAGCTTTCGCAGGCGGATTTGGACGCATTGGGCGTCACGGCCAAGCGGGTACACCGACCGGTATTCGGAGGTAAAACCCCCGGACTGCCGGCCGATTTGGCCATTTATCGGCTCAAGGCTGTCGCCGAAACTGTCAGGGACTTGTCAGGTTTGGATGGTGCAGATGACGAAGAGTCGCAGGCATAGTAGATGGCGATGATTTTTGGCTTTTTGTCGCGGGTGGCGCGCGTCCGGATCACGCTGGGCTACGCGTTCGCGCTGATGTCTGTCAGCGTCGCGCTCGTGGTTCTCGGTCCACGGGTGCGCGAGCACGTGATTGGGCTGGCCAGCACCAACCTGCACAATCTGGCGCACGGGCACCTGGCAACCCTGTTCGGTAGCGCATTCATCACCGATGCCGGCCCGATGTGGTTTTGGCTACCCGGCTTGGTTTGCCTGCTCGCCCTTGCCGAGCTGATCTGGCGCAGCGGCCGGTTGGCCTTGGTGTTTGTCACCGGCCACATCGGTGCGACGCTGCTGGTCGCCTTGGGGCTGACTGCGGCGATCGAAGTCGGCTGGTTGCCGCTGTCGATTTCACGTGCCAGTGATGTCGGCGTGAGCTACGGCGCCGTGGCGGTGCTGGGCGCGCTGACGGCGGCCGTTCCACGCCGGTGGCGGCCGGCGTGGATAGGTTGGTGGCTCCCTATCGGCATCGCGTCCGCGGTGTTCGGCGCCGACTTCACCGACGTCGGGCACTCCGTGGCCTTGGTGCTGGGCATGCTGGTCTCCACCCGGTTGCCGGGCCCGGCCCGGTGGACGCCGGTGCGGTACGCGTTGCTGGCGGGTGGCGCCAGCTTCGGATTCCTGATGTTGGCACATGGAGAGTGGACGACGCTGGTCGGAGGCGCCGTCGGCCTATCGGGCGCTTTGGCGGCTATGGGGATTGCCCGCTCGCGCGCGGTGCGCCGGGCGCTGCCGGTGGCCGCATTGACGGCTGCGCAGCCGGTGCGCAACGGCTGACGCGCGTTCCCGTCGGCCGGCGTGGAGTTGGCCCAACACGATGAGGCCATCGAGTTCTTGACGGGCTAGGTCGTAGGCTTTCTGGCATTCCTGCGGCGCGGCGGCGGATCCGCGCGCATCTCACTCTCGGCTACAAATAACTGGTCGACTCGGCGTGCAACTTTGGCGACTTCACCGTAATAAGCCACGGGCTTTAGCTAATTCCAGCCCAGCTCTAGCCATATTCGAATGACCAACGACCCCTACAACGGGGGCTTGGGTCCCTAGCGGGGTTTCCACGAAAGTTGTTGGATTGAGTTTGCTTTTCGTTATGTCGATGTCCACCGGACCTTAACTAGGGAAGTTGGTAAAGCGCATTGTGGCCGCGTCGCAAGCCTTGTCGAGAATCCTTCTGCCACAGTCTGTTTGCCGGTTCTGTGGTATGCGAATCCCACGCGTCAACCACAAGATCGCTTGACCAGCGTCATCCCTGGTTCACCGCTGAGGGAAAGGAAAGTCCATGTCGTTCATTACCACGCAGCCAGAAATGCTGGCGGCGGCTGCTGGCAACTTGCAGACCATTGGTTCTGCGGTGGCCGCCAACAATTCAGCCGCGGCCGGGCCAACAACCGGGGTGATCCCCGCGGCCGCCGATGAGGTCTCGGCGCTGACCGCAACACAGTTCGCCGCGCACGCCGCGATGTACCAGGCGATCAGCGCTGAAGCCGCTGCTATTCATCAGCGGTTCGTCGCCACCCTTTCCACCAGCGCTGCGTCATATGCCGTCACCGAAGCCGCCAACGCCATCGCGGCCGGCTGAGCCCGGGAGGCATTGACATGGATTTCGCATTGTTACCGCCGGAAGTCAACTCGGCCAGGATGTATGCCGGTCCCGGCTCGGGTCCGATGCTGGCCGCCTCGGCGGCCTGGGACGGGCTAGCTGCCGACTTGGAGTCCACCGCAGCGACCTACCAGTCCGCAATCTCCGGGCTGACCAGCGGACCGTGGCTGGGGCCGTCGTCGGTGTCGATGGCGGCGGCAGCCATGCCCTACGCGACCTGGATGAGAACGACCGCAACGCAGGCAGCGCAGTCTGCTGCGCAACCCAAGATCGCGGCCGGTGCGTATGAAGCAGCATTCGCGATGACGGTGGCGCCGCCGGTGATCGCCGCCAACCGGAGTCTGCTGATGTCACTAATCGCGACCAACGTGTTGGGGCAGAACACCGCGGCGATAGCGGCGACCGAGGCGCACTACATGGAAATGTGGGCACAGGACGCTGCCGCGATGTATGGCTACGCCGGCCAGTCCGCTGCCGCGTCGACGTTGACGCCGTTTACCCGGGCGCCGAACACCACCAACCCGGCCGGGCTGGCGGGCCAAACCGCCGCCGTCGCCCAAACCACCGGCACCTCCGCCGGCACCGGCGCTCAGACCATCGCGTCGATGGGTCCGCAGCTGCTTTCTGCCGTCCCCGCTACGCTGCAGGGGCTCGCACAGCCGTTGCAGTCCACGTCGGGGCTCTCGGGAATCCTGGACGACCTCGGCTTCACGTCCCTGCAGTCGTATCTGAGCTTGGGCAACCTAGTCGTGCCGTATACCGCGAGCCTGGCGACCGTCAACCTGGGCATAGGGGCATCGCATGCTGCTCATACGGCGGGCGTGGGCGCCGCGTTCACGGGTGCGGCGCCCTCCGCGATAGCGGGCGAGATCGGCTCGGGCGCTGGCGCGCCGGTGTCGGCTGGTCCGGCGGGCCTGGGCGGGTCGGCGGTGACCGCGGGTGTGGGTCAGGGAACTGTGGTCGGCGGACTGTCCGTGCCGCCCGGCTGGGCCACCGCCGCCCCGGAGATCCGTACTGTCGCCAGAGCGTTGTCGATCACCGGCGCCGGCGTCGCCCCGGCGGTGTCCACAGGCACCTCGGGAACCCTGTTCAGCGAGATGGCCCTGGCGGGTATGGCCGGGCGTGCCATGGGCGGCGCCGGTGGCCTCGGCCGCCAGCAGTGCGTAGAGGCTGTTAGCCCGCAACGTGTGGGGCCACCCCAGCGGGCGCAGAGCGGTCCAATAACGAGTATCGCTGCCGAGTTGGAGAAGCTCGCCGAACTGCACGACTCTAAAGTCCTGACCGACGAGGAATTCACCGAGCTAAAGGGACGAGTTATCGGCCACTAAAACCTCGGCTTGTCATCCCACGGCGTGTCGGCCTGACTGGAACACGGCCGATGTCCAGCTTGAACCAGGCCAGGCCCATGCACCTCGGGTATGGCCCACCACCACACGACGACCCTCATGCCCTGGCGGTTGCGACGGCGACACACGCGCACCGCCGGACGGCGAAAGAGGCTGACGGCTACCGATCGTCACTGCCGTCAACACATATGATCGGCACTTGCGCGTCACGCCGTGCCGCGAACCCCCAGAAGCACAGCAAGGAGAGTGTCGCCGCGTGGGTGACGAACCCGTCCACCTGTCGCCGGAGGCGTTGACCGCAGCGGTCGACGCAGCCCGGCAAGCCTTCGCAACCGCGGCCGACCTCGACGCACTGGCACGTGCCAAGACCGAGCACCTTGGTGATCGCTCGCCGCTGGCGCTGGCACGCCAGGCGTTGGCCTCCTTGCCCAAGGCGGATCGTGCGGACGCCGGTCGTCTTGTGAACAGCTCCCGCGGCGATGTTCAACGCAGTTACGACGAACGGCTGGCGGCGTTGCGCGCTGAGCGGGATGCCGCCGTCTTGATCGCCGAGCGCATCGACGTGACCTTGCCGTCGACCCGCCAGCCGACGGGCGCGCGGCATCCGATCACGATTCTGGCCGAGCACGTTGCCGACACCTTCATAGCGATGGGGTGGGAGCTTGCCGAGGGGCCGGAAGTCGAGACCGAGCAGTTCAACTTCGATGCCTTGAACTTCCCCGCCGATCACCCGGCGCGCAGCGAGCAGGACACCTTCTATGTCGCTCCGGACGGCTCCCGACAGTTGCTGCGCACCCACACGTCGCCGGTGCAGGTGCGCACTCTGCTCGAGCGTGAGCTCCCGGTCTATATCGTCTCAATCGGCCGCACATTCCGCACCGACGAACTGGACGCCACCCATACCCCGGTCTTCCATCAGGTGGAGGGGCTGGCGGTGGATCGCGGTCTGTCGATGGCCCACCTGCGCGGAACGCTCGACGCGTTCGCCCGGGCCGAGTTCGGGCCGCAGGCGCGCACCAGGATTCGTCCGCACTTCTTCCCGTTCACCGAGCCGTCCGCGGAAGTCGACGTGTGGTTCGAGAACAAGAGGGGTGGCGCCGGCTGGGTGGAGTGGGGCGGTTGTGGAATGGTGAACCCGAATGTGTTGCGCGCCGTTGGTATTGACGCGCAAGTGTATTCCGGCTTTGCATTCGGGATGGGGCTGGAACGCACCCTGCAGTTCCGCAACGGCATCCCCGACATGCGTGACATGGTCGAGGGCGACGTCCGGTTCTCGCTGCCGTTCGGGGTGGATGCCTGATGCGCGTCCCCTACAGCTGGTTACGCGATGTCGTCTCAGTCGGTGCCCCGGGCTGGGATGTGCCGCCCGAGGAGCTCGAACAGACGCTGCTGCGCATCGGGCACGAAGTCGAAGAGGTGATCACACTCGGCCCGGTCAGCGGACCGCTAACCGTTGGACGGGTAACCGACATCGAAGAACTCACCGAGTTCAAAAAGCCAATTCGCGCCTGCAAAGTCGACGTCGGTGAAGACAAGCCGCGCGAAATCGTCTGCGGTGCAACCAACTTTGTCACCGGCGATCTTGTGGTGCTGGCGCTGCCCGGAACCACGCTGGCCGGTGGCTTCACGATCACCCAGCGAAAGACCTATGGTCGCAACTCCGACGGCATGATTTGCTCCGCGGCCGAACTTGGTTTGGCCACAGACCATTCCGGCATCCTGGTGCTGCCGCCCGGAACCGCTGAACCCGGCGCGGGCGGTGTCGAATTGTTGGGCTTGGACGACGTGGTCTTTCACCTGGCCATCACCCCGGATCGGGGTTACTGCATGTCGGTTCGCGGCTTGGCCCGAGAGATCGCCTGCGCCTACGACCTCGACTTCATCGACCCGGCCTCCAGCGATGTAGTACCCCCGCTGCCCCGCGAGGCGGACGCCTG
Source organism: uncultured Actinomycetota bacterium (assembly GCA_963720085.1). Classification (GTDB taxonomy): domain Bacteria; phylum Actinomycetota; class Actinomycetes; order Mycobacteriales; family Mycobacteriaceae; genus Mycobacterium. The sequence goes on from CAVRER010000071.1 coordinate 191,696, forward strand.
GCCGTTGACAGTGCAGCCGGAGACCGGCGTGCGCCGGTTCGCGCTGCGCCCGGTGACCGGGATCGATCCGACCGCGGTGTCGCCGTGGTGGCTGCAGCGCCGGCTGTTGCTCTCGGGTATCCGGGCGATCTCGCCGGCCGTCGACGTGACGAATTACGTGATGCTGGAGTTGGGCCACCCGATGCACGCGCACGATCTCAAACGGATCACCGGCGGCTTCGCGGTGCGGTTCGCCCGTTCCGGCGAAACCGTGGTCACCCTCGACGACATCGAGCGCCGGCTCAACCCGGCCGACGTCCTGATCGTCGATGACGTCGCGACCGCGGCGATCGGTGGAGTGATGGGGTCGGGCAGCACCGAGATGCGCGACGACTCCACCGACGTCCTGCTGGAGGCCGCGGTGTGGGATCCGGCGGCGGTGTCCCGCACCGCACGGCGACTGCATCTGCCCAGCGAGGCCGCCCGTCGCTACGAGCGTGAGGTGGACCCGGCCATCTCGGTGGCGGTGCTGGACCGCTGCGCCACGTTGCTTGCCGAGCTCGCCGGCGGCGAGGTGTCGGAAAAGCTGACCGACTGGCGCGGCGATCCGCCAGTCGGCGACTCGTTCGCCGATTGGGCTGGGTCGCCGATCCCGATTGCGGCCGACCTGCCGGACCGCACGGCCGGGGTGCGCTATCGGCCGGGCACGACAGCCAGGCGGCTCACGCAGATCGGCGCCGCGGTGAGCGGTGACGGCGAAACCCTGACCGTGATACCGCCGAGCTGGCGGCCTGACCTGCTGCAGCCGGCCGACCTGGTCGAGGAGGTGCTGCGGCTGGAGGGGCTGGAGCTCGTCCCGTCGGTGCTGCCGTCGGCACCGGCCGGGCGCGGGCTGTCGGCCAACCAACGGCGCCGTCGCGCGATTGGCAAGTCGCTGGCGCTGTCGGGCTATGTGGAGGTTTTGCCGACGCCGTTTCTCCCGGCCGGCGTTTTCGACGCCTGGGGCCTGCCCGGCGACGACCAACGGCGGCACACCACCCAGGTGCTCAACCCGCTGGAGGCCGACCGGCCGCATTTGGCCAGCACCCTGCTGCCCGGACTCTTGGAGGCGTTGGCGCGCAACGTGTCCCGCGGCATCGTCGACGTCGCGTTGTACGCCATCGCGCAGGTGGTGCAGCCGACCGAGCAGACCAAGACCGTCGGGCTCATCCCAGTGGACCGAAGTCCCACCGACGAGGAAATCGCCCTGCTCGACGCGTCGCTGCCGCGCCAACCCCAGCATGTCGCCGCGGTGTTGACCGGGCTGAGGGAACCGCGCGGACCCTGGGGCGACGGCAGGCGCGTGGAAGCGGCCGATGCGTTCGAAGCGGTCCGGATCATTGCGCGTGCCAGCGGAATTGAGGTGGTGCTGCGGGCCGCCCAATATCTGCCATGGCATCCGGGTCGCTGTGCCGAAGCGCTCGTGGTGCGGGGCCACGACGAGCACGTCATCGGCCATGCGGGGCAGCTGCACCCTGCGGTAATCGAGCGCTCCGGTCTGCCCAAGGGCACCTGCGCGGTCGAACTGAACCTCGACGCCATGCCCATTGTCGAGGCGTTGCCGGCGCCGCGGGTTTCGCCGTTTCCTGCCGTGTTCCAAGATGTCAGCCTTGTTGTGGACGCGGATGTCGCCGCGCAGACGGTCGAAGACGCGGTCCGCGACGGTGCCGGGGAGCTCTTGGAGGATGTCTTGCTATTCGACGTCTACACCGGCCCGCAGGTCAGGGAGGATCGCAAGTCGCTGACGTTCGCGCTGCGGTTCCGCGCGGCCGATCGCACGCTGACCGAAGACGAGGCCAGCGCGGCCCGGGACGCGGCGGTGCGCTGTGCCGCCGAGCGGGTTGGCGCGGTGTTGCGCGGCTGAATCCTTCGCCAAAGAATGAATTTGCAAGGCTATGCATAGTCATGCAAGGATTGGCAGCATGACCCAGGGGATACGCGTGGCGGTCGCCGGCGCCAGCGGCTACGCGGGCGGCGAGATCCTGCGGCTGCTGCTCGGGCACCCGGCTTACTACGACGGGCGGCTGACGATCGGCGCGGTGACCGCCGCCGCCAGCGCAGGCAGCACCCTGGCTGACCACCATCCGCACCTGTTACCGCTGGCTCAGCGGGTGCTCGAGCCCACCGAAGTCGACGTATTGGATGGCCACGATGTGGTTTTCCTCGCGCTTCCACACGGCCACTCGGCCACGTTGGCGCAACAGCTCAGCCCCCAGACGCTGGTGGTGGACTGTGGTGCGGATTTCCGTCTGGCCGATGCGAGCGCATGGGAGCGCTTTTACGGCTCCCAGCACGCCGGCAGCTGGCCGTACGGGCTACCGGAGCTGCCCGGCGGGCGAGAGTCGCTGCGCGATGCCCGACGCATCGCGGTACCGGGCTGCTATCCGACCGCCGCGCTGTTGGCGCTTTTCCCCGCGGTGGCCGCCGACCTCATCGATCCCGCCATCACCGTCGTCGCGGTCAGCGGCACCTCTGGCGCCGGCCGCGCCGCGAAGACCGACCTGCTCGGTTCGGAGGTCATCGGTTCGGCGCGGGCTTACAACATCGCCGGCACGCACCGGCACACTCCCGAAATCGTCCAAGGGCTGAAGCACGTCACCGGCCGGGACGTCACCGTGTCGTTTACACCGGTGCTCATCCCGACCTCGCGCGGCATCCTGGCGACCTGCACTGCACGCACCCAGGCACCGCTGTCGCAGCTGCGCGCAGCCTACGAAAAGGCTTACCATGCTGAGCCTTTCGTTCATCTGTTACCCGAAGGGCAGCTGCCGCGCACCGGTGCGGTGATCGGCAGCAACGCCGCGCACATCGCGGTGGCGGTCGACGAGGACGCCGCAACGTTCATCGCCATTGCGGCGATCGACAATCTGGTCAAGGGCACCGGCGGCGCCGCCGTGCAGTCGATGAACCTGGCGCTCGGTTGGCCGGAAACCGAGGGCCTTTCGGTGGTCGGGGTGGCGCCGTGACTCGAACGGACGCCGCGCGTCTGGTGCGCGCTCAGGGGGTGACGGCCCCGGCTGGTTTCCGCGCCACCGGGATCGCCGCCGGGATCAAGGCGTCGGGCGCACTCGACCTCGCCCTGGTGTTCAACGAGGGCCCGGACTACGCGGCCGCCGGAGTATTCACCCGCAATCAGGTCAAAGCGGCACCCGTGCTGTGGACGCAGCAGGTGCTGACCACCGGCCGGCTGCGGGCGGTGATTCTGAACTCGGGCGGCGCCAACGCCTGCACGGGCCCGGACGGCTTTGCCGACACTCACGCCACCGCCGAAGCGGTTGCCGCCGCGTTGTCGGACTGGGGTACCGAAACCGGCGCGATCGAAGTCGCGGTGTGCTCCACCGGATTGATCGGTGACCGGCTGCCGATGGACAAGGTGCTCGCCGGGGTCGGTCACGTCGTGCACGAGATGGCCGGGGGACTGACCGGTGGGGAAGAAGCCGCACGGGCCATCATGACCACCGACACCGTGCCCAAACAGGTTGCGCTGCACCATCCGGATAAGTGGACGATCGGCGGGATGGCCAAGGGCGCCGGGATGCTGGCGCCTTCGCTGGCGACCATGCTTTGCGTGCTCACCACCGATGCCGTCGCGCAGGCCGGTGCGCTCGAGGACGCGCTACGCCGGGCCACCGCGCGCACGTTCGACCGCCTCGACGTCGACGGCAGTTGCTCGACCAACGACACCGTGCTGCTACTGGCCTCCGGCGCAAGCGAGATCGCGCCTTCCCAAACCGATCTCGATGACGCCGTGCTGCGCGTCTGTGATGACCTGTGCGCGCAGCTGCAGACCGACGCCGAAGGTGTCACCAAACGGGTCACCGTGGCCGTCACCGGCGCCGCCACCGAGGACGACGCGCTTGTTGCCGCCCGGGTGGTTGCCCGCGACAGCCTGGTCAAGACCGCGCTGTTCGGCTCCGATCCGAACTGGGGCCGGGTGCTGGCGGCGGTCGGCATGGCGCCGATCAGTCTCGACCCGGACCGGATCACCGTGTCGTTCAACGGATCTCCGGTGTGCATCGACGGTGTCGGGGCCGCGGGCGCCCGCCAGGTGGACCTGTCAGGTGCGGACATCGACGTCCTCGTCGACCTCAAAATGGGCAACGGCCATGCATCCATCCGCACCACCGACCTGTCGCACGGCTATGTCGAAGAGAACTCGGCCTACTCCTCATGAATACGCGGCCTTCTCCTCATCGCTTCGTCCCCCGCAAGCGGGCGGTACCCCCACTGCATCGTCGGCGGCGATCATGACCGCCGGCGTAGTCTCAATCCAAGCGAAGGCCCAGGTGCTGGCCAAGGCGTTGCCCTGGCTCAAGCAATTGCACGGCAAGATCGTCGTGATCAAATACGGCGGCAACGCGATGACCGACGACACGCTGCGGTGCGCGTTCGCCGCCGACATGGCGTTCTTGCGGAACTGCGGAATCCACCCGGTCGTCGTGCACGGCGGCGGCCCACAGATAAGCGCCATGTTGCAGCGGCTCGGGATCCCCGGCGATTTCAAGGGCGGCTTCCGGGTCACCACACCGGAAGTGCTCGACGTGGCGCGGATGGTGTTGTTCGGTCAGGTGGGCCGCGAGTTGGTCAACCTGATCAACGCGCATGGACCTTACGCGGTCGGCATCACGGGCGAGGACGCGCACCTCTTCACGGCGGTGCGGCGCAGCGTCACCGTCGACGGCGTGCCCACTGACATCGGGCTGGTGGGAAATATCGACCATGTCAACACCGCCGCAGTCCTCGACCTTATTGCAGCGCAACGCATCCCGGTGGTCTCGACGCTGGCGCCAGACAGCGACGGCGTCGTGCACAACATCAACGCGGACACGGCAGCGGCGGCGCTGGCCGAAGCGCTGGGCGCCGAAAAGCTGCTGATGCTTACCGACATTGAAGGCCTGTACACCCGTTGGCCCGACCGCGATTCATTGGTCACCGAAATCGACACCGCCACATTGGCGCAGCTGCTGCCCACACTGGAGACCGGGATGATCCCCAAGATCGAGGCATGCCTGCGCGCTGTCGGCGGCGGCGTGCCCAGCGCCCACATTATCGACGGCCGCGTCGAGCACTGCGTGCTTGTCGAATTGTTCACTGACGAAGGCACCGGCACGAAGGTGGTAGGGGCATGAGCGACGTTGAAAAAAGGGGGGCAACAAAGACCGCGACGATGCAGCAGCGGTGGTCCGCGGTGATGATGAACAACTACGGCGTCCCGCCGGTCGCATTGGCCAGCGGCGACGGTGCGGTGGTCACCGATGTGGACGGGAAGTCCTACCTGGATCTGCTCGGCGGCATCGCCGTCAACGTGCTCGGACATCGTCACCCTGCCGTCATCGACGCTGTCACGCAACAAATGTCAACGCTGGGGCACACGTCTAATCTGTATGCCGCCGAACCCGGCATCGCGTTGGCCGAAGCGCTGGTCGGCTTGCTCGGCTGCGACGCCGAGACGCGGGTGTTCTTCTGCAACTCCGGCACCGAGGCCAACGAGTTGGCGTTCAAACTGTCCCGCCTCACCGGGCGGACGAAACTGGTTGCAGCTCAAGAAGCTTTCCATGGCCGGACGATGGGATCGCTCGCCCTGACCGGTCAACCGGCCAAGCAGGCGCCGTTTGCACCGCTGCCCGGTGACGTCACGCACGTGCCATATGGCGACGCCGATGCCCTGGTCGCTGCGGTCGGCGACGACACCGCCGCGGTGTTCCTGGAGCCGATCATGGGGGAGAGCGGTGTCGTTGTCCCGCCCGATGGCTACCTCGCGGCCGCCCGCGACGTCACCGCCAAGCATGGCGCCCTGCTGGTTCTGGACGAGGTGCAGACCGGAATGGGCCGCACCGGTACGTTTTTCGCCCACCAGCATGACGGCATCACTCCCGACGTGGTGACGTTGGCCAAAGGCCTCGGCGGTGGGCTGCCGATCGGGGCGTGCCTGGCGGTCGGACCGGCCGCACAGCTGCTCTCACCCGGTCTGCATGGCAGCACCTTCGGCGGTAATCCAGTCTGCGCGGCGGCGGCGCTGGCGGTGCTGCGGGTACTGGCCAGCGAAGATCTGGTGCGACGCGCCGAAGTGCTCGGAAAAACGTTGCGCCAGGGCATCGAATCGCTCGGTCACCCGCTGATCGACCATGTCCGTGGCCGCGGCCTGCTGTGCGGGGTGGTGCTCAGTGCGCCGGCCGCGAAAGACGCCGAGATAGCCTCTCGCGCTGCCGGTTTCCTGGTTAACGCCGCCGCGCCCAACGTGATTCGGTTGGCGCCGCCGTTGATCATCACCGAACACCAGATCGGCGCCTTCGTCACCGCGCTGCCGGGCATCCTGGAAGTAGCGGCCGGAGGCGGAAAGGGGGGGTGATGACACGACACTTCCTGCGCGACGACGACCTGTCACCCGATGAACAGGCCGAAGTGCTCGCGCTGGCCGTCGAACTGAAAAAGGATCCGTTCAGCCAGCGCCCGCTGGAGGGTCCACGCGGCGTCGCGGTGATCTTCGACAAGAACTCCACCCGTACCCGGTTTTCCTTCGAGGTGGGTATTGCCCAGCTCGGCGGGCATGCCGTGGTGGTCGACGGCCGCAGCACCCAGCTGGGCCGCGAGGAGACCCTGCAGGACACCGCGAAAGTGTTGTCCCGCTACGTTGATGCCATCGTCTGGCGCACCTACGGGCAAGCCCGTTTGGCCGCGATGGCCGAAACCGCGACGGTGCCGATTGTCAATGCGCTCTCTGATCGGTTCCACCCCTGTCAGGTGCTCGCCGATCTGCAAACCGTCGCCGAACGCATTGGATCGCTGCGGGACTTGAGGATGTCGTACTTCGGCGACGGCGCCAATAACATGGCGCACTCGTTGATGCTCGGTGGTGTCACCGCCGGCATGCACGTGACGATCGCCGCTCCTGACGGGTTTGCCCCCGATCCATCGGTGGTCGGTGCCGCCGAGCGACGCGCCGTGGATACCGGCGCGTCGGTGACGGTCACCGCAGACCCGGCCGCCGCAGCGTCGGGCGCCGACGTGCTGGTTACCGACACCTGGACCTCGATGGGCCAGGAGGACGACGGGCTCGACCGGGTTCGGCCGTTCCGTCCATTCCAGCTCAACGCCGGGCTGCTTTCCCTGGCTAACTCGGAAGCTATTGTGCTGCACTGTCTTCCGGCGCACCGAGGGCACGAGATCACTGACGACGTGATCGACGGGCCGCACAGCGCGGTGTGGGACGAGGCCGAAAACCGGCTGCATGCGCAAAAGGCGCTGTTGGTGTGGCTTTTGGAGCGGTCGAAATGACACGCAGCGGCTCGAAGACCACACCGGAAGTCACCCGTGCTGCCCGGCAGGCCCGCATCGTCGCAACCCTGTCGTCGGCTGAGGTGCGCAGCCAGAGCGAGCTGGCCGCGCTGCTGGCCGCTGACGGTATCGGGGTCACCCAAGCCACCCTGTCGCGGGATCTGGAGGAACTCGGCGCGGTGAAGCTGCGGGGCGCCGACGGCGGGGTGGGCATGTACGTGGTGCCCGAGGACGGCAGCCCGCTGCGTGGGGTATCCGGCGGCACGGGCCGCCTGTCGCGGCTGCTGAGCGAATTGTTGGTCTCCACCGATGCCAGCGGAAATCTGGCCGTGCTGCGCACCCCACCCGGCGCCGCCGACTACCTGGCCAGCGCCATCGACCGGGCAGCGTTACCGTACGTCGTCGGAACCATCGCCGGAGACGACACCATTTTCGTGGCGGCCCGCGAGCCGATGACCGGCGCCGAGCTCGCAACCGTGATCCAAGACCTCAAATAACCTGCGAACAAGGAGATCAGTTCATGTCCGAGCGCGTCATCTTGGCGTATTCCGGCGGTTTGGACACCTCGGTGGCGATCAGCTGGATCGGCAAGGAGACCGGCCGGGAGGTTGTCGCCGTCGCGATCGATCTGGGCCAGGGCGGTGAGGACATGGAGGTGGTGCGCCAGCGGGCGCTGGATTGCGGCGCCGTCGAAGCGGTTGTCGTCGACGCCCGCGACGAGTTCGCCGATGGCTACTGTCTGCCCACCATCTTGTCCAACGGTCTCTACATGGATCGCTATCCGCTGGTGTCGGCGATCAGCCGGCCGCTCATTGCCAAACATCTGGTCGCGGCGGCCCGCGAGCACGGCGGAAGCATCGTCGCGCACGGCTGCACCGGTAAAGGCAACGACCAGGTCCGATTTGAAGTCGGATTCGCCTCGCTGGCACCAGATCTGGAGGTGCTCGCGCCAGTCCGTGACTATGCGTGGACCCGGGAAAAGGCCATCGCTTTCGCCGAAGAGAACGCCATCCCGATCAACGTCACCAAACGCTCACCGTTCTCCATCGACCAGAACGTGTGGGGCCGAGCGGTGGAAACGGGCTTCCTGGAACACCTCTGGAATGCGCCGACCAAGGACATCTACGCCTACACCGAAGATCCCACCGTCAACTGGAACACCCCCGATGAGGTGATCATCGGATTCGAGCGTGGCGTACCGGTGTCGATCGATGGCAGCTCGGTGTCGGTGCTGCAGGCGATCGAGCAACTCAACGGCCGTGGCGGCGCGCAAGGAGTCGGCCGCCTAGACGTGGTGGAAGACCGGCTGGTCGGCATCAAGAGCCGCGAAATCTACGAGGCGCCGGGGGCGATGGTGCTGATCACCGCGCACACCGAACTCGAGCACGTCACGCTCGAGCGCGAGCTGGCACGGTTCAAGCGTCACACCGACCAACGTTGGGCGGAACTGGTTTACGACGGATTGTGGTACTCACCGTTGAAGACGGCGTTGGAAGCCTTCGTCGCCAAGACCCAGGAACATGTGTCCGGCGAAATCCGGATGGTGTTGCACGGCGGCCACATAGCTGTCAATGGCCGGCGCAGCGCCGAGTCGCTCTACGACTTCAATCTGGCGACCTACGACGAGGGGGACAGCTTCGACCAGTCCGCCGCCAAGGGCTTCGTGTATGTGCACGGCCTGTCGTCGAAAATCGCCGCGCGCCGTGACGTGGCCACCGATCAAACATGACCACCAACGAAGGATCGCTGTGGGGTGGGAGGTTCGCCGACGGTCCGTCCGATGCGCTGACGGCGTTGAGCAAGTCCACCCACTTCGATTGGGTGCTGGCGCCCTACGACATCACCGCGTCCAGGGCGCACACTGTGGTGCTGTTCCAGGCCGGGTTGCTCACCGAAGAGCAGCGCGATGGGCTGCTGGCCGGGCTGGATAGCCTTGCCGAGGATGTTGCCGACGGCAGCTTTGTCCCGCTGCCCATTGACGAGGACGTGCACGCCGCGCTGGAACGCGGGTTGATCGACCGAGTCGGGCGCGACCTGGGCGGTCGGCTGCGGGCCGGCCGTTCACGAAACGATCAGGTGGCCACCCTGTTTCGGATGTGGCTACGCGACGCAATCCGCCGAGTGGCCGCCGGTGCGCTCGACCTCGTCGGCGCACTGGCCGCCCAGGCCGCCGCCCACCCAAGCGCAATCATGCCTGGCAAGACACACCTGCAGTCCGCGCAACCGATCCTGCTGGCACACCATCTACTCGCACACGCCCACCCGCTGCTGCGCGACGTCGACCGGATCGTCGACCTCGACGAACGCACCGCGGTGTCACCCTACGGTTCCGGAGCACTGGCCGGGTCGTCGTTGGGGCTTGACCCGGACGCGATCGCCGCACAGCTCGGATTCGCAACTGCAGCCGAGAACTCCGTCGACGCCACTGCCGCAAGGGATTTCGCGGCCGAGGCGGCGTTTGTTTTCGCGATGACCGGCGTCGACCTGTCACGGCTTGCCGAGGACATCATCATCTGGAGCTCAACCGAATTCGGTTACGTCACCTTGCACGACTCGTGGTCGACCGGCAGCTCGATCATGCCGCAGAAGAAGAACCCCGACATCGCCGAGCTGGCACGCGGTAAATCGGGACGGTTGATCGGAAACCTCGCCGGGCTGCTCGCGACGCTGAAGGCTCAGCCGCTGGCGTACAACCGGGACCTGCAGGAAGACAAAGAGCCGGTGTTCGACTCGGTGGCGCAATTGGAGCTGCTGCTGCCCGCGATGGCCGGACTGGTGAGCAGCCTGACGTTCGACACCGAGCGGATGGCAGCGCTGGCCCCGGCCGGCTACACCCTGGCCACAGATATCGCCGAATGGCTGGTGCGCCAAGGTGTCCCGTTCCGCGACGCCCATGAGTCGGCGGGGGCGGCCGTGCGGGTGGCCGAGCAGCGCGGGGTCGGGCTGGAGCAGCTAACCGACGACGAACTGGTTGCCATCAGCAGCGACTTGACTCCCGAGGTCCGTGAAGTACTCACCATCGAGGGTTCGGTGTCGTCACGAGACGCGCGCGGCGGCACCGCGCCGATGCGGGTCGCCGCGCAGCTCGACGTGGTTCGTGCTGCCGCCGAACGACTTCGGCAGCAGCTGAGCCGGTAGGAGGCCCGCATGCGGGACCGAAAACGCTGGTCGGTCCGGTACCCGCCGGGCGATGCATTGCTGGCGTTGTATCGGCGCCGCGGCCCGGTGATCAACGCCGGGATCGCGGGACTGGGCTACACATTCCTGCTTGGACCGGAGGCGAACAAGTTTGTCTTCGCCAATGCCGATGCGTTCAGCTGGCGGGAAGCATTTCAGGTTCTGGTCCCGGTCGATGGTCCGACGGCATTGGTGGTTAGTGACGGCGCCGACCACCGTCGCCGGCGCAGTGTCGTCGCGCCGGCCCTTCACCACCGACAGGTCGGCGACTACGTGCCGATCATCGCCGCCAACGCTGACGCGGTCATCGATGGGTGGCAGCCGGGGCAGCGCATCGACATATATGACTCATTACGGTCAGCGGTCCGGCGGAGCATCGCTGAATGCCTTTTCGGCGCCCGTATCGCCGAACATGCCGACTTTCTCGGTGAGCAACTTCAACCGCTGCTTGCGCTCACACATCGGCCACCGCAGCTGATGCGCATCCAGCAGTGGATCGGTTCACCCGGGTGGCGGCGGGCGGCGGCGGCACGGGCTTGTATCGACGATTTCGTCGATAGCCAGGTCGCTGACGCACGTATTCACCCCAGGCCCGATGACCACTTGCTGACCACGCTGATCACCAGCCGCCCCGATGACGGGCAGGCATTGACCCACAACGAGATTCGCGATCTCGTCGTTTCGCTGATCGCGGCCGGTTACGAAACCACCAGCGGCGCACTGGCGTGGGCGATCTACGCACTGCTGAATGTTCCGGGCGCCTGGGACAACGCCGCGGCCGAGGTTGGCCGGGTCTTCGGCTCTGGGCCACCGACCGCGCAGACTCTTGCGGCGTTGACTTACCTCAATGGAGTAGTCCAGGAGACGCTGCGGCTCTCGACCCCGGGAGTGATCTCCGCCCGCAAGGTCAAACGTGACTTGCAGTTTGACGGGCACCGGATTCGGGCCGGGCGACTGCTGATTTTCAGCCCGTACGTCACCCACCGAATCAACGATGTGTGGCCCGAACCGGAAGAGTTTCGTCCTGAGCGGTGGGATCCGGACTCGCCGCACTATCGACGGCCAGCGCCTCATGAGTTCATCCCGTTCAGCGCAGGCCTGCATCGGTGTGTGGGATCGGCAATGGCCACCACCGAGATGACAGTGATGTTGGCCCGGCTGGTCGCCAGGACCAGGCTGCGCCTGCCGTCCGCGCGCATCAGAGCACGCAACTTCGCCGCCCTGCGGCCCTGGCCGGGCTTGACTGTTGAGGTCAAGCAGGTCGCCGCAGGACTACTCGACGACTTCTGAAAGTTCCAGCCAACGGTTCTCCAGTCCGGCGACGTTGTCTTCGAGGTCGCGCAACTCCTGGGTGAGCCGGGTAATGCCGACGTGGTCGGATTGGTCATGCTCGGCGAGTTCCTGGTGCTTGGCCGCGATCTGGTCGGCCAGCCGCGCCAGCCGGCGGTCGATTGCCGCGATCTCCTTTTCGGTGGCGCGCAACTCGGCTCCCGACATTGCCTGCGGCTCAGCGGTGCTGGTGGCCGGCTCTGCGGCGCGATGTGCGGCCGCCTGCGCGGCGAGCCTCAGGTATTCGTCGACGCCACCGGGCAGATGTCGCAGTCGGCCATCCAGAATCGCGTACTGCTGATCGGTGACGCGCTCCAGCAGGTAGCGGTCGTGGGAGACGACGATCAATGTGCCCGGCCACGAGTCGAGCAGGTCTTCGGTGGCGGCCAGCATCTCGGTGTCCACGTCGTTGGTGGGTTCGTCGAGCAGCAGCACATTGGGTTCGGCCAGCAGTGTGAGCATCAGTTGCAGCCGGCGGCGTTGGCCGCCGGAGAGCTCACCGACGCGCGCCGATAGCTGGTCGCCGGCGAACCCCAGCCGCTCCAAGAACTGCGCCGGAGTGACGTCACGTCCGTCGACTTGATAGCCACTGCGCAGCCTGCCTAACACGTCGGCGACTCGGTCGCCCGCCAGCGGCGCCAGTTCATCACCGCGCTGGTCGAGGATTGCCAAGCGAACAGTCTTGCCGCGCTTGACTTTTCCGCTGTCAGGTTGCACCGCGCCGGTGATCAGTCCGAGCAGGGTGGACTTGCCGGCGCCGTTGGCCCCGACGATGCCGCTGCGTTCACCGGGGCCGATTCGCCATTCGACATCGCGCAGCACCGGGCGGCCGTCGAACGAGACCGACACGTCAAGCAGGTCCACGACGTCCTTACCGAGCCGCGCGATGGCAAGCTTCGCCAACTCGACGGTGTTGCGCAGCGGCGGCACATCGGCGATCAGCTGGTTGGCCGCATCGATACGGAATTTCGGTTTCGACGTCCGCGCAGGCGGCCCGCGGCGAAGCCAGGCCAGCTCCTTGCGCATCAGGTTCTGCCGCTTGGCCTCGGCGACGACGGCTAGTCGGTCCCGCTCGACCCGCTGCAAGACATAGGCGGCGTAGCCGCCCTCGAATGGTTCGACGATTCCGTCGTGCACCTCCCACGTCGTGGTCGCCACCTCGTCGAGGAACCATCGGTCGTGGGTCACCAGCAGCAGTCCGCCGGTGTTGCGGGCCCAGCGCTGGCGCAAGTGATCGGCGAGCCAGGTGATGCCTTCGATGTCGAGGTGGTTGGTCGGCTCGTCCAGCGCGATGACATCCCAGTCGCCGACCAGCAGCGCGGCCAGCTGAACCCGTCGCCGCTGGCCACCGCTGAGAGTGCCGATCGTCGCGTCCCAGGCGATGTCGGCGACCAGTCCGCCGACCACGTCGCGGATACGCGGATCACCGGCCCACTCGTGGTCGGGCCGATCGCCGACCAGTGTCCATCCCACCGTGCTGCCCGAATCCAGGATGTCCGCCTGGCTCAGCGCGCCGACCCGAAGGCCGCTGCGCTGCGTCACCCGTCCGGCATCCGGAGGCACCCGACCGGTGAGCAAACCCAGCAAACTGGACTTGCCGTCCCCGTTTCGTCCCACGATGCCGATGCGGTCGCCGTCGCTGACCCCGACGGTCATCGACTCGAAGACGACCTGAGTCGGGTACTCCAGGTGCACTGCCTCGGCGCCCAGCAGGTGTGCCACCGCCCCGACCTTACGTGGGCAATCCGGGCGAGCCGGCGGGCAGACTGGCCCGATGTCCGGCTCCGCAGCGGGCCGTCCCGGCCCGCATCGTCACCGGACTAGGCTGGCGAACGCACTGGCACCGTGACCAAAGCTGCGGGCCCACCCTCTGCGATGTGCCATGATGACCACGCTGTCAGGCCCACATGCAGCACAGGAACGTCTCAGTTGGTAGGGAGCGGCGGCATGGATCTGAATTTTTCAGCGGTCACGCGACCGGTCGAGCGTCTGGTGGCGACAGCACAGAACGGCCTGGAAGTCCTGCGGCTCGGGGGCCTGGAAACCGGTAACTCTCCGTCGCCGTCCCAGGTCGTGGAGAGCGTGCCGATGTACAAGCTTCGGCGGTATTTCCCGCCGGACAGCCGGCCGGGGCATCCGCAGGCCGGCCCGCCGGTGCTGCTGGTGCACCCGATGATGATGTCGGCGAACATGTGGGATGTCACCCGCGAGGACGGCGCGGTCGGCATCCTGCACGCCGCCGGGCTGGATCCCTGGGTCATCGACTTCGGCTCACCCGACGAGGTCGAGGGCGGCATGCGCCGGAATCTGGCCGACCACATCGTCGCGCTGAGCGAGGCGCTCGACCTGATGACGGAGGTCACTGGTCAGGATGTGCACTTGGCCGGCTACTCGCAGGGTGGGATGTTCTGCTACCAGGCCGCGGCATACCGACGCTCGAAAAGCATCGCCAGCATTGTGACCTTCGGCTCCCCGGTAGACACCCTGGCAGCGCTCCCGATGGGGCTTCCGCCCAACTTGGCCCCCGGTATAGCCAATTTCATGGCCGACCATGTCTTCAACCGACTTGATATCCCAAGCTGGTTGGCGCGCACCGGCTTTCAGATGCTCGATCCGCTCAAGACCGCCAAAGCACGAATCGATTTCGTGCGCCAACTCCACGATCGCGAGGCATTGCTGCCAAGAGAAGCCCAACGCAGATTCCTGGAGTCGGAAGGCTGGATCGCGTGGTCCGGCCCGGCGATCTCCGAGCTGCTGAAGCAGTTCATCGCGCACAACCGGATGATGACCGGCGGTTTCGCCATCAACGGTCAGCTGGTGACGCTGACCGATATCACCTGTCCGGTATTGGCTTTCGTCGGCGAGGTTGACGACATCGGTCAGCCGGCCGCGGTGCGCGGTATCCGGCGCGCAGCAGCCAACGCCGAGGTCTACGAGTACAGCCTGCGCACGGGTCACTTCGGGCTGGTCGTCGGATCCAAAGCGGCACACGAGACTTGGCCAACTGTTGCCGATTGGGTGCTGTGGATTTCCGGGAACGGAGACAAGCCCACCGACATCTTCCCGATGGCTGATCAGCCGGCCGAGCACACCGACCGCGGTGTCGCGCTCAGTTCCCGGCTGATGCATGGACTGGGCGAGGCATCGGAGGTGGCGTTGACAATCGCCCGCGGTGCGGCCGATGCCGTCGTCGCAGCGAACAAGTCCATGCGCACTTTGGCCGTCGAGACCGTCCGAACCTTGCCCCGCTTGGCCCGACTGGGCCAGATCAACGACCACACCCGGATTTCGCTCGGCCGGATCATCGGCGAGCAGGCCCACGATGCGCCGGACGGCGAATTCCTGCTCTTCGACGGACGCGTGCACACCTACGAGGCGGTCAACCGGCGCATCGACAACGTGGTGCGCGGCCTCATCGAGGTCGGGGTGCGCCAGGGCGAACACGTCGGCGTCCTGATGGAAACCCGGCCAAGCGCGCTGGTGGCCATCGCCGCGCTGTCGCGGTTGGGCGCCGTCGCGGTGCTGTTGAAGCCCGACGTCGACCTGGCCGCGGCGGTCCGGCTCGGGGGAGTGACCGAGATCATCACCGACCCGACCAACCTCGAGACTGCGCGGCAATTGCCCGGACAGATCCTTGTCCTGGGTGGCGGTGAGTCCCGCGATCTGCATCTGCCTGATGACGCCGGCGTCATCGACATGGAACAGATCGATCCCGACGCCGTCGAGCTGCCGGCCTGGTATCGAGCCAACCCAGGGTATGCGCGGGATCTGGCGTTCATCGGGTTTAGCACCGGCGGTGGACAGCTCGTCGCCAAGCAGATCACCAACTACCGCTGGGCGCTGTCGGCGTTCGGCACCGCCTCGACCGCGGCCCTAGACCGTAACGACACCGTTTACTGCCTGACGCCGCTGCACCACGAGTCCGGGCTGCTGGTCAGCCTCGGCGGCGCGGTGGTCGGCGGCACCCGCATCGCGTTGTCCCGCGGGCTGCGCGCGGACCGATTTGTCGTCGAAGTGCGCCAGTACGGTGTCACCGTCGTTTCCTACACGTGGGCCATGCTCCGCGATGTCATCGATGACCCGGCTTTCGCAATGCACGGCAATCACTCGGTGCGGCTGTTCATCGGCTCGGGTATGCCGACCGGGTTGTGGCAACGCGTCGTCGACGTGTTCGCGCCCGCGCATGTCGTCGAGTTCTTTGCGACCACCGACGGGCATGCGGTGCTGGCCAACGTGTCCGGCGCCAAGATCGGCAGCAAGGGCCGGCCGTTGCCCGGTGCCGGACGCGTCGAACTGGGCGCCTACGACGCCGAGCATGACCTGATCCTGGAAACCGAGCGCGGGTTGGTCCGGGTACCGGACGCGAACGAAGTCGGTGTGCTGCTCGCCGAGCCGCGCGGGCCGATCGATCCGACCGCGTCGGTCAAACGCGGCGTCTTCGCTCCCGCCGACACCTGGATCTCTACCGAATACCTGTTCCGCCGCGACGCCGACGGCGACTTTTGGCTAGTGGGCAGCCGTGGTTCGGCGGTCCGCACCGAACGCGGCATCGTGTTCTGCGAGCCGATCACCGATGCGCTCGGGCTCATTCCGGCGGTCGACCTCGCTGTGACCTACAGCGTGGCAAAGGATGGTCACCAAGTCGGAGTGACAGCGTTGACGTTGCGGCCGGGCGCGACCATCACGGCGGCGGATCTCACTGAAGCGGTGGCTGCCATGCCGTTCGGGTTGGGACCCGACATCGTGCATGTGGTGGCGGAGATGACGCTCAGCGCCACATACCGTCCGACAGGCAGTCCCTTGCGGGCAGCGGGGATTCCCAAGGCGGGGCGGCATGCCTGGTACTTCGATGCCGACGCCAACCAGTTCCGGCGGTTGACGGGCCCGGCACGGACGGAGCTGTCCGGTGCGCACTGACAATCGAGGCAGACATGATTGACGAGACATTGCTGAGCATCCTGGTCTGCCCGGCCGATCGAGGCCCGCTGGTGCTGGTCGGTAAAGACGGCGAGGAGTTGCTGTACAACCCGCGGATGCGGCGTGCTTACCGCATCGAAGACGGCATCCCGGTGCTGCTGGTCGACGAGGCGATCGAGGTCGGCGACGACGAGCACTCGCAGCTCATGGCGCGTGCTACTCCGGCAAATCCCCAGTGAGGTAACGCTGTAGGTTCGGAGCGATGGTCCGCACGATCTGATCGGCCGGCAGCGTTTTGAACGGCTCCAAATCCAGGATGTAGCGCGCCATCACTACGCCCACCAATTGAGATGCCACGAACTGGATTCGGATGATGCCGCTTCCCGGAGGATTGTCGACACGTGAACCTACCTCGACTGCAATCACGTCCTGGATGAACGAACGAAACAGGCTGACCTCCGATCCGGCCAGGATCGACCGCAGCGTGGCGATGAAGCCGGCACCGAGCTCGGAGTCCCACAGCGGTAACAACATTGCAGGAATTTTATGGCCGAGTTCCTCGACGGGCACTTCGCGCAGCGGGCCGATGATGTCCATCGGATCGATCGGGATGTGGACGGCTGCGGCGAACAGCTTTTCCTTGGTGCCGAAGTAGTGATGCACCAACGCCGAATCGACGCCCGCTGCCGCGGCTACCGCCCGTATCGAGGTACTGCTAATTCCATTGCGGGCAAACAATACTCGGGCATTATTCAGAATCCGTTCGCGTGTGTCGGAATTCCCGGCCGGTCGGCCGGGTCGTTTGCGCCCGGTGTCGGTGGTCGCCACGCTACGGCGTCCGTCGGCGAAGGGTAGCGGCGGCCAGGCATAGTGCCGCGATCGCAAACCCCAACACGGCCATGATGTCTCGTACCGCGACGCCGGTCAGCTCGGTGTGCGCGCCCACCTGCTGCAGGGCCTCCAGGGCATAGCTGGCCGGCATCGCGTTGCTGATCCACTCCAGCCAGGTCGGCATCAGTGCGCGCGGGACGATGATGCCGGCCAGCAGCAGCTGGGGCACCATCACCAGCGGAATGAACTGCACAGCTTGAAACTCGGTGCGCGCGAACGCACTACACAACAATCCGAGGCCGACACCGAGCACCGCGTTGACGATCGCGATCAGGAACACCCAGAGGGGACTGCCGGCGGTGTCGAAGCCGAGAAGCCAAAACGACACGACGCAAGCCAAGGTGGCTTGCACCGCTGCGGCGATCGAAAAGGCTGTGCCATAAGCGATCAGCAGATCGAGCCGGCGCAACGGAGTGGTCAGGATGCGCTCCAACGTTCCCGAAGCCCTTTCGCGCTGCATGGTTATCGCCGTGATGATGAACATCACGAAAAGCGGGAAAAGGCCCAGCAGGATCAGGCAGGCGTTGTTGAACGGCGACGGCATGCCCGGGCGGTGCGGCGCATTGTGGAACATGAAGTACATCAACGTGATAACCAGAACCGGCACCGCCAAAATCATCGCGATGCTGCGGTGATCGGCGGCCAGCTGCCGCAGGATCCGTAACGTGGTCGCGCCGTAAGGTTTCAGAGACCCCTGCAGTCCTAACCCGCTCGGCGCTTGGTGCTGCGCTTGATGATGGACAGAAACGCGTCCTCCAGTGACGTGCATCCGGTGTCCTCTCGTAGTTGGGTCGGGGTGGTGTGCGCCACCAAGTGGCCGTCGCGCATCAGCAACAGGTCACCGCAGTGGTCGGCTTCGTCCATCACGTGGCTGGAGACCAGCAGCGTGGTCCCGGCGCGGGCGAGGTCGGCGAACTGCTCCCAGAGATCTGCCCGCAGCACCGGGTCCAACCCCACCGTCGGTTCGTCGAGAACCAGCAACTCGGGCTGGCAGACCAGCGCGCACGCCAGCGACACCCTGGTGCGCTGACCACCGGAGAGATTGCCGCAATAGGCAGTGCTGTGATCGGTCAGCCCCACCCGATCGATCGCGGAGTCAGCGGCGCGACTGTCAAAACCGTATAGCGACGCAAAGTAGCGGACGTTGTCGACGATCCGCAGGTCGTTGTAGATCGTCGGGTCCTGCGGCAGGTATCCGATGCGGCGGCGCAGAGGCGCTGACCCGGCCGGTAGACCGAGCACCCGGACCGTGCCCGATGTGATGAGCTGGGTGCCGACAATGCAGCGCATCAGCGTGGTCTTTCCGCAGCCCGACGGACCGAGCAGGCCGGTGATACTGCCGCGGGCTATGCGAACCGAGAAGTCGTGCAGCGCCGGGCGTTTTCCGCGAATCACCCGCAAGTGGCTGATGTCGACGGCTGCTTCACGACCGTTCGATAGTAATTCATCACTCGATGAAGTCATCATATGATGAATATCCGCCCCCGCTGCCCGGCTGTCAAGGGTCCGTCGGACGCGGGCATCTGAAGTGAAGCCGCGACGCTGGTCACGGCGACGAGCGCGCCTACTGGGAGGAATACGCGCTCATACCGATATGCGTGCGTCCTGTCCCATGTCGGATCACCGGGTTGTTACCCGGCCAAGGAATATTGCGAGGAGGACTGGCCCGAGCCTTGTCGGGGCCTAGTCGTGTGTCCGGAGTGGACCCGGTGGTGGTCGGTGACCACGCAATCGCGCCGTCCAAGGGGGCCAAGCCCGGCGTGCGTGGCCCTCGTGATGCTACCGGTAGGGTCAGCCGCCAAAACGGAGGGTGATCAGCAGGCCGATCAGCGCGACCACGCCGGCCAGCAGCATCGCTGTCCTGGGATTGCCGAAGTTGAGCGTCCATCCCAGACCGAACCGGCGCGGAACCAGCAGCGCGTGGTCTTCGCGGTTGATGTAGAACAGGCCACCCCGCCAGTACTTGTCGTCGTCCCGGTGGGTCAGGCCGGTCCCCTCCTCGCCCTCATCCCGCTCGCGGTTGTTCCTGGCCAGGACCACGACGGCCACCACGACGGCGGCCAGGATCGGGAGCACAATCACTAGCGGCGCCCACGAAGTGACCGTCCCGGTCCACATCAGCAGCGATGATCCCAGCATCCCCACGTCGATCATCGCGACCAGTCCGAGCAGCGCCTTGGCGCCCAGCGACATGTACTGGCGGTGCCAGCGCGCGGAGCCGACCGGGCGCGCCGGGTCGATGTCGGGCCGGCTGCTGCGGAAGATGGCCGCCGCGATACCCACGAGCAGCGTGGTCACGCCGATCTGCACGAACACCAGTGAGAACGCGGTGCCGACCGACTTGGCGGCCAACCGGTTGGGTACGCCCTTCGCGCCGTAGTGCACCGCGAGCATCTCGGGCATCGACGGGTAGCTGATCACGCCGATCACCACCGTGGCGACCGTGACGATCAGCGCGGGTGCCAGCCAGAGCCAGGGAAACCGCGGTGGATCGGTCCGCAGTTCGGTGTCCACCGCGATGCCTTGGTGCAGGCCCTCGTACCAGCCCCCGGCGGCCTTGGCGGCCCGGATCTCGTGGTTGGCCAGGAAGAAGCAGCCGTACCAGATACCGACGAGCACCAGCACCGACAACGGCAGCAGCAACCTTTCGCCGGTCACGCCGTAGATGACGACGCAGACCCCGGCCGCGACGATCCCACTGACGAGTACCCGCCATCGGTAGATGCGGGTCTGCCTGACCACCGTCGGGTCGTTGGCACGCTGCGCCGGTACCCGGACCCCGAAGGGCACGGTCGGACTGTTGATCGAGGGCAGCACCAGGGCGAGTACGAGCACCAGTGCTGACAACCCGGAGCTCAGGGCTATGGCAACGATCATGGCGTGTCCTCTGGCTGCGTGAGACCGAATGAATCGAGCACGGACCGACAGGTGCTGAGAACCTCGTCGGCCGGTAATCCTTTGGCGACGGCCTCGGCCAGCACGGTCCGTGCCCTCGCGGTCCATTCCGCGCGGAACGGCGAGTCCGCGACCGTCGAGATCACCACCGCGCCGGTCTTGCGGTTGAGCCGGATCAGGCCCTGCTGGCGCAGGAGGTCGTAGGCTTTGTTCACGGTGTGGAAGTTGATCCCGAAGTCCGCGGCGAGCGCCCTGGTGGCCGGTAACGAGCTGCCCTCGGTCAGCACGCCCTCGGCGATCGCCTCCACGATCCGGTCTCGAAGCTGCTGGTAGATCGGCACCTCGCTGGCCAGGTCGACGTTGAGGATCATGAATCCACCTCCGCTTTACTCCATAAGTTATAGAACAAACCCACAACCTATGGCAATGCCGAATGCGCACGATCTCACCACTCCGCGGTGGCCAAACCCGACGGCACAGTGCGATCGCCGGAGGCTGCTCCTCGGCTTCGGCGCCGATGGCAACGCCCTCTGCCGCTGACAGCTCTCACAACGACAGGCCGAAGCGGTCATTTCGAACCTGTTCGCCACTCATCGAACGTTCGGTAGTGACTTCTCCGACGGCTGGGAAGCCGTCGGCTTCTTTTCACGCGGCTTGCGCGTGAAGGGCCAGTCCAGCCCGTAGGAGGTTGCGTGCGGCGTGTTCGTCGGCCTGCGTCGGTCCATGACGACACGCTTGGCAGACGAATTCCGCTTGGGTGACGCGGTTCTCCGGTGCTGCGTATCCACATGCCTCGCAGCGGTCGGAGGTGTGCCGGGGATCCACCTCAATCCAGGTGCGCCCAGCTTCTTCCGCTTTGGCGCGCAGAATCGAGACGAACCGGCCCCAGCCGGCGTCACTGATACTTCTTGAAAGGCCTCGTTTGGCGGCTGCCCCGTTCGCGAGGAACTGCCCCGGGTTGTCGGGATCAGCGACGGGTTTAGCCCGCCGCAGCATGTTGACGATCTGTAGGTCCTCCACCACCAGAAGGTCGTAGCGTGCGACGAGGTGGCAGGCTTGTTTGTGGTGAAAATCCTTGCGCTGGCTAGCGATCTTGCGATGCCGCGCAGCGACGGTCTCGCGCTTGCGGTCCCGGTTCTTCGATCGCCGCTTGGCTTGCTGTAGCCGCTGCTGCGCGCCGGCCAGCCGGTCCGCCGCGGCGCGTCCCCAGCGGGGATTGTCGATGTGCGCCCCGTCGCTGGTGGTGGCGAAACTGACGATGCCGACATCGATGCCGACCTGGCGGCCGGTCGCCGGCAGCCGATTGATCGGGACGTCATCACACGACAGCACCAGCATCCAGCGCCGACCGGCGCGCTTGATCTGGATCGTCTTCACCCGCCCCACCACCGGGCGGTGCAGGTGCACCTTGACCTGGCCGATGCCCTGCAGATACACCCGCCGCTGCTCAGGCAGCCAACGTGCGCCGTCCCCATCTTTAGGCCACTCCACCGAATCGAACCGGGCTGCACTCCTAAACCGCGGATACCCCGCTTTCTCACCGCGCTTGACCCGGCGGAAGAACCCCGCGAACGCCTTATTCAGGCGACGCAGCGTGGCCTGCTGACTGGAAAACGACCATACCGCTTGGTCCGTCCGTGCCGAACGGATCTCGGTCAGCTGCGCCGACTGGCCGCCGTAGTTGATTCCGGTCTTGCTGTGCGACCACGCATCCCGGCGCTCCTGTAACGCCGCGTTGTACAGCTCCCGATGCGCTTCCACACACGCCGCCAACGCCACGTGCTGCCGCGCGGTCGGGCGCAACCGGAACACGTACGCCCGTCTCATGACGCCACCGCATCCCACTGGTGTTCGAGGTAGCGACGCACCGTCGACTCCGAGACATAGCCGACCGAGGCGGCGAAGTACGACGGCGACCACAACACCTTGGCCCGATTCCGTAGGTACGGGAACTCGGCGCGCAGCACCCGCGCGGTGCGGCCTTTGAACGCCCGCACCACTTGCGCTGGCGCGTCGGTCGGGCCAACGCGGACGAACAGGTGCACGTGATCGGGCATGACTTCCTTGGCCACGATCTGCCAGCCGTGCTCGTCGGCGATCTGCTCCAGCAGTTCGCCACAACGGGCCGCTACGCGGCCACCCAAAATCCGACGCCGGTACTTCGGGCACCACACCAGGTGCAACCCAAGCGAGCACACCCCACCCGGGGTGCGGCGAAACCGGCGCTCCGACATACCGCGCACCCTACGAGACAGAACCGACAAAACCCGCGAACCGACGCTGTTCACCTGCCCCAATTCCCCCGACGGCTAAAGCCGCCGGTCCCCTCGGGGCGCACTGATGGCGCTTATCGAGCGGTTTGAACACCTGCCGGGCAATCGCCGATGAGGCAACCAACGGCCGCGGGCAGAATCTGTCCGATGGGCGCTGACCAACTCGCGGTCGACCCGGTCGGAGCGGCGCATCGATTACTCGGCGCCACCCTCGTCGGTCGCGACGTCACCGCCACGATCGTCGAGGTAGAGGCCTATGGCGGGGTGCCCGACGGTCCGTGGCCGGATGCGGCGGCGCATTCGTATCGCGGCCCTACCGGTCGCAGCGCGGTGATGTTCGGGCCCCCGGGCCGGCTCTACACCTACCGCAGCCATGGCATCCACGTGTGCGCGAACGTGGTGTGCGGCGCCGATGGAATTGCTGCCGCGGTGCTGCTCAGGGCGGCGGCGATCGAGACCGGACTCGACGTCGCCCGGTCCCGGCGTGGTGCGTCGATCCGCAGCATCGCGCTGGCCCGCGGACCTGGAAACCTCTGCTCGGCGTTGGGAATCACCATGGCCGACAACGGCGTAGACCTATTCGACGGCGACAGCCCGGTGCGGCTGCGGCTCAACGACACCCTCGACGGTGTTTTCGGCCCTCGCGTTGGCGTCCGCCAGGCCGCCGACCGGCCGTGGCGGCTGTGGTTGCCGGGCCGAGCGGAAGTCTCGGCCTACCGGCGCAGCCCACGAGCGCCGGCGCCGGGTGCCAGCGATTAGATGCGACGCGCCGTCCGGTCGCCCGCCGCGGCGCCGCGTGCATGCGAGAAGATCTTTGACTGTGGGCATGACCATCCTCGACGAGCTGAGCTGGCGCGGGCTGATTGCGCAGTCCACCGACCTCGACACGCTGGCCAGCGAGGCTGCCCGGGGCACGATCACGCTGTACGCCGGGTTCGATCCCACCGCGCCCAGCCTGCACGCTGGACACCTGGTCCCACTGTTGGCGCTGCGGCGCTTTCAGGCCGCCGGACATCGCCCGATCGTTCTCGCCGGCGGCGCAACCGGCCTGATCGGCGACCCACGCGATACGGGCGAACGGGTGCTCAACTCCGCCGAAACCGTCGAAGGATGGACTGACCGTATCCGCGGACAGCTGGAACGCTTCGTCGATTTCGACGGTTCGCCGACGGGTGCCATCGTCGAAAACAACCTCCAGTGGACCAGCGCGATGTCAGCAATTGAGTTGCTCCGCGACGTCGGCAAGCACTTCTCGGTCAACGTGATGCTGGACCGTGACACCGTCCGGCGTCGACTGGAGGGCGAGGGGATCTCCTACACCGAGTTCAGCTACATGCTGTTGCAGGCCAACGACTACGTCGAGCTCTACCAACGCCATCACTGCGTGCTGCAGATCGGCGGATCCGACCAGTGGGGCAACATCATCGCCGGGGTGCGGTTGGTGCGCCAGAAGCTGTCAGCCTCCGTGCATGCCCTCACCGTTCCGTTGGTGACCACGGCCGACGGGACGAAGTTCGGCAAATCCACTGGCGGCGGCAACGTATGGCTGGACCCCGAGATGACGACTCCCTACGCCTGGTACCAGTACTTCGTCAACACCGCCGATGCGGACGTCATCCGGTACCTGCGCTGGTTCACCTTCCTGTCGGCAGACGAGTTGGCCGAACTCGAGGAGGCCACAGCGTCACGGCCACAGCAACGTGCCGCACAACGGCGACTGGCGCGCGAACTCACCACCCTGGTGCACGGCGAGCACGCCACCGAGGCCGTTGAACATGCAAGCCAGGCGTTGTTCGGCCGCGGGGAACTCGGCCGGTTGGATGAGTCCACGCTGACGGCCGCGCTACGCGAGACCGCGGTCGCTGAATTGAGACCGGGCACGCCGGACGGGATTGTCGACCTGCTGGTTGCCAGCGGGCTGTCGCAGAGCAAAGGCGCCGCGCGACGCACGATCGCCGAGGGCGGCGTATCCGTCAACAACACCAAGATCGACGACGAAGACTGGGTACCCCGACCAACCGACTTCCTGCATGGACGCTGGCTGGTCTTGCGCCGGGGCAAGCGGAATATCGCCGGGGTCGAGCGCGTCCGTTGATCTTGCGAAAGCTGAAACACGCCGTCCATCAGGTTGTTTGACTCCGCGTTTGCTGTCGCGTAACTTGGGCGAGTCGTCGCGACGCGGTCAGTCCGTAGAGCGCGACGATGTCCCAGAGGGAAACTCCACTTCGGTGGATCCCTCGTCGTCCGCAAGCGAGTAAGCGGCCAAGAGCCGCGGGACTTGTTGCGCGGTCGGAGGGTGTTGTTTGAGAACTCAATAGTGTGTTTGGTGGTTTTGTTTTTGTTGTTGTTTTTTTGGCCATGCCTGCGTTTCCCGTGTGGGTGTGGTTTTGTTTGTTTGTCAGGTTTCTCTGATTTGAATTCTGCCCATGTTTGTTGTGGGGGTTTTTGTTTGGAGAGTTTGATCCTGGCTCAGGACGAACGCTGGCGGCGTGCTTAACACATGCAAGTCGAACGGAAAGGCCCCTTTCGGGGGGTGCTCGAGTGGCGAACGGGTGAGTAACACGTGGGTGATCTGCCCTGCACTTCGGGATAAGCTTGGGAAACTGGGTCTAATACCGGATAGGACTACGGCCTGCATGGGTTGTGGTGGAAAGTTTTTAATGGTGTGGGATGGGCCCGCGGCCTATCAGCTTGTTGGTGGGGTGATGGCCTACCAAGGCGACGACGGGTAGCCGGCCTGAGAGGGTGTCCGGCCACACTGGGACTGAGATACGGCCCAGACTCCTACGGGAGGCAGCAGTGGGGAATATTGCACAATGGGCGCAAGCCTGATGCAGCGACGCCGCGTGGGGGATGACGGCCTTCGGGTTGTAAACCTCTTTCACCATCGACGAAGGCCCGCTTT
>CAVRER010000072.1:0-4706 GCA_963720085.1 uncultured Actinomycetota bacterium
GTTCAGCAAGCGTCCGCGCACCCGTGCCAGATAGTGCGTGAGCTTCGGAAACCGCCGCCGCCGGTGATCGCCAGATACTTCGCCCGGGCACTCGGATCTCGGCTGGTTTTCAGGATGCCGGTGCGCACCCCTTCGTCGAGATAATCTTCGGCATCGTCGATCATCTTGCGCCATAACGTGTTCGCTAGCTCACCACCGGATTGCATGGTGCGCACCAAGTAGGCCATCAAAGGTGCGTACTCCTCGATCTCGGCCATCGCGGCGAACCAGGTAGCCGGATCGCTGGAGCGCATCGCCTCCAACTTCCCACTGCGGATTTCGTCGGCCACGTAGTCGTCGCAGGCTTTGCGCAGTCCGTCCTTCGAGCCGAAGTGATGGATGACCAGCGCGGCGCTCACTTCCGCCGCTTCGGCAATCGATCGCAGCCCGACGCCGAAGCCATGCTCGCCGAACTGCTCGATCGCCGCGTCGCGGATCCGGGCCGCGGCGGTCAAATCGTCGGCTGAACGCATGTTCAGAACATTAAACGGTCGTTCAGTCGAGCGTCAAGCAGAAACGCGGTCAAGGATCCGTAAAAGGCTGGATCAGTCGCGGACGGCAGCCAGCAAGCCGTCGCCGAGCGGTACCAGCGCCGGGGTGAGCAGCTCGTTCTCGGCGATGAGCCGCGCCGCGTCACGCACCGCTGCGACCTCTGTGTCGTGCGCCGCCGGGTCGCCGGCCCGCCCACCTAACGCGGCGCCGTGAACAATGATGACCCCGCCGGAGCGCAGCAGTCGCACGCCCTCGACCACGTATTCCGGCTGGTCAAGCGGGTCAGCGTCGATGAAGACCAGGTCGTAGGACGCGTCGGCCAGCCGGGTGAGCACCTCCTGGGCCCGGCCGCCGATCAGCCGAGTCCGCGATGGCCCGATACCGGCGTCGGAAAACGCCTGCTTGGCGATCAGTTGGTGTTCGGGCTCAATGTCGATTGTGGTCAGCACGCCATCTTCGCTCATCCCGGACAGCAACCACAAACTGCTGACTCCCGCACCCGTACCCACCTCGACGACGGCTTTGCCGCCACTGAGCTTGGCCAGCAGGCTGAGCAGTGCTCCCACCGCGGGGGTAACCGCGCCGGCGCCGATGTCGACTGCGCGGTCGCGTGCGGCCAACAGAACCGCGTCTTCGGAGATCGACCCCTCGGCATGTGCGGAGAGCGATTCGGCCCGACTCAGCGGAGCCGACTGGCCTGGTGGGCGGTCGGTGGTGGCCATGCCCGCAGCGTAAATCCATCCGATGCCGCGTGCGATCAGGCGCGCCCGGTGCTACCGTGTGGGCCGCGCCGCGACACGCCCAAACCTGGCGGAGGATCAAGGTCACAATTTGATGAATACGACCTGCGCAACGCGGTGCGGGCGACCATTCTCAGTGAAGGCTCAGTGCGATCACATACCGCGCATACGCCGATAAGCGACAGTATCCCCCATGGAGCGCGGAGGCCGATGGTCCGGGAATACATCTCGGCGTCTTCGCGTTGCGTGCGGTGATGAATTGCCTAGCCTTGACGGCAGCTTGAATCCGGAGGACTTGAACATCACCACATTGATGAGCCCTGCCAGTATGTCGCATCCCGAGCGGTATCGGGATGCCGACTGGGTCGAGCCCGATGAGGAGCCCTACGGCACTGCGGTATTCGACGCGACCGGGGATAAGGCAACGATGCCGTCCTGGGACGAGCTGGTCCGTCAGCACGCCGACCGGGTGTACCGATTGGCTTATCGACTTTCCGGCAATCAGCACGACGCCGAGGACCTGACCCAGGAGACATTCATCCGGGTCTTCCGGTCGGTACAGAACTACCAGCCGGGGACTTTTGAAGGCTGGCTGCACCGCATCACGACCAACCTGTTTCTCGACATGGTGCGCCGTCGCGGCCGGGTCCGGATGGAGGCGCTGCCCGACGATTACGACCGGGTGCCCGCCGACGAGCCCAACCCGGAGCAGATCTATCACGAGTCGCGGCTGGGGCCTGACCTGCAAGCGGCGTTGGATTCACTGCCCCCCGAGTTCCGCGCAGCCGTCGTGCTGTGTGACATCGAAGGACTGTCCTACGAGGAGATCGGGGCCACCCTCGGGGTGAAGCTCGGCACCGTGCGCAGCCGCATCCACCGGGGACGACAGGCGCTGCGTGACTATCTGGCCACGCACTCCGAGGGAGCTACGCATGCCAACCCTCCAGCGGCCAGTGCCGCTCAAGAGCTCACCGACTAAGACACACGCCGCCTGATCCGCTGTTCATTGCTGTTCCGTAGCGGGCAGCGCGCTACATTCGAGGTTAGCGCGCGCAGACCGAACGCTGATACGGAGAGGAGCTGGTGATGGTCGAGCGGGGACATGTGTTCCGCCGAGCGTTTTCCTGGCTCCCGTCTCAATTCGCCTCGCAAAGCGACGCGCCGGTCGGTGCGCCGCGGCAATTCGGTTCTACCGAGCATCTGTCCACCGAGGCCATCGCCGCGTTTGTCGACGGTGAGCTGCGGATGAACGCGCACCTGCGGGCAGCGCATCACATTTCCCTTTGCCATGAGTGCGCCGCAGAAGTGGAGGGTCATCGCCGGGCCCGCGCCGCACTGCGCGATTCCCGTCCGATCAGGATCCCCAGCACGCTGCTGGGATTGCTGTCGCAGATTCCGGACTGCCCGCCCGACGACGACGCGGGCCAGGCAGGCAGCGGCCCGTGGGGGAATCCCCGCGCGGAGCGAAGTGAAGGCACGCCGCCTGACCGGCGCGAGCCTCGGTAGGGTGGGTGTCAGGTTGGCCAAGCCGGTGCGCCGCGCCGTGCTCGTGCCCATAGCGCGCGTTTCTTAAACGCTCGGAAGAGGATGACGTGAGCTCCGACCAAGAAAAGAACGGCGCCCCCCGGCTGGCGCCGCGACCCATTTCCCGGCCGCCCGTCGACGCTGCGTCGCGCCAAGCCTTCAGCCGGCCCGACGGCGTGCATGGCTCGTTCGTCGCCGAAAGCGTGCGTCCGCCGAAGTATCGGGACCAGGGCGAGTTCACCCCGCACGACGAGCCGGCCGACCCGGTTCTTACGGAGGCCTTCGGCCGTCCCTTTCCAGGGGCCGAGTCGTTGCAGCGCCATCCCACCGATGCCGGCGCGCTCGACGGCGACAAAGACCAGCCAGATGAACCCGACGACCCCTGGCGCGACCCGGGCGCGGCCGCCGCTCTGGGCGAGCCGGCGATAACGCGCTTCGGCCCGCAGGGTTCCGGCGGCGAACGCGATCGGCTGGGGGTGCGCGACGTGCTGTTCGGGGGGCGGGTGTCCTACCCGGCGCTGCTGGTGCTGGCCGTCCTCGCGTTATCGATCGGCTTGATCGGCGGTGTGGTCGGACGCAAGACGGCAGAGGTCGTCGAGGCGTTCACCACGTCCAAGGTGACGTTAGCGACCAACGGCAACAGCGAAGCACCGGCCGGCCGATTCGCCAAAGTGGCCGCGGCAACGGCCGACTCGGTGGTCACGATCCAGTCGGTCAGCGATCAAGAGGGTATGCAGGGATCCGGATTCGTGGTCGACGGCCGCGGCTACATCGTCACCAACAACCACGTCATCTCCGAGGCGGCCAACAACCCCAGCCAATTCAAGACCACTGTGGTGTTCAACGACGGCAAGGAAGTGCCCGCCAACCTGGTCGGCCGCGATCCCAAGACCGACCTGGCCGTCCTCAAAGTGGACAACGTCAGCAACTTGACCGTGGCCCGGCTCGGCGACTCCGACAAAATGCGCGTCGGCGACGAAGTCCTTGCCGCCGGTGCACCGCTGGGTCTGCGCAGCACCGTAACCCACGGCATCATCAGCGCCCTGCACCGCCCGATCCCGCTGTCGGGGGAGGGTTCGGACACCGACACGGTCATTGACGCCGTGCAGACCGACGCGTCGATCAACCACGGGAACTCCGGTGGCCCGCTGATCAACATGGATTCTCAGGTCATCGGCGTCAACACCGCGGGCAAGTCGCTGTCCGACAGTGCCAGCGGGCTGGGCTTCGCGATTCCGGTCAACGAGGCGAAATTGGTTGCGCAGACGTTGATTCGGGATGGCAAGATCGTGCACCCGACGTTGGGCCTGAGCACCCGGTCGGTGAGCAACGCGATCGCGCAGGGTGCACAGGTCGCGAACGTGAAGGCGGGCGGCCCCGCGGAAAAGGGCGGGATTCTGGAAAACGATGTGGTGGTCAAGGTGGGCAACCGGTCGGTCGCCGACGCCGAAGAGTTCGTCGTCGCCGTGCGCCAGTTGACGGTCGGGCAGCCAGCCCCGATCGAGGTGGTCCGCGATGGCCGGCACGTCACGCTCACGGTGACGCCCGGCCCGGACACCAGCTAGATGTTCGCCAACGTCGGTTGGGGGGAAATGCTGGTGCTCGTGGTGGTCGGGCTCGTCGTCTTGGGTCCCGAGCGGCTTCCCGGCGCCATCCGGTGGACCGCCACTGCACTGCGGCAGGCCCGCGACTACCTCAGTGGGATGACGGCCCAGCTGCGCGAGGACATCGGGCCCGAATTCGACGACCTGCGTGAGCCGCTCAGCGAGCTGCAGAAGCTGCGCGGCATGACGCCGCGCGCAGCGCTGACCAAGCATCTATTCGACGGCGATGACTCGTTGTTCACCGGTAAGTTCGATGAGCCGTCAACTGGTGGGCGTGCCGAGCCGGCGATGCCGCCGTCGGCAACCG
>CAVRER010000073.1:0-19624 GCA_963720085.1 uncultured Actinomycetota bacterium
TCCTCCTGTATCTGCAGATGCATGAAACACCAACGGATTTACGCGCGGTACTGCGCGACTATGCCCGCGACATGATATTGCCTGCGCTCGAGCTCTACACCGAAGGCCTGATGACGGATAGCACCATGTACGACGCTTTCCTCGCCGAAGCAGAACAAGGAGAATCCGATGCCAGCTGACAGCAACCGTGCGCCGATCGAAATCAACGGGCTAACAAAACGTTTCGGGGCGGTTCAGGCGTTAGACGGCCTTGAGTTGACGGTACGCGAGGGCGAGGTACACGGTTTTCTCGGACCCAACGGCGCCGGAAAGTCGACGACGATCCGCATCCTGCTGGGAGTGGTGAAGGCCGACAGCGGAACCACACGACTGCTCGGCGGCGACCCCTGGACGGACGCCGTCGAGCTGCACCGCCAGATCGCCTACGTTCCAGGCGATGTGACCCTCTGGCCCAATCTCACCGGCGGTGAGACCATCGACCTGCTGGCACGTATGCGCGGCGGCATCGACGAGAAGCGCCGCGACGAGCTGATCGAGCGCTTCGAGCTGGACCCGCATAAGAAGGCACGAACCTACTCCAAGGGAAACCGCCAGAAAGTGTCGTTGATTTCGGCCTTCTCGTCGCGGGCCCGGCTACTGCTCCTCGACGAGCCGAGCAGCGGCCTGGACCCGTTGATGGAGAACATCTTTCAGCAATGCGTCGCAGAAGCGCGCGACGCGGGGACGACGGTCCTGCTATCCAGTCACATCCTGGCCGAAACCGAGGCTCTGTGCGAGCGGGTGACAATCATCCGCGCCGGTAGGACCGTGGAGAGCGGCTCGCTGGATTCGATGCGACACCTCAGTCGCACGTCGATTAAGGCGGAACTGCTTGGCGACCCAGGCGATCTCACCCGCATCCGCGGTGTCGAGGATGTCAGCATCGACGGGACCACGCTGCGGGCCCACGTCGACAGCGAGAGCCTCGGCGAACTCATCCAGGTACTTGGCGACGCCGGCGTGCGAAGCCTGGTCAGCCAGCCGCCAACGCTGGAGGAACTCTTCCTGCGCCATTACGGCGTCGGCACCGACGGCCCGCGCGAGGTCAGCAGCCAAGAGGTGCGGGCATGACCACCACCTCGACTTTGGATCGGTCCCACCATCCGGCACACCATGCGCCACAACGGGGTTCGGCGTTCACCGGAACGCTGGGGATGCTGCGGCTTTACCTGCGGCGCGACCGGGTGGTCCTGCCGCTCTGGGTTTTGCTGTTGTCAGTGCCGCTGTCGACCGTCTACATCGGCAGCATCGAAAAGGTCTACCCCGACCAAGCAGCCCGCGCCGCCTTCGCCGCCACGATCATGGCCAGCCCGGCGCAACGCGCGCTCTACGGACAGATCTACAACGACAGTCTTGGCGCGACCGGCATTTGGAAAGCCGGCATGTTCCATTTGCTGATCGCCGTGGCGGTCATTCTCACCGTCATCCGTCATACCCGCGCCGATGAAGAAACCGGCCGCGCCGAGCTGATCGACTCGACCGCGGTCGGCCGGTACGCCAGCCTGACCGCTGCCCTGCTGCTGTCGTTCGGGGCATCGGTGATCACCGGCGCCATCGGGGCGGCCGGCCTGCTCAACACCAGCGTCCCGCGGGACGGTTCGCTGGCGTTCGGGGCCGCGCTGGCCGGCTCCGGTCTGGTGTTCTCCGCGGTAGCCGCGGTCGCTGCCCAGCTGTCACCGAGCGCGCGGTTCGCCCGCGGTACCGCCTTCGGCGCGCTGGCCACCGCCTTCACGCTGCGCGCCGTCGGTGACGCCGGGTCCGGCACCTTGTCGTGGCTCTCGCCGCTGGGCTGGTCGCTGCAGGTTCGTCCCTACGCGGGCGATCGGTGGTGGGTACTGCTGCTGCATCTGGCCACCACCGTGCTGCTCACCGCGCTGGCATACCGGTTGCTTGCCGGTCGCGATGTCGGCGCAGGGTTGATCGCCGAACGTCCGGGTCCGGCTACCGCATCGCCGATGCTGCAGGGCCCCCTTGGGCTGGCCTGGCGGCTGGATCGCGGCGCACTGCTGCTGTGGACCGTCGGGCTGTGCCTCTATGGCTTGCTGATCGGCAGCGTGGTGCACGGCATCGGTGACGAACTGGGCGGCGGTACGGCGCAAGACATTGTTGAGCGGATGGGCGGCACCGGTGCATTGGAGCAGGCCTTCGTCGCGGTGGCGTTCTGCATGCTGGGCATGATGGCGGCCGCATTCGCGATCTCGCTGGCCCTGCGGCCGCACCAGGAGGAGGCCAGCCAGCGAGCCGAAACGGTGCTGGGCGGCGCGGTAGGCCGAAGCCGTTGGCTAGCAGGCCATCTGGCCATCGCGCTGATCGGCTCTGCCGTCGCCATGTTGATCGCAGGAGCAGCGGCCGGACTATCCTACGGTGTTGCCGCCCATGACATCGGCGGCAAGCTTTCGATGGTCATCGCTACCGCCGCGGTACAGCTGCCCGCCGTGTGGCTTTCCGCCGCGGTGACCGTCGCATTGTTCGGGCTGGCACCGAGATTCAGCCCGCTGTCTTGGGGTGTGCTGGTCGGATTCGTCGCGCTTTACCTGATCGGGTCGCTGTCCGGCTTTTCCCAGTGGCTGCTTGACCTGGAACCGTTCGCGCACATTCCGCGGGTCACCGGCGGCGCCTTCACACCAGTTCCACTGCTGTGGTTGTTGGTGATCGACGCCGCGCTGATCGCATTGGGAATGGCGGCCTTCCGCCGCCGCGACGTGCAGACGTAAGGAGGCTGTCATGAAAACCGTTGGCAAATTGGCATTATGGGCGATCATAGGACTACTGGCCTTCGGCTTGATGCTGTTTCTGCCCGCCGGGACGCTCCATTACTGGCAGGGCTGGGTGTTCCTCGCCGTGTTCGCGCTCTGCACGTGGATCCCCAACGTGTATCTGATGCGAACGAACCCGGCTGCGCTCGAGCGGCGCATGCATGCCGGACCGCGATACGAAACCAGGATGCCGCAGAAGATCATCATCTCCATCGCCTTCCTGTCGCCGGTGGCACTGATCGTCTTCAGCGTGTTCGACCATCGCTTCGGCTGGTCGCCGGTGCCGGCCTCGATCACGGTGATCGGCGATGTCCTGGTCGCGGTCGGCCTGGGCGTTGCGATGCTGGTGGTCATCCAAAATGGTTATGCGGCAGCCAATATCACCGTCGAGTCGGAGCAGACGCTGGTGTCCACCGGGCTCTACGGGCAAGTGCGCCATCCGATGTACACCGGCACCGTAATCATGATGATCGGTATCCCCCTCGCGCTCGGCTCGTATTGGGGACTTGTGTTCGTGATACCCGGACTAATCGTGCTCGCTTTTCGCATCCGCGACGAGGAGGGGCTACTTGAGCAGGAATTACGGGGGTACAGCGAATACGAGCAGCAGGTGCACTACCGCTTGGTGCCCTACCTGTGGTGATTAGATCCAGACGCCCTTGCCGACGGCGACAACGCCGCCCGCGCTGATCGCGAAGCGCTCACGATCTTTCTCCAGGTCCACCCCGACCATCTCGCCCGGTCCGACAACGACGTTCTTGTCCAGGATTGCGTGGCGCACCACCGCCCCGCGGCCAACGCGGGTGCCGGGCATGATCACACTGCCCTCCACGATCGCGCCGTCGTCGACAACGACGTTCGACGACACCACCGAGTTGCGTACCGACGCGGCCGAGATGATGCTGCCCGCCCCCACCACCGACTCTTGCGCGGAGCCGCCGTTGACGAATTTGGCCGGCGCTAGATTCTCCGACTCGCCGCGGATCGGCCAGCGCTTGTTGTACAGGTTGAACACCGGATGCACCGACACCAGATCCATGTGCGCGTCGTAAAAGGCGTCCAGGGTACCCACATCGCGCCAGTAGGCCCGATCACGGTCGGTGGCACCGGGCACTTCGTTGTCGGAGAAGTCGTAGACCGCGGCCAGCCCGTCGGAAACCAGCAACGGAATGATGTCACCGCCCATGTCGTGATCAGAATGATCCTCGTCGGCATCGGCACGTATCGAGTCGATCAGCACCTTGGTGGTGAAGATGTAGTTCCCCATCGAGACGAAAGTGGTATCCGGGTCATCGGGGGTTCCCGGCGGCTCAGCCGGTTTCTCCAGGAACCTGCGAATGCGGCCGGACTCGTCGGCGTCGATGCACCCGAACGCGGACGCCTCGGCGCGGGGCACCCGGATACCGGCCACTGTCGCCCCGGCGCCGCTGTCGATGTGGAACTGGACCATCTGCTCGGGGTCCATCCGGTAGACGTGGTCGGCGCCGAAAACCACGATGTAGTCGGGATCCTCGTCGTAGATCAAGTTGAGCGACTGATAGATCGCGTCGGCCGAGCCGGTATACCAGCGCGGGCCGAGCCGCTGCTGGGCCGGAACCGGGGTGATGTACTCACCGGCCAACCCGGACAATCGCCAGTTCTGCGAAATGTGACGGTCCAGCGAGTGTGACTTGTATTGGGTGAGAACGCAGATCCTCAGGTAGCGGGCATTGACGAGATTGGAGAGCACGAAGTCGATCAGCCGGTAGGCGCCGCCGAAGGGAACCGCGGGTTTCGCCCGGTCCGCGGTCAACGGATACAACCGCTTGCCCTCCCCCCCGGCCAGGACGATGCCCAGCACTTGTGGCGCTTCCCTCATGAATCAAACCTATCGGCCGTCGCGAACCCCTGCCAGGTCATTCCAGTGAATACCCACGCTGACGGACTGTCCATCAAGCTATTTGGCTCAACCCGGCGACGGCGCTATCCGGAAGCGACTACTACCGTGCCGGGTATGCGGGTGGCGATGATGACTCGGGAGTATCCGCCGGAGGTGTACGGCGGCGCGGGGGTGCACGTAACCGAGCTCGTCGCGCAACTGCGCAAACTGTGCCAGGTTGACGTGCATTGCATGGGCGCCCCCCGGGCGGACGCGTTCACATACCAGCCCGACACGCAGCTGCGCGGCGCGAACCCGGCGCTTTCGACGTTGTCGTCCGATCTGGTGATGGCCAATGCCGCCGCCGAGGCCAGCGTGGTCCACACCCACACCTGGTACACCGGATTGGCGGGGCAGCTGGCCGCATTGCTCTACGACGTCCCGCATGTGTTGACCGCGCACTCGCTGGAGCCGTTGCGGCCGTGGAAGGCAGAACAGCTCGGTGGCGGCTATCGGATCTCGTCGTGGGTAGAACAGACTGCGGTGACGGCCGCGGACGCCGTTATCGCCGTCAGCTCGGGTATGCGCGATGACGTGCTGCGGGTCTATCCGACGCTCGATCCCGGCCGGGTGCATGTCGTGCGCAACGGGATCGACACCGAGGTGTGGCACCCGGCCGAGCCGCTGGGATCCCTCCCGGGGGAGTCCGTGCTTGCCGACCTCGGCGTCGGCCGCGGCCGGCCGATAGTGGCATTTGTCGGGCGAATCACCAGGCAGAAAGGCGTCGCCCACCTGCTGGCGGCCGCACACCGTTTCGGCCCCGATGTGCAATTAGTGCTGTGCGCCGGAGCGCCCGATACACCGGAGATCGCCGCCGAGGTGTCCGCCGGGGTAGCCGAGCTGGCCCGCGAGCGCTCCGGCGTGTTCTGGGTCAGGGACATGCTTCCCATCGGGAAGATACGCGAGATACTTTCGGCTGCAACAGTTTTCGTATGCCCGTCAGTGTACGAGCCGTTAGGCATCGTCAATCTCGAAGCGATGGCCTGCAGCACCGCGGTGGTGGCCTCCGATGTCGGTGGCATACCCGAGGTGGTCGCCGACGAGGTCACGGGTTCGCTGGTGCACTACGACCCCGACGATGCGAACGGTTATCAGACCAGGCTCGCCGAGGCGGTCAACGCCCTGATCGCCGATCCCGAAAAGGCGGAGCGCTACGGCCAAGCGGGCCGGCAGCGGTGCATCGCGGAATTCTCCTGGGCGCGCATTGCAGAACAGACGCTGGAGATCTACCGGAAGCTGGCTTAGCTGGTGACGCCTTTGAGCTCGTCGCCCAGCGCAGCGGCTTCGTCGGGTGTCAGCTCGACGACGAGTCGGCCACCGCCCTCCAGCGGTACCCGCATCACGATGCCGCGCCCCTCCTTGGTCGCTTCCAGTGGACCGTCTCCAGTCCGGGGCTTCATCGCCGCCATCGAGTGCTCCCTCCAGGTTCGAGGTGGCCCGTCGTCGCGGACCTGGCCAGCGCCGGGTCTGCCCCGCCATTGGAATTCCAGCCATCCCCGGCATTGAACTGCAAATTCACCCCTCCATTGTTCCCTATCCGGCCCGGCAGGTGTACATGAACCTCCGGGTCGGCGTTTCAACGGCATCGTCATCGGGCCGTGAAAGGCACCCAGCACGTTCGCAGGTGGTCGTCGACCATCCCGGTCGCCTGCATCAACGCGTACGCGGTGGTCGGCCCGACGAATCGGAACCCGCGCCGCTTCAATTCGCGTGCCATGGCGGTGGATTCTGTCAGTCGTGGCGGGGACTGTCGGAGCCGTCAGCGGGTCGGGGCCGCGGTGCCGGCGCGAACGACCACAGCAACTCGGAAAGGTCATCAACGTCGGCAGCCGCACGCGCGTTGGCGATCGTCGCCTCGATCTTGGCGCGGTTGCGAACGATTCCCTGAGTCGGCCATCAGCCGGGCCACGTCGGCATCGGTGTAACGGGCGACCTTCTCGATGTCGAAGCCGGAGAAGGCGCGCCGGAAGTTCTCCCGCTTGCGCAGAATGATCAGCCAGGAAAGGCCGCTCTGAAAGGCCTCCAGGCTCATCCGCTCGAACAACGGCACCCGCCCGTGCAGCGGCCGGCCCCATTCCTGGTCGTGGTAGTCGCGGTACAGCGCGAAGTCCGGGCCCGGCCGACCTACCGCCCAGTCGCAGCGGACCAGCCCGTCGTCGGGCAGTACGGTCATGTCGGCTCCTGGTCGTCGGCAACGTCGGCACCGACATCTTGGTCGTCGGCTCCGACATCGGCCGCCGCTAGTGCTTCAGCGGCGTGCACCGAGGAGAGCTGGCCGCGCAGCAAGTCGAGTTCCTGGCCGAGCCGGTCCAGCACCCAGTCCACCTCGCTGGTCTTGTAGCCGCGCAGCGTCTGGGTGAACTTGACCGCGTCGACGTCGGCGCCGGTGACACCGGAGGCCGGCAGCACCGTCGGCGTCGTCCCCCTGGGCAGCGGCGGAAGCGGCTCACCGCGGCCGAACAGCAGACTGACCACGCCGAACAGCACGATCGCCACCAGGACCAGCACCACTACGTACAGCAACACCAACGCCACGTGACCGATATTGCCTTACCGATCGCGCGGCGGCCGCAGCGCGTTCATCGGCGGCCGATCGGCCAGCGACACCGTCGAGGTGCGCGGGGTATAGCCGTCGCCGTCGACGAAGAACTGGGTCAACCCCACCCCGGAGTCGGGGATGCCGCAGCGCGAGAGCAGGGTCGCGACGACCTGACGGCTCATCGGGCCCAACTCGGCCAGCGGCCGGTTGCGGTGTGCCCGCACACCGAGGTTGACCTGCGCGATCGCGTCCAGGCCCAACTGGTCATAGGTGTCGACCAGCAGGCCGATCTCGACGCCGTAGCCGGGCGCGAACGGCACCGACATCAGCAGTTCGCGGGTGGCCGCATACTCGCCGCCCAGCGGCTGCAGCACACAGCCCAGCTCGGGTCGCAGCGCCGCGAGCAGCGGCCGCGCCACCAACTCGGTGACCCGGCCACCGCCGGTGGCGCCTTCGCGGCCGCTGGCATCGCTGACGTCGCCAGTTCAGCGGCCGCCGATAGAAGCTCTTGACCAGGTGGATGCCGTCCTCGGTGAGCAGCGGCCCGAGCAGCCGCGGCACGAACATCGGGTGCGGGTCGATCAGGTCGGAGTCGACGAACACCACGATGTCGCCGCTGGTGGCCGCCAGTGAGCGCCACAGCACCTCGCCTTTGCCGGGCCGCGGCGGGATCTCGGGCAGGGCTTGTTCTCGGGTGACGACGCGCGCGCCGGCGGCGATCGCCCGGATCTCGGTGTCGTCGGTGGAGCCCGAGTCGAGCACGATCAGCTCGTCGACCAGCCCGCCGACCAGCGGTGAAATGCTGTCGATCACCGATTCGACGGTGTCTTCCTCGTTGAGGGCGGGCAGCACCACCGAGATGGTTCGTCCGGCCTTCGCCGCCACCAACTCGTCGACCGTCCAATGCGGACGGGTCCAACTGCGGTCGGCCAGCCAGACGTCGCCGGGCAGCGCGGCCAATGCCCCCTCGGCGGCGAGATCGACCAGCTCTGATGCCGTCATGCGAGTCCTCTCACCGTGCGCGTCGGCGGCCGCTGCCCATGGATCGACGCCACCATTTCCAGCACCCGCCGGGTGGGGCCGACTTCGTGCACTCGGAACATCCGCGCGCCGGCGGCGGCCGCCAGCGCGGTGGCTGCCAGGGTTCCCTCCAGCCGTTCGGTCAGGTCCACGCCCAGAGTCTCCCCGACGAAGTCTTTGTTGCTCAAGGCCATCAATACCGGCCACCCGGTGTTAACAAGATCTTCCACGTGACGCAACAGCGCCAGGCCGTGGAAGGTGTTCTTGCCGAAGTCGTGGGTCGGGTCGATCAGCACGCGGTCGCGGGCCACCCCGGCGGCGACGGCCCGTTCGGCCGCTGCGGTGACTTCGCGGATCACGTCATCCACCACGCCGCGAGTGCTCGTCGCCGTAGCTGACCCGAAATGGCCGGGTGCGCGGCGGCGCACCCCCGGTGTGCGAGCACACCAGGCCCGGCTCCGAATTCGGCGGCCACCTCGGGCATCGCGGGATCGAAGCCGCCCCAGGTGTCGTTGATCAGGTCCGCGCCCGCCCGGCAGGCCTGCCGGGCCACCTCCGAACGCCAGGTGTCGATGCTGATCAGTTGGTCGGGATAGGCGTCGCGCAGCCACTCGATGAACGGCACCACGCGGGCGATCTCGGTTTCGGTGTCGATGCTCTCCCCCGGGCCCGCCTTGACGCCGCCCACGTCGATGACGTCGGCGCCGTCGGCGATGACGCGGTGCGCGGCGTCTCGGGCCGCGTCGTCGCCGAAGGTGGCACCGCGGTCGTAGAACGAATCCGGGGTGCGGTTGACGATCGCCATGATCAGCGGGCGATCGCTCGCTGACCCGGCGACCGCACAGGGTGGACTGCACCCATCTATGGTGCCCGTGGCCACCGGTGGCGCGAGCGCTGCGGGCTGACCCAGCGGCTCACGCTCTCGGTCGCAGCGTGCACGCCTCCTCACTTGACACCGCGGCGTGTCACGCTGCCGCTCACATGCACACTTCGAAAGAGTGTCACGCCACGACGGTGCACGTCGAGCGGTCGCTCTCAGCCCTGCGGTCGCTTACCGGCCGCGACCTCGTCGGGATAGTCGTCGTAGAACGGCACATAACCCTCGTCGCGGCCGGCCAGCACGTACAGCGGGTCCTCGATGTCGGGGCCGTAGGCCTGCTCGCGCAGATCCACCTTGCGGCTCTTGAACGTGGTGGTGTGCTCCATCGACTCGACCACCCGCACGAACAGCGGCAGTGCGTATGCCGGCAGCTGCGTCGTAGACGGTGCTGGGCGAGCGCCTTCCCGTCGAACTCGGCGCCGTCGCGCAGCTTGACCGCGGCCATCCCGGCGCGACCGCCGGTGCGCGGAATCTCCACACCGAAGACGGTGCACTCCTCGACGGACTTGTCGGACCGCCAGCGCCCGTTCCACTTGCGTGGTGGCGACGTTCTCGCCCTTCCAGCGGAAGGTGTCGCCGAGCCGGTCGACGAAGGCGGCATGGCCCATGCCCTGCGGGCTCATCACGTCACCGGTGTTGAACCAGCAGTCGCCCTCACGAAAGGCGTTGCGCACCAACTTCTTTTCACTCGCGCTCGGATCGGTGTAGCCGTCAAACGGTTGCAGCCGGTTCACCGGGCTGAGCAACAGACCGGGCTCGCCGGCGGGCACCCGCTGCACCCGGCCATCCTCGCCGCGCAGCGGCGCGCCGGTGTCGGGGTCGTATTGCACGTAGGCCAGCGGCATCGGCGCAATGCCGGTCGACCTGGGCACATTGAAGATGTTGATGAAGCGCGGTGTTGCCTTCGCTGGCCGCGTAGAACTCGCAGACCCGCGCGATGCCGAACCGCGAGGTGAACTCGTCCCAGATCTCCGGACGCAACCCGTTGCCGGCGATCAGCCGCACCTTGTGCGCGCGATCGGTCGGCTTGGCCGGCTGGTTCGAGCAGATAGCGGCAGATCTCGCCGATGTAGATGAAGGCCGTGGCATCGCTGGCGATCACCTCGTCCCAGAACCTCGACGCCGAGAAGGACTTACCCAGGGCCAGGGTTGCCCCTGAGTTGATCACCGATCCGATCGCGACCGTCAGCGCGTTGTTGTGGTACAGCGGCAGGCAGCTGTACAACGTGTCGGAACCCTTCAGCCGCAAGCCCAGCCCGCCGAACGCAGCCAGTGCGGCCAACCACCGTCGATGCG
This sequence comes from uncultured Actinomycetota bacterium, assembly GCA_963720085.1. Lineage (GTDB taxonomy): Bacteria > Actinomycetota > Actinomycetes > Mycobacteriales > Mycobacteriaceae > Mycobacterium. Next base: position 10,449 of record CAVRER010000073.1, read on the forward strand.
TCATCACGCTGGCCTTGGGGTGACCGGTGGTGCCCGAGGTGAAGATGTAGAACGCGGTGTCCTTGGCCAGCACGGCCGATGCCGACGCCGGGTTGGCGGTGGGCGCGGTGGCGGCCAGGCGCTCGATCTCCTCGATCGTCGTCGGCGCAACGCCGGCCCCGCCGCACTCGTCCACCGCGTCGATCAGGTCGGATTCGGCGACCAGCACCTTGGCGTCCAGCAGGCCCAGGCTGTGCGCCAGCACCTCGCCGCGCTGGTGGTAGTTGAGCATCCCGGCGACCGCGCCGCACTTGACCACGGCCAGCATCATCAGCACCGCATTGGGTGAGTTGCGCAGCATGATCCCGACGACGTCGCCGCGACCGACACCACGCGCCGCCAGCACCGCGGCGTAGCGGTTGGCGGTCGCATTGGCCTCGCGGTAGGTCAGTTGCTGCTCGCCGAACCGGATGAACACCCGGTCGCCGAAGCGGGCGGCGCGTTCCTGGAACACTTTGCCGATCGACGTCTTGGAGGTCGGCCGGGCCAGCAGCCCGGTGAGCACCCCGCGGACCATCACCGGAACGTCGGTCAACACGCCGGGCACCCGGGTTGCGATATCGATCAGCCCGACCGATGTGTGGGTACCGGAGTCGTGTTCGGACACTGTCATCCCTCGTTTCGCGCAACCGCAGATGGCGGCCAGCCTAGCCCGGCGACGATGCAGACCGCCGCAGCGGTCTGAGGAGGAGGCGGGCAATCAGGCAGAGCCGCACCGGCTCACAACTCATCCGGGTGTGCAGGCCGCGATCGCCGCGCTCACCTCGTCGACGACCACCAGCCGGTCCATCGCGCCTTGCGAGACATATCCGCTGTCGACCAGTCCGTACAGCCATGCGCGCAGCCCATCGAAGTGTCCGGCCGGGTCCAGCATCACGACCGGCTTGTTGTGCATCCCGAGATACCCGCCGGTCCAGGCCTCAAACAGCTCCTCCAGCGTGCCGATGCCGCCCGGCAGCGCGATGAACGCGTCGGCGCGGTCCTCCATGATCTGTTTGCGCTCCCGCATGGTGTCGGTGACGATCAGCTCGTCGGCGTCGGTGTCGGCGACTTCGCGGCGCACCAGCATCTTGGGGATGACGCCGACGGTCCAGGCGCCGCGGGCCCGCGCGGCGGTGGCCAACGCGCCCATCGCCGAGACGTTGCCGCCGCCCCAGACCAGCGTCCAGCCCCGGTCGGCGATCGCCTCGCCGAGTTCGGCGGCCAGCGCCAACAACTCGGGGTGGGTGGGCCCGGACGCGCAGTACACGCAGACCGCCCACGGGTGTGGTGCATCGCGTTTGGAGTGCACAGTCGAACCGTAATAGACGTAGCAGACCGCTTGCCGCCGAGCGCATTTGGGCCTAACCGCATGCCGGTGAGGCGAGCCACTGCGCGCCATAAAATCCGGCGGTGCCGACTGCTTGGGTTGCCGCGCCGCCGGACGCCGTACTGCACCAGGTCGCGGCCGCCTTGGACGATCCGCAGCGGTCCGGCGTGGTGCTGGCCGGAGCCGACGGCGTCGGCAAGACGCTGCTCGCTCGCAGTGCCGCCGAGAGGTTCGCCGCGGATAAGCCGTCGACGGTCGTCCGCTGGGTGGCGGGCACCGCGACGGAGCAGGTCGTCCCGTTCGGCGCGTTCGGCGACCTGCTGCAGATCACCGACATCGCCGAGACCGGCAGGCCCGCCGAGCTGCTGCGCGCGGCCCACGACTCGCTGACCGGTGACGGCGGCGAGCAGCTGTTCGTGGTCGACGACGCACACCACCTCGATCACCTGTCGGCCACACTGGTGTACCAGCTGGCGCTGAGTGGCTCGGCACGCCTGATCGTCACGGTCCGGGCCGACACCGAGCTGCCCGACGCGGTCGCAGCACTGTCGGCCGATGAGCTGCTGGCCCGGATCGAGGTCGAGCCACTGGACAGGCCGGCGACGGCGGCACTGCTGGAATCCGCGCTGGGCGCGTCGCCGGATCCGGCGGCGATCGACGAGGTGTTTAAGCGCAGCCAGGGCAACCCGCTGTATCTGCGGCACCTGGTGCAGAGCGGCGATTTGGCGAATGGCCTACCACTGCCTGCCCTGATCGACGGCTACCTGTCCGCTCTGCCATCGCCGATTCGCGCGTTGCTGGACTACCTGGCGGTGGCAGAACCGTTGCGCCGCGGCGACCTAACGGCGCTGGCCGACGAGCATGCCGTCGACGAAGCGGAAACCCTCGGCGCGGTCGCTTCCGATGATCAGGGAATGGTGTACGCGGCCCATCCGCTCTACACCGACCGCGTCCGCGCCGCGCTGGCGCCAGCCACCGCGCGGGCGCTGCGCACGTCACTCGTCGAACAGCTGGCGACCCGACCACCCGACCACATCGGCGATCAGCTGCGACGCTCAGCGCTGGCCGTCGACAGCGATGCGCCCAACGCCACCGCCGACGTCGTGACCGCAGCCCAGCACGCACTCCGGCTCGGCGAGCTGAAGCTCGCCGAACAGCTCGCGCGGGCGGCTCTGGACCGGTCGGACGGTCTGGCCGCGCGACTGTCGCTGGCGTACGCGCTGGCCTGGCAGGGCCGTGGACGAGAAGCGGACGCGGTGCTGGAGGCGGTGGATCCCGACCAGTTGTCGCAGCCCGAGCTGATCGAGTGGGCGCTGCCGCGGGCCGCCAACCAGTTCTGGATGCTCAGCGAGCCGGAGCGCGCGACGGCGTTTCTGCATACGATGCGGAACCGGATCTCGGCGCCGACGGCGCTGGCCACCCTCGACGCGCTCGCGGCCACCTTTGCGATGAACGCGGGCACGCCGCTGCGCGCGTTACGGATCGCGGGCGAGGTGTTGGCATCGCCGCACGCCGACGGGGTGGCCGTGGGATGGGCGGCATCGGCGGCGGCGCTGAGCTCGGCGCGCACCGGTCGGTTCGACGACGTCGAGGCGCTGGCCGGCCGTGCGATGGCCGCCGACCATCCCGGTTTGCTGAGGTTCACCAGCGGTTTCGGCCGGATCACCGCCCTGCTGATGGCCGGCCGGCTGACCGAGGCCCGCGCGTTGGCGCAGCGCTATACCGACTTCGCCGAGCTACAGCAGCCGGGCCGGGCGATCGGCGAGACGTTGGTGGGCTACGTGGCGATCGCCCAGGGCGATTTCGACGCCGCGGTGACGCTGCTGAGCCGGGCTGCCGATCCGCTGGCGCGGACCGGCTATTCCTGGGGTCCGCTGTCGCTGACACTGCTCGCGCAGGCGCTTGGCCAGCAAGGTGAACAACTCGAGGCCGCAAAGGTTTTCAGCCGCGCGGAGTCTCGGCACGGCCTGAAATCGACGCTGTTCGCTCCGGAGTTGGCACTGGCCAAGGCTTGGTCGAAGGCGGCTCGCGGCGACACGACGGGCGCGATTGAAGCCGCCCGTGAAGCCGTGCAGGCCGCAGAACGCGGCGGGCAGTCGGCGATCGCGCTGCGCGCGCTGCAGGACGCGGCGCGACTCGGCGACACCCGGGCGGTGTTTACGGCCGAACGCTTGTCGATCGAGGTGGATTGCGTGCTCGGCAGGCTCACGCTCGCGCATGCCCGCGCGCTGGCCAACGGCGATGCCGCCGCGCTGGCCGACGTGGCTGCCGACTTGGCCGATCGGGGACTGCATCCGGCGGCCGCCGACGCGTCCGCACAGGCGCAGCGCGCTTAGCTGCTCAGATAATCCCGCAGTGTAGGTAACCAGCGGTATACGCCACCTGGGAATTCCCACCTGGTCTTATGCCGGTGTACCCGCCGGTTATGTGTTACAGCTGGCGAGCGGTCGTGATTGCCGGGCGCCGGGATGTTAAGGGGCTCATGAGATTCTGCGTTTTGTAACGGCAAATCCCCTGGTGCTCAACAGATGCGGACTGTTAACCGCCCGATGAGTCCCGTCTAGCAGCCGAATCGGCTGGCGCCCACGGCACCGCAAGGGTGTCGAAATAGCAGATTAGGCGAAAGCGCCCTCGCCGTTTAGCGCGGCCACCAATCCTCGCCGCGAAGCAACGCATCGACCCACGAAACCCGAACTACCATTTCGTGTTTCGCGACATTGGATGGGTGTTCAGTTTTGCGGGACGGGCAGGTCGCGGCAGAGGGTGATGTAGCCGATGGTCGGTGAGATCCAGTCGTGCCACTCTTGGTGGCTGATATTCGAGGTGAGTTTGGAGCAGAGGTTCGCCACGGTGGCGTCGAGGGGGGTAGGCCACAACCGCACGGTGGTGAACAACTGGAATAGATCGCCGCTGCCGGAGGCCAGGGTGTGCCCGTCGGGGCTAAACGCCACACTGTTCACGGGGTCGAGGCCCCCCAGGGGCGGGCCCAGCGGGCCCGAGTGGGCCGGATCGGTGAGATTCCACAACCGCACGGTGTCATCGAGGCTGCCGGAGGCCAGGGTGTGCCCGTCGGGGCTAAACGCCACACTGAACACGGCGTTGCTGTGGCCGCGCAGGGGCTGGCCCAACGGGCCCGGGTGGGCCGGGTCGGTGAGATTCCACAACCGCACGGTGTCATCGCCGCTGGCGGAGGCCAGGGTGTGCCCGTCGGGACTAAACGCCACACTCATCACGGCGTCGGTGTGGCCGGTCAGGGGCTGGCCCAGCGGTGCTCGGGTGGGCCGGATCGGTGAGATTCCACAACCGCACGCTGCGATCGAAGCTGGCGGAGGCCAGGGTGTGCCCGTCGGGACTGAAACGCCACACTCATCACGGTGTCGGTGTGGCCGGTCAGGGGCTGACCCAGCGGGCCCGGGTGGGCCGGGTCGGTGAGATTCCACAACCGCACGCTGTGATCGTTGCTGCCGGAGGCCAGGGTGTGCCCGTCGGGACTAAACGCCACACTCATCACGGCGTCGGTGTGGCCGGTCAGGGGCTGGCCCAAAGGTGTGGGATGGGCCGGATCGGTGAGATTCCACAACCGCACGCTGTGATCCTTGCTGCCGGAGGCCAGGGTGTGCCCGTCGGGACTAAACGCCACACTGGACACGGCGTCGGTGTGGCCGGTCAGGGGCTGGCCCAGCGGTGCCGGGTGGGCCGGATCGGTGAGATTCCACAACCGCACGCTGTGATCCTTGCTGCCGGAGGCCAGGGTGTGCCCGTCGGGGCTGAACGCCACACTGAACACGGGCTCGGTGTCGCCGGTCAGGGGCAGTGCGGTGTCGAGGTTCCACAACCGGGTGGTGGAGTCGGCGCTGCCGGAGGCCAGGGTGTGCCCGTCGGGACTAAACGCCACACTGGACACGGCGCCGGTGTGGCCGCGCAGGGACTCCCGCAGGCCCGGATGCGCCCGGTCGGTGAGGTTATACAACGACACGGTGAAATCGGCGCCGCCGGAGGCCAGGGTGTGCCCGTCGGGGCTAAACGCCACACTGAGCACGGCGTTGGTGCCACCGAACAGGGGGTGGCCCAGCGGGCCCGGGTGGGCCGGATCGGTGAGATCCCACAACCTGATGTGGGTATCGTTGCCGCTGGAGGCCAGGGTGTGCCCGTCGGGACTGAACGCGACACTTTCCACGGCGTCGGTGTGGCCGGTCAGAGGCTGACCCAGCGGGCCCGGGTGGGCCGGATCGGTGAGATTCCACAACCGCACGCTGTGATCGTTGCTGCCGGAGGCCAGGGTGTGCCCGTCGGGGCTAAACGCCACACTCCATACGGTGCCCGTGTGGCCGGTCAGGGGCTGGCCCAGCGGGCCCGGGTGGGCCGGATCGGTGAGATTCCACAACCGCACGGTGTCATCGAGGCTGCCGGAAGCCAGGGTGTGCCCGTCGGGGCTAAACGCCACACTCCATACGGTGCCCGTGTGGCCGCGCAGGGGCTGGCCCAGCGGGCCCGGGTGGGCCGGGTCGGTGAGATTCCACAACCGCACGGTGTCATCGCCGCTGGCGGAGGCCAGGGTGTGCCCGTCGGGGCTAAACGCCACACTGTTCACGGCGTCGGTGTGGCCGGTCAGGGGCTGGCCCAAAGGTGTGGGATGGGCCGGATCGGTGAGATTCCACAACCGGATGGTGTGATTGAAGCTGGCGGAGGCCAGGGTGTGCCCGTCGGGACTGACCGCCACAGTGTTAACAGTTGTCGGCATGGGGATGATGACCCGGGTGGTGTTCAGCGCGGTGGTGGCGGCGTAGAAGGCGCTGCGGCTGGCGGCGGGGTCGGACCGCAGTCGTTGCGCGGCCAAGGTGTCGGCGAGCGCGCGAATGTCACTATCGGCAGCAGTGACACGTGAAAACGCCGCCGAGGCTTCGGTGTCGAGTTGTGCGGCCAGCGCGTCGCGCGCCTCGCGGGTGGCTTGGCGCTGTGCACGATTGGCTTGCACGAATCCGACCACCGCCACAAGCGCGACGATGGCCGTGGCGGCGAGGACGGCGCGCAGGATGCGGGAGCGTCGGCGGAGGTCGGCGGCGTGGGCTTCCGCGGCTCGCTGGCCTTCTTGGGCGAGGCATGCCACTTCTTCGGCGTGGTGGAGTTGCTCTTGGCGGCGTTCTTCTTCTTCCTGGAGTTTCTGGTTTTCCGCCAGCCGGGATGCTGCCAGGTAGTCGCGGGTGGGTTGCTGGGCAAGGCGCTCGCGGTATCCGGGTTCGGCGGCCAGTGTTTCGGCGTCGGCAAGCCGGGTGCCGGTGAGCAGCCAGTCGGGGTCGTCGTGGTGGGTGTGCCATGCGGTGGCGGCGCGTTCGATGTCGTCGGCGGCGACGAGGTTCTGGCGCTCCTCGCGCAGCCAGCCGGCCAGGTCGTTCCATTGGCGCAGCAGGCTTTCCAGGGCGACCTCGACGACCACCTCGTCGCCGCGCCGGTCCTTGACCAGCAGCCGCTTTTCGACGAACGCGTCGATCAGCGCCCGGCTGGGCTCGGGCAGGTCGCCGTACTGGGCGACCCGGCGCATGGGCTGGTCGTTGTCGGGGTTGATGGTGGCCAGCCACGGGATAAACGCCGCCCGCAACGCCGCCAGTCGAGCGCTGCGTTGTTCCGGATCGGCCGACAGCGCCTCGTCGATGGCGGTTTGCACGACACGACGCATGCCGCCCATGGCCTCATATTCGGCGAGAGTGAGTTCGCCGTTCGTCGCGTAGTCGGCATACAGCCGGGCCAGGGTCAGCGCCAGCAGCGGCAGGGTGTCGGCTCCCTCGGTAGCGTCCTCGAGCAGCCGATTAACCAAGTCCGGGGCGATGGTCAGCTGCTGACCGGCATGGCTGGCGCGGGCCGCCGGCCCGGTGATGACCTGCGAAAAGTGGCCCGGGGGCATGGGTTTGAGCTCGCTGAACAACACCGTGCCGATCCGGTCGAGGGCGGCATGGCTCTGCATCACCTCATAGCGGTCGGTGCGGATCGTCGCGGCCACGATCAACCCGACATCACTGGTGTTGAGCCGGCGCATCAGATCAGCGATCACTGTCAAGAACTGCTCCGCCTCGGCGCTGGCGTCGGCGGAGAACAATTCCTCGGCCTGATCCAACGGCAACACCAAACTCGGCGCCGCCCCGTCGTGGCCGGCGTCGGCCAACCGCTTGGCGGCCGCGCTGCGCACGTCACCCAATAGTTCTGCAACCCGGTCGGGATGGTTGAGGCAGGCGTGTTTGATCTCCCCGAATGGCGCGCCCGACAGCTCCAGACGCTCGGCGCGCGGTGTCGATGGCTGCGGCCAAACCCTGATCGCCGGTCAGCGGGTTGCGTTCCGGGCGCATGATGCCCAAGACCCGAAAGTGGCGGTCGTCGCGCTGCAGCCGCGGAATCAGCCCGGCCCGCAGAAACGACGACTTGCCGCTGCCCGAGGGGCCCAGCACCACAAATAGCGACTTGAGCCCCCGAGTCGCGCATCGCGCGCAGCTCATCGGTGCCCCGCACGATGGCCGCATCCCGGCCGAAAAACACCCCAGCGTCGATGTCTTCGAACGGCTCCCAGCCCCGATACGGCACCCGCTGCCGATCCCCGCTGGGCGGCCACACAAAGTGTTCCGGCCCGATCCCGCTGCCCTCGATGCCCTTCTTGAGCTGATCGAGCGCCGCGGAATTGAAGCGCACCGGCGCGCCCCCGGCTACCGCGATCTCGGTCTGCGCGCCCTCGGCGAACAAGTCACAACGTTGCCACTTCGAGGTGATGTCGGTGTCGCCGAGGTCTTCCAGCCGCGCGACCAGGATCTGCTTGCCCAGGTTCTCGGCGAGAAGGTATTCAAGCCTGCAGTAATCAGAACTCGCCCAATTGCGCGACAGCAGGCAAATCACCGCCTCGCAGCGATCACTGGCCTGCCGCAACGCGTCTTGCCACTGCTGACCCGGCCGCAATCCCGTCTCGGCGCCGACGTCGATAAAGATCTCGGTGGCCAGCTCGGGTCGCACCTCGGACAGCCACTGCACCAACGCGACCGCTTGCCGGTTGTCGGCACTCGAATGACTCAAGAAGATCCGCGACACAACCTGCTCCCCGCTCGACGCCCGCCCACCAACGAGCCAGCTAAGTCTGTCACCACCCGACTGACACGAGGCAGCTAATCGCGGCTTTCGCTGAGCTGGGCGCTAGCGGCGGTGCGTACACCACCCGTCGCAGGTGAGCCAGCGCCAACTCATGTGACCGCCGCGCCTGGCCGCAACCGCAGGGCTGCTGACCAACGAGCGTTCGGATCGATCCGATGAGTCCACTTGCCGACGGGCTCGCGGAGCACCTGTTCGCGAAAGGCGGTCCACCCGCTGCCGGCATAGACCGGGGCTAGCAGCGGGCCGTCCAGGGCCCGACCGCAAAATACCTTGGACTGGGCGAACTTTTTCGGCACGACACGCGACGTCACAAACCATGTCAACGACCTCATCCTGCGGTGCCGTCCCCGTAGGCTGACCGATCAGTCGATCACCTCGCCTAAAAGAATCGAGCGCGCCGTGTCTCGGATTGTCATCGTGGGTGCCGGTACCGTCGGCACCGCAACAGGCGAGGGCTTCATGTCGCACGGACATGACGTCTCCTACGTCGACATCAGTCCATCACTGGTGCAGATGCTGCGGCGAGAGGGTCACAGAGCTTGTCTTCCGCCCGATCTGAATCTGGACGGAGTGGACCTAATCCTGGTATCCGTTCCGACACCTACTAATAAGTCCGGGTTCGACTTTTCTCATCTCATCGAGTCGACGAGCGATATCGGTGCCGCACTGCGCCGGTGCCAATCAAACACCTATCCGGTTGTTG
>CAVRER010000074.1:0-14159 GCA_963720085.1 uncultured Actinomycetota bacterium
CTTCGGAACCACCCGCCGCCGGGCCCGCGCCCTTCGACGCCGACGCCACCTAAGGCGGCTTTAGCGCTTCGTCGGGTCTACTCCCAGCGACATGCCGGCCAGGCCGCGGCGTCGCGACGACAGGCCGTCGGCGACGCTACGCAGTTCCTTGCCCGCCGGTGAGTCGGGAGCACTGAGCACGATCGGCACCCCGGCATCGCCGGCGGCGACCAGCGCGGGATCCAACGGGATCTGGCCCAGCAGCGGAACGTCGGCGCCGACGGCACGCGATAGCCGCTCGGCGACCTGCTGGCCGCCACCCTCGCCGAACACTTGCAGCCGCGAGCCGTCCGGCAACGCGAGCCAGGACATGTTCTCCACCACCCCGACGATGCGTTGTCGCGTCTGCAGGGCAATGCTGCCCGCACGCTCGGCCACCTCCGCCGCGGCGTGCTGGGGCGTGGTCACCACCAGGATCTCTGCGTTCGGGATGAGCTGGGCCACCGAGATGGCGATGTCGCCGGTGCCCGGCGGCAGGTCGAGCAGCAGCACATCCAGGTCGCCCCAATACACGTCGGCCAGAAACTGCTGCAAAGCCCGGTGCAGCATCGGGCCGCGCCACACCACCGGCGTATTGCCCTCGGTGAACTGCGCGATCGAGATCACCTTCACCTCATGCGCGATGGGCGGCAGGATCATCGACTCGACCTGGGTGGGCCGGTCGGTGGTTCCCATCATCCGCGGGATGGAGTGACCGTGAATGTCGGCGTCGAGCACTCCGACCGACACCCCGCGCGCGGCCATCGCCGCGGCCAGGTTGACCGTCACCGTCGACTTGCCCACGCCACCCTTGCCGGACGCGACCGCGTACACCCGAGTCAGTGATCCCGGCTGGGCGAACGGGATGACCGGCTCGCGGGCGTCGCCGCGCAACTGCTTACGCAGCTCGGTGCGCTGCTCGTCGTTCATCACGTCCAGGCTGACCTTCACCGCGCCGGTGCCCGGCACGTCGGCCACGGCCCGGCTCACCCGCTCGCTGATTTCGGTCTTCTTCGGGCAGGCCGCGATGGTCAGGTAGATCTCCACGTGCACATCGCCGTCGGGGCCCACCTCGATACCTTTGACCATCCCGAGTTCGGTGATGGGACGCCGCAGTTCAGGATCGATCACCTTGGCCAGTGCGGCGCGAACCGCGGCGGCCCGGTCGGCGGGGTCAGGGTGCTTTTCGGACATCACCGCCGAGTGTAGTTCGGTGACGATGCGGGCAGCGACGGCCCGCTGAGGAGCCGGACCATCGACTCATGTCGGTGACGATGCGGGCAGGGACGGCCCGCTGAGGAGCCGGACCATCGACTCATGTCGGTGACGATGCGGGCAGCGACGGCCCGCTGAGGAGCCGGACCATCGACTCACGTCGACGTCAGTTGGCGGGACCGGGCGCGGGCGGCGGGGCGGCCGCTGGCTGTGGGCCCGGCGGCGGTAACACCGGCGGAGCCGCCGGAGGGGGGGCAGGTGGCAGGCCCGGCGCAGGGGCCGGAGCGGCAGGTGGTGGCGTGTTCAACGAGAACTGAGGCGGCATTTCCGTGTCTTGGCCGATGCAGATCACCGTGCATGACGGGCGCGGAGCGGTGGTCCGCTGCCACGGCCAGGTCGATTGCTGGTTGGGGCTACTGGTCCCACTGAGGTCAATCAACGGCATCTGCGCCAGCGGATCGGTGGACGGCAGGCCGTGAATGTTGAGCGGCAGGTTCGGCCCGAGCCCCTCGGGGTTTTCCAGGTGAACGTCGCCCAGCGGCGGTGCGGGCCCGGTCAGCGGCGGCAGGTCGACGGGAACCACGCCGGTGGCGTACGCCGCAGCCCAGCCGAGCACGTTTTGGGCATACGGCATGGAGTTGTTGTAGCGCAGGATCGCGGCCAACACCTGTGACTGGTCGCGCAGGTTCAGCCCGTCGCTGCACAGGTACCGAGCGGCGCCCAGCGTGGCGTCGTACAAGTTCTGCGGATCGGCCACGCCGTCGCCGTCGCCGTCGGAGGCATAGCGCGCCCAAGTGCCCGGCAAGAACTGCATCGGACCCACTGCGCGGGCGTAGGTGATGCGACCGCCCGTATCGCCTTGGACGATGACCTCGTTGCCGGGCAGCGTGCCATCCAGCGCGGGGCCGTAGATGGGTCGGGTAGCGGTGCCGTGCACGTCGGTGGCGCCGCCGTTGGCGTGCATCGATTCGATGCGCCCGATACCGGCCAGCAGGTTCCAGCTGATCCCGCAACCAGGGTCAGCTCCGGCCATCATCCGTTCGGCGTTGCGGTAGGCGGACAGCGCCATCGTCGGAATACCAAGCGCGCCAGGTGTATTCACCACTACCGTCGGCGGGGGAGCCGACACCGTGGGGGCCGCCGCGATGTGGAAGCCGGTCTTCGGACGTTGGACGGCGATCATTAGTGGCCCCGACGGGTCGGTGGAGGCGGGGGCGACCGCGGCAACCTGGGTGATGGCGGCGTCGCGCAGCGTCGACCTCGGCACCGGGAATGGTGGGGCCGCGGCGCCCACGACTCCGGCGAAGACCAGGCAGGCGATCATCGCAACACCAAATGCCGGGCTGCGGGCGGTGCGGGTCAGCGACTGCTGCACCGCCGCAACGACGGCAACGAGGGCGGCGGGGATTTTCGTGGCCCGGGCGGCGCGAACCGTCGAGTGCCGCACGGTGGCGAGACCGGTGACGAGGGCAGCAGGCATTTTTGGGGCCCGGGCCGTGCGCGTCAGCAACTGCTGCACCGCTGCAACGGCGGCAACCAGGGCGGCAGGGATTCGCGAGGCCCGGGCCGCGCGAACTACCGACTGGCGCACGGTGGCGAGACCGGTGACGAGGGCAGCAGGCATTTTCGGGGCCCGCGGCAGGCGAATTACCCGCTGCCGCATCTTTGCGAGAGCCAAGCCTCCCCCGATGCGCACTCGACCGTCCTCTATATTCGAGCCCTATCAGGCACTTGTGAAACCACTTTGGGCCTCGTGACCTAAGTCACCATACATAACCCTCTGATCACAAAGGCAACAATCGCAGAGTCTGTGCCCAGTGACGATACGAGCCGGGCTGGGGCAAACGGCAGACGCATTTTAAGATTCGTCCCCCAAGACCGCGTTTTGCTCTTAGGCATTATTAAGTGGACTTCGCGGCGCGTGCGTCCGAACCGTCACCGCTGGGCGCCTGCGCTTTGTTCGCCCTATCCGGCTGTCGGTCCTCCAGCAGGCCTCGCAGCGCTTCCAGTTCGCGGCGCACGTAGTCACGGTTCTTTGCGACGTCGCCGATCGCCAGCCGCAGCGCAGCTAGCTCGCGGGCCAGGAACTCGGTGTCGGCCTTGGTCTCCTGGTCTCGGCGGCGATCCTCCTCGAGCGCAACGCGGTCTCGGTTCTCTTGGCGGTTTTGCGCCAACAAGATCAGGGGCGCCGCGTAGGCGGCCTGGGTGGAAAAAGCCAGGTTGAGCAGGATGAACGGGTAGGGGTCCCAGCGCAGGCTGACCGCGGCTATGTTGATCAGGATCCACACCACGACCAAGACCGTCTGAATCAGCAGGTAGCGACCGGTGCCGAAGAAGCGGGCAATCGATTCGGTGGCCTGTCCGACGGCGTCGGGGGCCACCCGCGGCGCAACCAATCGCGAGGTGCGCGGGGTATAGAGCCGCGGCCGCGGCGCCGACTTGCTCAAGACGCTCCTCCTACCGCATCCAGCGACAGCTCTCCGCTGCTAGCGCGCCAGTCGTGCGGCAGCAGATGGTCGAGCACGTCATCCACGGTCACCGCGCCCAGCAGGTGGTGCTGGTCGTCGACCACCGGGCCGCAAACCAGGTTGTAGGCGGCGAAATAGCGGGTCAGCACCGGCAGCGAGGTTTCTGCCGCCAGGACAGGCAGGTCGGTGTCGACAATTCCGCCGACCAGCATGGCCGGTGGCTCGCGCAGCAGTCGCTGCAAGTGCACACATCCCAGGTAATGACCAGTCGGGGTGGCGGTCGGGGGACGGACCACCAACACCAGCGACGACAACGCCGCGGTCAGGTCGGGATCGCGGACCCGGGCCAGCGCCTCAGCGACTGAGGTGTCCGGGGTCAGCACTACCGGTCGCGACGTCATCAAACCGCCCGCAGTGTCGGGTGAGTGCTTCAGCAGGCGACGCACTGGGTCGGACTCCTCCGGGTCCATCTGGCGCAGCAGCCCCTCGGCCTGGGTCGGATTCATCGTGCCGAGCAGGTCGGCGGCGTCATCGGGGTCCATCTCCTCGAGCACGTCGGCCGCGCGTTCGTCGCCCAGCTGCGTCAACAACTCCGCCTGTTCCTCTTCGGACAGCTCCTGCAAAATGTCAGCCAGCCGGTCGTTGTCCAGTGCGCTGGCCACCTCGTAGCGCCGCTTCGGCGGCAGCTCACGCACTGCATCGGCCACATCGATCGGCCGCCACTTTTCGAACTGTTGCAGTAGGTGCGCCACGCCCTGGCCGGGCATCGCCAGCGCCGACGGGGTCAGTCCCTGCACGTTGCGCCAGCCCACGATGTGGGCATTGCTGCGCCGGCCAAATCTTCTGGGGATGCGCACCGCGACTCGCGTGACCATCCAGTCGCGGGTTCGACTCTGCTCCAAACCCAGGTCAGTGACGACGACCTCGGCATCGGCGAGCTCTGGCAATTCCGGGTCATTGACCCGCACCTTGGTGTCGACGATTTGCCCCAGCACCAACACTTCACCGGGCCGTTGCGCGAACCGGGTCAGCGACACGCTGGCGGTGTTGAGCGTCACCGCGTTGGGTTCGATCGCGGCGACCCGCAGAATCGGCACGAATATCCTTCGGCGCGAGAGCATTTCGACGACGAGTCCAAGGACGCGGGGTTGCTGGCGGACAATGCTGATGCTGACCACGACGTCACGCACTTTGCCGAGGGACTCGCCCATGGGGCCGAGCACCAGCATTCGCGCCAGCCGCGCGGCGTACACCCTGTTGATCGAGGCCATGGTGCATAGGGTATTTCAAAGGGGGTGAGTGAAACGTGACCAACGCCTATCGACCCCGCCGCACTTGCCTGTCGGTACCGGGTAGCAGCCAAAAGATGATCGACAAGGCCAAAGGCCTTCCCGCCGATGAGGTCTTTCTCGATCTGGAGGATGCCGTCGCGCCGGACGCCAAGGCCGCGGCCCGCACCCGGGTGGCCGCCGCACTCGCCGAGCCCGGATGGGCCGGGCAGTTGCGCGGCGTTCGGGTCAACGACTGGACCACACCGTGGACGCACGCCGACATCATCGAGGTGGTTTCCACCGTCGGTGCAGCGCCAGACGCCAAGCTCGATGTTGTTGTGCTGCCCAAAGTCTCTGACGTCTCCCATGTTCAGGCGCTCGACCTGCTGCTGACCCAGTTGGAGACCGTTCACGGGCTACCGGTGGGAGAGATCGGCATCGACGCGCAGATCGAAGACGCCCGCGGCCTGATGAGCGTTGATGCGATCGCGGCCGAGCCACGGGTGCAGGCTCTGGTGCTCGGCCCCGCCGACTTGATGGCCAGCCTCAACATGCGCACGCTGGTCGTCGGCGAACAGCCCGAGGGCTACGACGTCGGCGACGCTTACCACCACGCACTGATGACCATCCTGGTGGCGGCCCGTGCGCACGGCATTGCCGCTGTCGACGGCCCCTACCTGAAAGTGCGTGACGTGGCGGCGTTTCGGCGGGTGGCGGGCCGGTCGGCGGCCCTGGGCTATGACGGTAAGTGGGTATTGCATCCCGATCAGATTGCCGCCGGCAACGAGATCTTCAGTCCGCGCCAAGAGGAGTACGACCACGCGGAGTTGATTTTGGAGGCCTACGAATGGCACACCTCCGCCGCGGGTGGTGCCCGGGGAGCGGTGATGCTCGGCGACGAGATGATCGACGAAGCCAGCCGCAAGATGGCCTTGGTGATCGCCGCTAAAGGGCGTGCGGCGGGCATACAGCGTCAGTCCGGCCCGTTCGTTCCGGACAATCGACCCTAGCGAAGGGTCACCGCAACGAAGGGGAGGTGAACGCCGCCATGAGGGCAATCACGAATATGACCATCAGCACCGCCGTAGTCGCGCCGACTGCAATCCCAGCGATGGCAAGCCCGCGGCCCTGCTGGCCTGTTCGCTTGATCTGATTGAGCGCCACCGCCCCTAGCACGACGCCGACGATGGGAATCGGGATTGCGAGAATGTTCAGCAGAATGCCGAGCACGACACCCGCGATCGAGGTGACCATCGACCCGATGGCCAGCCCATTGGTCTCGTGTGAACGCCATTGATAGGCGTTATAGGGGTCATATGGGCCGGGATATACCGGTGGTCCGCCGTATCCGCCACCGCTGTAGCCCGGTGGCGGATAAGACGGGCCAAATTGCGGCGGTGGCGGGGGGTATGACGGACCGCGGTAAGGCGGGGGGTCGGGATACCCGGGCGGACCGTAACCGGTTGGCAGCGGATAGTCGGGGGGCGGCGGGTCCCATGGCGGCACCGGACCCCACTGCTGCGGATAGTGCGGAGCGTTCGGCTCGGGCTGGGCGGGCGGCTGTCCGGCGTATGCGGGCGGGATGAAGTCCTGCCCGAACGGGCGTGCCTGCGGGCCCTGCGGAGGCTGCTTTGCTTCGTCGTGGGCTTCCTCGCCGAAGTTGCCGCCCTGAAATGTCATGTTGTTCAACCTAGCGTGACCACAGCGTCGGCAGCCCAGACGCACCGTTTGTGCTGGTGGTCGACCCGCCTGGGCGCCGGGCGGCACCGAGCCGATGCTCAATCGGCTCGGCAGAGGACAATGACACCATGACCAGTCCCTTCCAGCCCGGACAGGTTCCCGGTGCCGCACCGGGCACCCCGACCGCGAGCCGGCGTGCCCCCGGATTGCCGACGCCGCCAAAAGGCTGGCCGGTCGGCTCTTACCCCACCTACGCCGAAGCGCAGCGTGCCGTCGACTACCTGTCCGAGCAGCAGTTCCCCGTGCAACAGGTGACGATCGTCGGTGTCGACCTGATGCAGGTCGAACGGGTCACCGGGCGGCTGACCTGGCCGAAAGTGCTCGGCGGCGGTGTGCTCACCGGCGCCTGGCTGGGTCTTTTCATCGGCTTGGTGCTGGGGTTCTTCAGTCCTAACCCGTGGGCGGCGTTGATGACCGGCCTTATCGCCGGGGTGTTCTTCGGCTTGATCACATCCGCGGTCCCATATGCGATGGCGCGCGGTACCCGGGATTTCAGTTCGACGCTGCAGTTGGTCGCCGGCCGATACGACGTGCTCTGCGACCCGCAAAACGCGGAGCGGGCCCGCGATCTACTGGCCCGGCTGGCAATCTGACTCGACGGCTGGGTGACCGTTAGCGGACGTGTTGCATATCACGCGCGCCTGCCTTTACGGTCTGTCGCGAGACAATCGACGACTGGAAGTAAGGACGGTGTGGTGGCGAGTCGCCGCGGGCGCGCAGTCCGGCTGAGCGCGGTCGCGCTGGCGACGCTATCCACCGCGTCGGTGGTATCGGCATGCGGGCCCGGCGACAACGGGCGGATGATCAGCTTCTACAGTCATACAGACACTCACGTTTTAGGTAACGGATAGCTCGATGGCCGAGATTGTGTTGGATAGGGTAACCAAGAGTTACGCCGACGGCGCGATGGCCGTGAAGGAACTCAGCATCACGATCGCCGAAGGCGAGTTCATCATCCTGGTCGGACCGTCCGGCTGTGGAAAGTCCACGACGCTGAATATGATTGCGGGACTGGAAGATATCTCGTCGGGGGAGCTGCGTATCGGTGGCGAGCGGGTGAACGAGAGGGCACCCAAAGACCGCGATATCGCAATGGTGTTTCAGTCGTATGCGCTCTACCCGCATATGACCGTGCGACAGAACATCGCATTCCCGCTAACCCTGGCGAAGATGAAAAAGGCGGAGATCGCGGACAAGGTCGAGGACACCGCGCGAATCCTTGACTTGACCGACGTTCTCGACCGCAAGCCCTCGCATCTGTCCGGCGGCCAGCGGCAGCGGGTGGCGATGGGTAGGGCAATCGTGCGTCACCCCAAGGCTTTCCTGATGGACGAGCCGCTGTCGAACCTCGATGCCAAATTGCGGGTCCAGATGCGTGGCGAGATCGCCCGGCTTCAGCGGCGGCTGGGCACCACGACCGTCTACGTGACGCACGACCAAACCGAGGCCATGACACTCGGTGACCGGGTGGTGGTCATGCGCGGCGGGGTTGCGCAGCAGATCGGTACGCCTGACGAGCTTTACGAGCGGCCCGCCAATCTGTTCGTCGCAGGGTTCATCGGCTCGCCGGCAATGAACTTCTTTCCCGGCACGCTGACTGCGACCGGATTGAACTTGCCATTCGGCGAGGTGACGCTCACCCAACCCGTCCATGATGTCCTCGCGCAGCACCCGACGCCGGAGAAGATCATCGTCGGCGTGCGCCCAGAGCATCTGCAAGACGCCGCCTTGATCGACGGCTACCAGCGCATCAGCGCGCTGACCTTCGAGGTGAAGGT
Source organism: uncultured Actinomycetota bacterium (assembly GCA_963720085.1). Lineage (GTDB taxonomy): Bacteria > Actinomycetota > Actinomycetes > Mycobacteriales > Mycobacteriaceae > Mycobacterium. Next base: position 8,491 of record CAVRER010000074.1, read on the forward strand.
CAGCATGGTCGAGTCGCTGGGTGCCGACAAATACGTCTACTTCACCACCGAGGGTTGCGTTGTTCAGTCCCACCAGCTCTCCGAGCTCGATGGCGAATCCGCGGGGGAAGAGCACGAATTCGTGGCCAGGGTTCCCGCCGCGTCGAACTCGGCAAAAGGAAAGTCGCTCGAATTAGCCTTCGACACGTTGAAACTCGCCGTTTTTGACGCCGACACCGGCGTCAACCTGACCGTTCCACCGCCGCCTGAGGAGCAGTGACCCACACGTTGGCACGGGTGCGCGCGCACCTGTCGGCCCACTTCCGGCAAGCGGGCCTCGACACCGAGCCTGATGTCGCGAGCGTGACCTTTCTGGGCGCCGAGCCGATCGAGGTGCTGCGCTTTCGCCTCGGCGCCGACGATGTGGTGCATTACGTCTCGCTGGGTTGCTCGCGGCACCCGATGACCGATCCGACGGCCTTGGTCGCTGACCCCGAGTGTGGCCCGCGCGCCGAAGTTGTTCTGCGGCTGCGCAATCCAGGGCCGATCACCCGGCTGGCACATAGCCTGGCAATTTTGGCGGCAACGCCTGCGGTCGACGGAGTGGTGCTGACCGAAGACGTGTTGATCGATCTCGGTTCGCCGCTGTGGGACAACCGATCCGGTCCGGCGCCGTTCACTGCGATGCTGTTGGGCGCCAGCGACATTCCGGACCTGCCGCTGGATCCGCCGCGCGACCCGGTGCGTTTTCTATCCGCCACGCCGATCACAGCGACCGAGGCCGCCTGGGTGCGGCTGCGAGGCGGCGACGCGATGCGCGACGCGTGGCTTAGCGATGGGGTGGATGTGCGCGATCCCAATCGGTCTGCTGCACAGCCACGCTGATTCGCTGCGGCCGGGTCAGAGCCAGTTTCTGCGGCGGAAGTTGCGGTACAGCAGCGCACAGGCGATCACCATAAGGGAAACGACCATCGGGTAACCCCACCGCCATTTCAGGATGGGCATGTACTCGAAGTTCATCCCGTAGATCCCGGCGATCAAGGTGGGGAACGCCAGGATCGCCGCCCAGGCCGATATCTTGCGCATGTCGGTGTTCTGCTGCATTTCGACCCGGGCCAGCGCGGCCTGCACCAAAGAGCTGAGATTCTCGTCATAGCTGGCTATCTGATCGGCGGCGTGGGCGTGGTGGTCGCCGACGTCCCGTAAATAGCGTCGCACCTCCTTGGAGATCAAGTCCCTGTGTTCGGTCTGCAACCGCGCAAATGGGACCGAGAGCGGGTTGACGCACCGGCGCAGCTCGACAACTTCCCGCTTGAGCAGATAGATCGGCTCGATATTGGTCCGAGTGCCGGGCGCGAATGCCACTTCTTCGATGGCGTCGATATCGGTCGCCATCAAGTTGGTGACGTCGAGGTAATGGTCCACCACGTTATCGGCGATGGCGTGCATCACCGCGAAGGGGCCCAGCGCCATCTGCTCGGGGTCGGCATCCATCCGCTTGCGCACGTCGGATAACCCGCCGTGCTCGCCGTGCCGGACGGTCACCACGAAATCCCCGTTGACGAAAATCATGATCTCGCCGGTCTCGACGATCTCGCGGTTCAGCACCCGTGAATCGTGCGGAATGTAGTTGACCGTCTTGAGAACCAGGAACAGTGTCTCGTCGTAACGCTCCAACTTCGGCCGCTGATGGGCCTGTACGGCGTCCTCGACGGCCAACGGGTGCAGGCCGAAAACGCCACCGACCTCCTGCATCTGGTGCTCGGTGGGTTCGTGCAGGCCGATCCAGGCGAACGCGTCTTGCCCGGCCAGCTGCAGCTCGCCCACCTTGGTCCGTGCCTCCTCGTGGGTAAAAGTCCCGGGCAGTCGCACCCCGTCCACGTAGATCCCACAGTCGACCACCGCGTGATCGGCAGGCAGGTCATTCGGCTGCGGATGCGGAGGCTCGTCCCTTTCGGGCCGACCCGCAGGACGCAGTGTTTCAGGTAGATCGCGAAACGAAGGCATCCATAACCTCCCGTCGCAGCTTGGATCCGATGAAGCCTCGGTCATGCTACGCGCCTCAGCCAGGTATTGCCCGGGACCGCGTGCGGCTGAGCTGGCGCGATTGACGCCGAGGCCGCCCGCCGTCGGGGCCGGGGTTTATCGCGCGCACGCGTGCGCTAGTTTCGACGCGTGAGCACAACACCCCTGAAGGTTGCCGTCACCGGCGCCGCCGGCCAGATTGGCTATAGCCTGCTGTTTCGCCTGGCGAGCGGCTCGCTGTTGGGGCCTGACCGCCCGATCGAGCTGCGCCTGTTGGAGATCGAGCCGGCCCTCAAGGCGCTCGAGGGCGTCGTGATGGAGCTCGACGACTGCGCGTTCCCGCTGCTGTCGGGGGTGCAGATCGGCGCCGACCCGAACAAGATCTTCGACGGTGTCAACCTGGCCCTGCTCGTCGGCGCCAAGCCGCGCGGCCCGGGCATGGAGCGCGGCGACCTGCTGGAGGCCAACGGCGCGATCTTCACCGCGCAGGGCAAGGCGCTGAACTCCGTCGCCGCAGACGATGTCCGCATCGGCGTCACCGGCAACCCGGCCAACACCAACGCGCTGATCGCGCTGAACAACGCGCCCGACATCCCGCACGAGCGGTTCTCCGCGTTGACCCGTCTCGACCACAACCGGGCCATCTCGCAGCTGGCCCACAAGACCGGAGCCGACGTCAGCGACATCAAGAAGATCACCATCTGGGGCAACCACTCGGCCACCCAGTACCCCGACATCTTCCACGCCGAGATCAACGGCAAGAACGCCGCCGAGGTGGTCAACGACCAGTCCTGGATCGAGAACGACTTCATCCCCACGGTCGCCAAGCGTGGCGCCGCGATCATCGACGCGCGCGGCGCGTCGTCGGCCGCCTCGGCCGCGTCGGCAACCGTCGACGCCGCCCGGGACTGGCTGCTGGGCAGCCCCGACGGCGATTGGGTGTCGATGGCCGTGCTGTCCGACGGCTCCTACGGTGTCCCGGAGGGTCTGATCTCGTCGTTCCCGGTGACCACCAAGGGCGGCAATTGGACCATCGTGAGCGGCCTGGAGATCGACGACTTCTCCCGCGGCCGGATCGACAAGTCGACAGCCGAGCTCGCCGATGAGCGGGAAGCCGTCACCGGCCTGGGCCTGATCTAAAGATCCAGCACAGTACCCTGAGGCCGTGTCCGAAAGCGCATCCCGAGCAACGGAAGGTTCCCCGGCGAAGAGTCGAGCCCATCGTGCTTGAAGACGATGAGATCTTCGAAGCGCACATCGGCGGCAAGCTTTCGGTGCAGTTGAGGTCGCCGCTGGACACCCAGCGTGCCCTGTCGATCGCCTACACCCCGGGCGTCGCGCAGGTCAGCCGGGCGATCGCCGCCGACCACACCCTGGCCGCCCGCTACACCTGGGCGAACCGGCTGGTGGCAGTGGTCAGCGACGGCAGCGCGGTGCTGGGCCTGGGTGACATCGGCCCGGCGGCGGCCCTGCCGGTGATGGAGGGCAAGAGCGCGCTGTTCAAGGCGTTCGCCGACCTGGACTCGATCCCCATCGTGTTGGACACCAAGGATCCCGACGAGATCGTCGAGACGCTGGTGCGGCTGCGGCCGACGTTCGGCGCGGTCAACCTGGAGGACATCGCCGCGCCGCGCTGCTTCGAGATCGAACGTCGCCTGGTCGAGGCGCTGGATTGTCCGGTGATGCACGACGACCAGCACGGCACCGCGATTGTGGTGTTGGCGGCGCTGATCGGCGCCACTAAGGTGCTCGGCCGCGACATGGCGTCGTTGCGCATGGTGATCTCCGGTGTCGGTGCAGCCGGCGTGGCCTGCGCGAATATCCTTATGTCCGTTGGTATTTCGCATATCACGGTGCTGGACTCCCATGGCATTCTGCATCCCGGCCGCGACGGCCTGACCCCCGTCAAGGCCGACCTGGCCCGGCGCACGAACCCCGAGGGCCTCACCGGCGGCATGATCGAGGCGCTCAAGGGCGCCGACGCATTTTTGGGAGTGTCGGCCGGGGTGGTGCCCGAGGAGTTGGTCGCCTCGATGGCGCCCGACGGCATCGTGTTCGCGCTGTCCAATCCCGACCCTGAGGTCCATCCCGACGCGGCCGGCCGACACGCGGCGATTGTCGCCACCGGGCGAAGCGATTTCCCGAACCAGATCAACAACGTGCTGGCGTTCCCCGGAGTTTTCCGCGGTGCGCTGGACGCCGGTGCCCGCAGGATTACCGAGAAGATGAAGGTCGCCGCGGCCGAGGCGATCGTCTCCGTCGTCGCCGACGACTTGGCGCCGGACCGGATCGTCCCGAGCCCGCTGGACCCGCGGGTTGCGCCGGCGGTTGCTGCCGCCGTGGCTGCCGCCGCAGATCCCGCGGAGTGACCACCGGCAGGTTGACCGCACTGGCGCTCGCTGCGGCGCTGGCGATGACGGCTTGCGCGCACAGCACCCCGCACCGCTCGGGTGAGCTGGTGGTCGGGTCCCGTCCCGGTGCCGAGTCGGTGCTGCTGGCTGATATCTACACCGGGGCGCTGCGCTCCTACGGGTTCCCGACGCACACCGAGCTGGCGCCCGACCCACTGACCAAACTCGACGCGGGTGCATTTGTCGTGGTGCCCGGTTTCACCGGCCGGGTGCTGCAGCTGTTTCAGCCCGGCACAACCGTCCGGTCCAACGCGCAGGTGTACAAGGCGATGGTGGGTGCACTACCCGAGGGGATCGCCGCCGGTGATTACACCACCGCTGCCGAGGACAAACCCGCGCTGGCGGTCACCGAGGCGACCGCCAAAAGCTGGGGCGGCACTGATCTGAGCGCGGTGCCACACCACTGCGACGGCCTGGTGATCGGATCGATCGCGGGTGCGTCGACGCCGTCGACGGTGGGCAGCTGCCGACTCCCTGCTGATCGCGAATTCTCTGACGATGCAACACTTTTCGCTGCGCTTCGGGACCGAACGGTCACTGCGGCGTGGACCACCACCACCGACCCCGCCGTGCCGGCCGACCTGGTGGTGCTCACCGACGGCAAGCCGGCGCTGGTGCAGGCCGAGAACGTGGTGCCGCTGTACCGCCGCAACGAGCTGAGCGATCGGCAGCTGCTTGCGGTCAACGAGGTGGCGGGCGTGTTGGACACCGCCGCGCTGGTTGAGATGCGCCGGCAAATGATCGGCGGTGCCGATCCTCAAGTGGTGGCCGACGGGTGGCTGAGCGAACACCCGCTCGGGCGCTAGAAGTGGACTCGCGCGGTGACGATGCAGACCGGAACTCCTCTGAGGTGGGGGTACCTCCCGCTTGCGGGGGAGAGGCGCGCCATCGATTCAAGCGGTGACGATGCAGACCGGAACTCCTATGAGTAGCCGCGCCATCCACTAGCGCGACGCCGGCTTCATCCGGCCCACCACCGGGAGGAACAGCCGCTGGTAGCCCGATCCGGTCACCCGCACGATCGCGTCCAGCACCTTGGCGTCCGGGCCGACCAAGACCCGGGCCCGGTTTTTGTGGACGGCTTCCAGAATGATTTCAGCCGCCCGCCGCGGGGTGGTGCTGGCCAGCCACTTGTCGAAGAACCTGGCTTGGGCATCAGGGTCTACCCCCTCGGCGGCGGTGGCGTTGCGGGCGATCGCGGTCTTTATGCCGCCGGGGTGCACGGAGGTCACCTTGACCGGGTGGGCGTTGAGC
>CAVRER010000075.1:0-29314 GCA_963720085.1 uncultured Actinomycetota bacterium
TCGGCGGACCGACGCCTCAATCGACACCTCACCTCAATCATCTGCGTGCCGTTCGTTATCGCATCGGTGAAGTCGCGCGTGCAGCTTCAGCGGGCGAAGTCCGGCGAACCTAAAACCTCTCACTGCTGACACGCTGGACTTCGACGAGAAGTTCACCGCGGCGCCGGATTGAAAACGGAGCCCAGAGCCGCTGCACGCTGACGGTGAAGACCGCGGTGGTGCGTGTTGCGGGGTTTGGCGCCGCGCCTTATCGCTGAAAGCGACCTGCGCCCAACACAATTCGAAGGAAGGGAGAACGATTGTGCGGCTGGTTTCGGGTGGGAGTCGATTGGGCCGACGGCTCTGCGGGTGCCCACGTGTGACGACGGCAACAGCGGTCCTGAGCCACAGGATGAACCGCACGCGTTGCTGGTCGTGTCACTGGGTGGAGACCGTGGGTGGGGACTGACGCGCGTTGCTGCCGCTGAGCATAGGGGCCACGGCAGGTGCAATCCGGAATACGAAGGGAGGTCGCAGATGGCCATCGAGGTGCCATACAGCCCCGACGCCGTTGTCATCGGTGCGGGGCCCTCCGGTCTCGCGGTCGCACGTCAGCTCGAGCATCAGCACGGAATCAAGACGCTTGTCATCGACAAAGCCGCGGCACCTGCGGTGTCGTGGCGCACGCGCTATGACAACTTCCGCCTCAACACGACCGGTTTCTTGTCGCATCTGCCCGGTCAGCGGATCCCCGTGACGGCCGGCCGTTGGCCGACCAAGGAGGACATGGTCCGCTACTTCGACGACTACGTGCGGCGGCAGAACATCACGCTGCAGCTCGGATGTGAGGTCAACCGCATCGACCGCGCAACAAACGGCTGGCGACTCGACACATCGAAGGGCGAAATCCGAACACCCGCAATCGTCCTTGCCACGGGTAACTACCGCACGCCCACCATTCCGCCCTGGCCCGGCCTCAGTCATTTCAACGGCGAGCTCGTTCACTCCGGCGACTTCTGCAACGCGTGGCCGTTCCGGGGCCGCGACGTCATGGTTGTCGGCGCGGGCAATTCGGCCGCCGACATCGCCGTACAACTCGCCAATGACGGCGCGCGCCGGATCTGGCTTGCGGTCCGCACACCGCCGCACCTGGTGCGCCGCGCCATGGGACCGTTTCCATCGGATGTCTTCCTCGAACTGTTCGCCCGGGTGCCTGCGAGCACGGTCGACCCGCTGATCAGGCAGCTTCAGCCGGCTGTGGTGGGGTGACTTGTCGGCCTACGGCTTCCATCGACCTCCGCTCGGGCTGAAGGCGACGGTGGAACAGCGAGGCCGGATACCCACGCTGGCCGACGAGCTCATCGACGCCGTGCGGGCCGGGCGCGTCGAGGTCGTGGCCGCCGTTCGCGGCGGTCGAATCCGACCGCGTGATCCTCGCCGACGGAACGTCAGTAGCGCCGGAAGTGGTCATTGCCGCCACCGGATTCAGCACGGATCTCGACGGTTTGGTCGGGCACCTCGGCATCCTCGACGAACACGGCAACCCCCGCGGCGGCTTTGCGTCGCACGTCGGCGACGGAATGTTCGCGATCGGATACGGCATGCCCCCCAATGGCCCACTCCGCGCGATCCGCCGCAGCGCCACACCGCTGGCCCATGAGGTCGCGGCCTACCTAGCGACAAGGCGGTCTTCCGCCACCGGAAGGCCTCCCGCGGTGGATCCCACCGTGGTCGCGGCGAATGCAACACCGTAACAGAACGACAAACAGCGCAGGTCGGCACGTCCTGCACGAAAACCAAGGGGACGCAATGGTTTCGCTTTCCAGCGAAAGGATATTCTTTCGCGGCGCGGATGGATATGAAACAGCCCGACGGGATACCGTGTGGAATGGCCTTGTGCCAGACCGCTTTCCCGATGTGATCGTGCAAGCACACGACACCGACGACGTGGTCGCAGCGATCCGCTATGCGCGCGCCAACGACCATCAAGTCGGCGTTCGTTCGGGCGGGCACAGCTGGGCGGCCAGTCACCTGCGCGACGGTGGCCTATTGCTCGACGTCAGTCGCCTCGACTACTGCACCGTCGACGCGGATCGGATGACCGCGGAGGTCGGGCCGGGAAAGGTCGCCAGCGTGTTCGCGGCCGAACTCGACTCACAGGGGCTTTTCTTCCCGACGGGCCACTGCGAGGGCATTTGCCTCGGCGGCTATCTCTTGCAGGGCGGATACGGCTGGAACAGCAAGGTGATCGGGATGGGATGCGAGAGCGTGCTCGGGCTGGAGGTCGTCACGGCCGACGGTGAGCAGATCTACTGCGACCCCGAGAATCACCCTGACCTGTATTGGGCGGCCCGCGGCTCGGGACCGGGCTTCTTCGGCGTGGTCACCTCCTTCAAATTGCGGGTTCACCCACGCCCGGCGGTGTTGGGCACCTGCCTTTACCTGTACCCGATCGAACTCATCGACGAGGTGTACAGCTGGGGACGCTCAATCAGTGCCGAGATCGACGACCGGGTGGAGCTGCAAATCCTGGCCTCGCGCAGCTTTCCGGGAGCCGGGCTCGACCATCCCGGCATCGCCATCGCCTCGCCGGTCTTCGCCGATTCGGAAGAGGAGGCGGCGAAAGCCCTTGCGGTGCTGGGCACCTGCCCGGTGATCGATCAGGCGATCATCAATGTTCCCTATGCGCCAGCAACGCTGGCCAATTGGTATGACGTCATCATGACGAACTACCCGACGGGGCACCGCTATATCGCCGACAACATGTTCACGTCCGCGTCCGCCGAACAGCTACTGCCGGGCATCCGCAAGATCATCGAGACGATGCCACCGCACCCTTCCCACTTCATTTTCACGGGGTGGAAGCCGTCGGCGGACCGCGCCGACAAGGTTTACGGCCTTGAGGACGAGATCTACCTGGCGCTCTACACCGTCTGGAAGGACGCGGCCGACGACGAACGGTACCGCGACTGGGCCGGATCGAACATGGCGTCGATGTCGCATCTCGCGACCTGCATTGCGCTGGCCGACGAGAACCTTGGCCGGCGTCCGGCGAGGTTCATCGCCGACTCGAACATGGCGCGCCTCGATGAGGTGCGCTCGACCTACGACCCGGACGGCAGGTTCTATCGCTGGATGGGATGCGGGTGAAGTCGACGTGCTGCAGGGTCTAGCTCGACTGGCCATCGCGGCGCCCAAGCGGATCATCGCCGTGGCGCTGCTGGTGATGGCCGGCACCGCGATCTTCGGCATACCGGTCACCAAGAGCCTCTCGGCGGGCGGCTTCCAGGACCCGACATCGCAATCGTCGCAGGCGGCGCGGCTACTGTCGGAGAAGTTCGGCCAGGGCGACATGCAGATGCTGATCTCCGTCACGTCCGAGGACGGGGCGCAAAGCACGCCCGCACGCGCCGTCGGCACCGACATCGTCACGCAGCTGAAGGCGTCGCCGAATGTGGCCGACGTGACCTCGGCGTGGACCGCGCCGCCCTCGGCCGTGCAGGCGCTGGTCAGCAAGGACGGCAAGACTGGTCTGATCGTCGCGGGCATCACCGGCGGGGAAAGCGGCGCCCAGAAGCACGCCAAGACGATCGCCGAGCAGGTGGTGCACGACCGCGACGGCGTCACGGTCAAGGCGGGCGGCGAGGCGATGCTCTACGTCCAGGTCAACGGCCAAAGCGAGCGCGACCTGCTGCTGATGGAATCCATCGCGATACCGGTGAGTTTCGTTGTCCTCGTGTGGATGTTCGGCGGGCTGCTTGCCGCCGCGCTGCCGCTTGCGGTCGGCGGGTTCGGCGTCCTCGGGTCGATGGCGGTGCTACACGCGATCACCTACGTCACCGATGTGTCGATCTTCGCGCTGAACTTGACGGTCGCGCTGGGTCTCGCACTGGGCATCGACTCCACACTGCTGATCATCAGCCGGTACCGCGACGAGCTGGCCGACGGCGCAGGGCGCGAGGCGGCTCTGATTCGCACGATGGCCACCGCGGGCGAACGGTGTTGTTCTCGGCCATGACCGTCGCGCTGTCGATGGTCGCGATGGTGATGTTCCCGATGTACTTGCTGAAGTCGTTCGCCTACGCCGGTATCGCCGTGGTGGCCTTCGCGGCGGTGGCCGCACTTGTGGTGACGCCGGCGGCGATCGTGCTACTCGGTGACCGGCTGGATGCACTCGACGTGCGCCGGCTGGCCCGTCGACTGTTCGGCCGCCCCGAGCAGGCACGCAAACCCGTCGGGGAGACGTTCTGGTACCGCTCGACGAAATTCGTGATGCGCCGGGCGATTCCGGTCGGCGTCGCGATCATTGCGCTATTGCTCGTGTTGGGCGCGCCGTTTCTCGGCATCAGGTGGGGCTCCCCTGATGACCGCGTGCTGCCTGGCTCTGCGTCGGCGCGCCAGCTCGGCGATCAGCTGCGCAGCGACTTCGCGGTCGACTCCAACAGGAACGTGATGGTGGTGATCCCGGATGTCACCGGCGTCACGCCGCCCGAGCTCGACGGCTACGCCGCCCAACTGTCGCAGGTTCCCGACGTATCGACGGTGTCAGCGCCGGGCGGCACGTTCGTCAATGGCGCGCTTGCCGGACCGCCGTCGGCCGCGACCGGCATCAAGGATGGCAGCGCGTTCTTGACCGTCGGCAGCACCGCGCCGTTGTTCTCGCAAGCCTCCGAGACCCAGCTCGATCGGCTGCACGCCGTCGGCACTCCGGGCGGCAAGGTCGTGCAGATGACCGGCACGGCCCAAATCAACCGCGACAGTTCGGAATCGGTGACCTCGCGGCTGCCGGCCGTGCTGTCGGTGATCGCCGCGATCACGTTTGTTCTGTTGTTCTTGCTGACGGGCAGTGTGGTGCTGCCGCTGAAGGCGTTGCTGCTCAACGTGTTGTCGCTGACGGCGGCGTTCGGGGCGCTGGTGTGGATATTCCAGGACGGCCATCTCGGCGCCCTGGGCACCACCCCGACGGGCACCCTGGTCGCGCACATGCCGGTGTTGTTGTTCTGCATCGCTTTCGGGTTGTCCATGGACTACGAGGTATTCCTGGTCTCGCGGATCCGCGAATACTGGCTGGATTCCGGGCGAACCCGGGCGGACGCCGACGAGGCCGTTGCGCTGGGCGTCGCCCGCACCGGTCGCGTGGTGACCGCGGCGGCGCTGTTGATGTCGATCGCGTTCGCGGCGTTGATGGCCGCGCAGGTCTCGTTCATCCGGATGTTCGGCGTCGGGCTGACGCTTGCGGTGCTGGTGGACGCAACACTGGTCCGCATGCTGCTCGTTCCGGCGTTCATGCATGTGCTGGGCAAGGTGATCTGGTGGGCGCCCAAGCCGCTGGCCAGACTGTACGAGCGCCTCGGCATCAGCGAGTCACACGCGCCGATCGATGTGCGGGGACGGGGTACCGTGTGGTCATGGCCATACCAGCGCCGGCGGCCCAGTGAGCAGCCGTTGTGCCAGCACCAGATACGCCTTGGCCACGACCGACCACGCCATCGTCGGGGCCAACCGGCGGGCCTCGGCTGCCATGGAACCGGAGATGCGCGGGTCGGTCAGCACCCGACGCAGGGCGCCTGCCAGCGCATCATGGTCGTCGTGACCGACGACGATGCCTGCCCCGCTGCCGAGCAGCTCGACGGCGTGCGGGAAGGCGGTGGCCACCACCGGCCGGCCGCTGGCGATGGCGTCGACCAGAACACCGGAGGTGACCTGGTCGGTGGAGTCGTAGGGCAGCACGACCACGGCCGCGGACTGCACCAGCGCCGTCAGCGATGACCTGTCGCGGTAGGCGGCGTCGAAGAACACCGAGTCGGCCACGCCGCGGCGCTGCGCCTGCTCGGTACGGGCGTCGCGGTAGGCCTCGCCGTCGGCGGCCAGCACCTTCGGGTGGGTGCGGCCGGCGATCAGGTAACGCGGCCGGCCGTTGAGGTCGCGTAGCGAACCCATCGCGTCGATCACCCGCTCAACGCCCTTACCCGGCCCCAGCAGACCCCAGGTCAACAACGTCGGTCTGCCCGAACGCTTCAATGGCAGCTTCGTCGGAAGTGTCGCGCCGTGCGGGATGGTGATGACTTTACGGCGGTCGATGTCAAAGCCATGGCACAGGCGTCGGCTGGCCGCATCGGACATCACGACAACCTGATCAGCCAGCGCAGCGATCGCCTCGAGCACCGAACGTTGGTGTTGGGTCGGGTCGTTGGGGACGCTGTGCGCGACGACGATCGATGGCACGCGCAGCCCGGCGATGATGTCCACCACCTCGTCTCCGTCAACACCGCCGTAGATGCCGTACTCATGCTGGATGACCGCGACGTCGCTCTGGTTCAGCAACTCGGAGCTGGCCGCGCACGACGTCGCTGAGCCGTTGACCAGCTCTCCGATCACCCGGTCACCCGACGAAGGTGGCCCGTCGGCCACCCGCACGACGCTGACGTCGGCGCCATTCGCGGCCAATCCGTCAGACAGCGCCGAGCTGAACGTTGCCAGCCCGCAGGCCGTCGGTGGGTAGGTACTGAGAATGCCGAAACTCGGAGTGCCGAAAAAGCCTTGCTCCACAACGGGAAAGATCGACGACGGCGGACTGGACAGGGCGTTCAAGGTAATCCCGACTTGCGGTTGATACCGGCGCGCCCGGCGTGAGCGGCTGCTCAGCGAGATCAGCGGTGGACAGCTGACTCATTCCGCGACTGGCTGGGTTCCCAACCTCATTGACCGTACACCATGGAGTCGACGTCGACGTCGGCGATTGGCGGCGGTCTGCGCGGCACACGGGTCAGGGCCGGCGATTGGGCAGCCGGTCTTTGCACGGTAGGCTCGTGTCGTTGGTTCCTCAGCCAGTCCGGACCGGCGCTCCAGCTGCAGCGCCGCGAGCATCCGCTCAGAGCCGGGCATCAGCCCGCGATCGAAACCCTTGATGCGGTCGGCCGTTGCAAAAGCGAGGCCTGCACCTCCCTCACAGTGCGCCGACCTAGCTGAGGACAATTCATGGCCATCGCGGATGTCGCGAGGTACGCGCACTTAAGTCAGTCCGACATCACGGCACTCGGGTCAGAACTGGACGCGATTCGCCGCGACATCGAAGATTCACGCGGCGCCCGCGACGCCGCATACATCCGCAAGACCATCCTGTTCCAACGGACGCTTGAAGCTGTCGGGCGACTGCTCATCTGCGCCAGCCGTTCGAAGTTCGGCTGGGTGCTGGGAACCGCATCGTTGGCCCTGGCGAAGAGCGTCGAGAACATGGAGATCGGCCACAACGTCAGCCATGGTCAATGGGATTGGATGAACGACCCCGAAATCCACTCGACCACCTGGGAGTGGGACATGGCTGGGCTCTCATCGCAATGGAGGTATTCGCACAACTACCGCCACCACGTCTACACCAATGTCCTTGGTCTGGATGACGATCTCGGATTCGGCATCATGCGGGTAACTCGCGATGAGCCGCTGGGAACGACGCCATCTGCTGCAGCCGTTGCGAAACTTGTTGTTGGCGATCATCTTCGAGTGGGGAATCGCCTTACACGGCATCCACTCAGAGCGTGAACGGGCGGTGACGACTGGGAAAAAGGCAAGTGCGACAAAGTCTCTGATCGGAAAGATCGGGCGCCAAGTAACGAAGGACTACCTACTCTTTCCTGCACTGAGCGGCTCCCGTTGGCGCAGCGCGTTGGCTGCGAACGTGCTGGCCAATATTCTGCGCAATGTGTGGGCGTACGCGGTGATCTTCTGTGGTCACTTTCCTGATGGAGCGGAAAAGTTCACCGCCGTCGCAGTTGAGAAGGAAACAAAATCTGAGTGGTACTTGCGTCAAATGCTGGGGACAGCGAATTTCAGGGCCGGGCGGGTGCTCGCGTTCGCCAGCGGCCACCTGTGCTACCAGATCGAACACCACTTGTTTCCCGATCTCCCGAGCAACCGCTATCCCCGAGATCGCCGCTCGCGTGCGGGCGCTGTGCGACAAGTACGACCTGCCCTATACGACGGGTTCGTTCTTGCGCCAAATTATGTTGGCGGAGCGGACAATCCACAAATTGGCGCTTCCCGACCGCTTCTTGGTCGCAACGTGCGACGACGCGCCCGAGACCGCTTCGGAACGGAAATTCCTCTACGGCGGCAGGTCACCTGCCGCCCACCGTGGGAATGCAACGCGGTCTGGTCTGCGCACAGCGTTGCGGGAGACCCGTGACAGGGCGAGCGCACGACGTACATCGATTATTGCCAGGCTGATCCACAAGTCAGGCCGGCGACGTGCAGAACAGCCAGCGATCACTACGGCTTTTGCGCTAACGCAGGGCCGGTGGGCCAGTGCGTAGCCACACCATCGCGGTGGCGACGTTGTCATCGCGCACAGTGGTTTCGATCGGTTTCTGGGTAACAATCAGGACCTGGCAACAGCCGTTCAGCCCTGAATGTCGAGCGCTCTGGGGCCATCAGCTGCCGTACCAGAAATTGGGAGTCTCACCGTGCCGACACCTCCTGTACCCGCGTCACGCGTTCGCACAGTCGGAGGCGGGCAAGCGGTCCGCTTGGCCCTTGTGGTCGGCGCGCTCGGCGTCGTGTTCGGCGACATCGGAACCAGCCCGATCTACACCGTCCAGACGGTCTTCAATCCCAGCGACCCGCACCCCGTGCCGATCACCACGGACAACGTCTACGGCGTCGTGTCGCTGATCTTCTGGTCGGTGATGATCATCGTGACGCTGACCTACGTCACGCTGGTGATGCGCGCCGACAACGACGGCGAGGGCGGCATCATGGCGCTCATCACGCTGCGTGCGGCGTTTGGGCGCGCGGGGACGGTCGCACTCGCGCTGGTGCTGGCCGCGCTGGGCATCTTCGGCGCCGCGCTGTTCTTCGGCGACAGCATGATCACTCCCGCGATCTCGGTGCTGTCCGCGGTCGAGGGTCTCAAGGTCGTCGAACCGGGCCTCGCAGATTGGGTCGTGCCGATCACCGCGGTGATCATCGTGGCGCTGTTCGCGGTGCAGCGCCGCGGCACTGCAACGCCGTCGGGCGGTTGTTCGGGCCGGTGATGATCGTCTGGTTCGTGGCGATCGGCGCCTGCGGGGTGACGCGGCATCGTCGACCATCCGGAAATCCTCAAGGCGCTCTCGCCGATCTACGCGGTCGACGTTCATGGTCGGGCGACTTCCGGATCGCGTTCTTCGCGTTGGCCGCAGTCGTGCTCGCGGTCACCGGCGCCGAGGCGCTGTACGCCGACATGGGCCACTTCGGTCGACCGGCCGATCACCCGGGCCTGGCTGTTTGTCGTCCTGCCGGCGTGCGTTCTGAGCTATCTCGGACAAGGTGCGCTGCTGCTCGGCGACAAGACCGCGATGCAAGCGCGCCGTTCTTTCTGCTCACCCCGGATTGGGCGCGAGTTGCCGATGGTGCTGTTGGCCACCGCCGCAACGATCATCGCGTCCCAGGCGGTGATCACCGGGGCGTTTTCGGTGGCGTCGCAGGCCGCTCAGCTCGGCTATCTACCGAGGCTGCGCGTGGTGCATACGTCGGAGTCCACGATCGGCCAGATCTACGTGCCGTGGATCAACGGCGTGCTGATGGTGGCCGTGCTCATCCTGGTGTTCGCGTTCCGCAGCTCGGCGGCGCTGGCGTACGCGTACGGCATGGCGGTGACCGGGACGATCACCATCACCACGCTGCTGTTCCTCTACATCGCGCGGACGAGGTGGCGGACACCGCTGTGGCTGATCGTGATCGGCGGCGGCGCTTCTGTTGCTCGTCGACCTGATGTTCGTCGCGGCGAACCTGACCAAACTGGTTCACGGGGCGTGGCTGCCGCTGCTGATCGCCGTCATCGCGTTCACCATGATGACCACCTGGCAGCGCGGACATCAGATCGTCACCCGAGCGCGCGAGAAAGCGGAGGGTCCGCTTCGTGAGTTCGTCGACCAACTCACCGACCGCCAGCCGCCGATTGGTGCGCAGTACCGGGCACGGCGGTTTTCCTCAACCGCGGCAGCAGACACCGCGCCACTGGCGATGCGGGCGAACGTCGAACACAATCACGTGCTTCATGAACACGTGGTCATCATGTCGATCGACACGATGCCGGTACCGCGCGTACCCGACGCCGAGCGGATAGAAGTCGACGATCTCGGCTACGCCGACGACGGCATCATCCATGTCACGGCGCACTTCGGCTACATGGAAACGCCCGAATGTCCCTCGCGCACTTGCGGCTGCTCGATCCGACGCAGACCGAAGGCCGGATCGACCGTCGACGACGCTTCCTACGTTCTGTCGAAGATCGAACTGACGATGGGTGAGTCACCTGACATGGCGCCGTGGCGCAAGCGACTCTTCATCGCGACCTCGTATCTCACCGCCGACGCCGCTGAGTTCTTCTGCCTGCCGCGCGACCGGACTGTGATCGTGGGTTCGCGAATTGAGGTTTAGCCTCGGCGCGCGATTTTCGCACCCACGGCCAGGTCATCAGAGCCCAAACGATGAGAACGATAAATAGCTCGGTCAGTAGGTAGAACGGCCAAGGTCCGAAAACGTCCAACAGTGACGCGACGGGGGGTTTCCTGTTGAGATAGCCGTAGTCGGTTCCCGCGATCGCGTTGAAGGTGAAGGTGAATACCGCCCACACCAGGGTCGCGATGACCGCGAAGCGGTAGCTGCGCCACCGCGGCCGCATCCCACGCCCCCACGTGAGATAGATGGCCGCCCACACAACGAGCAGGTGAAGCGGGAAGAACGTGAGGAAAAGATGGCTGGGGAAATCTGGCGCGCCTTCCTCTGGCGTGCCGATGTCCGGTGTGATCAACGCCTGTGAGCTTAGGACGAGGCCCCAGTAGTAGGTGAGCGCAAAGGCCCAATGTCGCTGCGACCACAACGCATAGGCCGCCGTGACTTCTGCGAGATCGCACAGCTGCAGCGGCACCGAACCGTCAATGGTGGGCCGGATCAGTTTGTAAACCAGCGCCACGCCGATTACCGCCAGGATCAGAACCGCCAGGACGCGGCCGAGGAGCCGGGCCTGCGATTCGGTCTGCCGGCGCCCGATCCAGACCAACGCGGCGGACCCGATCGCGAACACTGCGAGCACCGCCCAGTGTGACGGACCGTACGCAGAGAACTGCCGTGTCGCAGAGATCAACGCCAACTCCGCGGTGCTGTCAGACATCGCCCGCCACCATATCGGTCGGCCGAGGTCACCGCGCGGCGACCATCGACTTCGCAGGGTCGGCCCGGCCGACACGAACAGGCTGACCTCTGGCGCGGACGGCGGGACCAGCCGCGGTAGGCTGGCACGTGCAGCTGGTCTGCCGGATCGGGCTCTGAGCCCGGCACGGCACCGAGTGGCGCAGGCTGTGTTAGATGCGCCGTGAGAGGGAACCCGGTGGGAATCCGGGACTGTCCCGCAGCGGTATGCAGGAACGACCGCCGTCATCAGCACTGGTTCGCAGAGGCGTATCTGCGACTGGGAAGCGACGGCCAGTAGGGGCACCGGAGACGGCGCGCGCCTGTGAGTCCGAAGACCTGCCGGCTGTGCCGGGCGCGCCGCGTCCGGCGGCGCATCGCCTCGTGGAATGGGCGCATGGCAGTACCGTTTTCACCATCTGTGCCATCGCGGCACGGTGACCGGTTCGGCTGCACGTCCGCTGGCGATGACCACCCCGTCACGCACGAAGGACCCCTTGTGATACCTGAACCATTCACCGCCACCATCCTCGGATCGCCCCGCATCGGTCCGCGTCGCGAACTCAAACGCGCTATCGAGAGTTATTGGGCCGGACGGATCGACCGCGCCAAGCTCGACGCCGTTGCCAGCGAGCTGCGCCATGACACGTGGGCCGCTCTGGCGGCCAGCGGGCTGGATTCGATCCCTGTCAACACGTTCTCGTATTACGACCAGATGCTCGATACCGCCGTCATGCTCGGAGCATTGCCGGAGAGCGTCAACGGTGTTGCCGATCCCCTCGATCGCTATTTCGCAGCCGCGCGCGGAACCGACGAGATCGCTCCCCTGGAGATGACGAAGTGGTTCGACACGAACTACCACTACATCGTCCCGGAGATCGCCCCACAGACCCGGTTCGCTCTCAATCCGGAAAAGGTTCTCGCCGAACTGAATGAGGCCCAGCAGCAAGGTATCGCTGCCCGACCGGTGATCATCGGGCCAATCACCTTCCTGGCCTTGAGTAAAGCGGTCATGGGCAGCCCGGCACCGATGACTCGGCTGGACGAGCTGATTGACGTCTACGCAGAGCTTCTCCGTGTACTTGCCGAGGCGGGCGCGGAATGGGTCCAGATTGACGAGCCGGTGTTGGTGACCGACATCGTGGACAACGGACCCCAGTTGGCTGAACACACCTATGGCACGCTGGGAACGCTGACCGACCGGCCAGCGATCTTGGTCGCCACGTATTTCGGTGCCCTCGATGGGGCGTTGCCCGCGCTGGCCCGCACGGCGATCGAGGCGATCGGCGTGGATCTGGTCGCCGGTGGCGAGCAGGCGGTGGTCGCGGTTCCCGAACTCGCGTCCAAGATACTGGTCGCCGGTGTCGTCGACGGCCGTAACATCTGGCGCACTGACCTGCGGTCGGCGCTGGGCCGGCTGGCCACCTTGCTCGGCTCTGCCCGCTCGGTGGCGGTATCCACCTCCTGCTCGACCCTGCACGTGCCGTACTCGCTGGACGCGGAACACGACGTCGACGACGGAGTGCGAAGCTGGCTGGCGTTCGGCGCGGAGAAAGTCGCCGAAGTCGTCACGTTGGCCAGGGCATTGCGTGACGGCACAGACACCGTCGCCGCGGCGATCAACGCCTCCAGTAACGCGATCACCTCGCGTAGCTCCGACCCGCGCTTGCACAACGGGCAGATCCGCGCCCGGATCGAGGCCATCCTCGCGTCGGGAAGCCGACGAGGACCCGCCGAGGTTCGGCGACAAAGTCAGAACAGTCGCCTGGCCCTTCCGCCGCTGCCGACGACCACGATCGGCTCCTACCCACAGACGTCGGACATCCGCAGGGCCCGCGCGGCCCTGCGGGCGGGCGAGATCGACGAGGCGGAGTACACCCGACGGATGCGGGCCGAGGTCGGCGACATTATCAGGCTGCAGGAGGACTTGGGCCTGGACGTGCTGGTGCACGGCGAGCCGGAGCGCAATGACATGGTGCAGTACTTCGCCGAGCAACTCGACGGCTTCTTCGCCACCGCCAATGGCTGGGTGCAGTCCTACGGAACCCGCTGCGTCCGGCCGCCCATCCTGTACGGCGACGTCAGTCGACCGCACCCGATGACGGTGGATTGGGCCACCTATGCACAGTCGTTGACGGACAAGCCGGTCAAGGGCATGCTCACCGGTCCAGTGACGATCCTGGCCTGGTCGTTCGTCCGCGATGACCAGCCGCTGGCCGACACCGCCAACCAGATCGCGCTGGCGATCCGCGACGAGACGGTGGACCTGCAGTCCGCCGGTATTGCGATCATCCAGGTTGACGAGCCGGCACTTCGGGAATTGCTACCGCTGCGCAATAAGGACAAAGACGACTATCTGGCGTGGGCGGTCGCGGCGTTCCGGCTCGCCACCTCCGGTGTCGCCGACTCCACGCAGATCCACACCCATCTGTGCTACTCGGAATTCGGCGAGGTGATCGGCGCGATCGCCGACCTGGACGCCGACGTCACCTCCATAGAGGCGGCGCGTTCGCATATGGAAGTCCTCCACGACCTCAACGCGGTCGGCTTCGCGAACAGCGTGGGCCCGGGTGTCTACGACATTCACTCACCCCGCGTTCCCGACACGACCGAGATCGCACAGTCTCTGCGCGAGGCGTTGAAAGCGGTTCCTGCCCAACGGTTATGGGTGAACCCAGACTGCGGGCTCAAGACCCGAGGGGTCGACGAGGTCACCGCGTCATTGCGCAACCTGGTCGCCGCCGCAGCCCAGGTGCGAGCGGAGAGTTGACGATGCAGGGGCGGTGAGTCCCGGGACCACCGGCTCGCACGTGTTATCCGGATCTCGGTGACCCGTCGGGGGGTGTCAGGGTGGCAGTGAGGCCGATCAACAGGAGATCGAGGCCGCGGTCGAGTTCGGCGGCGCCGTCGTAGCAGCCTAGGGCTGACGCCAGCGCGCGCACCTGGGGGAATTCGGTGATCGTCAGCCGGTGCAGGCCCAGGCGCAGGACATCGTCGGTCTCCTCGGGTCGCTCGACGACCTCCTGCAACTCGGTGAGGATGTGGCCGTGCAGGTAGCCGAAGAGCACCCGGTAAATATGTAGGGCATCGTCGCCGGTGAAGCCGACGGATGTGAGTAGCGCGAGGACGTCCTCCAGCGGGCGCAACATTCCGGGTGGCCGTCGGCCGAGCGGGGTGGCCAGCGGCCGGGTCACCAAGAGCGGCACCACGTTTGGGTGCGCCAGGGCCAACCGGCGGAAGTTGTGGGACACCGTGCGCAGCTGGGCCGCCCAGTCTGGATCTGCGGTGTCCACCTGTAGTTGCCCGAGCACCATCTCCGCGACACCGTCGAGCAGTACCGCCTTGTTCTGTATGTGCCGGTAGAGCACCGTCGGATCCCGGCCCACCTCCTCGCTGAGGCGGCGCATGGACAACGCGTCGACACCGTCGCGGTCGATGATCCGCAGCGCTACTTGCAGGATCACCGACCTGCTGACCTGACCGTCGTCTCGGCCGGTGGCCGCGGTGGACGGGTCGGATCCGTCAGCGTCCGCATCGGGCACGGTCTGCTGCTTCGTCATCGCGGCCAGCACTTCCCTTCCGCTTGTCACACACTACATCGTATGTTAACGCTATCTGTCAACAATGTTGACAACGTCGCCGAATAGGCGTGTACTGGAGGTCTATTACCAGATCAGAGGCATTAGATGCTTGTCATCGTCGGATTGATTATCTTGCTCGCCGCCGCGATCGTCTCGATCGTGGGCGCGCTGAGCAATACAGGGGCAGCCCACCCGCTGACCGAAAACTTCTCCGTGTTCGGCTATCACGTCACCGTGTCGACCGGTAGTTTGTTCCTCTTCGGGATCGTGGTCAGCGCGGTGGCGTTGCTGGGACTGAGCGTGCTGCTGGCCGGCGCGCGGCGTACTGCGCGCCGCGGGCACGACGCCCCGCTCGAACACCAACAGCGCGCCGACACAGGCACTGCCCCAACGGTGAACTCCGATGACGGCGCGACACCACGGCGCCGGAGTCCGCAGCTGGGCCGCTGGTCACACGTTCGACAGCCGGTGAGCACGGGGCGATCGAACGGGCACCATAGCCGCGGGCTGTGACCACCAAGACCGAAAGAAATCCGCGACCTTCAACCAGGCTCGACCAAAATGAGGGGCCGACATGGCTACCAACACAACCGTTTTGATCGTCGGCGTTGCGTTGGCGACGCTCCTGCTCGCCGGAATGCTCGCGGGAGTGGTGTACAAGACGCGCACCCGAGAGCGCCACGTCAACGGCGAGACGATCGGCGACCAGGCCGACGAGAACGCCCGCCACGTTCGGTATCAAGAATCGCTCGCCGACGTGTACGCCGTGAAGGCCCACGCCCTCGAGGTTGAGGTCGACATCAAAACGGCCAGGGCTTGTCGCCTGCAACGGCAAGCCGCCGTCTGTCGCAGCGAGGCAGCCACGTCCCGCGTCCGACTGAACGAGCAGACGAACCGCGCGGACCAGCTCTATGCGGCCCCACCGACTGCCGAAACGCCCCGGCTCGCCGGATGACTCTCTGCCACTGGGCTATTCGCGGCCCATCGCGACCACGTACTTCGACCTTTCATCTTCTAGTAAGGACATGTCATGCATGCTTTGATCGCCTTTCTTGTGGTTCTCGCCATCGTCGCCCTGATCGCGTTCTCGCTGTCGGTGAGGGTCGTGACGCAATACGAGAGGGGTGTGCTGTTCCGGCTCGGCAAGGTGGTGGGTGTGAAGGAACCCGGCCTGGCCCTGATCATCCCGGTGATCGACCGGCTGGTGCGGGTATCGCTGCGAATTGTGACGATGCCGATTCAATCGCAGGGCATCATCACCCGCGACAACGTCAGCGTCGACATCTCCGCGGTCGCCTATTTCCGCGTCGTCGACGCGGTGAAATCGGTGAGTCGCCATTGAGAACGTCAACGCCGCTATCAACCAGATCGCGCAGACAACGTTGCGAAAGGTGGTAGGTCAACACACCCTCGACGAAGCACTCTCCGAAACCGACGTCATCAATGCCAACATCCAGCAGATCCTCGACGTGGCGACGCTGGAGTGGGGCGTGGAAGTGACCTTGGTCGAGCTGAAGGATATTCAGCTGCCCGACAGCATGAAACGCGCGATGGCTCGGCAAGCCGAGGCCGAGCGGGAGAAGCGCGCCAAAATTATCGCCGCCGAGGGTGAATCGATGGCCGCCGCCGCGCTGGGAGAAGCGTCCGACACGATGATGGCGCACCCCCTTGCCTTGCAACTGCGGAATCTGCAGACGTTGGCCGAGCTCGGGGTGGAGAAGAACACCACGGTGGTGTTCCCGGCGCCGATGATGAGTGCGATCGGCGAGCTGAGCAGTTTCTCGCTCGGGAAACCGCCGCCGCGCAAGGTGTTTCAACCGCGCCGGCCACGGCCAAACCATCCGTATTGCCGGTGACCGACCTGGCAACCAACGGGGAGACCACCGGCGGTACGGCTGCGGAACCGGGGCACGCGCTCGTCTGACCTGGCCCGGCGTGATGCCGAGTCTTCAATGAACCCTCGGCGCCAGAGCGCCGATGATACGTCGGTCAGCGACCAAGACCACCGGGTCCTGAACGGACCGGCCTGGTGAGCGCCGCCGGTAGTAACCCCTCGGCACCACTGCGCGGCGATTCGCCTGTTCCAGTTGCACCGCCTTCGGAATCCCACGTGGACTGGTCCGCAGTCATTTCCTTGCGTGTGGTCCTGCGGCGTGCACCCGCACGGAGGTGTGTCAGAGTTCGGTGATCTCGGGTGGGTGCGGAGTGTCCGGATGCCGAATCGTCGCTTTGCGCAGCCGGCGGTTATTCATGGGTTCGCGCGCCGACTTTTGGTGTTCAAGCTGCCGGATCAGTTCACGCTTTGCTTCGCAGAGGGCACGGGTGAGGTCCGGGTTGTCGGCGACCGCTACGAGCGGTGGATAGCCCGGAAGGGTCGTGCGCAATGTGATGCGCTGCTCCTTGCCGCCGCGGTCCTGCAGGGTGACTTCAATATCCACGTCATTCGGATCCCACCGTCCCAGATGCGGCTCGACCGTCGCTAGCGCGTCCAACACATGCGGGCGCTCCTTCGCCACGAAACCGGCGCCTACGTGGATCACGTTCTCGCGAAAAGTAATCCGACGTCTGTTGTTAGACTTTCTCATCGTGGTCGTTCTCCTTGTGGCTTCGAGAGTGGACAAGCACAAGTGGTCGGATTTGTACCGACGCACGTCGCGTTCGTCCAGTCGTCCTAGCCCGACTTCCGGGGATAGGTCAGAAGCGCGTCGATCCCGACAGCCAAGTGTGTGGCCACCGCCGACGCCGGTTTCCGGCCTAGGCCTCCAGTAAACACCGCGCTGGATGACATGTCAACATCGTTGGCCAACAGCGTTGTACCGCGGTGGCAGTGCCGATGGCGGCGTCGCCGATGCCGGACGGCAGCACTGGACCCCACGGGTAAGGTCTAGTAATCGGGACCAACCAGGCCCCATGATCAAGGGGCCAATAATGGCAGATAAATCTCCTCGGCAAAGCATGACCAAGAAGTCCGGAAAGTCTTTGAAAGAGAAGCGCGCCGCTAAACGCGCCAAGGCAACCCTAGTCTCGTCCACCGAGGCTTTGCTCCACGACAAGAAGCGCTGACTGTGGGCAAATTGTGGCCATGTGTGGGCACAGAAGCGGTTACGCCGCTTTAGCGAAGCCTTCCAGGTCGGGCGGCTCGCGGGTGAGGCCCCGCGTCTGCACCAGCAGATAGATCACGCCAATGCCTAGCCACGACACCCCGAGGATCAGCGCGCGCGAGTCCAGCTGGGTGAGCAGGTAGACGTCGATGGCTGCGCCTATGACTGGAACCAGGCCCACTGCGGTCACCACCGGAGCGTAGGTTTCGTTGATGGCGTCCCGGACGGCTGCGCTGTGCAGGGCCTCGCCGAGTCCGTGTTTGACGCGGATGTAGTCGGCCGGCGCAGGGTCGGGATCACAGCTGACGGCGATCGTGTCGGCAGGTGATAGCTAGAGTCCAGCCAGGCCCGGCAGGAGGATCGCGGCCAGCCCGTCGGCGTGCGCGTCGATCCAGGTGGGGCTCTTGGGGTCTCGGCCCGTGAGCAGGCGGACTTCGGCGGCGTTCACATAGGGCAGTGACGCCGCGCCGATGAGTACGTAGTAAAGGATCTCGCTGTCGATGGCCGCGGCAACGCCGGCGTCCCGAAGCATCTGCCAGGCCGGCCGGATACCGTTGAAGAACGGCTTGATGTGGGTTTCGGTCATCCATTCCAACCGGTCGGTGGCCGCGGTGCCCTCATGCACCATGATCTGGTTGAGCTCGGGGTGCTCGGCTGCGAATCGCACGAATCGACGTATGCCCTCGGCAAAAGCAGCGGCGAGCACCGACACCTCGACGCCGTCCAGCTTCGCGGGGATGACGCCGTAGATGGCCTCCCGCAAGAGCCCGAAGAGGTAGTCCACCGCTGCCGTCCACAGCGCCGACTTCGACTCGAAGTGATAGTTGATCTGCGGCTGGTGCGCCTGAACGCGCGACGCGATCGCACGCGTTGACGCGCCCTCGAAGCCCTTGGCCCCGAACTCGACCAGGGCCGACTCCAGCAGGGCCTCCCGGATGTCGGTCCTCGTGCGGCGGACACGCGCCCTGCCCGGCGATTGGGTCTTGCGTTGCACCGCCCAGAGTGTACTCTTATTATCAATCGATAATAAGAGCTGGGAAGGGACTGTCCCATGAGCGCTACCGGTGAGATCACGAAGCAAGACCGAGATCGCGCACCGACGCGTCTTCTCCCCCTGTCGAAAGACCCGTTCCAACCGCCGACGGATCGCGACATGCTGCCCTCAGAGCGGCGGGAATTCGTCCGGACCCACCGAACCTGCGTATTCGGCTACGGCCGCCAGTCGGATGGCCCCGCGATGTCGATCGTGTACTACATTCCCGCCGACAACGACGACCTGTATGTGGCCACCATGGCCGACAGGGCCAAGGCCAAAGCCGTCGCCCGCGACGGCAAGATCAGCCTCTGCGTCCTCGACGAGACGTGGCCGTTCGCCTATCTGCAGGTCTATTGCGATGCGGTGATCGAGGAGGACGACGAGACTCTGATCGACGTGATGATGGCGGTGGCCGAACGCATGTCGGGCGAGCCGTTGGCGCCAGAGCTGCGCCCTGCGATCAAAGCTGTCGCGGAGGCGGAAAACCGGGTGCTGGTGCGCTGCCGGCCCTACGCGACGTTCGTCACGCCGCCACGACACCTGCACCACAACGACCAGGAGGAGCCGCTGACCCACTGGGTCTCGGCGTCGATGCCCTGGGATGCTGCGGACACCCCGGCGCAATGACCGACGTAACCGAGAGGTGGCGCACGGAGCGCGTCACGGCGGCTGTTTACGACGCCGGCGTCAAGCACGATCGTGTCGCGATGGTTGGCGCCCGCGCGATGTGGGGTGCCGATATGCGACGCATGTTCGCCGAGATCGAGCGACTCGCAGGCGCCCCGGCCGGCGCCTCGGTACTGGACATCCCCTGCGGGGGCGGCCTCGCCTTTCGCGGGCTGAGTCCCTGCCAGTCGGTGCGGTACGTCGCCGCCGACATATCGCCATACATGCTCCACCGGGCGCGCGCAGAGGCGCGTCGACGGGAAGTCCATGACGCAATCGAGTTCATCGAAGCCGATGTGACCGCGTTGCAGTTCGACGACGCCAGCTTCGATCTGTGCGTGAGTTATAACGGGCTTCATTGCTTGCCCGACCCGCGCGCGGCGCTGGCCGAACTCACCCGTGTGCTCAAGCCGGGTGGGACGGTCCGGGGCACGTCATGTGTCACCGGTCGAGGTCCGCGCAAGGATGCGTTGATCGCAATGCTGCGTCGCGCCGGGGTGTTTGGAAACGCTCCACACGCAGGCGAGATCGAAACGTGGCTGAAGGAGCTTGGCCTCGATGTCGTGACACTCGAACACAGCGGAGCGGTCGAGTTTTTCGAGGCGAAATGGTGAGTCTGTGTTCTTGACGGATCTGCAGCCATGGATCCGGAGCGAACTGGTCGAGCTCAACACAAAAGGGGTCCACACGTGACTGTCAACGATGCACCGTGCATTGAGATCGATCAGATTCCGACGGACTTCGAGGCGTTTCTGAACGCGCGCAGTCGACGTTCTGGTCAACGAAAACGTCGCGGCATCAAGCTGTTCAGCCCAGCTGGCATGCTGCCGTCGCACGACCACATCCTCGACTTCGCACACGCGTACTACGACGCCGACCCGGTCGCCGAGGCCTTCGTCCAGGACGCCTACATCGACGGCAATTCATCCCACGGCAGGGCCATGCTGGACCAGGCTCTCGCGGGTGGAATCGACTCCGTGCCCGACGCGCCGGCGTCGATGGTGCGACTGTTCGAGGAATTCGAAAAAGATCCGCCATGGGTCGATCACGATCTGGTCGAACGCGGCGCGTTCCTCTTCCGGCGGTGCGGCCCGGCCGTATTCAGCTTTCAAGGTGTCGCCACGTTGCTCGCATACACCGAAGACCCGATCGTGCAGCCGCTCAGCATGACCGGCAAGTACGCCGGCGACGCCGCCCTCAACCGCTTCATGGAAACCGCGCGCTTCTGGATCGACGTATCCGACCCGGGCGGCACCAGGCCCGGAGCGCCCGGCCGCGCCACCGCCATGCGGGTCCGCATCATGCACGTCTTCCTCCGGCAGCGCATCACCCGCCACCCGAACTGGAACCTGGCCGCGTGGGGTAAACCGATCAGCCAGGCCGAAGCCACCATCACTCTGCTTTCCGGCGGGTACGGGACTGGACTGGGCATGCACAAACTTGGCTACCGATCGACTTCCGCCGACACCGAAGCGATGATGCACTTCTGGCGATACGTGGGGCACCTGATGGGCGTCCAGCCCCGTTGGTACCCAGCGGATCTGCATGAAGCCCGCCAGATGATGACTCTCTATTTCGCCAAGCGGGCATTCGGCGCTCGCGATGACGGCCGCGAACTCATCGAGTCATATCCACGCGCATTCACACCAAAAGAAGGTACGGGTCCTCGCAAGGCGATCCGCGACCAGGTCAACTACCGAATCCAGCTCGGTTACACCCGCTACTTCCTGCCGGGCCGCTTCTACCGGTCCTACGACATGCCCAACCCATGGCCGTGGGCGCTCCTGCCGCCCCTTCAGATCCCGATCAACCTCACGATCGACTTGTTGGCGCATCGAAGCGCCCGCATCGCACGGATCCAGGATCGGTTCGCCCGGTGGCGACGAAACACCTGGTTTCGCAACGAGATGGGTGACCGCGACTCCCATTTCAAAGCCGCTGAGACCTTCCGGCGCTGACATAGGTCTGCGGAGACCTCAGCTGGGCCGGCGCATCTGGCGTCGGTTACGTTCGGCGACTTGTCGGTAGCGCTCACCTAAGCCTTCGGTGTGCCTGGCAACACCTGCGGCGAATGTCTGCTCGGCGGCCAGTGCAGGGTCGATCATCGCGGCAGCTCCCGCCATGTATATCGCCTTGAGGCCCTGCATGACTGGTGCATCAACCTCGCAGATCTGCGTCGCCAACTCGACGGTCCGATCGAGCAGCCGGGCGTGTGCAACGACCTCCGTGACCAGACCCATCGTTTCGGCGCGGGCGGCACCGACGACCTCGCCGGTCATCGACAGCCGGCGGGCCATCCCGGCCCCGACGGTGTGAGGCAGTCGCGCTGTCATGCCTGCACCGGGCAAGATGCCCACCCGGGCATGAGTGTCAGCGAAGACCGCTCGATCGGACGCCACGAGAAAGTCGCACCCGAGCGCCATCTCCAAGCCACCGGTAATCGCTGCCCCGTTGATCGCTCCCAGCACGGGCTTGCTCAGCTGGGCGACCTTGGTGATGCAGTTCTCGGCGTGCAGCCGTTCGAAATACGCGGCCCCGTCGCGCTGGGCCTGCTTGAGATCGAGGCCGGCACAGAACGCCGGATCCGCACCTGTCAGAACCACCGCGCGCACGGACTCAGCACGATCAGCATGCGTTAATGCGGTGTGCAAGGCGCTGATCAGGTCGGTGCTCAATGCGTTTCGCGCCTCGGGACGATTCATCGTCAACACCCGGACCGCCCCACGGTCCTCCCGCAAGACGGCCGTCACTCACGCAAGCGCACACAATCGCCTAAGTCCACGCAACGTTGACCTTTTGCCATCCGTTGAGCAGCGCCGTCGGGTTGCGCTCCAGTGGTCCGGTTATCTCGAGCCGGTCGAGGTAGGGAAGTAACCCACCAACCGCCGTGCGCACCTCCTGACCGGCGAGGTGGGCGCCCAGACAGAAGTGGATGCCGTGTCCGAACGCCAGGTTCTTGCCGGGGGGCCGGGTGATCAGGAACCGGTCGGGATCATCGAAGCGGCGCGGATCTCGGTTGGCCGCGGCCATGTGCAACGCGATGATGGCGCCCTTCGGGATTGGCGTGCCGGCGATCTCGTTGTCTTCGGTCGCTTCGCGGAAGGCGAACTGGATCGGGGAGGTCAATCGATTGGCTTCGTCGACCGCGTTGGGCAGCAGTCCGGGATCGTCGAGCAACAGCTTGAGCTGATCGGGGTGAGATAGTAGTTCGACGACTGTGTTGCCGATCAGATTCGTCGACGTCTCGTTGCCTGCCACCATGATGGTGATGGCCACCATCAATGTTTCGACGTTGCTCAGCGACTCGTTGTCGATCGCCGCGACCATCGCGCTGACTAGATCGTTCTTGGGGCTCTGCACGACGTGCCTCAATGAGTGGCACGAAGTATGTGCTGAACTCCTTGACCGTCGCCAACATCAACTCGTTGCGCTCGGCAGGGCTGCTGAACACCGCGCCCGCTGCCGCGGCGAACGCGTCCGACCAGCGCTTGGCCTGGCTGTAGTGGCTGCGGTCGATGCCCAGGATGTGGCAGATCATTTCGACGGGCAGCGGAACGGCGAGGCGCTCCACCACGTCGAAGGCGGGTTGGTCCTCGATGCTGGCCAAACAGCGTTCGACGATCTCCTCGATCGCGGTGGCCATCTCCTTGATCCGCGGCGGCGTGAATCCCCTGCTGACGATGCGGCGCATTCGGGTGTGCTGGGGCGGGTCGGCTGCGGCGATCGTCTTGGCTGAAGCCATCTCGGCCATGTCCACGGGGATGCCCTCGGCCAGGGCAAGCAGTCGGTCGAGCACCTCTGGTTTCATCTCGTCATCGGGCGGAGCGGCCCCCTCGTAGGGATTGGGTCGCGAAGAGAACTGCTGCGGGTTCGACTGCACGGCCTTGACATCGTCGAACCGCGACACCACCCAAATGTCTGAACTGGTGCGGTAGACGGGACATCGCTCCCGCAGCTCGGCGAGGACCTGTGGCAGTTCGTCTCGTGGTCCGGGCTTGAACGGGTCGAATATCGAGATCCGTCATGCGCAGTCTCACTCCCAAAACCGGTACAGGGTCCGGGCATTCAGCTCGACGATCTTTCGCGCTTCGTCGTCTGGCACATCGACGAGGTGCTCGGCGAGCAGCTTGCGGGTGTGCGGCCAGTTGGAGTCCGAGTGCGGATAGTCGCTTTCGAACATGATGTTGTCGATCCCGATGCGGTGCCGTTGCTCGATACCCGACTGGTCGGAGATGAAGCAGCCATAGATGTGTTCCCGGAACAGCTCGGAGGGAAGTTTGTCCGCGTTGACGTTGCACCAGTACTTGTGCCGGCCCCATGAGTAGTCGATGCGTTCCAGCAGGTAAGGCATCCAGCCGATGCCGCCCTCGGAAAGGGCGACCTTGAGGTTGGGGAACTTGTAGAACACGTCGGACATCAGCAAGTCGACGGTTGTGATCATCGAGTTCAGCCCGAACAGCGCGATGCTGATGAACATATCGCCGTCCGGCGCGAGCCCCTGTGGCATGCCGCCGGAGCCGAAGTGCATCGACAACGGAAGTTCGGCTTCCTCGCAGACGCGCAGGATCGGATCCCAGTGGTCGGTGTGATAGGACGGCAGGCCGAGCTTGTGCGGCGCCTCGATGAATGAGATGGACTTCGCGCCCTTGGCGACCGTCCGCTCGATCTCGGCCACCGACGCCTCGACGTCCCAGAACGGCACCATCATCAGCGGGATCTGACGCTCGGGGGCGTAGGCGCACCACTCGTCGAGGATGAAGTCGTTGTAGGCGCTGATGCACAGCTTCGCAAAGTCCTTGTCCTCCGCGGCGTAGAACGTGCTGCCGGCGAAGCCGCCGAAGTTCGGGAAGCACAGTTGAGCCCACGTGCCCTCGATGTCCATGTCCTTGATGCGGTCCTCGATGTCGTGGCAGCCGGGCAGCATGTCGTCATAGCTGCGCGGGTCCATCCCGAAGTCGCGCGGATGCTTGCCCGCCACGGCGTTCAGGGCGAAGTTGCCCGACTGCTTGCCCTCGTAGAGCCAGGTGTCGTTGCCGTCCGGCAGCTTCACGATGCGCGGGGCGACGTCCGCGTACTTGACGGGCACCCGGTCGAGCCAGACGCGGGGGTGCTCGATGACGTGGTCGTCAACGGAGATGATCTTGGCGTCGTCGGGAAGCACCGTGTTCCTCCTGGAGAGCCTTAACTGCTTCAGAGTAGACCGTTACATGCGTGAGATGCAACGTACGCTTTCCGCTTGGATACAATCGCAGTAACCTGGTGTGCAGGTGATCCATCCTGGATTGGCCTCGCGGGCCTGAGTGCACGACGCAACGTGGATAGGTGATGCCGATGATGTCTGTGGAACTGGACCCCGAAATTCGCGAAGCCGTCCGCGATCTGCCCGATTTCGTCTTCTCCACCGAGACCGTACCGATGATGCGGCAGAACGCCCCGTTCCCGCCCGTGCCGGCACCCGACATCGAACGCATCGACCAGTCAACCAACGAAGGGGTCGCGCTGACCCTGCTGCGTCCCCGCGATGCTGCCGGTGACCTCCCGGCCCTGTACTGGATGCATGGCGGCGGGACGGTGATCGGAAACCGCTTCATGGATAACGCCCGCCTCAACGAATGGTGCCGCTCGCTGTCCTGCGCCTGCGTCAGCGTCGAATACCGGTTGGCACCGGAAGCGCCCTATCCGCTGCCACTGGACGACTGCGACAACGGACTGAGGCACGTCGTTGATCACGCGGCCGATCTGCGTCTGGACCCGAGCCGCATCGGGGTCGGCGGACGCAGCGCCGGCGGGTTACTGGCCGCCGCTCTCGGGCTGCGTTGGCGGGACCGGGGGCTCGATGGTCTGGCGTTCGAATACCTCGAATATCCGATGCTCGATGACCGGATGACCACGCCGTCGAGCGCGCTCGAATGCCTTCCGATGTGGAGTCGGGAGTCCAACGCATTCGGCTGGCGCAGCTATCTGGGCGAACGCTGCGGAACAGACGATGTGCCGCCGGACGCGGTGCCCGCCAGGGCCACCGAGCTCGCGGGCCTGCCGCCGACGTTCATCAGCGTGGGCACCGCGGACTGCCTCCGAGATGAGTCGATCGATTTTGCCGCTCGCCTGTGCCGGGCCGGAGTGTCAACGGAGCTTCACGTCTACGCCGGCGCGGTCCACGGCTTCGATATGTTCGCCGACTGCGCGGTCGCCAGATGCGCCGCGCGAGACAGTGCGGATTGGCTGGCCCGCCAATTCCGCTGACACGTCAGCGGCGTGGCCGGCTGCGGGGTAGGCCTAACCTGTTCTCGACGATCAGGCTGCGCAGCACCTCGCTGGAACCGCCGTAAATCGTCGTCGCCACCGCGCTGCGGTAATGCGTATCGAGCTTGCCGTCGACTGGCGCCTCCGGGTCGGTCCAATCGAGCATTCCCATGACTCCGGCGATATCGGCGGCGGCGGCGGACGCCCGCACATAGCTTTCCGGCCCGAACAGCGCCGACACCGGGCCCGGCTTGTCGCCTTCGGCGTCCAGGAACGCCACCCGCAGGGCGAGCAGATCGGCTACCTCGGCCTCCATCGTCATATGTGCCAGGCGCTCCCGCACCAGGGGATCGTTTACGAGCGCGGTGCCGTCCGGTCCTGGACGGGTGCGGGCGAATTCGAGCGCATCGGCCGCCACCAATCCCGTCCGTGAGGCCGGCGCGACGTTCTGCTCGGCCTCCAACGCGGCCAGCATCACCGAAAAGCCCTGGTGCGCTTCGCCAACCGTGTTGGCATCGGCGACCCGTACGTCGTTGTAGAACACAATGTTGGTGCGTTCATGGCCCATGGTGTGCACTGGTCGGATCTCGATACCGGGTGAATCCAGCGGTACCAGCAGCATCGTCAGGCCCCGGGTACCGGCGGACCCCGGCGCCGAGCGGGTGAGCAGAAAGCAGTAGTCAGCGAGATGCGCGAAGGTAGTGAAGATCTTCTGGCCGTTGACGATCCAATCTTCACCGTCTCGCTCGGAGCGGGTCGCGCAGGCGAAGACATCAGATCCGCCCGCGGGTTCGGTGTAGCCGAGACAGATGAGAATCTCGCCGGCCGCGACGCCCGGCAGAATTCTCGCCTTCAGTTCCGGTGAGCCCGCGGCCCTGATCGCGTTGGCCGGCAGCATCGTCGTTCCGGGCCCGATCGTAGGAACG
Organism: uncultured Actinomycetota bacterium; assembly: GCA_963720085.1. Lineage (GTDB taxonomy): Bacteria > Actinomycetota > Actinomycetes > Mycobacteriales > Mycobacteriaceae > Mycobacterium. The sequence goes on from CAVRER010000075.1 coordinate 26,699, forward strand.
CCTCCCCGGCGCAGCGTATCCAGCAGCACAGCGGTCTCGAACTGATCGAGTCCGGCCCCACCCTCTTCCACCGGCCAGGCCGGGGCGATCCATCCGCGCTCCCCCAGCTTTCGCGTCAGCTCCCGGTCGGCACCGTCTCCGGTGCGTCGCTCGTTTTCGATCACCTCGCGGGTGACATGTCGTGCGACGAATTCTTCGGCGTCGCTGCGGATTCGGGCCCAGTTCGCGGGTTCGGTGAAGTCCATGTCTCAGTGACCTCCTGTGCTCACCGGGCCGAACCGCCGGTCGGCGAGAGTGAGCAGTTCGCGCCGCGGATCGGCGAATGCGACCGCCCACGCTTTGGCGCGTCGGTAGTAGAGCTGGATGTCGTACTCCTCCATGAAGCCGTACCCGCCGTGGACGTGCAGGCTGTGTCCGGCTGCCTGATAAGCGGTCTCGGCGGCGAATACGAACGCCATCGAGGCCAGCGCCGGTCCGTCGGCTTGCCCGGTTTCCAATGCCCAGCAGGCCTTTCCGGATCAACAGTTCGGCCCCGTCCAACGCCGCGACGGCGTCGGCGAAGGGGTGAGCGACGGCTTGGTACATACCGATCGGCTGCCCGAACGCGTGACGCACCTTCGCGTAGTCAGAGCCGATGCGCACGGCCTCGGCGGCCAGTCCGATCAGTGCCGCGGCCCGCAGCACGCGGACCTCGTCAAGCGCCGAGGCGAACATCGCCCCGGCTCGAGTCGCCCTGGGCCAGGGAGCAGGCGCTCACAGCCGTCGGGCCATCGGGCCAACGCCAGCCCGCCGAAGTTGGGCCGCGGGGTTCGGGCCAGCCCCGCCTGGCCGCGTCACATACAGCAGAGAACTCCCCTCGACGGCCAGCACCCCGTCCGCGATCGCCCCGTCGACGAGGAGTTGCTTCTCGACCGGGCCGGGTCCGGTGGCCAGCGACACGATGGTCGAGCCGGTCAACACCGGGCCGAGCAGTTCCTTCTCCTCTAGCCGACCCAGCAGCCGCGCCGCGGCCGCGGTCTCGCCGACGGGTATCGGGGCGAGCCGGCGGCCCGCCTCCTGCGCCACCAGCGCCAGCTCGAGCAGACCCCCGCCCGCGCCGCCGCACTCCGACGCCACGCCGATCCCGAGCGCTTCCATCTCGCGAAGCGCCGCCACAGCGACATGTCCAGGCCCGACGACTCCGCGGCCCGGACGCGTTGCGGCGTCGATTCCTTTCGGAACAGGGCTGCGAAGGTCTCGCGGACCGCACGTTGCTCTTCGCTCAGCCGCAGGTCCACACCAGATTCCTCCACGTCCGAGGGCTCGACGGCAACGGTGAGATTGCCGTCGCGAAACACATTACTCGCTGACGGAGTTGATGCATGCAAAAAAGTACGTGCATGTTCTCTTCTTACGCACTCGATGTTACTGTCAAGCGCAGTAGGCACGGCCACCCTGAGGAGGGCTCGATGGCACCGAGGTTGGGGTTTCCGGTCTTCGACGGCGACAACCATCTGTATGAGACGCGCGACGCACTGACCAAGTTTCTACCGCCCGAGTACCGCGCCGCGATCCGATACGTCGAGGTCGACGGGCGCACGAAGATCGCCACGCTGGGCAGATCAGCGACTACATTCCCAACCCCACGTTCGACGTGGTCGCCGCGCCCGGGTGCCCAGGAGGACTACTTCGACAACGGGAACCCCGAAGGCAAAACCCATCGCGAAATCCTCGGGAAGCCGATCCGCTCGACCGACGCGTTCCGTGAACCAGCACCCCGGCTGGCGCTCCTGGACGAACAAGGCGTCGACAAGATCGATGATGTACCCGACGCTGGCCAGCCTGGTCGAGGAACGTTTCCGCGGACCACCCCGAAGCGACGCACACGATCATCCACGCGCTCAATCAATGGCTGCACGAGACGTGGTCCTTCGACTACAAGGGTCGCATCTTCACCACACCGATCATCACCTTGCCGATCGTCGAGAAGGCGATCGAGGAACTGAACTGGGCGGTGGAACAAGGCGCACGCACAGTGCTCATCCGGCCTGCACCGGTGCCGGGACTCCCGCGGCTCGCGGTCGTTCGCGCTACCCGAGTTCGACCCGTTCTGGAAGCGGGTCGACCGAGACCGGCGTGCTGGTTGTCATGCACGCTTCGGACAGCGGCTACTCCAAGTACGCGAACGACTGGGAGGGCGCCGGGGAGTTCCGGCCCTTTCAGCCGACACCGTTTCGCGCTCGTATTACAGCCTGGCGCGCAACCCCGCAGAGGACGCGGTCGCCGCACTGGCCTGCCATGGTCTCCTAACCCGCTTCCCGGAGCTGCGCATCGCAATGGTGGAGAACGGGACAACCTGGCTGCCGAGGCTTCTACAGAACCTCGCGGACACGCGCAAGAAGATGCCGCAGCTGTACTCCGAGGACCCGTTAGAGGCGATCCAGCGGTGCGTGTACTTCAATCCGTTCTGGGAGGAGAACGTCGCGGAGCTGGCGAAGTTGGTGGGAATCGACCATCTGTTTTTCGGCTCGGACTACCCGCACCCCGAAGGCCTGGCCGACCCGCTCAGCTACGCCGACCATCACGCCGAACTGACCGACGACGAGATGGCGATGGTGATGGGCGGCACCCTGTCCC
>CAVRER010000076.1:0-51267 GCA_963720085.1 uncultured Actinomycetota bacterium
CTGCAACAGCAGTCGCTGGGGCTGACCGATCTGATCCTTTGCGAGGTGTTGCAGGGTATCCGCGACCCAAGAACCCTCGCGCAAGTTCGGGACGGCGGTGAGATGAATCCGATTATTGTTCCGCCGCTCTTGCGCAAACCAATTGTCGAGGATGCCGCCATTCGTTCCGCTTGGGACTGGCACGAATGAAATTGGAATCCGCCTCGAGGGTCGTTGCAATTGGATCCTCCGCTGCGCGCCTACTGACTTTTACACCTCTTGGCTCCTGCGATCAACTGTCGGAACACGAGAAGGCGTCGAAGTCGTCGTCATGAACCCTAGCAACGGAAAGAACAGCTCGGACCATGAAGAATTCAAGAAGCGTATGAATTCGATCTTCTTGAGAGGCAATTCTGCTCCTTTCGGCCGCTGCCGAGCTTCGCTCGGCTGAACAGCCGAGGGCGGCTGTCCCCAGGTGATTCTCGCTGAAAGCTGACGGCTGATTGCTGAGAGCTTCACTCCCACTCGATTGTGCCGGGGGGCTTCGACGTTATGTCGTAAACGACGCGGTTCACGCCTTTCACTTCGTTTACGATCCGGCTGGAGATTGTCTTCAGGACCTCGTTCGGGAGCGGGACCCAGTCGGCGGTCATGCCGTCTTCGGAGTGGACGGCGCGGATGGCACAGGTGTTGGCGTAGGTTCGCTGATCGCCCATCACTGCCGACCGACATCACCGGTAGCAGCACGGCAAACGATTGCCAGATTTTTTGGTACAGGCCGGCTTGCTTGATTTCGCTGACCACGATGTCGTCGCACGCGCGCAGAATGTTCAGACGCTCCGGCGTCGCGAGGGCGATGACCCTGCCAGTAGCAGCTCACACGCCCGGGAATTGCGGATAGAATTGCTCGATGGCTCCACCGCACGATCCCCTCCCATCACTTGCGGCGGCACCATCGCGCGCACTTTTCCGCACTCCGCCGGGTTCTGCTATTCACGCTGCCGTACCGGATGCGGATGGCCGGTGCGATGCTGGCTCTTCTCGTCGCCTCGGGGACCGTGCTGGGGCTCGGTCAAGGATTGCGGCGGCTTGTCGATGACGGATTCAAGAGTGGCGACGCAGCGACGCTCGACCGCGCTGTTCTTGTGCTTATCGGCGTCGTCGTCTTGCTCGCCGGTTCGACATTCTCCCGCTTCTACCTCGTCTCCTGGATTGGCGAGCGCGTCGTCGCCGACATCCGCCGCGCCGTGTTCGACCGGGTCATCGCGCTGAGCCCTGCCTATTTCGAGGTCCACCGCACTGGCGATATCCTGTCGCGGCTCACCACCGACACGACCCTGTTGCAAACGGTAATCGGCTCGACGGTCTCGCAGGCGCTGCGCAACGCTCTGCTTCTGGTCGGGGGCCTCGCCATGCTCGCCGTGACCAGCATCAAGCTGACCCTTCTCGTCCTGCTGATCGTGCCGGTCGTGATCGTTCCGATTTTATTTTACGGCCGGCGGGTGCGGCGTCTGTCGCGCGATAGCCAGGACGCGATCGCCGCCTTCGGAGCTTATGCCGAGGAGACGATCAACGCCATCCGCACAGTGCAAGCCTTCACCCATGAGGCGATGGACCGCGCTCGCTTCGGAACGCGCGTGGAAACGGCCTTTACCGTAGCTCGACGGCGGATCGCGGTGCGTGCCGTGCTCACCGGGCTCGTCATCCTGCTCGCCTTTGGGGCGATCGCGTTGGTTCTGTGGATCGGTGGCCGCGACGTGCTGGCTGGGCGGATCAGCGCCGGCGATCTGTCGGCCTTCGTCTTCTACGCCGTCGTCGTGGCGATGGCGGTAGGCACGCTCTCCGAAGTCTGGGGCGACGTCCAGCGTGCGGCAGGCGCCGCGGCGGCGATCACTGAGCTGCTCGACAGCGTGGCCGACATCAAGGCCCCGCGGGCGCCGGTGGCTTTACCGGACCCGCCGCGCGGCGTCGTTACCTTCGAGGATGTTGGCTTCTGCTACCCAGCATCCCCCGGTAGCTCGGCGCTCCAGGGTTTCACGATCGCCGTGGGGCGGGGCGAGACGGTGGCGCTCGTCGGCGCTTCGGGCGCCGGCAAGACGACGGTTTTCCAATTGCTGCTGCGGTTTTACGACCCGCAGCACGGCGCCGTGAGGATCGATGGGGTCGATCTGCGCGATGTCGATCCGGCCGAGGTGCGCAGGCGCATCGGATTAGTACCACAGGATCCGGTGATCTTCGGCGCCGATGCGTGGGAAAATATCGGCTTCGGCCGACCGAGGGCCACAGAGCCGGAGATCCGCGCCGCCGCCGAGGCGGCGCATGCGGCCGAGTTCCTCGACGCCCTTCCACGCGGCTTCGCCACCTTTCTCGGCGAGAAGGGCGTGCGCCTCTCGGGCGGGCAACGTCAGCGCCTTGCGATCGCCCGCGCCATTCTGCGCGACCCGGCGATCCTGCTGCTCGACGAGGCGACGAGCTCGCTCGATGCCGAATCGGAGCAGGCAGTGCAGCGTGCGCTCGCCGCGTTATCGGCGGGCCGCACCACGATTGTCATCGCACATCGCCTGGCGACCGTGCTCCGGGCCGACCGGATCATCGTCTTGGAAGAGGGCCGAGTTGCTGGCGCCGGCAGCCACGCCGAGCTGCTGAGTCAAGGCGGTCTCTATGGCCGCCTAGCCGCGCTCCAGTTCGACCAGGCCGGCGCACCGATGACAGGCGGTAAATCCTATCAGAGGACGAACCCGGCAATATGACCGATTGTCGATGTGGAGGGAGCAGCAGCTCAAGAGCCGGCATCTCGGCCTCCGATGCGTAAGCTAAGCTGCCGGGCATGAACGAGGCCCGATTGCTGAGGATTGTCGTCGCCGTGGCGTGCATGGTCCCGATCATCGCAGGCGGTGCAGGTGTCCTGCTCGGGCCGGCGATGGTCGGACTCGACACTGCTACGGTCGCAGCGGACAGCCACTACCGCTATTTGTCGGGCCTACTGCTCGGTATTGGGATTCTGTTTCTGACTACAGTCCCACGTATCGAGACGTCGACCGCCCGCTTTCGCCTGCTCGCCATCATTGTCATCGTCGGCGGGCTCGGCCGCTTGTTGGGAGCCCTGCTTAACCGCAATGCGGATGCTTCGTCTCTTTTCGCGCTGGGAATGGAGCTGGGTGTGACACCGGTGCTCCTGCTGTGGCAAGCAAGAGTAGCGGCTCGGCGTAGGTGACCCCTACATCAATTTTGACGGCAATGCGGCCTCTGCGAGTGAGCAAGGGGTTCGTATCTTACTTCCCTCCGCTATTCTAAAGAAGCCGCGTCACAAGACGACTTGGCCCTCCGGACAGATCACAGATCCTCGATCTCGACCGGGAACAGCGGCGCCGGCGCGTCGATTTCCATGATGTGATAGACATTGAACCGGTATGCCGTGCGGCCGATCTCGCGAGGCATCGGGCTCGGCGGCAGTCCGGCCTGCTTCTGTAGGGATCGGGCCTGCCGGGCGATTATTTAGTGCCAGCCGGCCACACTATTGTCCAGATGCCGTTAATCAAGCGCGACGCGTATCCTTGCAACCTCGCTATCGCCAAGCACCTGTCTTCGGATCGAAACCGCCGCAAGGCCGGCCGGCCGAATTAGGTCTCGCCGGTGCGCGGGCCACGGCGCGGCTGAGCATTATTTGCCAAAGATGCCCTTGAGAACGCCGACGGCGCCTTGGTCGATGCCCTTAAGGTCCCGGCCGACGCTGCCGCCGGCGGATTTGAGAATGGCAAGCGCATTGCCCGGTGTTTCGGTAGCCTTCACCGACGGGGACTGCTTCGAGCGGCGGTAGCCGATACTTCCGTCAGCCCTGCGTCGGAGCGCTCGCCTCCTAGTGTGGTGTCTCTCAATTGCCGTGACGATTTTTCTCGGGAGATCGGATGGGCGCTGCAAGGGGAACCCTCCCCCTCGATGGGGGAGGGTTGGGTGGGGGTGGTCGCGCGGCAGTATAACCGTTCAAACGAAGGGTATCCGATCCCCGGAAAAATCCATCTTTGCATTAATAAGAAGATGCGTCATCTTCGTTTCCGGGCTCGCCAACGGGCTGAAGTCTAAGGGGCTCGCATGTCGCGAGCCACGACGTTTGAGCGGGCGTCACCCCCACCCAACCCTCCCCCATCAAGGGGGAGGGCTTTACTGGGTCGCGATATGTAAGGCTATTTGCGAGACACTACACTAGCGAGCGCGAGACTGAGGCCAGCTCGTAAACAGGCGGAAGCGTTTCACCCTCGGACAGGATTTAGGAACGCATTACGGGAACGTGCACTGGCGGGTCTCCCGGAAACAAAATCACCGCTTTTAGATCAAGCGTAAACCGGCTGCCTCTGGGCCCTTCCTGCCGTCGATTACGTCGACGGCAACTCGCTGGCCCTCCGTCAAGTCCGCGATCCCCGCGCGGTTGAGCGCGGAAGCGTGCACGAAGATATCCTTGCCGCCTCGATCTGAGGCGATGAAGCCAAACCCCTTCAAGGCGTTGTACCACTTGACCGTGCCGGACTCCTCGACTGCGGCTTGGTCGGCCGGCGGATACATAGGTCGTTCCGATCGTGCGCGTCTGGGCGGCTCTTGCTGCGCGGTGCTGTTGTCGACACTCAGGATTTCGCTTACCTGTGGCCCTTTGGGCCCCGGACCGGCGCGGACCTCGAGCGTCGCGCCCGGCGGTATGCTACCGTGGCCGCTGCGTTCGACTACACTCACATGGAGGAAAGCATCGCCGGACCCATCGGCAAGCTGTACGAAGCCGAACCCCTTGTCGGGATTGTACCATTTGACTACGGCTTGGATCGGGGGACCAGACGGCGCTTCAAACCTCTGGGCACCAGATCCCGGTGTAAATCCGGCACCGCGCCGGGGTGTTTCGAAGATGTCGTCGTCGAAGCTACGGCGACGGGTCGGGCGAAAATCTCTGTCTCTGCTGCTCACGTAATTCCTTGGGGGCGTATGGAATGCTCCCTCAATCTGAAATGAGGAAGGGTGATCGTCAACGAATTCCGCCGTGCGGTTGACATGGTTGTGAGCGGAACCGAGCGGCGTTAGCAGGGGTGAGCCACATCACCGTGGCTGAGGCTGTCACCTCTCGGGTGGCCTGACTGGCGCCGTTGCCGACGCGTCCGAGGTACCGGTGACTATTAGCTCATAGCCGATGCTTCGACAATTTGGCGATCCGATACCTCGACCCGCCGAGCACCTTACGCAGCCGCTGCATGGTGCTCGCGGATTAGCTCTGCGCTCGGCCGATCCTGGCCCTCGGACAGCTCAGCGCGGGCGGTCGGCGTAGACGACATCGCCGCGGTGTGCGTAGAGCAACAAGAACAGATGCCACGAGGCGGCGGGCCAGCTGCCACCGGGGGCTTCTGGGCTCGGGCCGTCTTACAGCCCGGTACCGGTCTCTCCTGCGCGCATTACCGCCACATCTCGCGCAGCCGGGCCCCGATATCGATCCGGGCGGCGCCGCCGGGGCAGGGTGCATCGCCGACGGAAGTGGGGGCTGCTTGGAAGATTCGGGTAAACAAGCCAAGGATCTCGTCCGGCAGGAAGCGCGAGCGCGGTGCGAGGACGTAACCTCGACCATGCCGATGCTGATGCGTGCGATAGAAACGCGTTGGCTGCACGAGATGCAGGTGCTCCCTGGCGCGCGTCATCGCCACGTAGAGGAGCCGGCGCTCCTCGTCGATCTGATCGGGTTTGCCGGTAGCCATGTCCGAGGGAATGCACCCGTCCACGAGATTGAGAACAAAGACGGCGTCCCATTCCTGTCCCTTGGCGGAATGAATTGTCGACAGGATCAGGTAGTCTTCATCCAGCTGAGGTTCGCCCGCCTCCGCGCCGCTCGCGTCCGGCGGGTCCAACGTCAGCTCGGTCAGGAACTCCTCTCGGGTGCTGCAGCGGGCGGCGATCTGCTCAAGCTGGTCGAGGTCTCCGGCGCGTGAGGCGGGATAATCGTAAAGACGCTCAAGAAGCGGCTGATACCAGTCGCGCACCAGGTTGATCTGACCTTGCCAAGGCGTATTCTGATCGCGCAGCCGCTCAATCACGCGGCAGAAGCCAGACCAGAAAACAGCGGCGGCGGCAGGCGGCGAAAACCGCGTGAGCCCGGTCACGGCGAAAGCCCCTTGCGATAGCTGTAGGATCGCGTTCCGCGCTGTTGCTGGGCCGATCCCGGGCAACAGTTGGAGTGCCCGGAACCCGGCGATCGCGTCGCGCGGGTTCTCGACCCATCGCAGGATAGCCAGCACATCCTTGACATGGGCTGCCTCGAGGAATTTGAGGCCGCCATATTTGACGAACGGGATGTTGCGCCGGCCGAGCTCGATCTCGAGCAGATCGCTATGATGTGCCGTACGGAACAGCACCGCCTGCCGGCGCAGCGCGATGCCCGCCTCCCGATGATCGAGGACGCTGTCGGCGACATAGCGCACCTGCGCCGTCTCGTCCTCGACCAAGGCGAAGACGGGTCGCTCCGCCGAAGCCTTTGTCGAATAGAGGCTCTTCGAGAACCGCTCGCCGGCGAGCGCGATGACCGCGTTCGCGGCGTCGAGGATGGGCTGGGTCGAGCGATAATTGCGCTCCAGTGCGATGACCGCAGCTGGCGGCGAGAAGCAGCCCGGAAAGTCGAGAATGTTGCGCACTGTCGCGGCGCGAAACGAATAGATCGCCTGCGCATCGTCGCCGACGACGGTAAGCGCAGACCCATCGGGCCGCAGCGCCTGCAGGATCTCCGCCTGGAGCCGATTGGTGTCCTGATACTCGTCGACGAGGACGTGGTCGAAGCGGCCGCGAACCTCACTTGCGACAGCGGGTTCGGCCATTGCATGGCGCCAGTAAAGCAATAAGTCGTCGTAATCGAGGACGCGGTCGCGCTGCTTGGCCGCGACATAGGCCTCAAACAGGCGGCGAAGCTCGCTCGGCCAATCGGCGCACCAGGGGAAAGATCGGGCGAGCGTCTCCTCGAGCGGACAGCCGGCATTGACGGTGAAGGAGTAGATCGCGAGACAAGTGCTCTTGCGCGGGAAGCGGGAAACGGTCCGCGCCAGGCCAAGCTCGCTGCGAGCGAGATCGAGGACATCCGCCGAATCGGAGCGATCGAGGATGAAGTTGATCGAGATCGGAACTGGTTGGGATGAGCTGGATTTCGTCGGTACCGACCGCTTCGAATTTGCGCAACACCGCGACCAGTTCCTCCTCGCTGCCGGCGAACCCGGTGGTCGGCGCCATCGCGTCGATGTATTCGGCCGGTATCCAGTTCATGTAGCGCCGCAGATGCCGGTGCACCTGTGATCGGGCTTGGTCGACCGCACCGAGCGCGAACCAGAACGATGTGATCAGGTGTGGTTTGGGCTTGCCGGCCTCGGCCCAGGCGGCGCGCGCCACGTCGAACAGCTCGTTCTGTTTAGCCACGTCGAGGTCCAACGTGGTTCCGGCAAGGCCGTAGGCCCAGGCCGCAGCGCTGCGCAACGTCTTCGGCCCGATGGTTCCGATCAGCAGCGGCGGCCCACCCGCCTGAACCGGCGCCGGCCCGACCGGCAGCACCGACTCGGTGATCTTCTCGCCCGCCCACACTCGTTTCATGACCGCCACCCGCTCGGCCATGCCACGCATGGTCTGCGTCGTTGGGTCCGCGCCGACGGCCTGATAGTCCTCGATTCGCCCGCCCACGCCGATGCCCACGGTCAGCCGCCCGCCACACAGCATGTCCCCCGTCGCCAGCCCCTTGGCCAACATCACCGGGTCGTGCAGCTGAGGCACGATCACCGTCGTCACCAACCGCACCCGATCGGTCCACGCGGCCAACGCGCCCATCAGCGTCAATGTTTCCGGGTTGTCGAATGCCATGCGCTCGCCCCAACACAACGACGCGAACGGGCCGTCATCGATCGCACGCGCCCAGTCCCGCAGCACCGCCGCATCCAAATCCGGCTCCATGACCGGCATGGTCATCGATATCTGCACGACGGCGATTCTGGCATGCAGACCGGTGGGTACTCGCACGCTGTGGAGTGGCACCATGTCTGGGATGGGCATCACCGCCAATTCCATCGCGCATGTACGGCTCACCGTCAGCGACATCGAGCGTTCCCGACAGTTCTACGAGAGCGTCTTCAGTTGGCCGGTTCTGTTCGAGGTCCCTGACAACGCCGACGAGGCCACGCGCAAGCAGCTGGGCTTCCTATTCGGTGGCGTCATCTACGATATGGGCGGTGCGCTGATCGGGCTGCGGCCGGCCGCCACCGACCGCTTCCACGAGGACCGCTGCGGGCTGGACCACATCGCGTTCAGGTCTGCCGATAAGGCCGAATTAGACGCCGCAGCACTGCATCTCGACGATCTGGGCATCAACCACGAGCCGGTCAAGGACATCGGGCCGTCGTACATTCTGGAGTTCCGCGACCCAGACAACATCGCCTTAGAGCTGACCGCGCCGAAGTAGCTGCTCCAACGTTGTCGCGGGCAGCCCAGAGTGGTTGACTGGCAAGCACGATGCCTATCTCTTTCAACCACACCATCGTCGCCGCCCGCGATAAGCGGGAGTCCGCGGAGTTTCTGGCCGAGCTGTTCGGGTTGCCGAGTCCGGTGCCGTTCGGCCACTTCCTGACCGTCGCACTCGAGCACGGCGCGACACTCGACTACGACAACGCGGCCGAAGGCATGGAGATTCGACCGCAGCACTACGCCTTCCTGGTCTCCGAGGACGACTTCGACGCGATCTACAGCAAGATCCAATCGCGCGGGCTGCAGCACTGGGCGGACCCCGCTGCGAAGCGGCCCGGGGAGGTCAACCACAACGACGGTGGTCGCGGCGTGTACTTCCAAGATCCCGCGGGCCATTTCCTGGAAATTCTCACCCGGCCCTACGGCTCAGGCAGCTAGCCGGCGCGGCGAACAGAAGCGCTACCCGGCGTTGCGGGGGCCGTGGCGCCTGCTTTCCTGGGCGCGATAGTCGTCTGCCAGCCGACCGACGTGGTTCGGCAGGGCCCCGGCCGCGACGTCGGCCAGCGTCGTTTCCTCCAGCACCGAGCGCATGCTAGCGCGCAGCGCCCGCCACACGTCAGTGAGCGCCGCGGTCGGACCGGAATAGGGCAGATCGCCCAAACCGACGTCGCGAACGCTGGCCAGCGGTCCGTCGATGGAACGCAACACGTCAGCAATGCTGATTTCGTCACCGGGGCGGGCCAATTCGTATCCACCGTCGCGACCGCGGTGGCTGCGCACCAGGCGGTCGGTGCGCAGGTCGGACAAGATGTCGACGAGGAACTGCGGCGGGATGCCCTGGGCATGCGCCAGGTCGTCAGTCTTGACCCGTACGCCGCCATCGACGGTGGCCAACTGGACCATTGCCCGCACCGCATACTCCGCCTTGGCCGACATGCGCATGGACACGATCCTCCCACCGCAAGCTTAAGGGCCGGGGTGGCTCAACTGGTCACCCGCAGCACCGCGTCGGCGTATTCGGGTCGGCACACCACCAGGTCCGGCAGCAGTGGATCGGGTCGGTTGTACTCCAGCGGCGAACCATCCAGACGCGAGGTGTGCAAACCGGCCGCGCGGGCTACCGCGACCGGCGCCGCAGAATCCCATTCGTACTGTCCGCCGCCGTGCACGTATACGTCGGCCAGACCTTGAATCACCGCGGCGACCTTCGCGCCCGCCGATCCCATCTCGACCAGCGTGCCGTTCAGGTGGTCGCGGACCTGCAGCGCGATCGCCGGTGGGCGGGTGCGCGAGACAATGATCCGGGGCGCTCCCGTGGATGCCGGCGGCGGCGCGGGATCGGGCGTGGCCAATGTGACGCCGTGTGCGGGCAGAGCCACCGCACCGGCGACGAGCTCACCGGATTGCCACAGCGCGACGTGGACGGCCCAGTCCTGACGGCCGAGTTCGGAGAACTCCCGGGTGCCGTCCAACGGATCGACGATCCACACCCGCTCGGAACGCAACCGTACCGGGTTGTCGGCACCTTCTTCGGACAGCACCGCATCGGCCGGGCGTTCGCGTGCCAGCGCGTCCATCAGGTAATCGTGGGACCGCTTGTCCCCCGTTGCTTTTCGCTCGGCTTCCGTGGCATCGGCCAGCTCGTCGCGCACCGCGAGCAGCAGCCGACCGGCTTCGGTGGCCAGCCGCGCCGCCACCTCGTGGTCGCTCACCCTCGCGACTCGATCACGTCGACGACTTGCTGCGCCAGTTCGTCGCAGCTGCGGTCCGGAGTGAGCCGCAGATCGGGGTTCTTCGGCCGCTGGTAGGGACTGTCGATTCCGGTGAAATGGGTGATCTCACCGGCACGCGCCTTGGCGTAAAGACCTTTGGGGTCACGCCTTTCGCAGTCTTCGAGTGGGGTATCGCAGAACACCTCGATGAAGTCGATCCCCGCCTCGGCGTGGACCCGACGGGCCAGCTCACGGTGCTCGGTAAGTGGGCTGATCGCCGGCACCAACACGGTATGCCCGGAATCGGCAAGCAGCATCGCCACATACGACAGCCGGCGCAGGTTCTCGGCGCGGTCGGCCATGCTGAACCCAAGGTCGGCGTTCAAGCCATGCCGCAGGTTGTCACCGTCGAGAACATAAGCTGGAACGCCGTTTTCGAGAAGCCTCTGTTCGACCAGCATCGCAACCGATGACTTGCCTGAGCCCGACAGTCCGGTGAACCACACCGTACGTCCCCGGGACAGCCGGTCCGCTGCGGTGACCAGCGACTGGTGCCGCACGGTGTTGGGGCTTGACGTTCGGGCCGAAGTATCGCGCAACACCATGCCCGCAGCCACGGTCCCGTTGGTGTTGGGATCGATCAGGATGAACGACCCGGTGCTGGCATTGCGGGTGTACTCGTCGAGCAGTAGCGGCACCTGGGTACGCAGCGAGATACGACCAAGTTCATTGAGCTGCAATGCCGTCGCGGCCTTGTCGCGATGCAGGGTGTTCACATCGAGCCGGTAGTCCAGTGCCGTGACCTTTACCCGCGTGGTGCGGGTGGTGTGCTTGATGAGGTACTCGCGACCGGCTTCCAGCACCGAGCCGTCCGCCATCCAGCACACGGTTGCGTCGAACTCCTGCGCGACCCTCGGCTGATTGTTGGTGCGGGCAATCAGATCACCGCGCGAGATGTCAATGTCGTCAGCCAGGCTCACCGCGACGGCCATCGGTGGGAATGCTTCCGCCACTGGACCGGTCGACCCCTCGATCGCGGTGATCCGGGTGGACTTGCCGGTCGGCAGGACGACCACCTCATCGCCCGGACGCATCACGCCGCTGGCAACGGTTCCGGCATAGCTGCGGTGGTCTTGGTGCTCGCGGGTCTGCGGCCGGATGACGTACTGCACCGGGAATCGGACATCGACCATGTTGCGGTCACCGCCGATGTAGACCTCCTCGAGATGCGACAACATCGCCGGCCCGTCGTACCACGGGGTGAGGTCCGACTTGGTCACCACGTTGTCGCCGTGCAGCGCTGAGATCGGGATGGCGACCACATCCTGCACGTCCAGGCGTGCAGCGAATGCATGAAATTCGTCTCGAATCGCCTCGAATGTCTTTCTGTCCCAGTCGATCAGATCCATCTTGTTGACCGCAAGAACAATGTGCTGGATGCCCAACAGCGATGCCAGGAACGAGTGCCGGCGGGATTGCTCCAACAGGCCGTGGCGGGCATCGACCAGCACAATCACCAGTTGGGACGTGGACGCACCGGTCACCATATTGCGGGTGTACTGGATGTGCCCCGGGGTGTCGGCGATGATGAATTTCCGCTTGGGAGTAGCGAAGTAGCGGTAGGCGACGTCGATCGTGATGCCCTGTTCACGTTCGGCGCGCAGGCCGTCGGTGACCAGCGCCAGATCCGTGTAATCGTGGCCGCGCTCCTTGGAGGTGGCCTGCACCGACGCCCACTGGTCTTCCATCACGGCCTTGGAGTCATACAGCAACCGACCGATCAGCGTGGACTTACCGTCGTCGACGGAGCCGGCCGTGGCCAGACGAAGCAGTGTGGCCATCAGAAATACCCCTGTCGCTTGCGATCCTCCATGCCGGCCTCGGAGATCCGGTCGTCGGCCCTGGTGGCCCCACGCTCGGTCAACCGCGATACCGCGGTCTCGGCGATGACCTCTGACACGGTGGCCGCTGTCGATTCCACACACCCGGTGCAGGTGACGTCGCCGACGGTGCGGAATCGCACCGAGGCCTCGAACACTTCCTCGTCCGGGCGCGGCCGCAGGTGCCGGTGTTCAGCCAGCAGCATGCCGTCGCGGCGAAACACGCGCCGCTTATGCGCGAAATAGATCGACGGCAACTTGATCTTCTCGGCGCCGATGTAGGACCAGATGTCGAACTCGGTCCAGTTGGACAGCGGAAAGACTCGGATGTGCTCGCCCTTGTGGTGTCGACCGTTGTAGAGGTTCCACAGCTCAGGCCGCTGGACCTTCGGGTCCCATTGGCCGAACTCGTCGCGGAAACTGAACACCCGCTCCTTGGCGCGGGCCTTCTCCTCGTCGCGCCGCGCGCCGCCGAATGCCGCGTCGAACTTGTTCTCCCGGATCGCTCGCAGCAGCGTCACCGTCTGGATCGGATTACGCGACGGGATGGTCTCGACGACTCGGCCCGCATCGATGTCGTCTTGCACCAGAGCCACAACCAAGCGTGCCCCGGTCTCGGCGACCAGCTCGTCGCGGGTCTCGAGCACCTCGTCGAAGTTGTGGCCGGTGTCGACGTGCATCACCGGGAACGGCAGCCGACCGGGGCGAAACGCTTTGAGCGCCAGATGCAGCATCACGATCGAGTCCTTGCCGCCGGAGAACAGCAGAACCGGGCGTTCGAACTCGGCGGCCACCTCGCGGATGATGTGGATGGCTTCGGCCTCCAATGAGCGCAGATGGCTTAACTCGTACTGCCCCGCGGCCGGGCTAGCCGTCACTTGACTGGTCATCAACCCCTCAATTCCGGGTAAAGTTGGTAGATCTGATCAAGTTTATGACCATTACCATGTATAAAACCAGCAAGATCGAGCGCTGTCAATACGTTGGGCGAGCAGTCCCCCGCAAGCGGGAGGTGCCCCCAGCAAAAGCCCCCGACGCCCCGCGGCGTGGGGGCTTTTGCGTCTGCTCGCCGGTTAGAGGGTGACCTCGTTGAGCTTGCCGGTTGCGACGTCGAAGATGAAGCCGCGCAACGACTCGTGCTTGGTGACGAACGGACTGTTGTCGATGCGGCGCAACGACTGCCGAACGTCTTCAGCCAGATCGGGGAAGGCCTCGGCCGCCCAGGGCGGTTTGACCCCGGTCTCCTTCTGGATGGCGTGCTTGAAGTCGTCGTCGCTGAAGGTGAGCATCCCGCAGTCGGTGTGGTGAATCAGGATGACCTCCTTGGTTCCCAACAACCGCTGGCTGATGGCGAGCGAGCGGATCGCATCGTCGGTGACCACCCCGCCGGCGTTTCTGATGACGTGTGCTTCGCCCTCTTTGATTCCGAGCAGGCGGTAGACGTCCAACCGGGCGTCCATACACGCCACGACCGCCACATGTTTGCTCGGCGGCAGCGGCAGCGGCCCCTTGAAAGAACTTGCGTACTCGGCGTTGTGGGCTAAGTAGTCCTCGGTGACCGTCACGCCAATCTCCTTGTGTCACAGTGTTGTTTGCTGCACGCCCGACCCAAGTGGGTGATTGTATCCGTCGACACGCGGATTTTCACCGGTCCGGATCAGTCCGATCAGAAGAGTTCGGCCAGTGCCTGAGCGGGCCTGCGGTCGGCCGCGGCGCTGCCTAGCTGCGCCTTTGGGCCGTGCCCGCGACGGGCCAGATCAGATCTTTTACCCTGGCCCCATGCGAGACAGGCAAGGCCGGCGGCCATGATCCGCTTCCTGCTGCGCCGCTTGCTCAACTACATCGTGCTGCTGGTGGTTGCCTCGTTCTTGGCTTTCTGGCTGGCCTCGGTGGCGTTTCATCCGCTGGACAGCTTCATCGAGCGTCACCCCCAGCCGCCGGCTGAGGCGATCCACGCCAAAGCCGTCGAACTCGGCTTGGACAGGCCTGTACCCATCCGGTACGCGGAATGGGCTGCCGGTGTGGTCCGAGGCGACTTCGGCACCACCGTGACCGGTCACCCCGTCTCCCAGGAGTTGTGGCCCCGAGTCGGGGTCAGTGTTCGGCTGGTGCTGATCGGTTCGCTGGTGGGCACGGTGACCGGCGTGGTCCTGGGCGCTTGGGGGGCGGTCCGTCAGTATCGGCTGAGCGACCGCGTGATTACCGTGTTGTCGCTGATCATTCTGAGCATCCCGTCATTCGTGCTGGCCGGCCTGCTCATCCTGGCCGCGCTGCGGATCAACAACATGACCGGGGTGCGGATCTTTGCCTACACCGGAGAAACTTCGCCGATTCCGCCCGGCGGAATCTGGGACCAGCTCGTCGACCGCGCTCGGCACATCGTGTTGCCCAGTCTCACGCTGGCCCTCGGCGCGGCCGCGAGCTTCAGCCGATACCAGCGCAACGCGATGCTGGACGTGCTCGGCGAGGATTTCATTCGGACCGCTCGGGCCAAAGGCCTGACCCGCCGGCGTGCGCTGTTCAAGCACGGCTTGCGCACCGCGCTCATCCCGCTTGCCACACTGTTCGCCTACGGGGTCAGCGGCCTGGTCGTCGGCGCGGTGTTCGTGGAAAAGATCTTCGGCTGGCACGGCATGGGCGAATGGGTAGTGCAGGCCATCTCGAGTCAGGACACTCACGTCGTAGCGACGATCACCCTGTTCACCGGAGCGGCGCTGCTATTCGCCGGGCTGTTGTCGGATGTCATCTATGCGGCGCTGGATCCCAGAGTGCGGGTCTCATGACCCACCCGGGCGACGACGCGCTGATGACGCAAGAGACCACCACTGACACCACCCCACTCCGGGTCGGCATCAAGCCAGCCACCTTCACGTCGCGACGGAGCCTGGTCATACGTCGCTTCATGCGCAACAGACCTGCTGTGGTGGCGTTGCTTTTGCTGGTGGTGCTGTTCGTCGGCTGCTACGGGCTGCCGCCGCTGCTCCCCTATAACTACACCGCTCTCGACTACCACGCGCTGCTGCAGCCACCATCGATCAAGCACTGGTTCGGCACCAACGCGCTCGGCCAGGACTTGTTGGCCCGCACGCTGCGCGGCATGCAGAAGTCGATGCTGATCGGCTTCTGCGTGGCACTGATCTCGACCAGCATCGCCGCCACCGTCGGATCGATTGCCGGCTATTTCGGCGGCTGGCGCGACCGGGCGCTGATGTGGCTGGTGGACCTGCTGCTGGTGGTGCCCGGCTTTCTGATAATCGCCATCATCACTCCGCGTATCAAACAGTCGAGCAGCATGCTGTGGCTCATTGTGCTGCTGGCCATCTTCGGTTGGATGGTCAGCTCACGCATGGTGCGCGGCTTGACGATGAGCCTACGGGAGCGTGAATTCGTCCGTGCGGCAAGGTTTATGGGAGTGCCGGCCCGCCGCGTGATTGTTCATCACATCCTGCCGAACGTCGCCTCGATCCTGATTATCGACGCGACCCTCAACGTCGGCTTCGCGGTGCTGGCCGAAACCGGGCTGAGCTTCCTAGGATTTGGTATTCAACCACCCGATGTCTCGCTGGGCACGCTGATCGCTGACGGCACTCCTTCGACCACCACGTTTCCCTGGGTATTCCTGTTCCCGGCCGGAGCATTGGTACTGATTGTGTTGTGCGCCAACCTCACCGGCGACGGCCTGCGCGACGCGTTGGATCCGAGCAGCCGATCATCGCGCCGCAGGAAGCGGCGCCGAAAGTGACGGCCCTGCTGGAGGTGACGGACCTCAACGTCGCCTTCGAAACCGGTGACGCGCGCGTGTCGGCGGTGCGTGGTACGAGTTACCACATCGACCCCGGCGAAGTGGTCGCCATCGTCGGAGAATCCGGTTCGGGCAAAACCACTGCCGCGATGGCCGTTGTCGGATTGCTACCCGAACACACCGACGTCTCCGGATCGGTGCGATTACACGGCGAAGAGTTACTCGGGCTGTCCGACCAGGCGATGTCACGGATTCGCGGCAAGTCGATCGGCACCGTGTTTCAAGACCCGATGTCGGCGTTGACGCCGGTCTACACCATCGGCGATCAGATAGCCGAAGCGATCAAGGTCCACAACCGCGAGATCAGTCGAGCGGGTGCCCGCAAGCGCGCCGTCGAGTTACTCGAGCTGGTCGGCATCGGGCAGCCGGAAAGCCGGGCGAGGGCTTTTCCGCACGAGCTGTCCGGCGGCGAGCGTCAGCGGGTGGTGATCGCGATCGCGATCGCCAACGATCCCGACCTGCTGATCTGCGACGAACCGACCACGGCGCTGGATGTCACCGTGCAGGCGCAAATCCTCGACGTGCTGCGAACTGCGCGCGACGTCACGGGCGCCGGTGTGCTGATCATCACCCACGACCTGGGTGTGGTGTCGGAGTTCGCCGACCGGGCGCTGGTCATGTACGCGGGACGTCCGGTCGAGATCGCCACCGTCGAAGAGCTTTACCGTGACCGTCGGATGCCCTATACGGTCGGGTTGCTGGGTTCGGTGCCGCGACTGGACTCTCCGCAGGGCACCCGACTGGTTCCGATCCCAGGCGCGCCGCCGACGATGACGTCGCTGCCCGATGCTTGTCAGTTCGCACCGCGCTGTCCGCTGGTGATCAGCGAATGTCGTTCGGCAGAACCCGATCTCGTCACGATCCGGGACGGTCACCGCGCGGCGTGCATCCGCACCAGCGACGTCGCGGGGCGCAGCGCGGCAGACATCTATCACGTGTCAACGCAGCCGGTTGCGGTCGATACCACCATCACGGACCCTTCGGTGGTACTGCGAAGTCACCGACCTTGCCAAGACCTACCCACTGACCAAAGGTGTCGTTTTGCGCAGGCGGGTCGGTGAAGTTCGTGCGGTCGACCGGGTCAGCTTCACCTTGGAGCAGGGCCGCACTTTGGGCATCGTCGGCGAATCCGGTTCCGGCAAATCGACCACGTTGAGCCAGATTCTCGAACTCGCCGCGCCCCAGGCCGGTGCCATCGAGATTCTCGGCAATGACGTCGCAGGCCTCGACCCAGCCGCCCGTCGTAAGGTGCGGACCGAACTGCAGGTGGTGTTTCAGGATCCGGTGGCGTCGCTGGATCCCCGACTCCCGGTGTTCGACATCATCGCTGAACCGTTGGTTACCAACGGGTTTGACAGGCGTCGCTGCGAGGAACGGGTCGCCGAGCTGCTGGGAATCGTCGGGCTGAACCACGCCGACGCCAGCCGCTATCCAGCCGAATTTTCCGGCGGGCAGAGACAGCGAATTGGTATCGCGCGGGCGTTGGCACTGCAACCGAAGATCCTTGCGCTCGACGAGCCGGTGTCGGCGCTCGACGTGTCGATTCAGGCCGGCATTATCAACCTGCTGCTTGACCTGCAGCGACGATTCGGGTTGTCCTATCTGTTTGTGTCGCATGACCTTTCGGTGGTCAAACACCTGGCCCACCGAGTGGCGGTGATGTACCGGGGAAAGATTGTGGAGCAGGGCGATGGCGAGCAGGTGTTTACCAACCCGCAGCACGAGTACACCCGGCGACTGTTGGCCGCAGTCCCGCGAGCGCACCCGGATGTTGGCGGTGGTTAGCATCGTCTCGATGATTCGCAGGCTTGCACTGCTGGCAACTGTGATGATTTGTGTGATCGTCACGGGGTGCTCGGACGGCTACAAGGACGTCGTGGGGCCGCAAGCTGTGCGGGTCGGCACCTCTAGCGATATCAACCCCCACGACCCGGCGACTCTGCGCGACGGCGGCGACCTGCGGCTTGCGGTCAGCTCGTTTCCGCCGAACTTCAATGTATTGAACATCGACGGCAACACCGCCGACGTCGCTTCGATTGTCACGCCGACGCTGCCGGGGGCGTTCATCACCCAGGCCGACGGATCGCTGAAACTCAACACCGACTACTTCACGGCTGCCGAGCTGACCAATGCCAGCCCGCAGGTCGTCACTCTTACGATCAACCCGAAAGCGGTGTGGAGCGACGGCACCCCGATGACCTGGGAAGACCTCAAAGCGGAGGTCGACGCGTGCAGGGGCCGCGACAAGCGCTACTTGATCGCCAGCAGAGCCGGGTTCGAGCGAGTGAAGTCGGTGACCAGGGGCGTTGACGATCGCCAGGCGGTGATCACCTTCGCCCAGCCCTACGCGGAGTGGCGCGGAATGTTTGCCGGTGGGATGCAGCCTCGCAGCATGACGGAAAACCCGGACGCCTTCAACAAGGGCCAACTCGACGCCCCCGGCCCGTCTGCCGGACCGTTCATGGTGTCCAGGATCGACCACAGCGCGCAGCGCATTGTGCTGACCCGCAATCCCCGCTGGTGGGGCAGAAAGCCGCGGCTGAACTCCATCACGTTCCTGGTGCTTGACGCCTCGGCCGTCATCCCCGCCCTACAGAACAACGCGATCGACGCTGCCGGCGTCGGCACGCTCGACGATATGGTCACAGCCGAGCGCACCCAGGGAGTCGTGATCCGCAGCGCGCCGGCACCGACCTGGTATCACATGACCTTCAACGGCGCATCCGGATCCATCCTGTCCGACGACAAGCTGCGGCTGGCAATCTGCAAAGGCATCGACCGCCAAGCGATTGTCAATGTCGTTCAGCACGGTCTGACCAGTCATCCGACGCCGCTGGACAACCACGTGTACGTCGTCGGCCAGGTGGGCTACCAAAACAACAGTGCGCCAGCCGCTTACGACCCTGACCAGGCCCGCAGAGACTTGGATACGCAAGGCTGGAAGTTTAACGGGGCGGTGCGGGAAAAGGACGGTAAGCAGCTAGTCGTCCGCGATGTGCTTTACGACACGCCGGCCGCCCGGCAGATCGCCCTGACTGCCCAACAAAACCTGGCACAGATCGGTGTCAAGCTGGTGCTCGACGTCAAAGCCGGCAATGGATTCTTCAACCAGTACGTGAGCGTCGGCGACTTCGACATCGTGCAATTCGGTTGGGTGGGTAACGCTTTCCCGCTGTCCGCGCTGCCGCAGATCTATACCTCGGATGGCGAGGGCAACTTCGGCAAGATCGGCAATGCAAGCATCGACGCCAAAATCGATCAGACGCTGTCCGAGCTGGACCAGAGTGCGGCGAGCGAGCTCGCCAACCAGGTCGACATGATGATCTGGCGAGAAGGCTTCAACCTGCCCCTTTTCCAGTCGCCCGGCGACATCGCGGTGCGCAGGGATCTGGCCAACTTCGGCGCGCCCGGGCTGGCCGACGTCGATTACACCGCGATCGGATTCATGCGCTGAGGGGTTGTCGCGTGCCCGGCCCACCGCCTTTTGCGCCGAGCGCCACGCCGGCTTGCCGTCATGTCCCTTCAGGTCCAGCGGCAGCCGGCGTGGAGGCGAATCTCAGATCGGACGCAATCAACCGCTTGGAGTGCGTTGACAGGTAGGGTGTCGTTGCGCATCGTCGATACCTGAGGTCAGGCCACAGTCACTTCGTCATCGCGGCGAACAGGCGATGACGCTACCCGGCATGTCTGACCGCATGCGCAGTGCGACACGACGCGTCGTCATCCGGGCAGTTTCCGCGGTGTTCGGAATCTGCGTCGTCGCCGCTGTGATCGTCGCCGACAGCGAGGTCCGGCCGGGCAACTCCGCAGCGCTCATCGATGACTTCCCGGACCTACAGGCCAGCGTGAAGGCTGTGATCGGGATTGTGCTGGCTCCGGTCGGAGGTTCTGGAATACCACTCAGCTTGGGCAACTGGCGTAGCGGTCGAGCCTGGTCGACGATGAAGGTGCCGCTGGTCATGGCCGCGCTCCGCGAAGAGCAACCCCCGCACGTCACCGAGCAGATGACCGCGGCGATCACACGATCCGATAACGCTGCGGCGGAGGCGATCTGGGTGGGACTGGGAGATCCCGTCACCGCCGCACGCAAGGTCGAAGCCGTGCTGGCGGAGACAGGCGACCCCACCCGCGTTCAGTCCCAGCGGGTTCGACCCGATTTCACCGCCTTCGGACAAACCGAGTGGCCCCTGACCAACCAGGTGCGCTTCATGTCGACCACGGCATGCGACAACCGGAGCGCACCAGTCCTAACCCTGATGGGCCAGATAGAGCGTGACCAACGATGGGGCATCGGAAACATTCCCGGCACACGGTTCAAGGGTGGCTGGGGGCCGTCAGCGGACCGCAAATATTTAGTGCGCCAGATGGGGCTGGTCCCCACCCCGACGGGTTCCAGTGCGGTTGCCGTTGCAGCGGAACCATATTCGGGTACATACGACGACGGGATCCGGGTTCTGAACCAAATCGCAAATTGGCTTGCCAATCACATCGTGACGCTACCGATCGGTCGGTGCCCTCACTAGCAGCACCATTTGCGGCGAAACGAACACGCACACCAGCCACTATCAGCAATACTGCACACGGAATACGTTGTGACGGAGCCAAGGTGACCGAGCCAGAAAGCGGCGACGCTGACACTGCTGACCCGCCGACCCAGGCAACGCCGGCGCGGATTGGTGCGCCGCGAAAGCGGCCATGGTGGAAGAGGCCGACCGGTGCGGCGGCAGCGACCATAGTTGTCGCTGTTATCGCTGTGGGCGGCTTTTTCGGTGTCAAGGCCTTACTGCCGCAGCCGTCGCGGCCGACAACGGCACAGTCTGCGCCGCGCACTATTAAGCAGGTAGCGGGCCTACCGCCAGGTGCGGCGCAGTGTCCGCGCATCGAAACCGACGTTCCGGGTCCGTTTAATGCCGGTGCGCGCGGCACGCCAACGACCTCTTGTGCGTTTGTTGAGCAGGTACGCAAGCAGTATTCGGCACAGGGTTCACCCGTATCCAGACCGGTTCAGTTGAGCATTTTTAGTCCCGCGACTTCTAAGTGGTACGACCTGGTCTGCCTCAGTTTGGGCGACTATGTCACGTGTACCGGCGGAGCCGCAGCCGTCATATACCTGTACAAAGGCTCGGGTTCTGAATAGGCAAGGCTAATTGGGCATTCCAGCGGAAGTTGGCGGTAGTCCGGGACACGGGTTTCGATAGGGAATCTGTGGCGCCACCCACTTTGTCCAATTATGCTGGCTCATGGTTGTGACCAGCTTGGCGCATAGCGCGTCGGCGGCCGGAATTGTGGGTAGGTTCGGCCAAATCCTGACGGTTCCATCGACGCTGCCGGAGACGATGCGGGTGTTGCGACCAGGGCTAACCGCGACGCTGACGACTTGAGCTTCGTGACCGGTGAAGGTGTACTGGCTCCCGTTGGTAGCGCTCCACAGCTGCACGGTGTAGGGATCGAAGCTGGCCGCGACGATGCGGTCTTGCGATGGGTCGGCCGATTGGGAAATGAAGGCCAGGTCCATCACTGCGTAACCGATTTGTGCCGGGTCAGACAGGGCCGTGCCGGTGTTGGCATCCCAGCGCTGCAGCACTCCGACGGCCGACACATTCGCATCCCCCGTCCCCCAATCGGTGCTTCCGGACGCCAGCAGCCGGCCGTCAGGGCTGAACGCGACAGCGAGGACCTCGCCGGGATGTCCGACCGCCAGAGACCACTGGTCTCTGAGCGTTTTCGGTAGTTGGGCGGCGGCGTCGGCCTCCCACACCGGGCGGCCAGTAAGGTCCGATACGCGCACGATCCCAGCCACGCTGGCCGATGCCAATCGATCGCCCTGCGGATTGAACGCGACATCGAAAACTACTGCATGGTCCCTATTCGGCAGCGGGGTTGGTCGCCCGGACGGTAACTCCCAGATGGTGATCTGCCCGTCGATGCCTGCGGAGGCCAAGCGGTTACCGTCTCGGCTTATCGCGATCGCGGTTACGGGCCCTCCAGTGTCAATCACCCTGACGGTGTTGGTGGTCAAGTCCCACAATCGGATCTTCCCGTCCGCGCTTCCGGAGGCGACCACGTCTCCGGCCGGAGTGAACGCAACGCGAGTGATCACGCCTGCGGGCTGAGGGTCGGGCATCTTCTTGTTCTTGTTCTCGATACCGGTGTAGGAGTCCCATAGCCGTACCGTGCGGTCCACACCTCCTGACGCGATTTGACGGCCGTCGGGACTGATCGCCACGCTCGTCACGGCGCCCTGATGGCCAGCCCCCAGAGGTTCCATAGGTGGTTGGCCGACAACGGCATTCCAGAATCGCAGCGCGTGTTCGTTTCCGCCGCTGACGATCTCGCTTTCGTTTCCGTTGGCGATAAATGCCACACTCAAGACCAAGCCTCGGTGTCCGATCATCGGGTCGCCGATGCGCTGTCGCTGCGAGAAGTCCCATAGCCGGAGGGTCATGTCATCGCTGCCCGACACGAGACGGGTGCCATCTGTATTGAAGGCGACGCTGGTCACCGGCGCTGTGTGACCTTGCGGCGTTGGCAATTGACCCGCTGGCGACAGCACGTCGCTATCCCAAAACCGCACCGCGTTGTCCGCGCCACCCGATGCGATGAACTGATCGTCTGGGCTGAAGGTCACACTCATGACGCCGCCGAGGTGAGCATGCAGGTGCTGGTGGTCGGCCGGCACGTTGCCGCCTCCGGGCGGCACGCTGCCTACGTTCCAGATACTGATGGATCCGTCCGCTCCGCCGGCCGCGATCCTGTCTGCCGTGCGGTTGAACGCCACGGCGAGAATCGGAGCGCCGGTGGTTATGGAACGCATATCGCTCCCGTCCGGATTCGAGATGTCGATGACTCCGTCGGCACCAGCCGAGGCAAGACTGTGGCCATCGCGACTCAACGCGATGCCGATCACACGTCCCTGGTGCGGTCGATCGAGAGATTTCAGCGTGGGTTGTTGATCGCTGAGATCCCAGACCTGCACGGTCCCTTCTTGGCTGCCCGCAACGACTACTTGACCGTCAGCACTGATTGCGACATTGGTGAGATGCTCGGGGTTCTTGGACTTAGCGCTCCGTGGCGCGGGCAATGACCGGCAGCCCACTTGATTAGAGTTGGCTGCTTTTAGGTCCGCCGCACAGGCACTCTTGCGGAGATTCTCCAGCCATGTCGGCGAACTGGTGTCCCAGATGCGCAGACCGCCGCTGTCGGCCACCGCCAAGCGGTGGCCGGCTTCAGCGAACGCCACGCCGACCACCGGAACACTGCCATTCACAATGAGGTCCGTGCTGGATCTCTTGACGAGTGCGTCAAACAAAGATTTGTCATTCGGCTTCAATTTGTTGGCAGCCAAAAGTTCCTGGAATGCTCGCACATCGTCCACACCGTCGCTGGCAATGTTCGCACTGCCGCCGGCAGTGCTCGCGCCGGCCAGGATCGCCTGCGCCTCTGAGACCAGATTCTGGGCGATAGCGTTCTGGGCGCTCTGCAGCGCTTCCTGTCTCTCCTGCCGTGCCGAGAACAACTCGTACACTGCGACGAGGGCAATGATGACTGTGACGCCCAGCACGGCGCGCAGGATGCGCGAGCGCTTTCGCAGGACCGCCGTGTGAGCCTGGGCTTCGTTCGCACGGCTTTCGGCATGTTCCTTGGCGGTTTTTTCGGCAGCCGCAAGTTTTTTTGCGGCTTCGAGCTCGGCTTCGCGCTGTCGCTTTTCAGCGGCCAGGCGCTTATCCTCCGCCTTCCGACATGTTCCGAGATACTCGTGATCCGTCGACTCCAGATTTGCTGCAAGGTCAGGCCGCTCGCTGAGCTCTTCGGCGGCCGCGAGGCGATCTTCAGAGTGAGTGAGCCAGGCGGCGCTCGCACCGGACTTCGTCCAGTCCCGTGCCGCGCGCTTGACGCCGTCCAGCACCGCCAGCAGCCCGGTGTCTTCGGTCAGCCAGCCCTCAAGCAGACCCCACTGCCGAAGCAGTGCCTCATGGGCCGGCTCGATGGTGATCTCGCCGGTCTTCGCAACGCGGTCGGTTGTCAGCAGGCGCTGTTCGACCAGGTTGTTGCAGCAGGGGCCGGCATTCGGCAGGAATCTCCGAAACCCGGGCGACACGGCGCCGTGGTGCGCCGGTGTCCGGATCGATGTCGGCCAGCCACGGGATCATCGCACGACGCAGCAACGCCAGTCGCGCAGCGCGGTCTTTCGGGATAGGCGGGTTGGTGTCTGCCATGAGCGCCTGCTCGACGGCTTCTTCGATCGAGCCTTTGATTCCGCCGAGTTTGCGGTAGTCGGAGACGGTTAGGCGACCGGAGTCCCTGTTTTCCAGATATAAGCGCTCCAGTGTGAAACTGAGCAACGGCAGTGCGTCCTTGGCCCCGCCGGCCTCGATGTCGCGGAGCAGCACACCGACAAGAGCGTTTTCGACCTTGACCGGGCGGGTCGATCCCTCCAATCGGGTGGCCGGACCTTTGATCACCTCGGCGTAGGACCCGTGGGGCATGGGGCCCAGATCGAACGGGACTTTTCGCACACCCTCGAGCGGCTTGGCTTCCTGCAACTGGGCATACGAGTCCGAGCGGATCGCGGTCACCACGATCAGCGCGGGTGCAGTCGTCGGTCAACAACTCCTCCAGCAGGGCAAGCAGGGCCTGGGCTTCGTCTTGTCCTTCGATGTGGAACAGTTCTTCGCCTTGGTCGATCGAGATGACTAGTGTCGGCGGTCTCGTCGGGGTTTCGCCTTCGAGAGCCTTCGGAGTCTTCTTGTCGACGAGAGCTTGCAGAACCGGGCGCAGCGTCTCCGCGCCACCGTCGATGGCCGCCCGGAGCTTCCTACGCGGCAGCCCGATCTGGGCCTCACTCCAGTGCGGCTTCGAGCGCGCGCAGTAAACCGTTTTCGCCGGACACCGCCCCCCGTTCCGGACGGATGATCGGCAACGGAAGGAAGTCCCGGTCGTAGCGAGCCATCCGTGCGAACAGACCGGCGCGCAAAAACGACGACTTGCCGGCGCCGGACGCGCCCAGGATCACCAAAAGCCGTGGGGGTGACTCGTCGCGCAACCCGCGCAGCTGATCGAGCGCTTCGAAGATCGGCGCATCTCGGCCAAAAAAGATGCCGGCATCTTCGGCCTCCAGCGGCTTCAGTCCGCGGTAGGGCGGACGGTCCGGGTCGGTTTCCGGCGGCCAATCGAAGAACCGCGGGTCAAGGCCCGCGTTGACTAGCCCGCCTGCGCAGCCGCTTGAGACCCTCTTGCGAAAAGGTGACCTGAATTTCCTGATGCGTGCGCGGTAGCGTGACGCGAAATTGTCGGTGGTCACGCCCCGACGCCAGGTCGACGACTTGCCAGGTGCTCAGATCCGGCGGCAACTCGCTGGGGTCGGTCTTGTCGATCAACACGCCGAAGAGGCGCTTATCGAGCTTGTGCGCAAGCGACAGTTCCCTCTGACACCAGTCGGAGTCCAGCCATGCGCGCGAGACCAAAAACAACACCGCCTCACAACGCGATGCGGCTTCATTGAGCGCGCGCTCCCACCGTTCGCCGCCGGCAATGCCCCGCTCGGGGTCGAGATCGAGGAATACGTCGTCCCAGCCTTCCGTGGCGAGCCAGTCGCACAGGCCAACAGCTTGGGCGTTGTTGACGCTCGAATGGCTCAAGAAAATGCGGGACATACGCTCACCGACCCGCCCTCATGGCGATGCGTGCGACAGCCCGAGCGGAGCGGGTACGAGAGCTAACCTGCCGATTACACATCGCCCGCCCCTGCGTCAGCAACCGTCGCCCCGGTCGGTTTACGCTCATACGAATCCAGCAACAGGATCTCCCCGCGAGGCGGGCTAACTCCAGCAACGACCATCGTAGTTGCCTCGGCACCTCGACCAGAGCCAATCAAGCAAACTGTCCGCCAGGCCCTCTGACATCGGGCTGAACCTATGACTTACGGCAGAGCGGGAGAGCGTTATGCGCTCAATTCGATCCGGTGCGCGCCCTTGAGCCCGTCGTATCGAGCAGGTGTGCAGGTCAGCACGATAACCTGCCCGTCGGCGCCCAGCGTGTCGAACACCTCGGCCATCTTGACCAATCGTTCCGGGTCGGTGAAGCCGAGTGCGTCATCGATCAGAATCGGGACGGCGTCCTCTTTGGCGACCAGCGCTGCCCCGGCCAGCCGTGCCAAGATGCCGAGTTGCTCCTTGGCTCCGCCCGACAGTGATTCATACGGCACGGTGCAACCGTCGAGCGTGCGGTTGAGGATGCACAGGTCGGTGTCGATGTCGACCTCGAAAGTGGGGCCGAAGACCGGACGCCCGAGTCGCTGCAATTCGGCGCGGAACGGCTCGACGTAACGCAGCCGTGTGGTGTCGCGGTGTCGGACCATCACCGCCAGTAGCAACTGGACGGCGCGGGCTCGGCTACCGACCCGGGCGTGCTCGCTGCGGGCGTGTTCGCGGCTGGCCTCGGCGGCATCGAGCTTTCCTCTGCGGCCCTCGGTGCCGAATAACGTTAGCTCCACACTGATCTCGTGCAACGTGTGGGCGATCTCGTCGTGGCGGGTTTGCAATGCCTCGGCCGCCTTGGCGGCGCCGGCCAGTTCGACGGTCACGGCGTCTGGTGCTGCGGCGGCCAGTTGTTCGGACAATGCGGCGACCCGGCCTGCTGCCGTTTGCGCCGCCTGCAGGTCGTTGGCGGCAGTGGCCTCCAATGTTTCGTCGGTGACGGCCGCGCGCTGCTGGGTTAGTCGGTCAGCGACGGCGGCCAGCTCGGCACGTTGAGTAGCCAGTTTGTCGGTTGAAAGGGTTGCCCTCGTCGATATTTCGCCGAGTTTAGCCGCCGCGGCGGCTGCGACTTTGCTGTGCGTCTCGAGGTCTGCGCTCGCTTTGACGCGGGCCGCGTCGGCCTCTTCGAGCTCGGCACGGGCGGCCGTGGCATCCATTGCGATGTCGCCGGCGTATGTCTTGCTATGCAACTCGGCCAGCCTGGAGCGCAACTGCTCCACCTCGTCGTCACCGCACAATGCGACCAGGGTCGCGGTCAACTGATCCCTGCCGTTCAGCAGTTCACGGCGCCGCTGATCGGTACTCCGCGCCGCGGCCACGTCAGCCACCTGCGCCGCCGCCAGTGCGGTAGCCATATTTTGTTGTGCTGCAGCGTATTCGGTCTGAATGTCGAGTACCGTCGTGCCCGGAGTGAACCGCGCGGTCAGGACACCGGGAACCTCTACTTCGGTGGCGCCGCCCGCGATGGTCGACCAGCTCTGGCCCGCGGGCAGCGACACCCGTTGGTCACCCACGACGAGTTCGATATCGGTGGCCGCGACGAATTCTACCGTGGCCGAGACCAACGCGAGTTGGCCCTCGACCCGTTCGACGACTGCGGCGGCTCGCTCGATCTGTTGGAAAAGATTGTCGGTCAGTGCAATTGCGGATCGCTCGTCGCAGATCAGGTCACGGTCACGTTGGGTAGCGTCGATTTTGGTAAGCCGGGCTGCCAACTTCTCGGCCTCGTCGCGGCGCGCCAGCTCGTCGACGACGCGCCGGGCGGTCTCGCCTCGCTGCTGGGCGGCGGTGAGGAGCTGGTTGGCCTCCTCCACCACGGCATCGGCCGCCACGGTAACTTCTTGAGCCGTCGCCTGCGCTTCGGCGACCTCCCGGGCCTCGGCTTCCAGGGTCGCGACTGTCGCAGCGCGCGTGTCGGTTTCGGCGCGTAGCCGTAGTCGCTCAGTGTGCGCGCCTTTCGATGCCGTGCTGGTCGCGGCGGCGGCAGCAGCGATCAGCTCGGTTTCCTTTACCTGTTCGGTGAGCTGCGCGATTTTGTCGGCGGCGGCTTGGGCGACGGTCTGCCGGACCGCGGCCGCCTGCTGAAGCGGCAACAAGTCGGCCAGCTCGGCGCTCAACGCGGCGTGCCGATGTACGCGGTCGTCGACCTCGGCGACGGCCGCGGTGCATCGCTGCACTTCCTCTTCGGCGTCGCGCAGCGCGGCGATGGCCGCGGCCCACTCTCCGGTCGCACGACCGGTCGGGGTGAAGTAGCGGCCGTACTCGGCGTCGATCCGCTCGACCAGCACCGGCTCGGTGCCCGACAGCGCGGCGGTGTCCCCCGCGGCTACATCGAGCGCCCGGGTCAACGCGTCGCACCGCGAAAGATCCACCGCAGCGGTCGACGCCGACTGCAGTACCCGTTGGGCATGCCAGAGCTCGGTATCGACAGTCTCGGCCAGCATCGCCTGTACTCGGTCGTGCGCCTCGTCGCCGCTGTGCTGTTCACGGCGTGGCTCCAGGACCGTCAGCTGCGTCTCACACTTCTTGTGGAACCGCTTGCGATAGACGAAACGATAACGGCCGGTGCTGATCTCGGCGGTCACTTCGGATCCGACGTCGCCGTGAGTCGGCTTGACCTGCTTGACTTCCTTTTTCGTCGAACGGTCCTTGGATTCCAAAAGCAGGTCCAGCGCCTCGATCATCGAGGACTTGCCGATTTCGTTGGCGCCGGACACCACGACCACGCCGTGGTCGGGGAATTCGATCTCGCGGTGGTCGACGCCGCGGTAGTTCTTCAGGACCAGCCGGTGCAACTTCATGCCGCACCTCGACCGCGGTCGGTCAGCCGCAACAGCAGCGCCAGCGCTGCCTGTGCGTCGCCGGCGATCTCGGCATCCCCGGTGCGCGCCGTTTCGACCAGTTCCTCGACTGCCGCGGCGGCGAACCCACCGATGCCGAGGTCGGTGAACTCGCCATCGGCCGGTATGACCGCCAGATCGCTGTGGCTATCCCACACCCGCAGCGACGCAAAGAGCCGCGAGTATTTGTCCAGGCAGGCATCCAAAGCGGCGCGGTCGGTGACCGTCAACGAACCAATCAGGGCCAGCCGCAACACCGTTCGGTCTTTGTCAGGCATCAGATCGAGGTTCAGATCCAAGTCGGCGATATCGCGGCTGTTGTCCACGTGACGGCTCAGGGTGCTAAACCGCCAACGACCGACCTTTGGGGCCTCGACGATCACGGGGTGCTGCGGATCCGTCTCGTCGATATCGACCACCAGCACATGGCCGGGGTCGGGTTCGACGTCGTCGTAGTTGGTGACCTCCGGCGCACCGGAATACCACGCCCGTCCGCTGCTACCGACTTCAGTCACCGAATGCTTATCGCCAAGCGCGACATAGTGCACCGCGCCACGGCCCAACGCGTCCTCCAGGCCGGCCAGCCGAATCAGCGAGGGCTTTGTCGGATCGGGGTCGAGCACGTCGACGCCGCCGTGGGCGACCAGCACCCGGGTGATCCCATCGGCCGGCAAGCCCTCGAGCACATCGGCAACGAGGTCGGCCGTCGGCGCTTTGGATCGCCATGGCGCAGCGACGATCTGCAGGCCAGGCCGAACCTCGTGGACACCGGGCCGGTCGAGCACCTTGACGTTGGTTGGGCATTCGGCCTTGAAGAGAGCACTGGTGTACACCGACGACGCGTCCAGCGGGTCGTGGTTGCCGGGCAGCAGGTAGACCTGAATCTTTATGGCGCGCATAGCTTCCAGCGACTGACTGATCACCTGCGGCGCCAGTTGGTTGTGTTCGAAGACGTCACCGGCCACCACGACGAACTCGGCGCCAACCTCTGCTGCCAGCGAGCCCAGACCGGCTACTGCGTCGCGGCGGGCCGCCGAATAGCGCGGCTGCGCTTCGCCCGCGAGGAAGTGACGGGTCATGCCGAGTTGCCAGTCGGCGGTGTGCACGAATCGCATTGCGATCCCGTCCCTTCTGCTTCACGTCCGGCCGGTCTGCGACCGGGCACCGCGAGTGTAGGACTCGGCGCCGACAAGTCCGGGGACCTCGATCGGCAGGTCGAAAGTTGACCAGCGCGGGTCACCTCATCGACATTCACAGGTCACATCAGCCACAGCAGTCCCGCGAAGGGCGGTACCCGTTGTGCCTGCCTAGCAGCGAAAGCGCTGCCGGTAACCTCGACCGAGTGAGCCAGCAAGACCGCACTCTGGTGCTACTGCGACATGCGAAGTCGGCGTATCCCGAAGGGGTGCCAGACCACGACCGGCCACTTGCACCCCGCGGGCAGCGCGAAGCCGGCCTGGCCGGCGACTGGCTGCGGGCCAACCTGTCTCCGATCGACGCGGTGCTCTGCTCGACGGCGACTCGGGCTCGGGAAACCTTGGCGCACACGGCCATCGACGCACCGGTTCGCTACGTCGACCGGCTCTATGACGCCGTGCCTGGAACTGTGATCGACGAGATCACTCGCGTCGGTGACGACGTCATCGTCCTGCTGCTCGTCGCACACGAACCGACGATGAGCGAGGTGGCGCTCGGCCTGGCCAACTCGGATACCTCCAACACCGCTGCCGCCGAACGCATCTCGGCGAAATTCCCGACCTCGGCAATGGCGGTGCTACGCATCACCGGCAGCTGGAAAGACGTCGAACTCGGTTCGGCCGAGCTAGTCGACTTTCACGTGCCGCGCTAAGACGCTCCGCCTAATTGTTCTTGCAGCTCACCCTTTCGCCACGGTGGTCTAAGGCGCCGAGCTTATCCAAATTCGCCTTTGTAGCATTGATTTTGTCATCGAGAGCGTGAATCAATTCATCCTG
This sequence comes from uncultured Actinomycetota bacterium, assembly GCA_963720085.1. Lineage (GTDB taxonomy): Bacteria > Actinomycetota > Actinomycetes > Mycobacteriales > Mycobacteriaceae > Mycobacterium. The sequence continues at coordinate 30,396 of CAVRER010000076.1, forward strand.
AGCGAACCCCGCCCCGCCGGCCATTAAGCTGATGGCGAGGGTCTGAAGGCTTGTCGCCAGATCGTCGACCGATTTCGCCAGGTCGGATGGGGTTGCGGGTGTTTGGCTGACCTGGTCTCGCAGATATGCGGCACCACCCAAGAACGCCTGCCGTGCGGCAATCCCGACGGTAAACTGGCCGAGCGGCCCTGTCTCGGGCGGGAGCTTCGCGTGGGAGTTCCGGACCACCGCTCGGTCGACGACGATGAACGTCTCGCAGATTTTCTTTTTTGCGTCTTTGGTTTGTTGGTCGCTGAACGTGCCCGAACCCGCCTCGCCCTTGTGCGGGTAGTAGAAGTACCCCGCTACGGCAAGGCCGGTGGAGACGAGGGCAAGCACCAAGGCCGCCACTGCGATCCACAGCGGTACCTTCGACGCACGCGGGGCGGAAGCAGAATGTTTGGCTTTTGCGCCATGTAAAGGCTCATCGGCCGGTGCTGCGGCGTCAGACTCAGGCGAAGGGTCAGCGGCGGATTCAGTTATTTCTTCCGCCGCGGAGGTTGGCTCTGTGGGAGGCGTCTCAGACATTGGTCGATGGTATCGCCCGCACCTGATGCCGAGTAGCTTTGGGGTTCGTTCGGCAATCGTTGGCTCTTTAAGTTCAAGTGCGACAGTGATTCTCGCGTGTGGCGCCTGACACGAAGCGCGTTGAGATCGGCCCAAAACTCGACCATGCCGGCGCGGTTTCCGAGCGGAGGGCCACCCGGCTGACGCCGCGATAGTTAGCGACGCAAGAAACCGCACGTCGTCGCAACGATTTTGCTGGTCAAAGCCTTATCCACCGCCATCAAAAATCTCGCGGTGCAGCGACTGTTTCACGGAGCAGTTAGGAGTTTGTGGAAAGCGTCAGCTCCATGAGCTTGATGGCCTGTGCGCACGCGTCGATACCAGGCGCCTGCGGGTTGACCCACCACCCGACCACGCCAGCGGCGTCGCTGGCGACGCCGCACGAGCCGTTGGGGTCGTTCGGCCGCATCACGATCGACGCCACACCGGAGATCGTCCGGTTCTCGATCTGATACTTCAGGTTCTGGGCAACCTTGCGCTCGTTGTCGAGGCTGCCCTGCTCGAACCAGAACCGGGTGATGTCGATCAGGCCGCCCGGGTTGGCCGCCTGCCACCGGCATATCGCGCCGACGAAGGTGCTTTGGATGTCCTGAGGATCAGCGCCTACCGTCTTGGCCAGGACGTCGGTGGTGAGCACCTCACATTCCTTCTGCAGGTTCGGGTACTGCTGCTCGGAGTTGTTATTGCGCGGCTCATCGCCCATACCCGCTTTTTGCGCGGTGCCGGCCACCGACCTCGTGCAGCCGGTCAGTACGGACACCGCAGTTGCCACGACGGCCACGCCGACGAGCACCCGATCACGCACGGTGACTCTCATTTCGAGTTCTCAATCGACTGACGGGCCAGCTCCTTGGCGACGTTGCACGCATCGGGGAACGGCTTCTGGCTGAAATTCACCGACCATTCGATGAAGTCGTCGGAGAACTGAATGCCGACCTCGCATAACGAGTCGCCCAACGTCGGATCGTTACCGACGGCGATGAAGCCGCCGTGGCCGTCGATATTGACGTCCTCCACGCTCGAACGCGACAACTCCTCGGTCTTGCGTTCCCGGCCGATCGGGCTCCCGCGATACCAGGAGAAGGAGAAATGCGGGCCGAGAATACCGCCGCCCGCGAGCCACTGGCAGCCCACCGAATTCTTGGCGGTGTTGACCAGCCCGGTTATCTCCGTCAGCTTCGTTACCGTCTCGTCGCTGATACCGCCGCACTGCGGAAAGAACGGACCGTGCTGCCCCTGCCCCGACGCCGGTGCAGTCGACGCCGGCGACTGGGACTGGTTAGAGCCGGAATCGGAGCACGCGGCCACCCCGGAAATCAAGGTCGCTGCCGCCAGGGCCAGCGCCGCCACGTTACGCCGCACGGCTACGCGCACCTTCTGCTGGTCACAGGATGCACTGTAGCGGCAGCACCTTGCGTCAACCATTGCACACGCGGTGACCTGTACTTTCTCATCCACCAGCGGGCCTCCTGGCCGCGCGAACCGCGCGGTGATCACCACGGCTCATCGTTCGGCGGTGTGCAACAGTTACCAAATGCTCCTGGCACTGCTGCGCCAGTACGTCCGGCCGTATCGACGGCTGGTGGCGGCGGTGATGACGCTGCAGTTGGTGAGCACCCTGGCTTCGCTGTACCTGCCGACGGTGAATGCCACGATCATCGACGACGGCATCGCCAAGGGGGACACCAGCACGATCGTCCGGCTCGGCGTGGTGATGTTCGCGGTCACCGCGCTGCAGGTGGTGTTCGCGGTCGGCGCGGTCTATTTCGGCTCTCGGACCGGGATGGGGTTCGGCCGGGATCTCCGCTCAGCGATGTTCCATCAAGTCACCACGTTCTCCGAGCACGAAACCGCCCGGTTCGGCGCGCCGTCGCTGCTGATCCGCACCACCAACGACGTTCGGCAGATCCAATTCCTGGTGCAGATGACCTGCACAGTGCTGGTCACCGCTCCGATCATGTGTGTCGGCGGAGTCATCATGGCCATCCACCAGGACGCCGGGCTGTCCTGGCTGCTGCTGGTCAGCGTGCCGGTGTTGGTCGTGTCCAACTACTGGATCATCGCGCATACAATGCCGATCTACCGAAGCATGCAGAGGTTGATCGACAACATCAACCGGGTGATGCGCGAGCAACTGTCCGGTGTGCGGGTGATCCGGGCATTCGCCCGCGAGCCCTTCGAAAGTCAACGGTTCGCCGAGGCCAACCTCACGCTGTCGAACACCGCGCTGAGCGCCGGCAATTGGCAGGCGTTGATGCTGCCGGTGACCACCTTGACCATCAACTGCTCCAGCGTCGCGTTGATCTGGTTCGGCGGCCTGCGCATCGATAGCGGTCGGATGCAAGTCGGGTCCCTGATCGCGTTTCTCGTTTACTTCACGCAGATCCTGATGGCGGTGTTGATGGCGACGATGACCGTGATGGTGTTGCCGCGGGCCTCGGTGTGCGCGGAACGGATCACCGAGGTGCTGTCGCTCACTCCGGCAGTCAGGACACCGGAGAATCCGGTGCGGCCGACCACCGGTATGCGAGGCGTGGTTCGACTCGACGACGCGACATTCCGCTATCCCGGCGCGGATCGCGCTGTGCTGCAGGGTGTTTCGATCACCGCGCGACCCGGCACCACCACCGCTATCGTCGGCAGCACCGGCTCGGGTAAGTCGACGTTGGTTTCGCTGATCTGCCGGTTGTACGACGTAACGTCGGGAGCCGTCCTCGTCGATGGTGTCGATGTGCGCAACCACGACATCGAAGAGCTGTGGTCCGGCATCGGGTTGGTGCCTCAGCGCGGATACCTGTTCTTCGGGACCGTCGCCGACAACCTGCGTATCGGTGCGGCCAAAGGACACGAAGTAACCGAGGACGAGATGTGGGACGCGCTGCGGGTGGCGGCTGCCGACGAATTTGTCCGGGCACACGATGACGGGCTCCAGATGCGGGTCGCTCAGGGCGGTATCAATTTCTCCGGCGGGCAGCGGCAGCGGCTGGCGATCGCGCGGGCGGTGATCCGCCGTCCGGCGATCTACCTATTCGACGATGCGTTTTCCGAGCTCGATGTGCACACCGATGCGCGGGTCCGCGCTGCTCTGGCCGAGATCGCCTCAGAGGCGACGATGATCGTTGTGGCGCAACGCATCTCGACCATTACCCAGGCCGACCAGGTGATCGTCGTCGACGACGGGCGTGTGGTCGGTACAGGCACCCACGAATCGCTGCTGGCACAGTGCCCCACCTATCGGGAATTCGCTGAATCGCAGTCGATGGACTCTCGCGTGGGAGGGCAGCGGTGACCGCGGCCAAGGGCACTGCCCAGTACCCGAATCAGCGTTCCCGCGACTTCAAGGGGTCTGCCGTCCGGCTGGTGAAGCTGCTGGCGCCGCAACGCCGAACGGCCGTGGCGGTGACCGTCTTGGGCATCGCCGGAACGGTCATCGGTGTCGTGGTTCCGCGCATCCTCGGCCATGCCACCGACCTGCTGTTCAGTGGTGTGCTGGGCCGGCAGCTGCCCGCCGGCATCACCAAGGCTCAGGCCGTCGCGGTGGCGCGGGCTCGTGGCAACAACACCTTCGCCGACCTGTTGTCCGGGATGAATGTGGTCCCAGGCCGAGGCGTTGACTTCGCCGCGGTCGCCCAGACGCTGGCCCTAGCCCTCGTGATGTATATTCTTGCAGCGCTGCTGGTTTGGGCACAGGCCCGGCTACTTAACGTCACTGTGCGGCGGACGCTGCAGGCGCTGCGCGCCGATGTCGAGGAGAAGCTGCACCGGCTGCCGCTGGCCTACTTCGATTCCCGGCAACGGGGCGAGGTGCTCAGCCGAGTCACCAACGACATCGACAACCTCCAGACGTCGCTGTCGATGACGATCACCCAACTGCTGTCCGCGGTCCTGACGGTGGTGACGGTGTTGGCGATGATGCTGACCATCTCGCCGCTGCTGACCGGGATCACCTTGCTGACCGTGCCGCTGGCGCTGGTCGCGACTCGGGCGATTACCCAACGCTCACAACGACTATTCGTCGCGCAGTGGACCAACACCGGCCGGCTGAACGCCCACATCGAAGAGACCTACAGCGGTTTCACCGTGGTCCGGACGTTCGGCCAACGTGCGGCGGCCGAAGAGGAGTTCCGTCGGCTCAACGACGACGTGTACCAAGCCAGTTTCGGTGCGCAGTTCATCTCCGGTCTGGTGTCGCCGGCGACGGGGTTCATCGGCAACCTCAGCTACGTCGCGGTGGCAGTGGTGGGTGGAGTGCAGGTGGCCACCGGTCAGATCACGGTCGGCAGCATTCAGGCGTTCATCCAATACGTCCGCCAGTTCAACGCGCCAATGAACCAGGTGGCCTCGATGTACAACACCCTGCAGTCCGGGGTGGCCAGCGCCGAACGGGTTTTCGACCTGCTCGATGAGCCGGAAGAATCACCGGACCGCGAACCACTGCTGCCCTCGCCTAACGGTGAAGGGCCAACCGGGCGGGTGGAATTCGACCATGTCAGCTTCGGCTATCGCCCCGGCACCCCGGTGATCGACGACCTCTCCTTCACCGCCGAACCGGGCAGCACGGTGGCAATCGTCGGACCGACCGGGGTGGGCAAGACCACGCTGGTGAACTTGCTGATGCGCTTCTACGACGTCGACTCCGGTCGGATCCTGGTCGACGACTTCGACATCGCGACGATAAGCCGGCATTCGCTGCGATCCCGCATCGGCATGGTGCTGCAAGACACTTGGCTCTTCGGCGGGACGATCGCCGAGAACATCGCCTACGGTCGACCCGAGGCCAGCGACGACGACGTAATCGAGGCGGCCAAGGCCGCTTACGTCGACCGGTTCGTGCACACGCTGCCCGACGGATACCAGACCCGGGTGAATGACGCCGGCAGCAACGTCAGCGCCGGCGAGAAGCAGTTGATCACCATCGCACGGGCATTCCTGGCCCGGCCGCAGCTGTTGATCCTCGACGAGGCAACCAGCTCGGTGGACACCCGCACCGAGTTGTTGATAGCCAAGGCCACCCATGAGCTTCGTCGTGATCGGACGAGTTTTATTATTGCGCATCGTCTTTCGACGATCCGGGACGCTGATGTGATCCTGGTGATGCAGGCGGGCAAGATCGTCGAGCGGGGCAACCACAGCGAGCTCCTGGCTCGGCGAGGTGCGTACTACGCGATGACTCGGGCCTAAAGCGGCCTACAGCTCGGGCCCCTCCGCGCGCAGGTCGTCGACCGCGGACATGGCGTCGCGCAGCTTGGCCAGCCACTCTTCGGTGTGCTCGCCGACCAGCTTGACCGACCAGGCCAGCGCATCGGAGCGAGACCGGGCCACGCCGGCGTCGACCAGGGTGTCGAGCACCTGCCGCTCCGGCTGCTTCAACCGCGTCATGACCGGAACCGCGATGTGGGTGAACAAGATCCGCTCGCCGCCGACGTCGACGCCCCAGGAAACCTTACGGCCGTAGCGGTCCTGCGCCTCGTCGGCGATGTTCATCCGCTCCGACCGGGTCTCCTCGCGAAAGCGCGAGACACGGCCCGACGTGCGAGCTTCGCTTTCTTTCTTCTCCGAGTCCCCAGTGCTTTCCGGATCGGCCAGCTTACCGATGACCGTGATCTCCTCGCGGTCGACGATGACAGTCGGGTCACCGTCGAACCAGGCGTCGGGCAAGCGTCCGGCGAACCAGTCTGAGGCGTCGCTGGTGTCGGGTTGGCCGGCTTGCTGCCAGCCGCCGGGACGGCCGTAGCGCCGCCCATGTCCATGATGGTGTCTCATGCTTACATAATTACACCATTTCACACGTTGCAAAATGGCTTTCGCCGGCGGCGAACAGCCACCGGGCCGACGAGTGTGGGCTTAAAGCACGTTTTCGGCGCGGAATCCAAGACAAAACCCCACATTCGGCGGCAAGAAAACCGTTGATATGACCGGTGCAGAGTTGTAGCTTTAGTAGCGAAGCAGGCCCGGAACGTGACGAATTCCAAAGAGCCGGTCTACGGAGTGAAAACCGGCCGCGCAGGATGTACCAGACGCCTCCCAACGTCCGCCGGGCCTGCCCCTATGGGTTCTCGGTATCGCCGTCGCCCCGCCGGGCGCGAAAAAGCCTTACCTCGTCCTTGATGCCCTTGAGATGACGCCCGCCGGCGAACGACCAACTAAAACCCGCGTCATCGCCCAGCTCATCCCGCGTCGATTCGGCGGCCAGCACTGCGCCGGGCCGGGCCACCGCCGTCACCCGGCTGGCAAGGTTCACCGGGCTGCCAAACCAATCGCCTGCACGGCTTACCGCGGACCCCCCGGCAATGCCCGCCCGTAGCCGGGGGAAGTCGTTGTCGCTGTCGGTGATTTCGACAAGCTTGAGCACCGCATCCAGCAGCGGCGCCGGGTCAGTGCAGACGAACATCACCGCGTCGCCGATCGTCTTGATGAAGCGCACCGGTGGGACCGCCACGTCGCGGGCGAGGTCGGCCAGCCGGTTGGCCAATTGCCCCAACTCCTCGGCCGGCACCTCCTCGCCCAGCCGGGTGAAGCCGACCAGATCGGCGAAGGCGACAGTGATGTGCCGGGCGCCGGGCAGCGGAGCGCCCGCCGCACGCTCGCTGGCGTTGACGGCTTCGGTCTCCATCGAGTGCCGCAGATGCATGAACAACATGTCCTCGATCATCGGGCCCAGCAGCGGCTTGATCTGGGTCACCAACGCCTGGGATCCCTTGGCGATCTCCAACTCGGTTGCGCCCGGACGCAAGATCGACGCCAATGCCGTGTAGCGCATCACCTCGGCGGCGTGTGCCAGACCTTCGGCCAGTACCCGCACCACAAGCACTATGTTGTCGGGGTTCAGGCCGATCTCGATGAACCGCTGTGCGTAGGTGGCAGCCACGCCGTCGGCGCGCATGTGCACGACCGCATCGGGGTCATCGACCCGCGACAGCCCGATGGCGCGTTGCACCCGCTGCAGCAGCTCCAGATCAATGCCGTAGCTTTCGCTGATCTCCCGCGCTGACATGTAGGTGCCGTCGTCACCCATCACCCGCCGCGAGATCAGCAGCATGGGAGCGAAGGCATTCCGAATCTCGTCGGCGGTGACGCCCTGCTCGAACAGCCACTCGATCAGCTCGGCGCGCTCGGCGCGTGTGCTGCCCTCCAGACCTCCCAGCAGCTCCTCGATGTTCGGGTCGGGCGTGTCGTCCACGTCGTCAAGGTATAACGCGGCGAGGCATCATGTAGGTCGATGACCACACCGCTGCTGGAGGGGTTTGCGCCTGTCGTCGACGACGGCGCCCGGCTGCTGATTCTGGGATCGTTCCCCAGCGTGCAGTCGCTGGCGACCCGGCAGTACTACGGCAACCCGCGAAATGCGTTCTGGCCGATCACCAGTGCACTATTCGGCTTCGACGCGCAGGCAGCATACGAATCCCGGCTGGCCACATTGCAATCCCACGGCGTGGCGCTCTGGGATGTGCTGCACAAGTGCCGCCGCGCCGGTAGCTCAGATGCCAAGATTGACCCAAAGAGCTTAGTGGTAAACGACTTTGGTCAACTCCTCACCACTTACCCCTGCATCAGGCGGGTGTACTTCAACGGCCACACGGCAGACAAGCTGTTCCGCCGACTGGTCCACATCGACGCGCCGGTCAGCTACCAACTGTTGCCGTCCACCAGCCCGGCGCGTGCGATGCCGGCGGGCCAGAAGCTGGACGCCTGGCGGGTGATCTCGCCGTCATGACACCGGCGGCCGCCGGTGCGCCCACGGCCTGGTCGCCTCGATCTGTGCACTCAGCGCCAGCAGCGTCGCCTCGTCGCGCGGGCGGCCGACCAGCTGAACCGACAGCGGAACACCGTTGCGGTCCAGCCCCCACGGCACGGCGGCGGCCGGCTGGCCGGTGAGATTCCAGATCTCGAAGAACGGCACCCGCCCCGACACCAGCAGCAAGCTCGAGATGGCGCCGCGGCGTTGGTAGGCGCCGATGCGGGACGGTCCGGTGGCGTTGCCGGGTGTGATGACGACGTCGACATCGTCGAAGATCGACTGGATCCGGGCGGCCAGCGCCGACTCCCCCGCGCGCACGTTCGCCATCCGCCGCTCAGAGAGCAGCGACCCGATGCGCGCCATGTTGCGGGTCCGCTTCTCCAATCGGTCTTGGTGCGGCAGCGAGCGGACGTCGTTGTAAATGCCCCGGAAGATAGCGCGGCAGGTAGTTGGCGTAGATCGCTGCCGGCGGATAGTCGGGGTCACGGGTGACGACGTCGTGGCCGAGCTCGCGCAGCAGCGCACCCGCTTCATCGACCGCCGCCCGTTGCTCCTTGCCGATGTTGACGACCAGTGGCGGTGGAACCTTGGTGCTCAACGCAATTCGCAGCCGACCGGGTTCACGAGCGGCGGCGGCGACGAATCCGCCGTCCGGGCCGGGCATCGTGGTCGTCACATCCAGAAACAACGCCGCGTCTTTCACCGACCGCGCGACCGGACCGTTGACGCTCAGCCCGCACCACGCGTCGTCGTGCGGCGCCAGCGGGACCCGATCGCGTTGCGGCTTGATCCCGAACAGACCGCACCAGCCCGACGGGATGCGGATCGAGCCGCCGCCGTCGGAACCCAGTGCCAGCGGGGCCAGCCCGGCGGCCACCGCGGCACCGCTGCCGCCGCTGCTGCCGCCCGGAGTGAGCGCGGTGTCCCACGGGTTGCGGGTCGCCCCGAACGTCAGCGATTCGGTGAACGGCAAGATCATCATTTCCGGCACAGTGGTTTTGCCGATGATCACCGCGCCCGCGGCGCGCAGCCGGGCGACCACCTCCGCGTCGCGGGTTGCCGGTGTCGAGACGGCGCTGCTGCCGTACGTCGTCATCTCACCGGCGATGTCGACGTCGTCTTTGATCGCGACCGGGACACCGAGCAGCGGCAGCCGCTCGCCGGCATCAAGGCGGCGCTGCGCGGCCTCGGCCTCCTGGCGCGCGGTGTCGGCGAAGACCACGCGATAGCTCCGCAGCTGTCGATCCAGCCGCGCGATCCGTTCCAGGTAGATCTCGAGCAACGCCGGCGCGGTGACCGTGCCCTCGGCCAACATCCGCACCTGTTCGGCCGCTCCCGCAAAGGCCAGATCTCTCTCGTCCACGTCGAGGCACACTACCGCTATGGGCGACACGGCGTTCGATCAATTGACTCCAGCGCAACTGCGCCAACGCAAGACGATCAAGTGGAACCTCTTCGGGCCCGACGTGCTGCCGCTGTGGGTCGCCGAGATGGACTTCCCCACCGCGCCGGCGGTGCTCGAGGGCATCCGGTCGTGCGTTGCCAACGAGGAGTTCGGCTACCCGCCGGTCGGCGAGGATGACTTGCCGAGAGCGACCGCCGACTGGTGCCGGCGCCGCTACGGCTGGCGGGTTTCGCCCGGATCGGGTCCGGGTGGTTCCCGATGTCCTCAAGGGTACTGGAAGTCGTCATCAACTTCCTCACCAGACCCGAGAGCCCGGTGGTGCTGCCCGTTCCCGCATACATGCCGTTCTTCGACGTCCTGCAGGTCACCGGTCGCCAGCGGGTGGAAATCCCGATGCCGCAACAAGATTCGGGCCGGTATGTGATGGATCTGGAGGCGCTCGACGCCGCATTCGCCGGCGGAGCCGGATCGCTGATCCTATGCAACCCGAACAACCCGCTGGGCACCGCGTTCCACTCCGACGAGCTACGCGCCATCGTGGATATCGCGGCCCGCCACGACGCGCGAGTCATCGCCGACGAGATCCACGGACCGTTGGTCTACGGACGGCCACACGTCGCCGCCGCCTCGGTGTCCGACACGGCCGCCGACACCGTCGTCACGCTGGTGTCGGCCTCCAAGGGGTGGAACCTCCCCGGCCTGATGTGCGCCCAGGTGATCCTGTCCAACCCGGCGTGACGTCCACGACTGGGACCGGATCAACAAGGTGCACCAAGATGGGCACGTCCACCGTCGGTATCCGCGCCAACATTGCCGCCTACGACCACGGCGCCGGCTGGATCGACGAACTGCTGATCTACCTGCAGGCAAACCGCGACCACCTGGCTGCGACCCTGTCCGAACTGAGCCCGGGCCTGAAGATCAACACCCCGGAGGCGACCTACATGTCGTGGGTCGATTTTCGAGCGCTGAACCTGCCGACCGAACCCGCAGAGCATCTGCTGTCCAAGGCCAAGGTGGCGCTGAACCCCGGCATCCCGTTCGGCGCCACGGTGGGCTCGGGTTTCGCGCGGCTGAACTTCGCCACCACCCGCGCAATCCTCGACCGTGCCATCAACGCGATCGCCGCCGCGTTACCGGATAACGACGACGGCTGAACCGAGCGGCTACCGTGGCGGCATGTCGTGCGTGTTCTGTGCGATCGTCGCCGGTGAAGCCCCGGCCATCCGCATCTACGAAGATGACGGCTACCTGGCCATCCTCGACATCCGCCCGTTCACCCGCGGCCACACGTTGGTGGTGCCCAAACGGCACACGGTGGATCTCACCGACACCCCGCTCGGAAACACTGGCCGACATGGTGGCGATCGGACAGCGGATCGCCAAGGCCGCCCGGGCGACGGAGTTGGCCGACGCCACCAATATCGGGATCAACGACGGGTCCGCCGCCTTCCAATCGGTGTTCCACATTCACCTGCATGTGCTGCCGCGGCGCAACGGCGACAAACTGTCGGTGGCCAAGGGGATGCTGCTACGCAGCGACCCCGACCGCGAGGCGACCGGCAAGATCCTGCGGGACGCACTGGCACAATTGGGCGCCACTCCGCAAGACTGAGCTGCATGGATATATCTCTGTGGATCGAGCAGCAGATTGGCGCGCCGCTGTTGCGCTTGCACGACGCGATCTATAAACGCAGCAACGGCCGGATCGGGCACCGGATACCGTTCGGGCCGGTCAACTTGCTGCTGCACACGGTCGGCGCCAAGACCGGTAAGGCGCGGACCAACACACTCTCGTATGCGCGAGACGGCGATGCGTACCTCGTCGTGGCGTCGAAGGGTGGTGACCCGCGGTCGCCGGGCTGGTACCACAATCTGAAGGCCAATCCGAACATCGAAATCAACGTCGGGCCAAAGCGTTTCGGCGTCACAGCCAAACCCGTGCTGCCCGACGACCCGGACTACGCCCGGCTGTGGCAGATCGTCAACAAGAACAACGCAAACCGGTACGAGGGGTACCAGAGCCGGACCTCACGGCCAATTCCGGTGATCACGCTGACGCCTCGCTAGAAAAGCTAGAACAGCTCGGCGGGATCTTCCTGCACGGCCGCCGAGGCTAAAAAGATTACCGACTTCGCCAAAGTACTCACCGGGCAGGTCGACGTTCCCGAATTGCTCACCGTTGCCGGAAAATTCACGCACGACCTCCAGCTCGCCTTCGGACAACAGCTGCAAACCCAATAGGCGATCCGCTCGGTCGTCTGCGACGGATCGTTTCACCGGCGACGACCTGGTCAATCTTCACGCCCAGACGGCCAGCGGCGGATATCCTCTTCGACACCAAACTGGTGGCCAACGGAGCACTGATTCTGTTGCCGGAGCGAGTAGAGGAGAGGAAACCGATGTTTTTTGTGACGACACAGCCGGACCTGTTGGTGGCCGCAGCCGCCGACTTACAGGGCATTGGCTCGGCGGTAAGCGCGGGGAATGCGGCGGCGGCGGCCCCCACGACCGGGGTGATTCCCGCTGCCGCCGATGAAGTATCGGCGGCGGCCGCAGCGCAATTCGCTGCGCACGCCCAGATGTATCAGGTGATCAGCACCCAAGCGGCGGCGATTCACGAGATGTTTGTCACGACCCTGGGGGCCAGCGCCGGGACGTATGCGACCACCGAGGCCGCCAACGCGCTCGCGGTTGGCTGAAAATAGGAGATAGCAATGGATTTCGCGATGTTACCACCGGAGATCAACTCCGGACGCATGTATGCCGGGCCCGGCTCGGGGCCGATGCTGGCCGCCGCGGCGGCTTGGAATGGGTTGGCCGCCGACCTGGAGTCGGCCGCCAGCTCGTATCAGTCGGTAATTTCTGGACTGACCGGCGGGCCATGGCTGGGGCCGGCGTCGGTGTCGATGGCCGCCGCGGCGGCCCCCTATGTGGGGTGGATGAGGACTACCGCGGCGCAGGCTGCGCAGACCGCCACCCAGGCCCAGGCCACCGCGGCGGCCTATGACGCGGCGTTCGCAGCGACGGTGTCCCCGCCGGTGATCGCGGCCAACCGGGCCCTGTTGATGGCGCTGGTGGCGACCAACTTATTCGGGCAGAACACCCCGGCGATTGCGACCACCGAAACCCAATACGCCGAGATGTGGGCGCAGGACGCCGGCGCGATGTACGGCTACGCAGGGTCCACGGCTACGGTGACCTCGGGGTTGCCCACGTTCGACCCGGCGCCGCAGACCACTAGCGGAGCCGCGTCGACCGGCACCGTCGGCCAAACAACCGGGGCGTCGGCCGCGACTAGCACGCAGACGGCGCTGTCCCAGCTGACCTCCACGGCACTGCAGGGGCTCGCATCCACAGGGGCAGCCGACCCTGCTTTGCCAACCGACCCTTTGACGACGCTGGCGGATCTGGCGGGGCTCGCGATATTCGGGCCGAGCGCTGCTGCGGCCGGGATAGCTGGGCTCGAGCCGGTCGACTTTGCCGCTGACTTTTCCGACTTGGGCGTCGACGATCAGGATCTCGTCGTCGATGACGAGATGGACCCCACCGGTGCGCCCCTGATGCCCCTCGCGCCCGGAGGCACTGTCGAGACCGCGATGACGGGGCCGGCGACGGCGGTGGGACCGGCGGATCTCCCGGCGGTATCGGCGGGTATGGGCCGGGCGGCCTCGCTCGGCGGTTTGTCGGTGCCGTCGGCTTGGGCCATGGAGGCTCCGGCGATACGTCCTCTCGCGGCGGTGTTGCCGGCCGCCGGCCTGGGCGCCGCTCCAGAAGTCTGGGCAGGTAGCTCGGGAAGCCTGTTCAGTCAGATGGCCCTGGCGGGTATGGCCGGGGGCACGATCGGCGGCACCGCTTCCGCTGGCGGTCGGGCAGTGTCCGAGAAGCTCGGCGACACAACCGATTACCGCGGGCGTATTGCCGCGGCGTTCGGGGGCTTCGCCGCCGGGGCGAACAATGGCCGCCCGGTCGGCGATTTCACCGGCTCAGACCACGGGGAAGGACAGCTCCTCGAGCAAGTCGCCAAGCGGTATCCGGGCGTCTTTGCGCTGCTCGATGCTCTTTGCAGCCCAAGCGAGCGCTCCACCGAAGCTGGCCTCGCTAAGTTGGAGCGCGAGATTGTCGCCTTCGCACGACGTTTCACAGAAGTGGGATAACGTTCCGACCTCACCGCCCAGCCTGGTGTCGTGTACGCCGGCCAACGATCCCCGTCGTCGTGCTGACCGCTAGCTTAGCTAGAGAAGCTAGAACAGCTCCTTAGCCAGCAGCTCCAGCGTGGTCTCCCGAGCTGGGGCGGCCGCGGGATCGGTGCCGCGATGTGCCGATGCAACCGGATGCACCATCACCTCGTCGACGTCGAACCGTTTCGCCAGCGCATGTAGTTGTTCGGCGGCCTCGGCGGGTGTGCCGAGGACCGCGCGATCGAGTCCGCTGCGGACGATGCGCTGCTGCTCGAGTGTCAGTTCAGCGCCGCGTGCGTCCTCGACAAGTTCCAGCGGCCCCAGCGGTTGCCCGGTCCGCAACCGGGCCATCATGTGCAGGTTCGGCAGCATCAAAGCCGTTGCTTCATCATGGGTTTCGGCCACCGCGGCGTTGACGGTCAGGAAGGTCACCGGTTCGGCGGCCAGCTCGCTCGGCACGAACTGCGACCGGTAAAGCGCCAGTGCCTCCTCAGTTCCTTTGCCCGAGAAATGGTGGGCGAACACGTAGGGCAGCCCCTTGGCCGCGGCCAGCCGCGCCGAGTACAGCGACGAGCCGAGCAGCCATAGCCGCGGCTCGCTGGCGGCGGCCGGAGTGGCCTTGAGAATGTAGTCCCCGTCGCGCAATTGCACGGCCACCCCACGGGCGCTCATCATCGCCCGCACGTGGTCCAGATACTCCGGAAACTGATCGATGTCACGGTCGTCTCGCCCAGCCGCGCCGCGCAACAAAATCGACGTCACCGGATCCGAGCCGGGCGCCCGGCCGATGCCGAGGTCGATACGGCCGGGGGCGGCCGCCTCCAGCAGCGCGAACTGCTCGGCCACCGCCAGCGGCGCGTGATTGGGCAGCATCACACCACCCGATCCCAGTCGCAGCTGCGAGGTCTGGGCCGCCAGATAGGCGATCAACACCGGCGGGCTGGTCGCACCCACCGACGGCATGTTGTGGTGCTCGGCGAGCCAGTAGCGGGTGAAGCCCAGCCGGTCGGCGGTCTGCGCCAGGCGCACGGTGGCCGCCAGCGCATCCGAGGTGGTCTGGTCGGTGCGCACCGGAACGAGATCAAGCACGGAAAGGCGCATGACAGCGTCAACACCAGGGGTCACCGGGATAGTCCTGCGATCGCCGCGGCCCGGCCGAAGACGTCGTCGAGCATTCGCGTGGTCAGCTTGCCGGTGAAGGTGTTCTGCTGGCTGGGGTGGTAGCAGCCCAGCAGCACCACCTCCCGGTGGGCGGCAACCAAGATCGCGGCGGCGCCGTGGCCGAATTTCGGTTGCGGGCGCGGAACCTGGCCACCTCCGGAACGGACCATGTCCAACGACGAGCGCCAGCCGAATCCGCCCAGCGCCACGATGACCTGGACGTCGCCGCCGGTCAGCCGCCACTCGGCAGTCAGCCATGGCGCGCACGTCGCCCGCTCGGCGGGCGTCGGCGCGTTGTCCGGCGGCGCGCAGCGCACCGCGGCCGCCACCCGAGTGCCATTCAGCGCTAGGCCGTCGGCGGCGTCCACGCTGATCGGCGAATTCGCTAAGCCGGCCCGATGCATGGCCGCGTACAGCACATCTCCGGACCGGTCGCCGGTGAAGACCCGACCGGTCCGGTTGGCGCCGTTCGCGGCCGGGGCCAGCCCGACGATCATCAGCCGCGGACGCTCGGCCCCCCAGCCCGGCACCGGTCGACCCCAATATGGCTGGTCGGCGAACGAACGCCGTTTGGTCAGCGCGATCTGCTCCCGCCACTCGACCAATCGCGGGCAGGCTCGGCACACCGACACCTCGGCGTCGAGCTGTGCCGGCGATTCGACGGCCAGTGCCATCGCGGCCACCTGCGCCTGCGCCGAGGCCACCGCGGTGCGGGCGGTCGCCGGATCGCCGGGCCAGCCGGTGCCGGGCGGCACCGGAGAGTCGAAGAGCGCTCCGGTACGCGGGTGGGCAAGGCTCACCGCTCTACTGTGCATGACCGGCGAAAATCGCTCGCCTGCCGGGCATGGCTTCGGATGACGTTTCTGGTGCTGGCGATTCCGATGACCGCCATCGGCCTGGTGTCGCTTCGGCTTTCCTCGCTTCGGGAGTTGGACGAGTCGCCTGTCATCGGGTAGGCGCTGCGTCCGTAGGATCGCTGTCATGGGCGCGGATATCCTGGCCGGCCTGATCGCCGAGCTGCCCGAGGGGATGGTGGTCACCGACCCCGCGGTGACCGAGTCCTATCGCCAAGACCGTGCCCTCGACCCATCGGCGGGAAAGCCGATCGCCGTGGTCCGCCCGCGGCGTACCGAAGAAGTGCAGACCATCATGCGATGGGCCAGCGCTAACCACGTCGCGGTGGTCACACGCGGCATGGGCACCGGCTTGTCCGGAGGCGCCACCGCCGTGGACGGCGGGATCGTGCTGTCCACCGAAAAAATGCGGGACATCACCGTCGACCCAGTGACCCGCACCGCGGTGTGCCAACCCGGGCTGCTCAACGCCGAGGTGAAAAAGACGGTCGCCGAGTACGGGTTGTGGTATCCGCCTGACCCGTCGTCGTATGAGATCTGCAGCATCGGCGGCAACATCGCGACCAACGCCGGCGGACTGTGCTGTGTGAAATACGGCGTCACCACCGACTACGTGCTGGGCCTGCAGGTGGTGCTGGCCGACGGCACCGCGGTCCGGCTCGGCGGACCGCGGCTCAAAGACGTCGCCGGACTGAGCCTGACCAAGCTGTTCGTCGGCAGCGAAGGCGCGCTGGGCGTGATCACCGAGGTCACGCTCCGACTGGTACCGCCGCAGCAGCCGTTGAGCACGGTGGTCGCCAATTTCGCGTCGGTGGAAGCCGCTGCCGAAGCGGTTCTGGTGGTGACCGCACGGCTACGCCCGGCGATGTTGGAGTTCATGGACTCGATCGCGATCAACGCGGTGGAAGACAAGCTGCGGATGGGGCTGGACCGCGGCGCCGCCGCACTGCTGCTGGGTGCATCCGACGAACGCGGCAACGGCGGGACCGAAGACGCCGAATTCATGGCCGGGGTGTTCACCGAATACGGTGCGACCGAAGTGTTTTCGACCTCGGATCCAGACGAGGGCGAGGCGTTCGTCGCCGCCCGCCGGTTCGCGATTCCAGCGGTGGAAGCCAAAGGCCCACTGCTACTCGAAGACGTCGGCGTGCCGCTGCCCGCGCTGGCCGACCTGGTCGCCGGGATCGCTCGTATTGCCGCCGAACGCGAGCTGATGATCTCGGTGATCGCCCACGCCGGCGACGGCAACACCCATCCGCTGATCGTTCACGATCCCGCCGACCCGTCGGTGAGCGAGCAAGCAGAGCTGGCATACGGCGAGATCATGGACCTTGCCTTGCACCTCGGCGGCACGATCACCGGCGAACACGGTGTAGGGCGATTGAAGCGCCCCTGGCTGGCCGGTTATCTCGGACCTGAGGCGATGGCGCTGAATCGCCGCATCAAAGATGCGTTGGACCCGTTCGGCATCCTGAACCCCGGCGCCGGCGTCTGAGCTCACTTCTGCCACAGCAGTCTTCAATTGGAGCGGGCACCGGTTGTGCCCGTCTCGCAGCGACATCGCGAGCGGTGCTGGCCGGCTGCCCGCCGCCTCGCAGCTTGTCGGTATGAGTCAACGCGCATTCCCCTCGGCAAATGCTCCTGCGTCAGCTGTTGTAGACATCCCAGGGCCGTAACTTGTCAAGCGGCTTGGGTGATTTGGCGGTGGGCCCAGGCGGTGTGTTCGCTGTAGGCGGTGTGGTGGCGTAGGCAGCCGTGCAGGATGCCGACGAGTCGGTTGCCGAGAGCGCGCAGAGCTTGGTGGTGTGAGTCGTCGGCGGCGCGGCGTTGGTCGTAGAAGGCGCGTGCTCCCGGACTGTTGGTGAGCGCGCAGAGGGCCCATTGGTCGACGGCGTCGTAGAGGCGGCGGTTGCGGACGTGGCGGGCCAGTACGGCGCGTTTCTTGCCTGAGGCGACGGTCAACGGTGATGTTCCGGCGTAGTTTTTGCGAGACTTGGCGGTGGTGTAACGGTTCGGGTCGTCCCCGAACTCACCGAGCACCCGGGCGCCGAGGATGACACCAAGTCCTGGCAGGGAGCGGTAGATGTCGGCGTCCGGGTGTACCTCAAAATGTGTCGCCAGTTCGGCCTCGAGGTCGGTGATCTGGCGGTTCAGCTCGATGATGATGCCGACCGCGGCCCGCGTGGTCGCGGCGAACGCGGCGGTGATCGCGGCCGGGGCGGCGAGCTGCTCGGTGCGCAGCGTTGCCGCGATCTCCTGGGCACGGGCGTCGAGGTTGCGTTGTCGCCCAGCGCGTTTGAGTGCTGACCGGATCTTGGCCAGGCTCAGATGCGCAGCTTCAGCGGGAGTGGGGGCGCGGCCCAGAACGGCCAGGGCATCGCGGTCGTGCAGGTCGTCGAAGGCCTCCAGCGCGCCCGGGTAGTACTCGCGCAGCGTCGAGCGCAGCGCGTTGGTGTGCCGGGTGCGGGCCCAGATCAGATTCTGGTGTCCTCGGGCGAGGACCTTGATCGCCTCGGCTTCGGAGCTGTCGCCGGCCATCGGGCGGTGGTTGTGCCGGTCGGTGCGGACCAGGTCGGCCAGCAGCTTGGCGTCACCGACATCGGATTTCGCACCGGAGACCTGATGGCGGTCGCGGTAGCGGGCGACGGCCAGCGGGTTGACCGCATACACCTGGTACCCGGCCGCGCTCAGGGCCTGCACCCACAGGCCGCGATCGGTTTCGATGCCGATCACCACCTGGCTGGGTTCTGCGACGTGGGCCGCCACCAACTCGTGGAACCCGCGAATGCCCGGGAGTCCTTCGGGCAGCCGACGCGACGCCAGCCGGTCCCCGTCAGCGTCCATCACATGGATGTCGTGGTGGTCTTCGGCCCAATCGTCTCCGACAAAGATCATCCGTTTGCCTCCCGATTATGTTGTGGTGCAACCTATTCAGAGCCCAAGGCCACCCGGCGGCAACCTAATGGACCAGTGCTCGGCGGCACGACACCCCATAAGCGCTACAGGCGACCTCACCAACCGGCCGGGGCACGCTCTACATTTAGGAATCGACCAACGCCCCAGGTTCTCACTGTGCTCACCGGCCGGCGGCTCGGTAATCAGCCTCCCGCGCAGTAAACCGAATCCCTGTCAGGAACACGCTGATCGATTCCCATTAGGTTCTCAACGCTGCGTGGCGGATAGGGACGTCTCTAGCTGCAAGTTTGCAGAATTCTCATCAAGATGGCGGACCGGTTTTTCTCATCTTCGTGGCGGATCCTAGAACCGTACGGTCGTGCAGTTCGGCGGCTCGCGCAGGAGGGACGGCGCAGCACGCAACCTACGACGCCTCGAGTTCAGAGCGTAGAGCTCAGAGGGCCTGTGAGGTCATGCGTAATTCAGCTGCTCCGAAACCGCCGGATGCTGCGCCGCCGGTTCAAAGCGTCAGTGCTACAACAGATTTGATAGTTATTAGTCATTATCCATGAAAAAAGTCGCCGTTTTCATCTGTTAGTCGATGTCGTGTTGGGTTGTGCCTCATCGTCTTTCGACGAGGTGAGATGTTCCAAGAACCAGTCCCGGGCGGCGGCGGTCGTCACGTCTTTCCAGTCCGTGTACACGGAGTAATGGTGACCGTCGACCTCGAGCAGTGACTTCGGTTCCCCTGCTGCGGCGTAAGCGGAGCGCTGGCCGGCCAGCAGAGCCGGGTGCTCCTGTTCGGCGAGGATCATCAATAGCGGCTTGGGCGAGATTTTCGGCATCAAGTAGGTGAGGTCGTCCACGACCGTCGTGGACTAGATGCAGGGGCTTAAGGGCTTGCGGGCGCGTAGGTCTCACGACTGCCCGCGCTGCCTCCGTTCCTGGCCGGTCTTCACTAGGCGGTGCCTGCGGCGCGGAGTTTAGTCGGGGAGGTCCGTGGTGCCGGTGGCTTGGTAGATGACGCGGCGGGCGATCTCGACGGCGTAGGCGCCGAAGCTTGCCGTCATCGGCGAGCTAGTGCGAGCGAGTTTGACACCAACACAATGATTCTCACTTTCTTGTCCACAGTGGACATCCAGTGGACATCGCAAATGAGAACTGGACCGCGCCGCCGACGAAAGATAACGTCCAGCGCGACCGTAAAGCCGGCCGGGCGGAGTTACCGCTGCATACCGCCGGACAGATGCGCCTTCGTCGCGCGTGTTAGGTCGTCGGCGAGGATCTCCGGCTCGCCGGCGAACAAGCCGTCCAGCGCGAGTCGGGCGACGACCGCGGGATCGCTCTTTTGATCTGCAGGCGCGAAGGCGGCCATGTCGGTGTCTATGTAGCCGACGTGCACGGCGGTGACGTGGATGCCGCGAGGCGCAAGTTCCTGCCTGATTGCGTCGGTCATCGCCCACTCGGCCGCCTTGGCTGCCGAATAGGCGCCGGAGGTCGGATCATGCAGCCAGGACAACACCGACAGCATGTTGAGGATCGCTCCCCCGCCGTTGCCTTCGATGATCGGGGCGAAGGTGCGGATGACATTCAGCGTGCCGAAGTAGTGCGTCTCCATCTCCAGCCGGACGTCCTCGAACGCCCCGGACAGCACTGACGCGCGCGTTGCGGTACCCGCATTGTTGACGAGCACGGTAACGTCGCTGGCCACGTCCGCGGCGCGGCGCACTGAGGCCGGGTCGGTGATGTCCAGTTGGATGGGTTCGACGCCGGACACGTCAATCGTTTCGGGTCGGCGCGCGGCGGCGTAGACCTTCGCTCCCCGCTCGATGAGTCGGGTTGCGAACCGCTTACCTAGTCCCCGGTTGGCGCCAGTGACCAGAGCGGTGATCTGGTCGTCGCTCATCGTCGTCTCCTTCGAGTAGTCGAGGACCGAGATGTTCTCAACACGCATTGTTTCGTAATGATCGCAGGGATGGTAGTGCTCTGCGTCCTCGCTGAAGATGCACGCTTAGTCCGAGGAGGTGGAGGT
>CAVRER010000077.1:0-6649 GCA_963720085.1 uncultured Actinomycetota bacterium
ATCTGCCAGGTGGCGCGGGCTTGGGCGACGGTGGCGATGACGCCGGCGGCCTGCTCGTGACCCATGTGTCGGTGATGTCGAGCTGTTGGGCCAGCGCCGGATTGGTGACTGTCGGCGACCATGGTGGTCAGCGCGCGCTGGCTGCCTAACACCTCGATGGCCTGGGCCCGCCAGGCGTGGCGCTGCTCGGCCAGCGAGCGTGGTTCGTGTTTGGCTTGCCGGGTTTCCAGGGTGGCTTGCTGGGACAGGGCGAGCATTTCGGTGACGGTGGGTTCACGCCCGTGGGCGGCTTGGAATTGCTTGGCCAGCTGGCCGACGCGATGGTCGATGGCCGCGCTTCGCGAGGAGTATTTGTCGATCAATTCGGTGGGGATGCCGACCCATTTCGCGCACCGGCCGTTTGCCCGGTTTGGCGGGTACTTCGGCGAAGCGGCCGCCGATTTTGCGCGATGAGCAGGGCTTCGATGCGGGTGTTGTAGAACTCCGATGCGGCCACGGCGGCATGGTGCAGCGGGGTGCCGTCCAGTGCCAGCCAGCGTGGTATCCCGTCGGCGCCGATCGACTTGCACTTTGTTGCTGATCACCAGGTGGGTGTGCAGGTTGGGGTCACCGGCGCGGGAGTCGCGGTGATCGAACGCCGCGGCGATCAATCCGGTGGTGTTGACCTGGGCGACACCGTGGGCGCCCATGCGGGAAAAGGCGGCGTTGTCTTCGAGAAATTCCAGCGTTTCGGCGACGGCTTGGTGGTGGCATTCCTCGATGGCGCGCGCGATCGGGTCGGCGCGATCGCCCACAGCGCCGACACCGATTTGACCGGGGTGAAGGTCAGGTCGTAGCCGGCGACCGCGGTGGTGGCCGCCCGGGAATGGCTGGCGATGAATCCGGACAGTTCGCGGTCGTCGGCCGGTGGGCGACCGTAGGCTTTCGGCGAACATTTCGCGCCCCAGCGCGGTGCGGATGCCGGGCCCGGATGTCGGCGGCCAGGCTGGCTTGGGCAGTCGTTGCCGACGGTGGCGTTGTAGTCGCGGTAGGCCGCACGCAGCCGGGTGATGAACTGGTTTTCGGTGTTGTTGATCGCGAACGGGCGGCCCAGCCGGGCGGCGGCGATCGCGCCGGCTTTGGCGACACCAAATCCGGTGAGATGGCGGGTGATCCGGTCGGCGTTGGGGTGCAAGCCTTCTCCGAACAGGGCTTTCATCTGGTCTTCGCTGACCGGTGAGCCGTGCGGCACCGCCCACAACGTTGGCGACCAGCGGATCGGATGGCATCACGGCGAGACCGGTGATCCCAGCGCGGCCAGGCCGCGGCCCATCCAGGTGCCCGGGGCTTCGCCTTTGGCGCTGTAGTAGTCCGACGAGGCTGGGGCGCCCGCGGTCGGTGGCATCGGAGGCGGCGACTTGGCGGATCAGGTACATGTAGCCGTCGCCGGCGGTCAGTTTGTGCAAGCCCATCACCGGGGCATCACCATGAATTCGACTCTGACATCGGCCGCGGGCGTTACGCGACGGCCAGCGACGGAAAAATCAGCCTGGTTAGCCGACCTACACAATCGGCCGTTACCGTTCCGTGACCTGAGTGCAAGAGGTGTGATGTTCGGTGGAGGCGGTGAAGTTAGGGTGTCCTAAGTGCCGGTGGGCTGGTGTGGTGAGTGGTCGGGTCCGGGCTTGGGCGAGTGGGTCGGCGGGCGAGATTTTTGGGTTCGGGTGCGGCGTAACGGGTTTGAGGGTCTTACCGTGTGATTTATGGGAAATCAGGCGGTAAGCAAGGAAGCGCGGCGGGCGGCGCGCGACCGCGGCGTCGGCGGCCCAGGAGGAGCTAGCGCGGCGCACGCCGGCCAGTGTTGAGGATTTGGCGACGTTCTTTTCGGCGTCACGACCGCACGGAAGCGGTCGATGAATGGTTGGCCGCGCGGCAGCAGGTGCTGCGCGAGCAGGCCGCGCAGCGGCAGCGCGTGGTGTACGGGCGTGCGCTGCGGGCGATGCGTGATCGGGGCGAGAGCTTACGCGACATCGCGCGGATGGCCGGCGTCGCCGAAAAGACTGCGCGCGAGTTGATTCGAGAAGCCGACGCGGCACCAGATGCAGACGCGCGGTCGCCGGCGCCCGACGGAGTCCAGCGACCAGGCCGGCCTGGCCGCCGTTGAGGGGCAATCGCGGATCGGAGAGCTGGGTGAGGCGGCGGCGTCGGCGAACGTCATGGTCGGGGAGCGACTGCAGGCGCGGGCGCACGCGTGACGAGTCGGTGTCGGTAGCCGCCGTGATAATGAACGCCATGAGCGGCGAACGGCGCCGCGAACCGGAAAGCATCGGAGTAAATGGTGCGTTCGCAATCAACTACGGCTCGTGGTGGATCGGCGCATACATGGTGCGGAGTTGCACCGCTTTGAGGCGAACATGATGTGCGCGCCGGGGCCGACGACTGGGCGATTTGGGCAGCGGCCGTCGGCGCGGACGGGTACGGCCGTTTTTGGTTGCGCCGAGGCGACATTCGGATGATGGTGCGCGCCAATCGCTATGCGTTAGCGGCCGCGCTCGATGGTGCGGCCTTGGTAGCCGTGGGTTAGGGCGCTGCACGGCTGCAACAATCCGGCGTCTGCCCGCGTGAGTTCAGCGCGGGAAACAGGTTTGCTTCATGTGCTGCCCGGGATGCAGCGCGACAACATGGTGATGGTGGCCCGGGGCCGCGGCGGCGGCCGAGTGGCGGTGCGCCGCGGCCACAATGGTGTGTAGGCGCGGCGGGTGCGCGAGGTGGCGCTGCACGAGGCGGTCCGCGATGGCTGGGATGCCGAGGCGGTGGGAGCTGCGCTGTTGGGCTCGCAGGAACCGACGCTGTGGCGACGTGCCAGCACCGCCAGGCGGCCACCGGGCGGTAACCGGCATAGCGGCGGCGCTCATGCCATAAGCGGCGCGACGAGAGTGTGGGGCGCGGAGTGGCGGACACGTGGCGAGCCGTGTCGGGGACGGCTGATAGAGGGTCATAGTCACGGCTGGGCCCAGGCGTCTGGTTGGCCGGCTATGCATGGTCGGGGGTTAGCGGGAGCCGTTCGGTGGCGGCGGCCGGGTGGTGGCCGTATCCGCGGCCCGCGGAGCGCAGTGACTACCGGAAGACAAAGGGGGCCCTGCCAACCCTCACGGTGGAGAGCTGGCCGGGCCCCGGCGGGCCGGCGGTGGCCGGTTACAGGGTTTGCCGCATCCGAAAGGCCTGAGCCTTCATGGATTGGGTGCTGCCGGCGGCCGTGGTGCCGCACAAGGCGCGGACGGCGCTGGCATCACTGGGCGGCGCGTGCTCCTCGGACGGCGGCCTCGTCGAAAAGGTTGAGAGGGCGGGTCGCGCCCTACGTCGTCGGCGGCGCACAGCAATGCCCGGGCGACGCCTTAAGCGGCGCAATCGTCAGCATCCCCGACCACCTGTCCAACGCGACCGGCCCCTCAGGCGAGGGGCGGTGTGGCGGACCGAAGGTTCGCCACACCCAATGCCTGCATCACCTTGTGCAAATGTGCCACGGTCAAGGGCGGTTAGTTGTGGTGAATTGCTGTGCGGTGTAGGCGATATCGAGTGGGGCGAGAACGGAAAAGAACGAAGCGGCGAGAATTAGCGGGAAAACGGTTGTGGGGCAAAGCGTAGTAGAGTGAGTCCGGTTGTGTCACTTGTCCGGCAAGAGATTTGATCTACAGAGGCTGCGGCAGATGGACGGCGCCGCGGCCGAGCCGGTACAACCGAGCCAGGCCGGAATCATGCGAAGCCGGCCCACCCCGGAAACGACACGTCGAGGGGTGGATTCGGCGTCGTCGCCGGCCAGTTTCCGGTGACGACCCAGTGGACGACCGAAAGCGGCACCGGGTCCAGTGCGGCCAACGCCTGGATTAGCGCGTGCTCAACCACCACTGCAGGCTACCCGCGGTGTCCACCCGCGGGCTCGGCGGATCGCGGTGTCGATGGCGGCCGTCTCGGCGGCCGCGGCGGTGGTACGGCGGCTGGGCGCCAGGGCGAGCAAGCCGGGCGGCTTCAGCGCGCGCAGCGGCGTGCCCGGCACCGTTGAGCGCGGCATGGCCGGGCTTCGCGAGTGCGGGCTTGTTCGTCGGATGTGGCGGCCATCGTTGCTAACTTGGCGGCCGGGTGGCGTGTGCCGGCGGTGGGTGGTTTCTGGGGTGCCGCTGTCGAGCGGGTGTAGGCGGCTGGCCAGGAATGCTGATCCCGGTGTGGTGCTCCCAACAGTGCCAGCGGGCCGCATACGAGGAGCGGCGCGCGGCGAAGAACAATGCGGTGGCGGTGCGAATGGAGGTCGTCGAAAAGCCCGTCGAGCGGATCGTGGAACGCGTCCGGATCGAGACGAGACGTATTCCACCCGACCCCGCCGGCGCCGCTCAGATAGTGCTGAGATCCCCGCGCATGCCGCGCGGCGTTGGAACCGTTAACGGCCGAAGTGGACGCAGGACGGTTTGACACTGGCGCGCACGCGCCCACCCTGCGCGCGGCTCAGCGCCCTTTCGCTGAGGCGCGTACGTCTCATCGAAGGCTGAGACGCTCCCATAACGACGCGCCGAATCGTCGCTGCGGCAGGTTCGAATGTCGGTAGCACGGAAAGCTTTGCAGGACAGACCCATACCCGGGCCATCCACGAGAGCCGCGCAGTCAAGGCGCAGAACAGAGAAATAAACGAGTTACGACGCAGTGCAATTCATGCTAATTCTCGCCATAGGGGTAATTAGATGCCAGACGAGGCGAAATCCCACAAAAGATCTTGTAACTGACCGTCGCGCAGCGCAACTCGCAGTTTTATCGTTCTAGACATGAAACGGCGTATGAAGGATGCGCACAGAGACGAGCCCGCTGAGCCTGGCCGCGACTCGCAATCCTCGCCCCTGGGGTCAGGATGAGCTGGAGCGCGCTCGCCTGGGCGACGGATTCAGATGTCGGTTCGTCGGCGGCGAAGTTCATCCTCATCCTTCTGGCGAATAAGGCGGATGAGAACTTCTCCTGCTACCCCTCAATTCGCACCCTCATGGCCGAATCCAATGCCGGAAGAAGCACAGTCCTGCGCGCACTCAGGGATCTGGAAACGCGTGGCTTCATCAGCCGGCGTCCGCAGTTCCACGATTCCGGCGCGCGACGCTCGACGCGCTATTACCTGAATCACCCGCTGGCACCCCATCTTTCGCCTAGCCCCGACCCGGACTCCCCCCGTCCCGATCTGGGACCCCTGGTCCCGATTCGAGACGGCCCCCGTCCCGCTGCGAAACGGGGACGGTGCCACAGCGGCACACCCCGGGGGTCCCACAGCGGGACACCTTGAACCCAGCAACTGAATCCCCATCCGAACCGAGCGAAGCGGCGGCTGGGATCTTGCGGGCAGTTACCGAAGCGTGGAAGCTGAGTACCCGCGGGGCCCTTAGTCTCCTACCTGCCGTCGAGTCCGCCGTGGCGCACGGATGGCCGGCGGCCGACCTCACCGATCACCTGGTCCAAAACACCAACGGGGTGCGTCATCCGGCGCGGGTGCTCGCCCGGCGCCTGACCGATCCCCCACCGTCACGCGACCCACATCCGGCAACCGTGCCGTGGTGTGGTGAATGCGAGGACGCACATTCTCGCACCATCACAGTCACCGAGCCCGACGGAACCGAAGCCGCGCAGTTTTGTCCACAGTGCAGCCCACAAGTCCACAGGGCCCGTCCATCCGGGCACACATCCCTTCAACATACGGAAAGGTGGTGAATGATCTTGGAGAATAACGTGTTCAATGACCTGCCCCTTCTGCTTGCGGTGCCCCGCGCCGCGCAGCTGCTGGGAATCAGCCGGGCCGCGGCCTACCGCCTGGCGGCCTCCGGAGACCTGCCCGTCCGCCGACTCGGCGGTCGCGTCTACGTCGTGACCGCCGGCCTTCGTGAGCTAGCCTCGTGAAAGGCTCTGTGTACCAGCAGGGTCCCAAGTGGTTGCCACGTGACTGGAGCACCACAACCGAGGAGACCGATCGATGAGCACCGAACCTACCCAGCCCACCGCTGAGCAGGCCAGGCGGACCCGTCGCGCTGAGCCGATCACCAAGCGCACGGCGACCAACGGCGCGGTGACCTACGAGTTCCGCGCCGACGTCGGGACCAAGCCCGACGGCAGCCGGGACCGCCGACGCTTCACCTACCGCACCCTGGCCGAGGCCCGGCGCGAATATCGCCGAATCACCAGCGAAGTCGCGGCGGGCACCTACACCCGCCGGACGGCCATCACCGTTGACGAGGCGTGCGACCAGTGGCTGACCGGTCGGCGCGGCATCCGTCGGGTGACGCTGGAGGGCTACCGCCACGACCTCAAACCGGTGCGGCGGCACCTGGGCGGCAAGAAGCTCCAGCAGATCACCAAGGCCGATGGTGACGGCCTGGTGGAATGGATGCTGACCGAGGGCCGCCGGTCCCCCAGGCACTACCGGCCCGACAGCCTCTCGTGCCGCGTCGCCGAGCTGATCGGCCAGCACCCCGAGGGCATCTCGGCGGCGACCATCAAGGCCGCGTTCCCTAGCGATGACGTGCACACCTGTTTGTCGGGCCTCCTCCGCGCCGGGCGGGTCACCCGGCCCCGTCGGGCGGTGTACGCCCTGGCCGAGCCCGCCGAGGCGGACACGGCCGCTTGCGGCGTCAAGCCGGTCACGGTGCGC
>CAVRER010000078.1:0-16863 GCA_963720085.1 uncultured Actinomycetota bacterium
TCGGGATCACCTTGCCCACCGAGCCACGCTTCCTGATCGCGTCTTCGCCAAGCAGCATGCAGGTGACCGGCGACATCTCCGTCTGGCCGAACGCGGCCAAAATCTGCGTCCCGGGAAAGGTTTCCGACATTTGTCGCAGCAGCGTGTCGGATGCCGGTGCGGCGCCCCACGACATCACCCGCAATTTCACGTCGCGCGGATTCGCCTGCTGCGCATTGCATACCGCCTGCCATTGGGCGGGCACCAAGAAGATCCCGGTGACCTTCTCCGCGGCCAGCACGTCGAGCAGGTGCCCGGGGTCAAACGCGCCCAGCGGATGGATCACGGTTGGGATCCCGAGCAACATCCCGGTCAACAGGTTGCCGACTCCGGCGATGTGGAAAAACGGGACACCGATGAAGCCGACGTCGTTGACGTCGACGCCATGGGTATAAAGGCCGGTCATCGTCTGCCCGGTCAGGTTGGTGTGGGTCAGCACGGCGCCCTTCGGCCGCCCGGTGGTGCCCGAGGTGTACATGATCAGCGCCGGCGAGTCGTTGGGGATGTCCACCGGTTCGGCCGGATCGCCGGGCTCGTTCACCAGGTCCTCGTAGCCCAGCAGACCCTCCTCGGCGGTGTCTCCGGCGACCACGACAGTGTTCAGCACTGAGGTGATGTCGCGAACGCCATTGCCCACCGGGGCCAGGACGGATTCGGTGATCATTACCCCCGCCTCGCAGTCATCGACCAGGAAGGCGATCTCGGCCGGTGTCAGCCGGAAGTTGATCGGAACGGCGATGGCTCCGATCATGTTGGCCGCCAGCACCGACTCGACGAACTCGGTCCGGTTCAGCATCAGGATCATCACCCGGTCCCCAACGCCGACCCCTCGGCGGCTCAGGGCGCCGGCCAGCGCAGCCACGCGGCGGCGCAGTTCGGACCAGGTGACGGTATTGCCCAGAAATCGCAACGCGGGAGCGCCCGGCTGCATCAATGCGTGCCGTTCGAGTTGATTGACCCAATTCTGCCGTCGCGCCAGATACGGCTGCTCGGTGCTGGCGGCGCCGGTATGAGCCTGGTAGGTCTCGTGGCCAGTCAACTCTGTGGTCAACTAGTCGATTCCTCTCTGATCGCTAACTCTCAGTCGAGTTGATATTTGATAAAATCTGGTGTTGTCTGGATCACATTATGGTCTTGGCGGCGCGAAGACAACCCCGGTGACTTCCCTGCGTGCACCGGTCTCTGCGCGGCTTTCCGCGCAACGGCAGACGCGGCTACCGCTGCACCGAGCGCAGCTGTCCGACGAGGTGGCGGGCCACCTGCGGGCTGCGATCATGTCCGGCGCGCTGCGGCCGGGGACGTTCATCCGGCTCGACGAGACCGCGGCCAAACTCGGCGTCAGCGTCACGCCGGTGCGCGAGGCATTGCTGAAGTTGCGCGGCGAAGGCATGGTGCAACTCGAGCCGCACCGCGGCCACGTCGTGCTGCCGTTGACCCGGCAGGACATCGACGACATCTTCTGGCTGCAGGCGACCATCGCCAAGGAACTTGCCGCCACGGCGGCCCAGCACATCACCGATGCCGAGATCGACGATCTCGAGCGCATCACCGAGGCGCTGGCCGCCGCGGTCGCCGCCTCGGATACCGAGACGATCGCGGCCACCGAGTTCGCGTTTCACCGCGCCTTCAATCACGCCACCGGGCGAATCAAACTGGCTTGGTTCCTGCTGCATGTCGCTGGCTACATGCCGTTGATGATCTACGCCGCCGATCCGGGCTGGGGCGCGGCCGCAGTCGACAACCACCGCAAGTTGATCGCGGCGCTGCGCCGCCGCGACACCGCCGCGGTCGTCGAGCACACCCACTGGCAGTTCACCGACGGCGCGCGCCGGCTCACCCAAACGCTGGACCACAGCGGCATCTGGGGCTAGCGCTACGACGACAACTCCTCCGCGCGCCGCTTCAGGTTGTCGGCGAGGTAGTCCAAGACGTTGTCCGCCAACTTTTTGACCATCGGCGCGGGAACCGGCATCGTGGGCTCGACGTCCATGTCTACCGTCAGCAGCGACGTCGCACCCATCTCCACGACGCTGAACAGCTGGTCCTGCTTTTTGAAAAGATTGCCTTGCTGCATCACGGTCTGAATTTGATTCGGGCTCGGGTAGTAGACCGCCTGGATCAACGTGTCTTCGATGCCCTCATAAGCAGCATCAAGACGTAACTGGCTGGCGCGTCCATCGTCGTAGCGGGCCAGCACCCACAGTCCTTTTATCTCTTCGTTCCACTGCGGGTAGGACTCGAAGTCGGCGACGATGGCCAGGATATTGGCTGCGTCGGCGGCGACCTCGACGGTCTTGCTCACAAACGGCATTGGCCGAGCATAACGGGGGCGCTAGCTCACGCACGCCGTCGACAGCAGCTCGCGGATGGCGTCCGGGATCGGTACCGGTCGGCGGCTGGTGCGGTCGATGTAGACGTGCACCCAGTGCCCGAGCGCCGCGATCTTCTGCTCTTCTGCGTCTTCTGCGGCGGCGGGTTCTTCGGCCGCCCGGAAGATGCCGAGCCGATAGGTGACGCTGCTGCGACCCAACCTGGTGAGTGCCAATCCGACGACGAGCCGTTCCGGGAAGTGCAGTTCGGAGAAGTAACGGCAGCCCGATTCGGCGACGATGCCTTGCGCCGCCATGGTGACCGGGTCGATAGCGACATTTGTAGTGATCCAGCCGTTGATCGCGGTGTCGAAAAGCTGGTAGTAGACCGCGTTGTTCAGGTGCCCGAACATGTCGTTGTCGGCCCAACGGGTGAGCACCGGCCAGTGCACCGGAAAGTCGCGGCTGGTGAGCCCGTCCGAGTCGGGCGGACCCGCAGAAAACGGAGTCATGGTTGTATTCGACCATGCTGGTAATCCGGGGTGCCGTGCTCGAGCACATCGGATCGCCCCGGCCGTACGCAGATTCCAGGCCTATCCGCATCACCGAGATTGAACTGGCCCCACCCGGCCCCGAGGAACTGCAGGTGCGCATCGAGGCCGCCGGCGTGTGCCACTCCGACTTGTCGGTGGTGGACGGCAACCGGGTGCGGCCGACGCCGATGCTGCTCGGGCATGAGGCAGCCGGAGTCGTCGAGCAGATTGGCGACGGCGTGACCGACGTGACCGTAGGCCAGCGCGTCGTGATGACGTTCCTGCCGCGGTGTGGGCACTGCGCAGCGTGCGCCACCGACGGGCTGACGCCGTGTGAACCGGGCAGCGCCGCGAACAACGCCGGGACCTTGCTTGGCGGCGGAATGCGGCTGAGCCGCGGGGGCTCTGCGGTCTACCACCATCTGGGGGTGTCCGGCTTCGCCACCCACGCCGTTGTGCACCGCAACAGTGTCGTTCCGGTGCCAGACGACGTCCCGCCGCCCGTCGCGGCGCTACTCGGCTGCGCGGTGCTGACCGGCGGCGGCGCTGTGCTCAACGTCGGCAAGCCACACCCCGGTCAGACGGTGGCCGTCGTGGGTCTAGGCGGTGTCGGCATGGCGGCGGTGCTGACCGCATTGGCACGCGACGATATCCGCGTGGTCGCGGTCGACCAGCTACCCGAGAAGCTGACGACTGCTTCGCGTTTCGGCGCACACCAGACCTACACGCCGCAGGCAGCCATCGAAGACGGTGTCAAAGCGCCCATCGTCATCGAGGCGGTGGGTCATCCGGCCGCGCTGCAGACCGCTATCGACCTGACCGCCCCCGGCGGCCGTACCATCACTGTCGGCCTGCCGCGGCCGGATGCCCGGATCAGCTTGTCGCCGTTGGGTTTTGTGGCTGAGGGTCGGTCGCTGATCGGCAGCTACCTCGGATCGGCGGTACCGGCACGCGACATTCCGCGGTTCGTCGAGATGTGGCGCTCAGGCCGGCTGCCGGTGGAATCGCTGGTGTCGTCAACAGTCAGGCTGGACGACATCAACGCGGCAATGGATCACCTGGCCGACGGAACGACCCTGCGCCAGTTGATCAGCTTCGACGCGCCTCACGTCCCGTAAAAGGCGCGTCGCAGCGCGCGACCCCGCAGGGTGAACAGCTGCTCGGCGACCTGCCAGTCGGGCAGCAGCGAGTCAAAGCCATGGCAGGTGCTCGGAAAGACGTGTAGTTCGGTGGCGATTCCGGCCCGCAGCAGCCGCGGGGCATAGTCGAGCGCCTCGTCGCGAAGCGGATCGATCTCCGAGCCGGTGATGAACGTCGGTGCTAGACCGGTCAATTGGCTGCGCCGGGCGGGCACCGCATCCGCCGACGGCCCTGTCGACCCCAGATGGTGTCGCCACATCAGCTCGGTCGCTGGCCCGTCGAACGCGAACACGACCGGCGGCGAACCGTGAACCTCAACTCAGCTCTCCTGCCGCATAAGTAGTGGGTTGGAATCCGCTGGCTTCAGCCGGGGGAGGACGTCAAGTCGCTGCGCAGTGTCTCGCTGGGGCCGACCGGATACGACATGCCGGCCGCGGCCAGCGCGTGACGCTTGAATGCGCGGGCAGCATCACTGAGCACATGCTGCACCGTAATCGTCCGGTGCCCGACGGCTAACGGCCAACCGTCATGCCAGAGCGTAACTTCCGTCAGCCAGCGATCCAGCGCGTTGAGCACCGCTTGGCGAATTCGTATGTCCGAGGCGAACATCTCTGCGCTGACGGCCAAGCCACGGGCCGGGCATCCGATGCTCGCGGTTGAGAGGTGCGAATCAAGGTCAGACGCTTCAACGCCCAGGATCTGCAACGGGCGGGTATCGCATTGCTGCGGTAGCAGCACGTTGACTTCCCAGCCGGCCCGCACCCGGTCGTACAACCATCCTCCGACGGAGCACACCACATCGGCGGGACTGGAGGCGACAACGTCGAGGCGGTACTTGACCGCAGCACCGTCGTGGTGGCGTGCGGGCGGCCGTAGCTTCTCGAAGTCCACCTCGAAGGTCCTCATCGCATCCCTTCAGCAGATCGAACGTCCCGCCCGACCCAGCGTGACACTTTTACGTCAATCTGCAAAGCTTCGATTGGGTCAGGATGTACGCCGTGCCTCCAGCTCGGCGAGAACCTCGTCGGTGTGCGCGCCGAGATCCGGCGCGGTCGAGCGCGGTGCCCACGGCGTGCCGTGGAAATCCGCCGGTGTCGCGATCATGGGCACAACAGCTGGTCCATCCGGCACGTCGACCATGCCGCCCGCGGCGTGGAACTGCTCGTCGGCAACGACGTCTTCGATGGTGTTGACCGGCGACCAGAAGAAGTCCGGTTCGCTCGCGAAGATCTCCGCCCATTCGGCGAGGGGCTTGGTGGCAAAGATCCGGTCCAACTCGGCAATTAGTTCGACGCCGTTGACGGCGCGTGACCGTGCGGAGGAATAGCGCGAATCGGTCAGCCAGTCGGCGCGGCCGACGGCCCGGCACAACGGCGGCCAGTGCCGGTCGGCTTCGAGCCCCACGATCCAGAACCGCCGACCGTCCCCTGCGGCGTAGTTGTTCATGCACGGGTTGCCCATCGTCTCCCGTTGTCCCACGGCGATGGGCTGGCCCGTCATCAGATAGGTGTTCAGGTCGAAGCTCACCGTGTAGGCACCCTGCCGATACAGCGAGGTCGTCACCAGCTGCCCGGACCCGGTCCGATCGCGGGCCACCAACGCCGCGCAGATCGCCGCTGCCAGCGTCATGCCGGCCGCGTGGTCGCCCATGCCTCCGCGCTGGAAGGGCGGCGTGTCACCGGGCCGGGTCAGCAGATGGGCCACCCCGGCGCGCGACCAGAACGCCGCGATGTCGTAGGCCGCCCGGTCGGCGTCCGGCCCGGTTTCGCCGTAGCCGGTGATCAGCCCGTAAACCAGGCGGGGGTTATCCGGAGCGATCGACTCGAAGTCCAATCCGAGACGCCGCAACGCGCCGGGGCGGACATTCGTCACGAACACGTCGGCGCCGCTGATCAATTCAAGAGCGGTAGCGCGGCCGCCGTCGGTGGTCAGGTCGAGGACAATGCTGCGCTTGGAGCGGTTGTCCATCTCGAACGGTGGGCTCACGTCGATGTCGAGCCCCAACATCCGGCCGAACAGACGCCCGGGGTCGCCGCTCGGCGGCTCGATTTTGACGACGTCCGCACCCCAATCGGCGAAGATGCCACCTGTCGCAGGCCCGGCCACCCAGACCCCGAGCTCCACGACTTTGATGCCTTCCATTGGTCCGGCCATGCTCGGCATCCTAGGTTCTTCCCGCGACGCGCCCTATACGCTGATCATCAGCATGAGCATGACGGACCGGGAGGGCTGGTGAGTCTGGTCGCCGGGCGCGGGCCGCTGAGCAATGAACCCGCCGGGTGGTTTTCGCCCGCTGGCGATCTGAAATTGCCCTCCGATGTCGTCTATGTCGAACCTCATCCCCGACGCGTGCAGGCGTTCCGCGGCGGGCGCATGGTGATCGACACCGAGGGTGCACTGTTGGTGCACCGGCGAAATCATCCGCTCAGCTATGCATTTCGCGCCGACGAGGTGCGCGATCTGCCCAGTGAGCCGGTTTCAGAAGCGCCCGGATTCGTCCACGTGCCGTGGGAAGCCGTGGACACCTGGATCGAAGAGGGGCGCGAGCTCGTGCACTATCCGCCCAACCCGTACCACCGGGTCGACTGCCGGCCCACCAAGCGGCGTCTGCGCGTCGACGTCGCCGGGACGACGCTGGTGGACACCGACGACACCGTGATCGTGTTCGAGACGGCGCTGGAACCTCGCCTCTACGTAGACCCGTCGCACGTGCGCATCGACCTGCTGCGGC
Source organism: uncultured Actinomycetota bacterium (assembly GCA_963720085.1). GTDB lineage: Bacteria > Actinomycetota > Actinomycetes > Mycobacteriales > Mycobacteriaceae > Mycobacterium. The sequence continues at coordinate 6,753 of CAVRER010000078.1, forward strand.
AAACGGACACCTCGACGTATTGCAACTACAAGGGCGTGGCGACCTATTGGTCGGCCCTGATCGGCGACGCGAAAGTCGTGGACGTGGCCTGGAGCTACCCGGACCCTCCACCAGAAAGCTTGCCCATCAAGGGATTCCTCAGTTTCGACGCCACCCGCGTTGAGGTTCTCGCCGAGCTGCCCGCGGCGCGTCAGGACAGCGGCGGCGAATAGTTCGGGCGCCCGAGCCCCAGCTCGTGCTGCGCGATCATGTTGCGGAACACCTCTAGGGTGCCGCCGTAAATACCGGTCGGTGAGGCCAACCGGAAAATGTATTCGGCCCCACCGTCGTCGGCGGCGCCCGTGGTGTCAATCGGCAGCGCCGACGCGGTGCCCAGCACGTCCATCAGATCCGGTGCGACGTCACGCATGGTTTGCGCATTCGCCACCCGTCCGAACATGCCCGGCGTGCTCAGCGCCGCCTCGGTGCGGGCAATGCTGCGGCCCAGCCGATATGCCACCGATTTGTCGTCGAGCCGGCGGCGGCCGTCAGCGCCGCGTTGCGCGACTAGCGCCGCGATCTTGTCGATCGCCTCGGCCATCAGCGTCAGTTGTTCGCTCATTACCGCGATTCTTTGCAAGCCGTCGGCGTCACCTTCGACGGTGCCGTGCTCAACGTCGAGCGCCGCTCGCAACACCGCCCAGCCGCCGTTGACATCACCGATTCGGTATTTGTCGTCGACCCGTACGTCGCTGTAGTAGACGATGTTGGTCCGGTCACCGTCGACGGTGCGGATGGGCTGGATGTCGATGCCCGGCGAGTCCAGCGGCACCAGGAACATCGTCAGGTTCTTGTGTTTTGGCGCTTCCGGATCCGAGTTAGTCAGCAAGAAAACGTATTTCGCGTTGTGGGCATTGGACGTAAACATCTTGGAGCCGTTGATAACCCAGCCAGCGCCGTCGCGAACGGCGCGAGTCTTACAGGTCGCCACATCGGAGCCGCCCTCCGGCTCGGTGTAGCCCAGGCACAGCCGGACGTGGCCGGACAGCACCCCGGGCAGCACCTCGTCGGCGAGCCCCGCGGATCCGAACTGCTGCACTGCCCGCGCCACCACGGCGGTGGTGCCCCAGTGGAACCACGGGGTGTGTGCCCGGCCGATCTCTAAGTCCCAGATCCGCCGGCGCACCGCGCTGAAGCCACCCTCGGACTCGTCCTTCCAGTCGGCGGCCAGATAGCCTTCGCCACCCAGCGCCAAATGCACGCCCTCGTCGAAATTCTCCCCGGTCTCCCGGTCCCGTCGGCGCACTTCGTCGGTGACGTGGACGGACAGAAACGCCCGCAACCGATCGCGGAATTCCTTCTCCTCCGCGGAGAGTTCGACGACGGAAAAGTCCATGACTGCTACAGCCGCGCCTCGGTTTTGATCGCGGTGTCGGTGGTGCGCAGCGGGCGGATCAGCGCGTCCTGTGCGAACGAGGCGATCAGCTCACCCTCTTGCGTGTGCACGGCGCCGCGCACATACGACATGCCCGCGCCCACCTGGGTGCTCTCGTGGGTGTACAGCAACCAGCCCGACCAAGACACCGGCTCGTGGAAGCTGACCGTCACCGTCATCGGCGCCGTGGATACGGTCAGATGCGACTGGCTGGTGCCGATGCCGGCATGGGCGCGCATCGTGGTCGAAATGCCCAAATGGCCGGTGAAATATGCGATCAGCGCCTTAGCTAAATCGTCGCGGGTGGGAATCGGGTCATAGTGCAGCCAGGCGTACAGCTCCGGCGGCCCGACTTCGTCTGGGCTGTTGACATCCACGACGTCGACCAGCCGCAGTTCCCGGCCGGCCATCGGCATCGGCGAGACGTTGGCGTCGGCCGGCGCGGCCACCTCAGGGCGAGGCAAGTGGTGGCGAATCACATCGGCCGACGGGACGTCGACGAGCGCGGTGACGGTGATGCAGCGGCGGTCGTTCTGCTTAACAAAGACCACCGCGGTTGCGGTGGACCGGCCTTCGTGCACGACGTCGATATCGAATTCGACTGGCGGCCCGACCATTACGGCGCGGGAGAACACCGCGTGCGCCGACCGCACCGACTTGTCCGGGAACCGTTTGGCGACCGCGACGATCACTTGCGCCAGCACCTGGGTGCCTTCGACCACCTGCCGTTCGTCCGCGCCGGCGATCCCGGTTTCAGCGGTGAAGCGGTCGGGTCCGTCGGCGCGCGCATCGAACAACTCGAGGAGACCGGCGACCGACCAATGCGTCTGCTCAAATTCCGTCGTCACCTAGCGAGCGTGACATTTTCACCGAACCTTGTAAAGCCTTATCGGCGGCCCACCCGACTCAGCTCGCGTCGATCACCAGGGTTGCGAACCGCTCGATGGTTTCGGTTGCGTGCGCCACGCTGTCGCCGGGCAACCCCACTTGCATCCAGGTGACGCCGAGCTCGGCCAGCTTCTCCATTCCGGTCAGGTAGGCGTCCGCGTTGAAGTCGTCGTCTGCCGGGCTGCCGCCGTCGAAGTTGGTGAATACCACATCCAACTTCGACCAGTCCCGGCCCGCCTCTTCGACGCGGCGGCGCAGGTCGGCGATGCCGTCGGCCAGGCCTTGCACCGAGTCAAGGGTCGCGGTGCGAGCAGTCTGGGCCAGCACGGCCGGCGCCGGGAACGGACACCAGCCGTCGCCCTTTTGGGCCACCCGCCGGCGCGCGGCCCCGGTGTTTCCGCCGACCCAGATCGGCGGATACGGGTCGCTGACCGGTCGGGGGTGGGCGGTGATCCCGTGCGCGGTGAAGTGCTTGCCCTCGAATGAGACGTCATCGCTGGTCCAGATTGCCCGGATCACGTCGAGGGCTTCATCGAACAGGTCGGCCCGTTGTTCATAGTCAACGCCGAGGGCGGCGAACTCCCGTTTGAGATAACCGACTCCGACCGCGAGCGTGAACCGGCCGCGGGAAAGCAAATCCAGCGATGCACCAGACTTCGCCACTACGAACGGGTTTCGATACGGCAGCACCACGATGTTGGGAATCAGTCGCAGTGTGGTGGTCCGGGCCGCGGCGAAAGCCATCGCCACAAACGGGTCCAGCGCATCGTGTCCTCCGGCTTCCAGCCAGCGCTGCGTCGGCGCGGGGTGGTCGGTGAACCCGAAGCCGTGGAATCCGGCGACCTCCGCGGCGGCGGCAACCGCGGCGATGCCGTCGCCGCTGACCAGTTCCGGGTTGTACGGGTGGCGGTGCATCGGGTGGGTGATGGTGAAATGCATCTGCCGCTTTCCTTAACTGAGCGCCGACGATATCCCTGCAAAATTACCGCGTGACACTTATACGATAATCTGTAAAGTTAGCCGGGCGGCCGCCTGGTCAGATTTGCCGCCACAGGGAGGCGAGACGGTTGGGCATTGTGACCACGAGTTCGAAAACCGCCTTCGCCCGCCCGCCCGAAATCATCTATGACTTCGTCACGAACCCGGCGAACTCCGACGATGACCTATCCGGGCAGCGCGCACATCACCAACCTGCTCGACGAACTGCCGCTGAAGGTCGGCGACACCTGGCAGGAATCCGGCGCCGACGGCGACCGAATCTTCACATGGCATCTGGCGATCGCGATGCGGCCGAAGTTATGGGTGTTCAATTCCGTTGGGCCGCTTGGCCATGACGGTCACGGCGACGGTGGTATGGAAGGCCGGATCACGGTCCAGTACCAGTTCACCCGACCGGGCGAGGAGATCACCCTGTTCACCCGCACGATGACAATCGAGGCCTACAAACACGCACCGCTACCCGACGCCCTGTTTCAGGAAGTCAACCCCGCCAAGATCGACGCCTACCACGCGGCGATCGCACGAGAATTGGATGCGCTCGATGACGGCGACGGTTGACGGGCTGACGCCGCTGGCCACCGGCTTCTGCTTTGGTGAAGGCCCGCGCTGGTTCGAGGGGCTGCTGTGGTTCTCCGACATGCTGGGCGAGGCTGTGCACACCGCCGACCTGCGCGGCTCGCTGCTGATCGCGTCTACCGAAAAACGGCAGCTGCTGCGCTACGACGGCGAAACCGTGGTCACGATCGCCGATCTGAGCGATGTCGCACCGGCCGACCTCGGCGACATGGTCGTCAACCACCTCGGACGCGCCTACATCGGGTCGCAGGCCTTCCAGGGCGGCGTTATCTTGCGCGTCGATCCCGACAACACCGTGCGGGTGGTGGCGCAAGATCTGGACTTGCCCAACGGAATGGCCATCACTGACGACGGCAAGACCTTGATCGTCGCGGAGTCGATCGGCCGGCGACTGACCGCGTTCAGCATCGGCGACGACGGCGACCTGGCCGACCGGCGGGTCTTCGCCGACGGTCTCGACGGTCCGCCCGACGGAATCAGCGTCGACGCCGGCGGCGGCGTGTGGACGTCGATGACGCTGGCGCACCAGTTCGAACGCATCGTGGCCGGTGGTCCCAATGGACACGTGACCCATCGCATCGACATCGGCGACCGCGCCGCGATCGCCTGCATGCTCGGCGGGCCCGCGCGGCGGACGTTGTTCATGCTGTCGAGTACCGACGCCTATCCCAAACGGTTGATAGGCACCCGGCTCTCGCGGCTCGACGCGGTGATCGTGGATACTCCTGGCGCCGGCCTGCCCTGAAAGGTGAACGATGACCGATTCCTACTACGAGGTGATCGATGACGCCGACCCGCTGGGCGAAAAGTTCTGTGCCACAGACTTGGTGAGGAGCACGTGGTCGGCGGCGCTGCAGCATGCCGCCCCGGTGTCGGCGCTCCTGGTCCGGGCGCTCGAGCGCTGCGCTGCACGCGACGACACCCGGCTCAGCCGGGTCGCCATCGATTTGTTGGGGCCGGTGCCGGCCGAAGGCGACTTGTGGATTCGCTCCCAAGTCGAGCGCCCCGGCAGACAAATCGAGCTGATCAACGCCGAGATGTTGGCGCTGGGTCCCGACGGTCAGCCCCGGCCGACGGCCCGGGCCAGCGGGTGGCGGCTGCAGCAGCTGGATACCGCCGAACTGGTGCACGCGGCGGCGCCGCTGCCGCGTCCGGTGAGCGAAGCCCGCAGCCGCAATCTCGAAAAGGATTGGGACCGCAACTATGTCCACAGCCTGGACTGGCGGTGGCTGACCCAACCTCTCAACGATGGTCCGGGCGAATCGTGGATCAAGCCGACAGTCAACCTGGTCGACGGCGAGACGATGACGCCGTTGGAGCGGCTGTTCGCGGTCGCCGACTGCGCCAACGGCATCGGCTCCAAACTGGACATCAGCAAGTGGACGTTCCTTAACAACGATCTCGTCGTCCATGTGCACCGGATTCCCGACGGCGACTGGGTCGGCATCCGGGCAGAAACCAATTACGGGCCCGACGGCATCGGCACCACGGTGGGCACCCTGTTCGACGAGACCGGCGCCGTGGGAAGTATCCAGCAGTCGGTGTTGGTGCGCCGACGGCCCAAGCCTTAGTCCGTTAGCGCCGAGATCGACGCCGCGGGCACCGGTGCAATGATGTCGACGACACGCAGGTGCATTCGCTCAGGCGAGTTGATGGCCGCGGCGATCAGGCATCCAACGTCGTCCGGCGGCACCTGAGCGCTACCCGTCCCGGTCACCCGGATGATCGAGGCTCGCACGCCAGTGCCGACGAACTCGGCGTCCAGGCCGGCTACCCAGGCCTCGAGCATCCGGTCGGCCGTCGCCGAGGACCCACCGACCAGAGCCGGGCTGATCAGCACCACGTCGCCACATCGGTTGTCGATCATCGGCGGAATGACTTGTGCCGCAAAGTGTTGTGCGCCGACCCACGAACCGTCGGCCAGACCCGCGGCACTGACCAGCACGTCGACGGCACCGATCAGGTAGTCAGCGGAGTCGACGAAGCGATCGATGGACGGCGGATCAGCGAGGTCCAGGTAGGCGGCGAAGGCCGCCGCGCCATCGGACCGAAGTTGGGCTGCGAACCGCTCGCAGATGTCGGGCCTGCGGGTTCCCATCAACACCAGATCGCCACCGGCGGCCAACCGCGCCGCGGTGGCAAGCGCGACGGGCGATGAGGCTTCGGTGATGACAATCGCTCTTGAGGCCCGGGATTGGCTCACGACGAGCGCCGATCAGCCACGATGCGCTGGGGCCCAGCTAAGATTTGGTGGTCAGCTACCAGTGCCACGAAAACAGCGTGACACTTCGGGCTATTTTTGTAAAGTTGGGGTATGGAGCAGACGTCGACCATCGAAGGCGACACCTCGACGCGGCAGCGGATCCTCGCGGCCACGGCGGAGGTGCTCAGCCGTAACGGCAAGCGCAAGCTCAGCCTGTCGGACGTCGCTTCGCAGGCCGGGGTGTCGCGGCCAACGCTCTACCGCTGGTTCGCCTCGAAGGAGGAGCTGCTTTCGGCGTTCTCACGTTACGAACGACAAACCTTCGAAAGCGGTTTGAGCAGGGCGACGGCCGGCCTCAAGGGGCCCGACAAGCTCGACGCCGCGTTGCGGTTCATCGTCGAGTACCAACATTCCTACTCGGGCGTGCGCATGGTCGACATCGAGCCCGAGCACGTGATCAGCCAGTTCTCGCATGTCATCCCCCAGATGCGGGATGGTCTGCAGCGGCTGATACCCGGACCCAACGCCGCGGTGAAGGCCGCCACCGCGATCCGAGTAGCGATTTCGCACTACATGATCCGCAGCGACGACGCCGACCAGTTCCTGGCCCAATTGCGCCACGCGGTCGGCATCAAAGCAGGATCGGACTAATCGAACAGCACCGCGGCATTGAGGTAGCCGGTCGGATCGAAAGCCGTCTTCAGCGTCCGCATCGCCGCGATGTCGGCGACCTCACGTGACATGCCGACGTACTTGCGCTTACGGCTGCCGACCCCGTGCTCAGAGCTGACGTTGCCGCCGCATCCTGCGATCAGTTCCATCATCGCTGCGTACATGTCGCGTTCCTGCTCTGCGCCGCATCGCAGCACGTTGAGATGCAGGTTGCCCTCCCCGATGTGCCCGAACAGCACACCGATGGCGTCGGGCGCCCGGCGGCGCAGCAACGCGGCCGCGTCACGGGCGAACGCAGCGACCGCCGCAAGCGGCAGCGACACATCGAACTTCACCGGCGGCCCGTAGACACCGAGCACTTCGGCTATCGATTCCCGCACCCGCCACAACCGTTGTTGCGCAACCAGATCGACGCCTACGGCCGGCTCTCCGCAGGTCCGCACTCCCGTCAGCGCTTCGGCCAGGCGCTCGGTCTGGTCGTGATCGGATGCCAGTTCCACCAACAGCAACCAGTCACCGTGGACCGGCGCCGGCACACCCAGATGTTCGTCGGTCAGCGCGGCGACTCGGCCGTCGATCAGTTCCAGGGCGGCGATGCCGTCCAGATCGCGAAACAGCCGGCCGGCGTCGACCAGCGCGTCGAGGTCCTCGAAGCCGCACATGGCCGTCACTCGGTGCGGTGGATCCGGGTGCAGCCGCAGATCAAGCGCGGTGATCACACCCAGCGTTCCTTCGGCGCCGACGAACAGCGACGGCAGGTCATAGCCGGTGTTGTCGGCCCGCACGCGGGAGTGCCGTCGCATCACCGACCCGTCGGGCAAAGCGACGTCCAGACCGACGACCTGGTCGCCCATGTTGCCGTAGCGCACGGTGCGCAACCCGCCAGCGTTAGTCGAGGCCATCCCCCCGACGGTGGCGGTGTCGCGCGCCGCCAGGTCCACACCGAACAGCAGACCGGCCGCCGTCGCCGCGCGCTGTACCGCGGCCAAGGCAGCCCCCGCCCCGACTTCCACACGGCGTTCCAGCGTGTCGACATCACTTATGGCGCAGAGCCGTTCGGTCGACAACAACACATCGTCGTGCTCGGGTACGGTGCCGGCCACCAAGGAAGTGCGACCACCCTGAATGGTGACGTGCGTCCCGGCGTCCCGGCACAGCCGCAGCACCTCGGCGACTTCGTCCGCCGAGCCCGGACGCACCAAGGCGCTCGCCTGCCCGCGATAGCGGCCGGTGTGGTCGACGCTGCGGCCGGCCAGCACATCGGGGTCGTTGCTGACGTGACTCGGTCCCACCACCGATGACACGTCTCGCAGCACGCTCGGAGTCATGGCGACGGTGTACCACACCCGCCGCCCGACGACGATGTGGGCCGGCACGGCCCGCTGTGGGGGCACCTCCCGCTTGCGGGGGAGAGTCGGGCCAGGGCCCCGCCGGCGCCGCGAGTGATGCAGGATTAGGAGCCGTGAGCATGCAGCGTGAAGATGTCTGGTTCAACTCGGGTCACGATCGGATCAGTGCGTGGCTCTATCGACCGGCGAGCAGCGGCGACGCGCCGCTGCTGGTGATGGCGCACGGGCTGGGGGCGGTTCGCACCATGCGGCTGGACGCTTACGCCGAACGCTTCTGTGCGGCCGGTTACGCCTGCCTGGTGTTCGACTACCGCAACTTCGGCGACAGCGAGGGTGCGCCGCGACAACTACTCGACATCAGCATGCAATTGCAGGACTGGACGGTTGCGGTGGCCTATGCCCGGACACTCCCGGGAATCGACTATAACCGAATTGGCTTGTGGGGCACATCTTTTGGCGGTGGCCATGTCATAGCGACGGCAGCACGGCTGCCCGGCATCGCAGCGGTGGTCTCGCAATGCCCGTTCACCGACGGCATCGCCTCGCTGGGCGCGCTGAGCCCGTTGATCAGCGCACGCATCACCGGGTTGGCGGTACGCGACCTGATCGCCGCCCGGCTCGGCAGGCCGCCGGTGATGGTGCCTACCGCCGGCAACCCGGGCGAAGTCGCGTTGATGAACGCGCCCGACGCCTACCCCGGCTTTTTGAAGCTGGTGCCTGACGGCACGCCGCTGCGAAACGAGGTCGCCGCCCGGATCGGGGTGAAGATCCTGTCCTACCGTCCGGGTCGGCTCGCGGCGAAAGTGACCTGTCCAATCCTGTTCTGCGTGTGCGAATCCGATTCGGTCGCACCGTCTGGGCCGACCCGTCGTTACGCGGCGACGGCGCCACGTGGTCAGATCAAGCTCTATCCGGAGGGACATTTCGAGATCTATGTCGGCGACGCGTTCGAGCGCGTGGTCGCCGACCAGCTCGACTTCCTCGAGAAGAACTTGAAAACGGCCTAGCCCGGCGACGATGCAGTGGGGGCACCCCCAGCCGCGAAGCGGCGAGGGGGACGCGCAGCGCGATGAGAAGGAGCCGGGCAATTACTCCTTGCGGATGACGCTGATGCCGCCGTCCACCGGGATCACCGCACCGGTGATGTAGGTGCTGGCACGGCTGGCGCAGGGGACACATTCCCACGAAGGACGATTTTGCCAGGCGTATACTCGATCGAGCCGCTGACGACTATTGTTGCCTGCAATTCCGGCGCAAGCAGGCGGCGATTTCTGGGGCTGGTAAAGAGCTCCCTTTTGCAATTTGTCGCCGGAGATGGCGGACTCGATATCAGTACGATTCACAACCGTAAAACGTCGCGCTCGGTTGCGGAGTGCGCTAGCAAAATCCTGCGTAAGGGCCATGGAGAGCTGACTGTCGGGCTCGGAACGTACTGAAAAATCCGTGACAAGAACGACGGTGTGTGACTCGTTTGACGCTTTCTCGATTGCCTGGGCCAAATCCGAAGCCTGAGAGTCGAAATCGCAGACTTCTTGAGCAGGCCTACTGATAGGCTGAAGCGATATCAATAAGGTCACGAAGAAAACGCCAGTACCGTTCGTCGTAAGTGGCGGACTTCGAGACTGCGCATGGGATTCATCGCAGTCCAAGGGTAACCGCCGCTAAGCGTGGGCCACGCCGCCGCGGAATGCGGCTATTGCTTTGCTCTCGTCGGTGAAAGTGGGTATGGCCTGAATGAGGCGCGTCAGTTCGAGGACTTCCTTCACGTGCCCGGTGGGATTCAGTATCTTCAAACCGCCGCCCTGTCGCTCGAGCGTAACGAACGAGCGGACCAGCGTGCTGATGCCCGAGCTATCGATCTGGGTGACGGCTTCGAGGTTCACCACAATCTCGGAAGGGCCGCCCTCGGCGAATTTGCGCAGTTCAGCACTCAGAGAATCGTTGCTCACGCCGATGACGATGCGGCCCGCCAGATCAAGAATCGTGACGTTACCAGACTTTCGCGTTGTT
>CAVRER010000079.1:0-65499 GCA_963720085.1 uncultured Actinomycetota bacterium
ACCGTGGCTGCCCGCGTGGTCGACGAGAACATGAACGACGTGCCCGTCGGCGAGGTCGGTGAAATCGTCTATCGTGCACCCACATTGATGAGCGGCTATTGGAACAACCCGGAGGCGACCGCCGAGGCATTTGCGGGCGGCTGGTTCCACTCCGGCGACCTGGTTCGGATGGACGAGGACGGTTACGTCTGGGTGGTCGACCGCAAGAAGGACATGATCATCTCCGGTGGGGAGAACATTTACTGCGCGGAGGTGGAGAACGTCCTCGCCAGCCATCCCTGCATCGTCGAAGTCGCGGTCATCGGTCGGCCACACCAGAAGTGGGGCGAGGTGCCGATCGCGGTTGCGGCCGTCGTCGCGGGCGACCCGCGAAAAAACTTAAGTCTTGAAGATCTCGACGAGTTCCTCAACGAGCGACTGGCGCGCTACAAGCACCCCAAGGGCTTGGAGATCGTCGACGCGCTGCCGCGCAACCCCGCAGGCAAGGTGCTGAAGACCGAATTGCGGACGCGCTACGGTGCCTCTCAAAGCGCTTACGCGTCAACGGATCCAACGAGGGACGGGTGAACCTGACATAACGCAGAACTCGCAGGTCAAATAGACGAAAGGCTAATAGTGCCGATGCTATGCACGCCCACGAGGCCATCGGGTACAGTCCTGTGGTCTGCCTTACTACCTGCGAGTAGGGAGACGGAGGTCACACACCTAGGGACGGGGCAAGGAGGAGGCGTGCGACACCATCCGCCGCTTCGCCGCGAGGCGCGCGGTTGCCCCGTGAGGGGGCACCAGTGACGACCACGCAGCCACGCGTCACCGATTACGTCCGCGACCAGCTAAGTCCGCGGACTGGTGCTCGTCGGCGGCTTCTTCCGGATGTGCGTGCTCACCGGAAAAGCGTTGTTCCGCTTCCCGTTCCAGTGGAAAGAATTCATCCTGCAGTGCTGGTTCATCCTGCGGGTGGCACTGCTGCCGACCATGGCGGTCTCGGTGCCGGTGACCGCCCTTTTCATCTTCACGTTCAACATCCTGCTGATCCAGGTCGGCGCCGCCGACATCTCCGGCGCGGGCGCCGGCATCGCGGTAATCACCCAGATCGGGCCGATCAACACCGTGCTGGTGATCGCCGGCGCCGTGTCGACGGCTATCTGCGCCGACCTGGGCGCGCGCACCATCCGCGAGGAGATCGACGCGATGGAGGTGCTCGGCATCGACCCCATCCACCGGCTGGTGGTGCCGCGGGTGCTGGCCTGTGCCCTGTGCGGGATGCTGCTCAACGCCCTGGTGAGCATGGTCGGCCTGGTCGGCGGGTTCCTGTTCGGTGTCTACATGCAGAACGTGTCGGCCGGGGCTTACCTGGCCACGCTGACCACCGCTCACCGGACTGCCCGAAGTGGTCATCGCGACGATCAAGGCGTTGGCTTTCGGGATGATCGCGGGCCTGGTCGGCTGCTACCGCGGGCTGACCGTGCGCGGCGGTTCGAAGGGGCTGGGCACCGCCGTCAACGAGACCGTGGTGCTGTGCGTGGTGGCGCTGTTCGCGGTCAACGTGGTGCTGACCACCATCGGCGTGCGATTCGGAACGGGGCGCTGACATGTCGACCGCCCAGGTGTTGCGCGGCCGTTTCCCGCGGGCATCCGCCAATCTTCGTCGCTACGGTGCCGCCGCGACCCGACCGCTTGACGAGGCCGGAAAGATCGGCTGGTTCGCGGTCATCGGCGTCTCGCGACATGTGGTGGGCGATCACCCGCTACCGCAAGGAAATCCTGCGGCTGATCGCGGAGGTCGGCATGGGCACCGGCGCCATGGCCATCGTCGGCGGCACCGCGGTCATCATCGCTTTCGTGACCCTCTCGGCCGGTTCGCTGGTCGCCATTCAAGGCCTGGCGTCGCTGGGTCACATCGGACTCGAGACCTTGCTCGGGTTCCTCTCCGCATTTATCAATGTGCGCCTGGTTGCCCCGATCGTCACCGGTATCGCGCTGGCGGCCACGGTCGGCGCCGGCGCCACCGCCGAACTGGGCGCCATGCGGATCAGCGAGGAGATCGACGCGCTGGAGGTGATGGGGGTCAAGTCGACGGCGTACCTGGTGTCCACCCGGGCGCTGGCTGGGCTGGTGGTGATCATCCCGCTCTACGCGGTGGGCCTGATTTTGTCCTTCCTGTCTCCGCAGGTGGTCACGACGGTCGCTGTACGGACAGACGTCCGGTACCTACGAGCACTACTTCCGAACGTTCCTGCGCCCCAATGACGTGTTCTGGTCGTTCGTGGAGGTGATCATCATCGCCGGGGTCGTGATGCTCTCGCACTGCTATTACGGCTACAACGCCAGCGGCGGCCCGGTCGGTGTCGGTGAGGCAGTCGGCCGGTCGATGCGCTTCTCGTTGGTCGCGAACCCAATCGTCATCCTGTTGGCCGAAATGGCGCTCTACGGCGTCAATCCGAACTTCAACTTCACGGTGTAGGCGGGCCATGACGACTCCACGCGGGAAGATCAACAAGGCGCCGTTCCAGCCCTACCGGGTGGCCGGTTTCGTCGTTTTTCTCATCGCTGCGCTCGTGCTGTGGTTGGTGTTCCTGGCAGTACCGCGGAGACTTCACCGACAAGACCCAAGCTGACGATGCTGTCCGATCGGGCGGGCCTGGTGATGGATCCCGGCTCGAAAGTCACCTATAACGGGGTGCAGATCGGCCGGGTGGCCGACATCACCGAAGAAGAGCGTGATGGCAAGCCGGCGGCCAAGTTCACCTTGGACGTCTATCCCAAGTACCTGCACCTGATTCCGGCCAACGTGGACGCCAGAATCGTGGCCACCACGGTGTTCGGTGAGAAGTATGTGTCGTTGACTGCGCCGGAACATCCGCTGCCGCAACGGATCTCGCCGCAGACCGCCGATCGACGCGAGGTCGGTGACGACGGAGATCAACACGCTGTTCCAGACAATCACGTCGATCGCCGAGAAGGTCGATCCGGTCAAGGTCAACCTGACACTGAGCGCCGCCGCCCAGGCGTTGAGCGGGTTGGGCGATAAGTTCGGGCAGTCGATCATCAACGGCAGCGCCGCGCTCGATGAGATCAATCCGCGAATGCCGACGATCCGCCACGACATTCAGCAGTTGGCGACTCTGGGCGACACCTACGCCGACGCGTCGCCTGACCTGTTCGACTTCCTCAACAACGCGGCGACGACGGCGCACACGATCCACCAGCAGGAAAAGGATCTGGATCAGGCATTGTTGGCGGCGGCCGGCTTCGGCCACACCGGCGCCGACATCTTCAACCGCGGCGGGCCGTATCTGGCCCGCGGCGCCGCCGATTTGGTGCCGTCGGCTCAGCTGCTGGACACCTACAGCCCCGAGGTGTACTGCGCCATCCGCAACTTGCACGACGGCGAACCGAAGGTCGCCGCGTTTACCGGTGGCGCCAACGGCTATTCGCTGCGGTCCGAGACCGAAATCTTCTCCGGGCTGGGGCTGACTCTGAGTCTGCCAGGGCTCGGCCTCACCCTCGCCTCGATGGGGCTCGTCGGCGCTGGCCGGACTGGTCGGTGGAGCGCCCAATCCGTACGTCTACCCGGAGAACCTGCCACGGATAAACGCTCACGGCGGACCGGGCGGTGCACCGGGTTGCTGGCAGACCATCACCCGTGATCTCTGGCCCGCACCCACGCTGGTGATGGACACCGGCAACAGCCTCGCGCCGTATAACCACGTCGACACCGGCTCCCCGTACGCAGCTGAGTACGTCTGGGGCCGCCAAGTGGGGGACCAAACGATCAACCCATGAAAATCACCGGAACCCTCGTCAAGCTCGGCATCGTCTCCCTGGTGTTGCTGTTCTTCACCGCGTTGATCGTCGTGGTGTTCGGTCAGATGCGCTTCGACCGGACCAACAGCTACACCGCGGAGTTCAACAACGTCAGCGGCCTGCGCAACGGTCAGTTCGTCCGGGCCTCCGGGGTGGAGATCGGCAAGGTCAAAGACATCAAGCTGGTCGAGGGCGGCCATCGGGTACGGGTCGACTTCGACGTCGACCACTCGGTCCCGCTGTACCAGTCCACCACCGCGCAGATCCGCTATCTCAACCTGATCGGTGACCGCTACCTCGAGCTCAAGCGCGGGGAGGGCGAGGGCGCAGACCGGGTTCTTCCGGCCGGCGGGTTCATCCCGCTGTCGCGCACTCAGCCGGCGCTGGATCTGGACGCGCTGATCGGCGGTTTCAAGCCGCTGTTTCGGGCGCTGGACCCGGAGAAGGTCAACAACATCGCGTCCGCGATCATCACCGTCTTCCAGGGGCAAGGCGGCACCATCAACGACATCCTCGACCAGACCGCGCAACTGACCTCTCGCATCGCCGAGCGTGACCAGGCGATCGGCGAGGTGGTCAAGAATCTCAACATCGTGCTGGACACCACGGTCAAGCACCGCGCGCAATTCGACCAGACCGTCGACAATTTCGAGAAGCTGATCAGCGGACTGAACAACCATGCCGACCCACTGGCGGCCGGCACCGCGAACATCAGCAACGCGGCCGGCACGGTGGCCGACCTGCTCGCCGATAACCGGACCCTGCTGCACAAGACACTGAACTACCTGGAGCCGATCCAGCAATCGGTCGTCGACCAGCGTGACCTGTACGACGATCAGATCAAGCGGACGCCGATCGGAATGAACATTGTGGGCAACGCCGTCGGCAACTACGGCGACTGGGTCAACTTCTACTTGTGCGATCTCACCCTGAAGACCAACGGACTGCAGGCCGGCGGCCCGGTCCGCACGGTCAAGGTCTGGTCGCAGCCGACAGGTAGGTGCACGCCGCAATGAGAACGCTGGAACCCGCCAACCGGATGCGGATCGGCCTGATGGGCCTGGTCGTGACGGTGCTGGTCGTCGGTGTCGGCCAAACCTTCACCAGCGTCCCGAGTTGTTCGCTCAGCCCAGCTACTACGGGCAGTTCACCGACACCGGCCAGCTGAACAAAGGCGACAAGGTCCGTATCGCCGGCGTCGACGTCGGCCAAGTCGAGGCCATCAAGATCGACGGCGACCACGTCGTGATGAAGTTCTCGACCGGAAGCAACACCATCGGCACCGAGAGCCGGCTGGCGATCAAGACCGACACCATCCTGGGTAAGAAGGTGCTCGAGATCGAGCCGCGGGGCACCCAGACGTTGCGGCCCGGTGGCACGTTGCCGCTGGGGCAAAGCACCACCCCTTACCAGATTTACGACGCGTTCTTCGACGTCACCAAGGCCGCCGCCGGCTGGAACATCGACACCGTCAAGCAGTCGCTGAATGTGTTGTCGCAGACCATCGATCAGACTTATCCGCACCTGAGTGCGGCCCTGGACGGGGTGGCCAAGTTCTCCGACACCATCGGCAAGCGCGACGAGCAGATCACGCATCTGCTCGCGCAGGCCAACCAGATCGCCAGCATCTTGGGCGATCGAAGCCAACAGGTCGACCGGCTGTTCGTCAACTCCAACAACTTGCTGGCCGCGTTCAACGAGCGCAGTCGGGCGATCAGCGCGCTGCTGAGCAACGTGTCCGCTTTTTCGGCCCAGGTGGAAAACCTCATCAACGACAACCCGAACCTGAATCACGTCTTGGAGCAGCTGCGCACCGTCAGCGACCTGCTGGACAAGCGCAAGGACGATCTGGCTGAAACCCTCAAGACATTCGGCAAAACCGTCGCGGGCCTGAACGAAACCGTCGCGTCGGGACCGTATTTCAAGGTGCAGCTGACCAACCTGCTGCCGTACTGGATCCTGCAGCCGTGGGTGGACGCCGCGTTCAAGAAGCGCGGGATCGACCCGGAGAACTTCTGGCGCAGTGCTGGGCTGCCGGCGTTCCGGTTCCCCGACCCGAACGGCACCCGGTTCCCCAACGGTGCGCCGCCGCCGGCGCCGCCGGTGCTGGAAGGCACCCCGGATCATCCGGGACCCGGCCGTGGCGCCGGGGTCGCCGTGCTCGTACACGCCGTCGCCGGAGTTGCTGCCACGGCCGGGCAACCCGATGCCGTGTGCGGGTATCGATCAAGACCTGGGGCCGTTCGGGCCGAATGGGCCGTACCCGGCGTTGCCCGACGTCGCGTCGTCGCCGCCGAACCCCGACGGTCTGCCCCCGACACCGGGGATCCCGATCGCCGGGCGGCCGGGCAGGTGCGACGCCAGACGTGCCGGGCACACCGGTGCCGATCGCGCCGGGACCGCCCGGGGCGCGCACCGAGCCGCTGGGACCGCACCGGGCCCGGCTCCGGAATCCCGCCGTCGGCACCACCGCGCACCGGGCTGCCGCCCGGACCCCCGGCGCCACCGGGACCCGGCAATAACCTGCCGGCGCCGTACATCGGCAACACAGGTGGAGCTGGCGGCAGCGGCGCGCAGGGAGGTAGCCAGAATTGAGCACCGTCTTTGATTTCCGCAACCTCCGGCTGCCGAAGCTGTCACGGGCCTCGGTGATCATCGGCGCGCTGGCGATGGTGGCTGGCGCTTGTCGCTCGCGTTCGTTGGCTTCCAGCTGTACAAGAAGCTGACCAACAACACTGTGGTGGCCTACTTCCCGGTGGCCAACGCCCTGTATTCCGGCGACAGGGTCGAGATCATGGGTGTCAAGGTCGGCGCGGTCGACAAGATCGAGCCGGCCGGCGACAAGATGAAGGTCACCTTCCACTACGCCAACAAGTACAAGGTGCCCGCCGACGCGCAGGCGGTGATCCTCAACCCGACCCTGGTGGCGTCGCGGCTGATCCAGCTGGAGCCGCCCTACAAGGGCGGTCCGGTGCTGGCCGACAACGCGGTGATCCCGGAAGAGCGCACCCAGGTGCCCACCGAGTGGGACGAGCTGCGCAACACCATCACCAACGTCATCTCCAAACTCGGGCCCACCAAGGAGCAGCCCAAGGGGCCGTTCGGGGACGTCATCGAGTCCTACGCCAATGGACTGGCCGGCAAGGGCAAGCAGATCAACACCACCTTCAACGACCTGTCGCGGGCGCTGACCGCGCTCAACCAAGGCCGCGGCGACTTCTTCGCGGTGGTGCGTAGCCTGGCGCTGTTCGTGAACGCCCTGCACGCCGACGACCAGAAGTTCGTGGCGCTGAACAAGAACCTGGCCCAGTTCACCAACAGCCTGACCGGCTCCGATCGTGACCTGGCCAACGCCGTACAGCAGGTCGACGGATTGCTGACGACAATTCGGCCGTTCCTCGACAAGAACCGCGAGGTGCTGACGCACGACATCAACAACCTCGCCGACACGACCAACACGCTGGTCCAACCCGACCCGCTGAACGGTTTGGAAACCGGCCTGCACGTCGCTGCCGACGGCGCTGTCGAATGCCAACCTGATTTACCACCCGGCGCAGAGTGCCATCGTCGGCCAGCCGGCGGGGATTATCGGCACCCAGGGCTTCGCGAACCCGATGGAATTCATCTGCAGCGCGATCCAGGCCGGCAGTCGGCTGGGCTACCAGGAATCCGCCGAGCTCTGCGCGCAGTACCTGGCGCCGATTCTCGACGCGATCAAGTTCAACTACCTGCCGTTCGGCTTGAACCTGTTCAGCACCGCCGCGATGTTGCCCAAGGAGGTCGCCTACTCCGAGGACCGGCTGCACCCGCCGAACGGCTACAAGGACACCACCGTGCCCGGGATCTGGGTGCCCGACACACCGACGTCGCACCGCAACACCCAGCATGGCTGGATCACCGCGCCGGGCATGCAGGGCGTCAAGGTCGGGCCGGTCACGGCGGGCTTGTTGACCCCCGAATCGCTTGCCGAACTCATGGGCGGGCCGGACATCGCACCGGTGCAATCAAACCTGCAGACCCCGCCGGGCTACCCGAATGCCTACAACGAGGAGCCCGGTCCGCTGCCGTACATCGGCGTGCCGGGCCACCCGGCGCCGATACCGCCGCCGCCGCCGGGACCCGAGGTGATCCCGGGTCCCGTCGCACCGACGCCGGCGCCGGTGTCCGGGGCCGGCGCCAGGGCCGGCGCCCGCCGGACCGCCGCTGCCCGCTGAGGCGGCATCCGCACCGGCAGGAGGGGGCCAGTGAAGCGACTGATGTGCCAGGCCCGCCACCGGGCCTGGCAGGGCCTGGTGCTGCTGGTGGCCGCGACTGGTGCTGAGCTCGTGCGGCTGGCGCGGGCATCTCCAACGTGCGAGCTCCCCGGCGGCCCGGGCAGCGGAGGCCGGGTCCTACACCGTCTACGTGCAGATGCCGGACACGTTGGCGATCAACGGCAACAGCAAGGTCATGGTGGCCGACGTCTTCGTCGGCTCCATCCGCAAGATCGAGCTGAAGAACTGGGTGGCCACCCTGACGCTGGGCTTGGACAAGAACGTCAAGCTGCCGAAGAACGCCACCGCCAAGATCGGGCAGACCAGCCTGCTGGGTTCTCAGCACATCGAGTTGGCCGCGCCGCCCGACCCGTCGCCGCAGCTGCTGAAGAACGGCGACACCATCCCGCTGAAGAACTCGTCGGCCTATCCCGAGCACCGAGCAGACGCTGGCCAGCCTGGCGATGATCGTGCGCGGCGGCGGACTCCCGAACCTCGAGGTCCTGCAGAACGAGGTCAACAAGATCCTGACCGGCCGGGGCCCGCAGATCCGCGCGTTCCTCGGCAAACTGGACACCTTCACCCGCCAGCTCAACGAGCAGCGCGACGACATCACCCACGCCATCGACTCCACCAACCGGCTGCTGGCCTACGTGGCCACCCGGTCGGATGTGCTGGATCGGGCGCTGACCGAATTCCCGCCGCTGATCAAGTATTCTCGCGAACAAGGACTATCAACAGCATTTGATCGACGCGGTCGAGTCGGTGGGCCAGCTCAGCCAGGCTGCCGCCCAGTACCTGGGCGAGGCGCGGGGCCCGCTGCACCAGGACCTGCAGTTACTGCAGTGCCCGCTGAAGGAACTGGGCCGTGCGTCGCCCGACCTGCTCGGCGCGCTGAAGTTGATCTTCACCGCACCGTTCGACCTCGACACCGCTCCGAAGCTGATCCGCGGCGACTTCATGAACTCGTCGCTCGAGGTCGACACGACGTTGTCGGCGATTGACAACGCGTTCCTCACCGGGACTGGGTTCTCCGGCGCGTTGCGGGCATTGGAGCAGTCGTTCGGTCGGGACCCCGCGACGATGATTCCCGACGTGCGGTACACGCCGAACCCGAACGACGCCCCGGGCGGACCACTGGTGGAGAGGGCGGACCGGCAATGCTGACTCGTTTCATCAAGCGCCAGCTGGTCCTGTTCGGCATCCTGACCGCGGTGGCCCTGCTGGTGTTGGGCTGTGTACTACCTGCGCATCCCGACTCTGGTGGGCATCGGCCAGTACCAGCTGAAGGCCGAGCTGCCGGCCTCCGGCGGTCTGTACCCGACGGCCAACGTGACCTATCGCGGTATCACGATCGGCAAGGTGACCGACGTCGAGCCGACCGAGAAGGGCGCCGAGGCGACGATGAGCATCGCCAGCCAGTACAAGATCCCGCTCGATGCGATGGCGAACGTGCATTCGGTGTCGGCGGTCGGTGAGCAGTATCTGGACCTGGTGTCGCAAGGCAAAGCGCACGGCTTCTTCTCGCGGGCGAACATGCCCGAGCAGAACACGACGTGCGGCCCTGATCCATCGGCAGGAACACGGTGCCGAGCGAGATCGGCCCGGCGCTGGACACCGCCAACCGTGGGCTTGAGGTGCTGCCGAAGGACAAGATCGGCCAGTTGCTCGACGAGACGGCGGAATCAGTCGGCGGATTGGGCCCGGCGTTGCAGCGGCTGGTCGACTCCACCCAGGCGATCGTCGGTGACTTCAAGACCAACATCAACCAGGTCGACGACATCATCCAGAACTCCGCGCCGATCTTGGACAGCCAGGCCACCTCGAGTAGCGCGATCGACCGCTGGGCGCACAACCTGAACATCTTGGGCGCAGAGTCCGCGCAAGAAGACTCGCATCTGAAAAGCGTTCTGTCCCAAGCGGCGCCGACCGCCGATCAGGTCAACTCGGTGTTCAGCGACGTCCGCGACTCGCTGCCGCAGACCCTGGCCAACCTCGAGATCGTGATCGACATGCTCAAGCGCTACCACTCCGGCGTCGAGCAGCTCCTGGTGTTCCTGCCGCAGCTCGGGTCGATCGTGCAGGCGATATCCGCGCCCTACGAGAAGGACCGCATGGCCGCGCTGGACCTCTCGCTGGCGATCAACTACCCGCCGCCCTGTTTGACCGGGTTTCGGCCGGCGCCGGAGTGGCGCGCGCCGGCGGACACCAGCATCGCGCCGCTGCGGGAAGGTAACTACTGCAGGATCCCGCAGGACTTTCAAGCCAACGTGGTGCGCGGAGCGCGCAACATGCCGTGCGTCGATGTCCCGGGTAAACGCGCGCCGACGCCGCAGGACTGCCGCAGCAACAAACCCTATGTGCCGTTGGGCACCAACCCGTGGTTCGGCGACCCCAACCAGATCCGGAACTGCCCGGCACCCGGGCGCGCGATGCGATCAGCCGGTAGATCCCGGCCACGTGATACCGGCGCCGTCGGTCAACAACGGCCTGAACCCACTGCCCGCCGATAGGCTGCCGCCAGGCGGGCTGACACCGCCGCCGATTAGCGATCCGCTGCAGCGGCCGGGCTACCGGTAGCGTCCAGTGCAACGGTCAGCAGCCCAACCCCTGCATCTACACTCCGGGCGGGCCTCCGGCGGCCGTCTATAGTCCGATGAGTGGCGAGGTGATGGGCCCTGACGGTTCCAAATACTCCGTCAACAACTCGACGCAACACAGGAGATGACGGATGGAAGGAGATGCTGGCGCCAGCCGGCTGAACCCGAACGACACGGATGATTCGTCGTCTTCCGAGGTCGGAACCGACCAGACCAGCACCGAGGATTCACCGGAATCCGAGGACGCATCCGACCAGAGATCACGGACGGCGAAGGCCGAGGATTCGTCGGAATCCGAGGACGCAGCCGACCGAGGACGAGTCACCGAGTCGGACGCCGACGACCGAGGCGGAACCGGCGAGCACCGACGCAGCGGACGAAGCGCGTCGCGTCTGGGCCGCGGCTGGTTCGTCGGCATCGCGGCAGCGCTTGTCGTGCTGGCCGGCGGTGTCGGCGCGGGCGGCTACCTGGCGCTGCGTTCGCACCGCGACAGTCAGGCCATCGCGCGCCGAGACGCCGCAGCCATGGAGGCCGCTAAGGATTGCGTCGCGGCAACCCAGGCGCCCGACACGCACGGCGATGGCCGCTAGCGCGCAGAAGATGATCGAGTGTGGCACCGGGGCTTTCCGCTCCCAAGCGATCTTGTACAGCGGTTTGCTCGTCGAGGCCTATCAGGCTGCGAACGCTCACGTCCAGGTGTCGGATCTGCGTGCGGCAGTGGAACGCAACAACAACGACGGTTCGGTCGACGTGTTGGTGCCACTGCGCGTCAAGGTGTCCAACAGCGCAGCGCAGAACCAGGAAGCGGGCTACCGCTTGCGGGTGACGATGGTTGCCGACGAGGGCAAGTACCGGATCGCCAAGCTTGACCAGGTGGCGAAGTGACGGTGCTGGTCGAAGAGACCGAGACCACACCGGCAGTCGACGAAGCAGCGCCGAATGAGTTGGCGCGCTGGCATATTCGGGCAGCCGCGTTCGTGGTCGATGTGTTGCCCGGCCTCGCGTGGTGGCGACGATGGTGTTGGTCTGGTTGGCGGTGCCGCTACGCAGCGCCTGGTGGTGGATAAGCGTGTCCGTCCTGGCCGCCGCGGCGCTGCTGACCATGATCAACCGAGTGATGTTGCCGGCGCTCAGCGGTTGGAGCCTGGGACGTGCCATGCTGGGGATTGCAGTCGTGCACACGGACGGGGCTTCGGTCGGAGTGGGGCGACTGCTGTGCCGAGACCTCGCCCACCTGCTCGACACCCTTTCGGTATTCGTCGGTTGGCTGTGGCCGCTGTGGGACCCACGCCGGCGTACCTTCGCCGACGTGCTGCTGCGCACCGAGGTTCGCTGTGTCGAACCGGATCGTCGGCCCGCCGACATTGGGCGGACGGCCGCTACCGTGGTGTCCACCGCGGCGCTGCTCTGCATCGCCGGCGCCGCGATCGAGCGTCGTGGCGGTGTACCTGCCCGATCGGGCGGCCGACCGGACGCGCGAAGCCATTTCTGCGCAGGGACCGAAGATTGTCACCGAGATGCTGACCTTTGACCCGAAATCCCTGAAGCAGCAATTCGAGCGGGCTCAATCGCTGACGACCGATAAATACCGTCCGCAGTTGGTCGAACAACAAGAGGCAGCGAAGAAACGTCGACCCATGGTCAATGAGTACTGGTCGGCGGACAACACGGTGCTGTCCGCGACGCGGAACAGCGCGACGATGCTGATTTTTCTGCAGGGGCACCGCGGCGATGGGAACGAGCAGAGCTTCATCACCGCCGCCGTCCGGGTTTCATTTGTCAAGGCCAAAGACGGGCGTTGGCTCGTCGACGACCTGAAACCAGAGAAAAAGTGAGCCCCCGCCGCCGCATCCAGCCTGACGAGGCGCCGTTCTTCGAAAAGAGGGCGCCCAAAGCAAGGCTGTGGTCGAGGTTGCCGCTGCGGTTGAAGCTACCGCGGCAGTGGTGGAAGCCGTCGCGGGATTGGGCCATGCCGGTAGCCATGGTCGTCGCGGGAATCCTTGCGGCAAGCGGGATCACGATATCCTCCTACGTTCTGGTCGATCAGAGATCGCATCACGAAGTGGCGATGAGTGAGGTCGACGTGCTCGGCTTCGTTCGATCGTTCATGAGCGGGTTCACGACGGTGGATCCGTTCCACGCCAACGCCTATGTCGAACGGGTATTAGCCCACGCGACAGGCGATTTCGCCAAGCAGGTCCACGACCAACAGAACCAGATCCTCATCCAGACCGCTCAGTCGGAACCGACCAAAGGCACCACTCTCGATGCCGGGGTGAAGAGGTGGAACGACGACGGCAGCGCAACCGTGCTGGTGGTTACAGACATCACGCAAAAAACTCCGGATCAGAAGCAAGTAATCGATAGCATAATTCGTTGGGCGTTGACCGCTCAGCGGGAAGGCGACCAGTGGAAGATCAGCAGCCTGCAGAAGATGATCTGACCGAGGAGACTCCCGATAGCCAGTCGGGAGATGAGGCGTCGGTCGGAGAACCCGAATCGGAGGCTTCCGAGGCTGAATCCGCGATCGACTCGGATGCTGGCGACGAAATCGACGACGGGACAACCGAAGACGAAGAGGACAAGCCCGAAGCAGCTGAAGCTGGCCTGCGGCACCGACGACCCGCTGGCAAATGGTCGGCGATCGCGGCGGTTGTCGCGGCCGTCATGTTCGTCGGCTCCGCGGCGTTCGCAGCCGCGACCGTGCAGCCGTACCTGACCGATCGCGCCACCGTGGCTACCAAGCTGCGCATCGCCCGCACCGCCGCCAATGCGATCACGACGTTGTGGACCTACAACCCGCAAAATATGGACAAGCTGGCTGATCGGGCGGCGCAATATCTCAGCGGTGATTTCGAGGCGGCATACCGCAAATACATCGACGCGATCGTACCGCCCAACAAACAAGCCCAAATCACCAACACCACGCAAGTCACCGGAGCGGCGGTGGAGTCGCTGAACGGTCCGGACGCCACCGCCGTCGTCTACACCAACACCACGTCCACCAGTCCGGCTACCAAAGACATGCCGTCCCTGAAGTACTTGTCCTATCGGCTGGTCATGAAACGTGATCACGCGCGATGGCTGGTTACCAAGATGACGACCATCACCTCGCTGGATCTGACGCCTAAGTTCTAAGGACCGCATGGCCGCTGACGTGATGGCCTCGCCGGTATCGGACCGACTGACGGTCGCCGCGTTGTTGCTGTTGACGTTCGCGACCGGGCTGGTCGATGCGATCAGCGTGCTGGTGCTCGGTCATGTCTTCGTCGCGAACATGACCGGGAACATCATCTTCCTCGGGTTCTGGTTCGTCCCCCGCGCGGGCGTCGATCTGACCGCCGCGATCGTTGCGTTCGTCAGTTTCCTCACCGGCACCGTGATCGGTGGCCGGCTGGCCCGACACTTCGGCGCGCAGACCCGCCGGTGGCTCACCACGGCGCTGGGCATCGAGGTCGTCATGTTGGTGGCGCTGTCGATCCTGGCCGGCACGGGTGTGCTGAGCTATCAAGCCAACACCAAACTTTTTCTGATCAGCGGGCTGGCAATGACATTCGGCGTGCAGAACGCCACGGCACGCCAGTTCGGCATTCAGGAGCTAAGCACCACCGTGCTCACGTCGACGGTCGTCGGCATCGGTGTCGACAGCAGACTGGCCGGCGGCACGGGCAAACGTGAAAAGCTGCGCTACAGCGTCATTTTCGCTATGTGCGGCGGTGCCATCGTCGGTGCCACGATGTCGCGGTTCGCCGTGGCCCCGGTGATCGCGTTGGCCGCGGCGGTGGTTGCGGTCAGCCTGCTGATCTTCCGATTCGGGCCCGATCGGCGACCCTGCCGTCGGATCTAATTGAAGGCAAGCCAGCTGGGCAGTGAGCGCTCGTGCGAGTCGCAAAGTACTTGGCGGGTATCGCAATTCCCCTTCGGCACGCCGGCCCCGGCCCACATGCCGCCGGTGTCGCGGCGCAGCACGATCGCCGATGACCCGCCGCCGTCGAGCAAGACAGCGGTGTCGCTGCCCAGGCCGCGGAACAGGTCCTGGATGTTGTCCGGCGTGTAGCTGCCACCTTGGAACACATACATCTCGTCTCGGGGCTTCGAATAGGCAAGAGCCGTGCGGGCAGCGCTGGGACCGCCGTCGTGGAGCTGCCCGGTACTGCCCGGGGATAACAGCCCGAGCCCGCTCACCGCGACGAACGACTCGCCGCGGTCGACCAAGCCGGTGACGACCGGGGTGGCAGCGTCGTAGTCATGGCCATCCCGGCCACCCCTGGGCCACAACACCGATGGCGCACCATGGGTCGGCAGGATCATCGTCGCCAATGCGCTCCAATTTTCGCCCCCGCCGGACAGGCCCTGTTTGCCCGCATAGGGAATCGTGCCGGTGACCGCCTGATTGGCGTGACCCTGGCCGCGAGTGTTGTCCACGTAGGCTCCCAGCGGTGAACTACAGCCGGTGGACCGCCAAGAGCCGGACTTCTGCCCGCGGACGTCGAAGAAGTTGGCATTGATGGCGATCGTCGGCTGGCCCATCACCTGCCAGGCCTGCACTGGAGCGTAGGTCTCCGAGGCTTGCATCAACCCGTCGCCGGTGCGCGCCCCGGGATTGCGTTCACAGCGTGCCTGGTAACCGCTATGGCTGTCCACCAGGAGATGTGGTGAAAGCCGTTGCGAGGCACCTTTGATGATCATCAGGTGGCCACCGCTGTTGCCGTCATACCAGCTACCGCCGGCGTTGAGCATCGGCGCCGGATGCCCACCGCCGAAGTTGTACACCAGATAGGAACCTTGGGTGTTGGCAATGGCATTGGCCAGCAGGTCACGGGCCTCGGCGCGCGCGACCGGCTGCCCGGTACTGGTCGCCAGCGCCAGGCACAGCATCAGCACGGCGCAGCAGGCTGCGATGCGCCGGAAGGCGGCGGCGAGAGACGGCACGGTTGCCCTTTCGGCGCGAAAGTTGGTACAACCAGCACAACATCAACCGCAGGGATAACGCAGTAAACTTGCATAACAGTCGCGTGACGGTTTAGGCGCGGTCCAATTACGTTCGGCCGCTGACCATTTGCGCGCTACTCCGGCGCGCTCGTCGCCTCAGTCGTCAACTCGGCGGTAGCAGCCGATTCGGATAGAGTCGTCGCCGCAGTCGATGCCTCGAGCCCCGGCGGAATCCGGTGATAACCGCGGCGGTCGTAGATCCAGGTGACGATGCCGCCCAGCAGCAGACCGACGACGAGCCCGATGGCGGTCATCGTCAGCGCTTGCGACAACCCGGCGTCGGCTTGACCGTCGAAGTACAGCAACGACCGCGCGCCCAAGAACACCTGGTGGTAGAAAACGGCCAGCGCCGCCAAGACGACCACGCTGATGACGATCGGGACGGTCCAGAACCATACCGTCAGCGTCGCTTTCGGGGTGGCCAGGCCGGAATTCGGCGCGTGTCACCCGGGTGCGGGGTGTGGCGCCGGACGTGGCGTCGGGTGCTTCGTGACGGGCGTCGGATTCAGACATTGCGGGCTCCTGTTCGTCCGCGCCCACCCTATGATGCCGGTTGCGGTGTTCGTGCTGAGGTTGTGATATTTTCGAGGCCATAGGCGTGGCTGCGTTAGCCGCTGAGCGCGGTGTGCATCTCCCAGACCAGGATTTCGCAGGGCTCGCGAGCCGTGACTCGGGTCGCGTCGGAGGCAGTGAACCGCACCGCGTCGCCCTCGGCCAGCTCGGCTTCGTTGTGCGGACGGTCGGCAGGCTTAGGCGGCCGCGCGCGACGAATAGGTGTAGGTAGGGCGCCGCCGGTAACTCGACGCCGTCGCCACGCGCAGTCGCGCGCCGTGCAATGCCGCCGACCGGTTGTGGATGGTGATAGCGGCGTCGTGGCCGGGTATGCCCGAGGCGATCGTCACCAGGCGGCCGTCGAGCAGATCTGTCGCCGACCTCGTGCTGCTGGTAGCTCGGCGGGATGCCCGACACATCGGGCAGCACCCACATCTGTATGAAGCGCACCGGATCGCTGGTCGAATCGTTCTTCTCGGAGTGCAAGATGCCGGTGCCCGCCGACATCCGTTGGGCAAGACCGGGATAGACCACCCCGCTGTTGCCCGCGGAGTCGCGATGCGCCAACGAGCCGTCCAACACCCAGGTCACGATCTCCATGTCGCGGTGCGGGTGGGTATCAAAACCGGCAGCCGGTGCCACCACGTCGTCGTTGTTGACCAGCAGCACGCCGTGGTGGGTGTTGTCCGGGTCGTAGTGGTCGCCGAACGAGAATGAGTGCCTGGAGTTCAGCCATGACGTCTTGGTGACCGCCCGGTCGGCGGCTCGCCGAATCTCCACGCTGGCAGGCATACCCTCAGGCTAACCTGTGCCGGGCTCTACCAGTCGGCCTCGGTGTAGCGGATGACACCACGAATGTTCTTGCCGTCCAGCATGTCCTGATAGCCCTGGTTGATGTCTTCGAGCCGGTAGGTGCTGGTCACCATCTCGTCGATTTTGAGCAGGCCCGACTTGTACAGCCCCACCAGTCGGGGCGTCTCGACATGCGAGTTGCCGCCGCCGAAGATGTTGCCTTTCAACGTCTTCTGCAACATCGTGAACAGGAACAAGTTGAGTTTGACGTCGACGTCGGTCATCGCGCCCATGCCCGTCACCACGCAGGTGCCGGTCTTGGCGGTCAAGGTCATCGCTTCTTCGACCATCTCACCGCGCATCTCGCCGACCGCGATGATGATCTTGTCGGCCATCAGGCCGTAGGTCAGGTCGATCATCGGCGCGATGGCGGACGCCATCGACTCGTAGACATGGGTGGCGCCGAATTTGATGGCCTGCTCGCGTTTGAACTCGACCGGATCGATGGCGATGACGTGCTTGGCACCGGAGAGCACAGCGCCCTGCAGCGCGCTCATCCCGATGCCGCCGACGCCGACGATCGCCACGGTCTCACCCGGCGCAACCTGGGCGACGTTGGTGGCCGAGCCGAATCCGGTCGGTACCGCGCAGCCCAGGATCGCGGCCGACTCGAACGGCACGGCGGGGTCGATCTTGACGACCGAATCCTTGTGCACGGTCATGTACGGCGCGAAGGTGCCGAGCAGGTTCATCGGTGAGACGTCGTGGGACCCGGCCCGCACCCGGCTGGTGCCGTCGGCGATGGCCTTGCCGCCGAGCAACAACCGCGCCGCGGTCGCACAGCGACCGGAAGCCCTTCAGGCACGGCGGGCACTGGCCACATGCCGGGATGAAGGCAAGGATGACGTGATCACCCTCGGCGATGCCGGTGACGCCCTTGCCGACCTTGGTGACGACACCGGCGCCTTCGTGGCCGCCGAGCGCGGGCAGCGCGATCGGGGTGGCTCCGGTGGTCAGGTGGTAGTCGGAGTGGCACATGCCGGCGGCATGCAGCTGAATCTGGACTTCGTCTGCGACGGGATCGCCCAAGTCGATCTCGTCGATGCGGAACCCCGAATTGAGTTCCCAGAGAAGCGCGCCTTTGGTCTTCACCCGAGCGATCTTAGCCACCGATCAGAACGCGTTACAAAACAGGCCGCTGTCTAGGCCTTGAGCTGCGATGATAATTGCCTACATGGTCTTGTGCGGTACCCCGATGGTCAGCCCGCCGTCGACGACGAATTCGCCGCCGGTGGAGTACGACGACTCGTCGGAGGCCAGGTAAACGACGCAGGCGGAAACCTCGCCGGGGTCCGCGCCGCGGCCCAACGGGATCTGCAGGAAGTCCTCGGGGACGCCCGCTGTCATCGGGGTGCGAATCAGCCCGGGGTGGATCGAGTTGACCCGGATTTGGTGGGGCGCCAGCTCCAACGCGGCGGCTTTGGCCAGGCCGCGCACCCCGAACTTCGATGCGACGTAGCCGTAGAGTCCGGGGCTGCCGCGCAGGCCTTCGACGGAGGAGATGTTGATGATCGACCCGCCGCCGGCGGCGATCATCGGTTCGACGGCGGCCTGCATGCCCAGAAACGTCCCGGTGAGGTTGACGTCGATGATCTGCTGCCAGTCGGCCAGCGGGAAGTTCTGCAAGGTATTGCCGTTGAGGATGCCGGCGTTGTTGACCAATACGTTGAGCGTGCCGAACTCGCGCAGCGCCACGTCGACGGCCGCCTTCCACTGATCGGGTTGCGTCACGTCGAGGTGGACGAATCGCGCCGCATCACCCAATTCCGCTGCCAGCGCGCTGCCTTCGTCGTCGAGGATGTCGCCGGCGACGACCCTGGCTCCTTCGGCGACCAGACGCCCGCGCATGCGATGCACCCATGCCGCGGGCGCCGCCACTGATCAGTGCAACTTTTCCGTCTACGCGTCCCATGGCGGGTCAGGCTACGCCGGGTCGCAGCAGCGTCTGGGCGTGCCTGAGCGCGGTGTCGAGATCGGGCAGGGTCAGCTCGTCGCGGCCGCCCAAGTGGATCTCGATCTGGTACTCCGGTTGGCCATCACGTCCGAAGATCGGCAGAGACGACGAATTCCGTTGATGCTAGCTCGGTTTCGAGCGCATGCGTGACTGATTGCAGCGTGACCATCGTCATCAGCGTGCTGAGCTCTCGCGTCACCTGGGCGGTCGGCTCCAAGGATGCCAACATTGCGGTGAGCCGGTCGTGCAACGAGGCGTGGGCGGCGTCGAACCGCCAGGCGCCGTAGCCCCGGTTGCGGATCTCGGTCAGCACCAGTCGATGTGCGGTGATATCGGCTTGGGTCAGCCGCGGCGTGACCCGCCGCAGCCAGGCGTCGATCGCCTCGTCGTCGCGCCAGGCCATCGCGACCAGCCCGAACGGAGGTCCGATGGGGAAGCGCTGGCCGACGGCGTGCCCACCATCGGTGCCGTGGCCGACCGCGTCGACGGTAGTCAGGTGCGTCTGTCCGATCTTGGACATCGAGCAGCCCGCGCCCAGCGTGGTGTGCAGGAAGGTCAGCGCATCACGGCCGCGGTCCAACAGCGGGAATTGCGCTCTCAGGCCGTGCACTAGCCCGAACAATCCGCTGCCCAACGTGTAGCGGCGATCCGCGCGACGGGTTACCCAGATACGCCGCTCGAGTTCGGCGAGCAGCAGGGCGCACGTCGAGGTGCTGATCCCGCAGATCTTCGCCAGTTCGGCCGATGTCCGGCCGGCCGGTGAATCCGACAGTGCGTCAAGCACATCCATCACGCGCCCGGTGGGTGGCGACTTGGCCGGCCGGGCCCCGCGCAGCGGCACTGTTGACGAACCCATCGGCGGCCTTCCTACCATCCGTCCGAAATCTAGAAAATCAACTTCCTAATATTAGGAGACAGCGATGTACAAGGTCGGCGTGTGGGGTCCGGGCTCGATGGGGCTGATCGCCCTGCGCGGTGTGATCGACCACCCACAGCTGCAACTCGTCGACCTCGTGGTGCACAGCGATGCAAAGGCCGGTCGCGACGCGGGGGAGTTGTGCGGGATCGGCTCCGGTGGGCATCGCGGCAACGACGGAAGCCGCGGGGATGCTGGACGGTGACGCCGACGTGGTGGTCTATGCCGCGGCGGCCAATTTGCGGCCGGCCGAGGCGATCGCGGACATGGTGTCGATCCTGCGGTCGGGTAAGAACGTGGTGTCGTGCTCGGTGGTGCCGCTGGTCTTTCCCGACGCCGTCGACGCGGTCTTCACCGAGCCGCTGCGGACGGCCGCAATCGCCGGTGGGGTGTCGTTCTTCACCAGCGGGATCGACTCTGGATTTGCCAACGACGTTCTGCCGCTGGTGCTTTCGGGGGTCTCACGGGTTATCGAGTCGGTCCGGATGACGGAGATGTTCAACTATGCGACCTACCCGGACAAGGATGCAGTGTACGAGATTCTTGGGTTCGGCAAGCCGCCCGAGGAGACCCCGTTCGCGGCCACACCCGGCGTGTTCACGTTCGGCTGGGGTCCGGTGCTGCACCAGCTCGCCGCTGGGTTGGGCGTGAAGATCGATAACCTCGACGAGACCGTCGAACGGATCGCCGCCGAGGAATCATTCGACACCCCGACTGGCCATATCGCCGCGGGCACGATCGCCGCGATGCGGTCCACCCTCACCGGATACGTCGATGGCACACCGACTTTCGTCATCGACCACGTCACCCGCATGCGAGACGACATCGCCCCAGACTGGCCGCAGCCGCACATTTCGATCGAGCCGAAGGATCTCGGATTCGGGTTGGCGTCCGGCCGCGGCCTGTATCGCGTGGAGATCGACGGCTCGCCGAGCATGCGCTGTGAATTCGAAGTGGCCGACGACCATGACCACGACCTGGGTGCGCGGATGGCCGGCGCATCCCGGATGGTCAACGCCATCCCGGCGGTGTGCGAAGCACAGCCGGGTCTGCTTTCGGCGTTGGATCTGCCGCTGGTCACCGGCGCGGGTTTGGTCCGCTCGGTGCCGGGGCCGTCACCGGATAGCCGGTTCTTCTAGCGGCGTTACGCCGAGTGTGGGGTTGAGTGGCAAGTTAACGCACGAGTTTGGCCGCGTTGCGTGGCATAACTGGCCGTTCGACAAACTTGTCAGACTCGGATGTCAACGTGAGCGCATGGGGGAGCAGTCCTGGCCGTTCATCGGTACGGAAGCGCTGGCCGACGGGCACGTCACTAGACGCGCGCTGCGCAGCCAATATCGGCCGGTCTACCGCAACATCTACGTGCCCAAGGGGCACGAGCTGACCGCAGCCACCCGGGGAGTTGCCGCCTGGTTGTGGTCTGGACGCACGGCGACCGCCGCCGGCTTGTCGGCAGCTGCCTTGCACGGCACACGATGGATTGACCCCGGTCTTCCTGCAGAGCTGTACCGGCGCAACGGTAAGCCGGTCGATGGGATCGTCATCCATCGCGACGAGCTGTGCGACGACGAAATCTGCACACTTCGCGGAATAGCCGTTACCACACCAGCCCGGACAGCGTTCGATCTCGGGCGCCGAAAAGGTCTGATACCCGCCGTGGCTCATGTCGATGCGCTGGCCAACGCGACCAAGCTAAAGGCCGTTGACGTCGAGGACTTGATTCAAAGACATCCGCGCGTGCGCGGCTTGGTTCAGTTGCGCCAGGTGCTTCGACTGATGGACGGCGGCGCCGAATCTCCTCCGGAAACCCGGACCCGACTCTTGCTCGTGCGTTCGGGATTGCCTAAGCCTGAGACGCAAATCGTGGTGCTGGACAGGTTCAATTATCCGTTCGCACGTTTGGACATGGGATATCGCGAATGGAAGGTCGGTATCGAATTCGATGGTGCACAACATTGGACCGATCCGGCTCAACGGACAGCTGATATCGACCGCTACGCCGAACTTGCCGCGTTGGGCTGGCTGATCATCCGGGTCAGTAGCGATCTTCTTCGCTATCGTCCCGAGGTCGTCGTGGCCCGAGTATGTGCCGCGCTTCGTCAGGCGGGTGCTGAATGGCCAGTTATTGCACGGATTTTGCGGGATCTTGTGCCATAACTGGCCATTCGGCGACCTAAAGGTGGTCCGGCAGGCCGAATTTCGAAAACAGCGTGGTGTCGAGGAAAGCCACCACATGAGACACCCCGTCGGCCCGCATGTCCAGCACCTGCAGCTGGAACGGCAGGTGCTTCTCGCCGTCGCGCATGTACATCGCGGCGGCGGGCTGCCCGTTGGCGGTCAACGGGATCAGGCGCATATCGCCGGGTGCCTGCGCGGGGCATTGTTGGTGGATGAGTGTGGCGATCGCCTGCGGACCCTGATACCAGCCGACAAACGGCGGCATCTCCCAGATCGCCTCTCGAGTGAACAACTCCGCCAGCCGGTCGATGTCATAGGCCTCGAAAGCCGCGATGTAATCGCTCAACCGGTCTTGCGCGTCCGCCGAATCCGGTTCGGTCAGTTGGTCCTCGGAGCTGGGCCCGGCAGCCTCCAGCTGCGACCGCGCACGCTGCAGCAGGCTGTTGACGGCGGCCGTGCTGGCGCCGATCGCCTCGGCCACTTCGGCGGCCTTCCATTGCAGCACTTCGCGCAGCACCAGCACCGCTCGCTGCCGGGGCGACAGGTGCTGCAGCGCAGCCACGAAGGCCAACCGCACCGATTCGCGCGTACCGACGATCACGGAAGGATCAGAAGGATCGGACGGATCATTGGAGACGTCCGGCAACGGCTCGAGCCAAGGCACCTCGGTGCGCCCTATCAGCTCGCCGGTCGGGTCCGAACTGGGCGCCCCCAAGCCGGTCGGCAGCGGCCGGCGCGACCGGCCCTCCAGCGCGGTCAGGCAGGTGTTGGTGGCGATGCGGTGCAGCCAGGTGCGCACCGACGACTTGCCCTCGAAACGGTGGTAGGCCTTCCAGGCGCGCAAAAAGGTCTCCTGCACCAGATCCTCGGCATCGTGCAACGAACCGGTCATCCGGTAGCAATGTGCGAGCAGTTCGCGCCGGTAGGGCTCCGCGCTGGCAGAGAAATTCGCGTCGCCGTCACGGGCAGTGTCCTCGGTGGGGTCCTCGGCGAGCAAGCTCACCCGAGCGAGCTTACGCACCGCGTCCGACACCCGGCCCACCCGGCGACGGCTGCGCGGATGCGCCGGGGGATTGGGTCTACGCTGCCCCTGATGACAACCACCCGTACCGAACGGAGCTTCGACGGCGTGGGCGGTGTGCGCATCGTCTACGACGTCTGGACTCCCGACATCACACCGCGTGCGGTAGTCGTCCTCTCGCATGGGCTGGGCGAACACGCCCGCCGCTACGACCACGTCGCAGCGCGGTTCGGTCAGGACGGGCTGGTCACCTACGCGCTCGACCACCGCGGACATGGCCGCTCGGGCGGCAAGCGGGTGCTGGTCAAAGACATCTCCGAGTACACCGGAGACTTCGACACCCTGGTCGGTATCGCCAGCAAAGAACACCCCGGGCTCAAGCGCATCGTGCTCGGCCACAGCATGGGTGGCGGAATCGTCTTCGCCTACGGCGTCGAACGCCCCGACGCCTACGACCTGATGGTGCTGTCCGGGCCGGCGGTGGCGGCCCAGGCGGCGGTGTCGCCGCTGCTGTTGCTGGTCGCCAAGACTCTCGGGGTGATCGCGCCGGGCTTACCGGTGCAGGAACTCGACGCCAGCGCGATATCTCGCGACCCGGCCGTGGTGACCGCCTACAACACCGACCCGCTGGTACATCACGGCAAGGTTCCCGCCGGCATCGCCCGCGCGCTGTTGATGGTCGGCGAGACGATGCCGCAACGGGCCCCCGCGTTGACCGCGCCGCTGCTGGTCGTGCACGGATCCGAGGACAGGCTGATCCCCGTCGACGGCAGCCGCCAGGTGGTAGAGGCCGTGGGCAGTTCCGACGTCCAGCTGAAGGTCTATCCGGGTCTTTATCACGAGGTGTTCAACGAGCCGGAGCGCTATCAGGTACTCGACGATGTTGTTTCGTGGATCAACGCAAGACTGTGAATCGTTGGCCCCGACGGCGGCGGCTTGCGCCGGGCGCACAGAACGGAACGTCGTACGGTTGGCTTAGTTTGGTGCCATGAGCGACGACAAGATGCTGGCGCGTATCGCAGCCCTGTTGCGCCAGGCCGAGGGCACCGACAACGCCCATGAGGCGGAGGCGTTCATGGCGGCCGCGCAACGGCTGGCCACCGCGACGTCCATTGACTTGGCGGTGGCGCGGTCGCATGCGGACAAGCGCACGCCAGCGCAAGCCCCGGTCCAGCGCACCGTCACCATCGGCGCGGCCGGCACCCGGGGATTACGGACTTACGTGCAGCTGTTCGTGGTAATCGCGTCGGCAAACGACGTGCGCTGCGACGTGGCATCCAACTCGACGTTCGTGTACGCCTACGGGTTTGCCGAGGACATCGATGCCACGCACGCGTTGTATGCCAGCTTGGTGGTTCAGATGGTGCGCGCGTCGGATTTCTACCTCTCGTCGGGTGCACACCGGCCGACCCCGACCATCACCGCACGGCTGAATTTTCAGCTCGCCTTCGGCGCCCGGATTGGTCAGCGGTTGTCCGAGGCTCGCGAGCAGACTCAGCGAGAAGCCAAGGAAGATCGTCGTCGTCCGCCGGGCACCGCGATTGCGCTGCGGGACAAGGAGATCGAACTTCGCGATTACTATCGCACTGCGTCGAAGGCGCGGGGCACCTGGCAGGCCAGCCGGGCTTCTGCGGGGTATTCCTCGGCGGCGCGACGGGCGGGGGACCGAGCCGGCAAGCGGGCGCGACTGGGAAGCGGCCCAGAGCTATCCGGGGCGCGGACCGCGCTGGAGCGGTGAACGCCGAGCAACCGGCCGCGCGGGATTGGCAGCGTTCGAAGGTCTACGCCGCCGAGGAGTTCGTCCGGACGCTGTTCGACCGTGCCACCGAACACGGGTCAGGCAGCGTGGAGTTCTTCGGCGAACAGTTGACGCTGCCGCCGGAGGCGCGGTTCGGGTCGGTCCCAGCGGTGCAGCGTTACGTCGACGAGGTGCTGGCGTTGCCGGCGGTACGGCGACAGTGGCCGAACGTAGCCCCGCTGAAGGTACGGGCACGGCGGGCCGCCACCGCTGCTCACTACGAAAACCGCGACGGCGCAGGCGTTATCGCGGTTCCCGACCGTGCGAACGGCTGATTGGGCGATGCGTGAGCTGGTGGTGCTACACGAGATCGCACATCATCTGTGCGACGCACAGCCGCCGCACGGATCGCAGTATGTCGCAACGCTGTGCATATTGGCCGAGCTGGTCATGGGGCCTGAACTGGGGCACGTCCTTCGGGTGGTATACGCCAAAGAGGGTGTGCGGTAAGCCCCGGCGATTACCCGCTAGCCGACGGCGACCATCTCATCGCCGCAGGTGCACCGATACGGCTGGTCCGCGCCGGCGCAGTGGCATTCGACCTCAATACGAACCCGGCAGCCGCAGTCGTCGTGGGAGCAGGTCAGTAGTGTTCCGGCCTCGTTTGTCATCTCTTTACCCTTATCTATCTCGGGATTCAGTGGACACCACGACTGTAGCATATACCCCCTAGGGGTATAGAGAAGGACGGGTTTATGCAGTGGCGATCGGCGAAGGCGGCGGGCTAGCGTTGGCTCATGACCCAGAATCCGAGCCCTGCCGACGTTGATGCTTTCTTGGATACCACCGTGGTTGGCGACGATCCCGCGTTGTCCGCCGTCCGGGAGGCCAGCGATGCGGCGGGGTTGCCGCAGATCGCGGTGTCAACCCAACAAGGCAAGTTCCTGAGCCTGTTGGCCGGTGCGATCAAGGCACGCCGCATTCTGGAGATCGGCACACTCGGTGGCTTCAGCACGATTTGGCTGGCGCGCGGCGCCGGCCCCGACGGGCGGGTGATAACGCTGGAATATGAGCCCCTGCATGCCCAGGTGGCGACGGCCAACATCGACCGCGCTGGTGTCGGCGATCGGGTCCAGGTGGTGGTCGGTCCCGCGCTGGAGACCCTTCCGACCCTGACCGAAGGTCCCTTCGACCTGGTGTTCATCGACGCCGACAAGGAAAACAACGCCGCCTACCTGGAATGGGCTGTCCGGCTGACCCATCCCGGCTCAGTTATCGTGGTGGACAACGTCATTCGGGATGGCGCGATCCTGTCATCGGACCCAGACGACGTAGTGCGGGCGACGCGACGGACGCTGGAGATCATGGGGCAGCATCCGGAGCTCGATACCGCAGTGCTCCAGACGGTCGGGGCGAAGCATTGGGACGGCTTCGCGCTGGCCTTGGTGAAGTAAGCGTCACGGCGCCAGCTCGTTGACGGCCTGCTGGGCCGACACGATCTCGTTGATCCGTAGCGCG
The DNA here is from genome assembly GCA_963720085.1 of uncultured Actinomycetota bacterium. GTDB lineage: Bacteria > Actinomycetota > Actinomycetes > Mycobacteriales > Mycobacteriaceae > Mycobacterium. The sequence continues at coordinate 26,382 of CAVRER010000079.1, forward strand.
GTGTCGCGGCCACCGGCCTCTCGTCCCTGAGCGATCAAACCGTCAGCGCCCCAACCGATTGCCTGTCGCGCTTGAGCGTCGGTACCGACCATTACGAAGACGAAGATTCCGGCGTCGCGCAGTTGCTCGACAACGCTGCGATCCCCGCCAAACGCCACCACCACAACCTCGACGCGCTCATCGACGCATACCGCGACGTGGCTGCGACGCGCGAAGGGTATCAACAAGTTCACCGCGACGGCGCGCCCGGGGGCTTCGGCGCGAAACGTGATCGATCGCCTTTCGCAGTTGACTGGGCAGCGCCAGTCCGAGGTGGCCAGTCCGCCACCCATCCCGGCCTGACCGACCGGAACGTCGAGGCGGAGTCGATCCGCGATGTCCAGCTTTCTTACCCGCCCTGGGCCGTAGCGGCGTCGAGCAAGGCGCGCACAGTCGTATAGATCTGCCGGGCGGCATCGTCGATGGTGCCCATGGGTTGCAGCATATGGCTGAAGGTCAAGCGGACGTCGACTTCGACGACCGAGTCCAAGTGCCGGTCGATCGGATCCGGAAGATCATAGAAATCCCGAACGGCCGCGGCGATCGTGTCCATCGCACCGCGCCAGATCGGTGTCGGTCCCACGGTCAGTAGCGGAGTCAGGCCGACCTCCGTGTCGCGAGCACGGGTAAGGCTCGCTTTGACCAGGGGGTCGTCGGCGCCGGTGCGCAGGGTAAAGGCCGCGCCAGCCGCAAGACCGGCGGCCACGTCGTCGGGATGGCCATGCATCGCCGAAATGACCCCGGTGATGAATCGGTCGGTCTCCCTTTGGACCAGGGCCTGGCCCAGTGCCTGCTTCGCGCCGATCTCCTTGTACAGCACTTGTCGGCTGATGCCGACCGTGGCGGCGATGCGTGACATGTTCACCGCCTGCCAACCCTCGGCGCAGACCAGCGCATACGCCGCGTCCAAGACGCGAGCGCGCAGCAACTGGCGAACCTCGGCCTGAAAGTTCAGCGCTTCGGACATACCTCACAGCATACGACAAACCTGGTCAAGATGTCGCGATTGACACAGTCAGGCCAAGGATGTATATATTACGTACAATATCGGTTAGTTGTAACCGGGAGTGGGCGCGAGAGTGAATCCGGATGGTTCCGTCATCGAGTCGTCGATGCGCTGCGGGCGAGAATGCACCGTGGAAGATCCCGCTTGCGGCCGGCAGGGGCCGAAGCAATGGCCTTCATCGGCGCAATACGCCCGGAGTTGCCCTGTCGCACCTGCGAACCGGGGCCAAGCCGCGGTGAGACGTCCACGGACGGAATTGGCGCGGCGCCCTCAGCGGGAAGCCACGATTGTTAGGGAGGCGATGGCCCAACTGTCCGATCCACAGCGTGCCATGATCTACCGCTCCCATTACCTCGGGCGGACGACGACGCAGATCGCCGCAGAATTGGGGACCAACGGCGGGGTCGTCAAGCATGAACTGCACCGCGCGTTGCATTCACTGCGGATGACCCTGCAAAGCGCGGGCGGCGGGCGCTAATCGGCAGGACTTGCGCGGCTGCATTTGCGGTTTCACGGTCGGTACGCCAGCCGCTTTTCGTTTGCTGGCGGTCCGACACGACGGGCTAAGACGCCACCGAATTGCCCGACCCCAGCGGGAGATACCGGCCGGACGGGTGGCGGCGGGCTTATGCCTCGGCGCGAGGGTGCGCAAAATGCCAGCGCTACGCGGCGTGTCGGCTACTACGCACGCTCGCGCCCGGGGCGAACCTAGCCGCAGACCGCTCCGATGGCGGCCGAGCCCACCAGCTTGATGTACTTGGCCAGGACGCCGGTGCTGTAACGCGGTGGCAGCGGAGTGAAACCCTCACGGCGGGAAGCGAACTCGTCGGGGTCAACCAGTACGTCCAAGGTGCTCTTGGCGACGTCGAGCCGGATTCGGTCGCCGTCGCGCAGGAAGGCGATCGGCCCACCGTCGACTGCCTCGGGCGCGACGTGCCCCACGCACAGACCGGTGGTGCCGCCGGAGAACCGGCCGTCGGTCAGCAGCAGCACGTCCTTACCCAGGCCGGCGCCTTTGATGGCGCCGGTGATGGCGAGCATTTCACGCATCCCGGGCCCGCCTTTGGGGCCCTCGTAGCGGATCACCACCGCGTCACCGTGCGTGATGGTGCCGTCGGCCAGTGCATCCAACGCGGCCCGTTCCCGGCCGAAAACCCTTGCGGTAGCGGGCCGCCGAGTGCTCCAAGTCGTCAGGCAGGTCTCGCGTCGCCTGGATTGGTTTGCGCCGACGCTTCCCCGTACTGGAGGTTGTGCAACTCGGCGTACACCCCGTTGATGGCCAGCAATTCCTGGTGGGTGCCTTGTTCTGCGACCACGCCGCCTTTGATCACCACGATCTTGTGGGCGTCGCGGATGGTGCTCAGTCGATGGGCGATGCAAAAGACGGTGCGGCCCTCCATCAGCCGTTTCAGGGCTTCGATCACCAGATGTTCGGACTGCGCATCGAGCGCCGCGGTCGGTTCGTCAAGAATCAGGATCGGGTTGTTGCGGAGGAGAGCGCGGGCGATGCCGATGCGCTGGCGCTGGCCGCCGGAAAGCGTCGTACCACGCTCGCTCATCATGCTGTCGTAGCCGTGCGGCATGCGGGTGATGAACTCATCGGCGTTAGCCAGTTTGGCGGCCTGAACAACCTCCTCCCGGGTGGCGTCGGGGCGCCCAAACGCGATGTTGTCGTGGACGGTTCCTCGGAACAGAATAGTCTCCTGCTGCACGAAGCCGATCTGGCTGCGCAATCCGTGCAGCTTGAGGCGCCGGATATCGGTACCATCGATCGTGATGGTGCCCGAGTCCGCGTCGTAAAAGCGCGGGATGAGACTGACCACGGTGGACTTGCCGCTGCCGGTGGGGCCGACGATTCCGACCATCTGGCCCGAGTCCACGGTGAAACAGATGTCGTGTAACACCGCGATCTTCTCGGCTCGGCCTTCGTAGGCTGGGGATGCGTCATCGTAACTGAAGCCCACGTTTTCGAACACGATCTGCCCGCGAAACGGCGGCGGATCGGTCGCGTCGGGGTGCTCCGGGATCACCATGTCGGCGTCGAGGATCGCGCGTACCCGCTGAACCGCCACCGCCGTTTGGGCCATGGGGTCGATTTGCTGCGAGAAGTCCTGCACCGGTAGGAAAAACATTGTCATATAACCGATGAAAATAGAAAGCATGCCTGCGGTCATCTGAGGGGGGTTCGCCAGGATCAGCGATGAACCGTGCCAGAGCACGAAGGCGGTGCACAAGGCGATCGGAATGGCGACTACCGGTTGGAGGAACCCTTTTACGCGCCGGGCTCTCAGCGCTGCCCGTACCACCCCCCTGCTGATCTCCGCCAGTTGACGCTCCTCGAGGTCCTCGTGCTCGAAAGCCTCGACCGCTTCCACTGCTTGCAGGTCCTCCTGCGCTGCGGCCAGGAGATCGGCCTGGCGTATGCGGACCTCCGTGGTTGCCGTCTGTATGGCCGACCTGATACGTGCGACGAAAAAGACCATGAAGGGCACCAACGCAACCGCGATCAGAGCGAAGTCCGCACGCAGGGCGAACATTACGATCAGCATGGCGCCGATTCTGAGTACGTCAACAAACATACCGGGCATGCTTTGCGCGGCGAAACTCTGGATTGTCGTCACGTCGTCGGTGACGGTGCTCAAAATGGTGCCGACCTGGTGAGTGTGGTAGTACTTCAGGGAAAGGCGCTGAAGGTGGTGGTACATCCGTATCCGCAGATCGTTGGCAACCCATTGACCGATAGTCGCCGAGACGTAGATGTTGAAGTAACCGGCGATCCCGTTCACGATGGCGATCATCACGGCAATGACGGCCGCCAGCGTCGCGATGCGCATCTTGTGGTTGCTGCCCGGCAGCATCGGTAAAAACCAGTTCGCCCATTGCGGGACAGGATGATTTGACGCAACGCTGTCGATTACTATCTTGAACGGCCACGGGCCGAGCAGGGTCATGCCGACCTGCACCAGCATCGTTGCCAGGACGATGAGCAGAAACCAGCGGTAGGGTCGGAGCTGTTGAGCAAGTAGGCGGACCATAGCAGTGTCCTTCATCTTTCCTGGCTAATGGTGAGAAAGGGTATCCGAACCGAGACCGTGCCGGAGGTCCTTCGACCCACTCGTGGCCTGCGCAGAGATAGCTGTCACGATCCCCTCCCATGATGTCGGGACAGCAAACGCCCGACGGGTTTGCCGAGTTGCAGCACGTTGGGCCATACCGTGACCCGAAGGTGGGGGCCAGCGCGGTCTCTAGCCGCGGCGGCCCACAGGTGAGCCGGGCCGCACTAGTGACGCGGCGACAAGTGTCCGGTCACGTCCGCGGCGGTCAGGACCAAATTTGTAGCATCGTTCCTGGAGCAAGTCCTCGTCATCGAACGGCGCGTCAGCAAACGTGGAGCCGCCGGGGCAGGGCACGGCGGATTCAAGGTTTGGTTGCAACGGTGGTTGTCGGGTCGGACAGCTTAGAGGTATGGAATGTCGGCGTTGAGCGGCTTCGAGATGGCACAGCCGTTTCTACCGGCTCGGCCACCAAGGTGCTGCGCCAGCACCGGGGCGCGGGAGGCCGAAGGGCGCCGCGGGACCTTGCCATCCGGACGGCTCGGATGGCGGGAACTGCTCGCCCCGCCTGGCCGAACGAGGACTGCTGAAATCCCGACATTGAACTTCTGGTGAAACGGCGATTCAGCGCGGTTTGGTGTGCCACACTAACCCCCGTCGACCTTCAATCGCACATCTCACCGGAAGGACTCTGATGGCCGGACTGAAGTACGCCCAGGAAAAGAAGGTTTTACTGCACCGGGCGGTCGAGCTTGTGGACGCGAATCCCGAGGCTGTGGAAGTAGATCTAGTAAGTCATGTGGATGGGCTGGACATGCGCTTCAAGTTTCACCGCTCCGCGAACAAGAACGACCCGAAGCGTGAGGCCCACTATTTGGACCTGATGCATGCGGCTAGCGCGCTGATGACAGCCGGACACTGACGCCGCTTATGTAGACATGGCCGGTTGAATTGCCGGCTGGCGAGTTCGTAGCGCCGCCGCAACTGGTGCATGGGTATCGGTTTCAATGTGAATCTTCATCAAAGTTCGATTGATGTCGTCATGACGCACTTGATGTCGTCATGACGATACAGCCTTAGACAACGAGGAGGGATCGTCTAGGTGAACGCCAATCCGGCGCCAATGGTGAAGCAGCCCATGCAGTTGCGTCACATGCGCATAGCCGTGTCGTACTTCTGCAACCTGCGGTGCCAACACTGCTACGTGCCAGAGCTAAACCGTGTCGAATATCGGAAGACCCTTTTGGACTCCGAGCTCACCGTTGACGAGATTTCATCCTTCGTTGACCGCCTGATCGCCGAATGTGGCCTTGAGAAGGTGTCGATCACGGGAGGAGAGGCGCTGCTGAACGTCGTATGGCCGCGAACTGCTGCGGTGCTGAGACACGCTCTCGACCGGGGACTGGAGGTGCAGCTGAACACAAGCGGGTCTGGTCAGGTTGATGTAAATAGGATCGCGGAGGTTTGTCGAGATGACCTCAAACTTCTTACGATCCAGCTAAGCCTTGACGGTGTCGATGCTGAGCTCGTGGACCGGTTCAGAGGCCGAAAGGGCGCCATGCTTCGGGCGGAGACTTTCCTTGAAGAGGCTGTCTCGCGCAAGATCGCCGTGCAGGTACGCATGACTATGACGGAAAGCAACGCAGAGCAGGTCGTGCCGTGCTACGACTTTGTGTCCGAGCGCGGCGCAGAGTCATTTCACGTGAAGCCAATGTTTGCTGCAGGCACAGCTCGTGAGAACGAAGATTTGCTCATTTTTTCTCGCGAGCGGATACGCGACATTCAGATCGAGTTGCTCAGTCACAGCGTCGGTCGGGCAACCCGCCTCGGTTTACCTGAACCAGTCTACGTTCCCGAATCGGATTTCCCCGAAGGCGCCAACGCTCACACAATCAAATGCACATGCGGTGACGCTACCGGCTACCTCAGCACGAACGGAGACGTGTATCCCTGCACCTATCTCGTGGGCGCGCCCGACGACAAGTCGTGGGTCCTAGGAAACATTAGTGATCCTAACTTCGACTTTGTATCGGCGTGGAGCGAGCCAAGCACTTACTCCAGCTTTCGGTACGTATCGAAGGATGGGCAGTGTCCGGCGCAAAATTCTCTCAGCGAGGGACTCGAACTCGACCTCGGTCCGATAACGTCGGAGTGCCACTGAACTGAACAGCCAAGGGGGCCCACACATCGTGCCAAGTCTCCGGGCTCGATTAGAACACGGGCCGATCGCGAGGTTCGCTGGGTGTTACGACGCCATCAGTTCCCTCCTCGCTGAGGGTGCCGGATTTGATGCCATCTGGGCCAGTGGATTGTGCATCGCCACTGCCCTCGGCCTGCCGGATACCGATGTCGTCAGTCATGATGCGTACGTCAACTCGGTCAGGTCAATATGCGCGTCGACGTCGTTGCCGGTCTTGGCTGACTGCAATACGGGGTTCGGAGACATCGATTCCATCCCCTACGTCGCACGTAGCCTCGCGCGCGCAGGGGTCGCCGGGATGTGCATCGAGGATAAGAAGTCGCCACGCGTCAACAGCCTCGCCTGCCCCAACGGACACGCTCTCGAGTCGCCCACCGTGTTCGCTGAAAAGCTTTATGCAGCGAAGCTCGGCCGTCAGAACAGCGACATGGCAATCGTTGCCAGACTCGAGTCGCTGGTCGCGGGTAAAAGTCTTCAATCCGCGATCGAACGAGCGCGCTGCTACGCGGAGGCAGGAGCAGACGCCTTGATCATCCACTCGGCATCAAACGATTGCGATGAGGTCTTCGACTTCGTGGGCAGCCTTTCCCTTGCACTGCCGGTCATCGTCATTCCTACGACGTACCCTCAATTGTCTATCCGGGAGGCCTCCCAACGCGGCATAGCGGGCGTAATTTATGCGAATCAGGTGCTGCGGGCAGGAGTCGCAGCGATGCGCTCGTTCTTAGGAGAGTTGCAGCACGCCGACCGACTGGCCGACTGTCGCACCACATTGTGCTCCGTCGATGAGCTTTTCGCGCTTCAACCGACCGACCCGTTCTCATCGAGACAGTTGCCGAAGGACGGCGAAAGCGAGCAGAGCAGCTTGAATGTAGTCGACGACCGGATCGCGTGAGCACCGCCAGCTCGAACTCGCGTGTTCCAGTGGAAGTGGTCGCCGACGGTCTGGCGGCCGCACTAATGGCGGCGGGCATTATTGAACGAGACGCCAGAATCGCCGCCGAACATATGGTTGAAGGCACCGCACGTGGCTACCTTGGACATGGGGTCGAGCGTGCCTTCGACATGCTCGACGGCATACGCTGTGGAACGATTAACGCCAGTCCTAATCGTAAGATCGTCCGTCAGGGTGCTGCCTTTTCAGTGATGGACGGCGACCACGGACTCGGCGCTCCGGCGATCGACGAGGCTGTCGTGCACGCGCGGCGACACGCCAAGCATTGCGGCATCGGGATGGTCGGAGTCGTCAATGCCGGACATATCGGTGTCCTTGGTCCATGGGCAGAAGCCCTAGCGTTAGACGGTCTGTTCGGAGTTGTAATGAGTTCGACCGAGCCTGCTGCGGTCATTCCCGGCGGACGCACACCGCTGCTCGGAACCAACCCCGTCGCGTATGCATTTACCACCTCAGACGGCCCGGTGTGTGCAGACTGCGCGACCGTCTCAAGCACTCGGAGCGAACTCCTTGCGCACGCTTCCCAGGGCCTGCGTCTAACACCAGGGGTGGCCGTTGATGAAGAAGGTGAACCCACAGTGAACGCTGACGCCGCTCTCAGGGGAGGGATCCTCCCAATGGGTGGCGGGCTAAGGGGGACTTGGATCACGTTGCTCGTCTCTCTCCTCGCTGGGCCGGTAATTGGTGCCCCGGCCAACCATGAGGTGACCGGCACGCGTTGGCTATCAGCGCCTCCGGCCAAAGGGGATCTGCTCCTCGCCATCGACCTCAACCAGACTGCCGACCGCAATCAGTTCATGGACTCAACCGACGAATTGTTCGATGCGATCTTGGCCGATGCACCGCTGGTGCGTCGGCCAGGGACAGCAGGGATTACGCGGCGTTCGGAAGCCGTTCGAGCTGGAATTCCGGTGAGTCAGCGGCTTGCCGCGCTACTAACAGGCCTCGCCCGCTCGTGATTCGCAGGCTGAAAGCAGTGTGCTGTCTCCATCGGTCAGCGCGGTTTCTGATGATGCTGCGATTCGACGACGCTCAACCTGATCGTCGCTTCCTGATACCAGTAGGCGGACAGATCGAACCTGGCGAGAGCCCGGTCGAGGCTGCGAGACGTGAAGTGTGGGCGGAACTTAGTATCCGCGCAGAATCCCGCCGCTTTCTCGGAACCCTCGAAGACAAGTTTAGTTTCCATGGCCAACACTAGGATGAGACGACTTGGGTGTATCCTGCCCTATCGCGACGGAGTAAAGGTTCCGGATTTGGCGCACGAGGATAATGGGCGGCGACTGCCATTACTTTGGGCCAGTCACACCGGACTCGGGCAATCAATCCTTCCGGTCTCCCCTCCAGGGATCGTGGGCCTCATGTCTGGCGTCGTCGGTGCGTGAACCGCGCCGGCACATCGCGTTGGCGGGCGTCGGGCCTCATGCGAAAAACAACCTCCTGCCTTTATTTGCTGAAGACGCCACAATCCGACTCTCAGCCGTCATCGAGCGCCGCAGCCGGGAGGAGGACGCGCGGGCCGCAGTTGCGGGTCACGCCGGCCACACACGCTTCACCTGGTGTCCAGACGAAGCTGCGTATAACGACCTACTACCGACAGAGGTCAGTAGTTCGCTAGACCGACTCGTCCGCGCAGATCGACTCGATGGGCTAGTCGTCGCAACACATCCACGTGCTCACGCTGCCTACCTGCGCTGGGCAGCAAGCCGCGGCGTCGACGTTCTCGTAGATAAGCCCGTGACTGCTCACCCACTCGTTGACGAACAGTCAGCTTGTGATCTTGAACTCGTCTATAACGACCTCCGGAGCCTGTTTGAGGTTAGTTCGGCAACCGCGGCAGTCATGGCGAATCGACGTGCGCACCCCGGATATTGCTTCGTTAAGGAATACGCCACCGCGTTTGCCGCAGAGCACGGGGTGCCGTTGACTTCCGTCGAAAGCTCCTTCGGGCACGGATACTGGAACATGCCCAACGAGTTCTTTACGCGGGAAGACCACTCATACCGGGACGGCTACGGTGCGCTGTTGCACGGCGGCTACCACGCCATCGATGTCGCCTGCTGGCTCCTGGATGCTAACGGGGCTCTCGGCCACGGCGCAGCCTACGACGAAGTCCGAGTCTCAACTCGCCACGTCAATCCGGCGGATTTCTTCTGCCAGGTCAACGAGCATGCATACGAACTCGCTTTCGGCCCAACGGACATCGGGCGTTGGATGACGCCTGATGCGATCGCGGCTGCTGCGGCGTTCGGGGCGACCGACGTCTGGTTGTTGTTCCAGCGCAGACGATCAGGACGGACTATCACTACGGGGGCAATTTACGTTGGTGAGTCGACTGTCAACATGCGCGCGTGGCTGGATTTGCCCACAGACACCTACCGTGGAAACGGGCGCGTGAGCCGTGAGCGCGTCACGCTACAGTTTGCCCACCTACTGGCGATCGAGGCCCGGTATCGCCGCGGTTTCAGTGGGTCCCTGGATGCAGAGGACGGCATCTTCAGTGTCGATATCATGCGAAATAGCCGTTTACTTGGCGGAAACGCCGTGGAGCAACACGTGTTTACGGCGCGTGACGCAGAGTCCCTATGCGCCGTTGGACGGCGCGAGATCTTTCGACGATGGATTGCAAGGGTTCAGACGGGCTCTGAACTCGGCACACACAGTAACGCGATAAGCATTCTTTCAGCAGCTGAAAGAAGTATCATCAGGGACCGCGCAGGTCTTTCCCCGGAGGTTGTGATTCAGGTGGATCCCGCCAGCGTTCATGCTGTTGACTGCCCGTGAGCCGCTGCCTAACCTGCCGCGACGGTGTCGCCGGTGAGTTTCGACTTGCGTTGGGGCCCTTGTGTTCCGGCAGCAGCCTGGCCGCATCCGCATCGGCGTGCTCGGCGTCCCAGCGCCGCACCGTGGCCGGGCGACACTTCGTCGGTAATGGGTGGGGTGTTACGACGTTTTTGTCGGTGGTGATAGCCCGATGACGGCTCCATTGGAATCGAGGGCCTGGACCTGATAGTAGCCGCTGTGGTTACCGGAAATCGGCATGGTGGTATCGAGTCCGTTCCACGGCACGGTGGTGGTTGGCTTCAATGTGTCCGTGGTCTCCCCGTGAAGCAACCGCCACTGGGCAATGTTGGTTGCACCATTCCATTCGGCGGTCACCGACGTGGCACCGACGGTGAGGCTCGGATTTCCGTCAGGAGTACCAGTCCAGGGTGACAGGAACGCACGGGCACTGTTCACGCCGATGACCGCGTCATAGACCATCGTTCCATCGGCGGTGAACTCGGAAAGATGATTCGTGTTGCCCCAGCTGCCAAAGACGTTGCCGTTGGGCAGCTGTTGCGCGTTGCCGGTCCCAATGTTGCTTCCGATGTTTCCTGGGTGGAGTTGGTTGCGTATCAGCGTCGCCGTTTTATGTGCGAAATCGAGATGCACCCACTGGATGCTGGATGGGCCGTCCGTCGTTGGGCCGTCGCTGTTGTTGTTCATGAAGCGCACCGTCGTTGGATCGCTCATTTCGGCGTCGTGCTGAAACGCAAATTGAACTCCTTCGCCGAGGCTAAACGACGAGTGTTTCCCGCCGAGCTGCCAATTGATCGCTCCGGTTGCCGGGTTGACGTCATAGATGGTCGAGGTGAGTCGCAATGAGATCACCAGATTTCCGGCTGGATCGAGCGATACCGAATTCATGTGATACGGGTCGAAGCCAGTGGTCGAGTCGTACGGGATCACCGTGCCGTATCGAACGTAGCTGTCGGAGACCGGGACGTGTTGCAACGCATCCCAGGAAGCCACAATATTACCCGTAGCAATATCGACAATCACCGCCATAAAGTCGCTAAGCTTTCCATCCTGGGGCCCGCCGACTGCAGTCAGATCGGCGGTTTCGGTCCTGTTGGCGATCATCAACGCGCGATCACCCGGGACCAGCCTGAACTCGTGGGGGTTCAATTGCAGCCCATTTCCCAGTGCTATCTTCTTGATGACGTGGTAGTGGCTGTCCGCGATATACTGATTCGGATTCTCCGCTATCAGTCCTTGTGTCCAGGTGAGAACCGGATTCCCCTGATAAGACTGAACCTGAAAATCTGAAATGGGCTGTCCGACGGGCGGAAGGTACTGCCATACTATTCGGCCTTGCTTGTCTCGGATAATCGCGGCAAAAGCCGCATTCGGTGTGCCCCCGCCAGGGTCATTCATAGAAACCCTCCCCGGTGCGTAGATTACATATCCCGATTCTCCTGCCGGGCTATTCACCAACACCTGATATGACAGTAGCTTCGCAAGATCGGGTGGGGGAGCCAAATTTGTCGGATGCTCACTTGACGAATTGCACCCCGATATCAGAACGCAGGTCACGAAGGATAGGACCGCGGCCGCTCTGGCATTTCGCATTGTTCGCAATCGAATGCACATAATCAGACAGTAGTGGTTCAGCCGCGGCACAAGCAAGCAGGGCCAACGAGCGGCGACCCGCCGGGCCGGGAATCGTTACAGTGTTTGGGCATGGATGCCGCTGACGACGAGATTCGCTACTTTGTTTGCCATCAACGGCGACTCCCCGAAACCCATGGAGGGGTGCCCAGCGACACTTCGTCGGTAATGGGTGGGGTGTTACGACGTTTTTGTCGGTGGTGATAGCCCGATGACGGCTCCATTGGAATCGAGGGCCTGGACCTGATAGTAGCCGCTGTGGTTACCGGAAATCGGTATGGTGGTATCGAGTCCGTTCCACGCCACGGTGGTGGTTGGCTTCAATGTGTCCGTGGTCTCCCCGTGAAGCAACCGCCACTGGGCAATGTTGGTTGCACCATTCCATTCGGCGGTCACCGACGTGCCGGCGACGGTGAGGCTCGGATTTCCGTCAGGAGTACCAGTCCATGGTGACAGGAACGCGCGGGAGCTGTTCACGCCGATGACCGCGTCATAGACCATCGTTCCATCGGCGGTGAACTCGGAAAGATGATTCGTGTTGCCCCAGCTGCCAAAGACGTTGCCGTTGGGCAGCTGTTGCGCGTTGCCGAGCGCAATGTTGCTTCCGATGTTTCCTGGGTGGAGTTGGTTGCGTATCAGCGTCGCCGTTTTATGTGCGAAATCGAGATGCACCCACTGGATGCTGGATGGGCCGTCCGTCGTTGGGCCGTCGCTGTTGTTGTTCATGAAGCGCACCGTCGTTGGATCGCTCATTTCGGCGTCGTGCTGAAACGCAAATTGAACTCCTTCGCCGAGGCTAAACGACGAGTGTTTCCCGCCGAGCTGCCAATTGATCGCTCCGGTTGCCGGGTTGACGTCATAGATGGTCGAGGTGAGTCGCAATGAGATCACCAGATTTCCGGCTGGATCGAGCGATACCGAATTCATGTGGTACGCGTCGAAGCCAGCGGCCGGTTCTTGTGGGCCGTAGTGGATGTAGGTGTCGGAGACCGGGACGTGTTGCAACACATCCCAGGAAGCCACAATATTACCCGTAGCAATATCGGTAACCACCGCCACACAGTCGCTAAGCTTTCCATCCTTGGGACCGCCGACTGCAGTCAGATCGGCGGTTTCGGTCTTGGCGCCGATCATCAACGCGCGATTACCCGGGACCAGCCTGAACTCGTGGTGGTCCAATCGCAGCCCATTTCCCAGTGCTATCGTCTTGATGACATGGTAGTGGCTGTCCGCGATATACTGATTCGGATTCTCTATCGGTCCTTGTGTCCAGGTGAGAACCGGATTCCCCTGATAAGACTGAACCTGAAAATCTGAAATGGGCTGTCCGACGGGCGGAAGGTACTGCCATACTATTCGGCCTTGCTTGTCTCGGATAATCGCGGCAGAAGGCACATCCGGTGTCTCGTCGATGCCCCCGAGAATGTCTTTTGTAGGGAGCCTCCCCGGTGTGTAGAAAACATATCCCGATTCTCCTGCCGGGCTATGCACCAACACCTGATATGACAGTAGCTTCGCAAGATCGGGTGCGGGAGCCGAATTTGTCGGATGCTCACTTGTCGAATTGCACCCCGATATCAGAACGCAGGTCACGAAGGATAGAACCGCGGCCGCTCTGGCATTTCGCATTGTTCGCAATCGAATGCACATAATCAGACAGTAGTGGAACAATGGCTTTGATGATGGCCTCTCTGTGATTCTCGGCGAGCGTCGACGAGCTCGGCGCCGACGCCGGCCGCTCGCTCGACGACGCAGCTCACATGCGCCCGGCGGTCGATCAGCTGCGTCATTGGTCATCGCGAACGCCGGTGCCATTCGAGGCGGGTCGAGGCTATTGACCGCCGGTACGGCTACTAGCGTCCGATAGCGCATGCCAATCGATAACCGCCGCCGCCGGAGTTGGCCGCAAGCTCGCGTGCGACAGCGGTTTTGCCGACACCGTCAGGACCGTCAATGCCCACGACGGGTAAGCGCGCCGGACGCGTTGTCACCTAGCCCCGTCCGGTCCTGACGTCACGCCACGCACGGCGTCTAGGGCACGGTCAAGCAGCTCGGAGGGTGACACAGCGGCGTCGATCACTACGACCGGCGAATATGCCGGCGAGTTGGCCAGGCTTCGCATCGTCCCCCGACACCGGTACAAAAATTGTTGGCCCGCGCCTCTGCCCCGTAGCGCCGCCGCGATCCGACGGCGATCGTCTTGGTTGCCGCGCTGATCGATGCGCTGTTGCGCGACGTCCGGTGGTAGGTCGAGGAAAAGATGGACGTCGGGGATGGGGACCGACTGTAGGAGATGAAGCCATGGCGTCATGTCAATGCCCAGCTCAAGCTGAATGGCATGGTGGTCGAGGCTCCACCGATCGGTGACGATCCAGGTGCCGGCTGCCATCGCGGGTGCGATCACCGTGGACACGTTGTGCAATAGCGCCAGCGCGAAATATCCGGCGACCCAGGATTCTACGGATGGCTTCGCCGTGTTAGGCACGTCAATTTCTTCTAGCCAGGAAAACGGCGAGAGCCGAGGCGACTTCAGCGCCGCCACCGCCTCCGCAGACGCGCCTGAGGACCGCAGCGACTGCGCCAAGGCGCTGACCAATGTGCTCTTGCCGCTGCCGTCGATGCCGCTCACAGCGATGAGACCGCCCGGTGCCATGCCGCGCGCCGGACTCATGTCGCGCCCCTGGACGCACCCGCATCGATGGCGTCAAGATATGCGGCGAGGATGGCGCCCAACCCCCGTCGGTCTGATTCCAGGCGCATCGATGGATCGTGTCCACCGACGATGTGATCGCCGACGCGTTGTCTCCTCGCGGCTACCGTGAGGTCCCAATCTGGGCCTTGCATAAACAGGTTCACCGCGACGGCGCGCCCCGGCGCTTCGGCGTGGACCTGATCTATCGATGTTCGCAGTTGACTGGGTGACGCCAGCCCGAGTGTGCCCAGGCCGCCCGCTTTGGCGACCGCCCCGGCCAGCGGCGCGCCTGCCAGTCCGCCGCGCATCCCGGCCTGACCCATCGGAACGTCGACGCGTAGTCGATCCGCGATGTCCATGGCGCACCTCTGCTTGATCCGACGCTACGACGTCCGCATTATCCCTGCAGCGCCGGGTTCAGGGGCGCCTAGCGCGGCCGATCTTCGTTGCTGGCGCACAACTGACGAGCGTAACCTTGAAACGGATGGATGGGTGCAGGAAGCCCAAAAAGCTTGCTGCATAACAGAAAGGTCACAAAATGAGCACAGTCCATTCATCAATCGATCACCACCCTGATTTGTTGGCTCTGCATGAGCGCTACGAGCGTGCGGCAGAGTCGATGACCGCGCACGGCACCTTCGGCCTCACGTTGCTGACTGCGGTATACGCAGCCGTGTCGCCATGGATTATCGGATTCGCAGGAACGAGACCGCTTGTGGTCAACGATTTCATCGTCGGAATCGTGTGCGTGGCGCTGGCGTTTGCGTTTGCGATGGCGTTAGACCGCAGCCACGGCATGACGTGGACGCTGCCGGTCTTCGGCGTGTGGTTCATCGTCTCACCCTGGATCCTTCATGGTGTCTCGCCGCACGGCGGCATGATCTGGTCGAATGTGATCGCAGGTGCGGCGCTGACGCTGCTGGGCTTGAACGCGATGTACTTCGGTATGCGTGCTCGTAGCTCAACATCCGCCTAGACGGATGCCGAATTACCTGTCCTGGCCGGAGGATACCGGCCGGGAGAGGAAGTTGCGGCCCGCAGCTAGCCGCAGACCGCTCCGATGGCGGCCGAGCCCACCAGCTTGATGTACTTGGCCAGGACGCCGGTGCTGTAGCGCGGTGGCAGCGGAGTGAAACCCTCACGGCGGGAAGCGAACTCGTCGGGGTCAACCAGTACGTCCAAGGTGCTCTTGGCGACGTCGAGCCGGATTCGGTCGCCGTCGCGCAGGAAGGCGATCGGCCCACCGTCGACTGCCTCGGGCGCGACATGCCCCACGCACAGACCGGTGGTGCCGCCGGAGAACCGGCCGTCGGTCAGCAGCAGCACGTCCTTACCCAGGCCGGCGCCTTTGATGGCGCCGGTGATGGCGAGCATTTCACGCATCCCGGGCCCGCCTTTGGGGCCCTCGTAGCGGATCACCACCGCGTCACCGTGCGTGATGGTCCCGTCGGCCAGTGCATCCAACGCGGCCCGTTCCCGGTCGAAAACCCTTGCGGTGCCTTCGAACACATCGGAGTCAAAGCCCGCAGTCTTGACCACCGCGCCCTCCGGGGCCAGCGATCCGTGCAGGATGGTGATCCCGCCGGTGGGGTGAATCGGATTGTCGAGAGCGCGCAGCACCTTGCCGTCGGGATCCGGCGGGGCGATGTGCGCGAGGTTTTCGGCGACGGTGCGGCCGGTCACCGTCAAGCAGTCGCCGTGCAGCAGGCCGGCATCCAGCAGGGCTTTCATCACCACCGGGACACCGCCGATGTGATCGACGTCGGACATGACGTGTTGGCCGAAGGGCTTGACGTTGGCAAGGTGTGGCACGCGTGCCCCGATGCGGCTGAAGTCCTCAAGCGCCAACTTGACGTTGGCCTCGTAGGCGATCGCCAGCAGGTGCAGCACCGCGTTGGTTGAGCCGCCGAACGCCATCACCACCGCGATCGCGTTCTCGAACGCCTCCTTGGTGAGGATGTCTCGGGCGGTGATGCCGCGCCGCAGCAGTTCGACGACGGCCTCGCCGCTATGCCGCGCGAAGGCGTCGCGGCGACGATCGGTCGCCGGCGGTGCCGCGCTACCGGGTAGCGACATGCCCAGTGCCTCAGCGGCACAGGCCATGGTGTTGGCGGTGTACATGCCGCCGCAGGCGCCCTCGCCGGGGCAGATGGCGCGCTCGATGGCGTCGACGTCCTCGCGCGGGATCAGGCCGCGGGCACACGCGCCGACCGCCTCGAACGCGTCGATGATGGTTACCTCGCGCTCGCTGCCGTCGGACAGCTTGACACGGCCCGGAAGGATTGTGCCCGCGTAGAGGAACACCGCCGCCAGATCCAGTCTCGCCGCGGCCATCAGCATGCCGGGCAGCGACTTGTCGCACCCGGCCAGCAATACCGAACCATCGAATCGCTCAGCCTGCATGACGGTTTCCACGCTGTCGGCGATCACCTCGCGCGACACCAAGGAGAAGTGCATGCCCTCGTGGCCCATCGAGATACCGTCGGACACTGAAATCGTGCCGAACTCCAGCGGATAGCCACCCGCAGCGAACACGCCCTCCTTGACGGCCTTGGCCAATCGGTCCAATGACAGGTTGCAGGGCGTGATCTCATTCCACGACGACGCCACTCCGATCTGCGGCTTGGCGAAGTCGTCGTCGTCCATGCCTACCGCCCGTAGCATGCCGCGCGCGGCGGCCTTTTCCAGGCCGTCGGTGACCTCACGACTGCGGGGCTTGATGTCGACGGCGGGCGACGGATCGGTGGTTTGCGGCATCATCCAAGTATGCGCGAGCTGCCAGGTCGGCCCAAAATCATTTAGATACCCCGGTGGGGTATCGGATATGCTGGCAGGAAGCCGAATCACGGGGGCGGCGTCGAGAAGGCTCAACCCGAGATTGACAATGGTCTCAACACCGACGTCGTCACGACGGCCCGGGGAGGCCTAGCCAAGATGCTGGAGAACAAATGACACCCGCACGCGGATACTCGTCGCAGAAGGACAACTACGCCAAACGACTGCGGCGCATCGAGGGGCAGGTGCGGGGCATCGCCAAGATGATCGAAGACGACAAATACTGCATCGACGTCCTTACCCAGATCAGCGCCGCCAACAACGCACTGCGGTCGGTAGCGCTCAACCTGCTCGACGAGCACCTCGGACACTGCGTCAGCCGTGCGGTCGCCGAGGGCGGCACCGATGCCGAGGAGAAGCTCGCCGAGGCCTCCGCCGCCATCGCGCGACTCGTCCGCTCCTGATGGTTAACCTGATCAGCGCATTGCATGGTTGAGTAGGGGCCGTGGGGCCAGCCCGTGCCGACGGAGCAGCGCGTTCGCGCCGCTGGTGGAATGACCCCCCATCGCGGGCCGCCATCGACGAAAGCCGGGTCGCTCTTGGCGGACCGTGGACGCCGCGGATTGCGGTGCAGTTGGCGGTGCTGGCCGCGGCGGCCTTCATCTACGTCACCGCCGAAATCCTGCCGGTGGGTGCGCTGCCGGCGATCGCCCGCGGTCTGCACGTCAGCGTTCCGGTGGTCGGCACACTGCTGGCTTGGTATGCGCTGGTGGCAGCCCTAACCACGATTCCGCTGGTCCGTTGGACCGCCCACTGGCCGCGACGGCGGGCGCTGCTGTTGTCTTTGGCGTGCCTGACCGCCTCCCAGCTCATCTCGGCGGCGGCGCCCAACTTCGTCGTGCTGGCCGGTGGCCGAGTGCTCTCGGCGATCACGCACGGCCTGATGTTGTCGGTCATCGCGCCGATCGCCACCCGGCTGGTTCCGGCCAGCCACTCCGGACGCGCGACAACGGTGATTTATGTCGGCATCAGCCTGGCGGTGGTGGTGGGCAGCCCGGTCACGGCGGCGATGAGCTTGCTGTGGGGCTGGCGGGTTGCCGTCGCCGCGGTGGCCGCGGTGGCCGCCGTGGTCACCGTGGCGGCCTGGGCTGTGCTGCCGGTGCTGGCGTTGACCGAGGAGCAGCTGGCCGGCGTCGGCCGGGGCGCCCGGCATCACCGCAATCGGCGGCTAGTCATCGTGAGCTTGCTGACGATGGTCGCGGTCACCGGCCACTACATCTCCTACACCTTCATCGCGGTGATCATCCGTGACGTCGTCGGGGTGCGCGGGCCGGATCTGGCCTGGTTGTTGGCCGCCTACGGCGTCGCGGGCCTGTTGGCGATGCCTTTGGTAGCGCGACCGTCGGACCATCGGCCCAGAGCGGCGGTAATCAGCTGCATGGCCGCGCTGTGGCTGACGTTTCTGGTGCTAATCGCGCTGACGTTCCATGGTGCGCCCACGGTGGCGAGCATCGTGATCGGGATCGCTGCGATCGCGTTCTGGGGCGCCACCGCCAATGCGGTATCGCCGATGCTGCAAGCCGCGGCGATGCGCGCCGGAGCCGACGACCCGGACGGGGCATCCGGGCTATATATGGCGGCGTTCCAGATCGGCATCATGGCCGGACAGCTTCGGCGACGCGCTCCGGTCTTCGGCCTTCAGGCAATGACTTTCACCCGTGTCAGTAGTTGATAATTTCGAGCTGCTCTTCGCCGAGCGGGACCAGCCCCAGCGAATCGATAAAGTTCACGACCTCGCGCAGCGCCTTGTCCACGAACGCGCGATCGCTGCCGACCTGCGCGATACCCAACTCGGCGCGCTGCCACAGGTCGTGGTTGTCGGACTCGGCGATCGAGACGTTGAACTTGTTGCGGACGCGATCCTTGATTGCGCGCAGCACCTGCCGTTTGCCCTTGAGCGAATGATTCTCCGGCAGAAACAGGGTCAGCCGCATGACGCCGATAACCATGATGATACGCCCCTTCCGCCGACGCGCGCGCCGCGCGCCCGGAACGACCAGCAAGCACACACTCTAAGGCTGAAGCTGCTTTTCGACCGCCGCCTGGCCGCGCACCGTCTGGGGACTTGGCGCGGTGAGCTTGCGCAGAATCGCTTCCATCTCGAACGCTTCGATTATGTCGTCGGGTTTCACGTCGTTGAAATTTTCGAGCGCGATACCGCATTCGTAGCCCTGTGCGACTTCGCGCGCGTCGTCCTTGAAGCGCTTGAGCGTGGCGAGCTTGCCCTCCCACACCGGCCGGCCGTCGCGCACCAGCCGCGCGCGAGCGCTGCGCACAATCTTGCCTTCGACGACCATACATCCCGCGACGGTGGCGCCGGGCACGTTGAAAATTTTGCGGACTTCGGCGCGTCCGAGCGCCTTTTCGCGGTAAGTCGGCGCGAGCAGACCTTCCATCGCCTCGCGCATGTCGTTGATCGCTTCGTAGATGACCGTGTAGAGGCGAATCTCGACGCCTTCTTTCTCCGCCAGGTTGGCGGCCTTCGGCTCGGGACGGATATTGAAACCGAGAATGATGGCTTTGGAAGCCGACGCGAGCGTCACGTCGGTCTCCGAGATCGCGCCCGCCGAGGCGTGGATCACTTCGAGCTTGACTTCCTCGGTGGAGAGCCGCGCGAGCGCGTCGGCCAGCGCCTCGACCGATCCTTGCACGTCGCCCTTGAGAATAACTTTGAGTTCCTTGACCTCGCCCGCCGCCATCCGCTGGCTCAAATCTTCGAGCGAGATGCGGCTGGTCTTGGCGAGTTCGCCTTCGCGCTGCTTGCCGCGCCGATACTCGGCGACCTGCCGCGCCTTCGATTCCTCGACCACCGCGGTGAACACGGTGCCCGGCTCAGGCACGGTCGAGAGGCCGAAAATTTCGACCGGCGTCGACGGCCCCGCCTCGGTAAGGCGCTGGCCGAGATGATCTTGCATCGCGCGCACGCGGCCGTACGAGGTTCCGCTCACGAACGGATCGCCCTGATGCAGCGTGCCTTCCTGGATCAGCACGGTGGCGACCGGGCCGCGGCCGCGGTCGAGCTGCGATTCGATAATCGTGCCGCGCGCGGCGCGCGACGGATTCGCCTTCAGCTCCATCACGTCGGCCTGCAGCAGGATCATCTCGAGCAGCTTGTCGATTCCCTCGCCGGTGCGGGCTGAGACCGGCACGGTGATCGTGTCGCCGCCGTAGTCTTCGGGCACCAGGCCGACCTGCGTCAGGCGCTGCTTGACGTTGTCGAGGTTAGCGTCGGGCAGATCGATCTTGTTGATTGCGACGATTATCGGAACGTTGGCGGCGCGCGCGTGATTGATCGCCTCCTGCGTCTGCGGCATCACGCCTTCGTTGGCCGCGACCACCAGCACGACGATGTCCGTGACCTTGGCGCCGCGCGCGCGCATCGCAGTGAACGCCTCATGGCCGGGAGTGTCGACGAACGCAATCTTCCGCCCGTTCGCCTCGACGGTGTACGCGCCGATATGCTGGGTGATTCCGCCGAACTCGCGCGCCGTCACGTTGGTGTGGCGAATCGCGTCGAGCAGCGAGGTCTTGCCGTGATCGACGTGGCCCATCACGGTGACGACCGGCGGCCGCGTGACGCTCTCGCCGACGACGGCTTCCTCGGGCGTCTCTTCGATAACCTGCTCGGCGTCGAACGAAACATTCTCGACGCTGTAACCGAACTCGCCCGCGAGCACCGTGGCGGTGTCGACGTCGAGCACCTGGTTCAGCGTCGCCATCTGGCCGAGTTCCATCAATTTCTTGATCAGATCGCCAGCCTTGACGCCCATCGAGCGCCCGAGGTCGCCGACCGTGACGCCCTCGGTAATTCGCACGACGCGTTTCGAGGCCTTGGGCGTGGTGATTTCGGTCTTGCGCTGTTCCTTGCCGGGCAGCGCGCGCCGTTTCTTCGGGACGCGCAGCCCGCGCATCTCGCGCTCGGCGGCGAGATCGGTGCTACCTTTCTTGACGACTTTCTTTTTCTTGATTCCACGGCCGCCGCCGGGCTTGGCCACTTGATCGGGCGGAAGCTGCGGCATCCCGTCCGCCGGCTGCGACGGCTGTTGCTGCGGTTGTGGCGCGAAGCGTCCCGTGAGTCCCGGCCGCGCACTCGGCGCGCCCGCTGGCGCACGCGAACCAGGCGACGCGGGACGCGGTGGCGGCGCTTTCGGCCGCAGATCGATCTTGCCAAGGACCTTCGGTCCCTTCTGTCCGTCGTCGAGCGTCGGCCCCGTCTGCGAGCCGCGCGTTAGGTTGATGGAGCCACGCTCCGCAGTATCCGCCGGGCGCACGCGATCGGTGCGATAACCGAACCGCGACGACGGCGCCGCCGGCGATGCCGGAACAGCTTCGGGCGCGGATGCCGCCTCTGCCACGACTTGCTCGCGTTCCGGCTCA
The DNA here is from genome assembly GCA_963720085.1 of uncultured Actinomycetota bacterium. Lineage (GTDB taxonomy): Bacteria > Actinomycetota > Actinomycetes > Mycobacteriales > Mycobacteriaceae > Mycobacterium. Next base: position 47,973 of record CAVRER010000079.1, read on the forward strand.
GGAGTAGCGATCTCACGTTCGGGCTCGAGCTCGGGTTCCTCATCCTTAATATGGACGGCAGCCTCGGGCGGATGAGCCTCGTAGTCGGCCTCGCCAATCTCCTCGATTTCGGGCTCCGGCTTGACGACGATTGGCTCGGGCACGCGATGCGGCTCGACAACTGGCGCCTCCGCGTGATGCCCCGAGTCGAACATGACCGGAGTCTCGGTCTCCGCGGTTGAGTCGCCGAGAAACGGCGCCCCGAACGAATCGTCGCGGCTTTCTTCGACTTCAAAATGGAAAGGCGTGTCCGCACCGCCGGCAGGCTGGCCGCCCTCGGCATGACGCCGACGCATCACGGTGGCGTTGAGGCGCTTTTCCAGGATTTTTCCGCTGCTCGTTTCGAGCACGGTTTCGCGGCGCAGGATCGTCGCGCGATGCGCCTGATCGTCGAGGTCGGCCTTCAGCCGGTCCGCCTCTTCGGGCGAGAGAAGACTCGACTCGGACTGCGTATGCCCGAGCTTGAGGCGGGCGCATCCGGCGAGTAAATCCTCGACCGGGAATCCCCATTCACTAGCAAGAGTTTTGATCCGCTTTCGCGCCATCCGAGTTATACTATTCGACCTTTGAGTTTCTATCCAGTCGCAGTTTAATTGCCGCCGCTATTTGGTCGCGCTCGGGACGTTCTATTTTTCGACGGAGCGCCCGAAATTCCTTAACTTTTGAACCGACGAACCGCTCGACGCATTCCGCCGTCGGATGCAAATATCCTCCGCGCCCGGTCTGCCGCGTTTCGAAATCCACTTCCGCATGCCCATTGACGATCGCGATTCGCACCATCGATGCCTTCGCATCCTTCTTCATACATCCGATACAGGTACGCTCGGGCGACGTTGCTATTTATTTTTCTCCCGCGTCTTCAGTGGTTGCAGCCGGCGCGGAAACCTCGGCAATCGTGTCGCCAGCCGCCTCCGCACCTTCCGCTTCTGTCGCCACCGCTTCTTCCGCGGACGCCGCCGCGGCTTCCACCGCAGCCGCCTCTGCCGCCTCGGCGGCAGCTGCGGCCTTTTCCGCTGCGGCGGCCTTCTTGTTCGCGACGTGCTCGCGCGCCGCGTTGATTATCTGGGTCGCGCGCTCGGCGCTGATTCCCTCGACGTCGAACGCGGTCTCATCCGCCTCCGACAGTTGCTCCGCCGAGCGGAATCCCCACTGGTAGAGCAGTTCCGCGTTGATATCGCCGATTCCCGGAATCGCGTTGAGCGACGCGCGCGCCGAGCGAGCCTCTTCCTCGGCCTCCGCCTCGCTGCGCACGTCGAGCTTCCATCCGGTCAGGCGATGAGCCAGGCGCACGTTCTGGCCGCGCTTGCCGATTGCCAGCGACAGTTGATCGTCGGGGACGATCACCTCCATCGCATGCTCGTCCTCGTCGATTATCACCTTCGACACTTTCGCCGGCGCCAGCGCGCGGCAGACCAGCTCGGCCTGGTCGTCGGTCCACGGCACGATATCGATCTTCTCGCCGCGCAGCTCCTGCACCACAGATTGCACGCGCGTGCCCTTCATCCCGACGCACGCGCCGACCGGATCGACGTCCGAATCCTTGGAGTACACCGCGACCTTGGCGCGTCCGCCCGGCTCGCGCGCGCTCTGCCGAATCTCGACGATACCCTCGTAGATTTCCGGCACTTCCTGCTCGAACAGCTTCATCAGGAAGTCGTTCGAGGTGCGCGAGAGCACGATCGAAAGTCCCTTCTCCGACAGATCGACGTCCAGGATCAGCGCGCGGATGCGATCGCCCTGGCGATAGCGCTCGTGCGGAATCTGCTCCTTCTCGGGCAGGATCGCCTCGGTGCGTCCGAGGTTGACGATCATGTTCTTGCGCTCGAAGCGCTGCACGATTCCCGACACGACTTCCTGCTTGCGATCCTTGAACTCGTTGAAGATCTGTTTGCGCTCGGCGTCGCGAATATGCTGGATGAGATTCTGCTTGGCCGCCTGCGCCGCGATTCGGCCCATCGTCGCGGTGTCGAGCTTGATCAGGATCTCGTCGCCGACTTCCGCCTCGGGATCGTATTTCGCGCGCGCCTCGGCCACGTCGGCCTCGGCCGCCGCGTTGGCGACCTTCTCGACCACGGTCTTTATCTCGAACAGCTCGATTTCGCCGAGTTCCGGATTGAACCGCGACTCGATATTGCGGTCCGGCCCGAACGTGCGCCGCGCCGCCGAATGCATCATCTCTTCGACCGCGTTGATCACGATCGTTTTGTCGATGCCTTTTTCCTTGCTGACCTGCTCGATTACCCGGTTCAGATCGACCTGCATACCGCCTCCCCGGGGCGCACGAGTTGCGCGCCAATTTTATTCGTGCCGCTCCGCGCAATCGGGAGCCGATGCATCTACTTGTCAAAGTCATACTCGTAATTCGCTCCAGACATCTCGTCGAAACCAATCGCCTGCCGCTTGCGACTGGTCTCGTCGTCAAGCTCGATTCCACTTTCACCGACCGCCACCAGCCTGCCGACGAACGACTTCTGCCCGTCGCGCGCGCGATGCGTCCGCACCTTGACCCGCTCGCCCTTGACCGCCTCGAAATGCTCGAGCTTGCGCAACGGGCGGTTGACGCCCGGCGACGCAACCTCCAGCGTGTAGCGCCCTTCGACCGGGTCGTACACGTCGAGCAAATCGCCGAGCGTCGGGCTCAACTTCTCCAGGTCGCTCAGCGCGATTCCGCCGCCCGGCTTGTCGACCAGCAGCCGCAGCAGCGAATTTCGCGTGCCCTTGCGAAAATCCACCGAAACCAGCTCGTAACCCTGGCGTTCGATATGCGGCTCGAGCAGCTCGACCACCTTTTCCGCGGTCGGATGAAGCGTCAGGGCGTTCATCTGCTCTCACCTTCCGCTCGCTGCGGCCGTCTGCCGCCGGATCTATGTCGCGAACCCTTTTTTGCGACACCAACAAAAAAGTGGGCACGCGCCCACTTCACGTGAGCAAGATACCACCGCCGGCCAAGGTGTCAGCAAGGCGGTTGTTTATGGACGATATCGGACGGGTTCCTCCAATTGCCTCGCCCTCTGAGGGGAGAGTCCGCGCCCCGACGCGGGTGAGGGACAAAATTTGCCGAAGATTCCGGATGTGCGGCGCAACAGACAACCGCGCCGCACAAATGTCCCTCACCCTAACCCTCTCCCGACGAACGGGCGAGGGAACCATACGGCCCCCTTCCGCACCAATACGGGCAAGCATTCGTCGTAACATTCCGGTAACATCCTCCTCTCGATGCCCGATCTTACCGGCTCCAACTCACCCGCCCTCGGATTTCTGCTCGCGCTGGCGATCGGATTCCTGGTCGGCCGCACGCGCGAGCCCGGCCCCGACGATCCGCCGCGTCCCGGGATGCGCGATTTCCTGATAATCGCGCTGCTCGGCGCGATCGCCGGCCATTCCGGCAACGCGGCGGTCGCCATCGCATTGTTCGCCGGCACGATCGGCGCCGTGCTCGTGATGCGCGCGCAGCATCCGCGAGCGCAACGGAATCACCACCGAGCTCGCGGCGGTGGCGACCTTCGCACTGGCGGGCCTGTGCCTGACCGCCGACCGTCAGTTCGGCGCCGGGACTCGGAATCGTGCTGGCGGCGATCCTGGCCGAGCGCGATCAGCTCCGCCATTTCGTGCGCGACGCGATCTCCGACCGCGAATACATCGACACGCTGAGCTTTTCTCGGCCTGATTTTCATCATCTACCCCCTGCTGCCGAGCGGCAGCTACGGACCGTTCGGATTTTTTCGAGCCGCGCGAGATCTGGCTATTCGTAATCCTGGTCTCCGGCGTTTCGTATGTAGGTTACTTCCTGACCAAGTTTACCGGCAGCGAGCGCGGCGCATTACTCACTGCAATAGTCGGCGCGATAGCCTCGACGACTGCTTACACCACCGGGCGTCTCGCACGCGGTGGCCGAGGCGCCGGAGTCTGCGGTACCGGCGGCGCGTTACTCGCTAATAGCCAATTCAATACTGTTTCCGCGCACGCTGCTGATCGTCGCCGTCGTCAGTCCGACGCTGGCGATCGCGCCATTCCCGGCTTTCGCCGCGATGACGCTCGCCGGTTCGCCGCCGCGCTGCTGCTCGCGCCTGCGGCTGCGAAAGAGAAGGGCTCCGCGGTGGTGGATTCCACCTTCCGCAATCCATTTTCTATCGGCCCCGCGCTCGAATTCGGCGTCGTCTTCACAGTCGTGCTGCTGGTTACCCGCGTCGCCAAAGCAATACGTCGGGTACGGCGGCCAGATGGTGGTCTCCGCGATCAGCGGAGTGGTCGACGTCACGGCGATCTCCGTGACGCTGGCGACTTTCGTTAACTCCGGCACCAGCGCCGCGCGCGACGCGGTAATCGGCCTTACGCTGGCGCACGCAGTCAACGCCATCTTCAAGTCCGCGGTCGCGCAATCCAGCCATCAGCCGGCATTCTATCTGCGCCTGATGGCGGGCTTCGCGATCATGTTCGCAGTCGGCGCCGCGGCAATAGTCATTGTGGACCCGGCGCGAGTTACGGAATTAGCAAGTCATTTGCAGAGTAACTGATCGAAAAGATAGTCATTCTAACCTCTCCTTGTCCGAGGAGAGGTCGGCGTAAGCCGCTTGAAAAGCGGTGTCGCCGGGATGCAGGGCCAGACCGGGCGCTCACGCCAACTCTAACCGCCTCTCAGAAACAGTGGGCCGAAATCAGGCAGCGGCGCCACGATCCGACATTTTGCGACTGGCAGCCAAGCGTTGCCGCGACGGCCAGCGTTGTACCTCTCCCGTCGCGCTCCTGAGGCGCGCGCCGACCTCTCCTCGGACAAGGAGAGGTTAGATCAAACTCTGCCGCGGAGCAATTACGATATCCTGACCTCTCCTTGTCCGAGGAGAGGTCGGCGTAAGCCGCTTGAAAAGCGGTGTCGCCGGGAGAGGGTGCAGCGGGACGGGCGCTCACGCCAACTCGTCTAACCGCTGTCTCAGAAAGTGGGCCAAAATCGGCAGCGGCGCCGCCATCCTACATCCTGCGACTGGCAGCCAAGCGTTGCCGCGACGGCCGGCGTTGCACCTCTCCCATCGCGCTCCTGCGGCGCGCGCCGACCTCTCCTCGGACAAGGAGAGGTTAAGCCCACCCTCCGGCAAGGGAGGGCTAAATCACTCCTGCGGGCAGGTGAGGGCCAGGATCACTCCTCGTCGTCGCGGAGCTTCGACAGCACCGACAGATCCTCGAGCGTCGTCGTATCGCCGAGCGTCTCGTCGCCCGACGCTATCTGACGCAGCAGCCGCCGCATGATCTTGCCGCTGCGCGTTTTCGGCAGCGCTTCGGTGAATCGGATATCGTCGGGACGCGCCAGCGCGCCGATCTCCTTGACCACGTGCGCGCGCAACTCCTCGCGCAGCTTGTCGTCGCCCTTGCGCCCGCCCTCGAGCGTGACGAATGCGACCACGGCCTGCCCTTTCATCTCGTCGGGACGCCCGACGCACGCCGCCTCGGCGACGGTCAGGTGCGAGACGAGCGCGCTTTCGATCTCCATCGTGCCCAAGCCGATGGCCCGACACGTTGATCACGTCGTCGACGCGCCCCATGATCCAGAGGTAGCCGTCCTGGTCGCGACGCGCGCCGTCGCCGGTGAAGTAAGCGCCGTCGATCTGCGCGAAATAATTGCTCTTGTAGCGCTCGGGGTCGCGGTAGATCGTCCGCAGCATCCCGGGCCACGGCTTGCGCACGATCAGCAGGCCGCCCTGATTGGCGCCGACGCTCTTGCCGTCGCGCGTGACGACGTCGGCCGCGATTCCCGGCAGCGGCAGCGTCGCGGAGCCCGGCTTGGTGGCGATCGCGCCGGGCATCGGGCTGATCATGATTCCGCCGGTCTCGGTCTGCCACCAGGTATCGACGATCGGACATCGCTCGCCGCCGATCACTTTGCGATACCACATCCACGCCTCGGGATTGATCGGCTCGCCGACCGAGCCGAGCAGCCGCAGGCTCGACAGGTCATGCTTCTTCACCCACGAGTCGCCCCACTTGATGAACGTCCGAATCGCCGTGGGCGCGGTGTAGAAGATGCTGACGCTGTACTTCTCGATTACCTGCCAGAAGCGATCGTTCTCGGGAAAGTTCGGCGCGCCTTCGTACATGACGACCGTCGCGCCCGCCGCCAGCGGCCCGTACACGGTGTAGCTGTGGCCCGTGACCCAGCCGATATCGGCGGTGCACCAGTAGATGTCGTCGTCTTTCAGGTCGAACACCCAGCGCATCGTCATCAGCACGTGGGTCAGGTATCCGCCCGTCGTATGCACGACGCCCTTGGGCTTGCCGGTCGTGCCGCTGGTGTAGAGCGTGTACAGCGGATGCTCGCTGTCGAGCTGCGCGGCCTCGCACTTCGAACTTTGCGCGTCCACCAGCTCGTCCCACCACACGTCGCGCCCTTTGCGCATCTCGACCTTGTTGCCGACGCGCTTGAGCACGAGCACTTTCTGGATCGATCGGCACTTCTTCAGCGCGTCATCGACATTCTGCTTGAGCTCGACGACCTGCCCGCGACGCCATCCGCCGTCCGCGGTGATACAGACCTTCGCTTCCGCGTCGTTGATCCGATCGGCCAGCGCCTCCGACGAGAAGCCGCCGAAGACCACCGAATGAATCGCGCCGATCCGCGCGCACGCGAGCATCGCGATCGCCGCCTCCGGCACCAGCGGCATGTAGATCGCGACGCGGTCGCCGTCCTTCACGCCGAGGCTCTTGAGCGCGTTGGCGCATCGGCCAACTTCGTCGGCGAGCATCTGGTAGGTCAGCACGCGCGAGTCGCCCGGCTCGCCTTCCCAAATCAGCGCGGCCTTGTTGCGGCGCGGTCCGTCGAGATGGCGGTCGAGGCAATTGTACGACGCGTTGATCGTGCCGCCGACGAACCATTTCGCAAACGGGAAGTTCCATTCGAGCGTTTTGCCGAACGGCTTGAACCAATGCAGGTTGCGCGCGCACTCGGCCCAGAACGCGTCGGGATCGTCGTCAGCGCGCTTACACAGCGCTTTGTATTCGTCGAGATTTTTTACCCAGGCACGCGCGCTGAACTCGGCGGGCGGCGGAAACTTGCGGGATTCGGTCAGCGTCGAGTCGATATGAGTCGCTTCGGTCGAAGCCATCGGCCTACACCTGTCGATAAAATTTGCGTGCTTGCTTGTGGCTACACGCGACCGCGAGCTTCGCGCGTTTTCAGGCTGAGGTACAGAGTCGCGGCGTCGCCATTCTCGCGCCGGTTCGAATTGATTCCGCGCAGCCGCTCGAGCAGCTCGTTTTCGACGCTTGCCGAATGCTCCCCGGCCAGCTCGACCGCGCGCGCCGCCCATCGGAGCGCGACGCGCCCCTCCAGCCCGCCGAAATCGTCGAAGAACCACGCGCAGCTGGTCAGCGCCGCCTGCCCCGCACGCTCCATCTCGAGCATCCGGAGCAGCGCCTCGCGATTAACCTCGTCGGCAACGCCGAAGCGCTTGAAAATCTCGTCATGGACGGCGGGATTCGTATCGATCAGCAAGCGGATCCCGCTGCGCAGGATCGCGCCGGGGTCTTTCACCAGCGCCGGCGCGAAACGGTCATAGGTCGCCTCGGCATGGTACTTCACAAAATCCATCGCGGCGCGAAACGGCGCGCGCCATTCCTGCGACGTGCTCGCATCGTTGCGACACCCGCAGTTCGCGCGCCATCGCTCGACGCCATGCGGACAGCTCCACGACGTGGCCCCTGCAATCTCGAACGATCCAACAGCCGGATGCGTGGCGAGGTAGTCCGCGCAGTTCGTTACAATCACGTCGTCGCGATTTTCGAGGGCGATCAGCGCGCGCGCCAGCTCGGAGGCGCCCTGTTTATTGTGATGCCCGAAAGTCTCGCCGTCGGTCGCAATCATCATCGCGGCTCCGGGCTCCAGCTGGAGCGCCGTGTCCGCCATCCATTCCGCAAGCCGCGCGCCGTCGGCCAAGCCTTCGCCGAAAGAGACGGTGTTGGACAACTCGCGGTCGAATCGAAACACCGCCAGATTCAAATCGCCGCTGCGCCACTGGAACGGTCCCGCACCGCGCGACTCGGCGCCCGGGCCGCCGAACCTGCCCTGATCCGACGCGAGAATGACAAACTGGATTCCCGCCGCCGCGACCGACGCGAGAGTCTCGTCGTCGGCGGCGCACTCCGGCAGCCACATCCCGGCCGGCTTGCGCCCGAACCGGAAGATGAAATCGTCGATTCCCCACGCGATCTGCAACTCGCGGTCGCGCGGCGGCAGCAGCGGCAGAATCGAATGGCTGTACGATTGCGCGATCGCGTTGCCATGCCCACCATGACTGGCGGCATACAGCGCGTCGCCACGCGTCATCGCGCGATACGCGGTCTTGCCATGCGTCTGCAGCCATCCCGCGAGCGTCGGCCCGACATCGAAACTCAGCGACTCGTAATTGTTGCGAACATGAACGACCGGCCCGGACATCGTATGCGCATGCGCATTGGCCGTGTAGCATTCGCTGAGAATCCGCTCGTTCCAGTTCTGAAACGGCACCGCGCCATACTCGGGGCTGATCAAACCGGTCCACGGGCTCTCGCGCGGAGGCTGATAGAAATGCCCATGAATAATGATATGGCGAACTTCACCCATTAAGATTATGTTGCGCCTCCGAGCCAGCCGGGGATAGCCCACCCCTAGCGAGCAGCCGCGCTAATTCGTCTTCTTTGCCGGATTCTGCTCAGCTTATCAAGCAGAAAAGAGAAATAGATCGCTAACTATCCACAATTGTTCAACAATTCCGTCCACAGGGCGGTTCCCAGCACCGAAACTGCTCAGACAACCTCGCGAAATGCCATCGCCGGCGCTACGCGCATCGCCCGAATCACCGGGCCTAGCGCGCTCGCGAGGCTCACCATCACCGCTCCGGCGACCGCGAATGCTGCCGTTGCCGGACGCACCTCGACATAGCCGATCATCCCGGTTATCTCGCCGAGTCTGATACCGTGCCCAAACATCCAGAGCGCGAGCGCCGCACCTGCAATCGCGCCCGCGAGCCCGATCAGCGCCGCCTCGCTGAAGAGCAGAATCGCAATATGGGCCCCCGTGAATCCGAGCGCACGCATAACAGCCACTTCGCTGATTCGGTCGCGCACCATCATCGCCATCGAATTGGCGGCTATCAGCAACACCGTCAGCAGCACCACCATGCACAAGCTGTAGATGATCGTGCGGATATTGCCGATTGCGCTGACGACGTTGGCGACCGAGTCGGACTCGGTCATCGTCTCGGTTTCCGCGTCGGAGTTGTGGAAATTCTCGTCGATTTCGTTGGCCACCAATCCCATGTTCCCGGCGGTGTCGACCCGCACCATGATGAATGAAGCCTCGTCCTGGATGTTCGCGCCGTAAACATTCTTCACCGCGTCATCGAGCATCCTGCGATCGAACAAAAGCGCGCGCGACAAATATTCGGTCGGAAACTCGACTATCGGTATGAAGGTCAGCGCGAGCTTCGCATTGCTGGGATTGCGCAGCGTGACCGGTTCGCCGAGTTTCCATCCGTGCTCACGCATCAGCGCGTATCCAACCATCGCGTTGCGGCGGTCCGTCAGCAGTTGCTTGATCATGTCCGGCGGCGGCTGGTAGTCGCTGCTGCCAGTAACGCTCGCGATGTCGGAATTTATTCCGTAAGCGATGATCGGGTCCTTGGGATCGCGATACGTGGCTCCCCACACGATTTCGGGCGCGCATCCGATCACGTGCGGCAGCGTCTTGATTGGACCGCAGTACCGCGCGGGCAGCCGCCCGCTGTTGCGCTCGGTCACCACCAGGCGAAGTCCCTTCGACGCGTTGTAGGCGATTCGATCCATCGACCACGGCACTGCGACCAGCACCGTGCATAGGAACACCGCGATTGCGAAGGTCAGCCCGGTGAGGATCGTGCGGCGAAGCTGGCGGCGCATGTTGCGAAATGCGAGCGTCAGCAGCTTGGCCGCCATCGTCAGGCCTCCCTCAGCGCGCTGATGATGCCGATTCGCGAGGCGCGCAGCGCCGGCATCAGCCCGCCTGCCACGCCGATAAGCGCGGCCGCCACGACTCCGGCCGCAATCGCGCCCGCCGTTGGCCGATATGAAAAGAACATGGCACCTACGCTCATCGTGCGGCTCGTCAATCCTGTCGCCCACGCGACGATGGTCGCGAGCACGACGCCGGCCACGCCGCCGGTGACGCCCAGGATGACGCTCTCGATCACGAAGCTGCTCAGGATGTCGCCGCGCGAGAATCCCAGCACGCGCAGCACTCCGATCTCGCGACCGCGCCGGGTCACGGCCGTGTACATCGTGTTCATGCCGCCGAAGGTCGCGCCGATCGCCAGAGCGATTGCCACGATCAACCCCAGGATGCGCAGTTGTCCCGCGACCGATGCCTGCGCGGCATAGTACTCGGTCTCGGTTTCGGCCTGGAGCGTCAGGCGGCCGTCGCCTTTGATCGCATCCGCAAATTCGCTGACGCTGCCGGGATTCAGCACCACGTGCAGCGCCGACGCGCCGCCGGCGTCCCAGTGACGGTCGTTGATCAGATCGTCGATGTCGGTCCAGGCTTCTGATTCGCGGGCGCTATCGTTGTCGGAAAAGATTCCGACGATCTTCCATTCGCGATGCCCATAGTGGAAAGTTGCGCCCGGCTGAAGATATGGGAAGCGAGCCAGCAGCCTTCGCCCGACCACCCATTCCGCGTTGCCGCGCACCGGCCAATGCCCTTCCACCAGATGAAGGTTCCGATGCACTTCGTATGCGATCGGATCGACGCCGCGGAGCAGCGCGAATTCCTTGGCGCCGGCCTTCCTGCTGATATTCACTCCGGCGATACTCTCGCGCGAAAGGAGCGCCTGATGCTGTTGGTTGATGGCGATTTCCGGGCGCACCTGGAGTATCTCGGTGGCCGGATGGGGAACGAAGCTCTCGTTCTCGCTGGTGACTCCGCGCGCCATCACGATCACGTTGCGATCTTCGCCGGCATTGCGCAGCGATTCGTTGAGTCCCGCGGCAAATCCGAAAACGATAACGAAGATCATCGAGACGAGCGCTACCCCGAGCATCGTCATAACCGACGTCGCGCGCCTCTCGAGCAGGCTTCGAACATTGTAGCGAATCGGCACCATCGCCCCACCGACCAGCCGAAACCAGAAGTTAACTGTGACGATCGGTCATAATAATACTAAGCCGACTTTGCCAAAAGGCCCCCGCGCCGACTCCGAGCGAAGGAAAGAACTTAATCAAATGTGAAACTCACCGTGGGTTTCACGCTTTCTTGGGCAGGGGTCACCCCTGCCGGAACCCATGGTGAGTTCCGCATTAAATTAAGTGATTTACCCTTCCCCTACGCGCACGCCGCGCGGAAGCTGCCGCGGATTGCCGGCTCGCCTTTTTGATTCAGCACGATCAGGTCGCCTTCGATCTGCTTCTCGCCGTCCTTCTCGATTTTGTTGGTGACCTTGCCGGTGCACGTGACGACGTCGCCCGGCCATACGCGAGTGGCGAATCGCACCTGGAAGCGGCGTACGTTGCCAATCCCGACGTAGTCGGTGACGGCCTTAGAGAGCAGGCCCGCCGTGAACATCCCCTGCGCGAACACGGTCGGGATTCCAGCGGCCTCGACGAAGGTCTGATCGTAATGCAGCGGGACGAAGTCGCCTGAGGCACCGGCGTAGCGGACGAAATCGGGACGCGTGACGCCTTTGATTTCGATTTTCGGAATCTCGTCGCCAACTTTGACAGAATCGAATTTTAATTTTGCCATCTTTTTTCACCCACTGGAGTCAGGCTTTGACTGCTTGTCCTGTTTCGATCAGGGTCGAGCGCGCAATCGCGACTTTCTCGCCCTTCTGGTTGGTGTACTCGGTCTCCGTGATCAGCAACGTCATCTTGCCGCCGCGGCCGCCTTCTTTCTCGAGCACGTCGGCGACCTTGGTCACACCGGTCAGAGTGTCGCCGACGAAGATAGGCTTGAAGAACTCGAACTCCTGCTCGCCGTGCAGGATACGGCGTAGGTCGAAGCCGCCGAAGCCGGGACTGGAAGTCTCGTCGGTCCAGAACGCGCTCGTCTGCAGAAACGTGATCGGCACCGGCACTCCGCCGAGTTCCTTCTTCGCCAGTTCCGGGTCGAAGTAGAGCGGATTCGGGTCTTTGATCGCGCGTGCGAACTCACGCACCTTGCTCCAATCGACATGCATCTTGAATGGTTTGCCGGTTTTACCGACAGCGCTCTTATCAGCCATATGAAATCAACCTCTCTCGACGGAATCGAAAAATTATTTACTTTTTTACGGTTGACGCGGGAGTTTGTCCAACTAGCCGCCCAGTCGCATCATGCCTTCACCGCCGTCGATTATCAGCAGCGAGCCGGTGACGTAGCTCGACGCATCCGACGCCAGGAAGATACATGGGTAGGCGATTTCCTCGACGCGGCCGAAGCGTTGTAGCGCGCGCGATCGCGCGACCATCTCCTTGACCTTCGGATTTGGCCACACGCGCGGCGCGGCGCCTTCGGTGTCGATTGGGCCGGGTGCGATACAGTTGACGCGGATGCCCATCGGGCCCCATTCGCCGGCCTGGGAAACCGTCAAGTTGATCACGCCCGCCTTGGCCGCGCCGTACGGAAGCATCGTGGGCGAGCCATGCACGCCCGCCGTCGACGAGATATTGACGATCGAGCCGGGGCTCTTCTGCTCGATAAACTGGCGCGCCGCCGACTTCGAGCAGAAGAAAACGCCGTCGAGATTGATTCCGACCACTGCGCGCCATCCGTTGGGCGAGAGATTCAGCGACGGCGTCGTGATACTGGCGCCGTGATTGTTAATCAGCACGTCGAGTCGGCCGAACTTCGTGACCGCCTCCGCCACCATCTTGTCGCATTGCTCGGCGTCGCGGACGTCGACCTGCGTCATCTCGCATTTGCCGCCGGCCTTGCGGATTTCGTCGCGCACGCGCTCGAGGTTCTCGACCTTGCGGCTCGCGATCAGCACCGGCGCGCCGCGCTGGGCGAATTCCTTGGCGATCGACTCGCCAATTCCGGTTCCGCCGCCGGTCACAATAGTAACCTTGCCTTCGACACTGAATGGATTCTTCAAAATGGAAACATCCTCCGAGGGGGTTCGTTGAGATTTATCGCATTGTTGCGACGCGTTGGCGAGAGGGCAGGGGTGACCCCTGCACCCAGTACTAAGACAAGATGCGGGATGGAGTTTACCTATGACCGGTTCCCCTTCCCACTATGGGAAGGGGTTAGGGGTTAGGTTGGCACGCATCGGTCACCAACGCCGGTGCGCCCACCCTTTCAGAACGCCGGGACGGCTACTTGTGTGCGGCTGCGGCGGCGGCGCTGGCTGAGATGCTTGTTGCGCGGCGTGATCTTGAGCCTCAGATGAGGCGTCGCGGCGCGCGTCTCGATGTTGCGCCGAAGTTCATGCTTCCACGCCATCATCCGGCGCCGCAGGACGCTCGAATTGATCCCGAGCGCGTCGCACACCGTATCGAAGCTGAATGCGTGGCGGCACTTCGCGCCGGCGGTAATCCATCGCTTGGGCATCGATGAAAAGCAGGCGCTTGCGCGTATTCCGCGACAGCACACCCTGCTGATAGACGTTGATCGCGTCGGCCAGCAACGCGAGCATCAGGCGCTGTTCGCCAGTCAGGCGATGGCCGCCGGAAACGTCAAAGTATTGGCTGGGGAGAATCTGGTTCAGGCCGACGAAGCGCTCGACCGTGGCATCGGAACTCAGTTGGAAGCCTTCAGACATCTCTTGAATCCGCCGGGAAGTCAGATCGACCCCGATGAGACCATTCCCATGCGCTCTCTTAACCATCGACTGGTGCCATTGGTTCCCGACGCGGCTGCGTTGAATCGGCCATCTATAGATACGGACTGGGAAGGCGTCCGGACCATTTCCGGGGCGCGGTCGAGGCGGATAGCGCGGGCCAGAGTGCGGTTGCGGGGTCAGGTCGAGAGCTGATGGACGAGCTCTAGCAGGGACGGGTCCAGCGGGCGGCGGCGATTAGCCACGTCGCCCAGCGGGACGCGAACGATTGCACCCCGCTCTTCGCCAATCAGCGACGGACCGGCACCGTCGAGGATGGCCTTGACGGCGCCTGCGCCCATCCGGCTCGCCAGCAGCCGGTCCCTGGCAGTGGGCGCGCCTCCGCGCTGCACGTGGCCGAGCACGACGACGCGGGCTTGCACCCCCAGCCGGGCGGTCAGGGCCTCGGCGACCGGGATGACGCCGCCCGTGCGCGGGCCCTCCGAGACCACGACGATGGTCGAGCGTTTGCCACGTCGATGGCTGTCCTCGACGCGATCGCAGATATCGTCGAGGCTGAACGGCAGTTCCGGGACGATGACGGCTTCGGCGCCGCCGCCGAGCGCGACTGCGATTGCGATAAAGCCCGAGTCGCGGCCCATCACCTCGACGCAAAAGACCCGTTCGTAGGCGAATGCCGTGTCGCGGATGCGGTCGATGGCCTCGAGCGCGGTGTTGACCGCGGTATCGAAGCCGATCGAGTAGTCTGTGCCGGGGATATCGTTGTCGATCGATGCCGGGATGACGTAGACCGGGACGCCGGTCTCGGTGCCGAACAGCGTCGCGCCGATCATCGAGCCCTCGCCACCGACCACGATGAGCGCCTCGATTTGGTGACGTTTCAGATTGCGGGCGGCCAGCCCGCGGGCGGCAGGCGTGCGAAACTCCGGCGAGCGCGAGGTCTCAAGGAAAGTGCCGCCGCGCTGAATCATGTTGGCGACGGAGCGGCCGTCGAGCGGCTCGGCCAGGTCGCGGATGAGGCCCTCGTAGCCGCGCCTGAAGCCGATCACCTCGACTCCGGCGACGGCGGCGCTGCGGACCACGGCGCGAATGGCGGCATTCATGCCGGGAGCGTCGCCGCCGGCGGTAAGAATTGCAATTCGGCGCGGTCGCGAGGCCAGCAATTCCTGAGATTCGTTGTCGCCGTTGTCCATGGAAAATCGGAACGAAGAACCGCTCCACCATCGAATCTAACGACAGGGACGAGTTGAACCAACCTCGTGTCTACACGGGGTTGATGCCGGTCCAGATCAGGGCAGGCGGGAGGCTTGCATACGTTCCAGCGCCTCGCGGGCCTCCTCGGAGGCGTCGCTGACGGTGGGGCCGCTGTGGTCGGCTGCCTTTCTGTAATACTTCACGGCAGCGGCTTTGTTGCCAAGTGCCTCATAGCTGCGCGCCACGTTGACCTCGGCTCGGTCATCGTTAGGGCAGGCCGCGAGCGCGTCCTGGTAGTATCCGAGTGCCTTAGAGAAGTCGCCGGCCGAAAATCTGTCGCCACCGCGCTGGCTCGCGGCCGCCTCGACCGCTTGGTCGCAGCCGCCCTGCGAGGACGTCGCGACACCCGGCGTGTAGCCCTGATTCTGATTTGCCTTGATGGCCTCGATCTCCTGTTGCTGCCGCTCGAGCTGGTCCTGTTGCTGCTGAACCAACTTCTGGGTCTCTGCCTGCTGATCGCCCATGCATCCCGCACTGACAAGAGCGAAGATGCCGACTACGATCGCGAGCAAGATTCGCTTTGCCGGGATTGTCATGGACACTGAAATTACACCGGTAATGGATTTGCTCCGCATCGCCACTAATACTGGCGAATAGCCGCGCGGTGTCAATGGCGAACTGCCAAGGCGTCGATGCCGGCGACAGGCAGGCCGGCGGCAACCGGGATTCCAAAGCCAGCTCGAACTCGATGCGCTGCAGTCATCTCCTCTCGCGATTTTATGCAGAAACTCGCTAGCGCGCGGGGACTCTATAAGGCGCCATGCGGCTGAACAACCGATCCCGCAGGATCAGCGTATGAAACAGCACGTATCCAAAATGGGCGATGAACGCGAGGAATAAGAGGTAGGCGAGAACCGTGTGCGCCTTCCGCAATGCAGCGTACAACATCACGCTATGCGGAAGGATGGGAAAAAGATGCAGCGGCCCGTACAGTACGATCGGATAGCGCGCCGCGGATAACATCCCCCAGCCGACCAGAGGCTGCACAAACAGCAATGTGTACAGCAGCATTTCCGACACGTGTGCAAACGAGCGCTCCTGAGGCGACATCGTCGCGGGAAAAGGAGGCATAGTGCTGAAGCGCCGGTTCACGTACCGGATTACCACTAAAATCAGAATCAGGATCCCCACCGGGCGATGGATTGATACTAGCCAATGGTAGTCGGCGAGCGACGCGACCATGGCGACACCAATGCCGAGCATGGTCAGCACCATCGCGGCCATCAACCAGTGAAGAAACCGCATGGAAACCGGGAATTGCTGCGGGTTCGTCGTCATCCTGACGCTCACTTTTGCACGTCCGAAGGCGTGATCGCGCTCGGCTCCTTCGTTTCGCCGGCTCGTCTTGTAAACGATTGCGAATAAACTGCCGATCGAGCGCTGAGCAAAGGATCGTCGGACGGTGCAATGCCGACCGGCAACACCAACGGATCGAAGTTGATGTCGCGACAGTTTCCAGGCGCCTCGGCCTCAACTTCGTCGAGGGTCAGCGTACCGGCATCGACGTGCTCCCGATCTTCCGGCCATGGGATCGTCGCATCGTTGGTAGGGTCGCCGGGTTGCCCAACCGTGAGGATCAGCCGCCACTGCACGGGCGCACTATGAATCCGCGCGATGAAATCGCGGAAGAGATAATTCTTGTCGGAATTGGCGGATTGAGCCGGGTCTTCAGGCTTAACCGCATCCACCGGCACCATCGACCATCGAACCGGCGTCGAGACGTCGGCCGCGTTGATGAAACGGAACGCATTGAGGCCGTTGAAAGTGCTGTTGTCGAAACCGGACGACGCTGGATGGCTTTGAATGATTTTTACCGCCCGCACAAATTCGGGATTGTCGGCCGCGAACGCCGCCATTTTTTCCGTATCGGGTTTATGCGTGTTGGGGTCGGGTTTCGAAGCAATCAAGTTGTCGTAGAAGGCCTGCGGGGTGTTGAACGGAAACACCGGACGATTGATCATCGCCGTCCGCCACTCTTCGCCATCGCCCAACCGAAACAGAAGTCCCAGGCCACGGATCGCGTCGGGAGTATCGCCAACATAGGGATTGCCGCCGCCGAGCGAGAGGCGGCCGATGACCGGCACGCGGCCGGTCTGGAACACAACGGCCTTAGAGAGGCGCGCTCCTTGGCCATTGCTGTCGAAGTACCCGGTGACGCACACGCCTTTGGCATGATTGCGACGGAAACCGGAGTGGATTCCGAAAACCTCTTCAAAACCGTTGACGAACCGCGCAGGTGTTAGTTCATGCGGATTGAACCAGCCTCCCAAATAGAGAAACCCTGCGACGACGCATAGGATGACAACGCCGATGCCCGCCCATCGCGCCAGTGTGCTGGATACGCTCAGGGGAGCTGGCTGATTTTCCGTCGATGGGGCCGCGTAACCGGGCATTGCCGCCTCTCGAATGACTGCTTACCTAAACGACGATCCACGTATTACAAACCGCCCCGGGACGACCTTAGCCGGAATTTCCGCTTT
>CAVRER010000080.1:0-312712 GCA_963720085.1 uncultured Actinomycetota bacterium
GAGCGGCAAGACGTCCGGTTGGAGAGCGCGGTTCGGACGCTAAGCGCCGAGCCAGTGGTGAGCGCGGTCCGATGGTCGACCAAGAACGAAGCCGCAGCGGCCTGGATCGGGCGGCGAGCCGACTAGACGCAGCCGACGACTTCGGACCCACCGGTCGAGCTGGAATGGTGGGCGAGCGGCCGTCTGGGTGGGCAAGTGTTAACTGCAGCGCCGCGCCTATTTGTGTTGCGCGACAACCGTCCCGGCTTTGGGGCGTGACGACGCTGGCTCCTTTGACCGCAAGCGCTCACCGCCCACTGGCAGGCTGTTCAACGCGCTGCCCGAGGGGCGCGTGGGGAGTCAGTTCGGGCGTCGTGAGTCAGGGTTGGCCGCGTCGGCCATTGCCTTGCACCGCTTCGAGCAGGGGAGCAGCCATGTCGGATGGCACCGTAAACAATGATGTCGACGCAACGGTTGGGGTGGTGGCGCCGAAGCTGCCGGGCGGGGCGACGCTGCCGTTTCCGCCGACGCCCTCGGCGAGCGTCGCCGGGCGAACTTTGCAGGAGTCCACGTACGCCCAGCGTGTCACTCCGCCTAGGCTGCATGAGGATTCGCCGAATATCGTGATCGTTCTGATCGATGACGCCGGCCCGGGGTTGCCGACGACGTTCGGCGGTGAGGTGCGGACCGCGACGTTGGACCGGATCTGCGCCGAAGGGATCAGCTATAACCGGTTTCACACCACCGCGATGTGTTCGCCGACGCGCGCGTCGTTGCTCACGGGGCGCAATCACCATGAGATCGGCAACGGGCAGATCGCCGAGCTTGCGAACGACTGGGACGGCTACGCCGGAAGGATCCCGCGCAGCAGCGCCCTGGTGGCCGAGGTCCTCAAGGATTACGGGTACAGCACGGGCGCCTGGGGCAAGTGGCATAACACCCCGGCGGAGGACACGACGGCGGCCGGTCCATTCGAGGACTGGCCCACCGGGTTGGGCTTCGAGTATTTCTACGGATTCCTGGCGGGGGAGGCCTCCCAGTATGAGCCCCATCTGGTTCGCAATACCACCGTGGTGCGGCCGCCGAAAACGCCCGAGGAGGGCTATCATCTCTCGGAGGACCTGGCCGACGACGCGATCAACTGGCTGCGCAATCACAAAGCGCTGCAATCCGATAGGCCGTTCTTTATGTATTGGGCCAGCGGCTGCCTGCACGGCCCGCACCACATCATGAAGGAGTGGGCCGACCACTACGCCGGGAAGTTCGACGACGGCTGGGATGCCTACCGCCAGCGAGTCTTCGAGCGCGCCA
The DNA here is from genome assembly GCA_963720085.1 of uncultured Actinomycetota bacterium. Taxonomy (GTDB): domain Bacteria; phylum Actinomycetota; class Actinomycetes; order Mycobacteriales; family Mycobacteriaceae; genus Mycobacterium. The sequence goes on from CAVRER010000080.1 coordinate 1,291, forward strand.
AGGAGAAGGGCTGGATCCCACAAGACTGTGAGCTCACCGCGCGCGACGAGCGGATGAAGGCGTGGGAGGACATCCCGGAGGACGAGAGGCCGTTTCAACGCCGGCTGATGGAGGTGGCCGCCGGGTTCGCCGAACATGTCGATGTTCAGGTGGGCCGGATCGTCGATGAGTTGGATCGGCTGGGCTACGGGGAGAACACGCTGTTTCTGTATATCTGGGGTGACAATGGATCTTCGGCCGAGGGACAGGACGGCACCATCGCCGAACTGCTTGCGCAGAACGGCATTCCGACCACCCCGCGGATGCACATCGACGCCCTGGAGCAGCTGGGCGGCCTTGACGTGCTGGGCTCACCGTTGGTGGACAATCAGTATCACTCCGGCTGGGGTTGGGCGGGCAGCACGCCCTACAAGGGCGTGAAACTGCTTGCATCGCATCTGGGCGGCACCCGCAACCCGCTGGCGATCCGCTGGCCCAGCAAAGTCGCGCCGGATCCTGTGCCGCAGAATCATTTCCTGCACTGCAACGACGTCGTACCGACCATCTACGACATCGTGGGTATCGAGCCCCCCGTCATCGTCAACGGTGTGCCGCAGATCCCGATCGCCGGAGCAAGTTTCGCCCGCACGCTCACCGACCGCTCCGCGCCGGGAGGCAAAAAGACGCAGTACTTCGAAATCATGGGCAGTCGGGCCATCTATCACGACGGCTGGATGGCCTCGACGTTCGGTCCGCGGGTGCCCTGGCTGCCGGGATTGCCCCCCGGAATCCAAGACTGGACACCCGACCACGACCGCTGGGAGCTGTACAACCTCGATGAGGACTGGTGCCAGGCTCGCGACCTGGCCGCCGAGATGCCCGAAAAGCTCGCGCAGATGCGCGAATTATTCGCCATCGAAGCCGCACGTAACGCGGTGCTCCCGATCGGCGGCGGCTTGTGGGTGCCCATCTTCCATCCCGAACTGCGCATCACACCGCCGTATCGAGAATGGGAGTTCCCCGGGGAAATCACGCGCATTCCCGAGTTCTGCGCGCCCGCGCTGGGCAGCAAGAACAACACCGTCACGATCGAAGCCGACCTGCCCGCCGACGCCAGCGGGGTGCTTTACGCCCTCGGCGGCGTGGCCGGCGGACTGACCTGCTACCTCGACAACGGATTCCTGTGCTACGAGTACAACTTATTCATCATCTCCCGCACCAAAATTCGCTCGGCCACCAAGCTGCAGCCCGGGCCGAACACCATTGTCGTGGAAACCCGCTATGCCGAACAGCGCCCGGCCGGACCGCTTGACGTCGTCATGCGGGTCGGCCCCGACGTCCTCGCCGAGGGCAGGGTGCCGGTCAGCGCGCCGCTGCTGTTCACCGCCAATGACTGTTTCGACATCGGTGTCTGCCTCGGCTCACCGGTGTCATTGGACTACTACGACAAGGCGCCGTTCCCCTTCGAGGGCCAAATCGAGCGTGTCCACGTGGCATATACCTGACACACCGACCCGCACGAAGTCATGCTGAAGCCGCGTACATGTCAGTGGCGGTGCACAGGTCGCGGGCGTGCACAGCGTGGTAGGCGCCGAGCCCGGAAAATCCTTCCCCGATGATCAACACCCCGACATGGTGGGGGCCAGGTGGATTCGCGTTCATCTGACAGTCGTGTCTGTCTTCGCCGATTCCGGTGTCACAAAAACACCAGCAGCCGAGGACTTTTCGATGTAAGGCTTGAGGTGTTCGTCCAGCATGGCGCGCAACCGGGCCTGCAACACCTTTTGCAAGAGCGCGCCGGTGCCGGCGACCTTGGGCCGAAAGCGGATGGACCAGTCCAACTCGGTCTGCCCGCCCGATTGCCTCAGGGTGATCTCGCCCTGGTGACAGGACAGCGGTGACCCTTCAATGACGCGGTAGCGCAAGCCTTGCTGCGGGCTCGTGACAATCACTTGCTCCACGACCCGTCCGACTCCGCGCGGGCCTTGCATCAGGCGTTCGGACCCGGCGCCGTGGCGCTGTGTCCAGCCTTCCTTGCGCACGGTAATCGGGTCGAATCCGATCCATTGGGCCATGTTGTCTTGATCGGTGATCGCTTCCCACACCTTGTCTGCCGGTGCGTTGATCTTGGTCCGGTGTTCGATCCGGCGCGTATCCGCATCCGGTCGCTTATGCGAGGCTCGAGGCTCGAATCCGAAGATCCGGTCGGCCAGTCCAGGCGTCGTGCGTAATATCTCGACCGAAAAGCCGTGCGGATCGTTGATGTAAACCACCGAGCCGGCCCCGGGTAGATTAACGGGTCGGCAATTGGGCTGGGCCCCAAACGTTTCGGCACGTCGATAGACCGCGTGGAAGTCCGCCGTGCGGCGCGCCCCGAACGCTATGTTGAGAATGCCCTGGTCTGACAGGCGGTAGTCATCGGGCCGCGGCCTTCCAACGGGATTGAGGTACTGCACCACCTCGATCAGCACCTCGCCGCCGTCGAACAGTCGGCCCTCCGCGGTGGCACCCGCCAGGCCCCACAACGCCTCGTGGTCTGGCGTGTGAAGGGCCACGGTGCTTGCCTTTAGGCCGATCCCCGTCTCGAAAAACGCTACAGCATCGGCCAGCTGGGGGACCGACAGCGTCACCGAACGGATCGCCGACGGGCAGTCGACGCGCCCGCGCCGGTTGAATTGCGGCAGCGGGTCATCTTCCATGATTTCGACATAGACGCCGTCGGGGTTGCGGACGCAGGCGCGCCGCCTGCCACGCTCGCCCTGTGGCTCAGTCAGCGGCTGGCTGCCAAGTCCGGCAAGCTTTTTCAGTGTGGCGTCGAAATTCTCGACCCAGATTCCGATACGCGTGTAGCCGATGTCGCTGGGCCGGAAATCCGCGGGCATCAGTTGGGCGATTGGGCGCTCGAATTGGAACAGTTCGAGCTGAAACCAGGAGTTTCGGCCGAGCAGCCACCAGCAGGTCGAGGCCGCGCGTGGTAGGCCCTGCACATTGGCTGCCAACGGGCCGCGCATAAACGCGCGACTCCCACCCGCCGGTAGCAGGCCGAAGCCTTCACGAAACCAGCGTTCGGTGAGTCGTAGATCGACCACCGAGAACGCGATCTGATTGAGCGGTGGCGCAAAGCCGTCGGACCTTGAGGCCATGTCGGTCATCCCTTTGTGATGCAGGCGGACCGCGGAGCGCTCTCGAGCCCGGCTAGGAAGTCGAGCAACGCGGCATTGACTTCGTTTGGCCGCTCGATGGGAAGCCAATGGCCGGCACTTTCGAGTACGACGTTGCCTCGCAAGTTGAGTGCATTCTGCTCCAAGTTGGCCAGGGGAACCGCGAGAAGCACGTTCATGGGATCCAGGCTGCCGATCATGAAGTGGGACGGCTGCGTGATCTTGGTCTGCTGCAGACGGCGGGTGAGCCCGATGCCGCGGTCGATGCTGCGATACCAGTTGATCGGACCGCGGAACCCATCGCTGTAGTCCTCGACATACTGGTCGAGATCCTCTTCGGTGAGCCAGCTCGGGAGCGGATCAGGGTCGACCAAGCCGTCGAGCATCTTTGAGCTGGCCGGTTTGGGACGCATGAACCCGAACGCCGGTGCGTCACCGCTGACGGAGTAGTACAACATGCGAAGCGACTTGCGCACGTCGGCGTCCAGTTCGGCCTCGGCCACACCGGGCTGCTGGAAGTAGACGGTGTAGACGAAGTTGTCGCCGAAATTCTCTTGGCGCGTCAGGGCGCCGACGGGCGTCCCAATAGTCGGTGGCACGCTCAGCGCGAACACCGCGTTTACCCGTTGCGGGTACAGCAACGCGACGTGCCAGCCGACGATCGCGCCCCAGTCGTGGGTGACGAGCGTGAACGTCTCGTGGCCCAGTGCATCGGCGATACCGACCGCATCGGCGGACAGCTGCAGCAAATCGTAGGCCTCGACTTCTGCCGGTTTGTCGCTGCCGCCGTAGCCGCGTTGATCGGGCACGGCAACCTGATAGCCGGCGGCGACCAAGTCGTCGATCTGGTGGCGCCACAGGTATCCGCTCTGCGGAAAGCCGTGCAGCAGCAGCAGTAGCGGGCCGCTGCCTTCCACGACGACCTTCAGTTTGATGCCGTTGGTTTCGATCATGCGGACATTGCGTTGTTTCATGGCTGTCTCCTTGATGGCATCCTGTTGGTTCTCGAGGTTCACTGGTGACTCCGATTGGTGGTGGAATTCACGGAGTCCGAAGGTGTTTCTGCTGAACGCGAACCTACGGCGGGCGCGCACCGGACGGAATCGCCCCGTGCACACTTCAGACAGTGAGTAGTGTGCGGCAACACACCGGATTGGCGGCGGGGTCGTGGCACCCTAGCCGCATGTCAATCCGCGATTACCAGATCGAGATCTACCTGCAGGCCTGGCCGGGGCGGCGCCGTTGCTACCGATGGCCCGCACGGACTGGGAGGCAAGGACCTCAGGGACCTGACACCCGACGCGGTGTCGATAGTGTGCGACGCGAAGATCACCCAGATCTACGAAGGAACCAACCAGATTCAGCGGGTCGTGATGGCGCGCGCGCTGCTTGGTTAGGCGCAATTGACGCTGGCAGAGGTGTGCGGTGGCACACTTTTGCACATGAGGGCGGTTGCGCCGACGGCGCGAACGTTCGAACTGATGGCCGCGATCGCGGATCGACTGGCCCTCGAGTTCGAGGAGACGGTCGCGGCCATGGACGCCGCGGTGATCCAGGTCGTCCCAGAGTTCGGCGCCGATGCCGCGATCGCGGCCGAGCTCACCGCGAACAACCGCGGCAACTGGCAGCGATTCCTGGCGGTGGCGCGCCAGGCGCAATCCCCGCTATCGGACGCGGTCCCACCCGAGGCACTTGACGCCGCCCGTACCGTCGTGCGCCGCGGCATCGACCTGGACAGAATCTATGAGGGTTATCGGCGCGGCCACCAGGTTGGACTTGAGCGCTGGCTGGCCTGCGCATATAAGATCGTCGAGCCAGGGCCCGAGCTGATCGCTGTCACCGAGATGACGCTGTCGCTCGCCTTCCGCTATATCGACCAGATACTCGGTCGCGTGCTGGCGGAGGCCCAGCGCGAACGCGAAGACATCATCGGTGGCGGGCTCGCGCGGCGAACCGAAACGGTCCGGTTGATCCTCGACGGCGCCCCGATCGACCCCACCACCGCGAGCCGCCGTCTCGGCTACGAGTTGGATCGCAGCCACACCGCGCTCGTGGTGTGGACAGAGTCGCCCGTCGCGCCCCACGGCGCACTGGAGTCAGCAGCGCTGTTGCTCGCTCAGGCGGCCGGATCCCAAAGGCCGCTGACCCTTCCGGCCGGCACGACCACACTGTGGTCGTGGATCGGCACGCACGACGAGCCGGCCATCCAGGATCTCCGGTTGGCTATTGGGCGATCACCGGCCGACGTACGTGCCGCCGTCGGCCCAAGCCGACGTGGCATTGAAGGGTTTCGCGCCAGCCACGAGGCCGCGCTCACCGTGCATCGGCTGCTGCTGGGCAACCCTGCCACCGGCCGTCTGGCGGGCTACCGAGAACTCGAGGTCACCGCGCTTGCGGCACACGATCCACGTCGGGCGGGTGAGTTCATTGCGGCCGTCCTTGGCCCACTCGCCGAGGACGACCCCGCGGCCGCACGGCTGCGCGAGACGCTGCGCGTCTATCTCGAGGAGGCCGAGAACGCACCCCGCGCCGCTGCCCGCCTCTACACCCACCGCAACACGATCCTCAAGCGGATCGCGCGCGCCACCGAGCTGCTCGGCTATGAGCCAGGCGAGCGACGGCTCGCGGTAGAGCTGGCCCTCGAACTACGCCGCCACCTCCCGCCGTCGGCTAGGTGAGGGCTCGGGCGACCTACCGTACGGGTGATCACCGAGGCGCTCCACCTCGATAATGCGGCGCGCCACGGCGTGCGGCCTGCACGATCTCGGCGTAAGACCGCCAGACCGTCACTCTTCTTCGTTCCGTTTGGGTTTCCACGCCTCCCACGCGCCGTCAGCCAGGACAAGCTGCGACGAAGTCGTGCGGTGCCACGGCCGCGGATCGCCCGGTGACGGGCGGCAGCTCGCGGGCGCTCATCGCGTGGTAGGCGTTGAGGTCGAATGTGCGGGTCTGCCGACGGAAGTTGAATGTGAAACCTGGCCACAAGGTGGTGATCTTGCCGAACTTGTCTCGGTACCAGCTCGAGCATCCGCCGTTTTCCCACACCGAGTTTCGCAAACCTCGTTGGATCTTGTCGGTGTAGGCGTTTTGCGCGTCCTTGCGTACCTCGATGGTCGCGATTCCGTGTTTGGAGGTCGTTCGGATCAGATCCCGCAGATAGTTCAACTGCGACTCGATCATGAAGACCATCGATGTGTGACCCAATCCTGTTCCGGGCCCGGTCATCACAACCATGTTGGGGAAGCCGTGCACGGTCGACCCCTTGTACGCCTGCGCGCCGGCCCGTTGCCAGGTGTCGGCGAGGCTGCGCCCGCCCCGCCCGAAGATGCGCTCGTTGGTCGGTGAGTCGGTGGCGTGGAAACCTGTGGCTACGACGATGGCGTCGACCTCGCGGACGATGCCATCGGTGGTGACGATGGCGTTGGGCCGCACCGCGGCGATGCCATCTGTGACGACATCGACATGCGGGTGCGCCAGCGCTGGGTAGTAGGTGTTCGACATCAGGATGCGCTTGCAGCCGATCTGCCAGCGGGGGGTGACCTTCGCACGCAGCTTGGGATCGGTGATACCGCGCTGGATATGGCGTTTGGCGGTTTTTTGCACCGGCACAAGCATTTTCGGTGCGTGGGTCAAGGCGAAGGCGATGACTTCCTTACTCCAGTAGACGGCGCTTCGGATCGCCCGCTGATAGCCGGGTACGTGTGCGAAGGCTAGGCGTTCAACCGTCGTGTATTCGCGGTCGAAACGGGGAAGTACCCACGGGGCGGTGCGTTGATAAACGTGGAGTTGCCGCACGGTTTTGGCTAGTTCTGGGACGATCTGGATGGCCGAGGCGCCCGTGCCAATGACCGCGACCCGTTTGCCGGCGAGGTCGTAGTCGTGGTTCCAGCGGGCGGAGTGGAAGATCTCGCCCTCGAACCCGTCGAGGCCGTCAATGTCCGGCAGTGCTGGCTCGGTGAGCGGGCCAACGGCCGAGACCACGAAATTCGCCGTGAACTCCCCCTGAGAGGTGCTCACGTGCCACCGCGCCTGGTCCTCGTTCCACCGGATCTCCTGAACTTCGACTCCGAACCGATGCCTGTCGAGGACGTTGTGCTCTCGGGCGACCCGCTGGATGTAGGCCTCAATCTCGGGCTGTTTGGAGTACGAACGGCTCCAACTGGGGTTCGGCGCGAACGAGAAGGAATACAGGTGCGAAGGCACATCGCAGGCCGCGCCCGGGTAGGTGTTCACCCGCCACGTGCCGCCGACGTTATCTCCCCGCTCGAGCACCAGGAAGTCGGTGTACCCGTCCTTCTGAAGGGTGATCGCGGCGCCGAGCCCGGAGAATCCGGCCCCGATGATCAGCACGCCGACATGGACACCGGTAGGCGCGAAATGCCAAGCGGCGCAGTGGTCGTCACCACTGTAGTAGCTGATCTCATCCATAGCCTCGGTCCCTGGTTCATCTGCGGTGTAACCCCTTCCGGGGTGTCGGTTGACCCGAAACTACGGCGGCGATGCGGCGGACGGAATCGCCTGATGCACACACTTGACAGTGCGGGGTGTGCCGTGGCACACCGGTTTAGCAGGGGCCGGGACGGCAGGGAGCAGGGGTGCCGTCGCATACCTCGATGGGGCAAGTGTGTGCCGTCGGCGATTTCCCGTAGCCCGCCATCGTCTTAGGTTGGTCCCCGGCCCTGTAAGGCGAAGCAAGCCGGCGCCGACGGGTCGATAGCAAGGACACTGCGATGAAAGTTCACCACCTCAACTGCGGCACCATGAACCCGCCCGCCACCTCGTCGTCACGCACCTCGACCTGGACCACATCGGCGGTCTGTCCGACTTCCCGCACGCGCAAGTCCACGTCACCGCGGCCGAGGCGCTCGGCGCAATCACCTCCCCGTCGCGGTTCGAGAAGACGCGCTACAGATGCGCTCAATGGGGCCACGCAAATTAAATTCGCGTGGTGGTTCGTGGATAATTGCGCGGGACGGATGACAGCCGCCGACGCGTGGCACAGCGCCGAGTGGCAGGCCATCTTGAATAGCAAATCGACGTCGCAGCCTAGCACCATCTGAGGAGGCCAAACTGCTGGCCAAGCTGCTCATCGTCCACCACACTCCGTCGCCGTACATGCAGGAGATGTTCGAGGCGGTGGTCTCCGGGGCAACCGATCCCGAGATCGAGGGCGTGGAGGTCGTGCGGCGACCGGCGCTGGCGGTGTCACCGACCGACATGCTGGAGGCCGACGGCTACCTACTCGGGAGCCCGGCCAACCTCGGGTACATGAGCGGCGCCCTCAAGCATGCCTTCGACGTTTGTTACTACCCCTGCTTGGACGCCACTCGTGGACGACCGTTCGGCATGTACCTGCACGGCAACGAGGGCACCGAGGGCGCCGAGCGCGGCGTCGACTCCATCACGACCGGCCTGGGGTGGGTGAAAGCCGCTGAGTACGTGGTGGTCTCGGGCAAGCCGGGCAAAGCCGACCTGGAGGCGTGCTGGGAACTCGGCGCGACGGTCGCGGCTCAGCTCATGGAGTGAGTTGATTGCTGCCCTACGGGTCGATGTGCGTTGGTGGGTTGCTGAATATGGGGTCACCCGCAGGTGGGACGCCAGCGCTCATCAGGACGCAGTCGGTCTCGCCGATATTGCGAATCCCGTTCGGGTAGTACGTCATGCAGCGTTGCCACATGCCGTCAGGGGTGACGGGGTCGTCGCACATCTGTGCAAGTGGGCGCCCCGGCCAATCCGGGTTTATGCATCCTGCGCTGGCCGGGGGTGCCGCGGTGATCAGCCCGCCTGCCATCAGGACGGCAGCCAGTCCTCCGGTGATGAATTGCTTCATAAGCCCTCTCCTTTTCTCGAAGGGTTGCCGGCTCAGTCGTCGATGTGCGTCGGTGGGTCATTGAAGGCGAGGCCCCAAGGGTGCTGGTCAGGACTCATCAAATCGCAGCGCGTGTCGCCTACGCCGTAGGGCAGGCCGCTGCCGCTACCCGTCGAGCCAAACATCACGCAACGTTGCCAGGTGCCGTCAGGCTGGACAGGTCCATCGCACTTGCTGACAACGATCCCTCCGTACTGACAGCCGGCGCTGGCCGGGGGCGCTGAGCCAATCAGCCCTCCGCCGATCAGTGCGGCGGCCAGTCCTGCGAAGATGTATTGCTTTATGGCTCTACTCCTTTTACATCGCCGCTGGCAAGCAAACTACTGGTTACCTGGGCTGCGTTTGCTGCGTTTGACGGAAGTTTGCCGAGCCGCCCAGCCGTCGTCACATCACCGCAGTAGCGGATGATGTGATCTGGATGCGATATGGTCAACCCGACGAAGGACCGGATGTGATGCGCCTGCTGATCGCCAACCGTGGTGAGATCGCGCTCCGAATCATCCGCACCGCAACCGAGTTGGAGTTCGGCACGGTCGCCGTATACGCCGAGGACGACGCCGATAGCCCGCACGTGAACGCAGCCGACGAAGCGATCGGCCTGCCCGGCGCCGGTCCGGCTGCTTACCTGGACCACGCCGCGATGCTGGCGGCAGCCAAGAAGTCCGGCGCCGAGCTGATCCATCCCGGCTACGGGTTCCTCAGCGAGCAGGCGGCATTCGCGCGCGCTTGCGCAACAGCGGGGTACACGTTCGTCGGGCCAGACGCCGCCGCGCTCGAACTGTTCGGCAACAAGTCGTCGGCCCGTGGCGCCGCAGTCGCCGCCGGAGTGCCGGTGCTTCCGGCCACCGACGGACCCAGCAGCGTCGAGGACATCCGCGCCTTCTTGGCTGCCCACGACGACGGGATCGTGATCAAAGCGCTCGCCGGTGGAGGCGGCCGCGGCATGCGAATAGTCCGCAGCGCTGACCAGATTGACGACGCCTACCGGCAGTGCGCCGCCGAAGCCCAACTCGGCTTCGGTGACCCGGCGCTGTTCGCCGAGGCGCATCTGGCCAACGCGCGGCACATTGAGGTTCAGATTGTCGCAACGCCGTCTCGCGCGCTGGCCGTTGGCGACCGTGACTGCAGCATTCAGCGGCGTTACCAAAAACTGGTCGAAATCGCCCCGGCGCAAGGTATTTCCACCACGCTGCGCCGTGACCTACACCGGGCCGCGGCTCAGCTGTGTGCTCACGTCGACTACCGCGGAATCGCCACGGTCGAGTTTCTGGTGGTAGGTGAGCAGTTCGTCTTCCTCGAAGTCAATCCCCGGATCCAGGTGGAGCACACCGTGACCGAGGAGGTCACCGGCATCGACCTGGTCGCGGTGCAGCTACGAATCGCCAGCGGCGCATCGTTCCACCAGTTGAGATTGCCGGCCGGCATCGTCGCCGACGGCAAGGAAGTGATCGGTGCGCCCGCTGCGGTGCGCGGTATCGCGATCCAGACGCGGGTCAACATGGAGACTCTTGCACCTGACGGGTCGGTCATACCGGCGGCGGGCACCCTCACGGTGTTTTCGCCGCCGAGTGGACCCGGTGTGCGCGTCGACACCTTTGGCCGCCCCGGACTGACGCTGAGCCCGCGTTACGACTCGCTGCTCGCCAAAGTGATCACCCGGGCGCGCGGACCTTCGTTTTCGGCGGCGCTGCGCAAGGCGCAGACCGCGCTGGCCGAATTCGGAATCGAGGGGATCCGCACCAATATCGGATTCTTACAAGAAATCTTGTCGCACAGTCAAACTCACTCAGGTCCGGTCACCACAGGCTTCGTTGACGAAAACCTGCCCGACCTTGTCGGTGCTGTGCAGTCTCGGCGCCATGAGACTCGAGTCGCGCCACTCGAGCTGTATCCGGGTGAGGAGGTGCTGCGCGCACAATTGGCCGGCACCGTGGTCGAGGTAGCACCGGAAGGCACCGAGTTCGCGGCCGGCGCGCAGTTGGTCGTGCTCGAGGCGATGAAGATGCAGCATGTACTGACCGCGCCGGACGCGGTATGCACAGTCCGGACTCTGGTGACGCCGGGGCAAGTCGTCGGAACCGGAGACCCGTTGGTGGTCTTCACCCGCACCGGCGCAGGCGCGCAGGCCGAGGGTGCGGGTGGGATGCGCGACCTCGATCTGGATCGGGCGCGTGCCGATCTGGACGAGGTCCATCGCCGTCACCTGCTCACCCTCGACGAGGGTCGTCAAGAGGCAATTGTCAAGCGGCACAACCAGAATCGGCGCACCGCCCGGGAGAACATCACCGACCTGGTAGATCCGGGAAGCTTCGTCGAGTACGGTGCGCTGACGCTGGCGGCGCAACGCAGCAGGCGTTCCGAGGACGACCTGATCGCCAACACCCCGGCCGATGGCCTGGTGGCCGGGCTAGCGACAATCGGCGGAGCCGAGACAGTGGTGCTGTCCTACGACTACACCGTGCTGGCCGGCACACAGGGCATGCGCAACCACGCCAAAACCGACCGGGTCTTCGACCTGGCCGCCCGCAGAAAGCTGCCGGTGGTGCTGTTCGCCGAAGGCGGCGGTGGCCGACCCGGTGACACCGACCTCGCCAACATCGCCGGTCTGGATGTGCCGACCTTCCGCACACTGGGCGCACTCAGTGGCCAAGTGCCGTTGGTGTCGATCGTCTCCGGGCGTTGCTTCGCCGGCAATGCCGCCTTGGCCGGCACATGCGACGTGATCATCGCAACCCCCGACGCCAACATCGGCATGGGCGGTCCGGCCATGATCGAAGGCGGCGGACTCGGCGAGTACCGACCGGAGGACATCGGGCCCATCGACGTACAGCGGCGCAACGGGGTAGTTGGCCTGGTCGCGCGCGACGAGGCGCACGCGGTGTCGCTGGCCAAGCAGTACCTGTCGTATTTCCAGGGCAAGCTCGACGACTGGGCGGCCCCCGATCCGCGGCGGACGCGGCATGTCGTGCCGGAGAACCGGTTACGGGCATACGACGTGCACCACGCGATCGAATCGGTGGCCGACGTTGGATCGGTCCTGGAACTGCGGGCCGACTACGGAGTCGGAGTGGTCACCGCGCTCGTCCGCGTCGAAGGCGCGGCGTTCGGATTGCTGGCCAACAGCAGTCATCATCTCGGCGGGGCCATCGACGCCGAGGCCGCGGATAAGATCGCCGACTTCCTCATGTTGTGCGAATCATTTGGGCTGCCGATCATCTCGTTGTGTGACACGCCGGGGTTCATGGTCGGCCCGGATGCCGAAGTGCACGCGGCCGTCCGGCGGTTCAGCCGGCTGTTCATCGTCGGCGCTCAGCTGACGGTGCCGTTCGGGATGATCATCCTGCGCAAGGGTTACGGGCTGGGGGCGATGGCCATGGCCGGCGGCTCGTTCCACGCCCCGGAGTTCACGGTCGCCTGGCCGACCGGGGAGATCGGCGGGATGGGCCTGGAAGGTGCTGTGCGACTGGGATTCAGCAAGGAGCTGGCTGCCGTCACCGATCCGACCGAACGCCAGAACCTGTTCGACAAATTGGTCGAGGCGGCCTACCAGCATGGCAAGGCGCTGACGTCGGCCACCACTTTCGAGCTCGACGACGTGATCGACCCGGCCGACTCGCGGGCCTGGATCACCCGGCTGTCCCGGTAGTCGCGCGCACCACGCCCACGGCGTTCCCGGCTTTATGTAACGGGTCCGGGGTGTCGCGACCGGCGGCGAGCCTGCTTGCGGCGCCGGCGGCGGCGGCCTCGGGAATTAGCTTCCGGCTGCTCGTCTTTCCCTTACGCACGGTGATCGCGCGACGAGCGACGGATGTGGCTCTCTCCCGGGCTTAGGAGGGGTCGATGTTCTGGTTGAGGCGAAAGAAATTGTCCGGGTCGTAGCGTCGCTTGAGTTCGACGAGCCGCTCATAGTTGACGCCGTACGCTTGCCGGACACAGCCGTGGTCGTCGGCGGGCAGGTAGTTGCTGTAAGAGCGGTCCGCCATGTGCGGCGCGAGCGCCTCGAAGGTTGCCCGCGCCCACGCGATGCCCGCGTCCGTGTCCGCTGGGTCGCTCCATTGGGAGATGAGCAGCAGGTTGTGCCCAGGCTCGCGGTGCGGGTAGGCGGTGCTGCTCGGATCGATCCGGGTCGCTGCGCCGTGGAAGTTCTCGATGATTAAGGCGCACAACTCAGTCGGCGCCCGTTCGAACGCCTGGACGAGGGCTGTAATAGCCGCGTCTGTGAGCTCGGTGAAGAACGCCGACTTCCAGTAGTTGAGCGTTCCTGGGTTGAAGAGCCAGTCAACGCGGGTGTTCGCGACCGGGTAAGGCACCCGCTGAATCATGTCTGCGGCGGGGGATCCAAACCCGCGCAGCGCGCCGACGTCGGCCTCGGCCTGATCGGGGTCCGTTCCGCAGTGGCAGATCGCGACCCCGCAGAGCTTCGTGCCAGAGCCGTCGGGCGCGTGCAGGAAAGCGGCCTGGGTCCCGAGCTCGTCAGGCAAGTCGGCGCAGAAGTCGCGATAAAACGAAAGCAGCGAGGGCGCCGCGTCGAGGACATACAACGCTGGCCCGCTGAGGACGCTCTCTACCGGGTGCGCCTGCAGCTCGAACGAGGTGACCACGCCGAAGTTGCCGCCGCCTCCACGGAGCGCCCAGAACAGATCTGGGTTGTCGTGGTCGCTGGCCGTCACGACCTCCCCGGACGCGAGCACAACCTCCGTAGCGAGGAGGTTGTCGATCGCCATGCCGTAGCGCCCCATCAGCCAGCCCAGGCCGCCTCCGAGTATGAGCCCCGCGATTCCCGTGCTCGACACCACACCACTCGCGGTCGCGAGGCCGAACACACCGGTCGTGCGGTCCAGCTCCCGGATCGTGACGCCGCCCTGGGCGCGGACGGTGCGTCGGGCCGAATCGACATGGATCGCCTTCATCAGCGAAAGGTCAATCATCAGCCCGCCCTCGGTGACCGCCTTGCCGGCGACATTGTGACCGCCGCCGCGGACCGATACCTCGAGCCCGATGTCCCTGGCTGTAGTGACGGCGTCAACGACGTCGGCGGTGTTCAAGCACCGCGCGATCAGTGCGGGCCGCTTGTCGATCAGGCCGTTGTGGATCTTGCGCACGGCGTCGTAGCCCCGGTCCGCCGGGGTCACGATCTGGCCGGAAAACCCCTCGGCTAGCGATGCAACGTAGTCGGCCGTCGTCATATCGGCGGACGTTACACTCGGTCGGCCGCTAACTGACCGATCTTGGCAGCTCAACAACTCGGAACTTTGCGTCGAATCTGAGGTCGGATTCAGATACAGTGACCAGGTGGATGCGACTACTTTCGATGCGCACGTGCGGGTGCCGTCGATCGAGCCCGCGGCGCCGTCGCGCCAACGACCGGCGACGGTGCGCGGAGCCCGGACTCGGGCCGCGTTAATCGCCGCTGCGCGGAAAGTGTTCGAGCGGGACGGCTACGTCGAGTGCAAGCTCACCGACATCACCAAGGCGGCCAAGTGCGCGACCGGGTCGTTCTACACCTACTTCGCCAACAAGGCGGAGATCTTTGCTGCCGTCCTCGAGGAGGCGCAGCGGGACATGATGCATCCCGGCATGGGCCGGGTGGCTGACGACGATGATCCGTACGCGGTTCTCGAGGCCAGCAATCGGGCTTACCTCGAGGCATATCGTCGAAATGCCAAGCTGATGGGGCTGCTCGAACAGGTCGCGCAGGTGGATCCGGAGTTCCGCATGTTCCGCAAGCGCCGTGCGGAAGCCTTCATCCAGCGCAACGCCCGTGGGATCGCCGACCTGCAGGAGCGCGGGATCGCTGACCGCGACGTCGATCCGTTGATCGCCTCGAGCGCGCTATCGGGCATGGTCAGTCGGTCCGCGTACAGCGTGTTCACGCTAGGCGAGAGCGAGGACGCCGACGGCGAGCCGCCTGAGTTCGAGCTGCTGGTGTCCACCTTGACCCGGCTGTGGGCTAACGCCCTGCGGTTTCCCGGCCACCGTTGACCGCGCAGTGTCGTCCTTCGGGGCCCAGCGATGCCCGGCCAAGTCGAAGTTGAATTTGGATCCGGATTCAACTAGAGTTCGAGCGACCGGAAGCAGTCCACGCCGGCCGTTGTCTTTGCCCACGAGTATGAGGATCCGCTTGTGAAGGTTGCCCAAAAAGTCGCTATTGTCACCGGCGGCGGGGGCGGCATCGGCGGCGCAATCGCCGCGAAACTGGCAGAGCAGGGTGCCCGGGTGGTCGTCGCCGACCTGGATGCGGACGCCGCGCGGGCAGTGGCGGAAAGTATCAACGCCGACCGGCCCGGCGCGGCCGTCAGCGCCGGTGGCGACGTATCGGACACGGCTCAGATCCGACGGCTAGTCGATCTCGCGAACAGCGAATTCGGTCCAGTGGACTTGTATTTCGCGAACGCGGGCATCACCGGAGTCGCGGGACTCGACGTCACCGAGCTCGAGTGGGACCAATCCATCGACGTCAACCTGCGCGCTCACATCCGCGCCGCGCAACTGTTGATCCCCACCTGGATCGAGCGGGGCGAGGGTTACTTCGTGAGCACCGCCTCGGCGGCCGGACTGCTCACCCAACTCGGTTCCGCCACCTACTCGGTCACCAAGCACGCGGCGGTCGGCTTCGCCGAGTGGCTGAACATCACCTACGGCGATCAAGGGGTACGGGTGAGCTGCCTGTGCCCGATGGGGGTGAACACAAAGCTGCTGTATTCCGGTGAGGAGTCCGGCGGCGTGCTGGGTAGCCTCGCCACCCGGGCGGTCACCGCTGCGGGTGATGTGCTGGAGCCGCCCGCGGTCGCCGACATCGTCCTTGAGGCGATCGAAGACGAGCGGTTCCTGATCCTTCCGCATCCGGGCGTGCTGGACATGTATCGCCAGAAGGCGGCCGACTACGACCGTTGGCTGCGCGGCATGCGCCGTTACCAGCGGGGCCTGCTTGACGTAGATCTGTCCTAGACCGCTGAATTTGCCGAGTACCGTGAGGAGTTCGTATGTCCGTGTTCGAAATGTCCGATCGCGCCAAGAAATACCAGGCGGATCTGCTGGAGTTCATGGAGTCGCACATCTACCCCGCCGAGCCCGTCTACGACGAACAGATGCGCGAATCCGGCGACCCGCACTTCCAGCCGCCGATCGTGGAAGAGCTCAAGGCGGAGGCGCGTCGACGGGGACTCTGGAACCTCTTCCACCCGCACCCCGAGTGGGGACCCGGGCTTACCAATCTCGAGTACGCACCGCTCGCCGAGATCATGGGCCACAGCCACCTCGCCTCCGAGGCGTGCAACTGTAACGCACCGGACACCGGCAACATGGAGGTGCTGACCCTATTCGGTAGTGACGAGCACAAGGAGAAGTACCTCAAGCCGCTGCTGGACGGCACCATGGCGTCCGCGTTCGCGATGACCGAACCGCGGGTCGCCAGCTCGGACGCCACGAATGTCCAACTGTCGATGGTGCGCGACGGCGACGAGTACGTCCTCAACGGCCGGAAATGGTTCGCCTCCAACGCCTTACACAAGAACTGCAAGGTGATGATCGTAATGGGTAAGACGGACCCGACAGCTGCCCCGCACCGGCAGCAGTCGATGATGGTGGTCCCCATCGACGCCCCCGGCGTCACCGTCATGCGCGGGTTGCCGGTATTCGGGTATCAGGACCGTGAGGGCCACGCCGAAATTGACTTCAAGGACGTGCGGGTGCCACTCAAGGACGTGCTCAAGGGCGAAGGTGAGGGCTTCGCGATCAGCCAGGCACGCCTCGGGCCCGGCCGCATCCATCACTGCATGCGCGCAATCGGCATGGCCGAGCGGGCTTTGGAATTGATGTGCAAGCGGGCGCAGTCCCGCGTCACCTTCGGCAAGCCGATCAGCGAGAACGCCAACATCCAAGACTGGATCGCCGAAGCACGCATCGAGATCGAGATGATCCGGCTACTCACGCTCAAGGCTGCCTACCTGATGGACACGGTCGGCAACAAGGCGGCGCAAACGGAGATCGCGGCGATCAAGGTGGCGGCTCCGAACGTGGCGTTGAAGATCGTCGACCGGGCGATCCAAGTGCACGGCGGCGGCGGGGTGACCGACGACTTCCCGCTTGCCGTGGCGTGGGCGCATCTACGCACGCTGCGCCTCGCCGATGGCCCGGACGAGGTGCACAAGCGCGCCATCGCCCGTCTGGAACTGCGCAAGTACTCCCACCGACCATCCGCCATCGATGTCGCTAAGGTGAGTTGAGATGTCGCTGAACCTGACCGGCCGCACCGCGGTCATCACTGGGGCGTCGCGGGGGATCGGGCTGGCGATCGCGCAAAAACTGGCGGATGCCGGCGCAAACGTCGTGCTGACCTCCCGCAAGCAGGAGAGCGCGGATGCGGCGGCGGCGCAGATCAGTGGCAACGCGCTCGGCGTCGCCGCCCATGCGGTCGAAGACGATGCGGCACAACGCTGTATCGACCTGACGCTCAACCATTTTGGCAGCCTGGACATCCTGATCAATAACGCGGGAACGAACCCGGCGTTCGGACCGCTGATCGAGCAGGACCACGGCCGCTTCGCCAAGATCTTCGACGTCAACCTGTGGGCGCCGCTGTTGTGGACATCGCTGGCGGTCAAGGGATGGATGGGCGAGCACGGCGGCGCTGTGGTCAACACCGCGTCGATCGGCGGGATGGCATTTGAGGCGAACCTCGGGCTGTACAACACCACGAAGGCCGCCCTGATCCACGTCACCAAGCAACTGGCGCTGGAACTTTCACCACGGGTTCGGGTCAACGCGATCTGCCCGGGTGTGGTGCGCACCCGGCTTGCCGAGGCGCTGTGGAAGGAACACGAGCAGGCGCTGTCGGCGTCCACGGCGCTGGGCCGAATCGGTGAGCCGGCCGACGTGGCGGACGCGGTGGCCTTCCTGGTCTCCGATGAGGCCAGTTGGATAACCGGCGAGACCCTGGTGATCGACGGCGGTCAGTTGCTCGGCAACGCGCTGATGTTCCGCGCCGGAGCCGGTATTGGTGGCTAACGCAACGGTTGTCGGAATCAATCCGGACGCGGTCGCCGATTGGATCGAGCGAACTCGGAATCACGTTCACTGCGCCGCTGAGCTTCGAGCGGATCGGGCTGGGACAGTCGAACCTGACCTACCTGGTGCGTGACGCCCAAGGGCGAAAGTGGGTGTTGCGGCGGCCGCCGCTGGGAGAGCTGTTGGCGTCCGCGCACGATGTCGCCCGCGAGGCGCGGATCCTGTCGGCGCTGGAGGACACCCCGGTGCCCACGCCCCGGGTGTACGGGCTGACCCGGGATGCCGCCGGCGTCCCACTGCTGTTGATGGAGTTCATCGACGGCCTGGTGGTGGACCGGATGCCGATCGCCGAATCGTTGACGCCGGAGCGCCGCAGGCAAATCGGACTTTCGATGCCTACGGCCCTGGCCAAGATTCACGCCGTCGACCTGGAAAAGTCTGGCCTCGACGACCTGGCCAGCCACCAGCCATACGCGCAGCGTCAGCTCAAACGTTGGGCCGGGCAATGGGAGCAGTCGAAGACCCGGGAGCTGCCCGACCTCGACGACTTGACCCGCCGGCTGATCGCCGCGGCACCGCAGAGTCAGGAATTGACGTTGGTGCACGGCGACTTTCACCTGCGCAACGTCATCACCTCGCACACGACCGGGGACGTGATCGGCGTCTTGGATTGGGAGCTGTCCACCCTCGGCGACCCGTTGGCCGACATGGGCAGCCTGCTGGCGTACTGGCCCGAATCGGGCGAGGAGGACATCGCGGGCGGATTCGCCGCCACCGCGCTCGAAGGATTCCCGGACCGTGCCGAGATGGCGCGGGTATACCTGGCGCAGACCGGGCGCGACGCGGCGACGCTGAAGTACTGGCACGCGCTGGGGCTGTGGAAGATCGCCGTCATCGCTGAGGGTGTAATGCGGCGCGCGATGGACGAACCGCAGAACAAGGCGGCCGCCGGCACACCGATCGCGCGATGGATCGACACGCTGGTGCACAAGGCGCGCGAAGTGGCGGAAGATGCGGGTATCTGAATTGATGGGAGACGCCGATGAGCATCGACGAGCAGGCGGTCGCTGAGGATCTTCGCGCGCGGGTGCGGGTGCTGCTCGACGAGCACGACCCGGCGAGCAGCGACCCGCGGGATTTCCTGGCGGCGCGGTTCGATGCCGGCCTGGCCTGGGTGCACTTCCCGCGCGGTTCCGGCGGGCTCGACCTGCCGCGAAGTTTCCAGTCGCAAGTCGAGGCCGACCTGGCCGCGGCGGGCGCGCCGCCGGGAGGCGGACCACACAACGGGATCGGGATGGGCATGGCGGCGCCGACCATTGCCGCCTTCGGCACCGCGGAGCAGCAACGAAAGTTCTTGCGGCCGTTGTTCACCGGAGAGCACTTCTACTGTCAGTTGTTCAGTGAGCCGGGTGCGGGATCGGACCTGGCCGGGGTTTCCACCCGCGCGGTGCGCGACGGCTCGGAAAAAGATGGGGACTGGATCGTCAATGGGCAGAAGGTCTGGACGTCGAGCGCGCAGAAAGCCCAGATGGCGATCCTGGTCGCACGGACCGACCCGACGGTTCCGAAACATCAAGGCCTGACCTACTTCGTCTGTGACATGACCGTTGGCGGGGTTGAGGTCCGTCCGCTGCGCCAGATCACCGGCGAAGCCGAGTTCAACGAGGTATTCCTGACCGATGTCCGGGTGCCCGACGCGAACCGGCTTGGCCCCGAGGGTGGTGGCTGGAAGGTCGCGACCACGACGCTGAACAACGAACGCGTGGCCATCGGCTCGATGGCCGGCACCACGCGCGAAACCGGGATGATCAGCAAGGTCACCGGCGCCTGGCGGGCCGAACCGCAGCTGCGCAATCCGGCGATGCACGACGAGCTGATGCGGCTATGGGTGGAAGCCGAGGTCGCCCGGCTGACCGGCCTGCGACTGCGCCAGCGGCTCACCGCCGGTCAGCCCGGGCCGGAGGGTGCGGGCATGAAAGTGACATTCGCCCGTCTGGCGCAGGCGATTTCGGGTTTCGAGATCGAGCTGCACCCCGAATCCGGCCTGCAATACGACGATTGGACGATGCGCCAACCCGACGGGGTCGATTTCACCGGGCGCGAGCCCGGTTATCGCTACCTGCGGGCGAGGGGCAATTCGATCGAGGGCGGCACGTCGGAGATCCTGCGCAACACCATCGCCGAGCGCATCCTCGGCCTGCCGCCGGAACACCGGGTCGACAAAGAGATTGCCTGGAAGGATCTAGACCGATGAGCGACCTGCTGTACTCCGACACCGAGGAAGCACTGCGGGACAGCGTGCGCCGGCTGTTCGCCGACCGGTGCCCGGCGGAATCGGTAATGCGCGCCTATGGCCCTGCGCCGCACGACTTTTCCGATGTCTGGCATGCACTGGCCGCCGATCTGGGGATGGCCGGGTTGCTGGTGCCCGAGCAACTCGGCGGCGCGGGCGCGGGTGCTCGTGAGGCGGCCGTCGTGATGGAGGAGATCGGCCGAGCCGTCGCGCCGGTGCCGTTTCTGTCCAGCGCGGTGCTGGCCACCGTCGCCCTGCTAGAGGCCGGTGACACCGAGTCGGTCAAGGGATTGGCGGCGGGTTCGCTCACCGCCGCGCTGACGGTGCCACTGTCCACCGCGCCCGATGACGTGGTCACCGGGGTGAGCATCAGCGGCCACGGGCTGACCGGACGAGTTACCAGCGTGGCCGGTGCGAGCGAGGCCGACATGCTGGTGGTGCCGGTGGCCGGACCCGACGGGCTGGAGTTGCACACCGTCTCCCGCGACGCATCCGGCGTCGACGTGTCGCCGGTGCTTACCCTGGATATGACGAGACCCCTTGCAAATGTTGAGTTTTCTTCAGCGGCATCGTCGCGTGTCGGCGCTGCCGAGACCGCGGTGCGGGCGGCGCTGGAGACGGGTGCGGCGCTGCTCGCTTCCGAGCAGCTGGGCATCGCACAGTGGTGCTTCGACACCACGCTGGCTTACGCCAAGCAGCGCAAGCAGTTTGGCCGGGCGATCGGGTCTTACCAGGCCATCAAGCATCGGCTGGCCGATCTGTGGATCGAAGTCAATTCCGCTGCGGCCGTGGCCCGATACGCCGCCGACACCTGCGCTCGCCGAGACGGCGATGCGACGATTGCCGCGGCCGTCGCGCAGGCCTACTGCAGCGGCGCCGCCGTGCACGCCGCCGAGGAATGCGTTCAGCTGCACGGCGGCATCGGGATGACGTGGGAGTATCCGGCGCATCTTTACCTGAAGCGGGCCAAGAGCGATCAGTTGGCGTTCGGGACCGCCTACCGCCACCGCGCCCGGTTGGCCGACCTGGTTGACCTGCCGGCGTCCTGACGAACCACAGGAGCAAAAGTGGACAAGCGCATCCTCGGAGACAACCTCGAGGTCTCGGCGATCGGGTTGGGCTGCATGGGCATGAGCCGCGGCTTCGGGCCGTCGCGGTCCAAAGCCGAGATGATCTCGGTGATCCGCGCCGCCGTCGAGCGTGGCGTGACCTTCTTCGACACCGCCGAAGCCTATGGCGACAACGAGGAACTGGTCGGCGAAGCCTTGGCGCCATTCGCGGGGCAGGTGGTGATCGCGACCAAGTTCGGCTTCGCATTCGGCGCCGACGGCAACATCGCGGGACTGGACAGCCGGCCCGAGCACATCAAAGAGGTTGCCGACAATTCGCTGCGGCGGCTGGGCGTGGCGACCATCGACTTGCTCTACCAGCACCGGGTGGACCCCGAGGTCCCCATCGAGGATGTGGCCGGAACGGTCAAGGAACTGATCCAAAACGGCAAGGTGAACCATTTCGGGATGTCAGAGGCGTCGGCCGAGACGATTCGTCGCGCCCACGCGGTCCAACCCGTGACCGCGGTGCAAAGCGAGTACTCGCTGTGGTGGCGAGAACCCGAGACGAACGTGCTGCCGACGCTGGCCGAACTCGGCATCGGCTTCGTGCCGTACAGCCCGCTTGGCAAAGGCTTTCTCACCGGAAGCATCAGCGAGAACACGCAATTCGACAGCTCCGACATCCGCAACAGCATTCCCAGGTTTGCCGCCGACGTCCGCGGGGCCAACCGCGCCGTGGTTGACCTACTGCAGACGATCGCGGCCGGCAAGGGCGCGACACCCGGCCAGATCGCTTTGGCGTGGCTGCTCGCGCAACAGCCGTGGATCGTGCCGATCCCGGGCACCCGGCGCCTGGAACGGCTGGCGGAAAACCTCGGCGCGGCCGATGTCGAGCTGACCGCCGACGACCTGCGCGAGATCGACGACGCCGCAGCAGGTATCGAGGTGCAGGGCGCGCGCTATCCCGACTTCATGCAGCGGTTGATCGGCCGCTGACTCGGCGGGCCACCTCGCCATACCGCTCGAAACGCTCCGGATCGCCAACGGCGTTGTACAGCACCAGGCGGGTTGCCGTCGCGGCATATTTATCTGTCAGCGCGTCGGCCAACTTGTCCCACGTCGACTCGGTGGCGAAGACGGCGATGTGCTCGTCGGTGATTTGGGCCGCCATGCCGGCGAAGTCGCCGGCCTTCTGCTTCTCCCGAATCCGTGCGGTCGTGCCCTCGAACCCGGCCTCGTCCCAGATAAACGCGTAGTTGGGCGTGCTTCCGTAGAACGCCATGCTGGCTCGCACGAGTTCTCGTTCCTTGTCGCGCTCTTCGCCGCTATCGCCGACGATCGTCATGACCGGCACGATGATCGCGATGTCCGACGCGCTGCGCCCCGCCTTCGCCGTTCCTTCGGCGATGTTCGGCAAGGCGTGCCGAGTGAGGTAACCGGGCTCGCCAAGCGGATGGATATGCACCCCGTCGGCCACCTCGCCCGCCATCCGCAGCATCCACGGATTCACCGCGGCGATATCGACTTTGGGATCGGGAGCGTCGATGGGCCCCGGACTCCACTGGGCAGTAATGAAATCCAGGTCGTAGAACTCACCGTGGTGATCGAGCTTTCCGGTGCGAAATGCCGAGAAGCACGCCTTGACTGCGCGCACGTAGTCGCGGAGCCGCGGACCGGGCCGCTCGAACGCCATGCCGTAGCGCCGCACGACGTGAGTGCGCACCTGCGTGCCCAGGCCCAGTCGAAACTTTCCGCCGGTCGCGTCCTGAAGTTCCCACGCCGTGGCCGCCGTGATGAAGGGACTGCGCGGAAAGGCCACCGCGACACCCGTCGACAACTCGAGGCCGGGCGCAGCCTGCGACGCGACGGCGGCGTTGAGATAGGCCGTGCGGCCCGTCTCGGTGAACAACAGACCGGAGAACCCCGCGGACTGCGTTCGTCGGGCCAGATCACCGGTCTGGCCAAGCGGCCCCGGAATCGTCATCGCGTCGACGTGCATGCTCGGAGAGCCTACGGCGACGGGGTCGTATTGCCCGGCTGGCTATCCGGCCAGGTGCGCCCCGAATAAGTCGCGCATCGCCGCCCAGTGCCGGTCGGCCGCGGCGACGTCGTATGGCCCGTTGTCCGGAACGGCGAACCCGTGCGCGGCCGGGTAGGTCTCGATCGTGTGCTCGACGCCCGCGGCCGTCAGTGCCTTCTCGAGCTGTTCGGCGTGATCGGCGGTGAACGATCCGTCGTTCTCCGCGCCGCCCACATAGATCGCGGCCTGAATCGCGTCGGCCCACAGATGCGGGCTGTCCTCGCTGTCGGTCACCAGCCCTCCGCCGTGGAAGGACGCCGCAGCAGCGACCCGGTCCGGTACCCGGCCCGCCACCACCAGCGACGTCCGGCCACCCATGCAGTAGCCGGTCGTGCCGAACCTGTCCCCGCTGACCTCCGGACGAGCGGCCAGGTAGTCGAAGAACGCGCGGGCGTCCATGACCATCTTGTCCGGTGTCACGCTGCCGATCATGGACATCAGCCGCTTGCGCTCCTCGGGATCGCTGAATGCGGTCTTCATGTCGATGGGTTTCCAGTCGCCCAGGCGGTAGTAGACGTCGGGCAGCAACACCGCGTAACCGAAGTCGGCCAGCTTGGCGGCCATCTCGTCGAAGGTGCTGCGCACCCCGCCGGCGTCGGGATACATGACCACGCCGGGCCAGGGACCCTCTCCCTCGGGTGTGAAGAGGCGGACGGTACAGGAGCCATCTGGAGTGCTGACAGTGTCGGTGATGTTCGGCATGCCATCCGTTCTACTCCGTGGGTTTCGACGTAGGCTGAGGGGCGTGCCAATCGCCACGCCGTACGAGGATCTACTGCGCCTGGTACTCGAGCGGGGCACGCCCAAAGCCGACCGCACCGGCACCGGAACCCGCAGCCTGTTCGGCCACCAGATGCGATACGACCTGTCGGCCGGCTTCCCGCTGATCACCACCAAGAAGGTGCACCTGAAGTCGGTGGTCTACGAGCTGCTGTGGTTCTTGCGTGGCGACTCCAACGTCGACTGGTTGCAGCAGCACGGAGTCACGATCTGGGACGAATGGGCCAGCGAGACGGGCGATCTCGGTCCGGTCTACGGCGTGCAGTGGCGATCCTGGCCGACGCCGTCCGGAGAACACGTCGACCAGATCAGCTCAGCGTTGAAGCTGCTGCGGACCGATCCGGATTCCCGACGCATCATCGTGTCGGCATGGAACGTCGGCGAGATCCCGCAGATGGCGTTGGCGCCGTGTCATGTGCTGTTTCAGTTCTATGTGGCCGACGGCCGGCTCAGCTGTCAGCTTTACCAGCGCAGTGCGGATCTGTTCCTCGGTGTGCCGTTCAACATCGCCAGCTATGCGCTGCTGACCCACATGATGGCCGCGCAATCCGGTTTGGGGGTCGGCGACTTCATCTGGACCGGCGGTGACTGTCACATCTACGACAACCACGTCGAGCAGGTCACCGAGCAGCTGAGCCGCGATCCGCGGCCGTACCCGAAACTGGTTTTAGCGCATCGTGATTCGATTTTCGACTACACCTACGACGACATCGTCGTGCAGAACTACGATCCACATCCCGCGATCAAAGCCCCCGTCGCCGTATGACGCGCGCCGACGGCGAAGTGAGTCTGATCTGGGCTCAGTCGACGTCGGGGATCATCGGCCGCGCCGGCGGTATTCCATGGCAGTTGCCGGAGGATCTGATCCACTTCAAAGCGCTGACGATGGGTCACACCGTGGTGATGGGCCGGCGCACCTGGGAGTCGCTGCCGGCGAAGTTTCGGCCGCTGCCGGGCCGCAGAAATGTGGTGCTGACTCAGCAGACCGGCTTCACGGCTGAAGGCGCGACGGTGGTGCGAAGTCTCGACGAGGCCCTGACCGATCCCGACGCCTGGGTGGTGGGCGGCGAGCAGATCTATACGCTGGCGATGCCGCGGGCCAGCCGGTGCGAGGTTACCGAGGTCGACATCGATCTGCCGCGCGATGACGGCGACGTCGTCGCCCCGCTGCTCGACGAGACGTGGGTCGGCACGACGGGAGGGTGGGAGACCAGCCGCACCGGGCTGCGGTACCGGTTTCACACCTACCTCCGCTCGTGACCCGCTCTGCACCCGAAGACCGTGACATACTCGACATCGGGGTTAGGTCCACGGGGTTTACCAAGCGATTTCAGAAGGGGGAGTTGGTAGTGGAACCCGAATCCGCGAACACGTTCGCTCGTAGGTTCCGAGGCTACGATCCGGCCGCGGTCGATGCCCACATCGAGATGTTGACCACCAAGCAGCAGTTGGTGCTCGACGACGTCGAGAGCCTGAGGGCCCGGTTGAAGGAACTCGGCGATGAAGCGGCCGGGTTGCAGAAAGAGGTCGCCCTGCTCACGGAAACCTCGCCCTCGCCGCACGCGATGCAACAACGGATGGCGAATATGCTGCGGCGCGCGGTCGACGAGGTCGCGGAAATGCAGGCCGAGGCGCGAGCCGAGGCGGCGGCGCTGATCGCGGCGGCCGAGGCCGAGATGGAGGTCGAGCAGCGACAGCACGAAGAGCAGTTGGCCGAGCTGGTCGCGCGGCAGGAAGCCCTGGAAGCCGACCATGCGGAATCCAAGCAAAAGCTCGAGGCCGAACTGGCCAGCATTCGTGAAGACGCCCAGCAGGAGCGTGAGCAACTCCTCGCCGACGCAAAGCTCGAGGCTGATCATTATCGCGAGCAGGCCCGGCTGGGGGCGGACGAGGCGGCTCAGCAACGAGTCAAGGTCCTGGAGCAGTTGATGGGCGTCTACCGCGACCTGGAAGCGGTTCCGGCCGATCTGGAGTCGGCATACCAAGAACTCAAGAATCCGCCGGAGGATTGAGCGCGCCGTAGCCAAGACGGGCGAGAGTGTCCCTACCGAGCGGTATTCTCGGCGCCGTGTCGATCCGGCCCCTCAGGCTGACCGCCGCGCAAGCCCGGCGGATAGCAGTTGCGGCCCAGGGCCTTAGCGAGCCGCGGCCCAGCGGCGCGGTAACCCGGGCGCATTTGCGGCGGCTGATCTCACGCATCCAAGTGCTGCAACTGGATTCGGTGTCGGTGGTCGTGCGCGCTCATTACGCGCCGGTGTTCAGCCGGCTCGGGCCCTACGACCGGGGGGTACTGGACCGCGCGGCCTGGGATCACTCCGCCCGGTCGCCGCGGCTTTTGGTGGAGTACTGGGCGCATGAGGCCGCGCTGATGGCTGTCGACGACTGGCCGCTGCTGCGCTGGCGGATGCGGCAGTACCGGCACGGCCGGTGGGGCACTCACATCGTGAAGGCCAATCCGCAGCTCGCCGACAAGATCGTCGCCGCCGTCGCCGAGCTCGGTCCGAGTACCGCGGGGCAAATCGAGGCGCATCTGGCCGCCGGGCCGCGCAGGGACCAGGGGGACCCCAAAAAAGCTCAGTGGGGGAGCCGCAGCGATACCAAGTGGGTCGCCGAAGCGCTGTTCGCATCCGGAGTGCTCACCACGGCGACCCGGGTCGGGTTCGCCCGGCACTACGACCTGACGGAGCGGGTGTTGCCGCCCGATGTGCTGGCCCGGGAGGTCGACGAGCGGGACGCCGTCCGCGAGCTCACACTGCGGGCGGCCGGGGCGCTGGGGGTGGGCACCGAGGCCGACATCCGCGATTACTTCCGGTTGGCGGCTGGGCCGGCCAAGCCGGCGATCGCCAAGCTGGTGGCCGACGGCGAGCTGGAGCAAGTCGACGTCGACGGCTGGTCGGCGCCAGCGTATTTGGTTGCGGGACAAACTATTCCGCGGCGCGATCGCGGCACGGCGCTGTTGTGCCCGTTCGATCCGCTGATCTTTTTCCGACCGCGGGTGCAGCGCCTATTCGAATTTCATTACCGCATCGAGATTTACACTCCCGCGGCGCAGCGCCAGTACGGCTATTACGTCTGGCCGTTTCTGCTCGACGGTGAGCTGGTCGGGCGGGTCGACCTCAAGGCCGACCGTGCCGAGGACGCCCTGCACGTCGTGGGAGCGTTCATCGAGCCGGACCGATCGCCCTCGCAGGTGGCCGCGGCGCTGGCCGATGAACTGGCGGCGATGGCGTCGTGGCTGGGATTGGCCGGCGTAACCATCGGCAACCGCGGCGATTTGGCCGGCGAGCTGCGGACGAGACTGCGGTCGACATGACGTCGGGCAAACGTGTGCAATTGCGCCGGCTCCCGAGCTGACCGGCGGCCCAGACCTGATGCTGCGGCTACCGTTCCCGACGACGTGGACGACATTGTGGCGCAATGCAGTGACCCGGAGTTCCGGCGTTGGACGACTGTTCCGGCGCCGTATAACGAGGCTGATGCGCACGAATTTTTGCAGCGGGTCGCCGAAGGCAGGCGGGCCAATGTCGCGGCGTTCGCGATCGCCTACGAGGGCCGCTTTGCCGGAAGCGCGAACCTGCGATTGGACGGCTTAGGCGGCGCCGACGTGGGTTTCGGGCTGGCACCGTGGGCGCGCGGCAAAGGTGTGATGACCCGCGCGGTGCGGCTGGTGCTGACGTGGGTTTCGAACGGGCGGGTCTCGAAGTGGTGTACTGGCGCGCGCAAGTCGGCAACTGGCCGTCGCGCCGGGTTGCTACCCGGTGCGGGTTTCGCATGGAGGGGACGGTGCGGGGCCTACTCGAGCACCGGGGCGAGCGGCGCGACGGCTGGATCGGCTCGCTGCGCCGCGGCGAGCCGCTGAGCGGCGCAGTCGAAGAGCCGGCTCAGGGCATGTAAAGCCCGCGAATACGGTGATATCGGTGACGCCCCAGCAGGGCGTTCGCCGCTTCGAGACCGGACATCACCGCTGCCTCGATGCACCCGGCGTTCATGCCCGAGTCGGTCCAATCACCAGCCAGAACCAAGTTGTCGTAACCACTTTCGTCCGGCCGCAAGCGGTAGCGCTCGGTGCCGGGAACGGACTGCACATAGCGATCCGAGGGATCGACGTTCACACTGAGATGCTGAGTGCCCAGTGCGGCGCTGCCTCGTTCGCCGTTGACACCGCTGAGCAGTTGCCAGCTGAATCCCTGCTCGGTGACCGCATGTGGGAAGAACGGTTTGAGGTTTCGGTCAATGTAGTTGGTGGCTTGCTCCTGCACCTGCCGCTGGTGCCGGCGCAGGTAACCGGCACCGACTTCAGCATTGGGCCAAGTCGCATTCAGCGTGCCGCAGAAGTAGGCGACGGTGCCGGGCCGATCGTGCTCGGGCCAATCCTCGCTCCACAGCGTCTGCGGCATCGACGCCCAAGTCTCGAACGGGCGAAGGTAGCCGCTGATCGTCACCGCCGGCTCGTTCCAGCCCAGCGATGGTTCGTCTGGGCGAAGCCAGATCTGAAACGCGTGGGTGGCAACGGTGCGGATCCGGGAAGTCATCTCGCGCCACTCGATTCGATCCTCGATCAGCTCAGTAGCGACGATGGGAAGCATGCCCACCGACACGGCGAGTATCACGTGGTCGAAGTCAACACCGCGGCGCAGCACCCGGTCCTCGGCGTCGGCGTGGTCAGACCAGTAGGTCTCAAGCGAATGCCAACCGCCGCAGGGCATCTGGTCGCCGCCGGCAAGCTGGTCGGTCAGCGGCACGCTCGGAAACACCGGCAGGCCCTGCACTTTGGTCAACGGTTCGTACGCAGCGGCGGCGTAGGCGAGGTGAACCTGCCGACCTAACGTTATTGCGTCGATCGCCAGGCGCTGGTCGTCGAGGTGCAGGGCATCGAGGCGGTGAAAGAATTCGAACTCGACACCGCGCTGCCGCAACACCTGGTAGAGCGGGGCGACCACGATGTCGCCCATCCCGGCCGTCATCTTCCAGAAGATCGCGCCCTTGTACTCAAAGAGCGCCAAGGCCGTCAGGAAGATCGCCTGGCCCGCACCGAATGACGGACGCTCTGGGTCGGCATCCTCATAGGCGAAGACGAGGTCGTAAAGGCCGCGTACCAACGCGAAGTCCAGCACGTCCGGGTGTGCACCATGGCGCAACAGCCAGGCGTTGTAGTCTTCATCGTTGATCGCCCGGAAACCCCGCGGATCGGTCACCAGGTTATCGGCGAGGATTCCACGGATCACCGCGATCATCATCGACAACAGCTGCCACGATCGCCGGTGATCGGGGCGTCGCTCGCAATCGAGCGCCTCGCGCACCGCATCGACTGCGCGCTCGATCATCTGAGTCACCGTCGACTGCGCCGCTTGCGGGTTGGCCAGCGCGAGCAGCGCTGCAAGTGCCGCCTTTTGGACCGCGTCGATCCATCGTGTGGTCGCCGGCGGCTCGGCGGAGGTGGATAGCTCGAGCCCGACAGGTGTTGCACTGCACTGAGATTCGGCGAAATCGCGCACCAACTGCACGGCGCGGCGGGTGAACTCCACGACGGTCATCTCCCGCCCGGTGGCGTCTGGCTCGCCGGGAAGCCCGTCGTTGCGGGTAAACGTGCCCAGCCACATCAGCCAGTCGCTGCCGAACCTATCCGCCAATCCGAGATTGTCCCCTGGGATGAGCGCTTGGCCCCACGTCTTGATCGGTGCGGTGGGATCGGTTGTGGCTCTGTCGAGTTCGGCGTAGCACTCGCGAAGCATCCCAAAGGCATTCTCGTAGTAGCCCAGCCAAATGTGCAGCCCGTGTTCCTCGATTCGACCGTGCGCGCCGCGGCTGGATGCGGCCTTACCGCCCAGTCGCCAGCCGCGTTGGTACACGGTGATGGAGTCGAAGCGATCGCGCCAGCCGGGCTCGCTCAGCCGCCAGGCGGCGCTTAACCCGGCCATGCCACCGCCGAGAATGGCGACCTTGCCCCCCGGCCGGCTCACCCTAACAGCGTCCGGGCTCGGCGCAGCTCCGGCCAGCCGCTGTCGAGGGGAAAGCGGCTAATCGCCTCGATCAGCGTGTCCCTCGAGGATTCGCCGTGTAGCTCGAAGGCATCTATAGCGGCCCGTAATTCGAAGATCGACGCTGATTGCTGGCGGGCCGTGTCGATGGCGGCGCGCAGGTCCGCATCGCGTGCGCCGGCGTCCTCGGCGGTATGAGCGCGCAGCCGCAACAGCTCGGCGCGGTAGAAGTTCACGTCGGTTTCTTGGCTCAATTGCAGTGCGGTGTCAAGACATTCGCGTGCTTCGTCAGGCCGACCGGCTGCAGTCAGCAGTCGCGCGAGAACCCCGTCGTAGAACGTGACGAACAGCTTCGACTCTGCTTGCCGCCAGCTCTGCACCAACATCGCCATGATCTCGATGTGGGCCTGTAGCTGCTCTGGGTCGATGGCGCGTACCGAAAGTGCTTTCAGCGCCTGGATTGTGGCCCATTGGGCCGCCGCTATCACAAGCCAGAAGTCGAAGCCATGTCGTGTTGCGTCGGTGTTGAGCTTCTTGACGATATCCGCAGCGCGGTCGAGCTGGCCGGCCTCGATGCGCATCCAGGTTTCGTAGCAACGCTCGTAGGCATGACTGAACGGCCCTTGCGGGAAGCCGAGGTCGGCCACCCGACGTACGGTTTCGGCGAGTTGCTCCTCGGAGCCGTCGAGATCGCCCTGGACGAACCGCGCCAGTGCGAGGTGCGTGTGTATCCCCGCGATCGGATCATTGGGGACAAACCACACCGATTCGAAATCGGTGCGGTCCGTACCTGCCACCATCGCTGTGGTTTGTTCGAGTACCGAGCGCGCGTCGGCGAAATCCCCGCTGTACCACGCGACCATGCCGAAGCCAGCCTCGTTGACTGGGTGAAACCAGCGATTGGCACCTGAACCCTGGCCGCGGATGGACTCCGCCACCTGCAGCGTTCGGCGGAGGTCGCCGCGCGGCAGGTAATACGCCCACAGCGCGGTCAGCGTCGAGAAGAGCTCGGCCTCGTGCAGGTCGGTTTGCGCAAGTTGTAGGCAACGTTCGAAGTCCAGCGCGGCCTGCGGGCTCGCGGTACCTTCTGCCGCCGACGCAAGGAAGCCACGCCGGAGGCGGAGCCTGACCTCACGCCGGGCGCGGGCCGGCCCGGGCGTCGCACGCTCGATCTGTGCGATGGCGCGGGTGAGGTAAGCGCGCGCATCGTCAAGGGCGCCTCGGCGCCGAGCATCGTGTGCAGCCTGCTGGTAAGCATTCGCGGCCTCGTCGAAGCGTTCCGCGTGTTCGTACTGCAGGGCGACCAGGTGCCAGTCGGGATGATCTGAGCCGTCGACGAGTGCGTCGGCCACCCGGCCGTGCAGCGTGCGGCGCACGCTGGGCGGTGGCAGCTCATAGGAGACCTCGCGGAGCAGCTCATGGCGAAATCGCCAGCTGTCGATCGCCGTCGGCTCGAAAACACGCGCGGCCTCGAGCTTGTGAATAGCCTCACCGAGGTCGGATTCGGTCATGTCGACGGCACTGGCCAAGATTGCGTGGTCGAAGTCTCGGCCGATCGTGGCCGCGGCTTCGACGACCTGAATCGTGGTGTCGCTGGCCCGAAGTTGTGCGAACAACGGCTCGTAGAGCGCATCAGGCACGCGCGCCCACCGCGCCTCGTCAGTGGGCTGCTCATGCATTTTGGTGACGACCTCTTCGATGTAGAGCGGCACGCCGTCGCAGCGGCGACGGACTTCGGCCCGTTCGTCGCCGGACAACGTCGGTTCCAGCGCGGTGATCAGCTTGTCGGTTTCGTCGACCGACAACGGCGCGAGTTGGAAAAGTTCGACGCCCGCGACGTTGGGCAGTGCGCTGATGTCACGTCCGGTGAGAACGACAAGCACGCTGCCGGTGTTGGCCCGCAGCAGCGACTCGACGACGCCAAGGGTCGACGGATCGAACCACTGCAAGTCTTCGGCCAACACCACTGCCGGGCCACCGCCGACACACGCAAGCAGGTAGCCAATGATGGCTTCGATGATCTGCTCGTAGAGCCTGGCGCCCTCTGCTCTCGCCGGTTGATAGCCATGTTCGGCCGCAATGCCCAACACCGGTGCCAACAACGGGACCGCGGATTCCGGCTCGAGCCCCCGTGCCCGCACCTCGTTTTCCAGCAACCGCAACCGCTCGGCCTGCTCGGTTGACCGCTCAATCCCGCAGCGGTGCTCGAGCAGAGCGCGAATGGGGTATAGGCCGGCGTCGGTATGGAACGGCGATCCGATAAGCGCAAGCACCGGGCGACCCGACTGTTCGGCCAAGTCGGCCGCTACGGTGGCCAGTCGGCTCTTGCCCATACCGGCCTCGCCGACTAAGCCGACTCCTGGAATGCTCAGCGAGCCACTTTCCGCATTCGTCCACGCTGACCGCAGGTATTCCAACTCGCGATCGCGGCCGACCAAGGGGCCCAGCGGTATCCGCGTAAGCATGACGCGTTCACCGAGGACTTGGTAATGCTCGAGAGGCTCGTCGACTCCTTTGACGGGCTGGGCGGGCCGAAACTCGAGTTCGAAGTAATTGTGCGCCAGCGGAGCGATCGCTTCGGAGACGACAACGGAACCCGGCGGCGCGAGCCCAGAGACCCGAGACGCGAGGTTGGCGCCGAGCCCGTACACGTCGTCTTGCGCGACGTCGAGATAGACCAGACCCCGATGGACTCCGACGCGCACCGAGATGTCGAAGCCGAACCGCGTCCGGACGCGCTCGCTGAGCGTGGCCACTTCTCGGGTGATGTCGAGACCGGCCTGTACCGCTCGTCGCACGTCGTTCTCATGGGCCTTGGGATGACCGAAGACGGCGAGCAGCCCGTCGCCCTTGGTGGAGAAGATGTGGCCCTCGTAGCGGTTGACGATCTCGTTGACCTGGCGACGATACCGCCCGATCACCGTGTAATACGTCTCCGGCTCCACCCGGCTGGACAGCGCGGTGGAGTCCACTACATCGGCGAAAAGGATTGTTAACCGGCGCATTTCGTCCGTTCCCGCCGCCGGCGCAGCGAGCAGGTCTTCGGCGTCCTGATTGGCACTGTCGAGCGTCAGCACCTGCTCGGCCAGCGCACTCGCGGTCGCGCGGTCACCGCTGTTGATCGCTTGTACTGCGCGATCAAGCAATTCGTCGATCGTGCGCGGTTGCCTCAAGATGGTCACAGGTCGACGATGACGTCGACCTCGTCGAATTGCGGTGCGGCGGAGCCGGTATCAAGGCGGGTCAGCCGAACCCGGCCCCGGTAAGTGCCGCTTTGCAGGCTCGGCCAGCTGGTTGCCACCCGGAATCGTTTGGCGTATACGCGCAGGGTTCCAGGCACAAACACGATCAACTGGTCCGGGATCACACACGACGGCGCGCCGTCCTGGACGAACGACTTGGCAACGGATAGCAACCTTTCGCATTGGTTGTCGGGATCAACGTCGATGAAGTCGGAAAGCTCGAGCTGGTCGAATGCGGCTGGACCGCACGGAATCGACATAATCTGCGGCGCCACTTCGAGGCCGGCGGTCAAAGCCAGATTGGCCAGTTGCTGCGCTGACTTGGCGCACTGCGCATGGTCGAACGTTCCGTCTTTGATCTGGCCGTTGGCCTGCAGCAGCAGCGAACCCGCTTGGCTGACGAGACTCCGCATTGATTCGGCGTACCGAGTGATGCGCGTGCTCGGATCGATCATTTGTCACCCCCTTGAGTCGGGTCGCGCAGTCGCTCCAGATAGCGCCAGGGGTCGGTCGCCAGCCGGGCCGCCAAGTCAGCGGTGTACGACATCGTCTCGGCGACCGGCACCACCCCGGTTGCCCACTGGGCCGCGAGGGCCGCGCTCTTCTTGGACATGTCGTCGATGCACTCGTTGAGCATGTCGACCGCCAGCGCCACCGCGCGACTAGTGGGATCTCCGCTATCGGCCGGCTGCCCCGGTTGCGCGGAACCGCTCGCCCCGGTGGGAGTCGACGGGTCCCAGTTCGTCCAGCCTGCCG
Organism: uncultured Actinomycetota bacterium; assembly: GCA_963720085.1. Classification (GTDB taxonomy): domain Bacteria; phylum Actinomycetota; class Actinomycetes; order Mycobacteriales; family Mycobacteriaceae; genus Mycobacterium. The sequence goes on from CAVRER010000080.1 coordinate 35,487, forward strand.
GGTTGCTCGCACGGCTCGCCACTCCGCCGAGCAGCATCCCCATTCCCACGTCGCCGTATCCCATTACGCAGGCAAACAGCGCCGCGGGGAAATATGCCAAATTGCGGAAGCCGGCAACCTTCCTGGTACGCACGCGCACCCCGTCGGTGGCCGAATTCACAGCCGTCGACGTCATCTTGATGAAGCCCTCGTCGACCACCATCCGGCCGTCTCCGTTTTCACCCGGCGCCGGATCGTCATCGAGCGCATAGTCGACCCAGGCCGATGGTTGCGCGGACGGCTGGTTTGTGCCCTGCCCCTTCCAGTACTTCAGTGGCGTCACCATCTGGGGCGTGTTGGGAATGGGGCATGTCGTGCTCACATGCTCCAGCACCCGACTCCAACCGTCGGGGCGATCGGGCTCCTTGTCCATCTCGCAGAAGAACGGTAGGCATTTGTTCCAGTTCAGTGGATCGATGACATCCTTCAATTGGTCGAGGGACACCTGTGCACTATCGAACTCGGTGGTCAGCACGACACATAGGTAACCGCGCACCCACATTGCCTTGGTCTGGCACAGCGGCACCGCAGCCACGAGAGTGTTGACCCATCCCTGCTGCGCTGCATACGCCATCGCTTGCGGGAAATCGTCACGGCTGCGGAACTGGCTCTGCAGCAGTGCCAACAGGTCGTCGGCGCTCGGCGGGGCGCCGGTCAACGGGGCCGTTTGATAGCCCGGTTGCTGACGGGGCTGGGGGCCGGCAACTGCGAGGGTTAGGGCGGACTGGCTGTCCCACCCCTGGGGCAAGTAATCACCCGGCAGGTGGCTGAGCGCGCCGATTGCATAGACCATTCGCGACAACTGCACCGCTGTCAGCGGCGGGGGCGCGCCTCGCAACCCCTGTTGGTTCTGCAGGATGGTCAGCGCGTCACTCAGATCCGGGGCAGCGGGCGGTTCTTCCGCCATGCGGGAGTCAACGGTGGTGCCGTCGGCCAGGAAGCCAAGGAGTTCGTCGTACCATCCGGCGTTTGGGCCGGTGCTGCCGGGAAGATAGCGCTCGACCGTGGCTTCGATTCCCGCATCGCCGCTGCTGGTGACCGCTTGATCAAGTGCCCCGTAAAGCGTGAGGAGAGCTTGCAGAGGTGTCGCTTCATCGGTCGTCGCCATTGCGCCTCCGATCACCGGTTTGCCCAGGTAGCATACCGTCGCACCGTTTGATTTACGGCGTTAACTCAAATGCTATTGCCCTTTCGTGCAATACGGCCAATTCTGCGGGAGGCTTCGTTGACCAACCGGGGGTTCCGCGACGACGGCACCATCGACGATCTGCCGTGGGCATCGGTTTTCGACCCCGCCGCGAACGCGCGGGCGCTCAGTGCCATTCAGGCTGAAGGGTTTCGGGCCGCCAGTCGGATCGTCGACCAATTCGTCCGAGCGGTGGGATCGAGCACGAACGGCGAAGCGACTGCGACACCAGCCGATTCAACCAACGGCAACGCCGCGGTTAACGCCAACGGTGCGGTGGATGGCATTCAAGAACTCGAACGGTTGACCCGGGCCTGGTGGTCGATGGTCGGGCAATTCCTCCTTCGGTCAATGCCGCTCACACCGACTGCCGGCAGCGAGTCGGTGAGCCTGGACGTGAACAATCCCGACGCGAAGCGTGCCGTCAACCTCGACGCGCCCGTTGGCGGTTCTGCGAATTCTGAGGTGTGGCTGCACAACAGGGGACCCGACGACCGCGGCGATGTCCGGCTGCGATGCAGCGATCTGCTCAGTCATGAGGGCAATGTGATCGGTGCCGACGCAGTGCGCATGGACACCGCCGTCGTGCCGATGCCTGCACGGTCCAGTCGCGGGGTGGCCATCACCATCGACGTTGCGCCGGAGGTTCGGCCCGGCGTCTACCGCGGCACCTTGTTGGCAAGCGGTCACCCTGATCTTTGGCTCCCGGTGCTGCTCACCGTCCGACTGCCAAGCACATGACCAGTACCGCTGACCGCGCCGAGTTGGTGACCGTAGTCGACGAGCGCCTGCGTGAGGTCGCCAAGGTGGTTCGCCGGTCAATGCTCGACGCGATGCCCGACGGCGAGCCCAGCCAGTGGCTCTATGGGCCGATGCGCGAGTACCCGTCGCGACCGGGCAAGGCGTTGCGGCCCGCGCTGTGCCTGTCGGCCGGCCGGGCGTTCGGCGCGGAACCGAATGAACTGCTGGGTCTGGCCGTCGCGATCGAAATGCTGCACAACGCATTTCTGGTGCACGACGACATCGCTGACGGCAGCGAAATGCGCCGCGGCAGGCCGACTTTGGCGGCAACGCATGGAGTGGCCGCGGCCCTCAACGCCGGCGATGCGTTGGCTGTGGTTGCCGGGCAGGTGTTGCGGCGGGCGACTCGGCGGCTCGATCGCGACCTCGCGGAGCTGGTGTGGGCCGAATTCGACACGATGGCAATGCGCACGCTCGAGGGGCAGGCGACCGAGGTGGGGTGGCAGCTCGACAAGGTCGAGGATTTACGGCCCGATGATTACCTGCACCTGATCATGCACAAGACGTGCTGGTACACCACCATCCATCCGCTGCGGGTCGGTGCAATCGTCGGCTCGGGCGGCACCGCCGATCTCGGTCCGTTGGTGCGGTTCGGTTTTCACTTCGGCGCGGCGTTTCAGATCCGCGACGACTTGCTCAATCTGGTCGGTGACGAGCGCATGTACGGCAAAGAGATCCTGGGCGATCTTTATGAAGGCAAACGCACGCTGCCGCTCATGCACCTGCTCAGCGTCGCTCAAGGCTCCGACCACGCGCTCGTCCGCGAATACCTGCACCTGAAGCGATCGGAGCGGTCCGCCGAGCTGGTGCAGCGAGTGCGCGCGTTGATGGACGATTACGGCAGCATCGCGTTCACCAGTGAATACGCCGAAGGCATTCTGCTGGTCGCCGAGGAGTACTTCGAGCACGCCTTCGCCGGTGCCGAACCCGGTCCGGACCTCGATTTCCTGCGAGCCCTGGTGCCCTATGTCTGGGCGCGGTGGCGATGACGGCGACCGCGCTTGGCGTGGGCACTGAAGCCGACATCCGCGACTACTTCCGGCTGGCCGCAGGCAGGCCAAGTCGGCGATCGCCAAACTGGTGGCCGATGGCGAGCTGGAACGCGTCGACGTCGAGGGCTGGTCGGCGCCTGAAGCCGCTCCGCAGGACCGCGTCTTCTCGGCGAATACCGCGATAAGCTGCGGAAATTGCCAGGCCGCGACGTATTCTTGTCATATAAGTGGCCCACAGCGAGCAAAGTTCGCATGACGACGACTAGAAGGTTTAGCCGTTCGTGGGATGCCGGAGCGCCGACGCTTGGATGGAATCCATGACTCGACCTTGCCCCTCCTGTGGCACCGAACTCACACAGGACGATGCCGAGGTATGCGTCGCGTGCGGTCCCCCCATAGCACCGGCGCACGAGCGGGGTGAATACAAGCAGGTAACGGTGCTCTTCGCTGACGTGGTGCGATCCATGGACCTGGCCTCAGCTCTCGGCCCGGAGCGATTTCGCGAGATCATGACTGCGGTCTTTGATTGCGCGGCAACTGTTGTGCGGCGGTATGGCGGTACCGTCGACAAGTTCACCGGCGACGGAATCATGGCTTTATTTGGGGCGCCGGTCGCCTTCGAGGATCACGCGCTGCGGGGTTGTCTCGCCGCACTGGGCATTCAACAAGAGACCAAGGATTTAGCCGCCGAGGTGGCCAGCCGTGATCATTTCACGCTGCAGCTTCGAGTCGGCTTGAACTCGGGCCAGGTCGTTGCCGGAAACGTCGGCTCGGGACCCAACAGGTACACGGCGTTCGGAGAGCACGTCGGGATGGCGCAACGGATGGAATCCGTCGCGCCGGCTGGCGGGGTAACGGTCAGCGAATCCACTGCCCGGCTGGTGGAAAACGTCGCCGTGCTCGCCGAACCGGAGCTGGTGCAGATCAAAGGCGCCGATCTTCCCATCCCGGCTCGCCGGCTCATTCGTACGGTTGCGGACCCGGTGCTGGCTGGTCGGCGCAGGTGGACTTTGGTCGGGCGGCAATGGGAAATGCACGCGCTCAACGGAATGCTCGACGAGTCAATTGCTGGAAGGGGATGCGTGACCGGGGTGATCGGAGCACCGGGCATTGGCAAAACCCGGCTCACCCGTGAGCTCGCGACAATCGCCAACGAACTTGGCGTGGAAGTGCATTCCACGTTCTGCGAAGCGCATGAAACCAAGGTGCCATTTCACGTGCTCGGTCGAATGGTGCGTGCGGTGTTGAGGGTGACCGACCTGGACGCCGCGACCGCGCGCGCCATCGTTGAGGCCAGATTTCGCGCGGCCGACAAGGACGATTTGTTGCTGCTCGAGGATCTGATTGGCATCGGCGACAGTGCTGTTGCGCTACCCGCCATCGACCCCGATGCCCGGCGGCGCCGCCTCGCTCAGATGATCAACACCGCCTTGCTGGCGAGACAGGCTCCCTCCCTGTACATCATCGAAGACGTTCACTGGATCGACGAGGTCAGCGAGACGATGTTCGCGGAATTCTTATCCGTGATCCCGCGCACCCACTCGATGGTGCTCATTACTCGCCGGCCGGAGTACCGCGGCGTGCTGGATCGATTTTCGGGTTCTCAGACAATCGTGCTCGCTCCGCTCAGTAATTCCCAGTCAGCGACGCTGACCGACGAGATGCTCGGTTCGGACCCATCGGTCCAGCGGGCGGCCGAGGAGGTCACGGAGCGTGCAGCAGGTAACCCGCTTTTTGCCCAGGAAATAGTGCGTGACCTTGTCGAGCGCGGTGTCCTAGAAGGAGATTGGGGGGGCTACAGGTGCATCGGCGATTTCGCCGACGTCAGTGTGCCCGCCACCATTCAGGCCACTATCGCCGCCCGCATCGACCGCCTCGACCCTCGTGCCAAGCGCACGCTCAACGCCGCCGCCGTGATCGGGTCCAGGTTCGACGAGGGCACGCTGAGCAGCCTGGTCGGCGACGTGGAACTGCAGGAACTGGTCGACGCGGAACTCATCTACCCGGTCACCTTTACCCCACGCACTGAATACTCATTCCGCCACCCGCTGATCCGCACGGTGGCCTACGAGTCGCAGCTGAAAGCTGGACGTGCCGAGACGCATCGAAGAGTTGCCCGCGAGCTTGAACTGCGTGAGCCGGATTCGGTCGAGGAGAACGCCGCTTTGATCGCCGTCCACCTGGAGGCAGCGGGCGATTTTCGCGACGCTTTCAACTGGCACGTGCGCGCCGGGGAATGGTCAATCTACCGCGACATCGGTGCAACCCGATTGAGCTGGCAGCGGGCATGCCATGTCGCGGATCGGCTACCGGCCGACGACACCGATCGCATGTGGATGCGGATCGCACCACGGACCCTGCTGTGCGGAAGCGCCTGGCGGATTGCCGGCAGCGTTGCCGAGGCCGGCTTCGAGGAGCTCCGCGAGCTGACCACAGCCGCCGGGGACAAACGGTCGCTCGCCATAGCGATGGCCGGAGTGGTACCCGCGATGGCATTTCGCGCCCGCTACCAAGAGGGGTCGCAGCTGGCATCCGAGTGCGTGGAACTGATCGAAGCGATCGGCGACCCGGACTTGACGGTCGGGCTGCTCTACGGGCCCAGCTACACCAAGTACCTCGCCGGCGAGGTTCTCGAAGCGCTACGTCTGACGCAGCGCGTCATCGACCTAGCCGCCGGTGACCTCACCAAGGGCAACCTGGTCCTTGGGTCGCCACTGGCTCTGATGACCAGCGGCAGAGGCGTGTCCAAGTGTTGCTTGGGCATTTCGGGATGGATCGACGATCTCGATAACGGCATCGCCATGGTTCGCTCGTTCGATCCGACCACCCGGGTCATCGCGGCCTGGTTTAAATACTGGACTATGCCGAACGGGGCTATCTTGCCCGACCCGGCGGCCCTGAGCGACACCGCGGAGGTGCTCCAGATAGCCGAGAAAGCCGCGGACGACTTCAACTTGGTCATTGCCCGCCTGACCCGCGGCCTCGTCTTGGTCCACTCCGACCACGCGGACCGCGCGGCTGGCTTCGAATTGTTGGCCGAAGCGCGAGAAACGGCCGTGCCGGGAAACTTTTACCTCTTGGCACTGCCGATCGTCGATATCCAGGTCGCGAAGGAGAAAGCCAGAACCGGCGATCTTGACGGCGCCATCGCCATGTCTGAGGCGGTCCTCGACGACGAGTTCAAGACCGGGGAGATGATCTACCGCGGCTCATGCGCGTCGGTTCTGGTGGAGTCGCTGCTACGGCGCGATGCGGCCGGCGACCTTGAGAAAGCACAGGCGGTGATCGATCGGTTGGATGTTGTCCCAACCGAGCCAGGATTTGTGTTGAACGAGATTCCGCTGCTGCGGCTGAGGGCTCTCATGGCACGGCGGCACGACGACAAGGTCGGCTACCGCCAGTGGGTCGATCGCTATCGCGCGAAGGCCACGTCGTGCGGCTTCAGAGGTCATATGGCGATCGCCGACCAGATGACATGACGGTGGGCGCAAGCAAGGAAAGCGAAAAACTCGCGAGCGGTTGCTAGCCCCCGTATTTTCAATCCGTGATAACCGTGGCGGTGTTGGGCGGTGGAGTTGCCGGGCTTACGGCCGCGCACGAACTATCAGAGCGCGGCTTCCACGTCACGCTTTACGAGGAGCGCACGGCATTCGGTGGAAAAGCTCGCTCGATGCCGGTACCGAACTCGGGAACAAACGGTCGCAAGGACCTGCCGGCAGAGCACGGTTTCCGTTTCTTCCCGGGGTTCTATCGCCATCTGCCCGACACGATGGCCCGAATCCCTTCGGGGAAAAAGACAGTCCTTGAGCACCTGACACCAACGCACAGGATGATGCTGGCGCAGGCCAACGGTGGTAACGAGCTGATCGTACCTACCCAGAACCCGTCGTCGCTCGGCGATCTCGAGGTGGCAATAAAGTTCATGTGGGACTTCGGCGCCAGGCTCGGTATCGAACCCTGGGAGCTGGCGAGCTTCTTCGAGGGGCTACTGGTATTGATGTGTTCATGCGACGAGCGCCGCTACCAACAATGGGACCGAGTGAGCTGGTGGGACTACACGTGTGCGGCCAAAAGGTCGCCGGCGTTTCAGAAGTTCCTCGCCACCGGGCTGACTCGGACGCTCGTTGCCGCGCAGGCGCAACAGATTTCGGCGCGTACCGGTGGTCTGATCCTGTGTCAACTACTGTTCGACATGGTGCGCGTCGGCGGGCGAGTAGACCAAGTGCTCGACGGTCCTACCAGCGAGGTGTGGATCTACCCCTGGATCAGGCACCTGCGCAAACGTAACGTCAACTTCCACCGCAACTGCACGGTGGCGGGAATTCATTGCGACGGGAAGCTCATCACCGGTGTGACCATTCAGGGTGCCGGCGGCCCCCAGCGGATAGTCGCCGACCATTACGTGGCTGCACTGCCGGTTGAACGGCTGCGGGAGCTGGTTTCTGCCTCGATGCGCGCCGCCGAGCCGCGGCTGGTCCCGCTGTCCCGGCTCGTGGTGCGCTGGATGAACGGCGCAATGTTTTACCTGCATAAGGATGTGCCGCTGGTGGAAGGTCACGTGCTTTTCATCGATTCCCCGTGGGCACTCACCGCAATATCACAGAAGCAATTCTGGCCTCTTGATCTCACGAAGCGCGGCAACGGACGAGTTCGGGGCATCCTGTCGGTCGATATCTCGGACTGGAACGAGCCCGGACCGATCACCGGCAAGATAGCGATGGACTGTTCGAAAAAGGAGATTCGGGAGGAGGTGTGGGGCCAGATGACCGACGCGATCGACGACGGGTCACTAGATATAACCAATGTCGCCGATTTTTTCCTCGATGACGATATCCAATTCCTGAACCCCACCCAGGCAACCAACGTCGAGCCGCTGCTGATCAACACCGCCGGTTCGTGGGCGGACCGGCCGGACGCAGTGACCCGTATACCGAATCTGTTTCTGGCCTCGGACTTCGTTCGCACCTACACCGATCTCGCGACCATGGAAGGCGCCAACGAGGCAGCGCGGCGTGCAGTCAACGGCATCCTCCGTGCGACCCATTCACCAAAACCGCGCTGTGGCGTTTGGCAGCTGACCGAACCCGCGGTGCTGGCGCCGTTTCGTGCGTGGGACCGACTGCTGTGGCAGATTGGGTTGCCGGCGATGTTGCCGATCCGCGTGACCAAATCTGGCGGCTTGGCGGCGGACCCTGTGTCTCACGGACTTCTTCGGATTTCTCGCTTCGCGGCGGTCGGCCGCCGGTAACAGTCGAGGCCGGCCGCTAGGGTGATCGCCGTGGCCAAGACCGCGGCGTTGCACGTGCAACTGATCGCCAAGTCCGAGTTCTTCGCGCCGCCGGACGTGCCGTGGAGCACCGATGCCGACGGCGGCCAAGCGCTGGTCGAGTTCGCCGGCCGGGCGTGCTATCAGAGCTGGTCCAAGCCCAATCCCAAGACCGCGACCAATGCCGCCTACCTGCGGCACATCATCGACGTCGGGCATTTCTCGGTGCTTGAGCACGCGAGCGTGTCGTTCTACATCACCGGCATCTCACGGTCGTGCACTCATGAGCTGATCCGACACCGGCACTTCTCCTACTCCCAGCTGTCGCAGCGCTACGTGCCGGAAAAAGAATCCCAGGTCGTCGTGCCCCCGGGCATGGAAGACGATGCCGAATTGCAGCAGATCCTCGCCGAGGCCGCCGACGCCAGCCGCGCTACCTACACCGAGCTGCTGGGCAGGCTGGAAGCCAAATTCGCTGATCAGCCCGGCGCCCTGTTACGCCGCAAACAGGCCCGCCAAGCCGCCCGCGCGGTATTGCCCAACGCCACCGAGACCCGCATCGTGGTCACCGGAAACTACCGAGCGTGGCGGCACTTCATCGCCATGCGGGCCAGCGAGCACGCCGACGTGGAGATCCGACGGCTGGCGATCGCGTGTCTGCGCCAGCTCGTCGCCGTCGCGCCCGCGGTGTTCAGCGATTTCGAGATCGCCACGCTGGCCGACGGCACCGAGGTGGCGACCAGCCCGCTCGCCACCGAGACCTGAGCCGCCGTGGCCGTCACCGCTACCTAAAAAGGCTGGCGCCGCCAGGTAACCTGGGTCCGTGAGCACCGGCGGATTCGACGTCTATACACGCTTGGGCACGCTGTTGACCGCCATGGTGACGCCGTTCGGACCCGACGGCTCCCTGGATATCCCGGCCGCTGCCCGCTTGGCGAATCACCTCGTCGACGCCGGCTGCGACGGGTTGGTGATATCGGGCACCACCGGCGAGTCGCCGACCACGACCGACGCCGAGAAGCTCGCCCTGCTGCGGGCCGTGCTGGAGGCGGTGGGCGACCGGGCCCGGGTCATCGCCGGCGCGGGCACCTACGACACCGCGCACAGCATCCATCTGGCCAAGGCGTGCGCCGCCGAGGGCGCGCACGGACTGCTGGTGGTGACGCCGTACTACTCGAGGCCGCCGCAGGCCGGGCTGCTCGCCCACTTCACCGCGGTCGCCGACGCGACCCCGCTGCCGGTGCTGCTCTACGACATCCCGCCGCGCTCCGTGGTACCGATCGAGTTCGAGACTCTGCGCGCGCTGGCGGCGCACCCGAACATCGTCGGGGTCAAAGACGCCAAGGGTGATCTGCACGGCGGTGCGCAGTTGATGGCGGAGACCGGTCTGGTGTACTACTCCGGCGACGACGCGTTGAATCTGCCGTGGCTGGCGATGGGCGCCACCGGATTCATCAGCGTGATCTCCCACCTGGCGGCAGGTCAGCTCCGAGACTTGCTGTCCGCCTTCGCCTCCGGAGATGTCACCACTGCGCGCAAGATCAATGTTGCGATCAGCCCGCTGTGCAATGCGATGAGCCGACTCGGCGGGGTGACGATGTCCAAGGCGGGATTGCGCCTACAGGGCATTGAGGTGGGCGACCCGCGGCTGCCGCAGGTGGCTGCGACTGCCGAGCAGATCGACGCACTGGCCGCCGACATGCGTGCGGCTTCGGTGCTCAGGTAAGCCCGAGGGTGGCTCACACGTGGACGTAGACCTTCGGCCGCCGGGTCCGCTGACCACTGGCGGTCTGCGGATCACCGCGTTGGGCGGGATCAGCGAAATCGGCCGCAACATGACGGTTTTCGAGCATCTGGGTCGGTTGTTGATCATCGACTGCGGCGTGATGTTTCCCACCCACGACGAGCCTGGCGTCGACCTCATCCTGCCCGATCTGCGTCATATCGAAGACCGCCTCGACGACGTCGAAGCGCTGGTGCTGACCCACGCGCACGAGGACCACATCGGCGCGATTCCGTTCCTGCTCAAGCTGCGTCCCGACATCCCAGTCGTCGGCTCGAAGTTCACCCTGGCCCTAGTCGCCGCGAAATGCCGTGAGCACCGGCTCAAACCGGTGTTCGTGGAGGTGGCAGAGGGACAGCGCAGCACCCACGGGGTGTTCGAGTGCGAATACTTCGCCGTCAACCATTCCATTCCCGACGCGCTGGCCATCGCGGTGCGCACCGGCGCGGGAACAGTCCTGCACACCGGCGACATCAAGCTCGACCAGCTGCCGCTGGACGGACGCCCCACTGACCTGCCGGGGATGTCCCGGCTCGGCGACGACGGCGTGGACTTGTTCCTGTGCGACTCGACCAACGCCGAGATCCCCGGTGTGGGGCCGTCGGAAAGTGAGGTCGGGCCGACGCTGCACCGGCTGATCCGGAGTGCTCACGGACGCGTCATCGTGGCGTGCTTTGCCTCCAATGTGGATCGCGTGCAACAGATCATCGATGCCGCAGTGGCGTTGGGCCGGCGGGTGTCGTTCGTCGGGCGGTCGATGGTGCGCAACATGGGTATCGCGCGGGAGTTGGGCTTTTTGCGGGTCGCGGAATCCGACCTGATCGACATCGGCGCCGCGGAGATGATGGCGCCCGACCAGATTGTGCTGATCACCACGGGAACTCAGGGTGAGCCCATGTCGGCGCTGTCGCGGATGTCCCGCGGCGAGCACCGCAGCATCACGCTGACCGCCGAGGACCTCATCATCCTTTCGTCGTCGCTGATACCGGGCAACGAGGAAGCCGTCTACGGTGTCATCGACGCGTTGGCCAAGCTCGGGGCCCGTGTCGTCACCAATCAGCAAGTCCGCGTGCATGTTTCGGGCCACGCCTATTCCGGTGAACTGCTGTTCCTGTACAACGGGGTGCGGCCCCGCAACGTCATGCCGGTGCACGGCACCTGGCGAATGCTGCGGGCTAACGCAAAACTCGCCGCCAGTACGGGAGTGCCAGAAGATTCGATTGTATTGGCGGAGAACGGGGTCAGCGTCGACCTGGTAGCCGGCAAGGTCAGCATCGCCGGAGCGGTTCCGGTCGGCAAGATGTTCGTCGACGGGCTTATCACTGGTGACGTCGGCGATATCACGTTGGGCGAACGGCTCATCCTGTCATCGGGTTTTATCGCGGTGACCGTGGTCGTGCGGCGCGGGACCGGGCGTCCGGCAGCTGCGCCGCATCTGCACTCGCGCGGCTTCTCCGAAGATCCCAAGGCATTGGAGCCGGCGGTCCGAAAGGTCGAGGCAGAGCTGGAATCGTTGGCGGCCGAGAACGTCACCGACCCGATCCGCATCGCGCAAGCGGTCCGCCGCACGGTCGGTAAGTGGGTGGGAGAGACCTACCGTCGGCAGCCGATGATCGTGCCAACCGTCATCGAGGTCTGATATCTTGCTCCGCGACGAGGCTTAAATCGTTGCGACTCCTTGCGGCGTGTCGTCGCAGCAGATTAAGTGTCGCGGCGCGCGGCTAGATGCCGCTTACCCAACTGCTGCCGCCGTGCTGGCCGGTGAGGGGTAACGCCTGCCGGTGAGCCCGCGTGCGGTGCGCAGCGCGACCGCCATGATCGTGTTGGTGGGGTTAGAGCCGCCGGAGGTGGCGAACACGCTGCCGTCGGCGCAGAACACGTTGTCCATCTGGTGCATTCGTCCATTCCCATCGACGACGCTCGTCGCCGGGTTCACGCCCATCTGCATCCCGCCCATAGTGTGCAGGCCGCTCGGTGGTGCAACGCCCCCCAGTGAATTCGCTGTGCTCTGGGGTACGGCCGCGTACAGCTGTGCGCCGGATGCCCCGCACATCGCGGAAACCAGCGGCACGAAGAAGTCTTGGGAGGCCGTCTCGAACTTTCCGATCTGGTAGGTGATCCGGGGCGCGGGCTGGCCGTTGAGGTCTTTGATCGTCGGGTCGAGCGTGACGTTGTTGGTCAGGTACGGCATGTCGGTGCCGAAACAATCAACGCCGGCGAGCCGGTCGCGCAGCAGCGAGGCGCGCATCAGCTCCTTGAACGTGCGGCCGAAAAACTGCACACCTGGCAGCAACCCCAGGATCTCCTGGTAGAACTTGCCTTCCGCGATCGGGTTCTGGCTCCCCCCGAGCTCGCACAGGCCGGCACGGAGGTAGGGCAGCCCGCACAGCCGGGCAAAGGCCCGAGCCCCGGGGAAGTTGGGATCGTTGAAGTCAAACACGACCTGCGTGTTCGAGCGACCGCGGTAGGCGTGCACTCGCTGGTTGAGGAAGATGGCGAATCCGTCGTAGAAGTTTTGAAACATTATCCGTTTGCCGATGCGGCCGTAGGGATCCGGCAGGTTGGAAAGCAACGCCAGCCGCGGCGTCAAGATCGCGGAGCAGGAGAGCACAACCACGTCGGCGCTTTCCCCACCGGGATTGCCCTGCGGGTCGAGATAGGAGACGCCGGTGGCCCGGCGGCCGGTGTAGTTGACCGCGGTGACGGTTGTCTGGGGCCGCAACTGCGCCCGCCCGGTCTGCAGCGCCCGCCGCAGCGGGATTAGGTTGGCCGGCTTGGCGGAGATCGGGCATCCGTACCCGGAGCAGAACCCGCAGTTGTTGCATGCCGGGGAGCCGTTGTAGGGGACCGAATTGGCCGCCATCGGGAACGGAAACGGATGCAGCCCGAGGCGCTTCGCCCCCGCGGCAAGGAGCGTCGACGAGCGCATCTGCGCCCCCGGCGGCATCGGGAAGGGCTTGGTTTGCGGCTGATGCTTCTGTACGAAAGCGGGTATCGACCCGAGATCGCCCTGGACTCCGATCAACGTCTCGAGCTCGTCGTAGTACGGCGCGAGGTCGCTGTACTCGAACGGCCAATCCGCCATGTCCGCGCCGGGCACTGGGCCGAGCAGCGACAGTCCCTTGAAGTCGATGTCCCACATCCGGGTGACCTTCACGTCCGAGTGCGGGAACGCGCCGCCGACCTGGTTAGGAAGATCGTTGACGTCGCCGACGTAGGTGTTCGCCGCGTTTTGGCTGGCGGTTTGGCGAAACGTGCGCGGGTAGGCCAGGGGGTCCGGCTGCTCGAAGTAGCGGAACTGCGACTTGAGCTCGTCGTTGGAGAACACCGTCGGAAACGGCCCTTGCCCTTCGATATTGGTGTAGTAGTTAGGGCCCATCTCGAAGATCACAACGTCCCAGCCGGCCTCCGCGAGTTCCCACGCCATCACCGATCCGCCCGGTCCCGAGCCAACGATGATCGCTTTAGGCATTTACGCCGCCTTTTCCGCCCATCTTGGCGACTGCCTGCGCCCACCCTCCGCGCATCAGCAAACCGATGATCCCGCTCGCGGCGGCCAGCGCGTCCCCCTGGGCCGCCTCGACCTCGGCATCGGTGTAGCCGCGCGGCTGGATGTCTCCCGGCCACTGGATGTCTTGCCAACCAACGAGGTTCGCGTTGCCGCCATACTCCGGGACGGAGTACATCCCCTCGATGGCGTGACCGAACAACAATTGGGTGAAAGAGAGGGCCTGACCTGTTGTCAGGATGCTGTCCTGTTTGGTCTGGGACGCCGAGGCGAAGTCCCCGCCGGCCAGCTGGTCAAGTAGCGCGATGCCGGTGGTGTACTGGCTGCGAAGGTTGGTAATCCGCTGCTGCCAGGCGTAGTTCTGGGCGCGGTCCAGCGGGATGAAGTTGGCCATGAAGTCCTGGGAGCCGCCGGCGCGGTCGCTCCACGGCCCGCCTGCGTGCACCATCGGTGGCGAGAATGAGAACGCCGCCAGCATGACGTCCAGGTAGTGGACCACGTTCGCTTCGTGCGCCCCCGGACTGGTTTCCAGCCGGTCGTCTGCCGGTCCGGGGATCAGGCGGCGGGTGGCGGCGTCGAGCACCGCGGCCTGATGCGGTGACAGGTATAGGTACGCCGCGTCGGCGCAAGCGGCCGGAAGGACGCCGCCTACCACGGCGGCAAGCGGCAGCAGGGTCAGCCCGCCGAGCACCGCGCGCCGGGACACCGGCGCCGACGAGCCGAGTTCTTCGGCGGCCTCGTCGCTGGCCACGGGCAGAGTATGACGTGAATAAGGGACCGCGCCGGGGAAGGACGCGTCCGGCGTGTCGGACCGGCTATCCGGTCTCGTGGTAGTGGTCCGCGGCGTCGCGCCGAATATCTTCCGGCGGAGCGTAGATCGCCTCAACGATGTGGTCGAACAGCAGACTGACGAAATGCGCGACCTGAGCGTGGGACACGATGAGGTCTTGTCGCAGTCGCGGCACCGCGGTGAAGTCGCCGCCAGCCAGCTGGTCGAGCAACGCGATGCCATTGGTGTACTGGTCGCGAAGGTCGGCAACCCGCACACGACGCGCGACCGCCTTGGGCGTCGAACCGCGACAGCAGCCCGTCTACATAGGTGACGACGCGCGCCCCCGGGAGGTCGAGCTCATACGCGCCGCCTTCCAGACCGGGAATCAAGTGGCCGGTGACAGCGTCGAGCACGGCAACTTGGTGCGGCGACAGGAAACCGTAGGCCGCGGCGATCTGGCGCCGGGATACCGGTGCCGACGAACCGACTGAGCGGGCAGCCTCGTTGCTGGCCACGTGTTGAGTATGACGCCGTTATGGGGCTGACCTGGGGATGCGCGCATCGCGGCGTGTCGGAAATGCGCCGATTTGGGTTCGCGGTGGCTAAGGTGTCTAGGCCTTGTTCGCGTAGGCCGACCACTCGACCTGTGATGCGGTCAGGTTGCGACCGGTCGGCTCGACGTAACGCTGCACGATCTGCTCGGGTCCGAGCTGCTCCACCAGCCGCCAACCGTGCCCATCCAAAAACGACGCAACCTCCTCGGGCTGCAATCCGAAGCGCCACAGCTGCTGGCGTTGCCGAAACCTGCGGTAAAGCTGCTGCGCGCCATAGAAGTTGACGCCGTCAATGAAATCGCGCCGCACATAGGTGAACACCAGCCGGCTTCCCGACGCGGCTGGCCGCAGACTTTCGAGTGTGGCGTGGACGGCGTCGGCTGTCAGGTACTGGGTCACGCCTTCCCAGGTGAAGAAAGTGCGGTAGTCGGTGCGGTAACCTCGCCCGGCCAATACGGTGAACACGTCGTCGCGCTCAAAGTCCAACGGCACCAACCGAACCGAGCTCGGCAACTCGCCCAACGCCCGTCGTACAGCGGCGGCCTTGCGCGCGATGTTGACCGGTTGATCGACTTCGAAGATCGGGATGCTCGTTTGTCGCGCCAATCGGTAAGCGAGGGTGTCCAACCCGGCGCCCAGGACGACCACCGCGTCGATGTCGTCGAGCGCTTCGGTGACCTTGTCGGCGACATAGCGCTTGCGGCACACGAAATTGGCCCACATCCCCGGGCCGCTGCGCTCTATCGCGGCCATCATCAGACGTCGCAGCAGGGCGGGTGGTGTCGCGGTGAGCAGCCACTGGGTCGGCGCCGGCAAAAACCGCGCCGCCAGGTCGTCGTCCACCAGCCGCCGCCCCGGTGGTTCGCTTTGTTCCATGGCAGCCAACACCATTGGGCCAAAAGCAGTCTGCGCCGCGGGATTTCGTGGCATAGCTGCTACTTGTTCAAAAAGCCCGCATCGACCGGCAAGGTCACGCCGGTGACGTAGCGAGCTTGGTCCGACACCAACCATGCCACCGCGTTGGCGATGTCTTCGGCTTGCAGGACCTCCACCGGCATGGCATTGCCCATGGCTCCCGGCGTGTCCGTCGCGGCGGCCATCTTGGCCAGCCACTCTCGGGTGAACTCGTTGTTGATCATCGGGGTTTCGACACCGGAAGGATGGATCGAGTTGACCCGGATACTCTGTCTCGCAAGCAGATTCGCGTATATCCGCATCAACCCGACCACCCCATGTTTGGCGGCGGCATAACCGACCGAACCGGCGTCCGGGCTGCCGACGCCGGCCAGCCCGGCAGCCGAACTGATCAGCACGATCGATCCGCCGGTGTCTTGGGAGACCATCGTCGGTATCGCCACCTTGATGGTGTTGTAAACGCCGGTGAGGTTGACGTCAATGACGTCATGCCAGCCGTCGTCGCCGGATTGCATCGGAGCGATCCCGGCGTTGGCCACCACGATGTCGAGGCGGCCAAACTCGTCCAGGCCCGCTTGCAGGGCGGACGACAGCGATGTCCGGTCGCGGACGTCGCCCTGTTTGGCGACGATGCGCGAGCCGGTGTCCTCGACGAGCTTGATCGTGGCGGCCAGGTCATCGGGAGTGGCGAGTGGATAGGGGACGCTGGCGATCTGCTCGCACAGGTCGACGGCGATGATGCTCGCGCCGTCGGCGGCCAGCCGCACGGCATGCGCGCGTCCCTGGCCGCGCGCCGCGCCGGTAATGAAGGCAACCTTCCCTTTTAGCGGCCCTTCGGGCGACGGGACCATTAGGGGCGCAACTGTCCCTTGCCGGGATCGCCCGCCGGGACAGGTTGCAACATCTTGATGTCCGGAGCTCCGGCCAGGTGCTCGCCGGCCGCGCTGAACATCTTGCCGATTGCCGGCGCGGTGCTGTGGGTCTTGAGTGCCTCTTCGTCGGCCCACTGCTCGACGAAGACGAAGGTGTCGCCGGATTCGTGCAGGGAGTACAGCTGACAACCCGGCTCGTCGTGCACGTCTTTGACCGCGCCGGTGAGGATCTCGCGGACGGCGTCGACGGATTCGGGTTTGACGGTCATGGTGGCGACAACGACGACGGGCATGCGGGCCTCCTGGGAGCTTTTCGATCGAATGGCGGCGTGACGGCTGTCACCCTACCCAGCCGGTTTCGTGACCAAGCCGCGACATCGCGCTAACCAGTGTGGCGGATGGTGCAGATGATGCATTTGCGATTAGGCTTGCGGGCATGGCTAGCAAGACTGTCGCCCGATCCGGCGCCCGAACGACCAGGTCAAAGGCCGCTTCGCGAGGCGGGTCCCGGTCGGCGCAGCCCCGGCGCAGGCCGGTCAAGGCGCCGCGCAGGCCCGCCAAGCGCCGCAATCACTCGCTGGTGACCAGCGCCGGGCTGACCTGCGGGCGGGCCGTGCGCGCGACGTGGCTGATGGTGGCCAAGGGGATCGGCAGCACGGCGCGGTCGGTAGGCCGGGCCCGCGACATCGACCCGGGGCATCGCCGGGACGGGATCGCCCTGGCCCTGCTGGGGCTTGCGGTCGTGGTCGCTGCCAGCTCCTGGTTCGACGCCGCCCGCCCGGTCGGCGCGTGGGTCGACTCGGTGCTGCGGATGCTTTTCGGCTCGGCGGTCGTCGTGCTGCCGGTGGTCACCGCTGCGATAGCGGTGCTGTTGATGCGCACTGAGCCCAACCCGGAGGCGCGGCCGCGACTGATTCTGGGCGCGACGATGGTGGCGCTGCCGGTGCTGGGCCTTTGGCATCTGTGGGCCGGCTCACCGGACAGTCCGGTCGGGCGCGCTAACGCGGCAGGATTTATCGGCTTCGCGATCGGGGGACCGCTCTCGGAGGGGCTGACCCCATGGATCTGCGCACCGCTGCTGTTCATCGGCGCGTTGTTCGGCGTGCTGCTGTTGACCGGCACCACGATCCGCGAGGTGCCCGACACGCTGCGGTCCATGTTCGGCACCCGGATGTTCGACTACGGCGGGCCTGAGGGCGACGCGTACGACGATCCGGGCGTGGAAAGTGATGTGGCCGAAGACTTTTCCGACGGCTACTACGACGACCCGTCGTCCTACGGCGACGACGAAGCGCAGGCGTGGCCCTCGGGCAGCTCTCCCGTCGGTGCGGACGACAGCCCGACAGTGCCGGAGCCCGCCGTGTCGCGCAGCCGCCGTCGTGGCGGCAAATCCGCTGGCACGCAAGACACTTTGGCGCTCGACCGGGTTGTCGAGGGGCCCTACACGCTGCCGTCGATGAGCCTGCTGGTGGCCGGTGATCCGCCCAAGAAGCGCAGCGCCGCCAACGACCAAATGGCCGAAGCGATTACGTCGGTGCTACAGCAGTTCAAGGTCGACGCGGCGGTCACCGGCTGCACCCGCGGTCCGACGGTCACCCGCTACGAGGTGGAGCTGGGCCCGGGCGTGAAGGTGGAAAAGATCACCGCGCTGCACCGCAATATCGCCTACGCGGTGGCCACCGAGAGCGTCCGGATGCTGGCGCCGATTCCCGGCAAGTCCGCCGTCGGCATTGAGGTGCCCAACACCGACCGCGAGATGGTGCGGCTGGCCGACGTGCTCAGCGCGCCGGCGACCCGACGCGACCACGATCCGCTGGTCATCGCGCTGGGTAAAGACATTGAGGGCGAATACATTTCGTGGAACCTCGCCAAGATGCCGCATCTGCTGGTCGCCGGCTCGACCGGGTCCGGTAAGTCCAGCTTCGTCAACTCCATGCTGGTGTCGTTGCTGGCGCGGGCCACCCCGGAAGAAGTCAGGATGATCCTGATCGACCCCAAGATGGTGGAACTGACGCCCTACGAAGGCATTCCGCATCTGATCACGCCGATCATCACCCAGCCGAAGAAGGCCGCCGCTGCGCTGGCTTGGCTGGTCGAGGAGATGGAACAGCGTTACCAGGACATGCAGGCGTCGCGGGTGCGTCACATCGACGACTTCAACGAGAAGGTGCGATCCGGCGCTATCACCGCACCACTGGGCAGCCAGCGCGAATACCGGCCCTACCCCTACGTAGTCGCGATCGTCGACGAGCTGGCCGACCTGATGATGACCGCGCCCCGCGACGTCGAGGACGCCGTCGTGCGGATCACCCAGAAGGCCCGCGCCGCCGGCATCCATCTGGTGCTGGCCACCCAGCGGCCGTCGGTCGACGTGGTCACCGGGCTGATCAAGACCAATGTGCCGTCCCGGCTGGCGTTTGCGACGTCGTCGCTCATCGACAGCAGGGTGATCCTGGACCAGGCCGGCGCCGAGAAGCTGATCGGCATGGGTGATGGGCTGTTCTTGCCGATGGGCGCGAGTAAACCGATTCGCTTACAGGGCGCGTTCATCACCGACGAGGAGATCCACGCCGTCGTCACCGCCTGCAAGGAACAGGCCGAACCGCAATACACCGACGGCGTCACCACCGCCAAGCCCACCGGGGAACGCACCGACGTCGACCCCGACATCGGCGACGACATGGACGTCTTGCTGCAAGCCGTCGAGCTGGTGGTGTCCAGCCAGTTCGGCTCCACGTCGATGCTGCAGCGCAAGCTTCGGGTCGGATTCGCCAAAGCCGGCCGGTTGATGGACCTGATGGAGACCCGCGGGATCGTCGGCCCCAGCGAAGGGTCGAAAGCCCGCGACGTGCTGGTCAAGCCCGACGAGCTGGCCGCCACCCTGGCCTCCATCCGCGGTGTGGATGGTGGCGCCGACAACGATAGTGAAATCGACTGAGCCTCAGTACTTCTCGTAACTGCGGGACATCTCGGTTTCCAGTGGGAGTCGGCGGTGGTCCGGCTCGTGATGCCAGCATCCGCCGAGGATGATTTGTACCGGCCCATCGGAGGTGTGCAGCGTCAGCGCCACCGGGGCTTTCGGCAGGCCAGTCCCCACCAAGCTTCCCAGAACCCGGGGGCTACTCACCGCCAGGTGAGCATGTCCAGCAGGGTCGAACCTCTCGAAAGTTGTGCCGAGTTTGACGGCAAGTCAGCGTCCCACTTTTTTGAGCATGGCATTGGCGAGCGGCGCATACTTCTACGAATGAAGCGCACGGCAGGAGCCCTGGCCGCAATCACCTTCGCCGGAACTATCGGCAGCATGACCGCCGGTGTAGCCATCGCAGAACCCAAGGCCGAGCACGTTGTAGGCGAAGAGTGCATCGGCGCTGACATCGGGCGGCGGGACGTTGCCCCCAACGGTCAGGCCATCATCTGTGACAGCAACTATCACTGGGAGCCGTACGTCGGTCAGACCCCAAATGATCCCTGGGTCACCGGACAAAATCCCTAGTCGATGGGCATTGCATTGATCTGCCGGTCCACCAGGTCCGCGTCATGACGGCGATCGACGAAACACGCTGAGGGCCACACCATCACGGCCGCCAGCCCAATCAGCGTCAACTTGTGCACCGCTAAAGAACCAACAGCATCCGCGAGTTGCCGAGGATGTTGGGCTTGACGTAGCTGAGATCCAGGAACTCCGCGACACCGATGTCGTAAGAGCGGCACATCTCCTCGAACACCTCGGCAGTCACCGGCGTCCCTTCGATTTCGGTGAAACCATGCTTGCCGAAGAACTCGGTCTCGAAGGTCAGCACGAACAACCGCTGCAGCTGCAGTTCCCGGGCGACATCGAGGAGCTTGTCGACGATGGCATGGCCGATGCCCTGGCCGGTCAACTCAGGCGTGACGGCCACGGTGCGCACCTCGCCCAGATCGGACCACAGCACGTGCAACGCGCCGCAGCCGACCACCTCCCTACCTTCCTTGCCCTCCTGTTCGGCCACCCAGAACTCCTGGACGGCTTCATATAGCGTCACCAGGTTCTTTTCCAGCAGGATCTTGCCCGCATAGGTGTCGACGAGCCGCTTGATCGCCGGCACGTCAGAGGTTCGCGCGCGCCGGATCACCGGCCGGTTGGCCGCTGGACCGCCCGCTGCGCTCACGGGTGCACAGTATCGGCTTCGGCTTATCGGCTCGACAACCGATATTCTGTTGCCGTGTCGGGGCAGCCTCAAACCGGTCCGGTAGTGCCGCGCGTTCGCGTCACCAACCTCGCCAACATGCTGACGCTGCTGCGGCTGGTGCTGGTCCCGGTGTTTCTGCTGGTGCTATTCGCCGGGAATGGCCATGAAACCGTCAGCCGCATCGCCGCTTTCGTAGTTTTCGCCGTCGCCGTCATCACCGATCGCTTCGACGGCGCGCTGGCGCGTAATTACGGCATGGTGACCGAATTCGGCACGATGGCCGATCCAATCGCGGACAAGACGTTGATCGGCGCGGCGTTGATCGGCCTGTCGATGCTCGGTGATCTGCCGTGGTGGGTGACGGTGGTGATCCTGGCTCGCGAGGTCGGGATCACCGTGTTGCGGTTTGTCGTGCTGCGCCGCGGCGTCATCCCGGCCAGTCGCGGCGGCAAACTCAAAACCCTGGTGCAAGCCATCGCGATCGGATTGTTCATCCTGCCGCTGTCGGGATCGTGGCTGGTGACCGCGTCGGCAGTGATGGGGGCCGCGATCCTGCTGACCGTGGTCACCGGCGTGGATTACGTCGCGTCGGCCGCAAAGGATGTCCGTGGACGACCCGCTACTGACTGATGACGCCCGCGGATTGGTGGCGGATCTGACGGTCCGCCACCAGAGCGTCGCCACCGCCGAGTCGCTCACGGCCGGGCTGCTCGCCGCCACCCTCGCGGGAGTGGCGGGCGCCAGCGAAGTGCTGCGCGGCGGCCTGATCACCTACACCGAACACACCAAGGTCGTGCTCGCCGGAGTCGCACCGCAGATTCTCGACGAGGTCGGCCCGGTGGCCGCCCCAACCGCCCGGGCGCTGGCCGTCGGCGCCCGGCAACGATGCGCTGCCACCTGGGGCGTCGGTTTGACCGGCGTGGCCGGACCCGAGCCGCATGGCGGGCACCCGGTGGGCACGGTGTTCGTGGGCCTGGCCGGGCCGGTCGACACCGAGGTGGTCGAGCTGCAGCTCAGCGGGACGCGCTGGGATATCCGCATCTCGGCGGTGCGCGAGTCGATCGGCAGGCTGCGCGCGCTGGTCGCGGCGGCGTGAATCTATTGGGAGCCACCCGGGAACCAATCGCCGCGCGGCGCACGTTGACCTCTTGAACTGCTGACTGGACTTAAGGAGAGCGCGATGCCGTCATTGCTGCGTGAGGTCCTCGGCGACGTGCTGCGTCGCGCCCGAACCAAACAAGGCCGGACGCTGCGTGAGGTGTCAGACGCTGCGCGGGTCAGCCTGGGGTACCTCTCCGAGGTCGAGCGTGGTCGCAAGGAGGCATCCAGCGAGCTGCTGAGCGCGATCTGCGACGCGTTGGATGTGCCGTTGTCTCAGCTGCTCGTTGAGGCAGGTGAGCAACTGGCACGGCTGGAGCATCGGACGGTCTTGCCGGCCAGCGCGGCCAATATCGACGCCAGCACCAAGGTCGTCATCCCGCCGGTCGTCGCACTGGCCCTATCGGCCCGCGCCTAGCCGCGCAACAAGGGTGTGGCAATCCGCGCGGAACCGATAAGTTGAGCCTCACGACGAGTGCAGACATCTACACACGAAGGCGGAGCTAATCCATGGCCAATCCGTTCGTCAAGGCGTGGAAGTACGTCATGGCGCTGTTCAACGCGAAGATCGACGAGCACGCCGACCCGAAAGTGCAGATCCAGCAGGCCATCGAGGAAGCGCAGCGTCAGCACCAAGCGCTGACCCAGCAAGCCGCGCAAGTGATCGGCAACCAGCGCCAACTCGAGATGCGGCTCAACCGGCAGCTGGCCGACATTGAAAAGCTTCAGGTCAACATCCGGCAGGCGGTGACATTGGCCGACCAGGCCACCGCGGGCGGAGACGCCGCCAAGGCCATCGAGTACAACAACGCCGCCGAGGCTTTTGCGGCTCAGTTGGTGACCGCCGAGCAGAGCGTGGAAGACCTCAAGGGATTGCACGACCAGGCGCTTGCCGCCGCCGGGCAAGCCAAGAAGGCCGTCGAGCAAAACGCGATGGTGCTTCAGCGGAGGATCGCCGAGCGCACCAAGCTGCTCAGTCAGCTCGAGCAGGCCAAGATGCAAGAGCAGGTCAGCGCGTCGCTGCGGTCGATGAGCGAGATCGCCGCCCCGGGGAACACCCCGAGCCTCGACGAGGTGCGCGACAAGATCGAACGGCGCTACGCCAACGCGATGGGCGAGGCCGAGTTGGCGCAGAATTCCGTTCAGGGCCGCATGCTCGAGGTCGAGCAGGCCAGCGTGGAGATGGCCGGCCACTCGCGGTTGGAGCAGATCCGCGCGTCGATGCGCGGCGAGGCGTTGCCGGCCGGGTCGGCCGGCGGGCCTTCGGGTGACCGCGCGGCTACCCCGGGCACTCCGGCGGCCGCTCCTCAAGCTGCCCCGACCGAGAAGCCCATCGGCCAGCAGTAGACGAGCGGAGCGAAATGGCGGTGGAGTCCGATCGCGGCGCCGTACGCGGTGGGCCATGGCGCGCCCTGCTGCAGCGCGGTTTCGACACCGCCGACGGGTTTTTTGACCTGGTGACGCGGAAAATCAGCGCGGCCACCGATCCGCGAGCACGGCTGCTTCGCCAGCGCCGGCGTGCGCTGCGGTGGGGCCTGATATTCACCGCCGGAACCGTGTTCTGGGCTGTGGTGACTGCGTTGCTGGCGGCCTGGGGCTGGTTCGCGTTGCTGCTGGTAATCACTGGTTCGATCGCGGTCGCCGAGGCGATTCCGGCGACGTTGTTGCTGCTCCGCTACCGCTGGCTGCGCGGGGAGCCGCTGCCGGCGCAGCGGCCCGCCAACAGTCGACGACTGCCCCCGCCGAGTTCGGTCGCGCGGCCGGCGATGTACGCGCTGGGAGCCTCCGAGCGTGGCTTCTTCTCGCTGCTCGGCGTCATGGAGCGGGGCAATATGTTGCCCGCCGCCGAGATCCGCGACCTGACCGCCGCGGCGAACAAGACCTCCTCCGCGATGGCGGCGACTGCCGCTGAGGTGGTGTCGATGGAGCGGGCGGTGGACAGCACTCCGCAATCACGCTCATACCTGGCGCCCACCATCAACGCGTTCACCGCACAGCTGAGCGCTGGCGTGCGTCAATACAACGAAATGGTTACTGCCGCAGCGCATTTGGTGTCGTCAGCCAGCAACGAAGCTGCGGATTCTGCTGCCGGACTGCCGATCTCGCGGCAGCGCTACCGCGACGAGCTGGTCGATGCGACGGATCGCCTGATCGGTTGGGCGCAGGCCTTCGACGAACTCGGCGGGCTGCCGCGGAAGCTAAATGTCCTGGCTGTGCGGCGGCGCCGACTCGGGACGGGGACCATACCGTTCGATGTAGGCCCGGTGGATGTGGGCATCGCGCTGGCGACGGCGTTCGTCGACCAGATCCGGGTCGAGGTTGTGCACCTGCAGCATGTGGCGGCGCCACACCTTGTTGAGCGCGTGCGAGAAATACACGAACGGGATCAGGATCGGCAGCGTCATGCTCAGGTGGACGTCCAGCGTCGTCGGGATCAGCCAGAACGGCGCGAGCACCAATACCGCTGGAATGGCGACGCGGATCATCATCCGCGCGGTGGCGCCCTTGCCGGCCAGATCGTGGCGCACCCAATCCCGCATCGAGTCGGGAAGCCGCCGGCCGTAGCAGTACCGGACATACTGCAGCGCGCTCGGCCGGCGACGTACGCCGCTGTCACTCATCGGGCTGTCCTGCCGACTCGCGGGCTCAGAACGACGCCCGCAGCGACGGCACCACCAGCCCGGCCAGGCCCCGTAGCGTCGCCTTGAGCATGTCGAAGAAGTCGAAATAGTCCCGCCACAGCGTGATCTGCCCGTCGTGCACCTCGAACACACCGCAGACCCAGAACTGAAGCCGGAGCGGGCCGAAGATCAGCGCGTCGGTGCGTTCGGTGAGCACAGCGGCGCCGTCGGTGGCGATGCGATGGATCTTCACCTCGAACGCGCTGGCACCTCCCAACGAGCTGAAGAGCTTCAGCGTCCTGGCGCGCCCGTGGATCGTCGGCAACCCGACGTTCTGATACACCAGGTCCTCGGCCAACGCGGCACCTGCGGTATCGAGATCCGCGTCCTGCAGCGCATTCAGGAAGACCTCGACGGTGCGGGTGTTCTCTAGAGTCTGCTCGGTCATGATCACCAGCCTACGGCGGTTCGAGCAACCGGGCGTTGTGGCAGGGTAGGGCGATGCGCGTCGCCGTGGTCGCAGGACCAGACCCCGGGCACTCGTTTCCGGCCATCGCGCTGTGCCGATGTTTCTCGGCAGCCGGGGACACGCCGACCCTGCTCACCGGCACCGAATGGCTCGAAACCGCCCGCGTCGCCGGCGTCGACGCCGTCGAGCTGGCAGGGCTCGACCCCACCACCGACGACGACGACCGTGACGCCGGCGCCAAGATCCACCAGCGCGCCGCGCGGATGGCCGTGCTCAATCTTCCGCAGCTACGGGAGCTGGCGCCCGACCTCGTGGTGTCGGATGTCATCACGGCCTGCGGCGGGATGTCCGCCGAGTTGCTGGGGATCCCGTGGATCGAACTGAACCCGCATCCGCTGTACCTGCCGTCGAAGGGGCTGCCGCCGCTGGGTAGCGGGCTCGCGCCCGGCACCGGCATCGGGGGCCGGCTGCGGGACGCCGCGATGCGTGCGCTGACCGCGCGATCTTGGCGTGCCGGTATCCGTCAGCGCGCGGAGGTCCGCGTCGGGATCGGTCTGCCCGTCAGCGATCCCGGGCCGCTGCGGCGGCTGATCGCCACGCTGCCCGCCCTGGAGGTTCCGCGCCCGGACTGGCCGGCCGAAGCCATCCTGGTGGGTCCGCTGCACTTCGAGCCGACCGAGCAACTGCTGCCGCTCCCGCCCGGTTCCGGGCCTGTCGTGGTCGTCGCGCCGTCGACGGCGTTGATCGGGACGCACGGGATGGCCCAGACCGCCCTGGACAGCTTGGTGCCCGGAACCGGTTTACCCGCCGGTGCACGGGTGGTGGTGTCGCGGCTGAACGGCCCGGATCTGACTGTGCCGCCGTGGGCGGTGGCCGGGCAGGGACGCCAAGACGAACTGCTGGCGCATGCCGACCTGGCGATCTGCGGCGGCGGGCACGGAATGGTGGCGAAGATACTGCTGGCCGGTGTGCCGCTGGTGATGGTTCCCGGCGGAGGGGATCAGTGGGAGATCGCCAACCGGGTGGTGCGCCAGGGCAGCGGGCGGCTGGTTCGGCCGTTGACCGCCGAGGCACTGATCAGGACCGTCGATGAGGTGCTCTCGACGCCGACCTACCGCCAAGCCGCCCAGCGTGCCGCTGCCAGCGTCACCGAGGTCGCCGATCCGGTATGGGTGTGCCACGATGCGCTCGCGCCCGCTGGGTAGGTTCGGTGGCGTGCGGCTAACGGAGTTTCACGAGCGGGTCACCTTGCGTTTCGGCGCCACCTACGGCGCCTCGGTGCTGACCGATCACGTGCTGACCAGCTTCGATGGCCGCACCGGCGCGCAGGCGATCGAGGACGGCGTGGACCCGCGCGACGTGTGGCGGGCGCTGTGCGTCGACTTCGACGTCCCTCGCGAACAGTGGTGAGCTTGCGTTGATCGGGTGTGCTGGCGTCTGGCTTCCCTATAGCCCTCGGGGCGATACTGGTTGCGCAGCACGGCTCGCGACATCCCGATCGGCCACGCCACTGCTTAGACCCGGTCGCGAGTGTCGAATTGCGTTCTGTGCCAACGGTTTCGCCGCGGCGGCTCCCGTCCGCTGCCGCTGCCGTCCGCCGCCACCGACCCAGCCAGCCCGACCGCCAGCGACCAGGCCAAACGGTCTCACACAGCCCTACGTGTGAGAATTTTCCCTACTGGTATCCAGCCACCGTGGTGCGGTCACCTGACCCGACGGTGCCAGCGCGCGGTCACGGCACCAGGAACGCTGGCATGATGGCGATGAGCCCATCGACACCAACGGCGCTCGCGGTCAGGTTGTCGGCGAAGACGGCGGCGATCTCGTTGCTGGCGCCGAAGCCGGCCAAGGCGTCGCCGGTGTTGCCGAAGACGCTGGCCATGTCGTTGCTGCCGTTGTCGGCGTCGGCCGCGCTGTCGGTGCCGAAGGCGCTGGCCGTGTCGTTGCTGCCGACTTCGGCTTCGGCCAGGCTGCCGGTGCTGTTGGCGGAGGCGAAATCGAAGTTGGAGGCGGGGCCGAAGAGGGCGCCGGCGAGGGCGGCTTCGGCGACTTCGCCAGCGCCGACGGCACCAACAGCTTCGCCGTGGCTGGCGACAACGCAGCCAACGCCACCGGCAACAACTTTGACTTCGCCAGCGCCGACGGCACCTTCAGCGACGTCTCTGCCGGCGTCGGCGGCAGCTTCGACTCGGCCTCCGCCGTCGGCGATAACAGCGGGGCCACCGCCGGCTTCGGCGTCGACGAAACCCCCGTTTTTAACTTTGCCAATTTTGACTCCGCCTCCGCCGTGGGCGACCACAGCATGGCCGGGGCGATCAACGGCAGCAACGACCTCGCTTTCGTCTCCGACCCCGGTGGCAGCGTTGGCAGCAGCGCCTTTGTCGGCGGCGAACTCTTCGGTCTCCCCGGCAATTTCGACCTCGGCGGCGTCGTGGGCGACGGTCTCACCCAAGTTTCTTTTGGTGATCTCGTCTTCCACATCGCGCCGTTCTTCTGACGGTTGGGTGACGCGGTCACCGCGCCGGGGTAGTGGTGGTGCGGGCGGCCGCGCGCACGGGATGGCCGGTCTGGTGCGCGGCGACGGATCGGACCGGTCATCCATCGCGCGCCATCGCGAAGCCCGACAGCGGCGAGTAGCCAGGATTACGCCGACTGCCGCGCCCGCAGCGTCTGCAGCGCCCTGTCGGCGTGGGCAGAGTTAGATGATTTTGCTTCTCGACGGCAGCACGGCGCGCCTACTTGCCATCGAACACACGTTCGCTACTGTGGTCGGTGTTCGACGTCAGATGCTGGTCAGGCTATTTGTCAGACCCTGCCTTTAGCGTCACGGCTAACTGACCGATATCGGTCGACCGAACAACGACTACACCGAGAGGTAGCACCATGACGCAAGCCCCCGACCGCGAGAAGGCCCTCGAACTGGCGATGGCCCAGATCGAGAAGAGTTACGGCAAAGGTTCGGTGATGCGCCTCGGCGACGAGGTGCGTCAGCCGATCTCGATCATCCCGACCGGGTCGATCGCACTTGACGTTGCCCTGGGCATCGGCGGCCTGCCCCGCGGCCGCATCGTGGAGATCTACGGCCCGGAGTCCTCGGGTAAGACCACTGTCGCACTGCACGCGGTGGCCAACGCCCAGGCCGCCGGCGGCATCGCGGCGTTCATCGACGCCGAGCACGCGCTGGATCCCGACTACGCCAAGAAGCTGGGTGTGGACACCGATTCGCTGCTGGTCAGCCAGCCCGACACCGGTGAACAGGCGCTGGAGATCGCCGACATGCTGGTCCGCTCCGGGGCGCTGGACCTTCTGGTCATCGACTCGGTGGCCGCGCTGGTACCGCGGGCGGAGATCGAAGGCGAGATGGGCGACAGTCATGTCGGATTGCAGGCCCGGCTGATGAGTCAAGCGCTGCGGAAAATGACTGGCGCGCTGAACAATTCAGGTACCACAGCGATCTTCATCAACCAGCTGCGGGAAAAAATCGGTGTGATGTTCGGCTCACCTGAAACGACAACGGGCGGGAAGGCTTTGAAGTTCTACGCCTCGGTTCGGTTGGACGTCAGACGAATTGAGACACTCAAGGACGGCACCGACGCAGTCGGTAACCGC
Source organism: uncultured Actinomycetota bacterium (assembly GCA_963720085.1). Classification (GTDB taxonomy): domain Bacteria; phylum Actinomycetota; class Actinomycetes; order Mycobacteriales; family Mycobacteriaceae; genus Mycobacterium. Next base: position 64,141 of record CAVRER010000080.1, read on the forward strand.
ACTCGGGCCAAGGTCGTCAAGAACAAGTGCCTCGCAGAGGGCACTCGGATCTTCGATCCGGTCACCGGTACAACGCATCGCATTGAGGATGTTGTCGATGGGCGGAAGCAAATTCATGTCGTGGCCGCAGCCAAGGACGGAACGCTGCATGCGCGGCCTGTGGTGTCCTGGTTCGACCAGGGAACGCAGGATGTGATCGGGTTGCGGATCGCCGGTGGCGCAACCGTGTGGGCGACACCCGATCACAAGGTGCTGACAGAGTACGGCTGGCGCCAGGTCGGGGAACTCCGCAAGGGAGGCCGGGTGGCGCAACCGCGGCGCTTCGATGGATTCGGTGACAGTGCGCCGATTTCGGCGGATCATGCACGGCTGCTTGGCTATCTGATCGGGGATGGCTACGTGGGGGGTAAGACCCCGGTCAACTTCATCAATGTTCAGCAGGCACTCATCGATGACGTGACGCGAATCGCTGCGACCCTCGGTTGTGCGGCCCATCCGCAGGGGCGTATGTCAATTGCGATCGCTCATCGACCTGGCGAGCGCAACGGTGTTCTAAACCTTTGTCGGCAGGCCGGTATCTACGGCAAGCTCGCATGGGAGAAGACGATTCCGAACTGGTTCTTCGAGCCCGATATCGCGGCCGATATTGTCGGCAATCTGCTCTTCGGCCTGCTCGAGAGTGACGGCTGGGTGAGCCGGGAACAGACCGGAGCGCTTCGGGTCGGTTACTCGACGACCTCCGAACAGCTCGCACACCAGATCCATTGGCTGCTAATGCGATTCGGTATCGTGAGCACCGTTCGAGATTACGATCCGACTCAGAATCGGCCGAGTATCGTCAACGGTCGACGGATCCAAAGCCGGCGTCAGGTGTTCGAGGTCCGTGTCTCGGGTATGGAAAACGTCACAGCATTCGCGCAATCGGTTCCCATGTGGGGGCCGCGTGGTAGCGCCCTTATCCAGGCGATTCCCGAGGCTATGCAGGGGCGGCGGCGTGGATCGCAGGCGACATATCTGTCCGCGGAGGTGGCCGATGCCGTGCTGAATTACCTTGACGAGCGTGGCGTGACCGCGCTGGAGGCCGCAGCAATGATCGGTGCAGGCGCCGGGAACCCTCGTGGCGGAATGAAGCAGGTCTTAGGTGCCAGCCGTCTCCGTAGGGATCGTGTGCAGGCGCTCGCGGAGGCCTTGGATGACAAGTTTCTGCATGATGTGCTGGCGGAAGAACTCCGGTACTCAGTGATCCGAGAAGTGCTGCCAATGCGGCGGGTACGGACGTTCGACCTCGAGGTCGAGGAACTGCACAACCTCGTCGCGGAAGGCGTCGTCGTGCACAACTGCGCACCGCCGTTCAAGCAGGCCGAGTTCGACATTCTCTACGGCAAGGGCATCAGCAGGGAAGGCTCGCTGATCGACATGGGCGTGGACCAGGGCTTCATCCGCAAGTCCGGGTCCTGGTTCACCTACGAGGGCGAGCAGCTGGGTCAGGGCAAGGAGAACGCCCGCACCTTCCTGATGGAGAACGCCGACGTGGCCAACGAGATCGAGAAGAAGATCAAGGAAAAGCTCGGCATTGGCGCGGTGGTGACCGATGGCTTGACCGATGACAGCGTCTTGCCCGCCCCCGTCGATTTCTGAGCCGTCTCGCGAGGAGCTGGCGCGGGTGTTGTGCCTGCGCCTGCTCACCGCGCGGGCACGCACCCGTGCCGAGCTGGCCGGTCAGCTGGCCAAGCGCGGCTATCCCGACGACCTCAGCGCCCGGGTGCTAGACCGGCTGACCGACGTTGGATTGGTGGACGACGCCGGCTTCGCCGAACAGTGGGTGCACTCCCGCCGGGCGAACGCGGGAAAAGGCAAGCGCGCGTTGGCCGCTGAGCTGCACACCAAGGGGGTCGACAACGACGTGACCACCTCGGTGCTCGGCGGTATCAACCCCGCTGCCGAGCGCGGCCGCGCCGAGCAGCTGGTACGGGCCAAGCTGCGGCGGGAAACCCTCGGTGACGACAAGACTGCCGCCCGGGTGAGTCGCCGGCTGGTGGCGATGCTGGCACGCCGCGGGTTCGGCCAGACGATGGCCTATGACGTGGTCAGCGCCGAGCTGGCCGCAGAGCGGGAGCGCAGGCGCGTCTGAACCGTCGCGGCGCCCTGCGTCGCAGGAAGATACAGCGCCTCAGCGATTATCGTGATCGCGCGTCGGATCAGTGTCAGCAGTGGTCAGCAGACTGTCCAAGGCATCGTTGATGACGTCACGTCGAGAGCGGCCGTCGTGCTCGGCGGTGATCAGATTGCTCCCGACGAATAGCGAGAACGCCAGAAAGCTGCGCGCCTCGGCGTCCTCATGACCGCAGCCGATCTGCCGAAAAAGCTTGCGCAGATATGCCATTCGCCGGTTATCCACGCGGTTGAGTCGCTTGTTGACGCTGGGGTTGCGGCGGGCCCAGTCGCGGACCGCCAACTCAACGGCAAGCCCGCGTCCGGCGCGTGTATGACGGCGCGCCAGCTCAAACAGGCGGCGCAACTTTGTGTGCGCGTCGTCTTCGGTGTTCTCGATCTGACTGATGACGTCGTCGACCACCGTCTGCTCCCAGGTGTCGAGCATCCGCTCCACTAACGCACTGCGATCGGCGAATTCCCCGTAGAAGCCGCCCTTGGTAACGCCAAGCGACGCCGCGAGCACCTCGATCCGGATGGCTTCAGGGCCGCCGTCCGCCAGGGCAGCTAGTGCCGCCCCGACCCACGCCTCCGGTGGCGTCTTTCTTGCAGGCACAACACCGCATTATACGGCGGCGTATTGATTAATCTGGACTACTCTGCGAAGCTTTATACGGCATCGTATAAAGGAGGCATCGTGAGGATTCCGAACGAGGTACAACTCTCGCAGCCATGGCGTATCCACGGTGTGGTGCACGACTTCACCCTCGAAGATGTCTGGAGACTTCCCGCCGTCAGCGGCAACAGGGCCGACTTTGCCAGCGTGATCGACATGGTCACCCAGTCCGACCCCGTCAACGCGGACTCGGCGCCCACGCGATTCCTGTGGGGTGTACGGGACCGCCTGGGTAAATGGTTTGATTTGGGTCGGATATCAACCACCGCAGGTACCGAAAAGCGCTTGTCCATCCCCGGGACGCGAGAATTCACCCTCGCTGATCGCTTACCGAACGATCTGCGTGGTTCAGCAGACGAAGTGCATTTCGACCATCTGCCGTTTGTGCCGCTGTACCGAACCGAGGACGAGTTCGCGGCCGAGATCTCTAATCAGACAGTCCATGGGGTGATGCACGTCGCGTGGGTCGGCCGCGATAGCGACGACGATCACGAGGCCCAGATGGCCGTTTACGTCAAACCACGCGGCCGGTTCGGTCAGGCATATATGGCCTTCATCAAGCCTTTCCGATATTTGATCGTCTATCCGGCGCTCCAACGCCAACTTGCGCGGACGTGGAGTCGTCGCCGGGCGGTGCCGTAAGTCACGGATCGAGGCGGTCGCCGGGACTGCGGAAGCTGCACGCCGCACGACCGCCGTACCATGGCCCCGTGACTTCGACGGTGGCATCGGACGCGGCGGCGGAACGCCTGCCGTCGGCCTCGGGGCGCACCTACGAGGTCCGCACCTACGGATGTCAGATGAACGTCCATGACTCCGAGCGATTGGCGGGCATGTTGGAAGCCGCCGGCTACCGGCGAGCGCCCGACGGCGCCGACGCCGACGTGGTGGTCTTCAACACCTGCGCGGTGCGAGAGAACGCCGACAACAAGCTCTACGGCAACCTCAGCCACCTGGCGCCCCGCAAGCGCAGCGACCCGAACATGCAGATCGCGGTGGGCGGCTGCCTGGCCCAGAAGGACAAAGACACGGTGCTGCGCAAGGCGCCGTGGGTCGACGTCGTCTTCGGCACCCACAACATTGGATCGCTGCCTGCGCTGCTTGACCGGGCCCGGCACAACAAGGTTGCCCAGGTAGAAATCGCCGAGGCATTGCAGGAGTTTCCGTCGGCACTGCCTGCTGCCCGCGAATCTGCCTACGCCGCTTGGGTTTCCATCTCAGTTGGCTGCAACAACAGCTGCACCTTCTGCATCGTGCCGTCGTTGCGGGGCAAGGAGGTCGACCGCAGCCCGAACGACATCCTGGCCGAGGTGCGGTCGCTGGTGCGGGCCGGCGTGCTGGAAATCACCCTGCTCGGCCAGAACGTCAACGCATACGGGGTCTCCTTCGCCGACCCACGGCTACCGCGCAATCGCGGCGCCTTCGCCGAGCTGCTGACCGAATGCGGACGCATCGACGGTTTGGAGCGGGTGCGGTTCACCTCGCCGCATCCGGCCGAGTTCACCGACGACGTCATCGACGCGATGGCCCAAACACTGAACGTCTGCCCGGCCCTGCACATGCCGCTGCAATCCGGGTCGGACCGGGTGTTGCGTGCGATGCGGCGTTCCTACCGGGCCGAGCGTTACCTCGGCATCATCGACCGCGTGCGGACGGCCATGCCGCACGCCGCCATCACCACCGACCTGATCGTCGGTTTCCCCGGCGAGACCGAGGAAGACTTCGCCGCGACGCTGGACGTCGTCCGGCGGGCCCGGTTCGCCGGCGCGTTCACCTTCCAGTACTCCAAGCGCCCCGGCACCCCCGCCGCCGAGCTAGCCGGTCAACTGCCCAAAGCCGTCGTTCAGGAACGTTATGAGCGACTGGTTGCGGTGCAAGAGCAGATCGCGTTGGAGGAGAACCGCAACCAGATCGGACGGACCGTCGAGTTGCTGGTGGCCACCGGGGAAGGCCGCAAGGACAGTCGCACCGCGCGGATGAGCGGGCGCGCGCGAGACGGTCGGCTGGTGCATTTCACGCCCGGGGGACAGCGGGTGCGCCCGGGTGACATCGTCACGACGATCGTCACCCACGCCGCGCCGCATCACCTCATCGCCGACGGCGACGTCATCACCCTCCGTCGCACCCGCGCCGGTGATGCCTACGCCGGCGGGCAACGTCCAAGCGGTGTCGGTCTTGGCATGCCAGGCGTCGGGCAACCGGTTGCGGCGGCCGAATCGCTCGAGTGCAGTCGATGAGCGAGAGCGGGCGGAACCAGGGCCAGTTCGACGACTTCCGGGATGATATCGACGCGGCCGAGCGCCGTATCGCCCGCGAAATCGAGCCGGGTGCAAGGGCTTTGGTTGTAGCTATCCTGGTTTTCGTGCTGATCGCGTCGTTCATTTTGCCGCACACCGGTCACGTACGTGGATGGGATGTGCTGTTTTCCACCCATGGTTCCGGGGCGGCCGCGGTGGGGCTGCCATCACGGGTATTCGGTTGGCTGGCTTTGGTTTTCGGCGTCGGCTTCTCGATGTTGGCGTTGTTGACCCGACGCTGGGCGTTGGCCTGGGTGGCGTTGGCGGGTTCGGCGGTGGCCAGCGCTGCTGGGTTGCTGGCTATTTGGTCGCGGCAGACCGTGTCAACCGGTCATCCTGGCCCCGGTGCCGGCCTGGTGGTGGCTTGGATCACCATCATCCTGTTGACGTTTCACTGGGCGCGGGTGGTGTGGTCGCGCACGATCGTGCAACTTGCCGCCGAGGAGCAACGCCGTCGAGCCGCTGCGCACCGGCAGTCCCGAACGCTGCTGGAATCCCTCGACGACGCCGAGCCGACCCAGGCGCCCGACCACAACGGCGACGCCTCGTCTAGTTAGGGCTTGCGGGTCAGCGCATCCGCGGCGGCGTCAGCCCATTGCCGCCACTGCTCGGCATTGGCCTTGGCCTCCTCGGCTTCCTTGCTGCGCCCTGCCGCCTCGGCTTTCTGGGCCTGGCGTTCGAACTGCTCGGCACGCGCCTGGAACTGCTCCGCGCGGGCCTGAGCCTGCGGGTCGGACCAGTCCGATTCGCCGGCGTCACGCACCTTCTTCTCGACGGCGCGCATCCGCCGCTCGAGCTCGGCCGACCGTTCTCGCGGCACCTTGCCGATCGCCTCCCACTTCTCGGCGATCGACCGCAACGCCGACCTGGTGGCCTCGTGATTGCTCGTGTCGAGTTTTTCCGCCTCGGCCAGCAGCGCCTCTTTGGCGGTGGCGTTGGCCTCCAATTCGGAGCCTCGCTCGGCGGTCGCGGCATTTCGCGCCTTGAAAAAGGTGTCCTGGGCGGCCTTGAAGCGGCGCCACAGCGCATCGTCGACGTCGCGGGCCGCGCGTCCGGCTGCCTTCCAGTCGGTGAGCAGCTTGCGGAACTCGGCGCTGGTGGCACCCCAGTCCGTCGAATCGACGAGTTCTTCAGCCTGCACGCAGAGCTGCTCTTTCGCCTCGCGGGCACCCGCCCGCTCGCGGTCCAGCTCCGCGAAATGGGATCCGCGTCGCCGGTTGAAGGTTTCCCGCGCAGCCGAGTAGCGCTTCCACAGCGCATCGTCGGTCTTGCGGTCCAGACCGCTGATCGTCTTCCATTCGTCGAGAATCGCGCGCAGCCGGTCGCCAGCGGCCTTCCATTGCGTAGAGGTGTTGGCCAACTCCTCGGCTTCGGCGGCCAAAGCTTCCTTGCGTGCGGTCTGGCCTGCGCGATGCTCTTCGCGACGCGAGCGATCGGCGGCCGCGACCGCTTCGGCGTGCTCAGCAATGCCGGCCAGCCGGGCGGCTAGCGCGTCGACATCCCCGAGCACATGTGCGTCCGCCAACGTTTCGGCCAGCCCGGCCGCGGTGGCTCTGATCTTGCGCGCGTCGCCGGTGCCCGAAGCCAGCCGCTCTTCCATCAGGGTGATCTCGGTGCTCAAGTCGTCGAATCGCCGGCCGAAATGGGCGAACGCGGCTTCGGCGTCGCCGGCCTGCCAGGACCCGATGACCCGCTCGCCAGCCGCGGTCACCAGCCATACCGTCCCGTCGGCGTCGACGCGTCCGAATCGGTGCGGATCGTTGGCCAGCGGCCCTGGGATTGGGTGAGGGTGGGGACGGGATGTTGGTTTGGGCCCGGGCCGCGGTCCCGGCCGTGGGATGGGCCGGGGTTCGTCGTGTGGCTCTTCAGGCGTCATGAGCTGCCATCACCTACCCTTCGCGCGGTTATTAGCCGCGCACCTGCCGCGCATCGCGGCGCCGTCAACTGCACTCGCGGGAGAAGCCTCTAGGTACTCCAGTCTGGATCTCACCAGTATTGAAGCAGCTTGTTGGCCGGTGCGGTCCCAGTTGGCGTTGCAGCCGCTCAAGCGCCCAGGTTTTCGGGTCGTGGCGTTCGCCGGAATTACACGTTGTTCGTGAAACAATTCGTAACTCGGCATGTGTACATAGCGGCATTCCGGTCGTGCCTGGACGAGGGGGTATCGCAATAGCGAAGGTCGATATCGCGGCGTTACTCGCGTTGGTCGCGGCGTTGATATCCGGGGTTGGCGATGTGATCCGTCAACGGTCTGCGCAGGAGATCACCAACGAACGGGTCGGCCACTTCGAGCTGTTCCGCTTGTCGTTGCGGGACATGCGCTGGTGGTGGGGCGGCCTGGCAGCGGCTGCCAGCTTCGGCCTGCAAGCCATCGCCCTGGTACTGGGGTCGGTGGTGCTGGTCCAGGCACTGCAGGTGACGGCGCTGCTGTTCGCGTTGCCGACCAATGCGCGTTTGACGCGTCACCCGGTGACCCGCTGGGAGTGGCTGTGGGCGGTGTTGCTGGCCGCCGCGGTCGCGGTGTTCATCACCGTCGGCGACCCGGCGGCCGGTTACCAGCGCGGCTCCCTGAAGGTCTGGATCGTGGTGGCCGTCGTGATGGCACCGGCATTGGTGTTGTGTGTGCTGGGCGCGCGGATCTTTTCGGGACCGGTCGCTGCGGTGCTGCTGGCGGTGGTGTCGGCGTCGTCATGGGCGTTGTTCGCGGTGCTGACCAAGGGCGTCATCGAGGTTGGCCGGGACGGCCCGGGCGCGTTGCTGCGCGCGCCGGAACTGTACGCCTGGATATTGGCGGCGCTGGTCGGGACGGTGTTTCAACAGTCGGCGTTCCGTGCCAGCACGCTGACCGCCTCGTTGCCTGCGATGACCGTCACTGAGCCGGTGGTGGCTTCGGTGCTGGGCGTCATCGTGCTCGGGGAGAGGTTAGACACTCCCGGTCCCCAGTTGTTTGTGTTGGTGGCGGCAGTGGTCGCGGTGATTGTCGCGACGACGGCCCTTGCCCGCGGCGAAGCGGCCACCATGGCTGCTGACGGCGACGACCAGCCGATATCCCCACACCGGGACATGGAGCCGCTGCTTCTGCCTTGAGCGCCGCACGCCGCGACCGCCAAAGGCTGTTCGTGGAAAAGGCTGCTCGTGGAAACTGTTGGTGAATAGTCGGTGCGGGTAGCTGATTGTGGGTTGGCCCTCGGCGAGGAGACCGTGCATGTCGAAAGCGGATTTCGCGGCATTGATCGCGTTGTGCGCCGCGCTGGCGTCCGCGATCGGCGACGTGGTCCGTCAGCGGTCGGCGCAGGAGATCACCGATAAACAGGTCGGCCACCTCGAGCTCTTCCGGTTGTCGTTGCGCGACACCCGGTGGTGGCTTGGCGGCGCTGGCGCCGTCGCCAACTACAGCCTGCAGGCCGCCGCCCTGGCGTTGGGCTCGGTGATCCTGGTGACCGCGCTGCAGGTGACATCGTTGCTTTTTGCGCTCCCGATTTACGCGCGGCTGGCCCATCACCGGGTGACCCGGTCGGAATGGATGTGGGCGGTGCTGCTGGCTGCCGCATTGGCAGTCCTGGTCACTGTCGGTGACCCGAGTGAGGGCAACGACCGGGGTTCGCTGCAGACCTGGGTGGCGGTGGCCGTCGTGATGGGTCCGATCTTGGTGTTGTGCGTGCTCGGCGCGCGGCTCTGGTCGGGCGGGCCGGCCGCGCCGGTGCTGTTGGCGGTGGTGGCGGGCTCATCGCTGGCGCTGTTCGCGGTGCTGACCAAAGGCGCCGTCGAGGCGGTCGAAGGCGGCTTCGGGGCATTGCTGCGGGCGCCCGAAGCCTACGCTCTGATACCGGCCGCGCTGGCGGGGATGATATTTCAGCAGTCGTCCTTTCGCGCCGGTGCGCTGACCGCCTCGCTGCCGACGGTCACGGTGGCCAAGCCGGTGGTGGCATCGCTGCTCGGGGTCCTGGTGCTCGGCGAGACGTTGCGCGCCGACGGCCCCGAGGTTTTTGCGCTGATCGCCGCCGCGGTCGTGGTGATCGTCTCGACCATCGCCCTGGCCCGCGGCGAGGCGGCCAGCATCGCGGCCGGCGCCGGACACGACGTCGTTGCCGTCGAGAAGGTGCCGTAGAAACGCGCCTTCGTTGCGCAACTCAGTAGCGTGTGCATGGAACAGTTGGACGAAAGCCGGGGAGGAGGTCGCCCATGGACAGGGCAGAGGTCGCCGCCGTGCTCCTGGCTTTGGGTGCCGCACTGGTATCAGCTATCGGCTCCGTGATCCGGCAGCGTTCCGCACACGAGATCGTCGACAAACCGGTCGGCGCATGGGAGTTGTTCCGCCTGTCGGTGCGCGACACCCGGTGGTGGTGGGGCGCAGTGGCTGCGGTGGCCAATTACGCTCTGCAAGCCGCGGCGCTGAGCCTGGGCTCGGTGATTTTGGTGACCGCGCTGCAGGTCACGGTGTTGTTATTCGCGTTGCCGATCAATGCGCGAATTTCCCATCTCCGGGTAACCGCCTGGGAGTGGTTCTGGGCAGCGGCGCTGGCGATCTCGGTGGCGGTCATCGTCGCGGTCGGCAATCCGACGTCGGACCAGCAGCGCGCCCCGCTGGAAACCTGGGTGGTGGTGGCGCTCGTGATGGGCCCGGCATTGGTGTTGTGCGTGCTGGGCGCCCGAATCTGGTCGGGTGCGATCGCGGCCGTGCTGCTGGCGGTGGTGGCGGGTTCGTCGCTGGCGTTGTTCGCGGTGCTGACCAAGGGCGTCATCGAGGCGAGCGAAGGCGGCGTTGGGGCGTTGCTGCGTGCGCCCGAACTGTATGCCTGGCTCGCCGTCGCGCTGGCCGGCATGGTGTTTCAACAGGCGTCTTTTCGCGCCGGTGCCCTCACGGCGTCGTTGCCGACGATGACCCTGGCGAAACCGGTGGTGGGATGGATCTTGGGAATCACCGTGCTCTCCGAGGAGCTGCGCGTCGACGACGAGAAATTGTTTGTCCTGGTGGCGGCGGTGGCCGCAATGATCGTGTCGACTGTCGCGTTGGCCAGGGGCGAGGCCGCCGGGATGGAGGCGCTCGGCAGGCTGCGGTCGAAAGCCACTGCGCAACGCTTGGCGTCGTGGGAACGCTAGTTTGATTGCGTGTTGAGCACCATCGCGATCATCCCGTCCGCGCCGGTGCTGGTGCCCGAGCTCGCCGGAGCCGCGGCCGACGAGGTGGCTGAGCTGCGGGCCGCCATGGTCGCCGCTGTCGCGGCACTGCCGCCGCGCTGGGTGGTCATCGGGGTCGGGACTGAGGACGTCGTAGTCGGCCCGGAAAGCGTCGGGACCTTCGCGGGTTTCGGCGTCGACCTCGTGGTGCGGCTCTCGCCGCGTGCAACCGGCCAGCCGGGCGAGCTGCCGCTCTGCGCGCTGATCGCCGGGTGGATGCGGGCTCAGGCCCAGCCGGATGGTCGCGCCGAGGCTCGGGTCTACGCCGGGCACCACGATGCGGCGACCGTGCTGGCCTTTGGCAGACAACTGCGCGACGAGATCGACCAGTCGGCCGAGCCGACCGGTGTGCTGGTGGTCGCCGATGGCGCGAACACCTTGACCCCGGCCGCCCCGGGCGGCCACCACCCCGCCGACATCGATGTCCAGCTTGCCCTGGACGACGCGTTGGGCGGCGGCGACGTGGGCGCGCTGACCCGGCTACCCGGGCAGGTTGTGGGGCGGGTGGCCTTCGGTGTGTTGGCGGGTCTGGTCGAGCCGGCGCCCCGGTCAGCCAAGGAGCTCTACCGGGCGGCGCCCTACGGCGTCGGGTACTTCGCCGGCGTCTGGCAGCCGTGAGGCCGCTGGCGATCATCGGCCCGACGGGCACCGGTAAGTCGCAGTTGGCTCTCGACGTCGCCGAGCGGCTCGACGCGGAGATCGTGAACGCCGACGCGATGCAGTTCTACCGCGGCATGGACATCGGCACCGCGAAACTTCCTGTCGCGCAACGCCGCGGCATCCCGCATCATCAACTCGACGTCCTCGACGTCACCGAGACCGCGACCGTCGCCCGTTATCAGGGCGCCGCCGCCGCCGACATCGAGGCGATTGCGGCCCGGGGCAAGGTACCGGTGCTGGTGGGCGGGTCGATGCTCTACATCCAATCGCTGCTCGACGACTGGTCGTTCCCGACGACCGACCCGGCGGTGCGGGCGAAGTGGGAGCAGCGGCTCGCCGAGATCGGAGTTGATCGCCTGCACGCCGAACTGGCGAGTCGCGATCCGGCGGCCGCGGCGTCGATCCTGCCGACCGACGGCCGGCGCATCGTGCGGGCGCTGGAGGTGGTGGAACTCACCGGTCAGCCGTTCGCCGCGTCGGCACCTACCATCGGCACACCACGCTGGGACGCCGTGATCATCGGATTAGATTGCGGCACTGAGCTTCTCGACGAGCGACTGGCCCGGCGCACCGAGACGATGTTCGCCAACGGTCTGGTCGACGAAGTGGTCACGCTGCTCGACCGCGGGTTGCGCGATGGCGTCACCGCATCGCGGGCGCTGGGCTATGCGCAGGTGATCGCCGACCTCGACGCCGGCGGTGACGGCGCCGCTGGTCGCGAACCGACGTTCATCGGCACCCGCCGCTACGTGCGGCGCCAGCGGTCGTGGTTTCGCCGGGATCACCGGATCCAGTGGCTGGATGCCAGCGCGCCCGACAATGCGGACGGGGCGCTGCGCGCCTGGCGGCAAGTATCCTGAACAGGTGATCCGCGCCGACGACGATGGTGCCGGCGTAGCCGGGATCGAGGAGTGGCGCACATGATCTTCGCCAAAGGCCATGGCACCCAGAACGACTTTGTGTTGCTGCCTGATCTGGACGCCAAGCTGACGTTGACGCCCGCGGTGGTGTCCGCGTTGTGCGATCGGCGCCGTGGCCTCGGTGCCGACGGGGTGCTGCGGGTCACCACAGCGGGTGCCGTGCTGGCCGCGGGGGTGCTCGATCGGGTGCCGGACGGCGTGACCGCCGACGACTGGTACATGGACTACCGCAACGCCGACGGGTCGACGGCACAGATGTGCGGCAATGGCGCGCGGGTATTCGCGCATTACCTGCGTGCCAGTGGATTGGAATCCCGGGACGAGTTCGTCGTCGGGTCACTGGCGGGCCCGCGACCCGTCGTCTTGCATCGCGTCGATGCGACCAACGCCGACGTCACCGTCGACATGGGTAAAACCAACACGTTGGGCAGCGGGGGCAAGGCCTTTGAGGTCACAGTTGGTGGCCGCACCTTCAGCGGGCTGGCGGTCGACGTCGGCAACCCGCACCTGGCCTGTGTCGACCCGGAGTTGACCGTCGAAGCGCTGGCGGCACTCGACGTCGCGGCGCCGGTGACGTTCGACAAGGCGCAATTCCCGGACGGGGTGAACGTCGAAGTTCTCACGGCGCCGGGCGACGGCGCGGTCAGCATGCGGGTGCATGAGCGCGGGGTGGGTGAAACCCGTTCGTGCGGCACCGGGACCGTCGCCGCCGCGGTGGCTGCACTGTCGTATGCCGGTGCGGCCAGCGGCACGCTCACCGTGCGGATTCCGGGCGGTGACGTCGTCGTCACCATCACCGAGGCCACCAGCTACCTGCGCGGGCCGTCGGTGCTGGTGGCCCAAGGCGAACTCAGCGAGGAATGGTGGCAGGCAGCGCAGCGTTAATTCAGATGCATGTCGCCGCTCTAGCGTGCACCATCTAATTGCCTATGACGTATCCAGAATCTCCTGACCAATTGCCACCCAGCACGGGTGAACTTGCGCTCGACGACCGTTCGGCGCTGCGCCGCGTCGCCGGGCTATCCACCGAACTCGCCGACGTTTCCGAGGTCGAGTACCGCCAACTGCGCCTCGAGCGAGTCGTTCTCGTCGGCGTGTGGACCGAAGGCAGCGCTGCCGACGCCCAGGCCAGCCTCGCCGAATTGGCCGCGCTCGCCGAGACCGCCGGTTCGCAGGTGCTCGAAGGCATGATCCAGCGCCGTGACAAGCCGGATGCCTCGACCTACATCGGCTCGGGCAAAGCGGCCGAGCTGCGCGAGGTGGTGCTGGCCACCGGTGCGGACACCGTGATCTGCGACGGCGAGCTGTCCCCGGCGCAGCTGACTGCGCTGGAAAAGGCCGTCAAGGTGAAAGTCGTTGACCGTACGGCGCTGATCCTCGACATCTTTGCCCAGCACGCCACCAGCCGCGAAGGCAAGGCGCAGGTCGCGCTGGCGCAGATGGAGTACATGCTGCCGCGGCTGCGCGGCTGGGGTGAGTCGATGTCGCGGCAGGCCGGTGGGCGTGCCGGCGGCAGCGGCGGCGGGGTGGGTCTGCGTGGCCCCGGTGAGACCAAGATTGAGACCGATCGGCGCCGCATCCGCGAGCGAATGTCGAAGCTGCGCCGCGACATCAAGGCGATGAAGCAGGTGCGCGACACTCAACGCAGCCGCCGGCTAGACAGTGACCTACCGTCGATTGCGATCGTCGGCTACACCAACGCCGGCAAGTCCAGCTTGCTCAACGCGTTGACCGGCGCCGGCGTACTGGTGCAGGACGCGCTGTTTGCGACCCTGGAACCCACTACTCGCCGTGGACAATTCGACGACGGACGCGCGTTCGTGGTCAGCGACACCGTGGGTTTCGTGCGGCATTTGCCGACGCAGTTGGTCGAGGCGTTTCGCTCGACGCTGGAAGAGGTCGTCGACGCCGATCTGCTGGTGCACGTCGTCGATGGCTCCGACGTCAACCCGCTGGCCCAGATCAGTGCGGTGCGCCAGGTGCTTTCTGAAGTGGTCGCCGACCATCATGGCGATCCGGCGCCGGAGCTGCTGGTGGTCAACAAGGTTGACGCCGCAGGCGATTTGGCGCTGGCCAAGTTACGCCGTGCGCTGCCGGGGGCGGTGTTCGTCTCGGCGCACACCGGGGAAGGCGTCGATGCGCTACGCCGGCGGATGGCCGAACTGGCCGCCCCGACCGACACCGCGATCGACGTCGTCATCCCGTATGACCGCGGTGATTTGGTGTCCCGCGTGCACGCCGACGGCCGGGTGCAGCAGACCGAGCACAACAGCAACGGCACCCGAATCAAAGCCCGGGTACCGATAGCGCTGGCCGCCAGCCTGCGCGAGTTCTCGGCGACCTGAGACTGCCGCAGATAGCAAAAGCGCCGGAACCTCGCGGCTCCGGCGCTTCTGCGCTGACGGTGGTGTTACAAGAGACCGGCCAAGTCCGTGGGCAGATCGGACAGGTAACCTGAGAATTCCGCAGACGCGCTGGCAAACTCTGCGCTAGCGGGCGTGAGCAGCTCCGTGTCGAAGTGCGCACCCGGAGTATGGGTGAAGTCAGCCAAGTGTTGAATGACGCGCCGAAGTTCATCCGCCAGCTGCAGAACTCGCCGACCACGCAGAAGAGCATCCAGCGTGGCATCAAGATCGGCATCGATGTGCTCGTCGGCAGCACGGCCGAACCAGCGGCCGAGATCACCGCAGGCCGTCCGGTAACCCGCGACAGCGCGCCCACCGCGCATCGGGCATCGGGTCGGCAGCGGCACGAGGCTTTCGCCCCTGCATCTGGGTATGACCGACTGAACGCTAAACTCCGCGGAAGGTGCACCCGGCTCTTTCTGCGCCTTGCGTACCCGATCCGTTTCGCACCGGGCTCGGCCGCGCTCAAGGGCGCAGCCAAACCCGGTGAGCGACTCCCCGATCCGGAAGGCTTCATGAATTAGAGGCGCGACTTAAGCTTTTCTAAGCAAAAGTTTCTCGGAAACATAGTTAAATGTTAGGCTCCCTTCAGGTTTTCAGCAGCCGGGGTGCTGGGGGACCTCTGGCGGTACCACCGGCCGCCGGCGGAGATCAAGAAAGGCACACTTTGAACATTCGCAAAATCGCCGTGGTAGGGAGCTTCGCGGCCGGAGCGGCACTGGCGTTGGCGCCGCTTGCGTCAGCGGACACACCGATCACCTCCACAATCGACAGTGAGATTACGTCGCTGAACTCCCTCTTCACCGACGAAGCCGACCTCGCGGGTATTAAAGCCGGCGACATCCTCGGGGGGACGACGCCCGGCTCGTTCGAATACATCAATCCGTCGGACGTCGCGGCGGACGCACCAAAGACGGCGCCTTTCTCGACCCTGGACTACGAGCTGTACGGCGTAGCCCCGGGCGTCGCTGGTGTTAGCTCTGATTCGGGTGCCTACGACCTCTACAACGGCGCATCGGGCGAATTCTACGACGCCTACAACGTCGGGCTGTACGCGCTGGAGAACGGCGGTGCCTTAGCCCCCTCTGGCGACGTGATCGCAACGGGCGCCAGCACCGCTGCGCTGGGCACCGACTCCGTCTCGGGAGCGATCACCACCTTCCTCGAGGCTGGCGCGAACGACCTGAGCGGTTACTTGGACCTGCCGGCGCTGTTCACGTTGCCGTAGTCGCCGCTCCACAACGAACCCCCGGAGGATCACTCCGGGGGTTCGTTTTGGGCCGGCCCGCCCCGCGCCGGTCTACTGAACGGACCCGCCGCCCATCAGCCACCTTGCACTTAGGATGCACGCTCCGGCGGGCTCGAGGTCACGGTCCGTCCCGGCTAACTCAGCGGAACCAAACGACAGCGCACGTTTTTCAGCAAGCCTTCCGGCGACGTGCAGATCCGGTCGGTTGGACTAGTCGGCCAGGTCGAAGACGTCTTCGGCGGGCGCGGCCAGCACCCGCTGCGCCAGGTCGGCTTTGAGCTGGTCGAGGTGGGCTTCTTCGGCCTGGCTGCGGTCGGATTTGCCGGCGAGGTCGATGAATTCGGCGGTGACGAAGCCCTTACGCAGAAGCAGAGTCGCCGTGCGGCCGGCGATGGCGACCTGGAAGACGTAGCTTTGCAGCAGCCGGCCGCGGTCGGGTCGCGCCAGGGCCAGGTCGACCGTGTAGCGGCCGTCGGTCACCGCGCGGGTGACCGCTTCGAAGCCGTCGCGTGCTCCCGGCCCCTGAAAGGCGGTGCGAATGACGATCGAGCGCCGCTGCGGCGGTTGGTTCCCGGACAGCGCCGCGAACGCCCGCTGCATCACTTTGAAGGCATTGGCCACACCCGCCGGCGAGTACGGCCCGGCGTAGCACAGCATGTCCGTGTAGGAAAACTCGAGCAGCTGCCCGCGTTCCTCCACCAGGATCGTCTCGTCCACGTCGCTGACTGTAAGCCTGGGCACTGCGCCGGGGCCGCCCAACCATCCGGTTGGTATATGTTTGGCGGCAGAGTTCCCATCCGCTGGAGGTCATCCATGGGTAGCGCCGTCAAGTACCAGCGCACGCTGTTCGAACCCGAGCATGAACTGTTCCGCGAGTCCTACCGGGCGTTCCTGGATCGCCACGTCGCCCCCTACCACGACGAATGGGAGAAGGCGAAGATCGTCGACCGTGGGGTATGGCTGGAGGCCGGCAAGCAAGGCTTCCTTGGTATGGCGGTGCCCGAGGAGTACGGCGGCGGGGGTGATCCCGACTTCCGCTACAACACGATCATCACCGAGGAGACCACCGCCGGCCGCTACAGCGGCATCGGGTTTGGTCTGCACAACGATGTGGTGGCGCCCTATCTGCTGCGCTTGGCCAACGAGGAGCAGAAGCAGCGTTGGCTGCCCAAGTTCTGCACCGGCGAGCTGATCACCGCGATCGCCATGACCGAGCCGGGCACCGGCAGCGACTTGCAGGGCATCAAGACCCGCGCGGTCAAGCAAGGCGACCACTACGTGCTCAACGGGTCGAAGACGTTCATCACCAACGGCATCAACTCCGACCTGGTGATCGTGGTGGCCCAGACCGATCCCGACAAAGGCGCACAAGGCTTTTCGCTTCTGGTCGTCGAACGCGGCATGGAGGGATTCGAGCGCGGCCGGCACCTGGACAAGATCGGCTTGGACGCCCAGGACACCGCTGAGCTGTCGTTCACCGACGTCAAAGTTCCCGCCGAGAACCTGCTCGGTGAAGAGGGCCTGGGCTTCATCTACCTGATGCAAAACCTGCCGCAGGAACGAATTTCGATTGCCATCATGGCGGCCACGGCAATGGAGACGGTGCTGGAGCAGACGCTGCAATACACCAAGGAGCGGAAGGCTTTTGGCCGACCAGTCGGCAGCTTCCAGAACAGCCGATTTGTGCTGGCCGAATTGGCGACCGAAGCCACGACGGTCCGCATCATGGTCGACGAGTTCATCCGCCTGCACCTTGACGAGAAGCTGTCAGCCGAGCAGGCCGCGATGGCCAAGTGGTATTCCACCGAGAAGCAGGTGCACCTGATCGACCGCTGCCTGCAGTTACACGGTGGCTACGGCTACATGCGCGAATACCCAATTGCGCGGGCCTATCTCGATGCGCGGGTGCAGACGATCTATGGCGGCACCACCGAGATCATGAAGGAAATAATCGGGCGTAGCCTCGGCGTCTAGCCGAGGCCATCAGGTCCAGCCTCGGCGTCTAACCCGGCGACGATGCAGGCCGGGGACCGGGCTGGTGTGCGTCGTGGGCCTGGTGGGCTTGTCCGAGCAGATCCATCAGCTCTTCTTCGCGCCGGATTCTGGTCCGGTATTTCATTGGAAGCGCGGTGATCTCGTCTTCTTCGGCGAGCAGCCGAGTGAACAACTTTTCCCGCTCGGCGAGGTCGGTTCTGTCATCCTCGTTGAGGTACTCGCTCGCGTGCCGTCGGGCCCCGGCGACGGCGTGTTGCGCCCGTCCGCGTGGTGACAGCAATGACGCCACCGTCGTGATGAGTAGGACGACCATAATCACCGTCAACGACAACGTCGTGCTCAGCTCGGTGACCGGGACCGGATTGCCGCCGTTGATAAACGGAATGTTGTTGTCGTGCAGGGCCTGCAGCATCAGGTTGACACCGATGAAAGCCAAGATCGCCGCGAGACCGTAGGACAGGTACACCAGTCGGTCGAGCAGACCATCGATCAAGAAATACAGCTGCCGAAGGCCCAACAACGACAACGCGGTGGCCGAGAACACCAGGTAGACGTTCTGGGACAGCCCGAACAGCGCCGGGATCGAGTCGAATGCGAACAATATGTCCGCCCCGCCGACGGCGATCATGACCAGTAGCATCGGCGTCATCACCCGCCGGCCGTGCTCGACGGTGAACAACCGGTCGTCGTTATAGTTGTCTGAGGTGTGCACCAACCGTCTGGCGATGCGGATGAGCACCGTATCCGTGCTGCGGCGTTCCGATTCCGAGGTTTTGGCAAGGTTGGTTGCCATGATCAGCAAGACGATCCCGAACAGGTAGAACGCCCAGTCGAAGCTCGTGATCAGCGCAGCGCCGATAAAGATGAATCCGGTGCGCGCGGCCAGCGCCAAGACGATGCCGAACAACAGCACTTTCTGCTGGGCAATCCGCGGCACGGCGAAGCTGCTCACGATGAACAAAAAGACGAACAGATTGTCGATAGACAGAGCCTCGTTGCTCACATAACAGGCGAAGTATTCGACGCCCATGGATGTCCCGCCGAATGCCCAGACGCCTACGCCGAACACCGTCGCAATTCCGAGGTAGATGGCCGACCACACCGCCGCTTCGCGCAAGGTCGGTGTGTGGGCGCGGCGGACGCTGAGCAGGTAGTCAAACAGGACGAGCCCGGCGATCACGGCAACGATCACAGACCAGACCGGTCCGGAAGCGCTCATGCCTGCTCCGTTTCCGCGTGCCACATCACCACGGGGGACCACCCCCGGTATCCGGCACCGTAACGCAAAATCGGAGGAGCGGAATGCGACACCTAGCACCGTTGTGGACATCATTTCGACGTCGAGGGGATATCCGTTCCGTAGGGTCTTCGATATGAATCCGCAAACGTCGCAGTTGAAACTGGCCACAGACTGCAGGCGCGGCGGCCGCCAGGAGGTGTGATGGCAGGGCAGCAAAGTCGATCGAGCACCCTCGTGGGGCGTGCGGCGCTTGGTTTGGTGGCGTTGGCCGCAGCCTTAGGGTGGGCGGCGTTGTTGGCGCCCGTCGCTGCGGCATCCCCGCTGGGCGAGGCCGACGATGCGATCACCGCGGCGTGGAAGGACGCCGGCGGGGACCATTCGGATCTCGGCGCCAAGCAGGGTGATTGCTATGCCGCCGGACAGGGATTCGCCCAGGACTTCGTGCACGGCAAGATGTTCTTCACCCCAGCCACCGGCGCGAAATCGATGTCGGGTGCCGTCCTGGACAAATACGAAGCTCTCGGCGGCCCGGCCGCTAGCGATCTGGGTTTCCCGACGATCAACGAGGTACCGGGGCTGGCCGGACCCGACAGCCGGGTCAGCACCTTCTCGGCCAGCGACAAGCCGGTGATCTTCTGGACCGCCGAGCACGGGGCGTTCGTGGTGCGCGGGGCGATCAACGCCGCATGGGACAAACTGGGCAGCTCCGGTGGCGTTCTCGGCGTCCCGGTCGGCGACGAAACCTACGACGGCGAAGTCGCCACCCAGGCGTTCAGCGGCGGCCAGGTGTCCTGGAACAGGCTGACCAAAGCGTTCGCCACCGTCCCACCTGACCTGGCGAACCAGCTCACCGATCTGCAGGTACCCATCGATCCGACCGCGGCCATCAACATGGCGTGGCGCGCAGCAGGCGGCCCCTCCGGCCCGCTGGGCGCCAAACAAGGCGATCAGTATTCGGTGGGCGGCGATGGGCTGGCCCAGGACTTCGCCGGCGGCAAGATCTTCTTCAGCCCGGCCACCGGCGCCAACGCCGTCGAGAGTGACATTCTGGCGAAATACGAGTCGCTGGGCGGCCCGGGCGGCAAGCTGGGCTTCCCGATCGCCAACGAGGCCGACGGCGGCCTCAAGCCGGCCAGCCGGGTGAGCGCGTTCGCTGCCGCCGACAAGCCGGTGATCTTCTGGACGCCCGACCACGGCGCGTATGTGGTCCGCGGCGCGATCAAGGCCGCGTGGGACAAGCTCGGCGCAGCGACCGGCAAACTGGGCGCGCCGGTGGGGGATCAGACGGCGAACAAAGACGTGATCGCGCAGAAGTTCACTGGTGGTCAGATCTCGTGGAATCAGGCGAAGAACACGTTCAGCACCCAGCCGGCGAACTTGGCGTCGGCACTGTCCGGGCTGCAGGTGCCGGGGCAGAAGATGCCGGCCGGTTCGGCGTCGACCGCCGGCGGGGGCGGCTTGCTGAACTGGCATCGGTGGTGGTTGCCGGCTGCGGTCGCGGCGGCGGTGCTGCTGACCGGGATCGCCGCGCTGGTGGCCTGGACAAGGCGTCGACGCCGCGCAGCCAGGCGTGACACCGCGGTCGCCGAACCCAGGGCTGGCGAGGAGGCCGGCTACGACAGCGGCTATGACGCGGTCACCGAATCTGTTTCACAGTGGTCACCGGACGCCGACAGCGATCTCGCGTCGTCAAGGTTGTCCGACGGCTATCGGGCGCCGCTGCGTCCGCGGACCGTGCGCCTGCCAAGTCAGCCGGCTAGCGACTGGATGCCGCGAGGGCGTGCCGATTTGGTTGACGAGCCGCTGTCCGACGAAATCGAAAGGCCCGCAGAGCTTTCCGACTTGGACGAAGACTTGGGCGAGCATTTCGACGAAGAGCACTTTGACGAAGAGCATTTCGACGAAGAGCACTTTGAGGAAGAGCACTTCGAGGAAGATCCAGACGCCGTGGACACGGCTCCGACACGGATTCCAACACCGAGCGAAGTTCGGGGCGGGCGACATGCAGCCGCGGACCCCGAAGATGACACCACTCACTTTGCTGCGGCTACCCCAATTGTGCCCGGCCAGCTAACAATTCACCTACCGCTGGACGACCCGTACCTGGTGCCCGACGGATACCCCGTCAAAGCCAACGCCAGCTTTGGCCTCTATTACATGCCCGACAGCGCACTATACGAGGACACGCTTGCCGAAATCTGGTTCGTCAGCGAAGAAATCGCGCAAGCGAACGGGTTCAAAAAGGCGCAGTAGCCGACTGGGCCGCCGCGGTCAGATCTTGCGGATCACCGTGACGACCTTGCCGAGCACGGCGGCGTGGTTGCCCGGAATGGGGTCGAAGGCCGGGTTGTGCGGCATCAGCCAGACCTGACCACCGGTGCGCTTGAAGGTCTTGACGGTGGCCTCGCCGTCGATCATCGCCGCCACGATGTCGCCGTTGTCGGCCACGTTTTGCTGACGCACCACGACCCAGTCGCCGTCGCAGATCGCGGCGTCGACCATCGAATCACCGACCACCTTGAGCAGGAACAGCGCGCCCTCGCCGACGAGCTCCCGCGGCAGCGGAAAGACGTCTTCGACGGCCTCCTCGGCAAGGATCGGACCGCCCGCCGCGATGCGCCCCAAAACAGGAACAAAGGTAGGTTCCGGCAGTGCGTCCGAGCCCGAGACATCGGTGAGGACGGTCGGTTTCACGTGGTCGTCGGCGCCGCGCACATCGACGGCGCGCGGGCGGTTGGGGTCACGGCGCAGATAGCCCTTGCGCTCGAGTGCGCGCAATTGGTGAGCCACTGAGGACGTCGACGTCAGACCTACGGCATCGCCGATTTCCCGAATGCTCGGGGGATATCCGCGACTGTTGACCGAAGCGCGGATGACGTCCAAAATCGTGCGCTGTCGCTCAGTGAGCCCTGAATCCGCAGATCGCGCGCTCCGGCCAGGGCCGGCGCTCGGGGTATCGCTGTCGCTCATACGGACGAATGTAGCCGCATTCAGCCTCGATATCAAACATGTGTTCGAGGCGTGTCGGCGATTTGCCGCTGCCGCGGCCGCGAAAGTTGTCAGTGCCGTGCCCTAACGTCTGCTGCGTGTGCAACAATTCGATCACATGTTCGGAATTCGAACGCATTATCGATTATGCTTCGAACAAGTGATCGATCACTAAGCCGAGCGGAGGAACGCACATGATGCCCATCGAGACGATCTCACCGAACGCGCCGATTCGTTGCCGGCCGGTCCAGGTGCGTCCGGCCGGCCGCCGCGACCGGCCCGGAGCCCGGGGCCCGCAGCCGTCGAGACCGGTCGCTGCGCCCCCGCGTTACCGCGGCACCGGAGTGTTGATGTCGACGGCGCCACATCGCCCACGTCCGATTACACCGGCGACCACGGTGGCGCTGGCCCTGCTCGCGGCGCTGATCACCGTGTGGCTCGGCCTGGTGGCGCACTTCGGTGACATGCTGCGTGGCGGCTCCGACCAGACGGCGGGCCACCTGCCCGACCGGCTCGCCGTGGTGCAAGTCGAGCCAGGAGAGACTCTCCACCATTTGGCGGCCCGGGTAGCACCCGATGCGCCAACCGGCCAGGTCGCCGCGCGCATCCGCGAACTCAACGATCTTGACTCCGCGACGGTGACCGCCGGTCAGACGCTGATTGCACCGGTGGGCTGACGGCTCCGCCGTGCACGGCCGAAACCCGCATACCTCAATGCTGATCGGCGACTACGGTGACGTCCGCGGCTAGGGCCGTGGAACCCGGCAGGGCCGGCGACGTGCGCAGCATCCGTGTGGCAGATGAGGGGAATGGTGGGCGGTGATCGTTCAAATTTCTGGAATGTCCGCAGACCGGAAAAATCGTCGGCCGGGATAGAAACGCTGCGCTCAATCTCCGTGACTGCCCGGATCATGCCAGTTGTGGTCCAGTCGGGGCCACGGCACCATCGGTTCCCGGGCCAATCAAATCGGTTGGTACAGGCCATGGCGCCGACGTCGCATCATCCGACGCCGGCGGAGCTCCCGTAAGACCTCGCCGTCGCTGGGCCGGAGGCGGCGAGGCCAGAACCAAAACCCCGCAAGGGGACGCCGCATGAGTGAGCGTGTTGCGAAAACACGCTCAACGGCAACCGAGTGCGCAGGTACGCTCGGAGTGGTCTCAGACATCCCGTTATCGGCGCGGCGAAGGAGCGGTCATGCATTGTCCGTTCTGTCGTCATCCCGATTCCCGGGTGGTCGACTCCCGGGAGACCGACGAGGGTCAGGCCATCCGCCGCCGCAGGTCATGCCCCGAGTGCGGACGGCGATTCACCACGGTGGAGACCGCGGTGCTGGCGGTGGTCAAGCGCAGCGGTGTCACCGAACCCTTCAGCCGCGAGAAGGTGATAAGTGGTGTGCGTCGGGCCTGCCAGGGCCGCCAAGTCGACGACGATGCGCTGAACCTACTGGCCCAGCAAGTCGAAGACACCGTGAGGGCCAGCGGGTCACCGGAAGTTCCCAGCCACGAGGTCGGGCTCGCGATCCTCGGTCCGCTGCGAGAACTCGACGAGGTGGCCTACCTGCGATTCGCCTCGGTGTACCGGTCTTTTTCGTCTGCAGACGATTTCGAGCGCGAGATCCAGGCGCTGCGCGCCCACCGCGAGGTGTCCGCTCCCGGCTGATCGGTCGCTCACTTGCGGCGACGGCAAGCTTCCCGTGCGCCAGCTGCCCGCAGGTAGTGTCGGGCCATGACGCAAGTTCTGCAAGCCCAGGTCTGTGTTGCCGGTGGCGGTCCCGCGGGCTTGGTTCATGCGCTGCTTCTGGCCCGCGCCGGGATCCAGGTCGTCGTCTTGGAAAAGCACAACGATTTTCTGCGCGACTTCCGCGGTGACACCGTGCATCCGACCACCCTGCGGATCATGGACGAGCTCGGGTTCATCGATGAGTTGCTGCGTCTACCGCACACCAAGATCACGCGAGTCGCCTTCGACACCGACGGCTCACTTCGCACTTTCGGTAACTTCAGCGCGCTCAAATGGCTGGGCTTCAAACAGCCTTACATCGCATTGATGCCGCAGTGGGACTTCCTGGACTTTCTCGCCGAAAAGGCAAGTGCCTATCAGGAATTCACCTTGATCCGCAACGCGGAAGTCAAGGATTTGATCGTCGAGGGCGGCCGGGTCGTCGGGGCGCGCACGCCGGAACTGGAAGTGCGTGCCGAGCTGGTGGTCGGCGCCGACGGGCGCGCATCGGCGGTGCGCGCTGCAGCGGGGTTGGAGATCGCCAGCGCGAGCTCGCCGATGGATGTCTTGTGGTTCCGGCTGAAGTGGCGCCCGGGCGATCCTGAAGAGCTCTTTGCGATACTCCGCAAGGGTTTGCTGATCGGCATGATCTACCGGGGCGACTACTGGCAGGTCGCGCATCTCATGCCGAAGGGCCAGAACCCCCGAGACGGTTCGCTGGAGGATTTCAAAGAGCGTCTGGCGTCCGTGCTGCCGATGTTGCGGGAACATGTCAGCGATTTGCACTCCTGGGACGACACCAGCCAGCTCGATGTGCGGGTGGATCGGCTCAAGACTTGGTCGCGTACTGGGCTGCTGTGTATTGGCGATGCCGCGCACGCCATGTCACCGGCCGGTGGGGTCGGCATCAACCTCGCCGTTGCTGATGCGGTGGCAGCGGCCAACATCCTCTCTGCCCCGCTGCGCGAAGGTCGGTTGACAGACGCCGACCTCGCCAAGGTGCAGCGCCGGCGCGAGTTACCCGCCCGGATCATCCAGGCCGGTCAGGTATTCATCCAGAACCGTGCGATCGAGCCCTATTTGACCGGCGACCTGTCGCCGATACGCATCCCGAAGTTCGTCGGCCGCGGCCCGCTGCAGTTCATCCCGCCGATCGTTGTCGGCCGGGGTTTCCGCCCGGAGCATGTACGCACGTCGGACGTCCACGCTGCCTAGCGCGCAGCAGATAGGCTGGCGGGATGCTGCCTCACCTGCACCCCGACTTGCAGGCGCTCGCTCCGCTGCTCGGTACATGGCAGGGTCGTGGGTCCGGCACATATCCCACAATCGAGCCGTTCGACTACCTCGAGGAAGTCGCGTTTTCCCATGTGGGCAAGCCGTTTTTGGTCTACGGGCAACAAACCAGGTCCGCAGCCGACGGGAAGCCGCTGCATGCCGAGACGGGATATCTTCGGGTACCGCGACCCGGTCACGTTGAACTGGTGCTCGCACACCCAAGCGGCATCACCGAAATCGAGGTGGGCACATACACGGCCGACGGCACGACGATCGAGCTCGACATGACCGCCGCAAACATCGGCCTGACACCGACCGCCAAAGAGGTGACCGCGCTGGGCCGCAGCTTCCGAGTCGACGGCGACGAACTGTCGTATTCGCTGCAGATGGGTGCGGTCGGACAACCGCTGCAACACCACCTCGGCGCGGTATTGCACCGGAAAGGCTGAGCGTCGCTTGAAAGTGAGGAAACGATAGCTTGGACGTCGAAAACGCAGTCTACCCAACGCATTCCCGCGTCGAAGCATTGATGGCGGATACTTCGGACGGTCCTGTTGTGATGCTCAACCTGCTCAAGTTCCGGGCGAAAGCGGTCTACGCCGACGGGCGCGCCAGCGAACTGACCGGCCGTCAGGCCTATGACCTGTACGCCGCAGCAATGCAGAAAGTCATCGAAGAGCATCACGGGAGGGTGCTGTTCGGGGGCAATATCGCGTCGTTGGTGATCGGCGATGTCGGGGACTTGTGGGACACCTGCGTGCTGGTTGAATATCCCTCAGCCGCCGCATTTGCCGCGATAGTGACGTCCCCGGAAGTAACCGAGATCGGCGTCCACCGCGCCGCGGGACTCGAGGGTCAATTGCTGATCCGGGTGACACAGCTGGCGCTCTAGCATGACGCGGAACGCGTTAGACGAAGTGCGTCACACCGTCGTCGACGACGCGCCCGGCAATCCGGACCCAGCCTTCCGGGCTCCACGTGGTCTGGATTACCGATCCCTTGCCCTGGGTGATGGTCAAGTCGCGGCTGAGGTAATCGGTCATTCGCACGGCAGCGGATCCCGTCGCTTCGTCTTCCGCCACACCCAGATTGGCTGCGAACAATCGGGAGCGCAGTGATCCGGCCGACTCGTCGGTCCATGTCCACAGGTAGTGCGCGACATCGTCGGGGAAGTCGGCGGGGTTGGCGGCTGCGAGGTCATCGAGCGATTCGAGATCGTGAATGGCGAACTCCGGAGCCCATTCCGAGCGGGCGCTGATCGTCGTGACGTCGTCGTCGTAGCTCACCTGCACGATGCCGGCCGGCACCTGCAGCGTCCGAATCGGCGTACCCCTGGCGCGCAACCACCATGATGCTCCGACCGTCGGGTGCCCAGCGAACGCCAGCTCGGTGAGCGGGGTATGGATGCGAGCATGCGCAGTGGTGGAGCCGGCGCTCGGCAGGTCGATGAAAACTGTTTCGCTGTAACCCAATTGAGCAGCGATGCGCTGGTGCCACGAAAACTCGACGGTGCTGGCGTCGACGACGCCCAGGGGATTGCCAAAATTTCCCTCTGGGTCGGTGAACACCCGCAACACTGTGACGTCGAAGCTCATAGGCCGACCATACGACTGCGCTCCTCGCGCGCCTTCGCCGGATCGATCAGGTGGCGCTGCGTTCGTCGGCGCCCATGGCCTCCAACACGGCAACGCGGGTGTCGACCGGACCGGAGACGGTTTGAGCGCCGCCGCCGGTGCGGAGCAATTCGCGAAGGGCGGTCTGGTCGTACTCCGCGGGCTCGGTGGTATCGATGAAGCGCTCGACGACCTCGATGAAACGGTCGGGATCGTCGTGGAACGGGAAATGCCCGGAGCGCTCGAAAATCTCCAACTGGGAACCCGGCATCGCGGCGTGCGCCATCCGGGCATGACTGACAGGCACCACCACGTCATCGGTGCCCCAAACGATTTGCACGGGAACGGATTGTGTCAAATAACATCGGTCCAGCATCGTGACCATCTGGCCGCGCCAGTCCACCACCGCCCGCAGTGTCCGGGTAAACGCCGCGGAGGCCATCGGCTCCGGTAAGTCGGCCAGAACCCGCAGCACGTCCGGCAGGTCGTGGCCCAGTGCGGTCGATCCCAACACCAGGCCGGCCGCGCGCCCGGCGATCTGCAAAGCCGGCAGCACCAACGGCAGCCGCAGCAACGCCAGTGCCTCGCTGCCCATCGGCAACGAGGCCAGCCGCAACACGAGGTTGACATCCTTGGTGACACCGCCGGCGCCGACCAGCACCAGCCGCTCTACCAATTGCGGAAACTGGTAGGCGAACTGCATTGCCACCCCGCCACCGAGCGAGTGGCCGACGACGGTGACCCGCTCGATGTCGAGGACGGAAAGCAGGTCGCGCATCCCGTTGGCGTACGCCGCGATCGAATAGTCGGCGCGTGGCTTGTCCGACTGCCCATGGCCCAGCAGGTCGACGGCGATCACCGTGAACCGCTGCGCGAGCTTGGCTTGAACCGTCTCCCAGGTGGTGGAGTTGTCACCAATCCCGTGAATCAGCAGGATCACTGGGCCCGAGCCGGCGATCCGGAACGCACGCCGATACCCGTGGACCGTACGGAACTGCAGCGAAGGGGTGACCTCCCGAACCGGGCGCAGATTGGGCTTCCGCTGGGTCATGTCGCCAACTTCGCTGTCGGGCCCGGTAGGGGCGGTCACGTCGGATCGTCGTCGTCAAACTTCTTCTCTGCCTGCTGGGCGAGGAATCGCTCGAACTCCGCGCCGAGTTCGTCGCCGCTAGGCAGATCTTCATCCCGCGTCAGCAGCGACCGTTCCTCCTGAGCGGCAATGAAGGCATCGTACTGTCGCTCCAGCGCAGCCACCACCTGAGCGACTTCCGAGCTCGCCTCAACCTGCTCGTCGACCTTGGCCGCAATCTCGACCGCCGCCTCGTGCAGCGCCTTCAGCGGGAGCTGCAGCGATCCGGTCTTGGCGACCTGCGCCAGCAGTGCCTGCGCGGCGGCCGGATAGTCCGTTTGCGCCAAGTAGTGCGGGACATGCACGGTGAAGCCGACCACCTCGTGGCCGTGCTGAGCCATCCGATATTCCAACAGGTTCGACGCGCTGCCGGGCACCTGAACCTCGGCGATCCACGGAGTGAAGTCGGTGATCAGCTCGCGGTTGTTGGAGTGCGCCGTCATCGTCACCGGCCGCGTGTGCGGGACGGCCATCGGGATCGTGCCCAGGCCGATGGTCTGCCGCACACCCAGACGCTCGGCCAACAACCGCACCGCGGTGATGAACCGCTCCCACTTCAAATCCGGCTCCATGCCGGCCAGCAACAGGAACGGTGTCCCGACGCTGTCATGCATGGCGTAGAGGCTGAGCTCTGGGTCGTCGTAGTGGGTGAAGTGATCGGTCTTGAACGTCATCAGTGGCCGCCGTGACCGATAGTCGAGCAGCTCGTCGATCGCGAACGAGGCCACCAGTTCGGTGTCCAGCGTGTCCTTGAGGTGGCTGGCGGCCAGCCGGATCGCATGACCGGCGTCGGAAAAGCCTTCCAGGGCGTGCACTAAAAGCGGGCCACGGCCATCAGACGACGACAACTGCGGCGCCGGGAACTCGAGCTCGTACATGCCGTTCTGCTCGGGCTGGTACTGCTGCTCCCTGTCGGGGGGCTGGTTATTGCCCATCGCTGTTGCCTCCTCGTCCGGCGCGGTGCGCCGCCCCGTGTCAGATAGTGTCTCTCAAATCCGCTGGCCGCGGATACCGGACCCCCGTGACCGGATGGAGCCGGTTCGCCTGCCTGTCTGATCTCAGAACGCGGGCGCTTTCGACCGCATTCCACGCGAGTACCTGTTTCCCGCGGCGCCGAATTCGCCGCGGGAACCCTGCTCGCGTCGCCTGCGTTGCCTCGATCGGGCATGATCGACAACGATGCGCATTCTGGCAGCAGCAGTGTGCTCGACCGTCGGCCTGGCCTTGGTACTAGCGGCCTGCGGGCACCAGCCACGCTCTGCACCGATCAGCAGCAAACCCAAACAAGCCGCCGTTAGTGCCGCGAACGGCGTCATCGCAGCGCCGGTAGATCCCGATCCGCGGGTGGGCGCGGTCTTCCTGGGCGGCAGCGACCTGCACGCCTGCACCGGGTCGGTGTTGCACTCGGCAACAGGCAATCTGGTGCTGACCGCCGCGCATTGCATGAGTGCCGGCGGCGCGACCTTTGTACCCGGTTTCGCAGGACAAGCCGCGCCGACCGATATCTGGACGATGGACGTGATCTACCTGGATCCGCGGTGGGTGGCCAATAAGGATCCGCAGGCCGACTATGCGATCGCGCGGGTCAGCCGCGCCGATGGCGGATCGGTCGAAGCGCAGGTCGGTTCGGCGCTGTCGCTGGGTTCGGCACCGGCGAAAGGCAGCCGGATCAACGTGGTCGCCTACCCGGCCGGCGTCGGCGGCATGCCCGTTGGCTGTCAGGCCAGCATCGGAATCAGTAACGATGGCTACCCGCAGCTGCCGTGCGCGGGCCTGGCCGACGGCACCAGCGGCGCGCCGTGGATCAGCGGCTCGACTGTCACCGGGGTCATCGGCGGTCTGCACGGCGGCGGCTGCGCGGAAAGTCTGTCCTACTCGTCACCGTTCGACCAGCACATCACTGAGCTGTTGGGGCGCGCCGAGGCCGGTGGCCCGGGCGACGTGCCGACGGCCGCCTTCGACGACGCATGCTGAGGGTTCAGCTGCCGAACTGGTTGAGCGCGCGCACCTTGTTCATCACGTCCAGCGCGGCCACCTTGTAGGCCTCGGAGAACGTCGGATAGTTGAACACCGCGTCGACCAGGAATTCGACGGTGCCCTCGCAACCCATCACCGCCTGTCCGATGTGCACCATCTCGGTGGCGTTGGTGCCGAAAATGTGCACCCCGAGCAACTTCAGGTCCTCGGTGGACACCAGCAGCTTGAGCATGCCGTAGGAGTCGCCGGCGATCTGGCCGCGGGCCAGTTCGCGATAGCGGGCCACGCCCACCTCGTAAGGGATCGCGTCCTTGGTGAGCTCGACCTCGGTGGCGCCCAGGTAAGAGATCTCCGGGATCGAGTAGATGCCGATGGGCTGCAGCCCGGTCATCCCGTGTACCGGTTCGCCGAACGCGTGGCAGGCGGCTACCCGGCCCTGGTCCATCGAGGTCGACGCAAGAGCAGGGAAGCCGATGACATCGCCGACGGCGAAGATGTGGTCGACCTTGGTCCGAAACTCCTCGTCGACAAAGATTCGTCCGCGGCTGTCTGCCTCCAGGCCTGCGTTGTCGAGGTTGAGCTGCTCGGTCTGGCCTTGGCGTCCGGCCGAATACATCACCGTCTCGGCGGGGATCTTCTTGCCACTGGCCAGGCTGGTGATGGTGCCTTGCGCGCCGACCTGGACGGCGGTGACCTCCTCGCCGAATCGGAACGTCACCGCGAGGTCGCGCAGATGGAACCGCAGCGCCTCGACGATCTCGGGATCGCAGAACTCCAGCATGGCGTCGCGCTTTTCGACGATGGTGACCTTGGTGCCCAGCGCAGCGAACATCGACGCGTACTCGACGCCGATCACACCGGCACCGACCACGACCATCGACGTCGGGATCGACTTGAGATCGAGGATGCCGTCGGAGTCCAGCACTCGTTGCTCGTCGAACTCCACCCCTTCGGGGCGAGCCGGTTTCGTGCCGGTGGCGATGACAATGTTGCTGCCGCTGACCGTGGTGCGTTCACCGTGTGACACGTCGTCGACCAAGACGGTGTGCTCGTCGAGGAACCGACCCTGGCCCGCGATCAGATCGACCCGGTTGCGCATCAGCTGGTTGCGCACCACGTCAGCTTGCTTGCCGATCACATGCTTGGTTCGCGACAGCAGGTCGGCCGGTGTGATCTTGTCCTTGACCCGATAGCTCGCGCCGTAGAGCTCGCGTTGGTTCATCCCGGTCAGGTAGACGACGGCCTCGCGCAACGTCTTCGACGGGATAGTGCCGGTGTTGACGCAGACCCCGCCCAGCATTTGCCGCTGCTCGACGACCGCGACCGTTTTGCCCAGCTTGGCTGCGGCGATGGCGGCCTTCTGCCCGCCGGGACCTGAACCGATGACGACCAGGTCGTATTTCACGTCGTGCTCCAGCATCGAACCCATGAGGAAACATCTACGCCGGTTCTCGGCCGCGCGCATGCCGAGTAGCGCGACAGCCATGTGAATAATCACTTCAGCTGTTGCCGACGCTCGCGTAGTCGGGCCGCCTGTTGTCCCCAGCTGCGCCTTTGTCCACAGCGCACGGGTTGCGCCGTCTGCACCGCCGACGGGCTGACAGTGCCGATTGCCAGCGTGGGCGCCATGACCAAGCAGCGACCTGACTTTGAACTGAATCGCCCCGGCGCGGTGATCGCCGCGCTCCCGGCCGTGCTGGGCTTCGTGCCGGAGAAATCGCTGGTGCTGGTATCGATCGACGACAACGAGCTGGGGGCGGTGATGCGGGTCGACCTCTCCGAGTCGCTCGCTGACCAGATTGGGCAGCTCGCGGAGGTGGCCTCGGCCGCCAGCCCCGAGGCGGCCATCGTGGTCATTGTCGACGCCGACGGCGCGGGCTGCCCGATGTGCAACGAGCAGTACCGCGACCTGTGTGCGACGCTCACCGACGAGTTGTCGCAGCGCGACATCGCGCTTTGGGCCGCACATGTGGTGGACCGAGTGGCCGCCGGGGGTCGCTGGCACTGCGTGGATGGCTGCGGCGCCGGCGGTGTCATCGACGACCCGTCCGCGTCGCCGGTGGCGGTGGCGGCGGTGCTCGACGGCCGTCGGCTGTATGCGCGGCGCGCTGACCTGCAGTCGGTCATCGCGGTCGACGAGCGGGTCGGAAGCGCGGCGCTGGCCGGGTTGATCGGCGACCGCGCCGCGTCGCGGGATGCCGCACACCGTGCCGATCCTTTTGCCTGCGTCCGCCGCGACGTCGAGGACGCGTTGGCTGCTGCTGCCCGTGTCGGCGAGGGACAACAACTCTCCGACGCGGAGCTGGCCAGCCTGGCCTGTGCGCTGGGCGACGTGGAGTTCCGCGACACGATGTATGCCGTGGCGGTCGGCCAGAGCGCCGGAGAGGCCGAGTCGCTGTGGGCGCTGCTATCGCGCAGCCTGCCCACCCCGTGGCGGGTAGAGGCGCTGGTGTTGGTCGCGTTCAGTGCCTATGTCCGCGGCGACGGCCCGCTGGCCGGGGTATCGCTGGAGGCCGCGCTGCGTTGCCAGCCCGACCATCGGATGGCAAGCATGCTCGATACGGCGTTGCAATCGGGCCTGCGGCCTGAGCACATTCGCGAATTGGCTGTCACCGGATACCGGCTGGCCGAGCGGCTCGGTGTGCGGCTGCCGCCTCGACGGGTTTTCGGCCGACGAGCCGTCTAAACGGCCCGGCTAGACCTTTTCGACCTTGACGGCGTGAGCCATCTCGTGCGGCAGGCTGACATTCTCGTGGCCCGGTATCACGATCGTCACGCCGCCCGCCGGGTTGGTTTCGACGGTCACCCGGGCGTTGGGAACGACGCCGGCGTCCTTGAGCCGGGCGATCAGGTCGATGTCGCCCTGCACGTGTTCGGCGAGCTGACGCACCACGACTGCGACGGGTGATCCGGCCGGCAGCTCTGTGAGCCGCACCAAATTGGGCTCTTCGTCGCCGAATCCCGGCCCGACGCCCAAATCCAACAGCCCCGGAATCGGGTTGCCGAATGGCGAGGTCGTTGGGTTGTTGAGGACTTGCACAAGCCGACGCTCGACGTCTTCGCTCATCACGTGCTCCCACCGGCAAGCCTCGGCGTGTACCTCTTCCCAGGGCAATCCGATGACATCGACCAGCAGCCGCTCGGCCAGCCGGTGCTTACGCATCACCGAGACGGCCAGTGCGCGGCCCTTGTCAGTGAGTTCGAGATGGCGGTCGCCGGCCACGTGCAGCAGGCCGTCGCGCTCCATCCGCGACACGGTCTGGCTGACCGTGGGTCCGCTCTGGTCAAGGCGTTCGGCGATACGGGCACGCAGCGGCGTCACGCCCTCTTCTTCGAGGTCGTAAATCGTCCGCAGGTACATCTCGGTGGTATCAACCAGGTCGTTCATTCCGCACCCTCCATTGCCGCTGAGTCTACTTGCCCAGCTGCGTGAATGGTTCGCTAACACTCCAGCACCGCAGTATGCCCGCCGCTGGCGCGGCGGGCATACTGCTTCGAGTTGATTTAGGTCGTCAGCTGGCGTAGGACCGCAGTCGGTCGGCCCGGTCACCGTGGCGGAGCTTGCCCATAACCTCGCGCTCGATTTGGCGAACCCGCTCGCGGGACAGCCCGAACAGCTTGCCGATCTGGTCAAGCGTGCGGGGCTGTCCATCGTCGAGCCCGAAGCGCAACCGGATCACCTGATGCTCGCGCTCGTCGAGCGTGGCCAGCACCGTGCGGATGTCGGTGTGCAGCAGCTCGGCGATCACCGCGTTCTCCGCGGACATCGCTTCGGCGTCCTCGATGAAGTCACCCAGCGGTGCCTCTTCCTCGGAGCCGACCGGCATGTCGAGACTCACCGGGTCGCGGCTGTGCTCCAGCAGGTCGTTGATCTTCTCGATCGGAATGCCGGACTCGGCAGCGAGTTCCTCGTCAGTGGCTTCACGGCCGAGGTTCTGGTGCATCTCGCGCTTGATCCGTGCCAGCTTGTTCACCTGCTCAACCAGGTGAACCGGCAGCCGGATGGTGCGGCTCTGGTCGGCCATGCCCCTGGTGATCGCCTGCCGGATCCACCAGGTCGCGTAGGTCGAAAACTTGAATCCCTTTGCGTAGTCGAACTTTTCCATCGCCCGGATCAACCCTAGATTGCCTTCCTGGATGAGGTCCAGCAGCGGCATTCCGCGGCCCGTGTAGCGCTTCGCCAACGACACGACCAACCGCAGGTTGGCTTCCAGCAGGTGGCCTCGTGCCGCTTGGCCGTCGCGGACCACGGCCGCCAGATCGCGTTTGCGGTTCTCGCCGAGGCGCTTGCGGGTCTCGAGCAGATGCTGGGCGTACAGGCCGGCCTCGATGCGCTTGGCAAGCTCGACTTCATCGGCTGCGTTGAGCAATGCCGTTTTGCCGATGCCGTTCAGATACACGCGTACCAGGTCCGCGGCTGGGCTCTGAGCATCGAGATCGCCGTCGAACCGGCTTGTGGTGGCATTTGCCATTAGCGCCCTCCTATAGGCGTGAGCTGTCATGAGGTACAACGACCTACTTGGGCAATGAGTTCCCACCCGGCGGCCATCTCACACCCGTTGACGTGCGCGGATGTCCGCATGGTCTGAGAATGTGCTGAGAACCCGGTGCGCCGGCGGGTTATTCGGAACCGTCAGCTTCCTGCCGCGGCGATTCCGGTTGCGGCGCTGGGCGAGTGTGCTGCTCGAGCGCGGGCCGTTCGGCAGTGGGGAACAGCGGGGTGCGCCGCGTGACTCCGTCGAATCGCCGGGGTTCGTCGGGGCGGCGGGGCGGTCGGTCGTTGGCGATCAGCACCGCCATCCAGGGCAGCGGGACCGACGCGGCAAGGATCAGAAGTGAGACCAGACCGTTGTGCCACATCCCATATGCGACGGCGGCCAGCACCAGTGCCGGTATCCGGAAGGCCATCAGCGTCAGATATTTCCGCACCCGCTGGCGGTGCTGCACGTCGTATGCCGGCTCGGCGGCCGTGATGAGTACCGGCCTACCGTCGTCGTCGAAACCCAGCTCAGTGCCGCGCTTCATTTCTCTACTGTTTCACACTTCGGCCACCCCGTCGAAGCCTGTTCCGGCACAATATGAGCCATGGAGACCCAGACGATCGAGCGCACCGAGATCGACGAACGCGTCGACGACGGGACCGACAGCGACACCCCCAAGTACTTCCACTACGTCAAGAAGGACAAGATCGCTCAAAGCGCCGTGATGGGCACGCATGTCGTGGCGCTGTGCGGCGAGGTGTTCCCGGTGACGAAGGCGGCCAAGCCGGGCTCACCGGTATGCCCGGACTGCAAGCGGATCTACGAGAAGCTCAAGACGGGCTGACCCGATCGGGGCTGACCGGTGCCTCCGCTGCGCCGTCGGTGTCGTCGGCGCCGTCAGCCTTGTTGCGTGATATCAGCCAGCGCCGCAGCCGGTGGGCATGGGTGCGCGGGGCCGGCCACTCCTCCTGGATGGCGGCGTTGAACTCGGCGCCCAGCATGATCGCGAAGCCCGCGAAAAAGGCGAACAGCAGAAACGCGATCGGTGTGGCCAGTGCGCCGTAGGTGTAGCCGGTGCCGGTGATCCACCACAGGTAGATGCGCAGCCCCAGCGTCGCGATCACGAAGGCCACGCTGGCCAGTGCCGCACCGAAGACCAGCCGATGCGACGGCAGCGGTTCGGGCAAGGCCACCCGATACAGGATCACCACGGTGACGATCAGGCCGGTGAGCAACGCCGGATAGTAGCCGTAGGCCAGGACGTCCTGCAGGCCGTCGGGGATGAATTGGGCGAGCTTGCGCGGCCCGCGCACCATCAGCGGCGCAGTGACGATCAGAAACAGCAGCATCACCACATACAAGAGCAGTGCGAACAGCCGTTGGCGCACCGGATGGCGCAGCGGGGTCTGGTCGTGGGCCTCGACCACCGAATCGACGAACGCGGAAATCGCCGACGATCCCGCCCACAGTGAAATCAAAAACCCCAGGGACACCACTTCACCGCGGGCACCCCGGTCGATGTCGGCAATCGTCGGTTCAATGATCTCGTGGACCACACTCGGGGAGAAAACTTTGTTGGACATCGACACCAGGCGTTGCTCGATCCCAGACATGGTGTCCGGCCCGAACAGCGGCGCCACGTAGGCGAGGCTGCCCAGCATTCCCAACAACAGCGGCGGCAGGGACAGCGCTGACCAGAACGCGGCCTGCGCCGACTCCGAGAAGATCGAGTCGTCCCAACTCTTGGACAGCGCCCGCTTAGTGACGCGCCAGATGTGATGGCGCGAAGGCTTCACTATTCGGTCGTTCATGACCAGTTCAGGATTCCTGACGAATGGTCCTGCCGTCCAGATTGCCGATGGCGAGTCGGGGGCTCAGGACTCCAACGAAATCGCGCTGACTTCAAGCACGGCCGACACCTCGATCAGCTTCGCCTCGTGCTCGTTGGCGTGGTGCTGGCAGAAGAGGAGTTCCGCGCCAGAGGGCAGCTTGGCGCGTACACGGGCGGCAGCGCCGCACCGGTCGCACCGGTCAGCTTTGGTTAACTCTGGAGTGGTCAAAGTCGCGTTCATGGCTACTCCTTCTGGCCGTAATCCACTGTCTCAGATGTCAACGCGTTTGGCCGTCTTCACCACGCGTTTACCGGCTGTGTTGTTTCTCACTTCTGTGCGTTTGGCGCTCCGGGCAGGATGGCGGTATGAGCCACCTCCGGCGTTGCTGGTGCACCTGTGTCCCACCGACGAGTGGTCGTCCGCCAGGACCCGGGGAGAGCTGCGACCCGAGTCGCTTACCAGCGCCGGATTCGTCCACCTTTCGACGGCTGACCAGGTGCATCTACCGGCCAATCGCCTTTACCGCGGTCGTGACGACTTGGTGCTATTGCACATCGATCCGGCCCGTTTGGACTCACCCATTCGTTGGGAACCAGGAGTGGCAACGGATCCGGAGTCGATGCTGTTCCCGCACTTGTACGGCGCACTGCCGGTTGGTGCTGTGATCAGTGTCACCAGCTACCGGCCCGGCGCTGACGGCAGCTTCCCGCCGGTCGGTGGGTCGGTCATCGAGTAGGCGTCGGCTTCAATCTCCACCAACAGTTCGGACGCTATGAGCGCGGCTACCTCGACCATGGTGGCCGCGGGACGGATGTCACCGAACACCTCAGAATGGACTGCTGCGACCTCACGCCAACGGGAGATGTCGGTAACGAAGATGCGAGTACGGACCACGTCGCTGAGCATCGCCCCCGCCTGATTGAGAGCGGCCTCGATGCGGCGCAAGGCTTCTCGAGTTTGTGCGCCGATGTCATCAACGGGTCCCGGGCCGGTTGTCCCGGCTACGGCGACGTGTGGGCCGATCCGGACCGCGCGGGAATAGCCGACGGTCGACTCGAAATCGGATCCGGACGAGATAAGGGTGCGGCTGGCCGACATTCGGCCAAGTTAGGCCAGCGGCGTCGCCGGCGCAGCCGAATTACCTGTAGCGCAACGTGAGCGGGTGCCGCCTAACGGAGCTCAGTCCAGGTAGTCGCGCAGCACCTGCGAACGGCTGGGGTGGCGCAGCTTCGACATCGTCTTCGACTCGATCTGGCGGATGCGTTCGCGGGTCACGCCGTAGACCTGGCCGATCTCGTCGAGGGTGCGGGGCTGGCCGTCGGTAAGGCCGAAGCGCAGCCGTACCACACCGGCTTCGCGCTCTGAGAGCGTCTCGAGCACCGACTGCAGCTGGTCTTGCAGCAGTGTGAACGACACGGCGTCGACGGCCACCACCGCTTCGCTGTCCTCGATGAAGTCGCCGAGCTGGCTGTCACCCTCGTCACCGATGGTCTGATCCAGCGAGATGGGCTCGCGGGCGTACTGCTGGATCTCCAGCACCTTCTCCGGGGTGATGTCCATTTCTTTGGCCAGTTCTTCAGGCGTGGGCTCGCGGCCCAGATCCTGCAGCAGCTCGCGCTGAATAC
This sequence comes from uncultured Actinomycetota bacterium, assembly GCA_963720085.1. Taxonomy (GTDB): domain Bacteria; phylum Actinomycetota; class Actinomycetes; order Mycobacteriales; family Mycobacteriaceae; genus Mycobacterium. Next base: position 101,549 of record CAVRER010000080.1, read on the forward strand.
GGCCCAGCTTGTTGATCACCTCGACCATGTGCACCGGGATGCGGATGGTGCGGGCCTGGTCGGCCATCGCGCGGGTGATCGCCTGGCGGATCCACCAGGTCGCGTAGGTGGAGAACTTGTAACCCTTGGTGTAGTCGAACTTTTCGACCGCTCGGATCAGGCCCAGGTTCCCTTCCTGGATCAGGTCGAGAAACGCCATGCCGCGGCCGGTGTAGCGCTTAGCGAGCGAAACCACAAGCCGCAGGTTGGCTTCCAGCAGATGGTTTTTCGCGCGGTCGCCATCGCGACAGATCCACGACATGTCACGACGCTGGGCGGCGGGCAACTTCTCGCCGCGATCGCTCAGCTCGACCATCAGTTGCGTGGCGTACAGGCCGGCCTCGATCCGCTTGGCCAGCTCGACCTCTTCTTCGGCGTTGAGCAGCGCCACCTTGCCGATCTGCTTGAGGTAAGCCCGAACCGAGTCCGCCGATGCGGTGAGCTCGGCGTCTTTGCGGGCTTGGCGCAACGCCTCAGACTCGTCTTCATCCCAGACGAAATCGCCTGAGGCTTTGTCTTTTTCGCTCGGCTCGACGATCTCTTCTTCTTCGACTGCAGCTGCGTCGGCGGCCTTGGCCGGGGTTGCTTCGGCGTCTGCTTCGGTGTCAGCCGCGTCGCCCTCGGGCGCCTCAACCTCGAGGTCGTCGAGGTTCAGCGCTTCTTCGAGGTCGATTTCCTCGCCGGGCTCACCCTCGATGTCGGGCTCACCGTCGAGTTCGTCGAGTTCTTCTGTCGCGTCGAGCTCATCTGCCACGACCTCGACATCTTTAGAAGTGTCGTGCGACGGCGCCGCCTTCTTCGCGCGGCCCCGACCCGGCTCGGGCTTGGCGGCAGCGCTCTTAGTGGCAGCGCGCGCCTTAGCCGGGGCGGCCTTGGCGGACTTTGCCGGTGCTTTGGCGGCACGCGTCGCTGTCTTCGCGGCGGCCTTTGTTGGCGTCTTGCTGGCCCGTCGTGCGGTGGCCGAGCCATTGGACGACTTGGCCGTCGAACCTTTTGCCCCAGCGGTGGCGGAAGACTTGGCGGCGGTACGCTTCACCGGCTCCGCGGTTGCCGGTCGTGCTTTGGTCGCTGCCACGTGAACCCCTTCGGTAGAACTCACTTCCGGTGCTCTAGGCATGCTCAACCGGAAAATATCGGCTATGTCGGATGTCGGCGTCGATTATCAGTCTGGATATTCGCCGCTCTCGGTCAGGCGGCTGCCGGAGACCATTGTAACGACAGCGCAGCAACACCCCGGCCAGAGCGCGCAAATTCAGTGCGTCACGTCGCTGGTCGCCGCCATCGCCGCGCCGACGATTCCCGCGCTGTTCTGCAGAGTGGCGGCGACTACCGGAGTGCGGTTCTTCAGTAGCGGCACCCATTTGTCGGCTTTGCGGCTGATCCCGCCGCCGGCGATGAACAGCTCCGGGCACATCGCGTTCTCGATAGCGACCAGCACCTTCGTCACCTGCTTCGCCCACTTTTCGTAGCTCCAGCCGCGGTTGTCCCTGACCGATGACGCGGCGCGGTGTTCAGCCTCTTCACCGCCGACCTCGAGGTGCCCGAACTCGGTGTTGGGCAGCAAAATCCCGTTGTGAATGACCGCCGACCCGATTCCGGTTCCGAATGTGAGCAGCACCACCACGCCGGTGGTGTCTTTGCCCGCCCCATAGCGCTCTTCAGCCAGCCCCGCCGCGTCGGCGTCGTTGAGAACCACGATCTGCTGGCCGCCCAATTCGGAGCTGATGATGTCGCCGGCGTTGGTTCCGATCCAGGACTTGTCGACGTTGGCTGCGGTCCGGACGATGCCGTGCGTGACGACACCCGGGTAGGTCACCCCGAGCGGGCCGGTCCAGCCGAATTCGTTGACAACGGCCGCGATCGTCTTCGCGACTGCGGACGGCGTGGCCGGTTGGGGGGTCAACAGCTTGTAACGATCGCCGACCAGTTGGCCGGTGTTCAGGTCGACGATTCCGCCCTTGATGCCGCTGCCACCGACGTCGATACCGAAACCCTGGCGCGGCGGCGTTCCGGGCACATCGGTCCCGGACGAGGCGGTGGTCGAGTCGGTACCGGTCAAGAGAATCTCCTCGGCGAGACGGGGTGTCCGCCCACACCATAGTCCGACGACGATGCGGGCCGGGACGGCCCGGGGTGGGGGTACCTCCCGCTTGCGGGGGCGAGTCGGACAAATCAGCCCTAGTGCGTGGATACGCAGTTGGCTGGCCTGTATGGCGGTCGCGTCGGAAGCGCCAGCGGGGTGGTCCGGCGGCAACTGTGATGCGATGGACCGGTGAGCACGCTAAAGAACCAACCGGCACATCTGCGTTCGGTGGCCGAAAGGTTGGCCGGGGAAGCGGCGGCGTTCGCTCGGCGCCGTCGTAGCGAGGTGTTCGGCCCCGACGCGCGCTCTGGGGGCAACGATGCGGTGCGAACAAAGACGACGCCGACCGATCCGGTCACCATCGTCGACACCGAGACCGAACGGCTATTGCGTGATCGGTTGGCGCAGTGGCGATCCGGCGACCCGGTTTTGGGCGAAGAAATCGGCGGACCCATTTCTCCGGCGGCCAGCGCCGCCGGCACCGTCACCTGGGTGCTTGACCCGATCGACGGCACGGTGAATTTCGTCTACGGGATCCCGGCCTATGCAGTGTCGGTGGCAGCTCAGGTCGACGGTGTGTCGGTGGCCGGCGCGGTCGCCGACGTCATGGGCGGGCGGGTGTACTCGGCCGCGGTCGGACTGGGTGCACACGTCATCGACGAGCTCGGCACGCATCCGCTGCGGTGCACCGCCGTCGACGATTTGTCGATGGCGTTAGTGGGCACCGGATTCGCATACTCCAAGCGACGTCGCACGGTCCAGGCGGCGCTGGTGGCCAAAATTCTGCCGGTAGTCCGCGATGTGCGTCGGATCGGCTCTGCCGCAATGGATTTGTGCATGGTGGCGGCGGGCCGATTGGACGCCTATTACGAGCACGGCTTGCATGTCTGGGACTGCGCAGCCGGGGCGCTGATCGCCGCCGAGGCGGGCGCCCGGGTGGTGTTGCCTGCGCCGGGAGATCCGGACAGTACAGCCGCCCTGGTCCTCGCCGCGGCGCCCGGGATCGCGGACCAGTTACTCGCGGCCCTGGAGCGATTCGACGGTCTCGCTCCGATTCCGGGCTGATCGATCCAACCGACCCGGCGTCAGCAGCTGCCCGCGTGGATCTTTGTCAGCAGCGCTGAATCGGCGGGCTCAGCATCGCGACGCAGGCCGGCGAGCACCGCGTCGATGTCGTCGCTGTGTGCCAGCGCGCTGAACTCAGTGCCGAGAACCAGGTCGACGGAATCGTCGGTGCGGTCATCGCGATACAACTCGGTGCACGGGGCGACTAGCCACACCGCCGCAGCGGAGGCCTGGCCGGCGTCGCCGAAGCGGATCTGGCCCTGGCAGTTCAGCCTGGCGTGGGCATAGATCGGATCGTTGGCGGCGGTCGGCTGCGCGAAGCCCAGGTCTTTCAGCGCACCGGCGACCTCGGCGGCCTGACCACCCCGCCCGCTGGCGTTCAGGACATGGAGTTTGGTATCGGCGAGTTTTGCCGGTGCGACGTTGATCATCGTGCTGTGCGACACCGGTGTGCCCAGGTGCGGCGCTCCGGGGTCCGTCTGCTCGGGCGGCGGGTTGCAGGCCGCGGCCTCATGGACGTCGGACGGCCGGGTGAGAGCCATCGTCCACACCACCGCGGTCGCCACCAGCAGCACGACCAGCAGGAAAATCGCGGGCCGGGCATTGCGACGGCGAAACGGTCGACCGTGCCGGTCGAAAGCGGTGCCTTCGGTGATTTGCGCGACCACGTACGCACTCTAAACGGGATGTTTAGAGCGAGGTAACGCGGTTAAATACCGGGTGTGACGTAAATCACACTACAACACCGGGGTATACGGGCACGAATCGTTTGGTGGATGCGTTCGACGCTGGTACAAAGCTTAGCTTGCGAGGTTACGAGGGGACACGATGATGGCTACCGATTACGACGCGCCAAGGCGTACCGAGACCGATGACGTTTCCGAGGACTCCCTAGAGGAACTCAAGGCACGGCGGAGCGAAGCGGCGTCGGCGGTGGTCGACGTGGACGAATCAGAGTCTGCCGAGTCTTTCGAGCTGCCCGGTGCCGACCTGTCCGGCGAAGAGCTGTCAGTACGCGTGATTCCCAAGCAGGCTGACGAGTTCACTTGTTCGAGCTGCTTTCTGGTTCAACACCGCAGTCGGCTGGCTAGCGAGAAAAACGGCGTGATGATCTGTACCGACTGCGCGGCCTGATCGGTCAGCTGCGCAATGCCGACAGCACCCGCTCCGGGTGACGGCAGCTCACCAGCCAATACGGCGTCGGGTCGTCGACGTCGTTCAGAACGAGCAGCACCATCGGGCCTACCCAGCCTCGGTGCACCACGTACGCTGCGGGGTCGAGTTGGCGTCCCAGCGCCGCGGACTTGGCCGAGCGCGGGATATCTGCGGACCGGGCGATCACGGTGACGGGCAGATGCGCCTCGCCGGCCCACAATTCGACTCCGCCCTTGCCGGCGGTGACCCGGATCTCGATCCGGCCCAGCCAGAGCAGCGCTCCGGCGGCCACCACGAACAACAACGCGAACGGCAGCCAGCGCGGCAGGCTCGGCACGCCCTGGTTGACTTCCAGAGCAATGATCGCCGCGAGCGCGAAACCCAATGGCCACCACCACCATGGCACCCACAACCGCTCGCGATACCGCACGCTTTGCGCCGCGACTCGCGTACCTGACACTCGGTCAAGGGTAATCTGTGCCCCCGTGTCGACCAGTCTGGCGGTTGTGCGTCTCGACCCCGGGGTTCCGCTGCCCACCCGTGCCCACGACGGTGACGCCGGCGTTGATCTCTACAGCGCCGAAGACGTCGAGCTCGCGCCCGGACACCGCGCGCTAGTGCGGACCGGGATCGCGGTTGCCATTCCGTTCGGAATGGTCGGGTTGGTGCACCCGCGGTCTGGATTAGCTTCTCGGGCAGGGCTTTCGATCGTCAACAGCCCGGGCACAATCGATGCCGGCTACCGCGGTGAGATCAAGGTCGCCCTGATCAACCTTGATCCTGCGACGCCGATCGTCGTGCATCGCGGCGACCGGATCGCCCAATTGTTGGTACAGCGCGTCGAGTTGGTTGAACTGGTCGAGGTGTCGTCATTCGACGAGGCCGGGCTGGCCGACACCTCCCGTGGCGAGGGTGGCCACGGCTCCTCCGGCGGGCATGCGAGTCTGTGACCGCGCCGGCGACGATGCAGAGCGAAGCGATGAGAAGGGGCGGCGCTTGTAATGGCATTCGGTAGGCACAAACCCAAAGACGAGCCAGCCGACGAGTCGGAATCTCCGGAAGTGTCGACCCCACCGGCGGAAGCGGAAAGGCCGGTCGAGAACGCGGCCGCCGACGACACGGAGGGCCCGTTTGACATCGAGGATTTCGACGACACCGCGACCGCAGAGGCGGGCCGTCTTGATCTCGGTTCGGTGTTGCTGCCGATGCCTGCCTCGGCCCAACTGCAAGTCGAGCTGACCGACTCCGGCATCCCCAGTGCGATATGGGTGGTGACGGCCAATGGCCGCTTCACCGTTGCCGCTTACGCGGCGCCCAAGACCGGCGGTTTATGGCGTGAGGTGGCCGGCGAGCTGGCCGACTCGCTGCGCAAGGACGGGGCCGCGGTCAGCGTCCAGGATGGCCGCTGGGGCCGGGAGGTGGTCGGCACCGCGACCGGTGTGGTCCGGTTCATCGGCATCGACGGTTACCGCTGGATGATTCGCTGCGTCGTGAACGGCTCGGCCGAAACCATCGATGCGTTGACCGAAGAAGCGCGGGAAGCGTTGGTGGACACCGTAGTTCGTCGCGGCGATACTCCTTTGCCGGTCCGGACGCCACTGCTGGTGCAGCTGCCCGAGCCGATGGCGTCACAGCTGCGCGAGGCCGCGGCCGCGCAGGGCGCGGGGGAACAGGCGGTCGCGCCGCCGGACCCTAACGTCGGGGGGGAAGACGGGCCATCCGAGCCGACCGCGCGCCGCAGTGCCGGCGGGTCGGCGATGCAGCAGCTGCGCAGCACCACCGGCGGCTAGCGGGCAATCGAGCTCAGACAGCTGCCAGTGCCGCCAGGCAGGCGGCGCCCAGGGCCGCGGGATCGGCGCCGATCTGATCCAGCGTTACCGTGCGCAACGCTGCGTGTGGTGCGGCGGTCGCCCATTCCTGCCCGATTTCGAGCGGATGAATCGGGTCGTCGGTGGCGGCGGCGACGCCCATCGGCACCGCCAGCTGCTGCAGCTGCGCGTGGGTGGGCGCAACGTAGGTCGCTGCCTCTTCCATGGCGTCGGGTAGCTCCGGCCACTGGCTCCGCCACGACCGGGTCAGCTCCTCGGCCAGCCACGGCGGGCTAGACGCCCGCATTTGCGCCGTCGTCGCGTCCAGACCGTCGTGGCGCAACTGTTGCGCGGAGTGCCGTGCCGCGATGGCGGCGGGAGCATCGCCGGGCGGACCGGTCCACGCCGGCAACGCGGCCAACACGGCCACCGCCCGGTCGGGATGCTGTAGCGCCCAGGCGGCGGCCACCGCGGCACCGATCGAAACGCCGCCGACGGCGATCGGACCACGGCGCGCGGCGTCGTCCAAGGCGCTCAAGTAGCCGTCGATCAAGCGATTCGGCTGCGGCGGCGGTGCCAGAGCTCGCGCGCCGGCGTCGCATAGCGGTCCCGCGAATGCTCGGGTGATGTAGTCGTCGTCGGACCCTGTTCCCGGCAGCATGACGGTCGTCAGCCCGCTCAGGTCGATAGCCACACTTAGATACTGCCCGGCCGCCCCTGGGTATCCGCACAAGGCGGGAACTAACCGGTCTACGGTGTCCGTTGGCGTGGGAGGATCGGCTTCCAACCCGTGGAAGATGATGGACCTACAGGACGGTCAGGAGAGGCCATGGCGGCGGAAGGTTATCTACGCCGGCTGACTCGTCGGTTGACGGAGGACCCCGAGCAGCGCGACGCCGAGAAGTTGTCCGACGAGGCGGTCAATACCGGCGCGCAGCGCGCCATCGACTGCGAGCGAGGCCAGGAGGTCACGATGGTCGGAATACTGCGCTGCGTGGAAACCAACGCCAAGGGTTGCGCCGACGGGGTTCGCGCCGAGCTGTTCGACGGCACCGACACCGTGACCCTGGTGTGGTTGGGACAACGACGGATTCCCGGAATCGACTCGGGCCGCACGCTGCGGGTGCGGGGTCGGCTGGGCAAGCTGGACAACGGCGCCAAGGCGATTTACAACCCGCACTACGAAATTCAGCGGTGAAGCCTCCGGTGAACGGTGCGACAGAAGCCAGTGACGTGACTCCGGCCGCCGACAGCGAAGCAGCTGCAAACTCCACCCCAGCCGAGCGGGTGATGGCACAGCTGGGCGGCGTTCCGGGAATGATCTACTCCTCGCTGCCGGTCTTGGTGTTCGTCGGGACCTCGAGGTTGCTGGGCTTGTCGGCGGCGGTCGGCGCCGCCCTCGGCATTGCCACGCTCATCCTGCTGTGGCGGCTTATCCGGCGCGAGTCCGCGCAACCGGCGGTGTCGGGACTGATCGGCGTCGCGGTCTGCGCACTGATTGCCTACCTGCTGGGGGAGTCCAAGGGATATTTCCTGCTGGGCATCTGGACGTCCCTGTTCTGGGCGGCGGTATTCGCGGTTTCCATCCTGATTCGGCGGCCGGTTGTCGGCTACATCTGGAGCTGGCTGGGCGGTCACGATCGAGCTTGGCGCGACGTGCGCCGTGCCGTCTACGCCTTCGATGTCGCCACGCTCACCTGGGTGCTGGTCTTCGGCGCCCGCTTCGTTGTGCAGCGCCTGCTTTATGCGTCCGACCACACGGGCTGGCTCGTGGTGGCGCGGATAGCGATGGGCTGGCCGCTGACCGCAGCGTCGGCGGTGGTGACCTACCTAGCGATCAAGGCGGTGCAGCGCGCCCTGGAGACGACCAGCGTCACTGCAGAGGCAGCAACAGCTGGCGCAACTCCTCCTCCACCTCGGTGACGGCCACAAACAGCAACTCGTCGCCACCCTCCAGCGGCTCATCGTCCTGCGGCACGATGACCCTGGGCCCACGCAGGATCGTCACCAGCGCGGCATCGCGCGGCAGCTGCAATTTCCGCACCGGCTTGCCGCCCCACGGCGTGTCGTCGGGCAGGGTGATCTCGACGAGATTGGCCTGACCGTTCCGGAACTCCATCAGCCGCACCAGGTCTCCGACCGCGACGGCCTCCTCGATCAAGGACGCCAGCATCCGCGGAGTCGACACCGCCACGTCGACGCCCCAGGCATCGGTGAACAGCCACTCGTTGCGGGGATCGTTGACCCGGGCCACCACCCGGGGCACCGCGAACTCGGTCTTGGCCAGCAAGCTGAGCACCACGTTCGCTTTGTCGTCGCCGGTGGCCGCCACCACAACGTCGAAATCTTCCAGACCTATCGACTGCAGCAAGCTCATCTCGCAGGCGTCGCCGAGCCGCCAGTGCGCACCCTTGATGGCGTCGACGTCAATGTGCTCGGGGTTGCGTTCGATCAGCGACACGTCGTGACCGTTTTCCAGCAGTTCACGGGCGACCGAGCGGCCGACCGCGCCGGCTCCAGCGATAGCTACCTTCATGGCTCGAGGTCCTCGCTGGGTGGCAACGCCGCGACGGCCAACGCCTCTGCCACGCGGCCGGAAATGGCGGCGATGTAGACCTGATCGCCGGCCTGGATCACCGTCTTCGGTTCAGGAAGCACGCCGGTGCCGAATCGGATCAGAAACGCCACCCGAGCACCGGTGGCCGTCTCCAGATCGGTGGCCCGGCGGCCCACCCAGTCCTCGTGCAGCGCGACCTCGACGACCGCGACGGTCCCGGTCGGGTCTCGCCACTTGGTGGTCTCGGTATCTTGGGTGAGCGCGTTGAGCAGCCGATCGGTGGTCCAGGGCACGGTGGCAATCGTCGGAATGCCGAGCCGTTCATAGACCTCAGCGCGTTTGGCGTCATAGATCCGCGCGACCACCCGCGGCACGCGAAAGATTTCCCGCGCCAGCCGCGCCGAAATGATGTTGGAGTTGTCGCCGGATGACACCGCGGCGAACGCATCGGCGTCCTCGATGCCGGCCCTGAGCAGCACGTCTCGGTCGAAGCCCAGGCCGAGGACGCGCTCGCCGGCGAAGTCGGGGCTCAGCCGGCTAAACGCGGTGCTGTCGCTGTCGATGACCGCGACGTCGTGGCCGATCCGAGACAACCCGTCCGCCACCGACGACCCCACCCTGCCGCAGCCCATCACAACCACTCGCACTTGCGGGTCCTCTCGGGAGGATGCCAGCCAGTTTGGGCCGGAACGTTGTCGTCTAAAGAACCGTACCGGGCAATCCCGGGTGGGCTTACTCTTGGCTCTCGTGTCCAAACTTTCGACCGCGGCGCGTCGGCTGATTTTGGGTCGGCCGTTTCGCAGCGATCGGCTGAGCCACACACTGCTGCCCAAGCGGATCGCCTTGCCGGTGTTCGCTTCCGATGCGTTGTCCTCGGTGGCCTACGCCCCCGAAGAGGTCTTCCTTATGCTGTCGGTGGCCGGGCTGGCGGCGTACTCGTTGACACCGTGGATCGGCCTGGCGGTGGCGGCGGTGATGCTGGTCGTGGTGGCCAGCTACCGGCAGAACGTGCATGCCTACCCATCCGGCGGCGGCGACTACGAAGTGGTCACCACCAACCTGGGCGCTAACGCCGGCCTTGCGGTCGCGAGCGCCCTGATGGTGGATTACGTTCTCACGGTGGCTGTTTCGACGGCATCGGCCATGTCGAATATCGGATCTGCCCTTCCGTTCGTGGCCACCCACAAGGTGTTGTTCTGCGTAGCCGCGATCCTGTTGGTGATGGCGATGAACCTGCGCGGTGTGCGTGAGTCTGGGGTGGCCTTCGCTATTCCGACCTACGCGTTCATCGTCGGCGTTGGCCTCATGCTCGGATGGGGATTGTTCCGGATTTATGTCTTTGGCGAGCCGCTTCGGGCGGAATCCGCCGGCTTCGTGATGCGTGCCGAGCGTAGCCAGATCGCCGGCTTTGCCATGGTGTTCCTGGTGGCGCGATCGTTCTCATCGGGCTGTGCGGCGCTCACCGGTGTGGAAGCGATCAGCAACGGAGTGCCGGCATTCCGGAAACCCAAATCGCGCAATGCGGCAACGACACTGCTTATGCTGGGCACGATTTCGGTCAGCCTGTTGATGGGCATCATCCTGCTGGCGGAGAAGACCAGGGTGCAGATCGTCGACGATCCCGCCACGCAGCTGAGCGGTATCCCGCACGATTATCAACAGAAGACGCTGGTGACCCAGATCGCGCAGACGGTGTTCGGCAGCTTCCACATCGGTTTTCTGCTGATCGCAGCGGTGACCGCGCTCATCCTGGCGCTGGCGGCCAATACGGCGTTCAACGGGTTCCCGGTACTGGGCTCGGTGCTAGCGCAACACAGTTATCTTCCCCGCCAACTACATACGCGGGGCGACCGGCTAGCATTCTCCAACGGCATCGTGTTCCTGGCGGTGGCGGCTCTCGCGGCGATCATTGCGTTCCGCGCGCAGGTCAACGCGCTGATTCAGCTCTACATCGTCGGGGTGTTCATTTCGTTCACACTGAGCCAAATCGGCATGGTCCGACATTGGACTCGGTTGCTGCGCAATGAGACCGATCCCGCAGTCCGGCGCACGATGCTGCGGTCCCGCGTGGTCAACACGATCGGGTTCGTGTCCACCGGCACGGTGCTGTTCGTGGTATCGATCACCAAGTTCCTTGCCGGGGCGTGGATCGCTGTTGTCGCCATGGTTTTGCTTTTCGTCGTCATGAAGATGATCCGCAAGCATTACGATGCTGTCAGCCAGGAACTGGAGCAGCAGGCTGCCGAAGACACTGAAGTCGTCTTGCCCAGCCGCAACCACGCCGTGGTACTGGTGTCGAAGTTGCATCTGCCGACACTGCGCGCGGTGGCCTACGCACGCGCGACGCGGCCCGATGTAGTGGAGGCCGTCACAGTGAGCGTCGACGACGCGGAGACCCGGGATTTGGTCCGCAGATGGGAAGACAGCGATATCAGCGTGCCGCTGAAAGTCATCGCTTCGCCGTACCGTGAAATCACCCGCCCAATACTGGATTACGTCAAACGAGTGAGTAAAGAATCGCCGCGCAGCGTGGTGACGGTCTTCCTTCCGGAGTACGTCGTGGGCCACTGGTGGGAGCACCTGCTGCACAACCAGAGCGCGCTGCGGCTGAAGGGCCGGTTGCTGTTCATGCCGGGGGTAATGGTGACATCGGTTCCCTGGCAACTTAATTCGTCGGAGCGTCTCAAGACGATGCACCCGCGTGCGGCGCCCGGCGACGCCCGTCGGGGGATTTTCGATTGACATCCGAATCCTGCGCCGGGCTATCAGCCGCTTTGGGAGAACTGACGTTGACCGTCGGCGCGCCGGCCAACGGAGGCAGCTGCGTGGCACGTCACGATGGCCGGGTGGTGTTCGTCCGCTATGCGCTGCCCGGCGAGCGGGTGCGGGTGCGGGTCACCGCAGACCGGGGTTCTTACTGGCACGCCGAGGCCGTTGAGGTAATCGAGCCGTCCGACGACCGTCGGGCCTCGCTATGCCCGATCGCCGGGGTGGAGGGTGCAGGTTGCTGCGATCTGGCTTTCGTCGAGCCGACGGCCGCGCGTGCACTCAAAGCCGAAGTGGTATCCAATCAGCTTGCTCGCCTTGGCAATTACCAGTGGAGTGGAGTCGTCGAACCGCTCTCACAAGTCGGCCCGACCGGATGGCGAACCCGGGTCCGGCTTGACGTCGGCGCTGACGGCCGTCCCGGATTTCATCGCTACCGCAGCGATGAGCTGGTCGCCGATCTCAATTGCGGTCAGCTGCCCGCCGGGATGACCGACGGTCTTGCTTGCACCGCGTGGCCGCCCGGCGCGCAGCTGCACGTCGTCATCGACGACGACGATCAACGGCATGTGGTGCGCACGGCGCGACAGGGCCGACGAACCTCGACCGAGGTGGTCGAGGGCAGCTACCAGGGCGTGCAGCGGGCGGGTCGGCACAGCTGGCAGGTACCGGTGACGGCTTTCTGGCAGGCCCATCGCGACGCGGCACGGACTTACAGCGCACTGGTGGGCGACTGGGCTCAACCGGGCCCGGGCATGACCGCCTGGGATCTCTACGGTGGCGTAGGGGTTTTCGCCGCGGTGCTCGCTGACGCGGTGGGGGAGTCCGGACTGGTGGTAAGTGTCGACAGCTCGCGGCCCGCGTCGCGAGCGGCGCGCGCAACATTGGCCGATCTCGCGCAGGTGAGTGTGATCACCGATTCGGTGCGGCGGGCATTGGCCGTCAACGCCGCGGTGCCGATGTGGCGGTGCTGGATCCGCCGCGCGCCGGCGCCGGACGTGACGTGATCGACCTGCTGGCCGCGGCCGAGGTGCCGCGGGTGGTGCATATCGGTTGTGAGGTCGCATCATTCGCGCGCGACATCGGTCTGTATCAACGGCACGGCTATGCGGTCGAGAAGATCTCGGTGTTCGACTCGTTCCCGCTGACCCATCACACCGAGTGCGTCGCGCTGTTGACGCGCTGACGACTACGCAAGAACGAAGTACCGCAGCCACAAGTAGACCCCGCAGAGCACGGTGGAGATCGTGGTGATCACGATGCCCTTGCGGGTGAATTCCCAAAATGAGATGGGGTGGCCGGATCGCAAGGCGATGCCGAGCATGACGATGTTGGCGCTGGATCCGACGGCGGTCAGGTTGCCGCCCAAGTCGCCGCCCAGCGCCAGCGACCACCACAGCACGTGGTGGTGGTGCGGTCCGGCCATTGTCGAGGCCAGGTGGCTGACGATCGGCGTCATCGTGGCCACGTAGGGAACGTTGTCGATGAAACCGGACACCAGTGTCGAAATACCCAGGATCAGCATGGTGGTCAGCAAGACGTTGCCGCCGGTGAAGTCGGCTGCCAGCTCGCCCAGGAACTTGATGACCCCGGTTTTGAACAGGGCGCCCACCATGATGAACAGGCCGACCATGAACAGCAGGGTGTCCCATTCGACGTTCGACAAATACTCGGATTGTTCCAGGCGTGAGGTCAGGATGAGAATGCCGGCGCCCAGCAATGCCACCAGGGACGGCGCGATGTGGATAGCCGGTGAGACGATGAACCCGGCCAACACCACGAGCATGACAACGCCACACTTGATGAGCAGCCGACGATCTCGGATCGCATCACTCTCTTGCAGCGACATGACGTCGGCGACTTTTTCGGCACTGACGGCTGAAAGGCCGCGGAACATCACCGGCGATACGGCGAGCAGGACCAGCAGCACGATGACGACGATCGGGGCCATGTTCACCAGAAAGGCATTGAAGGACAAAGCCTTGCGGGCGCCGATGATGATGTTCGGCGGATCGCCGACCAGTGTCGCCGCGCCTCCGACATTGGAGGCGAACACCTCGGCCAGCAACAGCGGTACCGGGTTGATCTCCAGCGCGTCGCACACCAGCAGGGTGACCGGGGCGATCAGCAACACCGAGACGACGTTGGGCAGTATGGCCGAGGCGAACGCCATCACCACCATCAGCAGCATCATGATCCGCAGCGGCGAGCCGTTGGCGCGCTTGACGGCCCAGATCGCGACGTATTCGAACACACCGGTCTGGCGCAGGATGCTGACAATCATCATCATCCCGAGCATCAAAAAGATGACGTCCCAGTCGATTCCGTTGTCCTGGGAGTAGAACACGTCGGGCGAGTCCATCACCGGCAGGAACACCATCAGCCCGGCACCGACCAGCGCGACCGTGGTCTTGTTGAACCGCTCACTGATGATGAATGCGTAGGCGAGCACGAACACGGTGATCGCGTAATACATCATTGGCGCGTTCCCCCGGACGCCCGGTCAGTGTTTCGGTGCTACGGCCGGCAGGGGCGCGACAGGGGAGTCGATGTTCACGGCCGCGATCTCTTCGACGATCTCCCCGACACGCCCGCAGCCTATAACAACACCCTGTCAGGTTTCTGTGGGGTCAGGTTGCATCGCAACAGGTTTCGGCCGAACCGTTAACGAAAGGTGAATTCCCAAGAACTAGGTTTACTACTTTTTTAAAGCCGCGGCCAGTAAGCGTGACGCGGTGATCACCCCGTGCAACTTGTTGTCTTTGACCACGGCGACTAGCGGGCTTCGCAGGCGCGCCATCACCTCGGCCACCTCGATGATGGTGTCGTCGGCGTCGGCCACGGGAATGTGCTGGCGTTGCTTTGGCAGCATGTCGCGGATCGTTTTGCCGCTTAGCTTCTCTGCGGCGTGGTCGGCCATCGATTCGGTCAAAACGCTGGCCAGGCCCGGATCGTCCTGCACATAGCCGGGCACGATGAACCGGACGACCTGGGAGGCCGGTAGCACGGCGTACGGCGTTTCGGACGTGTCGGTGACCACCACGATCCCGTTCAGCCGGTGCTCGGCGAGTAGACGGACCGCATCAAGCGCATCTGAGTCGATATTGACGACCGGGAACTTCTCGTCGAGATCCTCTGCCCGCACACCGACACAATACTTGCGCCGAGAAGCTTCCGGTGATCGGGATCGGCATCAGGATTTCGTCGGCTTCGGCCGATCGGTCGATGACGTCGCCCAGGTGGCGGGCCGGGCTAGCTGAAGGCGAAGTAGCGCAGCCACAGATAGCCGACGGAAATCACCGCCGAGACCAGGGCCACTACCGCCCCTCTTTTGGTGAAATCCCAGAACGACACCGGGCTGCCGGCGCGTTGCGCAATCCCGACCACGACGATGTTCGCGCTGGCCCCCACAGCGGTGAGGTTGCCACCGAGGACGGTGCCCAGTAGCAGGGCCCACCACAGCACGCCCGAGTCGGCATGGCCGTGAATGGACGAGGCGAACTCGCCGACGATCGGTGTCATGGTGGCGGCATAGGGAACGTTGTTGACAAACCCGCTGAACAGGAAGGACACCCCGAGGATCAGCATCGTCGTCAGCCATAAATTGCCGCCGGTGGCATGGCTGGCCGCATGGGCGAGGTTATTGATGACGCCGGTCCTGCACCAGGGCCCCGACCATGATGAACAGTCCCGCGAAGAACAGCAGCGTTTCCCACTCGACGCTGGACAGGTAGAACTCACGGTCCAGGCCGGAGATCAAGATCAGGATGCCCGCACCGGTCATCGCCACCAGCGACGGCTCCATGTGGATCACATGGTGCGCGACGAATCCGGCGAACACCGCGAGCAAGACGATCCCGCATTGGATCAGCAGCTTGCGGTTACGGATCGCTTCACTCTCGTCGAGCGTCATGATATCGGCGACCCGCGCGGGGTCGACGGTGAAAGAGCCGGGAAATAGGCGCGGGATCAGCGCCAGCAGGGCGGCGAGCACGATGATCACCGCCGGACCCATGTTGGCCAGGAACGAAATGAAACTCAGGTGGGCTCCGGTGCCGATGATGATCGTGGTCGGGTCACCGACCAGGGTGGCCGCGCCACCGATGTTGGCGGCGAACGCCTCGACGATGAGAAATGGCACTGCACTGACTGCCAGTCGGTCGCACACCAGCAGGGTGACCGGTGCGATCAACAAGACCGTGGTCACGTTGTCCAGGAAGGCCGATCCGACCGCGGTCACCAGCACCAGCAGGATCATGATCCGCAGCGGAGACCCCTTGGCGCGCTTGGCCGACCAGATCGCTATGTATTCGAACACCCCGGTCTGGCGGACCACGCTGATGATGATCATCATCCCAAGGAGCAAAAAGATGACATCCCAGTCGATCCCGGTGTCGCGCGAGTAGAAGACCTCATCGGAATTGATGACCGGCAAGAAGAACACGGCCACCGCGCCGGCCAGCGCCACCATGGTCTTGTTGAAACGCTCGGTGGTGATCAACGCGTAGGCGACCACGAACACCGCCGCCGCGTAGATGGCGTGAATTGTGTTCATCGGTTGTCCTGCCGTCGGGCACGCGCCTGGCTGGGCATGTGCGGCGAAGCGGCGCTCAAGATTTCAACGCCGCGGCCAGCAGGCGGGATGCGGTGATCACGCCATGCAACTTTCCGTCCTTGGTGACCGCGATCAGCGGACTTCGTGCCCGCGCCATCTCCGCGGCCACCTTGATGATGGTGGCACGCGCATCGACCGTCGGAATGTCACGCAGGTAATCGGGCAGCACGTCGCCGACCGTCTTGCCCGCCAAATTCTGCATAGCCTGGTCAGGCGTCGGGTTCGCCAAGGACGCCGGCCAGTGTTAGATCGTCCTGCACATAACGCGGCAGGATGAATCGCAGCATCGCGAACGCCGGCAGAACCGCGTACGGGTTCCCGGAAGCGTCGGTGACCAGGAGTCCGGCCAGACTGTGCTCGGCGATCATGCGTGCAGCGTCGACTGCGTCGGAGTCGATGGGCACGATCGGGAACTTCTCTTCGAGGTCCTCTGCCCGCACACGGACACAATAACGTCCGCGGACAGATCTGGTCTCGCCCGGCCGACAGGTGGCCTAACTGAAGGCGAAGTAGCGCACCCATAGATAACCAACGGAAAGTGCGAACGAGACGGCGGTCACTACCGCCCCCCTTTTGGTGAAGTCCCAGAAGGAGACGGGATGGCCGGCGCGGTGCGCGATCCCGACCGCGACGATATTCGCGCTGGCTCCCACGGCGGTGAGGTTGCCACCGAGGACGGTGCCCAACAGCAGGGCCCACCACAGCACACCGGAGCTGGTGTGTGCGGGGATGGATGCGGCCATGTGTGCAACGACCGGTGTCATCGTGGCGGCATACGGAACATTGTTGATAAAGCTGCCCAAAGTGAAGGACACACTGAGGATCAACATCGTCGCCGTCCAGGCATCGCCGTGGGTTAGGTGGCTGGCCAGATCGGCCAATTGCTTGACGACGCCGGTCCGCACCAGCGCCCCGACCATAATGAACAGTCCCGCGAAGAACAGCAGCGACTCCCACTCGACGCTCGAGAGGTAGAACTCACGGCTCAGGCCGGACATCGCGACCAGGATGCCGGCGCCGGCCAGCGCCACCAGTGAAGGCTCCGTGTGGATCTCTTTATGCGCGACGAATCCGGCGAACACTGCAGCCAGGACGATTCCGCATTGGATCAGCAGCCGGGGATTGCGGATCGCTTCCCTCTCGTTCAGCGACATGACATCGGCGGCCCGCGCGGGATCGACGGTAAAGAAGCCTGGAAACAGCCGGGGCAGCAGGATCAGCAGGACGGCGAGGACGATGAGCACCGCCGGCGCCATGTTGGCCGTGAACGTAATGAAGCTCAGGTGGGCTCCGGTGCCGATGATGATGCTGGTCGGGTCGCCGACCAGGGTCGCAGCGCCGGCGATGTTGGCGGCGAGGGCCTCGACGATGAGAAACGGCGCTGGACTGATATCCAGCCGGTCGCACACTAGCAGGGTGACCGGTGCGATCAACAGCACCGTGGTCACGTTGTCCAAAATTGCCGTTCCGAGCGCGGTGACAAGTATCAGCAGGATCATGATCCGCAGCGGGGAACCCTTGGCGCGCTTGGCCGACCAGATCGCCATGTATTCGAACAAGCCGGTCTGGCGGACCACGCTGACGATGATCATCATCCCGAGGAGCAGGAAGAGGACGTCCCAGTTGACCCCGATGTCGCGGGAGTAGAAGACTTCGTCGGAATTGATCACCGGTAGGAAGAACATTGCCGTTGCGCCGCCCAGCGCCACCAATGTCTGGTTGAAACGCTCCGTGGCGATCAACACGTAGGCGACCACGAACACCGTCACCGCGTAAACCGCGTGAAAGACGCTCATCGGCTGTCCTGCCGTCGCGCGCACCCGCGGCTTTGCGCCGCGCGCGCTGAAGCAGTGATCAAGGTTTGAGCGCCGCGGCCACTAGGCGTGCCGCCGTGATCACGCTGCCCCACCAGACGTCCGTCTGGTAAGCGCGGTCGCGTCGACCGTGCGAGTCATCGTGCACTCCTGAATAGCCCTGAATAGCAGGGAAACACGAATAGCACGAAAACGAATCGCCGACCAGGCTTCCCGGCTCACCGGGGCATAATTTAGCAGGGTCTACCTGGACGGTGCTGTGTGTCTCATTCAACGTTCAGGTTCGGCTACCGCCGAAGTATCTCCGCAGGTCGGCGCAGTGGACTGGCAGGCGTGCGTACACTAGCGAAATGCTCGAACAGATCCGTGGGCCCGCCGATCTGCAGCACCTTTCTCAGGCGGACTTGCGTGATCTGGCTGAGGAGATTCGCGAGTTTCTCATTCACAAGGTGGCGGCCACCGGAGGGCATCTGGGGCCCAACCTTGGCGTCGTTGAGTTGACGCTGGCATTGCATCGGGTATTCGATTCGCCACACGATCCGATCATCTTCGACACCGGCCACCAGGCCTACGTACACAAAATGCTGACCGGCCGCTCGGCGGACTTCGAGACGCTGCGCAAAAAGGGTGGTTTGTCGGGTTATCCGTCTCGGGCCGAGAGCGAACACGACTGGGTTGAGTCAAGCCACGCCAGCGCGGCGTTGTCCTTCGCCGACGGACTGGCCAAGGCATTCGAGCTGACCGGGCACCGCAACCGGCACGTGGTCGCGGTAGTGGGCGATGGCGCACTCACCGGCGGCATGTGTTGGGAGGCACTGAATAACATCGCGGCCGCGCACCGGCCGGTGGTGATCGTCGTCAACGACAACGGCCGCAGCTACGCCCCGACCTTCGGGGGTTTGGCCAACCACCTGGCCGCCCTGCGGCTGCAGCCCAGCTACGAGCACCTCTTGGAGCGGGGGCGCACCGCGGTACGCGGAATGCCGGTCGTCGGCGAATTGGCTTACCAGTTCATACACAGCGTCAAAGCCGGTGTGAAGGACGCGCTTTCACCGCAGCTGCTGTTCACCGATCTCGGGCTGAAGTATGTCGGGCCCGTCGACGGACATGACGAACATGCCGTGGAGACCGCGCTGCGCAGCGCGCGCGGATTCCGCGGCCCGGTGCTGGTGCACGTCGTCACCCACAAGGGCATGGGCTACGGTCCGGCGGAGGCCGACGAGGCCGAGCAGATGCATTCCTGTGGGGTGATCGACCCGGCGACCGGGCTAGCCACCAAGGTCCCGGGACCGAGCTGGACTGCGACGTTTTCCGAATCGCTGATCGACTTTGCGACTAAACGCCGCGACATTGTCGCGATCACCGCTGCCATGCCCGGGCCCACCGGGCTGACGGCGTTCGGCCAGCGCTTCCCGGATCGGTTGTTCGACGTCGGCATCGCCGAGCAGCACGCGATGACTTCCGCGGCCGGATTGGCCATGGGTGGGCTGCACCCGGTGGTGGCGATCTACTCGACATTTCTCAACCGTGCGTTCGACCAAATCACGATGGACGTGGCGATGCACAAGCTGCCGGTCACCATGGTGCTCGACCGAGCCGGGATCACTGGCCCGGACGGTGCCAGCCACAACGGCATGTGGGACTTGTCGATGCTGGGCATCGTCCCCGGCGTGCGGGTAGCCGCGCCGAGGGACGGTACCCGGCTGCGTGAGGAGCTCGGTGAGGCGCTCGACATCGACGACGGCCCCACCGCGATCAGATTCCCGAAAGGCGATGTCGGCGAAGATATTCCGGCGCTTGAACGCCGCGGAGGAGCGGACGTGCTCGCCGTGCCGGCTGATGGCCTGACCGCCGATGTGTTATTGGTGGCGGTCGGGGCGTTCGCGTCGACGGGCCTGGCGGTGGCCGAGCGGCTGCGCAACCAGGGCATCGGCGTGACGGTGATCGACCCGCGGTGGGTTTTGCCGGTATCGGATGTGGTGGCCGAGTTGGCGCTCGGGCACAAGCTGGTCGTCACGATGGAAGACAACGGCGTCAACGGCGGCGTCGGCTCAGCGGTGTCAGCGGCGTTGCGGCGCAAAGAGATCGACGTGCCCTGCCGCGACGTCGGACTACCGCAACAATTCTTCGATCACGCGTCGCGCGGAGAGGTGCTCGCCGAAGCTGGTTTGACTGAGCAGGACGTGGCCCGGCAGATCACCGGCTGGGTGGCGGCGCTGTCCGGCCTGGGCAATGGTGTTGAGTCCGCGGCGGAGATCAGCGAACGCCTGGACTAGCGACCTCTTGTCGCCGAGATCGACGGCAGCGTCATGTCTACTCGAACTTTTGCGCGCTGCTGTCGATTTCGGTGGAGTCATGAGGCTGCAACGCTTCGGCGAGTACCTGCACCACCAGCTCACGCTGCCAACCGCGGGCCTGCCCGGCGGCCAGGAACTCGTCAATCGCTTTTGCCGGATCCTCAGCGCCCTCCCAATCCCAGCACAGCCGTCGCACCAGGTCGGGCGAGACCAGGTTCTCGGTCGGCACCGATACCCGTTGGGAGAGCTCGCGCAGCCCAGTGCGGGCGGCATCCAGTCGCGCCGCGGCCTCCGGTCTGCGCTTGGGCCAGCGTGCCGGTGCAGGTGGCCCGTTAGGCGGTTCGGCCTCCTCCGCGGGACCGGGGGCTTCCCGCGCTGATTTCAGCGCCGCCAACCACGTCGCGGCGTTACGGCGTTGCCTGGGACCGCCGAATATCGGCAGCGCGATCAAGTCGTCGCGGGTCTTGGGGTCGGCGGTGGCGGCATCGATGATCGCCGAGTCGGGCAAGATCCGCCCTGGGGCGATATCGCGGCGTTGCGCGATTTCGTCTCGCACAGTCCACAATTCACGAACCGCAGCCAGGCCGCGCTGGTTGCGCACCTTATGGATACCGGATGTGCGTCGCCAGCGGTCCCGGCGGGTCGGCGGCGGTGCCTGACCCACGGTCCGCAGGTAGTCGAATTCCTCTGCGGCCCAATCTGTTTTGCCCTGCTCGGCCAGCACGCCCGCGATCCCGTCCCGTAGTTCGATGAGGACTTCTACGTCGAGGGCCGCGTAGTTCAGCCAGGCCGGCGGCAGCGGACGTTTGGACCAATCCGCCGCGCCGTGGCCTTTCGCCAGACCCAAACCGAGCAGCCGTTGTGCCATGGCCGCCAGGTTGACCCGGTCGAAGCCGGCCAACCGCCCGGCCAGCTCGGTGTCATACAGCGCCGGCGGCCGCATGCCGACCTCGGCCAGGCACGGCAGGTCCTGGTCGGCTGCGTGCAGAATCCACTCGTCCTGCGCGAGGACGTCGGCAACGGGCCGCAGCACGGTCAGCGGGTCGCCGCCATGGCTGACCGGATCGATGAGCACGGTGCCGGCGCGCGCCCGGCGGATCTGAATCAGGTAGGCGCGGTTGGAGTAACGGAACCCTGAGGCCCGTTCGGCATCAACTGCGAACGCTCCATCCCCGCCGGCCAGCAGTTGTGCGGCGGCAGCGATCTCGCTGGCGCTCGTCGAGAGATCGGGCACACCGTCGGCGGGATGAAGCAGCGGAGTTACGTCTGGTTCCGTGCTTTCCGGCGTTTCGGCTGTCGCCTCGACCATCTCAGACGCGGGACCGCGTGCCCAAATCCGTCACCCCGACCGGTGGCAGCCCCGCGGCATGCTCGAGCACCTCGCAGAACGCCTCGACGTGTGTACCGATGTCCGGGCTGATCGCTGTCCACGACGCGCGCAACTCCAGCTGATGGGCGCGCGGCGGTCCGGAGATGTCCCCATAGCGCACCGAGCTGGTGGCGGTGACGGTGCCGCCGAGCGCGGTGACGTGCTCGGCGCGCTTGTCCAGCGCTTCGACCAGCCAACTCCACGCCACCTCCGGCAGCAACGGGTCGACGGCCTCGCTGGAGTCCAGGTCGGCCTGGATGTAGGCGACCAGCCGCATGGTGCCGTCCCACGCGTCGGCCCCATCCGGGTCATAGAGCAGGATCAGCCGGCCGAACGCGTCACCGTCGGACTGCTCCGACACGACGTCGACCTCGGGACGTTTGACCTCGGCGCCAAGCGCGTAGCTGTACGGCGCGAGACGCTGTGGCGGCCGGATGGGGCCCAGCTCGATCTCCGATCGCACGCTGGCACCGCTCATCGCCACGACCGCCTCGCGGAACGGGACCGGTTCGGCTGAGCTCACAAGCGCCGCTCCTCCTCATCGCTCGGCACTGCATCGTCGCAGGCGGGGGCACGACCTCTGACGCTAGACCTATCTGCGGACACGCGGAAAAAGGCGCGCCGTTTAGGGCGAGTCGGCAGAGAAACGCGCTGGCCGCTTCTCGCGGTGAGCGGCCAGACCTTCGGCGACGTCAGGCCCGCCGAACCCCAGAAATTCCAGGCCAAGGGAGGTTTCGAAGGCGGGCGCGAACATCCGGTACCAGTGATTGAGGCTGTGTTTGGTGAAGCGGATCGCCGACTGCGCGCCTTGAGCCAGGTCCGCCGCGATGCGGGTTGCGGTGCCGAGCACTTCGTCGTCATCCACACAAAGCGACACCAGCCCGATCCGTTCCGCCTCCGCGCCAGACAGCGGCTCGCAGGTGAGCAGGTAGTACTTGGCCTTGGCCATGCCGACCAGCAGCGGCCAGCAGATGGCCGCGTGATCGCCCGCGGCTACACCCAGCTTGGTGTGGCCGTCGATGATCTTGGCGGTTCGACCGGCCACCGAGACGTCGGCGAGCAGCGCCACCACCAGACCCGCGCCGACTGCTGCACCGTGAATCGCCGACACCACCGGCTTGTCGCAGTTGACCATGTTGAGCACGAGATCGCGGGCCTCGCGCATGATGCGCAGCCGGTCGGTGAGCTCACCGATGGTCTCGTCGATCAGGTCGAAGCTGCCGCCGGAGGAGAACGCTTTGCCCTCGCCGCGAACCAAGACGACGCGCACGTCGGGGTCGCGATCGATCACCGGCCAGATGTCGGCGAGGTCGCGGTGCATCTGCGGCCCGACCGAATTAAGCCCCGGAGCATCGAGAATCAGGTGCAGCACCCCGTGATCGGCGCGTTCGATTCGTAGGCTTGGAAACTCGTCGTAGCTGACTTCTGGGTGACGAACTGGCATCCCGGCTCCTGGCGCGGCTCTACGGACTTTACCCACGACGAGGTTACGCAGGTCTGCAGCAGACCGGGCCGAGACCGCCTGGCGAACCGCGTCAACCGCTGGTCGTGGCAGCATTGAACCCGATGAGTACCCGTCGCACGCTGCCCGAGTCGCCGTACCTGGCCGCGGCCACCGGCCGCAAGCCGCACCGGGTGCCGGTGTGGTTCATGCGTCAGGCCGGCCGATCGCTGCCGGAATACCGTGTCCTGCGGGCACGCAGCAGCATGGTGGACGCCTGCTTCGACGCCGAGCTGATCGCCGAGATCACCCTGCAACCGATACGCCGCCATAACGTCGACGCCGCGATCTTGTTCTCCGATATCGTGGTGCCGCTGCTCGGCGCCGGTGTCGACTTGGACATCGTCCCTGATGTCGGACCCGTCATCGCAGCGCCGGTGCGCACCGCCGCCGATATCGATGCGTTGAAACCTCTTGAGCCACAATGTGTCCAACCGGTGTCGGACGCGGTCTCGCTGCTCGTGCAAGCGCTGGGCGATGTTCCGCTGATCGGGTTCGCCGGTGCGCCGTTCACGCTGGCGTCCTATTTGGTCGAGGGCGGCCCGAGCAGCCACCACGCCCGCACCAAGGCGATGATGTTGGCCGAGCCCACCTGCTGGCATGCGCTGATGGAAAAGCTAACTGACCTCACCATCGCGTTTCTGCGAGTTCAACTTGATGCCGGGGTGGATGCGATTCAGGTGTTCGACTCATGGGCGGGCGCGCTATCGCTTGCCGACTACCAGCGCTATGTGCTGCCGCACAGCGCGCGGGTATTCGGCACGCTGGCCGACCGCGGCGTCGCGATGACGCACTTCGGGGTCGGCACCGCCGAACTGCTGGGTGCCATGTCGGAGGCAGGTGCAACGGTCATCGGCGTCGATTGGCGAACCTCGCTGGTCGACGCCACCGCCCGAATCGAAACCGGTATCGCACTGCAGGGCAACCTCGATCCGGCGGTGTTGCTGGCCGGCTGGCCGGCCGTGGAGCAGGCCGCGCGCGCAGTGGTCGACGACGGACGAAACGCGGTAGACGCCGGCGCGGCCGGGCATATTTTCAACCTCGGGCACGGTGTGCTGCCGGAAACGGACCCCGGCGTTCTCACCGAACTGGTGTCACTGGTCCACGCGTTATGACGTCCGGCGACAATGCGGGCCGGAACGGCCCGATGAGGAGCCGGACAATCGGATCGGGCTCGTATTGTGTTGTCGGCGGCGGTATTTCGGGCCTGATAGCGGCCTACCGATTGCGGGCGACCCTCGGCGACGAGGCGAGCATCACGCTGTTCGACCCGGCCGACCGGCTCGGCGGGGTGCTGCGCACCGAGCAAGTCGGCGGAGTTGCCATCGACGTCGGCGCCGAGGCGTTCGTGGTACGACGCCCCGAGGTGCCGGCGCTGCTGTCCGAGCTGGGCCTTGCGAACCGGCAAGTCGGGACCACCGGAGCCCGGCCGCTGATCTACAGCCAGGACCGGCTGCATCCGTTGCCGCCAGCCACGCTCAATGGCATTCCGTCGTCTGCGGAGTCGATGGCCGGTCTGGTGAACGACGCCACCTTGGCGCGTATCACTTCCGAGCCCAGTCGACCGTTTCGCTGGCAGCCCGGCGGCGATCCGGCGGTGGCCGACCTGGTGGCCGACCGGTTCGGCGAGCAAGTGGTGGCCCGGTCGGTGGATCCGATGCTCGGCGGGGTGTACGCGGGATCCGCGGCGACCATCGGCGTTCGCTCGGCTGCCCCGACCCTGGCCGCTGCTCTCGACGGCGGCGCCGCCCACCTGACCGACGCGGTCCGCCAGGCGCTCATGAGCGTCACCGCAGGCCCGGTGTTCGGTTCGGTGGGCGGAGGTTACACGGTGCTGATCGACGAGCTTGTTCGTCGCAGCCGGCTCAATTGGGTACAGGCGGCGGTCGACGGTATCGAGGCCGCACAAGCTCCTGCACGCGGCTGGACGCTGCGCGACGACGCCGGTGCCCAGTGGCGTGCCGACGCGGTAATCCTGGCCGTCCCGGCTGCACGCCTGGTCGGCCTCGTCGACCGCATCGCGCCACGTACCGCCGCCGCGGCCAGCCGCATCGCCAGTGCGTCGTCGGTGGTGGTGGCGCTGGCCGTGCCTCGCGGTATCCGCTTCCCGCAGAATTCCGGCGTGCTGGTAGCCAGCGGAGAACGGTTGCGCGCCAAGGCAATCACGTTGTCGTCGCGAAAGTGGGGACGACGTACCGACGTGGAGCTGTTGCGACTCTCGTTCGGCCGGTTCGGCGATGAGGTAGCCCGCCGCGCGTCCGACGACGAGTTGCTGGCCTGGGCGAATACAGGATCTGGCAGACGTTTTCGGGCTGGCGGTCGACCCGGTGGACGTCTGCATTCGGCGCTGGCTGGACGCGATGCCGCAGTACGGGCCCGGCCATCGCGACTTGGTCGCCGAGCTGCGCGCAGGCCTGCCGCCGACCGTGGCGGTGGCGGGCAGTTATCTCGACGGGATCGGGGTGCCGGCGTGCATCGGCGCGGCCGGCCGAGCCGTCACCGGTGCGATCCGGGCGGTCGAAACCTCCGTGGCACGATAGTTGTCATGGCCCGCTTGGACTACGACGCGCTAAACGCCGCCGTTCGCTACCTGATGTTCTCGGTGTTCTCGGTGCGTCCAGGGGCACTTGGCGCAGAAGGAGAGGCCAGGGAGGCCGTCATCGACGAGACCGCCACCTTCTTCAAGCAGCGGGAAGAGCGCGGCGTTGTGGTGCGCGGTCTCTACGACGTCGCCGGCTTACGGGCAGACGCCGATTTCATGATCTGGACGCACGCCGAACGCGTCGAAGCGCTGCAGGCGACCTATCAGGATTTCCGGCGTACCACCACGCTGGGCCGGGCGTGCACGCCGGTGTGGAGCAGTGTGGCGCTGCACCGGCCGGCGGAGTTCAACAAGAGTCACATCCCAGCGTTCCTGGCCGGCGAGGAACCGGGGGCCTACATCTGCGTCTATCCGTTCGTGCGGTCCTATGAGTGGTATTTGCTGCCCGACGAGGAGCGCCGCCGCATGCTCGCCGAACACGGCATGGCGGCCCGGGAATACAAAGACGTCCGGGCCAACACCGTGCCCGCGTTCGCGCTCGGCGACTACGAGTGGATCTTGGCGTTCGAGGCCACTGAACTGCACCGCATCCTCGACCTGATGCGGGAGTTGCGCGCCACGGACGCACGACGGCATACCCGCGAGGAGACGCCGTTTTTCACCGGGCCGCGGGTGCCGGTCGAGCAGCTGGTCGCCTCGTTGCCATGACGCTCGAGCGTTGCATCGGCGATACTTCACATTATATCGTTAAGCCGTGACCCAGCCAGCACCGACCGATCCCAGCCGCTTTGAAGAGATGTACCGCGATCAGCGGGTCTCGCACGGCTTGCCGGCCGCCACCCCGTGGGACATCGGCGGCCCGCAGCCCGTCGTACGGCAACTTGTTGCGCTGGGCGCGGTCAAAGGCGAAGTTCTGGACCCAGGCACCGGTCCGGGCCACCACGCCATCTACTACGCGTCAAAGGGTTACTCGGCTACCGGCATCGACGCGTCACCGACCGGGCTGGAGCGGGCCAGAGAGAACGCGCGGAGAGCCGGGGTGTCGGTGAACTTCCAGCTGGCCGACGCCACGAAGTTGCAGGGTTTTGAGAACCGTTTCGACACGGTCGTCGACTGCGCCTTCTATCACACGTTTTCGACCGAGCCGGAGTTGCAGCGGTCGTACGCGCGGGCTTTGCACCGGGCGACCAAGCCCGGAGCGCGCCTCTACATGTTCGAATTCAGCGCCGGCAACGTCAACGGCTTCCAGATGCCACGATCGTTGTCCGAGAACGACTTTCGTCAGGTATTCCCCGACTCCGGTTGGGAGATCACGTATTTAGGGCCGACCACCTACCTGATCAACATGAGCGTGGAAACCCTTGACATGATGCTCGCCCGCAATCCCGATATGGCCGAGCAGATCAAGCCGATCATCGAGCGGTTCCGGATCATCGAACCGTGGCTGACCAACGGTCGGGCGCACGCCCCGTTCTGGGCAATGCACGCCACCCGCGTGGACTGACTCGTTGCGCCGAGTGGCCGGTTATGACACACGATCGGCCAAAACGCGTGTCATAACTGGCCACTCGACAGGAAAATTAGCTAGGCACCAACCGCAGCGAGATCGAGTTGATGCAGTAACGCTGATCCGTCGGGGTCGGATAGCCCTCGCCGGCGAATACGTGGCCCAGATGGCTGTGGCAATTGGCGCACAACACCTCGGTGCGGACGGTGCCCATCGAGTGATCCGGGCGCAGGATTACCGCCTCGGAGTTGGCCGGGTCGAAGAATGACGGCCAGCCGCAATGAGATTCGAACTTCTCGGAGCTGCGGAACAGTTCGGCGCCGCACGCCCGGCACTGGTAGACGCCGGTGGTCTTGGTGTCGGTGTACTCACCGGTGAACGGGCGCTCGGTGCCGGCCCGTCGCAGCACGTCGAACTCCTGCGGGTTGAGTTTCTTGCGCCACTCGTCGTCGGATCAGTTGCACGTTCGGACGCGAGGTCATCGGCGGAGCTCATGCATCCACGCTAGCGCGCGGCTGCTTGGCCGTCAGCCATGCCGGGTCGATCCCGTTGTCCAGCCGGTTTTCGGCTTTGGCATCCAGGTAGCGGAAGTAGAGCACGCTGAACACCACGATCAGCACTAGCGACCAGCCGTAGGTGATCTTCAGGTATTCCAGCGGCCGCCCGATGGACATCCAGTTGAACAGCAGCCAGCGATCCATCGTCAGGAAGCCGTAGATGCCCAGCCACGCCGGCCAGTTGCGAATCACCGAGTTGGGCAACACGACCGTCATCAGGAATGGGAACAGCATCATCGAGTAGTAGCCCTGGGCCAGCGACAGCACCAGCCACGACCACAGCAACAGCACGCCCGAGGACGTGGTGAACCAGAACAACGGGTCGCGGGTGCGGTAGTAGCGGTACAGCAGCCACAAACTGCCAATGGCGAGCAGAGTGAACAGGATTCGCAGGAACAGGATCAGCCAGAAAGGCAGCCCGAAGTACACGCCGTTGCCTTCGATCGAGCTGTTGAAGTAGTCACGAACGCCCAACATGTAAGGCAGCGTGCGGGTCAAGAAGTCCTCTGGATGGACGACCAACGGCAGCGCGGCCAGATTGAACACCACCGGCACCACGATGGCAGCCAGCACCGCGCGCCACTGACGGTTCAGCAGCGGCAACAGCAGCAGCGGCGCCAGCACGGGTTTGACCACCAGCGCCAGCCCGATCGCGATGCCGGCCCACCATTGATGTTCGGCCCCGCCGGTTTTGGAGCCGTCCAGCAGCCACCGTAAAAACAGCACCTCAAGCAGCAGAATGCAGCCATTGATGTTGGTGAAAACCAGTGTGTTGGTTACGGATTCGGTGCAGAACATCGCCAAAAGCAGCGCCGGGGCCGCGACCGAGGTCAGCTTGAAGTTGAACATCCGCAGTAGCACGTACCCCGCCAGCACGATGGCGGCGCTGTTGAACGCGATGAACAAGTAGCGCGACTCCGCGAATGGCAGATAGCCAAAGGGCGCCATGATCAGCGTGCCGCCGGGCGGGATACAGGTAGTGCGGGTCGACGTAGTCGAAGTGCTCGTTGTAGATGTCCCAGCCGTGCCGGAAGTTCAGCACCGCGCGGTAGACCGGCTTGAAATCGTCGGTGATGTTGCCGTTGGTGGTCACCACGATGGTGCGGTGGATTACTGCCAGGATGGCCACCGGCCACAGCACCGAACGCAGCACGGTCGCAGTATTCGGCGCGGCGGTGCGGGGACCGAATGTGGCCTGCGCCCAATCGCGCAGACCGCCACGAGGTGAATCAACTGCCGTCACGAGCGCACCGTACACGGGCGATCGCCCGACGGGTCAGGCGGGACAGTAGGTGTCGGTGGACGGCAACTGGCCGCTGTCCAGGTAGCCGATCAGCGGCGGGACCGCGCATGAGGAGTAGATGCTGGCGCCGTGGCCGATCCCTTGCCACATCACCCGCTTGCTGGCTGCGGTGGCGTTGATGATGGTGGCGGCGGTGGCCGAGACGCCTTCCGACCCGACAATCGAGTCGTTCTGCACGCCCATCAGAAGCACGTTGACTTTGAGAACCTTCGGTGGCTGCGGCGGCGTCGTGCTCGGCCAGGAGACGCATTTGACCAGATTGAGCGCACCGACAGTGCCGAACTGGGGGTAGAGCTTGCCCCAGGCGACCACCAGCTCCCGTACCCGATCGGGTGTCGGGCGGTTGAGCGCGTCACTGCATGAATTGACGAACTGCCCGTCGGTGCCGGTGATGCCCTGTGCCCGGTTGACCAGGCTGGTCAGCAGATTGGTGTCACCGGAGCGCGCGGTTGCGAGTGCGGTGGCCAAGTCGTTGGTGGTGCTGACCCCGTCACCGGTGGGGTAGCCCAGCGCGGTGCTGATCGCGTTCGCGAGGGTCGCTACCGACATACCTCCGGGGCCGTGGCCGGCGCGGGCGTCGGCCAGCAGCGAGCTCGACCGCGGCTTTGGGGTCGGGGCCCAGAGGACAGTTCACCGCGGCGCATTGCGCGGCGAATGCATCCAGTGCCGATTGCTGTCCTTTGACCTGTTGCTCGGCGGCGGCTTCGGCGCCCACGCCCAACGCGATCGGGGAATCGAGGACCAGCCTGGCGACCTTGTCGGGATGCGAGCTTGCGTAGGACAGCGCCACCTGGGCGCCGTTGCCGATGCCGATCAGCGCCAGCGCGGGCACGTCCCAGATGCTGCGCAGCCGCTCGATGTCGGTGGCGGCGTGGGTGTCGTCGTAGGCGGAGTCGCCGGGCGCGATGGTGTCGGTGCAGCTGGTGGTGGCGTTCTGCACGATGTCCGCGAGGTTGGCGACGGGATCGTTGCCGGCCTCGAACTGCGACTGGTCGCGGATCTCCTGGCGGTCGAACTGGTCGAGGCAGTCGACCGGGCTCGACAGGCCCATGCCGCGGCGGTCGACGGCGACGATGGGGTGCTTTTGCAGCACGTCGGCGCCCGCGCGCGCCAGCCACACCGGCAGCTGCAGCGACGAGGGCAGATCCGAGCCGGTGGTGAAGACCAGCGGGCCGGCATCGCGCGGGGTCTGCGCCGAGCGGGCGCGCACCACACCGATGCTCAGCGTGCCGGCCGCGCCGTTGACCGGGTCGAGGTCGGCGTCGTAGCTTGCGCAATCCAGCTTGACGCCGGGTGCCGGTGGGGACCGCGGCGTCGCTGAATTCCTTCGACGTGCAGTCGCGCCACGACAAGTCGTTCTTGGGCGCGGCGATCGGCGGCGGACCATTGGGCGGCTTCGCCGTGGTGGCCTGTCCCTGCGGCCGGGCGCCCGCGTTGGTGGCGAACCGCGGGTTGGCGGCCAATCCAGGCGCACAGCCGGCCAGCAACCCCGTCGCCACGATCAACGACGTGGCGATTGCGGCGTGCCGGCTCATGCCGACCACAGTAGCCATTCCCGCGCTCACGTCCTGCGCGGCGCCTCCTCGGCCCGTTCCGGCCCGCATCGTTGCCGCGCGACTCAGGCTTTCACGTAGCGGGTGTACAGGTAGCCGTCGTCGTCGGTGAGGATGTGCGCGCAGCGCATCCCGGTCAGCACCTGCCCCGGGCCAGCGGCGATGCGGCCGCCCTGACCGCCGACCAGGCTCGGCGCGATCGTCAGGCACAGTTCGTCGAGCAGGCCGCGCTCGACGAACGAGCCGAACAGCGTCGGGCCGCCCTCGGTCAAGACCCGGTACAGGCCCGCGATCGGCCAGCGCCGCCAGCACCGCGGCTTCGTCGACCCGGCCCGGGTCGTCGGTCGAGCAGTCGACGACGTCGGCGAGGCCGGCCAGCCCGCGGCGGGTCTGGTCGGCCACCGCCGCGCAGGTGCACACCAGCGGCGGCACCTCGGTGCGGGTGAACACCGGCATATCCCGGTCCAGGCGGCCGGATTTGGTGACGATCGCCAGCTGTGGGACTTCGCTTTGCCCGCAGGCCTGGCGGCGCTGGCGCTGAGCGACGCTCGGACGTGCGCCGGAGTAGTCCTCCGCCCGTACCGTGCCCGCGCCGACCAGGATCACGTCGGCGAGTTCGCGCAGCAGGCTGAACAACGCCCGATCGCCGGGCCCGCCCAGGCGACCGGTGGTGCCGCCGACGGTGGCGCCGCCGTCGAGGCTGGCGATGAAGTTCGCCCGAAGCCAGATCCTGTTCAGCTCCGCCGGGTAGCCGTAGAGCTCGGGCAGTTCGCCGCCGTCGAGTTCGCGGACCGAGCCGAGCAGTCTCAGCTGCATCCCGCCGGCTGGTCGGCAGCTTGGTCAGACATGGGCATGATTGCAACACGTCGGTACGGTGCCTGCATGCACGGCCCCACCTCCGCCGATGCCACCGGCGGAGTTGCTCATCTGGTCGATCGGCAGCCGACGGTGTCGCCCGAACGGCTGATCGCCCAGCTGACGCCGCCGCCGACCTTCGCCGAGGTGAGCTTCGCGAGCTATCACCCCGACCCGGCCGAGCCGACGCAGTCCGCCGCCGTCGCGGCTTGCCAACAGTTCTGCCGGCAGGCCGTCGAGCGCCGCGCCGGCCGCAAGAAGCTGTTCGGCAGGCGAGAGGTGTTGCCGGGTGTCGGGCTGTACCTCGACGGTGGTTTCGGCGTCGGCAAGACGCATCTGCTGGCCGCTGCCTACCGTCAGCTGCCCGATGATTTGCCTGATAAGAAGCCCACCCCAAGGCGTTCGCGACGTTCATGGAGCTGACCCAGCTCGCCGGGGTGTTCGGCTTCGCCGAATGCATCGACCTGCTTGGGCATTACACGCTGTTGTGCATCGACGAGTTCGAGCTGGACGACCCGGGAAACACCACGCTGGTATCGCGGCTGCTTTCCCAACTCGTCGAGCGCGGTGTGTCGGTGGCCGCGACGTCCAACACGCTGCCCGAGCAGCTGGGGGAGGGCCGTTTCGCCGCGCAGGATTTCCTGCGTGAAATCAACACGCTGGCAGCCATTTTCGACGTCGTCCGGATCGATGGACCCGACTACCGGCATCGCGAGTTGCCGGCTGCGCCCCAGCCGCCGACCGACGAACAAGTCGCCGCGCGTGCCGCGACCGTCCCGGGCGCGACGCTCGACGACTTCGACGCGCTCTGCGCCCATCTGGCCACCATGCACCCGTCGCGTTATCTGACGCTGATCGAAGGTGTGACGGCGGTGTTCCTGACCGGCGTGCACGCCATCGACGACCAGAACGTGGCGCTGCGGCTGGTGGCGCTGACCGACCGGCTCTACGACGCCGGCATCCCGGTGCTGGCTTCCGGCGAGAAGCTGGACCGCGTCTTCAGCGAGGAGATGCTGGCCGGTGGCTTCCGGAAGAAGTACCTGCGGGCCACGTCGCGGCTGCTGGCCCTGACTGCAGCCGTCAACGCTTAGAGCTGCCGCACCATCACGTAGTCGTTTTCAGTACCTGCGCCCAATTGAAATGTCCTGGTGCCGTTGACGGTAAAGCCGCACTTTTCGTAAAACCGTTGTGCGCGAGCGTTTTCCTGATTGACGCCCAGCCATACGCAGCCGGCGCCCCATTCGACGGCGGCGGTGAGCGCGGCGTTCATCAGTGCCGTCGATACGCCCGAGCCGTGATGGTCCGGCAGCACGTACATCTTCGAAAGCTCCACGGCTGGTCGAACCCGCACGGCGCGCTGCACGTCGGGATCGTCGCCGACACCGCGAATCAGCATGGCGTAACCGACAATTCGATCGTCGTGGCTGGCAGTGAGGATCAGCCGTTGCGGATCGGCCAGATACTCGGCAAAGCGCGCGTCGGATAGGTTGGCGTCGACGAACGCCGCGATGTTCGCGCGGGTGACCGACGGGGGACACGCCAGCGGAAAGGTGCGTGCGGCGACCCCGGCCAACTCGGCGATGTCGACGGAATCCGCCGTGGCGATGCGCACCGCCAAAGACGCGGCTATAGGTTCCACTGCGCCAGGTGATAGCCCGTCTTCTTGTCCAGCAGCACGACGTTGGAGACCGGGTCGCGGTAGGCCTCCCAATACACGCCGCCGCGAACTATCGAGCCCGGCGGTGCGTTCGTCAGCGCGGCATCCAGCGCGTCGGGTGCGTCGGACGGGCGGGATTTATAGGCGTCGCCGAACGGGGTTACCCCGTCGAAGGTGAAATCGGTCAGCATCTGGTGCGGGTTCGGCACCCGGACCGCGTGGATCGCCACGTCCGCGCGCACTACCGCGCTGTCCGGGAAGCTCTTGACCGGGATGCCGACGCGGTTGTAGCCGAACCCCGGCGGCGGGTCGACCGGTTGCACGCTGCTGACCATGACGTCGGCGATCATTTTTCCGGTGTCGACCCGCAACGTGTCACCGAGGTGGCCGATCGGCGCGTCGCCGGCCGATGCGCGCGGGACCCCGAGCAGGGTGGCGGCGAAGACGGTGACCAATACGACTAGGCAGCGGCGCATCTTTTCTCCTCTGGGCCGGCCTCTATGACTCTCGCATGATGGCACACCGCGGAGTCTGCGTCGCCGGGTTGTGCAACGCTGTGGTCAGTTCTTCTGCCGGGCCACCAGAGATTCCAGTACAGCAGTCAGATCAGTTTCGACGCGGTCCTTGTCGATGCCTGCCCGGTGCAGCGGCCCGCTGCCGTCTTCCAGTTCGAGCAGCGCGAGCAGCAGATGCTCGGTGCCGATGTAGTTGTGGCCCAAGCGAAGTGCCTCACGGAAGGTCAACTCGAGTACTTTGCGGGCCGGGCCGCTGAACGGAATCAGCTGCGGTGGGTTGGCTATGGCCGATGGCAGCGTGATCGCTGCACGCACAGATTCGGGATCGACCTGCTGCGCGGCCAGCAGCTTGGTGGCCAGCGCGTCCGCGTCGCTCAGCACGCCGAGCAATAGGTGGTCGGGGGTGATCTCGGCGTTGTGCGCCTCGTGCGCGGCGTTTTGAGCGGCGACGACGACGTTGCGGGCCCGGGGGGTGAAGCGTTCGAATCCCTGGTTGGGGTCAAGTGTCGTGGCCTCGGCCCGCAGCACGAACCGCTTCTGTGCTGCTTGCTTGGTGACGCCCATGCTCTTGCCGATGTCAGTCCAGGACGCTCCTGATCGGCGGGCCTGATCGACGAAGTGCCCGATCAGGTGGTCGGCGACCTCGCCGAGGTGTTCGGCCGCCAAGACGGCGTCGCTGAGCTGGTCGAGCACGTCGGTGTGCACCTGCTTGATGGCGTTGATCAGCTCGTCGAGCCGGACGGGATGGCTGATCGGTCTGGGCCCGGAGGCGGGGTCTGTCATGCCGTCAACGTTAGGTTGACGGCAAGTGATTCGTCAACTATGGGTTGACGTTCAGCTTTTGCGAGCGGTGCTCACTTAGCCCTTCGAGTAGCCGCGACGCACGGTGCGATCCAAGATGCCCAGGGTGGCCCGCAATGCGAGTACGGAAATCACGGGGAAAATGCCGGCTTCACGCCACTGATCGTCGATCTGGGACCAGTCGTAGAACGACGTGACGAGCGTGCCTTCGCCGGTTTCGTCGGGTTCGAGGCGGTATCCGTATACGTGGCCGAGCTGCGGGCGGATCTGGCCCAGAACCGTCCACGAGATCAGCCGGTCGGGCTCGAAGTCGCGAATGTTGACGGTGACGTCATACTTGCCCAGTTCCGGAAAGTCGTTGAGCGCGTCACGGTCCATATGGACGACGAAGCTGTCGCCCGCGGCGGCAACGGGGCCGCCTTCGGCGTCCTGCAGCATTCCGGATGAATCGATGGCGACGTGACCCTGCGGATCGCAGAGCACTGCGAAAATATCGGCTGGGGGAGCGGCGATCTTGCGTTGGACTTCCAGTTTCTCGGCCACCGTCTGATCTTGGCAGGATGACTGCGCGCGCGGGGCCGATACGACAACGGGGTTGACGTGAGTCATGATGGGCGGATGCGACGTTTCCTGGTGCTGCTCGGCGTCGCCGCCATGCTGGGTTTGGCCGTGCCGGCGCAGGCCGACCCGGGCGTTGACGCGAACCTTGATGCGAGCTTTCTCGATGCGCTCACCAAAGCGGGCATCACCGTCAAAAGCCGGGCGGGCGCCGTCAAGGCCGGTAAGGCAGCATGCGGGATGATGGAGCAGGGGCAGCCGGAACTTGACGTCATCCAGCGCGTGACGAGGCAGAATCCGGGCTTGGACACGACCAGGGCGGCAAAGTTCACCGCGATAGCGGCCAGCGCCTACTGCCCGCAATACCTGCAACGCGCCGGTGGCAGCGGTGCCGACAGTGCCCAGCCTCCACCCAACCCAGTAAGCACATCGGGCGGACAACACGAGTAGCGGCTTTGCCGCAAAAGCACTTACAGCATCGGCAGGATGTCGGCCATGAAGTTGCCCTCTGCGGCCGCATGGAGCATGTCGGCGAAGACCGCGGTGAGGTCGAAATTTCCGTCACCGGCGTAGGCCGTACTGCCCATGGTGCCAAATGGGTCGAAAATCATGGCGATGTCATTGCTGCTGGCGGTCTCAGTGAAGAGGACGCCGAACCCGGCCATGGTCTCTTGAACCAAGGCGAAGGCGACGTCGTCGTTGCCTAGATAGGTGGTGGTGCCGGCGGCAAAGATGTCTGCTGGGCGAGCGCCGATCCTGCGTTGGACTTCGATTTTCTCTGCCACGGTCTGATCTTGGCAGTATTCCCGGGCGTGTTGTGCCGATACGACAATGGGCTTGACGTGAGTCATGATGGTCGGATGCGACGTCTTCTGGTGCTGCTCGGCATCGCCGCCGCACTTGGGTTGGGCGTACCAGCGTACGCCGACCCCGGCAGCGCTGACCCGGGCGTTGACGCGAGCTTCCTGGACGCGCTGACGAAGGCCGGCATCACCTTTAACAACGGACCGAGCGCGGTCAACGCCGGCAAGACTGCGTGCGGGCTGATGGACCAGGGTCAGCCGGAACTCAACGTCATCCAGCACGTGACCGAGCAGAACCCGGGAATCAGCACGACCAGCGCCGCCAAGTTCACCGCGATCGCCGCGAGCGCCTACTGCCCGCAGTATCTGCAACGCGCCAGCGACAACGGAGGCGAGAGCACCGAGCCGCCACCGAACCGAGTGGGCATCTCGGGCGGACGGCGCGAGTAGCGGCCTTGCCGCACAACCACATTCGTCACTCGACGGCGACGGCGATGATCCCTTACAGTATGTCGGCCAGGAAGCTGCCGCTAGTAGCCGGCGCGTGGAGCATGTCGCCGAAGGCCTCGGCGAGGTCGAAATTGCCGATACCGGCGAGGGCATCGCTGCCAGCCGTGCCAAACGGGTCGAAAACCATGGCGATGTCGTTGCTGCTGGCGGTCTCAGTGAAGAGGACGCCGGACCCGGCCATGGTCTGTTGACCCAAGGCGAAGGCGACGTCGTCGTTGCCTAGAAAGGTATGGATGCCGGCGGCGTCGGTGACGGTATCGCCGCTGGCTATGGCAGGACTACGCGAAAAAGCGCGCCGACATTATCGCCTCAGCCTGATGGAGTAGGCCCGCCACCCAAGCGGATGGCGGGCCGAGGTTCGGGTTGGGTTTGCACCCGCGCTTCAATGTAGAGGCTTACCTGTGGTCGGCCTCCCACGCCTCGGCTCGCTCTCTAGCAGCTCCTTCGGAAGGGAAGGGCGACGCCAGCGTGGTTAGCTTGCCGTCGACTTCCACGGCGAGCCACCAGCCATCTTCGAGTGCTCCGATCAGATACTCGCGGTTGTCGCTCCAGGCATGCTCGACAGGACTCAACGAGGCCGCGACGGAGCCTGTATCTTTCGTGACGACTAGCGACCAATGACCTTCGGTGAGCGCGCTCCACGTCAACGCCACACGTTGCGGGCGAGGCGGCTGCTGGGGCTGTAGAGGATGCGAAAACTGAGTCATGTCGATCATTAAACGCGCCCGCAGGGGCGCCACCAAGATCGTCGTGATGTATTTCGGCCACTCGCTATAGTTTGGCAAGTCTTGCGCGTCCAGCCACGGCGCACGTCCGATTTTCAGCATTGTGGACGGTTGCATCGCGCGGAGAGACCACGCTTGAGTGCGCGGGAGCGACGCAAGATGGACTATCGCATCGGACTGGTCGGCCATGTTCCGGACGCTACACACAAGTCCGGGTGGACAAACGGCGCCTTCCGTGCCAGAGGTCTCGTTAGCGCACACGCGCTGGCCCGTGAAGCACGTCGCAGCCGGCGCCGAGCGGGCGGCCCGTACGTCACGGCGCCGCACTCGCACCGCCAAGTGAGATGCCGACCGCACGAGCACGCGATGCTGCCGACCAGCACCCGACCCGGCTGCAATGGGTGGCCGCGTGGGCAGTGCAGTGGCGGTCGGATCATCCATTGACCGGTGGTTGACTGCACCAGCTCGCCCACCGCGGCCATACACCAACGCTAGGCACGTGGCTCACAGATGACGAGGGGGATTTCCCGGTCGGTGTTGCGCTGATAGTCGGCGTAGCCCTTGTACGCGGCCAGCACCGCCGGCCACAGTGTCGCCCTCTCGTCAGGACTGGCCGTCCGTGCCCGCATCGGCACGGTGCGATCGTCAAGGGTGAGCAGGACATCAGGGTTGGCTACGAGGTTCTTGTACCAGTCAGGGTGATCCTGGGAGCCGCCCTTGGACGCGACCAGGACGATTCGCTGCTCATCGTGCACAGGAGTAGTCAGCATTGTCGAGTACGCCTTGCCCGATTTGCGGCCGGTGGTGTGCAACTCGACTGTTTTCATGCCCAGGATCTTGCGGGGGAAGCGGCCGCCGGTGAGCTTGAGCAGACTGCGATGACCGTTCTCGAGTAGCCAGGCTGCCGCGCCAAGAACGGGATCGGGTGTACGCATTCGTGTTCCTTTCGGTCGATCCCTCGATCGGTTTCGCCACGCGCTCAGTCTGGAGCCGCGCACCGGGCGCCGCGGCTGCAACAAGGAGTTTATGGCCCAAGCGCATGAGACCGGCCCGCCACCCACGCGGATGACGGGCCGACTTCCTTTAAGGCGCAGACCCTAGCGGGCCCGTCGAGCAGACTGCACGCGTCCCTGAGCGCAGGGTCGTAGGTGACAGCGCCGCACTCACAGCGCCACGTCAGATGCCTGCCGCATGAGCAGGCGATGCTGCCCATCAGTATCCGCCGGGCGCGCCTGCCCGGGTGCTTAGCGCCATTAGACTTATCTCTTCCCCGCGCTTGTAGCCCAACGGTTAGAGCCGCGGCCGGTGGCTGGGGTGAGGCGGGCCATCCCGCGCAGGATCCATGGTGTGCGCCTGGCCATTGCCGCTACGGCGCGGTCCGAGCGGCGCATCGCGGTCCGAGGGCCGGGTGTGGGCGTTGACGCCAGTTCTGCCTCGGCAGATCCGGCCGGCGGGCCGTGGCGATCGACCGCCAGGAGTTGCCAGGTGCCGGGCACGCCGCGCAGCTCGACGCTGCCGCGGTCCTCGAAGCCAGTGCCCGAGCCGACGACTAGGTCACGCACGGTGCGGGAGACGAGGATTTCGCCGGCGCCGGTCTGGCCGAGGATCCGCGCCCGCGATGTGTACGGCGATCCCCCCGATGTCGGTGTCCATCAGTTCACATTCGCCGGTGTGGATGCCAGCGCGGATCTCGATGCCCAGCGTCTCGGCGTCAGCGCGCAAGGCCTCGGCGCAGCGGATGGCCTGCGTCGGGCCGTCGAACGTGGTGAGATACCCGTCGCCGGTGCTCTTGACCACCGTGCCGCCGAACCGTTTCGTGAGTTCGGCTGTGACCTCACCAGAGCGGTGCAGCACCGCACGCCACCGCTCGTCGCCCGTCGCCGCGGCGCGTTCCGTCGATGCGACCATGTCGGTGAACAGCACGGTGCGCAGTGCGCGATGTGACTGCGGCGGCGCGGCATGGCTGCCGGTGAGGAACTCCTCGATCCCGCTCGTGATTTCGTCGGGATCGGTGAACCACGGCACGTGGTCGGTGCCGTCGACCTCGCGCAACCGCGCGCCAGGGATGTGGTCGGCGAGATATCGGCCGCCCTGCACCGGAACGAGGTCGTCGCGGGCATGGATGACAAGGGTTGGCGCGGCGATCGTCGGCAAGATCGGCCGCACGTCGATCCGAAACACCGTTTCGGCTGTCGCGCGCGCCATCCCCGGGCTGGCGCTCATCCGCTCCAACATCGCGAGCTGGCGTATCGACCGGACTGACGGCAGCAGACCTTTGAGTGCAGCACCGCTGCCCCACGCCGAGAGGGCGGCGCGGCCGAATTCCTGCAAGCGGGCGAGCTGCGCCGTCGTCGGGGTGTAGTCCTCACCCAGCTCGGGTACGAGGCGCGCCTGCCAGTCGGCCGGGTCACAATCCATGTCTTCCCAGCCGTCCCAGCCGGTGTACGCGAAGGTGGCGGTGAGAATCAACGCCCGCGTTCGCTCCGGTCGTGTCGCCGCGAAGACCATGGCGGCCGGGCGGCCCTCACTCACCCCGAAAACGACGGCCTTGCCGAAGCCGACGGCGTCCATAACGGCCTCGATCTCGGCCGCTCGATCATCCAGCGTGCGAACTTGCGGGACCGGGTCCGACAGCCCGACCCCGGCCTTGTCGAACAGCAGTACGCGACAGAACGTGGAGAGCTGCTCCATGAAGGCCTCGAACTCGGGCAGGGTCCAAAACAGCTCGACGTGGCTGACGAACGACCCGGCTAGGACGCCCGGCAATGGTTGATCGACAACGACCTCTGGAACGACAGCATCGGCATGCCGCCCGAGATGTACGACCGGGTAGCCGACACGCCGCGCCCAGACGCCGATGCAAACCACT
Organism: uncultured Actinomycetota bacterium; assembly: GCA_963720085.1. Taxonomy (GTDB): domain Bacteria; phylum Actinomycetota; class Actinomycetes; order Mycobacteriales; family Mycobacteriaceae; genus Mycobacterium. Next base: position 141,373 of record CAVRER010000080.1, read on the forward strand.
ATCGATGTTCGATCACCGACACCGAGTTGTCGCTGTTGTTGGCGACGTAGACCGTGTGGGTGCCCGCATCCACCGCCACCCAGTATGGGCCCGCCCCGACGGGCACGGTGACGGTGCGCGTCGAGCCGTCGATCACCGACACCGTGGTGTCGCCGTTGGCGACGTAGACGGTGTGGGTGCCGGGGTCCACCGCCACCCCGTCCGGCTCCTTGCCGACGGGCACGGTGGTGGTGACGGTGCGCGTCGAGGCGTCGATCACCGACACCGTGCCGTCGTCGATGTTGGTGACGTAGACGGTGTGGGTGCCGGGGTCCACCGCCACCCCGTCCGAGTGCTTGCCGACGGGCACGGTGGTGGTGACGGTGCGCGTCGAGGCGTCGATCACCGACACCGTGCCGTCGCCGTTGGCGACGTAGACGGTGTGGGTGCCGGGGTCCACCGCCACCCCGCCCGGGCCCTTGCCGACGGGCACGGTGGTGGTGACGGTGCGCGTCGAGCCGTCGATCACCGACACCGTGTTGTCGGCAGGGGTAGGGCGGTGGGCGACGAGAGAGGCGCTGCCTTTAGTGATGTAGACGGTGTGGGTGCCCGGGTCCACCGCCACCCCGCCCGGGCCCCCGCCGACGGGCACGGTGGCAGTCACGGTGCGCGTCGAGGTGTCGATTACCGACACCGTGCCGTCTTCGAGGTTGGTGACGTAGACGGTGTGGGTGCCCGGGTCCACCGCCACCGCGTCCGGCTGCGTGCCGACGGGCACGGTGGCGGTCACGGTGCGCGTCGAAGCGTCGATCACCGACACCGCGTTGGGTGATTTCTGCCCGGGCTCGATGGGACCGCTGGTGACGTAGACGGTGTGGGCGCCCGGATCCACCGCCACCGCGTACGCGCCCTTGCCGACGGGCACGGTGGCGGTAACCCTGTGCAGGGGCCCGGACCCGGACCTCCGGACGGACCCCGACATCCAGATAGGAACACGGCCAACACGACGGTACCGATGATGGCGAGCACGCCGGTGAGCACCGGTATCGGCACGAGCCGCCAGCGTTCTCTTGGTTGATCATCGCCGCTGGCGGTCATATGCGCTGTCCTGGTCATCTTGTGTAGTGTGCGCCTGGCGCCTAACCGCGGTATGCGAGTTCGTCGAGTTCGTTGTCGTCGAGCACTCGGACCAGCCGGCGAAGGTGCCCGAGCGTGTCGCTGATCTGATCGGCCAACTCGCGGGCACCGGCGGCGCGGGCGCCGGCCAGGCGGGTCGCCGCCGTCAACGCGTCCACGGTGAGCAGGCCGCGACGGCATTCCGTGAGGGATTGCACCGCGGGCGTTCGGGCGCGGGCGAGTCTTCGCGGTGATCGATCTTCCGGGAGCGTCGATTGCCGCCTGAGCCCATGTCTGGCCCACGCAGGCCGATAGCAGTCTGAAAAACCGCCCTTGAACTGCACAAACTGTGGTGCGCGGTACTGGGATTGAACCAGCGACCTCTTCCGTGTCAGGGAAGCGCTCTCCCGCTGAGCTAACCGCGCCCGGTCGAAGAATTGGAGGTGGAGACGGGAATCGAACCCGTGTGCACGGCTTTGCAGGCCGTTGCCTCACCACTCGGCCACTCCACCGCGGGGGTTGATGCCACTTGCACCCTCGAGCGGATGACGGGATTCGAACCCGCGACCCTCACCTTGGCAAGGTGATGCGCTACCAACTGCGCTACATCCGCGCGCAACGGACGAGATCGTCGCCCGGTGCGAAGCACGACGATAGTCCACCCGAGCGGGCTCGCACAAATTTCTTGGTACCGTCAGCGCGCCGCTATCCGCGGCCCATCCAGCGCGTTCTGCCGGGACGCCCCCGCGTGCTAATCTTCGACGTCGTTCGCCTCTTGGCGCCGGTCCCGTGGCTCAGTGGGAGAGCGTCCGCTTCACACGCGGAAGGTCGCTGGTTCGATCCCAGCCGGGACCACGAGGAGAATCACCAGGTCACGGGCATTTGCAGCGCTTGCACCTCGCGCCAGAGTCACCGCGGTTATCCGCCGTTTATCCGCCAGTCACGGTCAGCCTCCGAGCCCGTCGAGCGCATCCGCCACACGATCGAGGTCGGAGTCGTAGAGGTCGGCGTAGGTGTGCGCGGTCACCATGATCGATGCGTGGCCCATCGTCACCTGCAGCAGTTTCATGTCGGCACCCGCCGATCGAGCCAACGACGCGTAGGTATGCCGGAGGTCGTGTACGCGCATCGTTGGGCGTCCGAGTTCGGCGATCCTGATCCGCCAGCCAACCGCTCGCTTCCAGTTTTCGAGCCCGAGCCGCGAGCCCTTCGGCGATACGATCGCCGGTTCACCAGCTGGACGCCCTTCGATCCGGCGTTCAAGGATCGGCATCAGCCGTGCCGGAATTGGCACGCTACGACGACCGGCACGGCTTTTTGGCGGTCCCTCAAGGAGTCGGCCCGATAACTGTGTGATCGATCTGCGCACGCGAATACGCCGCGTGTGCAGGTCGACATCTTCGACGTTGAGTCCGGTCAATTCACCGAACCTCAGTCCGGTGTAGGCGAGGATCAGGACCACATCGCCTTGCTTCGAGGCGCGCGAGTCTCGCTGGTAGCCGTGTCGCACAGTTCGGCCAGCTTCGCCACTTCTACCGCAGTCAGGTACACGTGGCTGGTCTCCCCATCGCCGGGAACCGCACATTCGCCGCAGGGTTTTTGCCGCGCAGCTTCTTGTCGGCGATGGCATGATCCAGCGTCATGCGCAGCACGCTGTGAGTCCAGCGCACGGTGCGGGGCCCAGGCCCGCGGCGGTCATTTCGTTGACCCATTCCTGGACGTTCTCTCGCACGATTCGTCCGATCGGCCAGTTGCCGAACTTCGGCTCGATTCGCAGCCGCCAGTTGTCCTCGTAGCCACGGCGGACCTTCGGAGAAAGATCAGGGTCGGGACGCGAGCCAACTGTTGTACACCACGTGCAGCTCGGTTTTGCCGCCGCGCGGGTCGACCGTTTCGCCGTCCTCACGAGCCGACCGCAGTTCCCCGTCGAAGAATTTGGCAGCCCGCAACGTCTTGAATGTCTTGGATCGCTTCGTCCCATCCGGTAGCAGCCATTCGACATCCCAGCGCGGTACCGGACTTCGCTTCACGCCTGCGAATCGTCGTCGCTCAATACCGTGACGCGGCATGCCATTTCGCAACATCAGCACGAATCCATCGTCGATGCCGGGATGACAGCTTGCAGTGATGGGGACACCGGCGAGTCCACGTCTCGCTTCCGTTTCGCCGCCCAGTCATGCAGCGTGGAGACCCTGGAACACCCGTCATCCGCGACACCTCACCCGCTGTCAACACCTCGTCAATCGCTGTCACCATCGTCATCGTCGCTGCCCTTTCTCTCCGGTTGCGGGAATCTGCTGCCCGCCTGGTGGTCCCGGTGGCGAGTAGCGCTTCGTCGTATTCGGTGCGCCAGATGATGCGTTGGGCGACGGCGCGCATGATCAGCTCGTCGCGGAGCGGGATCCTGCGGTCGCCGGGTTCGCATCTGAAGATCGCCACTCGGGCCGGATCACGCGCAGGTTTGCTGATTCCGGCGTCGGCGAGGAGTTGCCGAACAAAGTTCTCGCGTCGCCCGATGATCGGGAGGGTTTTGCCGGTCCATTTCCGCGACACCAACACCCGCGTCCGGCAGTCCGAGGGTGCTGCGGCGGTGTGCCTTGCCTTTGCACCGGCCCGGCTCCGTTGTGCTGTTGGCGCCTTTCGGGATGATGCCGTAGCGCAGCCACACTGGGCACCGCTGCGAGCACGGCGTGATCGCGAGTTCGGCGTGCAACCGGTCATGGTGGTGCCGTTGGGCAGCGGTGTTGGGTTCGACGATTTCGCTGATCGATTTCGTCAGGTACTTGGTGAGGTAGCCGATGTGGCGTTCGGCTTCCTCGGTGCCGCCGAGGATGCCCTTGTGTTTGCATTGCTGTCCGAATCGCACCACGTGAGCCGGTTGCGTGTCCTCGTCGCTGGCGATGGCATCCAGCGCCTCATCCCACGACGTGAGAGGTGCGTGGTTGTGCGGGTCGATGAACGTGCGAGCATCCCGATCCACACCGGCCGGTCCTCTTCGTGGTCGCTGGCGTAGATGAGGTGGTCGGAAATGGTGGGGCCACCACACCTGGTGGTAGGTGGCGGCGGCGACCTGGCGGGTGATCTGGTGCGGGATCGCGCCCCGCAACGCGGCGTGCAGATGCGGTGCGGCGCGTTTTTGCGGTTCGACTGTCGCGGAGTACTGCACCTCCCATCCCAGGACGCGCCGCAGGTTCTGTATCAAGCGGTCCACCAGCGCGGAGAAGTGGATGGGTCCTGCGCGGCGCGCCGGTAGTCGTAGGTGGCTGGGTCCACAGGTGCGCCGTCGCGGATCGGCGGGAGCCATCCTCCGCAGGTCAGCGTCAAGAACATCGACGGCCGGTACTTCCCGGCGTATTCGCGCCCGACCGTCGTTTTGCGTACCTGCCGGGTGGGCAAGTCCGGAGCGTCCTGGCGTCGTCGGGTCGAACGCGTGCGCGTGATGGTGGCCGGCGCATCCGGTGATGGTATAGGCCCCCGCAATCCGGACGCGCGCAGCTCGTTGTCGGCGGCAACTGGATCTCCTCGCGCAACTCCCCGGCAGCGGCGTCCTCGCCCTCGTCGCACGCGGCCCGGTACGCGACGATCAGGTCCGCGCGGTGGGCCAACAACTCCGATTGCCCCTCGCTCGGCGCGTTCGGTTCCTCGACGGGTTCATGGTCGAGGTGCCAACCCTCGCGGAGTTGCTGCATCCGCAGCAGCCGTGCCCTTTTCGCGCACGACGGGCACTGGGATTCCATCGTGGATTTAGCACGCCACAGCCACGTAGTCGCTGACGCCGGTGTCCAGGTCGAGGGTGCGCATCACCAACGGCCGCACACACACGCCGTGCCTGTCTGCAGCCGAGACGGCGACGTCGTGGAAACAGGGTCGGGCGCGTCGCTGGGCAGCTGGTCTCCCGCTGACGCGACCCCAGTGCGTGGTGATCTGGTCTCAACGGTGACGTGGCAGTCGGTTCGGTGTCGGTGATCATGGCGCCCGCTTCTCGTCGCGTTCGTCGGGTCGGTGACGCCGCCTGGTTGGGATGAAATGCTCTGTCAGGTAGTCGATGTCGGCGTCGGTGACGTGGAAGGCGCGCACCCGGATGGGTTCGGTGCACGGTCTTGAATTGTCACGTATCCCACACCCGGTGTGCCGGTGGGGATGTGGTCGCAGACCGCGCCGGCCTCTCGTGCGGACGCGCCCAACACCATCGTCGTTTGGCTACTTTCGGTCATCCGCAAAAGGCCCGATCCGCACGGTGAACAGCTCGGATCGGCAGGACCTCTTTCGAGGGGTCTGCACTGCCGCGACCACCGACACCCCGACCGCGCGGCCCTGGGAGAGCAGCAGACCGAGGAGTTGTTCCACTTCGCCACGGATTTTGCGGTCACCGATGTAGGCGGTCAGCGACGCGAGTTCGTCGACGACCAGCACGATCAGCGGCTCGGCGACGGTCGGGGTGTGCAGCCGAGTACGACCACGGAGCCGGGCCGCCCGCTGCTGCATAACCGCGACGACCGCGCGCAGCAGGCCCAAGGTGCGGTCGCCGTTGTCGTAAGCAAACCCGGTGGACAAACCGGCGCCGCGGCCGAACTCTCATCCCCCCTTTAGGGTCGATCACGCACAGCCGCACCGAGCGGCGCGAACAGCGGGGCCAAGGCCGCGATCAGCGACCACACCACGCTGCCCTTGCCGGAGCCGGTGGCGCCGGCAATCAAGATGTGGTGTCCCAACACCGGCAGCCGCCACCACCGCCTGCTTCGGCGGCACGCACCCCGACAGAATGAGGATCGACTGTGGTTCCGGCGGCGGGGCGGCGCAGTCGCAGTGGAGGCGCCAGCGCATCGCTGTGATGCACGATGATCTGCAGTTCTCCTGGCGTCGTCGAGCGGATGGTTACGCGCTGGGCGCGCCACGCCTGGGCCAGCGCTTCGCCGTGTTTTTGCCAGTCGGCCACGCACTGGCCGGTCACGATCCGCACCACCAGCACGTCGCTGGTTGCGCCGATGGTCACTGACTGCAGCAGCGGGATCAGTGTGCGGTCATTGAGGGTGGCGGTCAGGTGATGCAGCGTGCACACCTGCTCCCAGGACCGTTTGTATCGCCACCAGGTCAGCGATGACTCCCGGATCGGATCCCGACACCAGCCGGTGAAATGACTCGCGGTCCAGATGGCGCCAGAGCCCGTAACCGATTGCGCACACGACGATGACGACGACGCCGAGTCGCCACCCGGTCAACGCGGTCGCACCTAGCGACACCACGATCGGTGTGCTCACCAGCGGGAAGCGGACCGCCCACCATGCCATCAATCCGATCAGTTTCGCCGCTCCCACCAGCACGGCTTCCCATGCATCGTCTGTCGCGTTCTTAGACTTGTTGCCACCGCGGGCATCGGCCATGACTGCTTCCGTTTCTCTCCGTGGTTAATCCGGTTGTCGAGCTAACGTGATTGGGCGTCACTGAACTACGCCCGAGACGGTGGCGCGGGACTGGCGAGTCGCGATCAGTCCCGGTCACTCAGCCGCCTTCGGGGGCTCGCCGCGGGCTCGGTCCAGACGACTTCGCCTGCCACGCAGGCGAATTTGTGTCGCCCTTGATCCCGGTCGCCCGGTACACGAACCCCACAACGTGTACTCACCCTGGCCCATGCGTCGAGCCTCCGCGCTCAGACCCTCCAGCTCGATCATCCGACATTCCTCCGCCCGCTACCAATTCCGGCGTAGCAGGGACCGGCTGCACCGGCGCGGTGAAGATCACCTCAAACGACGCCCTCTTGGCTTTGTCCTCTGTCCGGGTCGACACCGCCGCCACCCACTGCAGCAGCCCCGTCTGTGGATCGGTGATCTGCACGTTCGGACGCTCGAACTCCATATGGGGACCAATCGGTCCCAGCAACATCAGCCCCCTCGGAAACACGTCTGCGTGCTCCACCGGGAACCTGTAACCCCGCTTGATCGCCATGTCCGTTGTCCTTTCACTCGTGACTCCCTCGTAACTCCTCTAGACAAGGAGTAACATACATAGTCGTCTAGAGGAGTGCAAGGGTCAATCAAAGGTTTTTCGAACGGGCGTCAGCACGCCGAGAAATGCCATTCCAGCAGGTGGGCCTCCACCTGATCGATGGTGCCAGCGACAGGTGTGGCATTCTTTTCTAGGCTAGTCGTCTAGAGATGCGAGGGAGGGTTGACAGTGCTGCACCTTGGTCAGATCGACCGTGGGGACGATCGTGCGGCATATCGGCAGATCGCGGACGTGTTGCGGGACGCGATTAAGTCCGATCGATTGTCCTCCGGGAAGCGACTTCCGTCCGAGACGGAGTTGATCGAGCATTTCGGTGTGGCCCGCATGACGGTCAGGCAGGCCGTGCAAGAGCTCCGCAGCGAGGGACTTGTGCACTCGGAACACGGCCGCGGAGTGTTCGTCCGGCCAAATCCGCGGTATGTACCCGGAGGGGCCGAAATCCAAGTCGGCGTAACTACATTCGTAGGACGAGTCACACCGAAATAGCTCGCCTCATCGCCTACGACCATGGGTGGAGACTGTTCGGGGATCAGATCATCGATCAAGACGAAGTGGTCGTCGCTGACACGCTCGAAGAACTCGCCCGTAAAGCACTCGCGCTGGGCTGGTTTGACCCCACCGGAGCCGGCATAAACTGGCACCACTTCGGCGGGGACTAAGGACACCAACGCCGACACCATCCGCAATTCCACGCCTAGACGCCCCCCAGGTCCCCGACTATCGCTCCTTATCGCCCCACGCCGCGTGCGTCGGGCGCCGCGTGCGTCTGGCGAGGCAGACACATCCACACGAACAAGCCCCTGTACCAGACGCTGCGCCGCGACTTCGAACCTCCGCGCCGCACACAGAAGCGCGCCACCAACAGGTGGCTACTGCTCGGGCCCGTTGAAGGGCATCTGCCGAATTCCGCTCTATTGGATCAAGGCGGCGCGCAAGCGCGCCGCGCCGCGCCGCGATGCCCGGCCCTCCGGCTCGTCCCTCGCGGGGCCGGGCGGCCCGGCAATCCATCGCAGGATCGCGCCGACGAACATCCCTGGGCGGCATTCACGCGAACCGACACAGACCGAACGCCACAGCTCGTTGCTGGCTGCCGTATTCACGATCGAACGTCGCGTCCGAGCTAGCCCGCATGCGTCGGCGTGTGAATGGCCCCGGTCGGCCAGGTCGCACGGGAACTTTGTTACGGCGCAGGTACCATCTCCGCATCAACGAATCCCTACCAGCAGCCGAGGGCACCGTCGCCACTCTTCATCGGCGCAATTATCTGACTTCCCGATCGGACGAGTAAAGGGCGCCTTCGGCGTCACTACGTGATGGTTTGCCACCCTTGACAGGCCCTCTCGTCAGCACAGGATCGCCAGTGTGAAGAAGGGGGAGCGCGAGAACAAACATGCCGGCGGTCGTAACACTGACTACGCCAGCGGCGCCCCCCAGCACCGGAATTACTGCTATCGAGACTTGGAGAAGATCAGACGAGGCCGCGGATGTACGTGACCCGACCAGCGACGGCCCGCCGTGAGGTTCTGGGTCCTCGACACCTCGGGCATCGGCTCGCCCTGGACTGCCCTCACCCTGCCCCGAGGAGATGAGACAGGCTGCGTCATAGAGGCGTTCGCGTACAAGCCGCTGGAACAGTATCGAGTAGCGATCAGTGTAGGAGGAACGATCGAAGGCTGGATCCGTGGGATAGAGGTCTCGTGCCCTGGTCCCTTATAACGCTCGTGGAGCCTGGTGCGTGCTCGATGACGAAGACGAAGCCCAGCCACGGGCCCGCACAGATCCCACGTAACCGGCCTCGTAGGCGCGCCACAGATCGACCGCGTTGCCGATGGCTTCCTCAGTGCGGTTGTTGAAGTTGTTACCGAACGATCCGACTTGCGACTTGCACTCAATCGCGGCGACAAGCGTGTTCTCAAAGGTAACGACGATGTCCCAGTTTTTCGCGCGCCGGTAGAAGCCGGGGAGGGGGATGGTGCCGGTGCGCCGGATGACTGCACCCACTTCAACTAGGGGCGCGAACTGGTTCGCAATCACATCTTGAAGTGGGGTGCTTTACGTGTTGACCTCCAGTGACGGATCCGCGAGTCCCTGCGTCTATTTTCCCGGAGTCGACTTGCTTCTGGGTCTGGAGGTCGCGGCCTGTCCAGAACGCGTGGATGGCGGCGTTGTAGTCGTCGAAGGTCGTGGTCATTCCGGCATGCTCCCATTCATCGGGCGGGGGAGATGCGAATCAAGTCCGTGTCGTGAGCTCGTACTCCGCCGGGTCAACGCCGTACGCGATGGCCGCAGCGCGGGTGGCTGCGTCCACGTCGCGGTTTCGGAAGGCCGTGCGCAGGGACTCCGCAACCGGCGAGTCGACGGAGTCGGGGCGCGGGACCCTAATCTGCTTCAGGTACTGCGCCTGGAAGCGGAGGGTCCCGCCGCGCATGCGCACGCAGTACGCCTCGATAAACGCCTGGGCGACCCGCGCGAGCAGCAGGCCACCGAGGACTTCCATGTCCCAGGTGTCGGACACCACGTAGTAGAGGTTGTGGTGCGGATAGTAGCCGCCGGGTTCCAACACGGGGTGAATATGGGCCTTCATGTCTTGGAGTAACAATTTGGGCTTGGCCGTGAGGTCTGCGTTCACTTTGTCGATGGTCCGATGCCAGGATTTAGGGTCCCTTTTCGCAACGAACCGCTCGCGCAAGGCGGGATGCTGTGACAGATACGCGGCCATTCGCGGGTAATCATCAAGTGCCACAAGGGAACCGTCGTCGGCCCACGGGTTCACCAAGTAGTTGCGTTGCCAATCGAATGTGCCCGTCATCAGGTCCCCTGCCATGGACAGCGGCAGGATGCGTTCGGCCTCCGCGACGCTCGGGTCCTTCGTCACGTAGACCTGGTCGGCGCCAGTGGCGATGCCGATGGAGACCTTCGTGCCGGTTTTCGGATCATGCAGCGGGCCGAACCGGTCGTTCAGGTGCGCGATGAGGGCAAGCCGCGCTGGTGAGCCGGTAGGCCACATCTCACCGCCCTCGAACCAGTGGCGGAGCCGATAGGCCGCCACGCCGGTGTCGAAGAAGTCGGCGAAGTTCTCGTCTTGAGCGGCTTTTGCGAGAGGAAGCGCTGGACGGCCCGAAGTCGGCTGTCGTGTCGGCGACGACCACAACCCCCTGTGGTTCTTCGACAGCACCGTGATCGCCGGGTAGGCCGACACTTGGGTCTCGAACGCATCCACATCGTGCATGGTCCAGATGTGCTCGACGGCATAACGGCTGGCCACCAGCTCCCTTAACGGGGCACCGTATTGGTTGCGCATCCAGCGGTCTGCGCAGATGAAGCCGATCTTGCCGCCGGGCTTGAGAGTCCGTAGTGCACGCTCAATGATCCGACTAGATGTCACCCCGACCACGCATCGTCGGCCACGTTCGCCGGGTACTCCGCAGCGACCCCCTCGGGAAGGTCGTCATAACGGATATACGGCGGGTTTCCGACGACAACATCAGCCGCCAGCTCTTCGAACTCACACAGCAGGTCGAGTCCGGACAGCAGGAAGTCGCCATGGCGCACCCACCGCGCCGCCAATTGAGCTGCGACCTTCTCAGCCGCACCCGCTTTCGTAGCAGGCCACGACAAAGCGCACGAGATACCTTGACATGCCCGGCCTGCAGGTCGTATGCCAGGACACTGTCGAACAGCGTCATGAAGTCACGGTCGCGGGCGGTCACGCTCGCCAGAAGGCGCTCGACGGCAGGTCCCAGAAATGCACCGGAACCACACGAGGGCTCCAGCAGATGCAAGGCACCGAGGTCACGGTCGGCTGTGTATCCGGTGAGGTCGAGGAGCAGATCGACCACCCATCGGCGAGTGAACACTTCACCGTAGTTCTGGGCCAAGTCGGCGGCGGGCAGGGTCATGGATACCACTCTAGGAGTGAGCACCGACACCCGGCGTTGGTGACACCCGACGAGGCATGAGCAGACAGTAACTCGTCTCAGAGCGGCGAAGCGGTAGCGAGAGGAGTGCGGCGTAGTCTGGCGCGGTTGGGGGAGTTCGGCTTGAAGAAATCGAGCTTGAAGCGCGTGAACCGTTCGAACTGAAAAGGCGCATGTTGATGGTCAGCCGGGACGAGGCCGACCGACTCCTGCTGACGTTGGCGCGCGAGCGTATCGACCCTGGACTGGACGCGGCGGCAGTGCAAGCCTGCCGAGCTGGAAGTTATAGCGCCGACACCCCGGGTTAAACCCAGGATTCCGTCGGGGTCGCCATCTACGCTTGTCCGGGAGCTTTTCGATTCTTGGCTTATAAGTATGGGACGTACTCTGTTACGCACGAGCCCTGTTGCGCGGCAGCGTCGTTGGCGTGTTTGGTAGCAACGTTTGATCTGCCGCCGCACGCGGTTTCGTGGCCTGCGGAGAAAAACGGCCCAGAACCGCGTGCACGTGACGGGTGGGCGGGGCTTGTTACGTCTCTCGGGTTGTTGCAAAGCCATTGAGCGCATCACGAAGAATCTGTTTGATGGCGTGTAGGCCGTCTTTGATCAACTCTTCCGTTCGGAGAGTCTGGCCAGTCCAACGCTCAGGGTCGCTACGCGAAAACGACATCACCCGAATGATCGTTTTGTCATGGGCCGTGGCCCGGTCGTGAAAATGATGCCACGACTCGCCTTCCATGTTCCCGCCGATTGGGTGTCCAGCGACGATGTTTCGGGCGACAATTGCGGCTTTACCGCCTTTACGGTCGGCTCGTAGTCGGACGCCGAGAACTTTTGCGGCGCTTTCGGCCCCATCGAACGCGACCTGAAGGGCCTGAAGGAGTCCGTACTTTGCGAGGTATGCCTCGTCGACGAAGTTAAGGGAACCGCGTCCGCATAGCCCTCAATCGCTCCGATGGCATCTTCCACCACCATGAGGGCTGCAACTAGCTCGTTCGGATGACCAGCCAACTGGTCGGATCATCGACTGCCGCGCGAATGTCATTGCAAAGGCTGAGAGCTTCTTGGGCATCGGTAGACCGCAGATACTGCTTCGCCAGGGAGAAGAGCCCGCGAAGGAGCACTCCAAGTGGCGTATCGGCCCAGATCCTGTCGGGTTCCAGGGAAGGGAACGCAGTATCGACGAACGCCCGGAGCGCCGTAGCCAGGGACGCGTCGTCGGAGGCATCCTTGACCGCAGAGACCGCGTCGCCTGTCAGTGCTGGCGGGGCTTCGCCGCTGCTAGGCCAGTAGTTCAGGATCGCCTTTGCAACATCCTTGGCCTTGTCACCTAGCTCCCTTGAGGTCAGCGCCACGAAGGCATGATGCACCCAAAGGTCGATTGTTCGCTCACCACAATTGACGAGGGATGCCGCTCAGAGCAGTGGTGAGGGCGCTAGTTCGCCCCGCACTGTACTGAAGCAGGGCGGCGATCGCGGCGCATCCATGGCGCGCATCAGGTTAACGTCACCGCATGCCCGATCGTTCCTAGCGACTTTTGTAGTCATCGTCTGGTGCGTCGCGGGACTGGCAGCGCTCTTATTCGGGTTACCGCTGTGGCTCAGGCCGTTACACGTACACGTTGACGCCGGCCTGATAGTCGATAAGCAACCTAGGCAAACATGAGAGACTGTTCACCCCGTGGTTTCATGATTGCTGGGCTTTTGAACGCGAACTTCAATACCGTGTTCGTAAAGTCTTCTTTGAAAGATGTCCTCGCTTCCTGGATTGCGCAACAGATGGGACTCTTTCCTGGCGAAAGACCTTCCGTAGTAGTTCAGCGCCTCCTACTAATGGGGTAATGAATTTATCATCAGCTTGTATCGCTGCGACTGCATCCACGATAGGTTTAGGGGATAAATTCCGCAGGATACTTAGGCAAACAAGAAGCGTCTTTAGCCTTGTAGGAATTGAGGTTGCATCATAAACCGTTCCGTTTGGAAGGCGAACTTTGAAGCCATGAATTTGGTCGTTGAATACGTAGACGAACGGTCCCTCAGCGTTTGTTTCACCTGACGGAAAGGATCTGGCGATGCGCCACATCGTGAACGTATCACCTTCTCGTTCCACGTACGCCCCTGAGTGAAAGATAGTTTCCGCATCAGAATTCTCGGCGAGATGCCAGACGCCTAACTCCAGCGGACTGAACTCGAAGTAAACGTGCTTAAGGGACACATGCGAGTTCTCGACTGGCGATGCATTTCGCACTGGAGCAAGTGTAGGTAGATCCTGAATAGCGACCGCCGTAGACCACATTGCGCTATCGATTGGGGCAGTCGTCAGGTACAAGGGTTCCTCCACCAAGATCGTCACTGCGTCGTCTCGTAGAAGATTCCGTGATTGCCCACTCTCTGAGTCGGTTATTTTAGTGAGACGCAGATCAGCGGAAAGAATGGGTGTGCTGAGGTGTATAACTTCTCGTGATACCTCGGTAGCGGATGCTTCATCCCACAGGTATAACGGCACGGGAATAGTCTGCGCGAGAGTGAGTTCGTCCGACCCCGGCGTTGCCTGGAGCGTCAGCGGAATCGAGAGCAGGCGACGGTACCAAGGATCTGAGGCAGGTCCCGGAAACAATGTTGCTCCGCTGACTTCATTACTAATTTCAGAACGCACCCGCGATGATATTGGGATGGGGTTGCCCTGTCGAAAAGCTAACAGGTCACCCCCATCCACTTCTTTGTCGGAATAAACGAGCGACGCGAACTGATTCTTAATACGAAGGCTGTCTGCAATGCCGGAAGGAAGCTCAGACAAGTCGACAAGTTGACCATGTATTTGCGGGACGGCACCGGACGGTTCGAGTACATCAAGTACGACAAGGTAACCTAATTCCTCACCTGAGGGCCTAGGCACGTAAGCGTCGATGTTAGCGCTAAGATCTTCGTCCGAGTTGTATGGTCCAGATGGGCCAAGGATATGAGTAGTCGGAGTTCGATCCAGCGAATTGAGCGCAAACCATAGAGCCACATCGAGGTCTGTCGTCACATCAAGGAATGGCGATCCAAGGCTGTACTGCTGCGCGATAAGCTCAGTCCATAGGACAAAGTCTTCGGGGCTATCATTTTGCACATCTCTTAGATCGTCCACAATCAATTTCGCAGCAACCTTCAAGAGCCGCTTTCTCGGATGTCGGGCTGCCGACGGCCTATATTCGCTCGGAAGTATTGACTCGTAAAGCCTGGCTTGGCCACGTAGTACTCGACGACACCCGGAGGCGACTGGAGGTAGCGCATCAAGGTAATCGCTAATCTCTTGTTTCGAATTAAGCTGGTTTGTCATCCATGATCATGACTGATTATGGGCCTTATCTGTTTCCCGGCCCCCGTCTGTTCTGAAGCTCCACTGTGCGGACGACATTTCTTGACGACAGCCGACTAACCGTACACCCCAGTTACACCTCACTAGTCTTCCATCATGCTTGGTCACGCCATCCGCCCCCTGCCAACGGGCCGTAGGTTCATCTTCATCCGCCGTGCATCCGCCGCGCCCTTCATATTGCGTGCTCTGAACCCCGAAGATTGGTCCAGTTCGTCCAGCTTGCCCAGCACGAACGCCTCTCTCCCGACTTCGCCTCAGCCTGAAAAGCGGAGGGTCGCTCATGGGATCCGCGGCCCGACATCTGGCCGTAGGCCAGCACTGTTACGTCGCGTAACACAGCAACGCATATCCGCAGGACATCGACATGTTGCGTGACACCGCTATCGAACATCCATCGCAGCTCACGGGCTATTTCTGCAGCTTCTCTATGGGGTTCGAGTCCCCTTAGCTCCACCTATATAACTGCAGGCGACCACGGCCTGGAGACCGCGAAGTTCCTCACCTGGGTCCAGGACCACGTATTGCGCTGCGGCCTCGCCGAACTCGCCACCGCCACGCCCACCCCAGGCCGTCTGCGATCCGCCGCCAACGCATACCGCACCGCGGTCGAAAACCTCACCACGGCAGCATAATTCGGGCAACAAAACATCAACCCCCACAACCCCAATCGAACGGCGAACCCGACCCACACCACTGACTTGACTCAAAAATCCGGCTTCGCCGGATCTAGCCATCTAGCCACCGGGTAGCCCCATCGGCCCATGCCCAAGGATTTGCCCGATGCTCGTGAGAAGCGTCCTGAGAATGTCCATTGCAGCCTCCGGCGGCAACGCCGCCGGGAGAACATAGCCCAGAATCAGCCCGGCGGCCATGAGGAGCCAGTCCTTCCGACCGACGCGCCTGGCGGCGGAGGCGAGATAGTCGAGCCTCTCTTGCAGGAGTCGCGACTGCGACTCCGAGAGCGAGTACGTGCGGCTGACGTAGTCCCTCAGTTCTCTCAACTGTCGCGCAATTTCTTCTTGCTCGGCGAGGGTGAACGGCGCGTTCCCGATGGCCTCATCGGAAACGGCTCCGAACAACTCCGTGTCGCGCTGAAGCTGGGCCCACAGATCTGGCGTGTCGACGTCTAACTTGATGGCCGTTAGCCAAAATTCAACCTGCGCCATCAGCCGAGTAAGGCTCAGCCCGGTGCGCTCCTCGACCGGACCCTCGCCGGCCAGATAGCGCGACACGTAGTTTCCAGCGACACCTCCGAAGTCGAAATACGCCCCCGATGGGCTGTGCCGAAGGCGGCTCTCGTCGGTGCCGAGGTCCCAATCGAACTCTTGCGGGGAGAGTCCGGCATCTTCAACGGCCTGAAAGATTTTGTTCCGCTGCCACTTCTTTAGTCCCACGTGACCAGCCTATCCGGGTACCAGACCTAGCCCATCCATGAGCGGCGGTGTCGGCGGCGGTGTCTTGGTGGAATGGTTACAGGCGGGCTGACGGTCACCGTTTATTCACCGCCAATCACCGGGAACGGACCGGAATTGCCCGGTTGCCATCGGGGTTCGCGCTAGTCAATCCGGTTGTTGCACAATGAGAAACAGGCAATAACAGGCACTGTCAGGATCTAAGGATTGCTAATCCGTTGGTCGCGGGTCGCACGCTCAAGCAAGCTGAACGGCGTCGAGGTCAGCCCCGTCCGCGCTTCCAGTTCCGTCGTCCGATCCGCCATTCCCACCCCTTGACTCCGTCGAGTCGGGTGAGACGTCAGGATCGAGTGCTCCATTTGACAGGTCGTACCGCTGCTGCGTCACCCATCCGCCCAGCCGATAACCCTCAGCGGTGGTGTAGTTGGCTTCGACCTCCGCGTCACCCGCCACGCCTGAACGCTGCCGGCGAGACGGCAGGAAGACCAAACCGCCAATTCCATTGCGGCTGCTCAGCAAACTTCAGTCGGCCGGCAAACACTCACATTGACTTACGCTTCAACGAGCGGTTCGCGACCCTGACCTGCCAGGCCACCAACGCTGGCATCCCGATCAGCTCCAGACCGATCGCAGCGACGAACAGCGGATGTGGGCGACCGGAGGCTCGCCAAGACAACAGCCGCGCCAGGCCGCCGAGGAACACCACACCGCACACTGTGCGAAAGCGGCCGCCCCGCTTCTCGATGTTGGGCACCGCGGACCAGAGGATGGGCGCGGTGGCGAACCAGAATGTGCTGGCGAAGCGGTACTCGCTGTCGGCGCTGGATTCGAATCGACTGTTGTCGCCGGGCAGCGTCGCCGGGCCTGCGATCATCCCCGCCAGACCGGAGACGAACGGGATGGCTGCCAACGTTGCCGCGAGGATCTGCAGCTGCCTGCGACCGCCGTCACCGCCCTGCGAATCCATGCCGTCGCCCCTTTCGATCGCTGCACGCTCATCCTCGCACCGGAAAGCGTTTGGGTCAGGCCCTTAGACGGGCTCGAATGACGTCGTGACGTGTCAGCAAACGGTGCAGACAGTCCGACAGCTCATGAGTCCGTCGGCGACGTTGTCACAATGCTTGCACAACTAGGTGCGAATAAGGGGAGTAGACGGGGGACGACGTGAGACGGTTTCGCCTGGTCAGATTGTATCGAGAGTCATTGCAAGACAGCGAAATTCAGCCTGTGTCCGACTGGGGGTCAAGTGGTCGCCGGTTCATTTGCGATCGCAGCCGACGGTGTCCGTCCTAGCCATCACAGTGCTGCGCCGCACGGCTAAGGGTGTGAGGATTTTCTTTGCTTGCTATCATGAACTCGGGCGTCTAGCCACCGAAATCCACGGCTGCGCCTTCGACCTACGCAGCGGTAGGCATATCGTGTGTCCGTTTGACTTTCAGGGCCAGCCGCTACAGCTACCGGTCCAGCTTTCGGCCTGCGGCGAGGTCAACTTCTACTTCGATCCGCCTGATGGGCGCAACCACTGGTCGATGAGGGTGTAACCGGTGAGGGTGGGTGTGCGGGCGTACGTTCAGACCGGTCACGGCCGTATCACCGGGACGCCGTTTCATCTAGGCAAGATGCTTGAGGCGCTTACCTCGAAGTGAACATTCCACTGTGCCGCTCGCCGCGGGGTCACTGAATCAGTACCGTGTAATTGTGACGGACAACCAATGGAACTACTCTTTCATGGTCTTTATGTCTCCTACGGAGGAGATGACGGTAAAGAGGGTTGTAAGCGCGCTTGACGTTTCGGGAATTCCTCTCGATCAGTGCTTGGATCGGAACGACCAAAGCGCACGGCGATCAAGCTGCGACCATCGGGTTCGATTTTCCGAATCAAACACGCGTGCCGGTAGACAAAGATATCCAGGAGCTAGACGACGTCAGCGAATTCTTGCTTGACAGTCTGTCGCCCGAGAGGATCACGTCTGCGCCAGTAGTGAATCCGAACGATCCGCCAGATGTAATCACATACGTTGACGAAAATGAAGTCGGTATCGAAGCCACACAGTTCATTTTGCCTGAGACCGAGTTAGATCCGGCGAATTCTCTGATCGGCCGCTGGCAGACTTTCGATAGATTCCGGCAAAAGATATTGCAAGGATCTAGACCTGAGGATTTTGCGCAGCAGGAAGGTTTGCTGGCGGTAGCAAACTTTGGAGGCATAGGAGGCACTGCAAGGCAACGCCTCCCGCCAAACCGTCCCGTAGACGTCGACTCGGCGATCGTCGCGTTAAAGCGAATGACCCCGGTGGTAAGAGAACGGCAACCCGGCGGTCAGAAGAACTTGACGCTGTCAGATGTCATCAAATTTTCGGCGGACGGATCTATCGGTTTCACGTGGGCCAGCCACTGCCCACCTGGGTACTCCAGCCCGTTCCACAGCCAGATGAACTTTGAACTGGCTTTAGGCTTCTACGCAACCGTCACGCAGCGCAGTCTAAGATCTGAGCTACGCAGGCTTATCACTGCGCATGACAATGAACGAACGGATATTCTTGTCGTCACGTTGAATGCCCCCCTCAGATCGGGTTTATGGTTTCCGGCAAGTGCGGTTGCCGCGGACCTACTATTTGAAGATCAGGACCCGCTCGATGGTTGGGAGCCGTCGCATGTCAAGCGGATAGCGTTGCACAACCAAAAAACGCATCTCAGGCGTCTCCCGGGGCAAAGCCAACAAAAAGGAATTGTGCGATGGATCCTCGGCACAGATCCGTGGACATAGTTGCTGTCCCAGCGACGCCGCATACACAACCATTTGCGACCGATCCTGCCTGGTCACGGAATCTGCCCGCTCCTGGCAGTATGGGGGTCAGGGGTTCCTCTTCATCCTGCTCCACATCCGCCACACCGTTTGGATTGCGTGCTCTGAACCCTGAAGATTGGTCCAGTTCGTCCGGCTTCACCAGCACAAACGTCTCGCTTCTGACTTCGCCTCAGCTTCACACGCGGAAGGTCGCTGGTTCGATCCCAGCCGGGACCACGCTAGATCGCTGCAGCGGCCACTTACCACATGCCGCGTAGAGCCTTCACGGACTGACCGGATCCTCCTAAGCTCTCCGACAGCAGACGCGTCTACGAAAGCAGTGGCCGGGGTTACGTCGAAGTCAACAGACCGCACCCAATGGAACTCGCAGCGCGATTCCAACAGAAGGGATGCTGACGATGCCTAACGAAAAGCGGGGGCAGGCCGCCCTGTTCGACGCCTTGACGACTAAGGGCACGGCTTTTTCCGAGGCCGAGCGCCGCCGGTACGGTCTGCTTGGACTGCTGCCGACCGCGGTGAAGACCCTGGAAGAGCAAGCCGCGCACTGTTGGCATGAATTCTCCACTCGCCGAGACGATCTCGACAAACACATCTATCTCCGCGCGTTGCAAGACCGCAACGAAACGCTGTTCTACCGTGTGCTGCACGACCACATCCCCGAAACCCTGCCGATTGTGTATACGCCCACGGTCGGTGAGGCCTGCCAGCGTTTCGGCGAGATCTATCGGCGGCCAAGGGGATTGTTCGTTTCCTATCCCGACCGCGACCGTCTCGACGAGGTGCTGCGCAATCGGCCCCAGCGCGAGGTCGACGTGATTGTGGTTACCGATGGGCAGCGGATTCTCGGTTTGGGTGACCAGGGCATCGGCGGGATGGGCATTCCGATCGGCAAGCTGTCGCTGTACACCCTCATCGGCGGCATCGATCCCGCGCGCACTCTTCCGATCGTGCTCGACGTGGGCACCGACAACGTCGAACTTCTCGATGACCCGCTTTACCTTGGTTGGCGCCACCGACGCATCGATGACGACGAGTACTACGCGTTCATCGACCAGTTCGTCACCACAGTGCGCGAGCGACTGCCCGATGTGCTGCTGCAGTGGGAGGACTTCGCCACTGTGCATGCGCAGCCGATCCTTGCCCGCTACCGCGACCAGCTGCTCACCTTCAACGACGACATTCAGGGCACCGCAGCCGTCACCCTCGGTGCACTTCACGGTGCCGCCCAAGTGGCGGGTCGCCCGCTTTCGCAGCAGCAGGTGGTCATGCTCGGCGCAGGCTCGGCGGGCATCGGCGTCTTGGACATGATCCGACGGGAGATGGTGAACCAGGGGCTATCGGAACAGGCTGCCCGAGAACGGATCTGGGTCGTCGACGTGGTGGGCCTGCTCACCGACGATCGCACAGATCTTTCCGCAGGGCAGCGTGACTTCGCTCAGCCCGCCGAGCGGGTGGTTAGTTGGGGGCTGACGGGGCCCGCCCAGCTTGCCGACGTCGTACACCGCGTCGACGTCGGTGTTCTGTTGGGACTGTCCACCGCCGCCGGCGCCTTCACCGAGACCATCGTGCGTGAGATGGCCGGCAAGACCGAGCGGCCGATCATCTTTCCGCTGTCGAACCCGACAAGCCGCGCGGAGGCGCATCCAGCCGAATTGGACCACTGGACTGACGGGCGTGCGCTGATCGCGACGGGCTCACCTTTCGCGCCGCTGCGCCGCAATGGCGTGGAACGGCCCGTGGCACAATGCAATAACGTCTATATCTTCCCCGCTGTGGGGCTCGCCGTGACCGCAGCTCAGGCCACCCGAGTCACCGAAGAGATGATGCGGGTTGCCGCGGCGACCTTGGGCGATGCGTCGCCCGCCCTCACCGACCCCGACCAGCCGTTGCTGCCGGCGTGGTCGGATGTACCCGACGTGGCAGTGCACATTGCGCACGCCGTCGCCGCGCAGGCCGTGGCGGACAGCGTCGCCCCGAAACGCAGCAGCGAGGAACTCACCGAACGGATCGCGCAGGTGCGCTGGATTCCGGCCTATCCTTCAGCGCCAGCCTGAGCGACCAACCAGGAGTTACTGCATCGTCAGTCCCTCAGAGCGTAAGGTCGCGATCGGCGGGGAGGCCTTGAAAGTGCATCCAGGATGAGACGGCCGCGGGTCTGTGCTGAAGCGTGCACTTAATCAACAATCCGCCAGTATTTGAGAGCGACGAGACAAAGGAGTCCAGTGGCAAAGCGCGGGATATTGGTCGGCATAGCGGCCGCAGCCACTGTGGTAGCAGGTCTGGCTGGCTGTTCGAGCAACAAGTCGAATACAAGCTCCAACGCAAGCTCACCGGCGACTGCCGCTGAGAAGGTCGTCATCGACGGGCAGTCTCAGAACGTCACCGGTCCAGTCAGCTGCACCCAGGCTGGGGGCAACACCAACATCGGTATCGGGGATGCAGCAAACGGGATTGGCGCGGTGGTTAGCAATGCTGATCCGCCGGTCGTGCAGGCGGTTGGCCTGGGTAACCTCACCGGCGCGACGCTGGGCTACTCGGCCGGCGCACCGAATCAGGGCACCGTCCAGGCCACAAAAAGCGGCAACTCCTACACGATCAAAGGCACTGCGACGGGGGTAAACATGGCCAACCCACAGCAGCAGCTGACCAAATCATTCGAGATGGATGCGACGTGCCCCTGACGCAGCGTTCTTACGACACAGCTCAGCGTGGTGGCCACGCTCCCGATTTCGTGCGCAGAAGGGGCTAACAAAGATGGATGTGAAGCGCGTGGCAGGTGCGGCAATTGCCGCAGGCGTCGGCATTTCCGCTTTGACGGTGGGCGTAGAGCCTGCCAATGCCGCGCCGCTGAAGCCGGCTCCGACTTGGCATGGGCCCTTCGCTGATGGACCGGGGCCTGGTGGACCGGGTGGGCCTGGCGGTCCGGGACCTGGGGGGCCGGGTGGACCTGGTGGCCCCGGGGGGCCGGGTGGACCTGGACCGGGTGGTCCGGGACCTGGTGGACCCGGCGGACATCAGGGACCGGGCGGGCCTGGCGGGCCTGGGCCTGGCGGGCCGGCTGGACCCGGCGGGCCGCGTGGACCTGGACCGGGTGGTTCGGGACCGGGTGGACCTGGCGGGCCTGGCGGACTTGGACCTGGAGGGCCGGGTGGACCCGGCGGACCTGGTGGTCCGGGTGGACCGGCACCGGCGCCGTACACGCCCAGGGGTTCTTACGACCGGGGTGGCCCCCAGATGGGCGGTCCCAGGGATGCGCCGCACGGCTTCAGCGCACCCGGCCACGGTGCGCCGCCTCCGCCCCCACAACACGGATTCGGCTGGAATGGCGGGCCTCCGCCCGGAGCGCCGCCGCCAAACTGGGACGGACCGCCGCCCCCCGGTGGATGGAACGGTCCTCCGCCTCCCGGTGGTTGGAACAGCCCATGGAACGGGCCGGTGCGCGACATGGCAATCGCGCAGCGCGATTTCGGGCCGTTCAATTACAGCGGCTACAACGCCATCCCGATCTTCAACCCAGTGTTCGGGGGATGGGGCTTCTGGTTCTTCGGAATCTGGATTCCGCTGTACTGACACAACTTAAAACTCACGGCCTTCGGACCTTGCTGTTGCAGGTCTGGAGGCCGTGAGGTGTTTCCGTCGACAGCGATGGGGCCTGGACATGCCCGCGCCGGAAAATGATGCGCGCAGCGCGATTGCCGTGCAAGATGTGCGGCGTGGCTATCTACCAGGGCAGGGCGCTCGCAGACATCAATCTCAGTGGTGTTCCGTTGGCGGAGGCGCTCGAAGCTTTCATTTGCCGACGTGATCCGAGCCTGGAGAACGTCCAGCTCAAGCGCGCGACTCCAACTGGTGACATCGAAACGCGGGTACAGCCCAACAAGCGGTGGTACGAGGTCATCTTCGAGACTGACGACAACCCCGATGATGACGACGACGATGACGATGACACTTTTGAGGCAAGGCGAAAAGCTAAGGCAAAGGCAAAAGCGGAGGCAAAGGCACAGGTAAAGGCGTGGCCGCCAGCCAATCCAGTGCCGCCAGCCGATCGTGATCTCGAATGATGCAGGGCAGCAGACCGGTAGGATGACGCCGTGACCGGAGTGCGTGACCGGTTAGTGGATCGAGCCCGCGGGATGCGCGACCTGGTCCGTGCTGAGGCTGCGGAATCCGAGCGCTTACGGACGCTCTCGGCGCCGATCGTCGACGAGATGTGGGCCAGCGGCCTGATGTCTGCGTTCAATCCGACGGCGGCGGGCGGCGTCGAACCGTCGTTCCACGAGATGATCGAAACGTGGATCGAAATGGCTTGGCAGGATGGTTCTTTCGGCTGGATCGGCATCGCCAACCTGCCCTCGACCTTCGCAGCCGCTACGTATCTTCCCGACGAGGGTTTCACCGAGATATTCACCCGCAACGACAACCACATCACCATCGGCGGTCAGTACTTCCCGAACGGCCAGGGCACTGTCGTCGACGGCGGCTACCAGTTGAGCGGTGCATGGAATTTCGGCTCCGGCACCGGACACTCGGCCTACATCGGCGCCGGCTTCTTCCCGATGGACAACGGTGAGATGCGTTGGGTCAGCGAGGGAATCCCTGACATGCGGGTCGCCTTTCTGCCTCGCGAGGAGGTCACTTTCACCGACGGATGGTATGTGCAGGGACTCAAAGGCACCGGCTCCTACGACTACAACGTCACCGACGTGTTCGTTCCGGAGTACCGAACCATGCCGCTATTCGCCCGTGAGCCTTTCCGGGGAACCTCGGCTGCCAGCCATATGGGGCTAATGCCCATCACCGCGGCCGGGCACGCATCGTTTGCGCTGGGGGTGGCCAAAAGCATGCTCGACGACGTGCAGGAACTCGCGGCCACCAAGGTGCGGATGAGCGACATGGCGACGCTCGCCAGCCGTCAGACCTTCCAAAAGGGACTCGCGCATCACGTCGCTGGCTGGCGGGCAGCCCGCCTGCTGGTGATCGACGCCTTCTCGGCAGCCGAGGCAGCGGTCGACGCGGGCAACGACCTGACGCCCAGTTTGCGAGCCGACATGCGGGTGGCGGCGGTCTATGCCACCGACACGGCACGGGCCTGCGCCGAATGGGCGCATCTGGCGGCCGGCACCACCGCGATCCGCGAGGGCAGTCGACTCGAGCGCGCATTCCGCGACATCTACACCGGCACCCAGCACGCGTTCATCAGCGAGAAGGTGGCAATGGACGTCGCACAGATCTGGCTCGGCATCATCGACGACCAATTCGGACTCTGACTGCGCGGCAACCGAATTCGAGAGGATCAGTCATGGTGAGCGCTGATCGCGCCCGTTCCCGCACGTTCGTCGTCACAGGTGCGGCGTCTGGCATCGGGCTGGCCACTGCCGGGCGCCTGCTGGCCGAAGGCGGCAGCGTCGTCGGCGCCGACCTGGCCGCCCCACCCGACCTCGGCGCTGACTTCCGGTTCGTGATGGCCGACGTGACCGACGAAGCCGCGATCGCGGCTGTGCTGGCCGCGGTGCCCGACCGGCTCGACGGTGTCGTCCATGCCGCAGGCGTTGCCGGCGGCGGCCCGGTCCATCTGCTGGACCGTGCCGAATGGGAGCGGGTGATCACGATCAACCTCACCGGGACGTTCCTGGTCGCCAAGGCGGCCCTGGCCAGAATGATCGACCAACCGCGGGTAGACGGCGAGCGGGGCTCGATCGTGACGCTGGCAAGTATCGAGGGCTTGGAGGGCACGGCGGGCGGCAGCGCCTACAACGCCTCCAAGGGCGGCGTCGTGCTGCTCACCAAGAACATCGCACTCGACTACGGCCCGAGCGGTATCCGGGCAAACGCCATTTGCCCCGGCTTCATCGAAACGCCGATGACCGGCAGCGTTTTCGGCTTGCCGGGAATGGAGGGTCCGAAGGCCTCGATCACCGAGGAGCACGCGCTGCAACGGATGGGCCTGCCGGAGGAGATCGCGGCCATGGCGGCTTTCTTGGTATCTCCCGACGCGTCCTTCATCAGCGGTCAGGCCATTGCCGTCGACGGTGGCTACACGGCCGGCCGCGATCACGGGGTGGTTCAGCTCTTCGGCCTTCCCCGGTGAACTAGGTCGAATTCGTCTCTCTCAGAACCGGAATGACGGAACCGGGAAGTTGAAATGCGGCAACCCGGGCATCATCGGCCCTGGCATCCGGGGGAACATCGGACCGGGCATGCGAGGCATCATCGGACCGGGCATGCCCCCGAATCGGGGACCCGCGGAGCCCGGCATCGTCGGGAATCGGGGACCCTGGGAGAACCCAGGACCTTCGGGGAACCGCGGACCCTGGGAGAACCCAGGACCTTCGGGGAACCGCGGTCCCTGGGGGCCAGGGAAATTCATTGGCGGCTGGGGAATCTGCCCACGTAACTGCGGGACCGGCTGGCGCATCACTGGCGGTTGGCTCGGCCCTCGCAGCCTGGGAACCGCCAGATTCATCCGAGGCTGATCAAGCGGGACGTGGACTGGCGGCGCCGGAATCCCCGCGTGCATCGGCACCGGGATGGGCACCGGCACGGGTGCGGCGGGAATCGGCACGGGCACAGGTAAGGGCGCTGCGATCGGCGCGGGAGCCGGCAAGTGCACCGGCGGTGGCGCCGCATGAACGGCCAGCGGATGCGGCACCGGAAGGAGTTGCGCCGCCGGCGGTGCAGGCGCCGCCTCGACCGGCGCGATGAGAGCTTGGCCGGGAGTAGGCCGCAACGCGACCGCCGGCCGGATACCCAATGCCAGCGCGATCTCCAGAGCCAAAGCAGCGCTGACGACGACGACCGCCAACGCGCTGCCGACCAGCAGCAGCGGTCGACGCCGCTGGCTCGTCTCGAAATCGTCCTGCGCGGCGATATTCACGACGCCGGTCTGCGCATCGGCGTCCTGGTCGGGGACAGCGCTGTAGGCGAGATCCTCTTCGCGCAGCCGGGCGCCGGCGCAATCAACGGGCACCTCGAGGTAACCGGGCGAGACCGCGTACGGGTCCACTTCACCGGTGCCGGGATCTTGCGCGTATGCCAGAGCGGCGGTAGAGGATGCGAACAGCGGCGCGTTGGCCGATGCCAGCGCTGCTCCGCGGGCCAGCGCCATATCCGGCTCCTCCGGTGTACTGACCGGAAGGTATGACGCCGCCTCCAGGGTCGGTTTGATCGGCGCGATATCCACGTCGCAGCCGACGATGAACAGCCCCTCCGCGTATGTCTCCGCCGCGTGGAGTCCGGCGATCATCGCGACCAGCTCGGGAACCGGGTGAACGCCGCGCAGCGGACGGCGGTGCACATCGGTGACCGAACCATCGGTCGAGTCGACGACAGCCAGGGTGGCGGTGTCCGGTTCGACAAACAGCATCGCGATACGCTTGTAACCGACTGCGTAGCCGACGGTTTGGGCTAGCGCGGCGGCGGACAAGAACGCCGAAACTAGCATCACGTTCTCGACCTTGCGGGCGGCCAGTGCGGTCGCGAGCGCGGCGGCATCGCTGGGATCGGTCCACGTCACTCCGGTCGACGTCAACTGGTGGCCGCCGCGTCCGGCCCCTTCGCGAGTACCGAGGATGGCAGCGATCACCTGGTCGGGTGCGCTCAGCGTTGCCGGGTCGTTGGCATCGTCGACATGGAAGCGGTCTTGATCGACGGTGACGCCGTGGGCGTTTTCTCCTTCGACCACCACCATGCGGATCGTTGCGGGAGCCATCGATACCCCGAGGACGATGTCCAATACGCCTCCAAGCCCTTCGCCAGCTACTCCGAATTACTTCGCCGCGGCAGCTCGTGACGTTACAACTCGCGGACCCTGTGTCAGCGGTTTGGTGAACCCGACCGCCGGTAGCCGAAACGCGGCGCGCACAAGTCGTTGGTAGCCGACGTGCGCGGTGCGCGTAGCGGCCTAGCGGCGAGCAACGGATAGGGCCGCTACGGCTCGTCGTCGTCTTCGTCGTCTCGGAGCAGTTTCTCCGGGTGATGGAAGGTGTTGGTCCTTGGCTGGCCGTGATCAAGGTGCGGTGGCGGAATCCATTCGGTGACACCGTCTTTGCCTATTCGGGTCGTCCAGCCCTGTTCCGCGAGCTGGTGGTGCGATCCGCAGCCGAGTGTCAGATGGTGAATGTTGGTTTCGCGGCATTTCGCCCAGGGGATGACGTGGTGAACTTCGGTGAAGTACCCGGGAACGTCGCAGTTGGGAAAAGAACACCCACGATCCTTGGCGTGCAACACTATTCGCTGCCCCGGTGAGGCAAGCCGTTTGGTGTGATAGAGCGCCAGGGCGCGGCCTGTGTCGAAGATGGCCAGGTAGTGATGCGCGTGGCTTGCCAACCGGATGACGTCGCTCATGGGCAGTAGCGTGCCCCCGCCGGTGAGCCCTCTGCCCGCGGCGGCCTCCAGTTCACGCAAGGTAGTGGTGACGATGATGGACGCCGGTAAGCCATTGTGCTTTCTCAGGTCACCGGAGGCCAGCAGTGCCCGCCCGGCCGCGTTGAGCGCGTCGTGGTTACGTTGGCCGACGCTGCGGGTGTCCTGCTCAATGGCTTGTTGCGATGGGGTGCCGTCCACACATGGGGTGGGATCGGCGGGGTTGCACATGCCTGGGGCGGCCAATTTCGCAAAGACGGCGTCGATGGTGGCCCGAGCCTCAGGTGTCAGATATCCGGTGATCGCGCTCATGCCGTCAAGGTCTTGTTTGCCGATGGTGATGCCGCGGCGGCGAGCCCGGTCGTCGTCGGTGAAATCGCCGTCGGGGTTAAGGCAGTCGGTGAGCTTGTCGGCCAGCTTGCTCAACTCGTCGGGGCGATGCTCACCGCCTAGCCGGGCTAGCTGCGCTTCGGCTTTTTGGCGGGTTTCGACGTCGACGAAGTCGGGCAGCCGGTGACAAAAGCTGCGGATCACCGCCACGTGGCCAGCTCCGAGGCGTCCGGCCCGCTGGGCCTCAGCGGTCGCCTCTAACCGCGGCAGCAGCGGTTCGCCGGTGACCGATTGCCGCGGCCCCAAATCGTCGGCGTCGCTGATGCGCCGGGCGGCTTCGCCGCGGCTGATCCGCAGCCGACTGGCCAAGGCGTACGACAGTTTGCCGCCCAGCTCGTCGTTGGTGGCCTGCCGGGCCAGCTGGTTGATCAACGGATGACCGGCCACTGGCAGCCGCCGTGTCTCGGTCTCCAGACGCTGCAGCAATGCCAGGCATTCCGGGGTGGTCAGCACGTCGGAGGACACTTCGAGCACGTCAGAAACCGCATCGTGGAGCGCGTCGTACCGCCTGACGATGTCCTTCCGACAACTCGAATGCATGTTCGAATAATATCGACAGGCCCCGACGGGTACAGCACTCAGAACGCGTAGCTGTGGATAAAAGTCCAATTGTGGATAAGAGCGTTAGTCGTTACTAACCGTTGACAGCGGCTTACCGTTCGTGCAAACTTACCGAGTGCCTGTTTCGGTCGATGCCGTGTTGGATGCACTGGGGGATCGCACCCGACGCACCATTCTGGAAAGGCTCTCAGCCGGTCCGATTGCCGTCGGGGTATTGGCCGATCAGTTACCAGTGTCCCGGCCCGCGGTATCCCAGCACCTACGGGTGCTGAAAGACGCTGAGCTCGTCGTCGAATCGGTGGCCGGCACCCGGCGGCTCTACCGCATCGACAAGTCGGGGTTTCGGGTTGTGCGGGAGTATTTCGATCGGTTCTGGGAGACCACGCTGGACAACTTCGCGATTCTCGCCGAAGCGGAAGCCCACGACGACACCCGCAAACGGGGCACCAGGAGCCGTCGCACCAAGAAGGGGTGATGTAGACCGATGGATACCGAATCCAACTCCGCTGTAGAGGTTTTCCGATCGGTGAGTGTGCCGCTGCCGCAGGCCCGGGCGTTCGAGTTGTTTACCACACGGATGACCGAGTTCTGGCCGAAGGAACACTCGATCGGTGCAGCCGAGCTGGCCGAGGTGGTGATCGAACCCCGAAGCGGCGGACGCTGGTTCGAACGCGGCGTAGACGGTGGCGAATGTCAGTGGGGTCGGGTGGCTGCCTGGGAGCCGCCGCAAAAAGTGGTGTTGCTCTGGCAGATCGGTGCTGACTGGCAATTCGATCCGGAGTTCGAGACCGAGGTCGAGGTGACCTTCAGCGAGGAGGGCCCGAGCCGCTCCCGACTGGATCTGCGGCACCGCAACCTGCAGCGCTACGGTGACAACACCGACCAGATGCGAGCGATCTTCGACGACCCCGCGGGCTGGACCGGCACGCTGGCCGGATTCGTCGACCTCGCCGGCGCGCAAGCCAAACAGGGTCACTGAGGCTGTGATTGGGGATGCAGGACATATCCACGATGCAGATGGCGTGCGAGGAACGCGAAGACTTCGCCGACTTTCTCGATGGACTGTCGCCGGAGCAGTGGGAGCAGCCGAGCTTGTGCGAGCTATGGCGAGTGCGCGATGTCGTCGCCCACGTGATCAGCTATGAGGAGCTCAGCCGTTGGCAGCTGGTGTGGCGCTTCGCCAAAGGTGGGTTCGTGCCCCCGCGCGTCAACGCAATCGGTGTTGCCGAGTACGTCGGACGCTCACCCCGGCAGCTCAGCGAGCTGATGCGAACGTGTATCCCGCCACGCGGACTGACATCGGCGTTCGGCGGAATGATCGCCTTGGTAGACGGCATGATCCATCAGCAAGATATCCGACGACCCCTCGGTATTGGGCGGGTCATCCCGCCGCACCGTTTGCAGCGGGTGCTCGAATATCGCGCTGCGCTCACCGGCGACACGCGGCGCCCGGAGAGCCCGGGGCGTGCGCCTGGTCGCCACCGACTTGGACTGGGATTACGGCGATGGACTCGAGGTGGCCGGTCCGGGAGAAGCCATCTTGATGGCCATGGCCGGACGGCCGGACGCGCTAAATCAGCTGAGCGGGTTCGGGAAAGCAGTTCTGGCCCAACGTATCTAAGCGGGGCAGAGGCTTACCAGTCGGCCGGGTCGAACACCGACAGCGCAGCGTCGACGTTCTCATCGACCGGCAGTAGCTCGCTGAGGCCGCACGCGGCGACGATCCGGGAGACAACCGGCTGATTGCTCACGAGTCGCAGCTGGACACCGCGCTGGCGACAGTGCTCGGCCTCCTCGGCCAGCGCGGCGTAGGCGCAACACCCCATGAAGTCCAGGCCGCTGGTGTCGACCACCAGCGGTCCCGGTGGGCCTGCGGCCGCGGCCGCCTCACTGAGCAGGCGTCGCCAGGTGGCTTCGTTGGAGGCGTCCAGTTCGCCCCCGGCGCTGACGATCACAGCCAGGCCGATGCGCTCGGTGGTCATCCGTAGCGTGCTCCTGGCCTGTGCCAGCTCGGAGATCAGACGACTGCTCAGCATGAGGTGATTGCAGGATGGTTCTGCGATGGCAAAAGTGCCCATGTGGTCCTCCTAATCGGCGGACGCGGTGCGTCGCGATTTGGATGCCCGCCCTACAATGCTTAAGACCGACGTCGATTAGTAGATATCAGTTTTATAACAGAAACGCGATAGGTTTGTCTATCGAACGGTGCCTAAGAATACGGTGTGAGGCCCGTTCGAGCCGCGACCGCTGCGCGGGCTGTTCGGCGAATATCGGGTTCGCCTGCTGCGCGGTTCGTCCCGGTGTCGTCGCCAGTGGCGGCCGCACCGCATTCTTAACTGAAATAGATTGATATAGCGCGTTTTTAGCGCCCGGCCGGCACTGCCCGACAACGATGACGTACCGGTAATCGGTGCGGCCATACCGCACCTTTGGCAAAGGGTCAAAAACGCAGGTGCCGGAATTGCCCAGCCGATTTTGACTGGTATCGAAAAACAAAGGAATATTCGCCAAGATACGTGCAGACGGTGCCGACGAGCCCCGGAATAACGTCGATATTCAGGCGCTCGGGTGGCCGGATTCGCTAGAGTGCTCGGCCCCGAGTTCGGCGATCGCGCGGGATGCACGCTCGCGCAGCAAGACTGCTGCGATCACCCCACACACGACAGCGACGACCAATGCAATCCAGGAGAACCGGGTCAGCCATCGTTCGGCGGCCACGCCCGCGTAGTAGACCAGAGCGGTGGTGCCACCCGCCCAACAGATTCCGCCCGCAACGTTGGCGACCAAAAACCTTGCGTAGCGCATCTTCAGCGCCCCGGCCAGTGGTCCGGCGAGTATCCGCAGCAACGCGATGAAACGGCCTAAGAACACCGCCCGCGCGCCCCAGCGGTCAAACAGCCGCTCGGCAAACATCACATGTCCGGGGCCGAAGTGGTTGGGGAAGCGCCGACCTAATCGGTCGAACAGCGGCAGGCCGAGCCGGCGGCCGATGGCATAGCCGGTCGAGTCGCCGATCACTGCTCCGAGCACCGCGGCAGTACCGACGCCGATCGGGTTGACCGCCAGCTCATGCCGCGACGACAACAGTGCGGCGCTGACGAGAACGATCTCGCCCGGCAGCGGGACACCCAGGCTCTCGATCCCGACCACTACGCCGACCACCAGGTAAACCGTGAGCGGGGGGATCGACTGCAACAGGGCATCCACTGTCATGGGTTAAGAATGCCCGACCAGTCCGCAGGGTGCGGCGGTAATTGGCTCCGGCCGCTCGACGCGCCCAAGTCAGGCGGCGCGGGACATGATCTGCTCGCGGCGTTTCGGCGCCCATTCCCTCATGTTGATTCTGCCTTCTGTGTCGCACGCCACCAGCACCAGAGCCGCGTCCGGAATAACGACGAGACCGTAGTCGCAGGTCTCCTGTTGGCCGGTCATGACCCAGGCCAGCACGCCGTCTGCCGGTACCGAGAACTCGCGGAGTTGCATGGCGCCCGACTCGCCTGCAGGCGCCACACCGACTGCGTCGGCGTTGCATTTAGAAACGGCGTCAAAGCCATTCCACACCACGTCGTGATGATTCAGGTCTTTGCTGTACACGTCGGCGGATTCGGCGTAGATCGCTGAGGTACCGAATGTGTAGGCCGACTCGGCGTGATCGGACGATCCGGCGGGTCGCAGCGGAGAGTCCTTGAACAACACCGCGGCCGCACACTCCGGTGGACGCACACTGGTGAAAAACGTGTCGCCAACTGCAGCCGGCATCGCCGGACCGAGCGGGGTCTGTTCACCCTCGCGCAGCAACAGATCTCGCGCCGAAACCGGCGGGCGGGTGGGCTTTGTCGCCGAACCGGATGGTTGCGGCGGATGGCCACCCGCTGCGACCGGCTGTCCTGTCACCGAGGTGGTGCAGGCGGCCAGTATCGCTGCGATGCCGAGCAGTGACGCCGCCGCACGGCCGTGGCGCTGCTGGATCATGGGTTGACAGACATCCTGTCCGTACCGTATCGCAGGTACGTTTTCTGTCATGCAGAAAAAGGCGCGCCCGGCGGTCGGCGCGTCGGCCACCGATTCACTTGCGCCCGCAGTACCCGATCGAGTCGGTCGACAAGGCGTTGAAGCTGCTGCTGTTGTTGGGGGAGCAGCCCGAGATCCGGTTGAGCGAGGCCACCCGGTATCTGGGTGTGGCGTCGTCGACCGCGCACCGGCTGCTGGCGATGCTGGCTTACCGTGGTTTCGTCCGCCAGGACCCGGTGTCGAAGGCCTATTTGCCGGGCCCGGCGTTGACCGGTGTGGCGTTTGCGATCTTCGGCCGCATCGACATAGCCGGAACCGTCGACGCCGATCATGCGCGGCCTGAGCGAACGCCTGCGCGAGACGGTGCATGTCGGGATGCTCGACGGCGCCGCAGTCCGTTTCGTCGCCGCAGTGGAGGGCCCCACCGCGGTGCGGGTGGCGTCCCGACTGGGCCGCATCATGCCGGCGCATTGCACGTCGACGGGCAAGGCCATGCTGGCCCAGTTACCGCAAGCGGAATTGCATCAGCTGCTGCCCGACGAGAACTTGGAGCGCATCACCGACCGGTCGATCGGCAGCCGTGCCAAATTGGAAGCCGAGCTTTCCCGGATACGTGAACAGGGCTACGCCGTCAACCGCGAGGAGAGTGAGGAAGGCGTCGCGTCGGTGGCGGTGCCGATCCCGACCCAGGCGCCGGGGCTGCGGTTGGCGCTCAACGCCGCGGCCCCGCAGCACCGGCTCAGCCGATCGCAGTACGCCACGGTCGCAGCTGCACTTACCGAGGCGGCCAAGGAGATTGGCGATCAGCTGGGTTGATCAAACTTGATTGCCCGCCTCCTCCTCATCGCGCTGCGCGCTCTGCATCGTCGGCAGGCAGCCGCGCGACTTCGCTGCGCCAGGCCGCGTCGGTGGTGAAACCGGGCCCTAAATCGGGGAGCTCCTCCCAGTCCGCGTCGTCGATATCGCGCAGCGTGCCGCCGGCCGCGCGAATCTGCAGTGACATCCGGGCCAGCGCGTCGAGGCTGATCGCTTGCAGCACCGCCTGCTGGACGGTGGCCGCTGCGCTGGTGATGCCGTGACCGCGGCAGATCACCACCGGTGCGCCGCCCATCGCGGCCACCATCTCCTTGCCCAGCCTGGTGTTTCGGATCAGCACCGCGCGTTCATAGACCGGCACGCCGCCGCGCGCGAGCCAGGCCCCGGGAATGTCGTAGGCGCCGTAGATCGGCCGGATCGTGATGCCGGCGAGATCGGCGGCGACGACGGCGGGCGGGTGCAGGTGCGCCACCGCCCGGTGCTGCGGGTCGGCCAGCATGGTTTCGACGTGGATGGGAAGTTCGTTGGGAACCCGATACCCGTCCAGTTCTCCGGGAGCGCCTGCGCTGCCGTCGAATTCGATGAGCCGGATATCGGTGGGCCGGGTGAACGCCACACCGGTGTCGGTGTCGCTGCGGCATCGAAGCAGCAGCCGTTCGTCGTCTACCCGCAGACTCAGATGACCCAGGATGCCGTCGACCAATCCGCGCGCCGCGGCGACCCGACACGCCTGCGCGACCAATGCGCGTTGCTCGTCGATCGTCACATTGCGCCGCTCTCCCCCGCGAGCGGGAGGTGCCCCACCTCATCGCTACCTGATCACTGTCGTCGGCGCGCGTCACGATTGCGCTCCAAGCCCGAATCCGCCGTCGGGATGGATGGTTTCGCCGGTGATGCCGCGGGAGCGGTCGGAGGCCAAGAACACGAAGCTCCAGGCGTGATCTTCGCCGTCGAGCGCAACGTTCAGCGGCGTGCGCGCCTCCAGATCGCGGGCGCGGTTGGGGGTGTCGTCGAGGCGGGTGCTGTGCTGTCCCAACGTGCTCAGACCGCGCAGGTCGGTGTTCAGCGTGCCCCCCGGCGCCACGCCGTTGACCCGGATCTGCGGTGCCAGCTCGTGGGCCAGCGTGGCTGACCAGTCCGCGCACCGCGAACTTCGACGACACGTACAGCACCCCGCCACGTCCGGGATAAAACGACGACGCGGACTCGGTCAGCACGATCGAGGATCCGGTCTCGGCCTGCAGCGCCGGAACTGCTGCTTTGACCGATTGCAGATGGCTGAGCACGTTGGTCCGAAACATCTCGTCGAACGCTGACGGAAGGTCGTCGGCATCGATGTCACCGATGCCCTTGTAGAAGTCGAAGATTCCGACGCAGTTGACCAGGGTGTCGAGTCCGTCGAAGGCGTCCGACCGCGGTGGCGACCGCCAGGTCGTTGGCTGCGCGAGTGGTCGCATCGCCTTCGATTACCGGCACCTTCTTCAGCTTGTGGCGCAGCGTGTCGCATTTGTCTGGATCTCGTTCGAGCACAGCGACTTTCGCGCCCTCGGCACGGAAGGCGTCGACGACGGCCCTGCCGATGCCGGAGCCGGCGCCCACGACCAGGGCACGCTTGCCGTCCAGCCACCCGGTCACGGTCGATCGCCGTCGTCGGGCAGCAGCGGCGCGCTAGGCGTTACCGACCATCGCGGCCAGCGTGCGGGCGTTCTGCCGGGTCAGCGCCTCGACCTCCAGCGCGTCCAGGCTGATCCATCGACCGGATTTGGGCGCGCAGATCAGCAGTCGCGATCCGTTGCGGGTATCGACGCGGCGCACCACGACTTCGGTGAATTCGTTTGCCACCGTGAGCGGTTCGCCCACCGCGCCGTTGAGCAAGTCTGCATCAGGCCATCGTTCATAGAAACACCGCCAGGTTCTGCATCCTTAGCACCGACTCGTCGACGAGGATGGTGCGGCGGGCGAGTTTGAGTTGATCACCGCACCGCCGCAACACGTCCTGGCGGCCGCAGGACACCAGTGCGGCCTCGTTGACGTCGCCACGGCTGCGGAACAGCAGTTCCGCGGATTCGACGACGAGGTGTGCGTCATCCTCACAGCGCGAACGTGCGCACGTTGGTGATGTAGTGGCGCATCCGCGACGGCGGATCCTCGGTCCAGGCATGCTCGGTGGCGAACCGGGCAACCCGCCGGCTCAGCGAGTACTTGTCCTCGTCGAAGTGCGCCATCCCCGGCGAGGTGTCGAACCCGGCGCCCAACGCGGTGGTGACCCGCACCGGCATCAGGTAGCGAATGTCGTCGGTCAGGGTGTCCAGCCATGCCTCGTACTGCTGGGCGTCGAGCAGATAGGCTTCGTCGACCAAGAACTGATGCGCCTGCAGGTGCCGATTGTCGTTGAACGGCAGTGGCTTTCCTACTGGCGTTACCGGCTGTGCGGTGGTCATATCGGTCGCCGCCGTGCCGAGGGCGGTGATGGCGGTGGACACCGGCGGCAACTCCAGATGGTCGGCCCACAACCGCAGCAACGCGCGCTGATTGTGTTCGTTGTAGCCGACCTGGGCGTGCCCGGGCCCGTGAAACGCATCCGGAAGGCAGCGGCTCGACGACCGGGCGGTCGTCGGAGAGCAAACCCATCCGGCTGTTCAGCAGCAGCCGTCGCGCCATCGAGCCGCCGGCGGTGTTGGTCAACGACACCCAGTTCTCCACATCGTCCTGTTCGAACATGCCCGTCGATCCGAAGCACATCAGATAGGCCTTGTAGGAGTTCTTTTTGTACTCCGGCGGGGCCGCGGAGTCCACTGCGAACCACGAGCAGACCTCGGTTTCGTTCTCGCTGATCGGCTGCCAGAGCCGGATCGAAATGAACGGCAAGACAGCTTGATTCTTCCGGCCGTCCCCGGCCTCGTTGAGCACCTTGGGCCAGTTGTGCACGAAACTGAGGTTCGGGAAACACGATGCGGCCGAGATCATGAACCCGTCGTCGCCGACCAGTTGCTGTTGCTGTGGCGTCCAGACGTCTTTGATCCGGTCGATCATCTCGTCGGGGTAACCGACGTAGCGCATGCGTTCTTCGAAGTTGCCCGGCGGAAGCTTGTAGGTGGTTCCACCTCCGCACTGCGCCCAGTAGGTGGCCCCGTCCTTGCGCTTCTGCGCCTTCGGTTCGCGGAAAAGGCCGATCTCGACGATCGACGCATGGGTTTGCGGGAGTGTGGTACATGTCCCCGGCGAAGTTCTCGGCGCCGATCTTCCAGTTGGCCCTGATTCGCCAGCGCTGTGGGCCGCGGACCTCCAGCCCGCCGCGGCTCTGTTTGGTGTAGAAGTCCAGATAGAACCGGAAGTCGCCGAGGAAGTCCTCCAGCGGTTGGCGCGCACGGGTCCATGTTGATGAAGAGCAGGCCGTTGTAGCTCGCGAGATTCGGTGCGGGAAGCAGGGTTTGGCTGCTCCTTGGCGAACCCGTCGTCGCCGCCGTAGGCCTCCCGATGGAATGGCAGACCGGTTAGCCGACCGTCGTTGCGGTAGGTCCAGCCGTGGTAGGGGCACCGGAAGTTGGAGGCGTTGCCCATCTCCGCGCGGCAAACCTGCATTCCACGGTGTAGGCACATATTAAACATGGCCCGCACATCGCCCTTGGCATCGCGGCTGATGATGAAAGAGTCGTCGAGCACCCGGCGCACCACATAGTCGCCGTCTTGCGGGATCTCGGATTCGTGTGCGACGAACAGCCAGGCCCGGCTGAAAAGACGCTCTTTTTCCAGCTCGAACAGCTCTTTGTCGTTGTAGATGTGCGCGGGGATCATCCCGCGCCGAACGTTACCGAGGACGTTATCGAGGGCACTGCGGTGATTGGCCATGACGACCTCCAAGCCTCGCCCACTGGTTGTCTGTATTACAGAGGATAGCTCTGCTGTATAGAGAATGCCGGAGGCCGACGGCGTGGTCAACACCCAGGGCAGAAAGTCGATGCTGCGGGCCCTGTAGAACCCGCTAGCCCGCCATGGCGACAGCCGAAACCCGTTCAGCGGCGACCGATTCCGGCCATCATGAGCGGTGTCTGCACTCGCCTGTCCTCGGCAAACCGGGCGGCTGCCCAATCGGCGTCTTCGCACGACAACAGGCCGGCACCCAGCACCGCGTCGCGCAGGCTTTCAAACGACAACCTGAAGAAGTCAAAGCCGGGGGAGCGGGAGTCGATGATCAGGGTGCGGCCCTCGCCGCGAACATCGGTCAGCCCGGCGGCGGCCATGTCGGCGACGACGCGGCGGCCGTACCGCGGCTCGAATCCGGCCTGCTGCATGAACCTGATGATGGCTTCGGCCACCCGGTCGAACCGCGGATCGTCGTCCTCGAAGCCCAAACCGGTCCAGTCGTAGTCTTCGATGACCATCCACCCGCCGGGGCGCAGCGCGGCCGCCAGGCGGTCCAGGATTTGTCGGCGCTCGGTCAGGTGCTCGAGCACTAACCGGGCGTGCACCAAGTCGAACTCGCGTTCCGGTAGCTCGTCGGTCCGGATGTCTACCTGCCGGATCTCGACCGCGTCGCCGGCGAGTGGCTCGACGAAACGAGTGTCGATATCGATCGCGAGCACTGTGGCGCCGCGACCGGCCATCCAATCCACCAGCGAGCCGCCGCCCGCACCGACTTCCAGGCACCGCCAG
This sequence comes from uncultured Actinomycetota bacterium, assembly GCA_963720085.1. GTDB lineage: Bacteria > Actinomycetota > Actinomycetes > Mycobacteriales > Mycobacteriaceae > Mycobacterium. The sequence goes on from CAVRER010000080.1 coordinate 178,760, forward strand.
CCTGCACCGATGCCGAGGTCGTCGAGCAGCCGTTGGCTTCCCGGATCCCACAGGCTCTCGATCCCAGCCAGGCGCGCCCGCTCCTGCAAGAACCCCTGGTCGTAGATGTAGTCACGCGGCATGGCACCACACTATGGCGGATACGTAGCGGAAATCCCGCGAAGGCGGTTGAGGGCAGCGGATTCTCGCGTAGCGTCAGCTTTGATGAAGGCTGCAGCAGAGCCGGCCCGCGCTATGTCCCAGCGCGCGATTACCGCGCAGATCGCCCGCATCGCGGCCGACTACCAGGGGAAAGATGAGCCGCAGCCGCTGCTGGACTACCCGCCATATCGCAGCAGCAGGCTGCGCCATCCGCGGTCTGCATTCGTCTGCGTCGATCCAGAGGAGGTCGAATGCTGGGCGCCGTGCTTCGGCCGCCAGGACGTCGACCCCCTGGATGCCGACCTCACCGCCGGCCACCCCGGGGAGCCCATTGGGGAGCGCATCATCGTGACCGGGCGGCTGCTCGAGACAACGGGTAGGCCGGTGGCGGGCCAACTCGTGGAGATCTGGCAAGCCAACGCCGCCGGCCGTTACAACCACCAACTCGACCAGCACCCGGCGCCGATTGATCCGAACTTTACCGGGGTGGGCCGTTGCCTGACCGGGCCCGACGGAACGTATCGCTTCGTTACCATCAAGCCGGGCCCCTACCCATGGCGGAATCACCAAAATGCCTGGCGGCCAGCGCACATTCACTTCTCGGTATTCGGAACTGCTTTCACCCAGCGTCTGGTCACCCAGATGTATTTTCCCGGCGATCCCTTGTTTGGTTTGGATCCGATCTACCAGTCCATCGTGGATCCCGTTGCACGCCAACGATTGATCGCAACCTATGACCATGATCTGACTGAGCCCGAGTATGCGACCGGCTACCGGTGGGACATCGTCGTGGCCGGCAGTTGGCGAACCTGGACCGAGCCAAACGGTGACCATGGCTGAATTAGCTTGCACCCCAGGGCAAACCGTCGGGCCGTTTTTTCACTGTGCCTTGCCGTACGCTGGCGACAACCAGCTGGTCGGCGATACGCAAGCCGGCGCCATCCGGTTGCACGGGACGGTTTACGACGGTGCCGGTGATGCCGTGCCCGACGCCCTCATCGAGTTGTGGCAGCGCGGAGCCGATGGCCGCATCGTCCGACAGGAGGGCTCGCTGCGGCGCGAGGGCCAGACGTTCACCGGCTGGGGCCGATGCGCAACCGACGCCACCGGCAACTACAGCTTCACTACGTTGACACCCGGCGCGCCGGCCGGGCGACCGGCGTTCTTCGCGATCACCGTCTTTGCCCGCGGACTATTGAACCGGGTTTTCACCCGCGCCTACCTGCCGGATGTCGACCTTGACGCTGATCGGCTGTTGAACGCTCTGGACGGCGCCCGACGACAAACCCTGATCTGCGCGGCCGAAAAGAGCGGATACCGCTTCGATATTCACCTTCAGGGCCGCAGCGAGACCGTGTTTCTGGCCTACCGCGGTGATTCGTGATGACCAACCTGTTGTGGCCGGGAGACCAGCGCGCCGGGGCGCTGATGTCCGACGCGACGCTGCTGGCGTCGATGGTCGCGGTCGAATCGGCCTGGCGGGATGCACTGGTCGCCGCGGGGCTGGCGCCGGATCAGTGCAGCGGCGCTGACCTTTCCGGCCTGGTGAGCACCGGCGACTGCGAGTTACTCGCGCCCGAATCGGAGGATGGCGGCAGCCCCGTAATCGGGTTGGTGGCACTGCTTCGTGACCGGGCGAGCGCGGAGGTCGGGCGGTGGATTCACCGCGGCCTTACCAGCCAGGACGTGATCGACACCGGCTTGATGCTGGCCACTCGGGCCGTCGTCGATGAGTTGAAGTCACTACTGGCCGAACAGATTTCAGCCCTGTCGGGGCTTGCGGCGACGCACCGCGACACCCGCATGGTGGCTCGCACCCTGACCCAGCATGCGGTGCCCACAACTTTCGGAGTCAAGGCGGCGACCTGGTGCAACGGCGTTGTCGACGCATATCAACAACTCAGTGCGCTAACCATCCCGGTCCAGATCGGTGGCGCGGGCGGCACGCTGGCCGCCGCAACTGAGTTGGCTGCGCTGGCTGGTCACCCAAATCCCGGCGCAATCTCGGTGGAGCTGGTGCAAAACACCGCAGCGACTTTGGGTTTGGCTGTCCGGATGCCCTGGCACACCACCCGCGCACCAGTCACCGCGATCGGCGATGCGTTGATCGGATGCACCGACGCCTGGGGTCGCATCGCGTCGGACGTCGTGACGCTGGTCCGGCCGGAGATCGCCGAACTGAGCGAACCCGCATCCGGAGGTCGCGGCGGATCATCGAGCATGCCGCGGAAGCGTAACCCGGTGTTGTCCATCCTGATTCGCCGCGCAGCGATTTCTGCGCCGTCGCTGGGCGCGACATTGCACACCGCCGCCGCACTGGCCAACGACGAACGTCCCGACGGCTCATGGCATGCCGAATGGGAGACGCTACGCATTCTTGCCCGGCGAGCTGTTGTCGCCGGCTCCCAGTGCAGCGAACTGCTGGCCGGTTTGCAGGTCCATCCGGCGCAGATGGCCAGAAACCTCGGCAGCGTCGACGTTCTCGGCGAGCAACGCGTGATCGCTGAGCTGGTCGGGAAAGCGCCGTCCGGCAACTATTTCGGTGCGGGCGACGCTCTGATCGACGAGAGCCTGGATCGTGCTAAGCGGATAGTCAAGGAACGCCCGTGACTGCCCCGCGAATTCGCGGCTCGCATCTGGGCGGGTCACCGGATCTGCCGCCGTTGGTGGTTGGCCCGTCGTTGGGCACCTCGGTCGCAGGCCTGTGGTCTGGCGTGGCCGGACGTTTGGCGGGCATCTATCACGTCATCGGCTGGGACCTTCCCGGCCACGGCGCCAGCCCGCGGCCGAGGGACGCTTTCACCATCGAAGACCTCGCAGCCAGTGTCATTAAGCTCGTGGAAGGCAAGATCGGCCGACGGCCGTTCACCTATGCCGGTGTCTCGGTCGCCGGCGCCGTCGGACTTCAGCTGCTGCTCGGGCATCCTGAGCGCATCGTGTCTGCCGCGCTGATCTGCACGGCGGCGCGAATCGGCGACCCGGACGACTGGCAGTCCCGGGCCAAAGTCGTTCGCAGTGCCGGAACTGGCGAAGTGGTGGCACTGTCGATTCGCCGGTGGTTCGCTCCCGGATTCTTCGAGCGCGATCCCGCGTCAGCCCGGGCGCTGGTGGACACCCTGCGCCGGGTCGACGACGACGGCTATGCACGCACCTGTGAGGCGCTCGCCGAGTTCGACGCCCGTCATCGCCTCGGCGAAATCGATACCCCGATCGTTGCTGTCGCTGGCGCCAACGACATTGCCACGCCGCCCGATTCGCTGCGGTACATCGCCAGCCACGTGACACGCGGACGGTTCATCGAGGTGGCACAGGCCGCCCATCTCGCGCCGGCCGAGCAGCCCGCCCGAATCGCCGACGTGTTGGCCCAGCTGAGGAGAATAAGAGCCAGATGACCGAATCCCCCTATGGCCGAGGCATGGCCGTGCGCCGGGAGGTGCTCGGCGACAGCTACGTCGAGCAGGCGGCTGCGCGGACCACCGACTTCACCCGTGACTTTCAGACGCTGGTGACCGAATTCGCTTGGGGCACAATCTGGACGCGTCCCGGCCTGGACCGGCGCAGTCGTTCGATGATCACGCTGACGGCGCTGATCGCTCGGGGCCGTGACGAGGAGCTTGCGCTGCATATCCGAGCCGCACTGCGCAATGGGCTATCGCGGGAGGAAATCAAAGAGGTCCTGCTCCAGACCGCGGTTTACTGCGGTTTGCCGGACGCCAATGCCGCCTTCCGCATCGCCCAAGGCGTCTTCGAACAGGCTGATTAACAACACGGCTTTATCGCGAAACCGAGCTGATCGGCGGCCTGCCGAGAGCAGAATGTTCGGGAGAATGAGCGCCGTCGCCAAATCAGCAAAGCACTCCGCAGGTCGCCGCCTCGACGTCCTGAGGGTATTGCGGGCGGCGGATTCTCCGATGAGCATCGTCGCGATCGCCGACACGCTGGACGTGCATCCCAACACCGTTCGTTTCCATCTCGACACTTTGGTCGGCACGGGCCGGGTGGAACATGTCGCGCCGGACCGCAAAGGGCCGGGCCGGCCGGCGCTGATGTTCCGTGCGACTCGGCGGATGGATCCCGGCGGCCCGCGGCACTATCAGCTGCTGGCCGAGATCCTTGCCATGGGTCTGGCCGGTGATCGGGACGCATATGCCAGGGCGCTGGCTGCCGGTCGCGAGTGGGGTCTGCAGCTGAAACCGCCGCCTCCGACCACGGCCGGGGCGCCCGACGCGGATGAATCGATCGAGCACCTGGTCGGTTTACTCGACGAGCTCGGCTTTGCCCCTGAGCGTCGCGGAGACGAGCAGCTGGGATTGCGGAGCTGCCCGTTTCTGGAACTGGCGGAAAGCCAGAAGGCCATCATTTGTCCGATCCACTTGGGGCTCATGCAGGGAGCGCTGGAAACTTGGGAGGCGCCGGTCACCGCAGATCGGCTGGACGCCTTCGTCGAGCCGGATCTGTGTCTGGTGCACCTCACCCGGCAGATCACGGCGACGTGAGCCTCGCGCCCGCCATAGCAGTCGCAGTTGTCTTCGTCTGGCTGGGCATGGTGCTGGCCATCGTCGTCTTGGTGGCCACTATGGCAAGCCCGCCGTCAGCCGGCGCGGCGCTGGCATTGGCCGCGGGTGGGATTCTTCTACTATCCAGCTGAGGACAACCGAGCCGACCGAAGGATATTGATGCAAACCATTTCGCTGACCAGCCTGGCCGCCGAAAAGCTGGCAGAGGCACGGCAGACACACAGTGGGCGGGCCGCGCACACACTGCATGGGGGGCACACCCACGAACTGCGGCAGACCGTGATGGCGTTACTTGCCGGGCATGAGTTCTCCGAACACGACAGCCCCGGACAGGCGTCACTGCAGGTCTTGCAAGGACATGTGCACCTCACCGCCGGTGAGGACGTGTGGGACGGCAAGACCGGCGACTACGTTGTAATCCCGCCGCAACGGCATTCGGTACAGGCCGTCGACGATTCGGTGGTCATGCTGACCGTCTTCAAGAGCCTCCCTTCCGCGTAGTCAGATGCTGTCGACGCCGTGGTCCCGGCACATGGGCCTGCGGGTGCCCATTGTCAACGCGCCGATGGGCGGCGTTGCCGGCGGAGGGCTTGCCGCCGCGGTGACCGCCGCCGGTGGACTGGGCATGGTCGGCATGGGCACTGCCGGGTCGACGTCGTCGCTGCATGCCGAATTGCCGTACGTGCGTGGAACATTCGGAATTGGCTTGGTGGACTGGGTGATCCGCAAGGAGCCGGAGCTGCTCGATGCCGCGCTGGCCGCGCAGCCCGTGCTTGTCTCAGTCAGCTTTGGAACTGACTTGTCATGGGTCGAGCCCGCCCACGATGCTGGGATCGCCGCGGCCACACAGGTTTACAATAGCGTCGAGGCTCAGCGGGCCCAAGATGCCGGGATCGATCTCCTGGTGGCTCGTGGTTCCGAAGGTGGGGGCCACGGGGATGCGACGATCGGCACCCTCCCACTGCTCGACGCCGTGTTGGACGTCGTATCGGTGCCGGTGCTGGCAGCCGGAGGAATCGCCTCTCCGCGAAGCCTGGCAGCCGTGCTGGCCGCCGGCGCCAGCGGCGCGTGGTTAGGCACTGTCTTGTCGGCCAGTCCGGAGGCGCTGACGAGCGACGGGTCCCGTCGCGCGTTGGTCGCGGCCCGCGAGACCGACACGACCAGCACCCGGGTGTTCGACATCGTTCGGGGACTGCCGTGGTCGAAGCGCTTCCCGTCGCGGGTGTTGCGCAACGACTTTGTCGCGCGGTGGAGCGGTCACGAAGCCGCGCTGGCCGACGATCCCGACGCCGAGAACGAACTCTCCGCCGCGATCGCCTCCGACGATCGTCGAACCGCCCCGGTGGATGCGGGCCAGGGCGTCGGGATGGTCACCGGTGTCGCACCGGTGGGCCAGGTCATCGACCGGCTCTGCGAGGGCGCCGAAAAACTGCTCGCGGCCTGGGGTTAGCGCCGAGACTTAAGCCATTGCGAACCGCATCGGCGAGTCGTCGCAGCGGTTTAAGTGTCGCGGTAGCCGCGTAGGGCGAGTGCCTCGCGGACCCGCCGGATCACATCCTCGGGCGTATCTTCGGCGATCACCCGAATGACGATCCATCCCATGGCTTTTAGTTTGCGAAGGCGGCGCTGGTCTCGGACGTACTGGCGGCGATCGGTGCGGTGATGATCCCCGTCGTACTCGACGGCCAGCTGGTATTTCTCCCAGCCCAGATCCAGGACGCCGACCAGTCGCCAATTCTCATGCACCGGTATCTGCGTACTGGGTAGAGGAAGGTGTGCGTCGATGAGCAGCAGTCGTAGCCAGGTCTCCTTCGGTGATGCGGACCCGCCGTCGACAAGTGGCAGTGCCGTTCGTAGGCGTCGCAGGCCACGAGCGCCCGGATATCGCTTGGCTAGTAACAGCACATCCTCCATCGAAAACGGGGTGGCGCGCATCAGCGCATCAAGCCGTGCCACCGCGTCCCCGCGCGGCAGCTGCCGCGCCAGGTCGTAGGCAGTGCGTGCAGGGGTGGTGACCGGCAACCGTGCGACATGGGTGATCTCGTCGCCGGCTAGCCGTTGGTTTCGGGTGATTACGCTGGCCGGGGGATGCGGGTTACGCCAGATCAACTCGATTGGCTCGTCGTCGTCGATCCAATTCGAGCCGTGCAATGCCGCGGCAGCTAGTCCGGCCAACACCCCACGTCCGCCGGACCATAGCCACGCCGCTTCTGAACGCGTTCGAAGCGACGCGGCCGCCCAATCCGGCAAGTAGATGTTGGGATGGATTGCCCGGTATCCGGTCCGCAGCTGATAGGGGCTTAGTCTGCCGTGCCGGACGGCGTCGCTGCCTCTAAACACATCAGTCATGGGCGAACGGTGTCATGTTGGACCGACACGTTCGCCGAGACTTAATCCATTGCGAACCGCATCGGCGATTCGTCTCAAGGGTTTAAGTGTCGCGAACCGGGAGCCGCGTCACACCGCGTGGATGTAGCGTTTGGCGATCACCCGCTGGGCCAGCGACGTTAACGGGCCGCCGGCTTTGCTCCACCAGGTCATCGGCCGGGAGAACGCCGAGACCTCGGCGTACACCGCGGCGGTGACCGGGTCGTGGCGCACCACGAACCGTTCCTCACCCGACTCGGGGTGTCCGGGCAGGGTGCCATAGGCAAAGCCCCGCACGTCGGGTTGGTCGATGACGTACACCACGCGGCAAGGTGCTTTCAGGAAACCCATCTTGACCAGCACCACCGCGCCAACCTCGACCACGTCGCTGGTGGCCTGGACGCGTAATCCGGCGCCGCGCTGCATACCCCAGTGCATGACCGCATCAGCGGCCTCCTCGAAACGCTGGTGACCTGCGCCGATCTGGGTCACAAAGCCGAGATGGCGGTATCCCGGCGGCGGAGGGCCGGCGGTCGCACCGACTTCGGGATAGGTCAGCGGCATGTTACTCATCGTGTACAAGTCCACCTGCCTTAGCTTGCCAGGCGCGGGCGTACGGTCGTAACCGTGGCTACCGACACCGCACAACCAGCTCAAGCATCCGGAACCTTCACCCTCGGCGGCGAGCTAACGGTCAACCGGCTCGGCTTCGGCGCAATGCGACTGACCGGCAAGGGCGTCTGGGGCCCGCCCGCCGACCGCGGCGAAGCCGTGCGGGTGCTGCGCCGCGCTGTCGAGCTCGGCGTCAACTTCATCGACACCGCCGACTCGTACGGTCCCTACATATCCGAGGACATCATCCGCGAGGCGCTGCATCCCTACTCGTCTCATCAGGGACTGGTCATCGCAACCAAAGCCGGGCTGCTGCGGACCGGGCCGGACGTGTGGATTCCGCTGGGCAACCCCAGTTATCTGCGTCAGGAATGCGAAATGAGTCTGCGCCGCCTCGGCGTCGAGACCATCGACCTGTTCCAGCTGCACCGCATCGACGCCAACTTCCCGCTGGCCGACCAGGTTGGCGAACTCGTCGCGCTGCAGAAGGAAGGCAAGATCCGGCATATCGGCCTGTCCGAGGTCGACATCGATCAGCTCACCGCCGCACAGCAGATCACCCCGATCGTGTCGGTGCAGAACATGTACAACCTGGCCGCTCGCACCGCCGAACCGCTGCTGGACGCCGCGACCAGCCAGGGCATCGCCTTCATCCCGTGGTTCCCGCTGGCCGCCGGGCCGCTGGCGGCCCCCGATGGTCCGCTGCAGAAGGTCGCGGCCGGTCATGACGCGACGCCCTCGCAGCTGGCGCTGGCCTGGCTGCTGAAGCGATCGCCGGTGATGCTGCCCATTCCCGGCACGTCCAGCGTCGACCACCTGGAACAGAACGTGGCCGCCGCCGAGATAAGGCTCAGCGACGAGGAATTCGAGACGCTGGCCGCTGCCGGCGCCGCACAGGACAACTAGCTGCCGCGGCTGCACGGCCACCCAATACGGTGTTCTGGTGGCCGGCGAACATATGCGACACCCGGGCGGCGGATTCAATCCGCCCGAACCCACGACCAGAGGCGGGCCCGACTACGGCCGGTTCATCGAATCGGTGCGTGTCCTGCAGGATCACGCCCGAGCGGTAGACGCGCCCGACGAGGTGATCAGCGAGGCGGCCGACCTGATCGAGAAGGTGTCTGACCTGCTCAGCCCCTTCGACGTCGACGAATGGACGACGCCGTCGGGCCGCCGGATGGACCTACCGAACCGCGGCAACATCCTGCCGGTGCCGATGAAGGTGCGCAGAACGGACGACGGCCGCATCCAAGGCTGGGCGCGTTTCCGGCGGTTTCACCTCGGACGCAACAGCGCCGTGCACGGCGGCGCGCTCGGGCTTTTATTCGACTCGGTCTTGGGTATGACATCCGGGGTGATCACCGGCGGCCCACGTCAGCGCACCGCATACCTGCATATCAATTACCGCCAGGTTGTCCCGATCGAAAAGGAGCTGCAGATCGACGCCGGAGTCGACCGGGTGGAGGGACGCAAGATCTTCGTGTCGGGCCGGTTGAGCGACGGCGAGGAGGTGCTGACCGAGGGCGAGGCGCTCTTTGTGTTGCTCAAACCCGGCCAGCCCTAAGGACCGGACCGTCGGCCTGGGGGGCATCGACGCCATCCCGATAGCATGGTCGGGTCCTCTGAACACCCGAAAGCCATGGAGACCGCGTCGATGACCGCCCTCGCACACCCCGCCCCAGCAGCCCCGATCTGGGTGGCTGCCGGGACGACCGCGGCCGCCGCGGTGCGGGACGCGGGTCTGCCGGGCCGCGGTGCCCCCGACGCGATCGTGGTGGTGCGCGACGCCGAGGGCAAGCTGCGCGACTTGAGCTGGATTCCCGCACAGGACGCTGAGGTCACCCCGGTGGCGGCCAACACCGACGACGGGCGAAGCGTCATCCGACACTCGACCGCACACGTGTTGGCCCAGGCCGTCCAAGACATGTTCCCGAACGCCAAGTTGGGCATCGGGCCGCCGATCACCGACGGCTTCTACTACGACTTCGACGTGGCGGATCCATTTACGCCGGAGGATCTGGAGGCGCTGGAAAAGCGGATGCGTCAGATCCTCAAGGCGGGGCAGCTGTTCTCCCGGCGGGTCTATGAATCCAAGGAGCAGGCGCGCGAGGAGCTGGCTAAGGAGCCCTACAAGCTCGAACTCGTCGACGACAAGTCCGGCGACCCCGACGTCATGGAGGTGGGCGGCGACGAGCTCACCGCTTACGACAACCTCAATCCCCGCACCCGGGAACGGGTCTGGGGCGATTTATGCCGCGGACCGCACATCCCCACCACTAAGCACATCCCGGCGTTCAAGCTGACCAGAAGTTCTGCAGCCTACTGGCGTGGCGACCAGAACAACGCCAGCCTGCAGCGCATCTACGGCACGGCGTGGGAGTCGCAGGAGGCGCTCGACCACCATCTGCAGTTGCTCGAAGAAGCGCAGCGCCGCGACCACCGCAAACTGGGTGTCGAACTGGATCTGTTCAGCTTTCCCGACGAAATCGGTTCTGGCCTAGCGGTTTTCCACCCTAAGGGCGGGATCGTGCGCGCCGAGCTCGAGGACTACTCGCGACGGAAACATGCCCGGGCGGGTTACGAGTTCGTCAACACCCCGCACATCACCAAGGCGCAACTGTTCCAAACGTCCGGCCACTTGGACTGGTACGCCGATGGCATGTTCCCGCCGATGCACCTCGACGCAGAGTTCAACGACGACGGAACGGTGCGCAAGCCGGGCCAGGACTACTACCTCAAGCCGATGAACTGCCCGATGCACCATCTGATCTATCGGGCCCGCGGCCGCTCATACCGGGAACTTCCGTTGCGGCTCTTCGAGTTCGGCACCGTCTACCGGTACGAGAAGTCCGGCGTCGTGCACGGGCTGACCCGCGTTCGCGGTATGACCCAGGACGACGCACATATCTATTGCACACCCGAGCAGATGCGCGACGAGCTGGCCTCGCTGCTGCGCTTCGTCCTCGACCTACTGGCCGACTACGGGCTCGAGGAGTTCTACTTGGAGTTGTCGACCAAGGATCCGGACAAGTACGTGGGCTCCGAGGAGGTTTGGGAGGAGGCGACCGACGTGCTGCGCGAGGTCGCCGAAGCCTCCGGCCTGCATTTGGCTCCCGACCCGGGCGGCGCGGCGTTCTACGGCCCGAAGATCTCGGTGCAGGTCAAGGATGCGTTGGGCCGAAGTTGGCAGATGTCGACCATCCAGCTCGACTTCAACATGCCCGAGCGGTTTGAGCTGGAATACACCGCCAGCGACGGTTCGCGGCAGCGGCCGGTGCTCATCCACCGGGCATTGTTCGGGTCGATCGAGCGGTTTTTCGCCATCCTCACCGAGCACTATGCCGGCGCGTTTCCGGCATGGCTTGCGCCCGTTCAGGTGGTCGGCATCCCGGTTGCCGATGATCACGTCGCCTACCTGGAAGACGTTGCCGCGCAGCTGAAGTCGCAGGGCATACGTGTCGAGGTGGATTCCAGCGACGATCGGATGGCCAAGAAGATCGTCAACCACACCAACCAAAAGGTGCCGTTCATGCTGCTGGCCGGCGACCGCGACGTCGAGGCCGGCGCGGTGAGTTTCCGGTTCGGCGACCGCACCCAGATCAACGGGGTTGCACGCGACGAAGCGGTGAGCGCCATTACGCGGTGGATTGCCGAACGCGAAAACTCAGCTCCCACTGCTGATTTGGTCAAGGTGAACAACCGTGGCTGATGACGACGCGATCGTCGATAGAGGCGTCGGTGAATCCGACCACCTACAGCGGTTGTGGACGCCCTACCGAATGAGCTACCTGGCCGAGGGGCCGCTGAAGCAGGACATCAGCAGCCGCGCACAGCCGTTCTCCGACATTCCGCAGCTTCCCGACGAGGACGGTCTGGTGGTCGCCCGCGGTGAACTGGTCTACGCCGTGCTCAACCTCTACCCATACAACCCCGGGCATTTGATGGTGGTGCCGTATCGGCGGGTATCCGAACTGGAAGATCTCACCGACAAGGAGACCGCCGAGCTGATGGCGTTCACGCAGAAGGCGATCCGCGTCATCAAGAGTGTGTCTCGGCCGCACGGTTTCAATGTCGGCTTGAACCTGGGGGCATCGGCGGGCGGTTCACTGGCCGAACATCTGCATGTGCATGTGGTGCCGCGCTGGGGTGGCGACGCCAACTTCATCACGATCATCGGCGACTCGAAGGTCATCCCGCAGTTGCTGCGCGACACCCGTCGTCTACTGGCCACCGCGTGGGAAAAGCAACCGTGAGCAAGTTACTGTCGCGTGAGGGCGTCGCGCGGGTCACCACACCGGTGGCCCGGGCGTTCCTGCGGGCCGGCTTCACCGCGGACAGCGTCACGATCATCGCCACCGCCGCCGCGGTGCTGGCCGCGTTAACGCTGTTTCCGACCGGCCGGCTGTTCGCCGGCACGTTGGTGATCTGGTTTTTCGTGATGTTCGACTTGGTCGACGGGGCGATGGCGCGGGAAAGTGGGGGCGGCAGCCGGTTCGGTGCCGTGCTGGATGCCACCTGCGACCGCATCAGCGACGGTGCGGTATTTTGTGGACTGGCCTGGTGGGCGGCCTTCGGCCTGCACAGCCCGAAGCTGGTGGTGGCGACGTTGATCTGCCTGGTCACCTCGCAGGTGATCTCCTACATCAAGGCCCGCGCCGAAGCCAGCGGGCTGCGCGGTGGCGGCGGCTTCATCGAACGGCCGGAACGGTTGATCATCGTGCTCGTCGGGGCGGGATTGTCGGACCTACCGGTGTTTCCGTTGCCGTGGGCGCTGCACGTGGCGATGTGGCTGTTGGCCGTGGCCAGCATGATCACCTGCGCTCAGCGGTTGCACGCCGTGCGACATTCGCCCGGCGCGGCCGATCCGATGCCCCCGGCCGGCCGGGGGCAAGAACCGGGGAAGAGCGAGCCGTGAATTTTGTCCCGGCGGGCCTGAAACTGCCTGGGGTCAGCGGTTTTCCGCTGGCAAGCCGGATGACCGACTGGGGTTATGCGGCCGGGTGGATGGCGGTGCGCGTGATGCCGGAATTCGCCGCGCGCAACGTTTTCGACGCCGGAGCGCTGTATGCGTCCCGCAACGGGGGACCGGCCCAGCTGCGCAAGAATCTGGCGCGTGTCATCGGTGTTCCGCCGAAAGAAGTGCCGGGCAGCCTGATGCGGGCGTCGCTGGCGTCCTATGCCCGTTACTGGCGCGAGGCGTTCCGGTTGCCGACGATGGATCACCACGCGTTGGGCCAAGAACTCGCCAAAACGGCTGTGGGGCAAGAACACCTCGACGCAGCGCTGGCCGAGGGCCGCGGTGCGGTGCTGGCGTTGCCGCACAGCGGCAACTGGGATATGGCCGGGGTGTGGCTGACCCAGACTCGCGGCAAGTTCACCACCGTCGCCGAGCGGCTCAAACCCGAGTCGCTGTACCGGCGGTTCATCGAGTACCGGGAGAGCCTGGGCTTCGAGGTGATCCCCCTGTCCGGCGGCGAGCAGCCACCCTTCCAGCTGCTCAGCGAACGACTGCGGGACAACAAGGTGGTGTGCCTGATGGCCGAGCGCGACCTCACCCGCAACGGGGTCCAGGTGAATTTCTTCGGCGAACCAACCAGGATGCCGGCCGGTTCGGCGAAGCTGGCGATCGAAACCGGGGCGGCGCTGCTGCCGGTACATAGCTGGTACGAGAGCGACGGGAGCCGGTTCGAGATCTACCCGAAGCTGGAATGCGCCAGCGGCGACGTCGGCGTCATCACCCAGGCGCTGGCCGAGGTCTTTGCCCGCAACATCGCCGAATATCCCGCCGACTGGCATATGCTGCAGCCGCAGTGGCTGGCAGATCTGTCCGACGAGCGACGGGCCCGATTGGCGGAGACCTGATGCGAATCGGCATGGTGTGTCCGTACTCGTTCGACGTGCCGGGCGGGGTGCAGTCGCATGTCTTGCAGCTCGCCGAGGTGATGCGCGCCCGCGGCCAGGACGTCAGCGTGCTGGCGCCGGCTTCGCCAGGCCGGCATGCCGCGCTGCCCGAATACGTCGTCTCCGCCGGTAGGGCCTTCCCGATTCCCTACAACGGTTCGGTGGCCCGGCTGCAGTTCAGCCCGGCCGTACACGGCAAGGTCAGGCGCTGGTTGGCTGACGGCGACTTCGACGTGCTGCATCTGCATGAGCCGAATGCGCCGAGCCTGTCGATGTGGGCGCTGCGGGTGGCCGAGGGGCCGATCGTGGCGACCTTTCACACCTCGACCACCAAATCGCTGACGCTGACGGTGTTCCAGGGTTTGCTGCGGCCCTGGCACGAGAAGATTGTCGGCCGGATCGCGGTCTCCGACCTGGCCAGGCGCTGGCAGATGGAAGCGCTCGGATCGGACGCGGTCGAGATTCCCAACGGCGTCGACGTGGCCTCGTATGCCGGCGCGCCACTGCTCGACGGGTATCCGCGGCCCGGCAAGACGGTGCTGTTCTTGGGCCGCTATGACGAACCCCGCAAGGGTGTGGCCGTCCTGATCGACGCGCTGCCCACCCTGGTCGAGCACCTCCCCGGCGTCCAGGTGCTGATCGTGGGCCGCGGCGATGAAGACGAATTGCGCAGCAAAGCCGGCGGATTGGCGGGCCACTTGCGCTTCCTGGGCCAAGTGGACGACGCCGCCAAGGCGTCGGCGCTGCGCAGCGCCGACGTCTACTGTGCGCCGCATACCGGCGGCGAGAGTTTCGGCATCGTGCTCGTCGAGGCGATGGCTGCCGGTACCCCGGTGGTGGCCAGCGGTCTGCACGCGTTCCGGCGGGTGCTGCATGATGGCGATGCGGGTCGACTGGTGCCGGTCGAAGACAGCGCCGCGCTGGCTGCCGGCCTGGTCGCGGTGCTGGAGGACGATCGGTTGGCCAAGCGCTACATCGCGGCGGGCGCCGATGCGGTGCGCCGCTACGACTGGGCGGTGGTGGCCAACCAGATCATGCGGGTCTACGAGACGGTCGCCGCCGTCGGCATCAAGGTCCAGGTGGCGAGCTGATGACACCGACGATCGTGCTGGTCATCGCGCTGGCCGTGCTGTTGACGGTGCTGGTCGCGTTCGGCGCTTGGGGGTATGAAACCGCCAATCGGCTAGACCGGCTGCACGTACGCTACGACCTGTCCTGGCAGGCCCTCGACGGCGCGCTGGGCCGCCGTGCCGTGGTGGCCCGCGCGGTTGCGGCGGGCTCAGCCGCCAAGCAGTTAGCGGCGCTGGCCGATGCCGCCGAATGCGCCCCCCGGCAGGCTCGCGAGGCATGCGAGAACAACCTGTCGGCCGCGCTGGCGATGGTCGATCCGGCATCGGTGCCGGCGGGACTGATCGCCGAGCTGGCCGACGCCGAAGCGCGGGTGCTGCTGGCCCGCCGATTCCACAACGACGCGGTCCGCGACACCCTGGCGCTGCGCGAGAGACGCCTGGTTCGGCTGCTGCGCTTAGGTGGAACCGCTTCGCTGCCAAGCTATTTCGAGATAGCTGAGCGGTCGCACGCGCTGCGGCACGGCGATCAACCTGCGGCCGACCGGCGAACCTCGGCGCGGGTGGTGTTGCTCGACGAAACCGGCGCGGTGTTGCTGCTGTGCGGGTCTGACCCCGCAGCGTCCGCAGGTCCTGAAAACCCCGCGCCGCGATGGTGGTTCACCGTCGGCGGTCGGGCCGGCGACGGTGAGTCGTTGGCCGAGGCCGCCGCCCGTGAGTTGGGCGAGGAGACCGGTTTGCGTGTCGATCCGGCTGACATGATCGGCCCGATCTGGCGGCGCGACGCGGTGTTCGACTTCAACGGCTCGGCGATCGACAGCGAGGAGTTCTTCTTCGTCTACCGGACCCGACGGTTCGAGCCGTCCACCACCGGGCGGACCGAGCTGGAGAACCGCTACATCCACTGCCACCGCTGGTGTGATGCTGCCGACATCGCCGACCTGGTGGCGGCCGGCGAGACGGTGTACCCGCTGCAGCTCGCCGAACTGCTCGCCGAGGCGATTGCGCTGGCCGGCAACCCGGATCGGGCCCGCCAGCTGCAGTCCATCCGCTGAGGCGCGTAAATACCGTTTGCCCTCCGCCACTAGACTTGGTCGGTATGGATACCGGGTCGAACGGCAGCCCGCAGACCGGAACCGCGCGGGTCAAGCGCGGGATGGCCGAGATGCTCAAGGGCGGCGTCATCATGGACGTCGTCACGCCGGAGCAGGCCCGCATCGCCGAGGGCGCCGGCGCCGTCGCGGTGATGGCGCTGGAGCGGGTGCCAGCCGATATCCGCGCCCAGGGCGGCGTCTCACGGATGAGCGACCCGGACATGATCGAGGGCATCATCTCCGCGGTCACCATCCCGGTGATGGCCAAGGCCCGTATCGGGCATTTCGTCGAGGCGCAGATCCTGCAGAGCCTGGGCGTGGACTACATCGACGAATCCGAAGTGCTGACCCCGGCTGACTACACCCACCACATCGACAAGTGGAAGTTCACCGTGCCGTTCGTCTGCGGGGCCACCAACCTCGGTGAGGCGCTGCGGCGGATCAACGAGGGCGCGGCGATGATCCGCTCGAAAGGTGAAGCCGGCACCGGCGACGTGTCCAACGCCACCACCCATATGCGCGCGATCGGCGGAGAGATCCGCCGGCTGGGCTCATTGTCGGACGACGAGTTGTACGTTGCGGCAAAGGAACTCGCGGCGCCCTATGACCTCGTCGTGGAGGTGGCGCGGGCCGGCAAGCTGCCGGTCACGCTGTTCACCGCCGGCGGCATCGCGACCCCGGCCGACGCCGCGATGATGATGCAGCTCGGTGCCGAAGGGGTTTTCGTGGGCTCGGGCATCTTCAAATCCGGCGACCCGGCCCAGCGCGCCGCCGCGATCGTCAAGGCCACCACCTTCTTCGACGATCCCGATGTGCTGGCCCGGGTGTCGCGTGGGCTCGGCGAGCCGATGGTCGGCATCAACGTGGAGGAGATCGCCACGCCACATCGCCTGGCTGAACGCGGCTGGTGACAACGGCGATGAGCGCTTGCGCGAAGAGCAGACGGTCATAGCGTGTCGATCGAAAAGATTCTTGATCTCGAGCAACTGGAGGTCAACATCTACCGCGGTAGCGTGTTCAGCCCGGAATCGGGTTTCTTTCAGCGCACCTTCGGCGGTCACGTGGCGGGCCAGTCGCTGGTGTCGGCGGTGCGCACCGTCGAGCCGCACTTTCTGGTGCACTCGCTGCACGGGTACTTCATCCGGCCCGGAGATGCCAAGGCGCCCACGGTTTTTCTCGTCGAGCGACTGCGCGACGGCGGCTCGTTTTGCACCAGGCGAGTCAACGCCATCCAGCACGGCGAAACCATCTTCTCCATGTCGGCGTCGTTCCAGACCGATCAGGAGGGTATCCACCATCAGGATGTGATGCCGTCGGCCCCACCACCGGACAATCTGCCGGGACTGAAGTCGATGAAGGTGTTCGACGACGCCGGATTTCGTCAGTTCGAAGAGTGGGACATCCGCATCGTGCCGCGCGATCAACTCGAGCTTCTGCCAGGGAAGGCTTCTCAGCAGCAGGTCTGGTTCCGGCACCGCGATCCGCTGCCCGACGACCCGGTGCTGCACATCTGCGCGCTGGCCTACATGAGCGATCTGACCCTGCTGGGATCGGCCCAGGTGACTCATCTCGAAGAGCGTTCGCATTTGCAGGTGGCGTCGCTGGACCACGCGATGTGGTTCATGCGGGTGTTTCGGGCCGACGAGTGGTTGCTCTACGACCAGTCCTCGCCGTCGGCCTGCGGCGGTCGCTCGCTGTGCCAGGGCAAGATCTTCAACCAGTACGGCGAGATGGTCGCCGCCGTCGTGCAGGAGGGCCTGACCCGCTTCTCGCGTGGATACCGGGCGTCTGAACAGTGAGCGGCCCACGGGTCGGCGTTTTGGCACTGCAGGGCGACACCCGCGAACACCTGGCGGCGCTGCGCGACGCGGGAGCTTTGGCGGTGAGCGTGCGGCGCCGTGACGAACTCGACACCGTCGACGCGCTGGTCATCCCCGGTGGCGAGTCCACCACGATGAGTCATCTGCTGCGCGATCTGGATCTGCTGGAGCCGCTGTGCGACCGGCTGGCCGACGGGTTCCCGGCTTACGGGGCCTGTGCCGGGATGATCCTGTTGGCCAGCGAGATCCTGGACGCCGGCGCGGGTGGTCGCGAGGCGGTCCCGCTGTGCGGCATCGATATGACCGTGCGGCGCAACGCTTTTGGACGTCAGGTCAACTCGTTCGAAGGCGATGTCGAGTTCAGCGGCTTCGACGAACCGGTACACGCGGTGTTTATCCGCGCGCCGTGGGTGGAGCGGGTCGGTGACGGTGTGCAGGTGCTGGCGCAGGCGGCCGGCCACGCCGTCGCGGTGCGGCAGGGTCGGCTGCTCGCCACGGCGTTTCACCCGGAGATGACGGGGGATCGGCGTATTCACCGGTTGTTCGTCGACATCGTTACCGGCGAGGCGTGACGGCTTCGGACCCCACCAGTCACAGCAGCCGCACCAACACCGCGGCCCTACCAATAACGCCCACTCCGAAGCGACATCGCATGTGATATCGCAGTGCAGGTGAGGGTCATGGTCCTCGAATGGTGCGGTTATGGCGATTGTTTGAGCCGAGGTACTGCGGTGTAACAGATATCCACTATTCCGGCTCAGAAAGGTCAACGATGAAACGAACCATGGCCGCCGCGATCGCGATCGCTGCGCTGTTGCTCAGCGGTTGCTCTGCCTCACAGATCATCAATACCGGTGGCGACACTAAGTGCAAGGACTTCAAGACGCAGGACGAAAAGAAGCAGGACTCAGAGGTCAGCAAGATGCTCAAGGACAAGAGCGGCGCTGAACCCAGCAACTTAGAAGTCACGGCCACGCGTGCGTCGGCTTTGATTTACTGCCAAACACTCGGCACACCAGACAGCAAGATCTCCGAGGCGCCGCACGGCTGACCTGACTAGCTCTTACGCCACATCTGTCACTGGAGTCACTAGGAGGCTGGGTGGCGCGTTCTGCCGCCTATGAGCGATTCTGTGGCGCCTGGGGAAGCTGAGGCGACGGCTGGTCAAGGGGTATCCAGCGTCAACGTAGACTCGTCAGGCGAACTTTTAGAGCAACAGAAAAGGTAGCAAACCGATGAGCGGCCATTCCAAATGGGCCACCACCAAGCACAAGAAGGCCGTCGTCGACGCGCGTCGCGGCAAGATGTTCGCCCGGCTGATCAAGAACATCGAGGTCGCGGCCCGCGTCGGGGGCGGTGACCCCGGGGGCAACCCGACCTTGTATGACGCCATCCAGAAGGCGAAGAAGAGCTCGGTGCCCAACGACAACATCGAAAAGGCCCGCAAGCGGGGTGCCGGCGAGGAAGCCGGCGGCGCCGACTGGCAAACCATCACCTACGAGGGCTACGGGCCGAACGGAGTGGCGGTGTTGGTTGAGTGCCTGACCGACAACCGCAACCGCGCGGCCAGCGAGGTGCGCGTGGCGATGACCCGCAACGGCGGCACCATGGCCGACCCGGGTTCGGTGGCCTATCTGTTCGCCCGCAAGGGCGTGGTCACCTTAGAGAAGGACGGCCTGACCGAGGACGACGTACTGACCGCCGTACTGGAGGCCGGCGCCGAGGACGTGAGCGACCTGGGCGACAGCTTCGAGATCATCTCCGAGCCAAGCGATTTGGTGGCTGTGCGGACTGCTTTGCAGGACGCCGGGATTGAGTACGACTCAGCCGAGGCCGGCTTTCAACCGTCGGTGAGCGTTCCGGTGGACGTCGACGGAGCGCGCAAGGTATTCAAGCTGGTCGACGCGCTGGAAGACAGCGACGATGTGCAGAACGTCTACACCAATATCGACGTGTCCGACAAGGTGCTGGCGGCGCTCGACGAGGAGTGAGCCAATCCGCTGCCGCCTTGGCCACCCGCGCAGGCTTTCTGGCCCATCGTTTTCGTCGGGAGTCGCGGCACTGGCTGGGGAGGCAGACGGCGCGGTGGCGCGTGTACCGAAAATGGTGGAAGTACACCGAAACCTTCCAACGGACTACGCAGTCGACGCCGCCATAGCCGACGATCGGGCCGAGGCCGAGCTGCCTCGGCCCGAATGCGCGACCTCGCCAAGCATGAGCGGATCCTGTGTTATTTAGCCGGTGTTCGCGTCGCCCCGGGGGAGGCGGTCGGCAGGCCTTGCGATTCTGCGGCCTCGAGGAGCCGGCGATCGTATGCACATAACGCGGTAAGACTCTGCCGGTGGTTATGTGCAGTGGCGAGGTGTATGGCATCAAGGGTGCGTAGCTCGGCGGGCGGTATGGTGACCGCCGCTGAGGCGATAGTGTCTGTCAAGACGAGGGTGTCGATGGTCGACGCAACATTTCGTGCTAGCGCCACAGCGTCCGGCCCTGTTCGCGCGGCCGCCCGTATGAGCTCGATATGACCGATGGCGCTGGTGGCCAGGTTTTCGTCAGGATGGTCATTGAGCCAGTTGATCAATGCTGCTGACTCTTCTTCAGCCGCGACAAGTTTCAGCGTGGCCGACGTATCGAGGTAGATCATCGGTCGGCGCGTTGCTCGTCCAGTATGGAGGTGAGCGACTGACCTTCGATGAGATCGGCCGTGCTGAGTGGAACTCGTGGTGCGGTTGCGGGGATTAACTGGCCTTCGGCGATGAGCTTGTCGCGCACTTGCTCGGCGGGGGTAAGCGGCACTAGGCGGGCTACTGGCCGACCACGGTCGGTGATTTGGATGGTTAGTCCGGCCTTCGCTTTTGCTATCCACACGCTAGCGTTCTGGCGTAGTTCACGAATCCCGATTGTCTCCACCGTGGCTAGTGTAGCACACAATGTGCTACGTAGTCGTGGGCGGCTGGAATACCAAGGCCAAGCCAGGCGACCACGCAATCGCCTAGGCCCGGATGCGCTTCACCTAGGTCGAGTGGGAGTCGACAGATTGCCATCGGCGCCGCCGTCGGTTCCGACGCCAGCGGCCGCTCGTCGAGAAGTGAGTCAGCCAGGGCTAATCGTAGCCGTGGCGCATGTCCTCGACGACGCGCGGGTGTTCCAGCGTTGACGGCTCGAGTGTGCGGGGTCGCACACCGGCGGCGAACACTGTGGCCGCGGCGAGTACCGATTGGTTGAGAAAGCGCAGCGGCGGCGGGTTTTGCGGCTAAGGCAAACCCCCAATCGCCGAAGGTGGGGACGTACACGTGGTAGGGCGTGACCGCGTAGCCGCCCGCCTCGATCGTGGAAACCGTGCGCCAGAACGCGATTGGGGTCGAATACGGGCTGCGCGCCTGAACCACCATCAGCCCGCCGGGCGCCAGCGCACGCGAAACCAGCCCCCACCCGGTGCTGACCCCAAAATTTTCCCCGCCTTTAACAAACATGCGTCAAGTTGTAAGTTCTCAGGTTCGGAAATACGGGCAACAAGTCGCTTGCACAGCTATCGGCCGGAGCCAGAGCTGGCGGGCAAAACCAATGCCCCTGGCATGGTGTTGACGTGGTGCTACCAACGCGCTGCCGACCTTCTGACCTGCGCGCATGGCGAAAATGCCGCGGTTACACATCAGGTGTCGAATAAAGATCACCGAGCAAAGCTATGCATAAATGAATCGATTAGCGAAGGAAATATTTGGTGTAACTTAACGTTTCTCAGTCACGGCTCAGTAACCCCAAGCTGGTCCGCGCGGTCTGACGCGCATCATCCTGGCTGGTCAACCCCCTTTTTCAGCCGATGCGGTAACCCGTTGCGGGCAACGCCAGTGGCTCAGCGTCAAGCCGCAGCCGACCGGTGGACCAAACGACGCGTGTCGTGCCGCCCGCTGTCGGTGCGGCCCGCTAGGGTATCGAACGAGTGTTCGGCAATCCGGGAGGCGCGGATGCGGGTGATGGGCGTCGACCCCGGGTTGACCCGCTGCGGGCTCTCCGTCGTGGAGAGCGGACGCGGCCGCCAGATCATCGCGCTGGACGTCGACGTGGTGCGCACGCCAGCTGCTGCGCCGCTGGCGCAACGGCTGCTCACGATCAGCGAACAGGTCGAGCACTGGCTGGACATCCATCATCCAGATGTCGTTGCGATCGAGCGGGTGTTCTCCCAGCAGAATGTGTCGACGGTGATGGGCACCGCGCAGGCCGGCGGCGTGATCGCGCTCGCCGCGGCCAAACGCGACATCGACGTGCACTTCCACACGCCCAGTGAGGTCAAAGCCGCGGTCACCGGCAACGGCGCGGCCGGCAAAGCACAGGTCACCGCCATGGTCACCAAAATCCTTGGGCTGCAAGCTAAACCGACACCAGCCGACGCGGCGGATGCGTTGGCGCTGGCGATTTGTCACTGCTGGCGTGCACCGATGATCGCGCGGATGGCCGAAGCCGAAGCCAAGGCCGCCGAGCAGCGCAAGAAATTCGCCGCGAAAGTGAGGGCCTCGACATGATCGTATCGGTACGCGGGGAGGTGCTCGACGTCGCTCTGGACCACGTCGTCATCGAGACGGCCGGTGTGGGCTACAAGGTGATGGCCACCCCGTCCACGTTGGCGACGCTGCACCGCGGCGGCGAGGCTCGGCTGATCACCGCAATGATCATCCGCGAAGACTCGCAGACGCTCTACGGCTTTCCCGACGCCGACGCCCGCGACCTGTTCCTGACTTTGCTGGGGGTCTCCGGCATCGGGCCCAAAATCGCGCTGGCCACCCTTGCGGTGTACGACGCGCAGGCCCTGCGCCATGCTCTCGCCGACGGCGACGTCGCCGCGCTTACCAGGGTGCCGGGCATCGGCAAACGCGGTGCCGAGCGCCTGGTGCTCGAGCTGCGCGACAAAATCGGACCGGTGGGCACCAGCGTCGCAGCGACGGCGGTCAACGGCCACAGTGTCCGGGGTCCGGTGGTGGAAGCCCTTGTGGGACTTGGCTTTGCGGCCAAGCAGGCCGAGGAAGCCACCGATAAGGTATTGGCCGGCTTCAAAGAGCAAAACGGTAGAGCCACCACCTCGGCCGCCTTGCGATCAGCGCTGTCGCTGCTGGGGAAGACGAAGTGAGCCGATTCGAAGACTTCGAAGACGCGGCCGTCGAGGACCGGGAAGTTTCCGCCGCCCTGACCGTCGGTGAAGGCGACATCGACGCCAGCCTGCGGCCGCGCTCACTGCGGGAGTTCATCGGCCAACCGCGGGTGCGCGAGCAGCTGCAGCTGGTCATCGAGGGCGCCAAAAACCGCGGCAGCACACCGGATCACATCCTGCTGTCCGGCCCGCCCGGGCTGGGCAAGACGTCGCTGGCGATGATCATCGCCGCCGAACTCGGGTCGACGCTGCGGGTGACGTCCGGGCCGGCGCTGGAACGCGCCGGCGACCTGGCGGCGATGCTGTCCAACCTCGTCGAGCATGACGTGCTGTTCATCGACGAGATTCACCGCATTGCCCGGCCCGCCGAGGAGATGCTCTACCTGGCGATGGAGGACTTCCGCGTCGACGTGATCGTCGGCAAAGGCCCTGGGGCAACGTCGATTCCGCTGGAGGTGGCACCGTTTACGTTGGTCGGCGCGACCACCCGCTCCGGCGCGTTGACCGGCCCGCTGCGCGACCGGTTCGGGTTCACCGCGCACATGGATTTCTACGAGCCGGCCGAGTTGGAGCGGGTGCTGGCCCGCTCCGCCGGCATTCTGGGTATCGAGCTGGGCGCCGATGCCGGCGCGGAGATCGCCCGCCGCTCGCGGGGCACCCCGCGTATCGCCAACCGTTTGCTGCGCCGGGTTCGCGACTTCGCCGAGGTGCGCGCCGACGGCGTCATCACCCGCGATGTGGCAAAGTCCGCGTTGGAGGTCTATGACGTCGACGAGCTCGGCCTGGACCGGCTGGACCGAGCCGTGCTGTCGGCGCTGACCCGCAGTTTCGGCGGCGGCCCGGTGGGAGTGACGACGCTGGCGGTGGCGGTCGGGGAGGAGGCCACCACTGTGGAAGAGGTATGCGAGCCGTTTCTGGTGCGGGCCGGCATGATTGCGCGCACGCCGCGCGGCCGAGTCGCAACGTCGCAGGCCTGGACGCACCTAGGGATGACGCCGCCCGCGCGGGCCAGCGGGCTTGGCCAGCCTGGGCTCTTCGAGTAACTGCGCCTCCCGAGCTAGCCGCTTACCGCACGGCAATCACCTTCAGTTGATCGTGAATGCCGTGGAAATCGCTGTCATTGCGGGTTATCAGCGGAAGACTCGCAGCGACGGCCACCGCGGCGATGAGTAGGTCGACCCGGCGTGGCTTAGGGTCCCGACCGGCGGCGCGAACGTGCGCGCACAACGCTCCGTACGTGCGCGCCGCAAACACGTCGAACGGGATCGGAACAAACGTGTTCAGGATCCGGTGGTATCGCTGCTCGCGCGCCGCGTTGACGAGCGGATCATCGGTGTGCAAGCCGTAGGACAATTCGGCAAGCGTGATCGTGCTGACCGCAGCCGTGGCAGCATGCGCGGCTACTGCGTCGAGCGGGAAGTCGATCACCACCGAGGTGTCCAGTAGAGCCCGCTCATGCCTCGCGGTCACGGCGCCCGGCGCCAGCGATCCGAGTCGCTGTCGTCAACCGCTTCGTCCAGCAGATCCAACTCGGCCGCAAAACGTTCGATGTTCCAGCTCGGAAGCTTCTGGGTGCCAGCCGCGATCTCTTCGACCGGGACGAATCGTCGTCGTCGATCCGATCCGGCCCGGTCGTGCGGCACGAGGTCGGCCACAGGCACGCCGTTTCTGGTTATCGTGAAACGCTCCCCTTGGCTGACGCGGTGCATGATCTTGCCGCTGTCATTACGCAGTTCGCGCTGACTGATTGTGTCCACTCAGCGACTGTAGCATTTATTTGCTACGGACCGTAGCACACCCGGGCGAGCAAACAGATCCATCGCATTGAATGCACAGGGTCATGCATGTATGCATGCGTTATGCCGACCAGGACGATATCGATTGATCTCAAGGCATACGAGCGCCTCTGTGCCGCTCGGCGTTCGCCGAACGAATCGTTCTCCCATGTCATAAAACGTGCCGACTGGCGCAGCGAAGTACGCACGGCCGCAGCGCTTCTCGATGCACTCGCTGAGCTACCCACGGTCGGTGACGACGTTCTCACACGGCTTGATGACGCAGAGCACGCCGACACCCGGCCCGAGGGGCATCCCAATCGTCACCGCCGACGTGGCTGATTTCCGACGTATCGATGGGCTCGGCATCGTGCACTACCGTTGACGTCACCGTGGAGGAGGCCCGATGATCACCGCTGCATTGGTATTCGCCGCACTGGCCGCGTTGCTGCACGTCTACATCTTCACGATGGAAGCGCTGACCTGGACCAGTCCGCGCACCCGCGCGACGTTCGGCACGACGGCAGAGGAAGCCGAGACCACCAAGCTGCTCGCGTTCAATCAAGGCTTCTACAACCTTTTTCTGGCGATCGTCACCGGGGTCGGAATTACCGCAATTGCATTGGGGCACAACGGCATCGGAGCTGCACTGGTGCTGGCGGGTGTCGGATCCATGGCCGCCGCGGCGGTCGTGCTGCTGGCGTCGTCACCAGACAAGGCGCGAGCCGCGCTGACCCAGGGCATTTTTCCGATGGTCGCGATCGTCCTGCTGGTGATCGGCCTGGCGACAGGCTGACCTCACGGGCACCACGGGGGGACCGGGCAGAACGGCAGGTTCGGCAGCGGCAGGTACGACGTTTCGGTAGGCACCGGCCCGGCCGGCGGCGGAACGTTGTACGGAAGCGACGACCAGGCATAGAACGTCCCGGTGCCGACGTCGTGGACGCCGGCCGAGTCCCAGTAAAACTCGTGGCAGACACCCGAGTCCCAGGGAACGGGCCTGCCTGCCGCATCGGGATCGCCCGGGCACCACCGCATGCAGGATTTCCAGGCGCGCAGGCCCCGCCTGGCTCAGCCCGGGCGAAATGTGCGGCCAGGCCTAGACCGGCCGGACCCAACCCGATCCAAACCAAAAGGGTCGTTGCTAGCCCCAGAATTCCCGGCTTCATAGACCGTGGATTATTCGCCTGGGCAGCGCGGCGTGTCCTGGGAAGACGCGGAAATCGCTCAATTTGGCGCAGTCGGTTGCTGGCCGGCCCCGCGGCTGCGCAGCGCCGTGGCGTGCCGGTGCCTCCTGGGCTAGCCTGGCGCACGCGCCGGTGCCCGCGGTGGTTACCTCGCCAACGCAGATGGGTACTCAGCACGCGCTTGACACCCCAGTGTCCACTGTGTGAGGAGACTTTTAATGACTGATTCGCGATCAGGTTTCGGCAGCCTGCACATGCCGCGCAGCCGTGGCGCGGTAAGCGGATTGCTTCTGATAATCCTTGGCGTATGGGGGGCGTTGATCCCCTTCGTCGGGCCTTACTTCCATTTCGCTTACACTGCCGATCACGCGTGGGCGTGGAGCACGGCACGCGGCTGGCTGGAGGTGTTCCCCGGAGCCACCACCGCGGTGGGCGGCGTTCTGCTGTTGATCTCTGGAAACCGCGCCACCGCGATGCTCGGCGGCTGGTTGGCCGTGATCGGCGGCGCGTGGTTCGTCGTCGGTCGCACGCTGGCATCGACGTTGCGGCTCGGCGACGTCGGTCAGCCGATCGCTGCGACGGACGCCAAGCGTGCTGTGCTCGAGATCGCTTACTTCTCCGGCCTGGGCGTGCTGATCGTCTTCCTCAGTGGAGCGGTCTTGGCGCGAATGTCGGTCCGGACGGCGCGCGACCTGGAATACGCGCTGGAGAATGAGCCGGCACCGGCTGCGGACACCTCCGGTGCTTTCGCAGCACCGGCAGTATCCCCAGACGCCCCGACCTACCCGGCGCCGCACGCGCACCGACAGGAAAAGGGCGGCTGGTTCCGCCGGCGACGGGCCAGCGCCGCCAGCCACTGAGCTTGACACCTTGAGGCCGATCGCCGCCGAATAGGCGGCGATCGGCCTCAGCTCAGCTCGCGGTGACTACAGCAGCCCGAGCAACTGCAGATCGGTGATGTACTTGACGATGATCGGCGCCGAAACATGCGGAATGTCTTTGTCGGGCCCGATTTTCGCCTCTTGCACCGCCGCACGGAACCGGTCGGTCGGAGCCATCGACCCGTTGATCGGTTTGTCCGGCCGCTGGTAGTTGTGCAGCAGCGGCAGCAGCGAAGACTGGCGTTGCCGCTCCGGCAGGGCCCGCAGCGTGGTCTCGAACCGCTCCAACCAGGTGGCGTAGTCGCCGACCCCCTGGATCGAGTACCCGGCGTCGATCAGCCAGTCGACGTACTCGTCGAGGCCGATGCCGTCGTCGTAGGGGTTCATCACGTGATAGGTCTGGAAACCATCCCCGTCCTCCAGCACCAGGGTCCCCAAGACGGAGATCGCCTCGGCGATGAACTCGACTGGCAGACCGTCGTAGTGCGACCGCTGCCGGTGGCCGTCGCTGTCCAGCTCGTAGAACGATCCGGGCGCGATACCGGTCGCGACCAGACTGAGCATCAGCCGGGTGAACATGTCCGGCAGGTTCAGCTGGCCCGCGTAAGTAGTGTCGGCCAGGATCATGTCGCAGCGGAACACCGCGACCGGCAGCCCGCACAGGTCGTTGGCCTCGCGCAGCAGCACCTCGCCGGCCCACTTGCTGTTGCCATAGCCGTTGGCGTAGTTGTCGTTGATCGCCCGCGTCCCGCTGATCTGACGGATGTCGGCGTCCTCGACGAACGTGCCCGGCTTGATCTGATCGCCCACGCCGATCGTCGACACGTAGGTGTAGGGCTTGATCTTCGTGGTCAACGCGATCTTGATCAGCTCGGCGGTGCCCAGTGCGTTCGGTCCGAACAGCTCGCTGTACGGCAGCACGTGGTTGACCAAAGCCGCCGGGTCGACGATCAGGTCGACGGTGTCGGCCAGCCGCTGCCAGGTCTGCTGGTCCAGGCCGAGGTTGGCCTCGCCCTTGTCACCGGCGATGACCTCCAGGTGGTTGGCCGCCAGCTGGCGGTAATGCTCAAGCAGCTTGGGGTCGCCGCTATCGAAGGTCTTGTCCAGACGAGTCCTCGCATCTTCATCTGTCTTGGCCCGCACCAGGGCGATCACCTTGCCGTCGACGAAGTCCATCCGCTCGAGCCACTCCAGCGCCAGGTAGCGGCCCAGGAAGCCGGTCGCGCCGGTCAACAACACGGTCCGCACCTCGCGGCTGGGCTGCGCCAGGTTAGCCGCGGCAGCCAGCGTGGCCTCGTCGAGGAACTTGTCCAGCGTGAGATCGGCGGCATGCACCTCCACCGCGTCGCGGCCGTGCACGCTCGCAAACGAAGGCCGCTGGGTGCCCGCTCGCTCGCCCTCGATGTAGTCGGCGATGGCCTGCAGGTCGTTGGCCGGGCTGACGATCACGCCCACCGGCACATCGACGTCGAAGATCTCGCGCAGCAAGTTGCCAAATGTCAACGCGGACAACGAGTCTCCGCCCAGATCGGTGAAGTGGGCATCGGGCGTCGGATCGGCCTTCGCCGCACCCAGCATGGCGGCCGCGGCCCGGCTCACGGTCTGCAGCACCGGCGCCTGCGCGCCGCTGCGGCGCAGTTCGCTCAACTCGTTGGCCTGGCCCTCGGCCAAGTCGGCGTAGAGCTGTTCGAGGCGCTCGCCGTAGTGCTGCTTCAGCTTCGGCCACGCCAGCTTGCGGATGCCGGTCAGCAGACCATTCTCCAGTGTGAACGGCGTGGTCTCGATGATGAAGTCGCGTGGCACCTCGTAGGACTGCAGGCCGGCCTGCCGGGCGACGTTCTGCAGCGACTCGGCGATCGCTGACTTTGACGCGTTCACGTCCGTCGGCACCACGACTGCCAGCAGGTAGGGCTGGGCGCTGTTGCCATAAACGTAGATCTGGCGGACCAGCAGGCTGTTACCGAACACCGCCTCCAACTTCGCCAGCGTGACGAACTCGCCCTGCGCGAGCTTCAAAACGTTGTTGCGGCGGTCGACATAGACCAACCGGTCGGGAGCGACCTCCGCGAAGACGTCGCCGGTCCGGTAGTACCCGTCGGCGTCGAAGACGTTGGCGGTGGTTTCGGCCCGCTTGTAGTAGCCGGGGAACATGTTCTGCGTCTTGAGCAGCAACTCACCGCGCGGATGCGGCCGGTCGGTGCTGAAGTAGCCCAGATCCGGAACGTCGACCAGTTTGTAGTCGACAACCGGCGGACGCTGAATTTCGCCGTCGAACAAGACCATGCCGGCCTCGGTAGAGCCGTAGCCGTCCAGCAGGTGCATCTCGAGCAGCGACTCGACCCAGGTCCTCAACACAGGAGAGATCGGGGCCGAGCCCGTCATCGCAAAGATGTAGCGCCCGCCAAGCAGCTCCTGGCGCTGCTCGACCAGCACCTGGGACTCGACGCTCTTACGGTCGGCGGCGCCTTCGGAAATCCGTCGGCCCACTTCACTTTGGAACTCGCCGTACAACATCTCCCAGATGCGCGGGACGAAGTTCAACTCGGTGGGCCGCACCAGACGGAGGTCCTCCAGCAACGTCGACAGATCGCTCTTGGCGGCGAAGTAGGCGGTGCCGCCGTTGCCGAGCGTGCCGTAGAGGATGCCGCGGCCCATCACGTGGCTCATCGGCATGAAGTTGACCGTGATTGACGCGGCGCTGGGCCCGAACCAGTTCTTGGTCGACCGGTTCCACATCTTGGCGACGTTGCTCTGCGGGTACATCGCGCCCTTGGGTGCGCCGGTGCTGCCCGAGGTGTAGATCAGCAGCGCCAACGGGTCTTCGGACTCGTCGGCCTCAAATGCCGGCACTGGCGGCAGCGCAGCGCCGCGCTCCCGGACCTCGTTGAGGGTATCGATGGTCAGTGCGATGTCGGCCAAACGCTCGTGGGCGGTGTGCAGCGCCTCGCGGTGGTCGTCGACCTCGGTGCGGTAGTCGAAGATCACCAGCCGTCCGGGGGTGTGGCCGGCTTCGGCGGCACTAACGATCAAGTCGACCGCGTCGGACAGGTGGTCGACGCTCGCGGCGACCACCGTGGGTTGGGTCTCGGTGACGATCGGTAGCAGCTGCCCGATCGCCGCGCTGGTCTGCAGCGGAACCGACACTGCGCCGATACGGCCCAGTGCGATGTCGATGCTGGTGTAGTCAACGCTGGTGAAGCCGAGCACGCAGACCCGGTCACCGGCTGCAACAACACCGTCGGCCAGTGCACGGGACACTGCGTCGACCCGGTCGGCCAGCTCGCCGTAGGTGATGGTGTCGAACCAGGGGAGCAGCTTGGCTGACGTGCGTCCGGTCTGCGGGTCTTTGACCAGCTCGACGGCGCGTTGAGCCAGCGCGGGCCGGTCGGAGTAGCCCTCCAGCACAACCTTGACCACCTGCGGGAGTCGCGGTCCGGCGTTTTCGATGGCGGCGGTGACGGCCTCGTCGGGCCGCGCGGCGGCGAACTGCGGGTCGTTGGCGGCGAACTCCTCGGCGCGACGTTCTAGGCGGTCTTGGGTATCAATCGACATAACAGAACCTCGCAATTGTGAATTGGGAAATTTGGCGGCGCGACGCTGCGCCTAAAAGCTAGTACGTTAGCAAAGGTAACGATATTCCTAATGAGCGCGAAACGCGACGTGAAATTGGCCACTGCCGGTGCACCCGGGCCCGTTGATGCTCATCTGTCACATCCGTCACCGGACGGTCGGTGATGCCGATGTGGCCGCCTCACAGCGACAACTGGGCTCGATGTCGGACCCGCGTGCGACGGTCCGCTTATGAAAGAGCCCCTTCAGCTACGGGGAATCGAGCTTCGCTACGTACTGACGATGCATTTGTTTCGCCACGGGCCGGCGAGCATCACTGAGCTGGTCGACGCGATTGCTTGGCACGGCTTTGCCGTGGTCGGGCGAGCGTCGAAGTCGATTTCGGATGCCTTGCGGTGGGAAATGGGTTACGGCAGGGTGCGCCGGCTCGGACGAGGTCGGTATGGCCCCGGCGATATGCCGCGCGGCACTGAGCACCGGATCCACAAGCGCGTCATGGCATTACGTGACCGGGCGAGTCGTCGCTATGAGGCGGGCAAAACGAGCCGGCTCCGTGGTGACGCATGTGGTATGTGGGACTAGTTACCGGCCGGCGAGCAGTTCGGCCATGATGTCGAGGCCTTCGGTGAGTAGCTCGTCGCTGATCGTCAGCGGCGGCAGGAAGCGCACGACATTGCCGAACGTGCCCGCCGTCAACACGATGACGCCGGCGTCGATGGCCGCGGTGGCCAACGCGTTGGTCAGCGCGGCGTCGGGATCGGCGCTGCCGGGTTCCACGAACTCGACGGCGATCATTGCGCCGCGGCCGCGCACGTCGCCGATCCGATCGTCGGCGGCTTGCAGCGCAAGCAGCCGGTCCTTCATCAGCCGTTCGATCTGGCGGGCCCGCTCGAGGAGCCCGTCGGCCTCGATGGTCTCGATGGTGGCCAGCGCCGCGGCGCAGGCGACCGGGTTGCCGCCGAACGTGCCGCCGACGCCGCTGGAGTGCGGGGCGTCCATGATCTCGGCACGTCCGGTGACGGCCGACAGCGGCAGCCCGTCGGCGATGCCCTTCGCGATGCAGATCAGGTCGGGTTCGATGCCTTCGTGCTCGCAGGCGAACCACGCCCCCGTCCGCGCGATGCCGGTTTGCACCTCGTCGGCGACGAAGACCACGTCGTGTTGGCGACACCAGTGCAGCAGCGCGGGCAGGAATCCCTCTGCCGGCACGATGAAGCCGCCTTCGCCCTGGATGGGCTCGATGACGACGGCGGCCAGGTTTTCGGCCCCGACCTGATTGGTGATGACGTCGATGGCACGCTGCGCGGCTAGCTCGCCGTCGGTGGCCAGTTCCTTGTCGATCAGCCCATCGCGGAACGGGTACGACAGCGGCGCCCGGTAGATCTCCGGCGCGAACGGCCCGAAGCCGCTCTTGTACGGCATCGACTTGGCGGTCAGCGCCATGGTCATGTTGGTCCGGCCGTGGTAGGCGTGGTCGAACGCCACCACCGCGGGTTTGCGGGTGTACGAACGGGCGATCTTGACGGCGTTCTCCACCGCCTCGGCGCCGGAGTTGAACAACACCGAGCGCTTCTCGCCGGAGCCGGGGGCGAGCCGGTTGAGGTGTTCGGCGACGGCGACGTACTGCTCGTAGGGCGTCACCATGAAGCAGGTGTGGGTGAAGTCGGCGACCTGCGCGCGTACCGCGTCGACGACCCGGGGTGCCGCGTTGCCGATCGTGGTCACCGCGATACCCGAACCCAAGTCGATGAACCGGTTGCCGTCGACGTCCTCGACTATCCCGCCGGCAGCGCGGGCCGCGAACACCGGCATGGTGTTTCCGACGCCGTGCGAGACCGCCGCGACTCGGCGATTGGTCAGCTCCAGCGATGCCGGACCGGGGATTTCGGTGACAAGGTGGCGACTCTGTTCGACAGCGGACACGTCAGCAGCCTAGCCCGGCGACGATGCGAGCCGGGAGGCTCGCTGAGGAGTCGGGCAATCAGACCGAGCCGCGCCGAGCCCTTGCTACGACCCGAAATTATCCGCCCGGCGGCCCTTCTCCCAGCGGCCGGCACACGTTGGTCGTCGGGTCCCACCACTGGCCGGGATCGCAGCCCAGGGGTGTGGGCCCGACGCCCAACGGCCGGCAGACGTTCCCGCTTGGGTCCCACCACTGCCCGGGATCGCAGTTCAGCGGTGTCGGCCCGACGCCCAGCGGCAAGCAGGCCTTGCTGAACGGCTCCCAATACTGCCCGTTGTCGCACTGCGCCGAGCTCACTGCCGGGGTCGCGATCGTCACGGCCGCCATCGGTGTCAATGCCATCGCCGCGACCGGTGCCAGACGGCGAACGAACTTCCTCATTTGGGGACCTCCAAAGCTGGGCCGTCGATCGCGTCGACCGTAGCAAAGGAGCGGATCGGCTGGCGCTCAGTCGAGGTGCTTCAGTGATGCAAGATCCCGGGATCGTATATGTACGGCAACTGGCAGATATCCAACAATGCGTTAAGACGCCAGCCGGGGTTGCATGGGCACACATCGGCATTCGGATCGAAGAATGAGCCATAAGGACATGGCAGCGGCTGGCACGCATTCGAATGCTGGCTCCACCATTGGCCGTCGTCACATGGCGCCGAACTCGCCGTCGGCATCGTCATGGCCCCCATCGGCATCAACGCCATCGCGGCGACTAGTGCCAGGCGGCGAACGGACTTCCTCATGTGCCAGGCCTCCCTTACAGGGTACGTCAGGGAGGGCCAAAGATGGGCCCGTCGATCGAATCGACGGAAGCAAAGGAGGCGAGCGGCTGGCGGCGAAGTCGACGCGGTCGGCGCACCGGATACCCCAGCGCAATCACGGCGGCCAGGGCCAGCGGGTCGGGCGCTGAAAGCAAAGCCTTCACCTGCTCCTCCTCGCGGATGGCAATCGTGGTGATGACACCGCCCAGGCCCTCGTCATGAGCGGCCAACAGAATGCTCCACGCGAACGGGTAAATCGAAGCGCCGCCGGCGAACGTGTAGCGGTCCGCGTCGCGGTCCACCGCCGCCAACAGCGACAGGTCGGCGAACAGCGCCAGCAAAACCGGGGCTTCGTCGAATCGTTCAGCGAAACCCCCTGGCGCCGCAGGGTTTTCGGCGGCAAGGGCGCGGGCCTCGGCGTCACGATCGTTCGTCGGCGCCCACGGCCGCAAGCCGGCGACGCTCAACGCCAGATAATCCCTGGATCCGGCCAGGTAGGAATCCCGCAGCCGGCGCCGCCGCTCGGGGTCCTTGATGACCACAACCCGCCACGCCTGCGCATTCCCGCCGCTGGGCGCGAACCGGGCGGTGTCGAGCACCCGGGCCAGCACGGCGTCGTCGACGGCCTTGTCGGTGAAATCGCGGACCGCCCCGGTGCTGCGCAACGCGTCGTTGAGTTCCATCGGCTATCGACTTAGCAACGAGTCGACGTTGGTGTGAAAGAGGCCCGGCATGTCCTGCTCCGCGCAGCCCATCCGCCGGTAGTCGTCGAGCGGCGTCGCGGTGCCCTCGGAGTGCGGGTAGTCACTGCAGAACATGAACACGTCGCCGGTCACTTCGGTCAGCCGCTTGGGATCTTCGTAAGAGAAGGACGACACGCGGACATGGTCGAGGAAGTACTCGCTCGGCCGGCGGGACAGCTTCGCCACCGGCTTGCCATTCAGCTGGGTGGTGAAGTCGGAGGCGCCGTCCAGCAACAGCAGGAACTGCGGCACCCAGGACGAGCTGAGTTCGACGACGCCGAAGCGCAGGCGGGGATGACGATCGAACACGCCGTGCAAAATCAGGTCGGTCAACGATAACGCCGGCGGCACCCACAGAAACACCGCTTCGGTCGCTGGTACCAGATCGTCGGCCGGCTCGTCCGGATACCAACAATCATCGAACACCCGCACCTGATCGGCGACGTGAAAAACCGGGGTAATTGCATGGTCGACAAACGCAGACCACATCCGGTCATGATCAGGATGCGACAGCGCCCGACCGTCCACTGGTCCAGCGCCGATCATGGCCAGCGTGACACCGGTGGCCGCAAGCGTATCCAGTTGCGCCTCAAGCCAATCCGGGTCGCGCAACGTCAGGTGTGCGACCGGATGCAATCGCCCTCGACCTTCGCGCCGCACCTCGGCGCACCAGCGGTTCCACGCCGTCATATTGGCGGTCAACGCGGGAAGCGACGACGCGAGGCGGCGCTCCCACAGCAGACCGTAATTGGGAAACACCACCGCCTCATCAAGACCGGCTTGGTCCAGCCATTGCACGCGAGACGTGGGCGAGAAGTACGGGGCGGGTAACGCCTCCGCGTAGCGGTAGGACGCCGGCTCACCGGCCCGTTGGCGGTTGCGATGATCCCCGCACGACGCGGTGTCACCGGGAAGATGGACGTCGGCCAGCGCAAGGTGATCGCCGCGCCAGCTCAGCCAGGTGTAGCCGAGCTCGTCGTCAACCAAGCTCAGCGCGTCGTGGCGGGCGGCCGGGTCGATGAAGTCGGCCCATAGCGAACCGCTCTCATACAGGTGCTGGTCCGAGTCGACAATGCGAACCACATTGCCTGTTTTCCCACGCTGCCACCCGTCCGTCAAGACGCCGTGGCTGGTCAGCCCACGACGGCGTAGTGGCACACTGGTGGCTGGCGCGGTTCGTGGGCCGTTCCGGTCCGAGCCGACTCACAGACCAACAGGAAAGATCGTTGCCGTCATGAACCAAATGGTTGTCTTTTTGCCGCTGCTCATCGTGTTGGGGGCGTTCATGTTTTTCGCCTCTCGGCGGCAAAAGCGCGCGATGCAAGCCACCATCGACCTGCACGAGTCGCTGCGCGTCGGCGACCAGGTGCACACCACCTCCGGGTTGCAGGGAACTATCACGCACATCACCGACGACAACGTGGACCTCGAGATCTCGCCGGGAGTCGTAACCACCTGGATGAAGCTGGCAATCAGGGACCGCATCGAGCCGGAGATCCTGGACACCGAGGCCGACGAGGCCGACGATTTAGCCGACGACCCGGAGCGACTGCCCAAGGACTAAGGTTGCCGACCCGCCACGTACCCTTTGCGGGTGCAGTCGAACTGATCGACGCGCGACAACCGAGCGCGGGCCGGTGACGACCCGCGAGGACCGGATGAGGAGACTCAACACGTGGCATCGCCTTCGACGCCGGTGCACCCCGCCCGTTACCTGACGGTATTCCTGATCCTGCTCATCGGCGTTTACCTGCTGGTGTTCCTCACCGGGAGCAAGCGGGCCGACGCCAAGCTCGGCATCGACCTGCAGGGCGGCACCAGAGTCACGTTGACCGCACGAACGCCGGACGGATCGCGGCCGACACGGCAAGCGCTGTCTCAGGCGCAGCAGATCATCAGCGCCCGGGTCAACGGTCTGGGTGTCTCAGGTTCGGAAGTCATTGTCGACGGCGACAACCTGGTCATCACGGTTCCAGGCAAAGACAGCAGCGAGGCGCGCAATCTGGGCCAGACCGCACGGTTGTACATCCGTCCGGTGATCAATGCGCTTCCGGCGGAGAGTGGTCCGCTGCCACAGGGCCCGCAAGGGTTGCCTGCGCCGCACCCGCGACCGAGGCTGCCGCTTGGACGACACCCGGGCGGACCCGTACCTGGCGGACCCGTACCTGGTGGACCTGGGGCACCCGTACTCCCGGGCGGTCCTGCACCCGGTGCGGCCCCTGGCGGCGGTGCGACCCCAGGTGCAGTGCATACCCCGGGCAATGGACCCGCCTCGGCCGGTGGACAGGCCCCCGGAGGCCCGTCCGGTGGCGACGCCGGGACCGCCCCGGGGGGTTTGCCCATGCCAGGCGACCTGCCCCTGCCCATGCCTGCGAGCCGGCGCCGGCGGCGCAGCCGCGGCCTTATCCCTAGGATCCACCGCCTACACCGGTACAGCCCACGCCGGCACCGGCACCGCCCGCCGCTCCGGCGCCCCCGCCGATCCAGCCCGGGCGGCCTGATCCGCGGCTGGATCTCGCCGAGCGCATCGCCAAGGAAAAGGAATGGCGCCAGAGCACCAATAAGGGCGTGCAATTTTTGGCGCTGCAGATCGAGGCCACGCAGTGCAATCAGGAAGACATTCTGGCCGGCAACGACGACCCCGACCTGCCGCTGGTGACCTGCGACAAGGACCACAAGCAGGCGTACCTGTTGGCGCCGTCGATCATCAGCGGCGACCAGATCGAGAACGCCAGCTCCGGTCTGGACCAGCGTAGTGGCGGTTACATCGTCGATCTGCAGTTCAAGCAGCGGGGCGGCCAACACCTGGGCGGACTTCACCGCTGCCCACATCGGTACCCAGACCGCGTTCACCCTGGACTCGGAGGTGGTAAGCGCGCCGCAGATCCGGGAAGCCATTCCGGGCGGCCGCACCCAGATCACCGGCGGCGACCCGCCATTCACCGCGAGCACAGCACGCCAGCTTGCCAACGTTCTCAAATACGGCTCGCTGCCGTTGTCGTTCGAGTCATCAGAGGCCCAAACCGTCTCGGCGACATTGGGATTGACGTCGCTGCGGGCGGGCCTGATTGCCGGCTCGATCGGGCTGGCGCTGGTGCTGCTGTATTCATTGGTGTACTACCGGGTGCTGGGGTTGCTGACGGCCTTGTCGCTAGTGGCTTCCGGCGCAATGGTTTTCGCGATCCTGGTGTTACTTGGCAGGTATATCAACTACACCCTCGACTTGGCCGGTATCGCGGGTCTGATCATCGGTATCGGCACGACGGCCGACTCGTTCGTGGTGTTCTTCGAACGCATCAAAGACGAGATCCGCGAAGGCCGTTCGTTCCGGTCGGCGGTTCCGCGCGGCTGGGCGCGGGCCCGCAAGACGATCGTGTCGGGTAACGCGGTGACCTTCCTGGCCGCTGCGGTGCTGTATTTCCTGGCGATCGGCCAAGTGAAGGGATTTGCGTTCACCCTGGGCCTCACCACGATCCTCGACATCGTCGTGGTGTTCCTGGTGACCTGGCCGCTGCTGTACCTGGCATCCAAGTCCACGACGCTGGCCAAGCCGGCATACAACGGCCTGGGTGCGGTGCAGCAGGTCGCGCGCGAACGGCGGGCGATGGCGGCCCGGGCTTCCACGGCTTCGACGGGACGGGGGTAGCGAGATGGCCGACGAGACGACTGCCGTTGAACTCAGCGACGACACCGCAACCGTCGTCCGCCCAACCGGTGACGACACCGGCGCCGATCTGCCGCACCACAATTTCTTTTCGCGCCTCTACACCGGCACCGGCGCGTTCGAGGTCATTGGCCGGCGCCGGCTGTGGTACGGGGTCAGCGGGGCGATCGTCGCGATCGCGATCGTCAGCATCGTGTTGCGCGGCTTCACCTTTGGCATCGACTTCAAGGGCGGCACCACGATGTCGTTCCCGCGCGGTGATGCTCACGGTGAGCCAGGTGGAGCAAGTCTTCCGGCAGGCATTGGGCACCGACCCGGAGTCGGTCGTGATCGTCGGCAGCGGCGCTGGAGCGACCGTGCAGATTCGTTCCGAGACGTTGTCCAACGACAAGACGACGAAGCTGCGCAACGCCCTGTTCGACAGATTCCAGCCCAAGGGCGCCGACGGTAAGCCCAGCAAGCAGGCCATCTCCGACTCGGCGGTGTCGTCGACCTGGGGCGGTCAGATCACCAAGAAGGCGGTGATCGCGCTGGTGGTGTTCCTGGTGCTGGTCAGCCTGTACATCACCGTCCGCTACGAGCGCTACATGGCGATCTCCGCGCTGACGACGATGTGTTTCGACCTGACCGTCACCGCCGGGGTGTACTCGCTGGTGGGCTTCGAGGTCACCCCGGCCACGGTCATCGGCTTGCTGACGATCCTGGGTTTCTCGCTCTACGACACCGTCATCGTGTTCGACAAGGTCGAGGAGAACACCCACGGCTTCCAGCACACCACCCGGCGCACCTTCGCCGAGCAGGCCAACCTCGCGGTCAACCAGACCTTCATGCGCTCGATCAACACCAGCCTGATCTCGGTGCTGCCGGTGCTGGCGCTGATGGTGGTGGCGGTGTGGCTGTTGGGCGTGGGCACGCTGAAGGACCTGGCGCTGGTGCAGCTGGTCGGCATCATCGTCGGCACCTACTCGTCGATCTTCTTCGCCACCCCGCTGCTGGTCACCCTGCGTGAACGCACCGAGCTGGTGCGGACCCACAACCGCCGGGTGGTCAGGCGCCGCGGCCCGGTCCGGAAAAGGCCGCCGAAGAAAATCAAGCGCGCGCCGAGCCGGCCGACGACGAGCCGGGCGAGCCGAGCACCGCAACCGTCGCAGCCGGTGGCAGCGCGCCGCGCCAACAAGCCGGCCCCGGGTGCGCGTCCGGCGCGGCAGGGCGGCGGTCGTCACGCGCGTCCGACCGGCAAGCGAAACAAGCGGTAGCCACGATGGCTGCCCGGCGTCGGCGTGCTGGCCGCCAGCTCGCTGGCGGCCGTGCTGGCGGCAGCCGCGCCGGGCACCTTGACGGCGTGCTCCGGCAGCGCCGCCGGGCAGATCGACTACATCGTCGACGGCACGCTGGTCACCTACAACAGCAACACCGTCACCGGTGCCGCCTCAGCGGGAGCGCAGGCGTTCGCCCGCACGCTCACCGGATTCGGCTACCACGGCCCCGACGGTCAGGTCGTCGCCGACCACGACTTCGGCACGATCTCGATCGTCGGTGGTTCGCCGCTGGTGCTCGACTACCAGATCGCCGACAACGCCGTCTACTCCGACGGCAAGCCGGTCACCTGCGACGACCTGGTGCTGTCGTGGGCAGCCCAGTCCGGTCGGTTTCCCGGCTTCGACGCCGCCAGCCAGGCCGGCTACGTCGACATCGCCGCCATCGACTGCCAACCGGGACAGAAGAAAGCCCGGGTGTCGTTTGACCCCGACCGCAACATCGTCGACTACAACCAGCTGTTCGCGGCGACCACGATGATGCCGTCGCATGTCATCGCCGACGAGCTGGGTATTGACGTCACCACGGCGCTGATGCGCAACGACGTGCCGGCCATCGGGCGCATCGCGCAGCTGTGGAACACCACCTGGGACCTCAAACCCGGTATCGAGCCGGGCACCATCGCCAAGCACTTCCCGTCGTCGGGGCCGTACAAGATCGAATCGGTGTTGGACGGCGGGGCGGTGGTGCTCGTCGCGAATGACCGCTGGTGGGGCGCCAAGCCGATGACCAAGCGGATCACCGTGTGGCCGCAGAAAGCCGACATCCAGGACCGGGTCAACGACGAGAGCGCCGACGTCGTCGACGTCGCGGACGGCTCGTCGGGAACGCTGGCCACCCCGGACAATTACCGCCGCACCGATTCGCCGTCGGACGGCATCGAGCAGCTGATCTTCGCGCCGCACGGCCCGCTTGCCGACGTCGCCGCGCGCCGGGCGCTGGCGCTCGTGCACACCGCGTGACGTGATCGCGCGCGACGCCGCGGACACCGATCGCCAACGCGCGGCTGCACACCACGGCCGACGACGCCATCGGACGGGCGGAAAACGTCCCCGAGGCGGGCCAGTTCATGAAGTCGAACCCCGACGCCGCGCGCGGTGCGTTGGGCGGAAAGCCGCTGACCGTGCGGATCGGCTATCGGGCGCCCAACGCGCGGCTGGCCGCGATCGTCGGCGCGATCGCCAAGGCCTGCGCCCCGGCCGGTATCACGGTCTCCGACGTCACCTCGGACTCCGACCGGCCCGCAGACGCTGCAGGACGGGAAGATCGACGTGTTGCTGGCCAGCACCGGCGGCGCCACCGGCAGCGGTTCGACCGGGTCGTCGGCGATGGACGCCTACGACCTGCACACCGGCAACGGCAACAACCTGTCCGGCTACACCAATGGTCAGATCGACGGGATCATCGGCGCGCTGGCGGTGTCGGCCGACCCCGCCGACCTGGTCCGGCTGCTGGCTCAGAGCGCGCCGGTGCTGTGGGCCGATATGCCGACGTTGCCGCTGTATCGCCAGCAGCGGACCTTGCTGGCGTCGAAGAAGATGTATGCCGTCAGCACCAACCCGAGCCGCTGGGGCGCCGGCTGGAATATGGACCGATGGGTCCTGGTGCGGTGAATGCCGCGGCCGACGACTCGGCGGCTGACCTCATCACGTCGCTGACCCGGCAGGTCGCCGATTTCCCGACGGCCGGGATCCAGTTCAAGGACTTGACCCCGTTGTTCGCCGACCGCCGGGGGCTGGCCGCGGTGACCGACGCGCTGGCCGACGTCGCGTCCGGCGCCGACCTGATCGCCGGTATCGACGCGCGCGGGTTTCTGATCGGCGGCGCCGTCGCCGCCCGGCTGGGCACCGGCGTGCTGGCCATCCGCAAGGGCGGCAAGTTGCCGCCGCCGGTGCGCACCGAGCAGTACAAGCTCGAGTACGGCACCGCCCGCCTGGAGGTTCCCGCCGACGGGATCGAATTGGCCGGTCGCAGCGTTGTGATCGTGGACGACGTGCTGGCCACCGGCGGCACGCTGGCCGCGGCGCACCGGCTGCTCGAGCAAGCCGGCGCCCGGGTGACGACGGCCGCGGTGGTGTTCGAGCTGACCGCGCTGGGCGGTCGTGACTTGGTCGCGCCGCTGCCGGTGCACAGCTTGCGCGTTATTTAGCTCGACCATCAGCCTATTTGCCCCGCTCTCCCCGCAAGCGGGGGAGCCCCCACCTCGGGAGGTTTTTCCCGCATCATCGCGAGCGATATCCTTGAACGGCGGAGGTGACGAACGTGGCGGACGACAAAGGGACGGCGGTTCAGCCGCCCACCGAACCGCTGCAGGTCGCCGACCTTCTTCGCTCGCCGAGCCTTCGCGCAGCCGCCGGCGCCGAGCCCGCGATCAGCCTCAAGACGTCCAGCAGCGCCTCGCGGCGGGTCCGGGCCCGGTTGGCGCGGCGGATGACCGCGCAGCGCAGCACGCTGAGCCCGGTGCTCGAACCGCTGGTGGCGGTGCACCGCGAGATCTACCCGAAGGCCGACCTGTCGTTGTTGCAGCGGGCCTACGAGGTCGCCGAGCAGCGGCACGCCACCCAGCTGCGGCATTCGGGGGACCCGTACATCACCCACCCGCTGGCCGTGGCCAACATCCTCGCCGAGTTGGGCATGGACACCACCACGCTGGTGGCCGCCCTGCTGCACGACACCGTCGAGGACACCGGTTACACGCTGGAGGCACTGTCCAACGATTTCGGCGAAGAGGTCGGCCATCTCGTCGACGGGGTGACCAAGCTGGACCGGGTGGTGCTGGGCAGCGCCGCCGAGGGCGAGACGATCCGCAAGATGATCACCGCGATGGCGCGCGATCCGCGGGTGCTGGTGATCAAGGTCGCCGACCGGCTGCACAACATGCGGACGATGCGCTTCCTGCCGCCGGAGAAGCAGGCCCGCAAGGCCCGCGAAACGCTGGAAGTCATTGCGCCGCTGGCACATCGGCTGGGCATGGCCACGGTCAAATGGGAACTGGAGGATCTGTCGTTCGCGATCCTGCATCCCAAGAAGTACGAGGAGATCGTGCGGCTGGTCGCCGGCCGAGCGCCGTCGCGGGACACCTACCTGGCCAAGGTGCGCGCCGAGATCGTCGCCACCCTCAACGCGTCGAAGATCAACGCGGTGGTCGAGGGACGGCCCAAGCACTACTGGTCGATCTACCAGAAGATGATCGTCAGGGGCCGCGACTTCGACGACATCCACGACCTGGTCGGCATCCGCATCTTGTGCGACGAGGTCCGGGACTGTTACGCCGCAGTGGGCGTGGTGCATTCGCTGTGGCAGCCGATGGCGGGCCGGTTCAAGGACTACATCGCCCAGCCGCGCTACAGCGTGTACCAGTCGCTGCACACCACGGTCGTCGGCCCGGAGGGCAAACCGCTGGAGATCCAGATCCGCACCCGCGACATGCACCGCACCGCCGAATACGGCATCGCGGCGCACTGGCGCTACAAAGAAGCCAAGGGCCGCAACGGAGTTCCGCATCCCCTCGCGGCGGCCGAAATCGACGACATGGCCTGGATGCGTCAGCTGCTCGACTGGCAGCGCGAGGCGGCCGACCCCGGCGAGTTCCTGGAGTCACTGCGTTACGACCTTGCGGTACAAGAGCTTTTCGTGTTCACCCCGAAAGGTGATGTGATCACGCTGCCCAACGGGTCGACGCCGGTGGACTTCGCCTACGCCGTGCACACCGAGGTGGGTCATCGATGCATCGGCGCCCGGGTGAACGGCCGACTGGTGGCGCTGGAACGCAAGCTGGAGAACGGCGAAGTCGTCGAGGTTTTCACGTCCAAGGCGCCCAACGCCGGGCCGTCGCGGGATTGGCAGCAGTTCGTGGTGTCACCGCGCGCCAAGGCCAAGATCCGCCAGTGGTTCGCCAAGGAGCGCCGCGAGGAGGCGCTGGAGACCGGTAAGGAGGCGATGACCCGCGAAGTTCGCCGCGGCGGACTTCCGTTGCAGCGCTTGGTCAACGGCGGGTCCATGGCGGCGGTGGCCAACGAGCTGCACTACGCCGACGTGTCGGCGCTCTACACCGCAGTCGGCGAGGGTCATGTATCGGCCAAGCACGTGGTGCAGCGGCTGGTGGCCGAGCTCGGCGGTATCGACCAGGCCGAGGAGGATCTCGCCGAACGGTCCACCCCGGCGACGATGCCGCGGCGTTCGCGCAGCACCGACGATGTCGGGGTGGCGGTGCCCGGTGCCCCGGGCGTCTTGACCAAGCTCGCCAAGTGCTGCACGCCGGTGCCCGGCGATCAGATCATGGGGTTCGTCACCCGCGGTGGCGGAGTCAGCGTGCACCGCACCGACTGCACCAACGCCGCGTCGCTGCAGCAGCAGGCCGAGCGCATCATCGAGGTGCACTGGGCACCGTCGCCGTCGTCGGTGTTCCTGGTGGCCATTCAGGTCGAGGCGCTCGACCGGCACCGGCTGCTGTCGGATGTCACGCGCGTGCTGGCCGACGAGAAAGTCAACATTCTCTCGGCGTCGGTGACCACTTCCGGTGATCGGGTGGCGATCAGCCGGTTCACTTTCGAGATGGGCGACCCCAAGCATCTGGGGCATCTGCTCGACGTGGTCCGCAATGTCGAAGGTGTCTACGACGTCTATCGCGTGACGTCCGCGGCGTAAGCGGCCGCGAATCGTGTCACCGCAGCGGGCTCTCGTGATGGGAGCGAGCGGCAATGTGGGCGCTTGCGTTACCCGTCACCTGGTGTCTGCTGGTGCTGATGTCCGGGTTCTATTACGAAAGACCAGTTCCACCAAGGGAATCGACGGGCTCGACGTCGAACGGTATTACAGCGGCATTTCCGATGCGGCGGACCTGGCCGCGGCCATGTCTGATCGTGACGTTGTCTACTACTGCATCGTCGACACCAGGGCGGAGCTGAGAGACCCCGCCCCGCTGTTCGAGACCAACGTCAACGGCCTGCGCAAGGTACTCGACGTTGCGGTGCCCGCAAACCTGAGGCGGTTCGTTTTCCTGAGCACGATTGGCACCATCGCAATCGGCAGAAACGGGGAAACCGTTGACGAGGACACGCCCTTCAACTGGTCTGGCCAAGCCGGCAGCTACATCGAGTCACGGCGCCAGGCGGAGCAGTTGGTGTTGTCCTACGTCGCAAACCACGGGCTGCCTGCCGTGGTAGCCAACGTGTCGAATCCATACGGGCCGCCCGATTGGCAACCGCGCCAAGGAATGTTCGTCCAGCTCGCCGCACTTGGAAAGCTGCCGTTCTATATCCGCGGCGTCGGGGCTGAAGTGGTCGGTATCGACGACGTCGCCGACGCGTTGTTGCTGGCTGCCGAACGGGGGCGAATCGGCCAGCGCTACATCATCTCTGAGCGTTACATGACGCAGCGCGAACTGGTGACCATCGCCGCGAAGGCAGTCGGTGCGCAACCGCCAGGACTGGGTATCCCGATGGCGCTGGTTTACGGGTTCGCGCGCGTGTCCGATGCTGTTGGATCGCTATTGCACCGGGACATCCCGATCAGCAGCCAGAGCGCCCGGCTGATTGAGCTGACCTCGCCGGCGAGTCATGACAAAGCCACCCGAGAACTCGGCTGGCATCCGAGACCCACCGAACAGTTCATCGCGCGCGCAGCCCAAACCCATGTAAACAGGCGGCGGGCAATCAGCGCAGGCGCGCCGATGTGATGGTGACTTCGGTGGCGGGCGTACCGTCATCGCCACCGCCGGCGACGCCCGCCGCGGCGATCTTGTCCAACGTCGCCAGGCCGGTGGCGTCGATGGTGCCGAATACGGTGTATGCCGGCGGCAACTGCGAGTTGCGGTAGACCATGAAAAACTGGCTGCCGTTCGTGTTCGGTCCGGCATTGGCCATCGCCAGCGTGCCCCGCGGATAGACGACCGGCTTCTTCAGTGCCGGATCGCCGGGCCGGTACTGATCGGCCGGGTATTCGTCGGCGAACTGATAGCCCGGGCCACCGGTGCCGTCGCCTCTCGCGTCACCGCACTGCAATACCGACAACCCCGGCGAGGTGGTCAGCCGGTGGCATTGGGTGTCGTCGAAGAACTTCTGCTGCACCAGGCTGACGAAACTGTGGACAGTGCAAGGGGATTCGTTGTTCGCGAGCTGCAGGCCGATCTTGCCACGGTCGGTGACAATGTTCACGCCGACCCGAGCGGGATCGGTCGCCACTTCGCCGGTCCGGGGCGGGGTAACCGGCTTGCTGGCGGAATCGGTGGACGGCGGGTACTCGCAGTCGGCGCCC
Source organism: uncultured Actinomycetota bacterium (assembly GCA_963720085.1). Taxonomy (GTDB): domain Bacteria; phylum Actinomycetota; class Actinomycetes; order Mycobacteriales; family Mycobacteriaceae; genus Mycobacterium. The sequence goes on from CAVRER010000080.1 coordinate 223,535, forward strand.
ACACCGGCGGAGGGGACGAACGGCGGCAGTTGCGGCCCGGCCGACGGTTTGACCGTGACCGAGGTGGTCGCAGTGGTGCTGCTCGTGGTGGCGGACGTGCTGGTTGGGGCGGCCGACGACGTCGCGGTGCTGCCGCGATCCGAGGTCGTGGCGCTGATAATCACCAGCGCGATCACCCCGAACAAAGCCACCATCGCTGCGGCCAATCCGCCGACGAGAACCAAGGTGTGCCCTCTGCTCTCAGATTCCGCAGGCTGGTCCTGCTGTCCGAGCGGCGGCGGTGCAGCGGTGCGATAGCCCGCTACGGGCTGGGAGCCGGCCGATGGCACCGGGCTCGGCGGTGGACTGAAGCGGTTTTCCAATGCTGCTCGTGCCGCTTCGGCCAACTGCGAAGCCGTCTGGTAGCGGGCTTGCGGGCTTTTGGCCATACCCGCGGCGATCACTGCGTTGAACGCCGGCGCTATACCGGGGGAGGACGTCGAAGGTCGCGGCGGTGGGGCCGTCAAGTGCCCAGCGCGTTGTTCTTCGAAAGTGTCTCCGGGATAAGCCTGTTGTCCCGTCAAGCATTTGTGCAACACGCAGGCGAGCGAATAGATGTCAGCGCGGGGATCGCCTGCCCCGCTGAACCTTTCGGGCGCCATGTAGGCGCCGGGGACATGGCCCATGCTCGCCCCGGCGATCTCCGCGGCGCTGCGCGCCATCCCAAAATCGGTCAGGTAGGCGAAATCTCGCGGTGCGATCAAAATATTCGACGGCTTGACGTCGCGATGGACGAGTCCCGCTCGGTGGGCGCTATCGAGGGCCGCGGCGACTTGCTCGATGATCGTGACCGCGCGGGCAGGAAGTATTCGGCCGCCTTCGTTTCTGATCAGGCGACCGAGGTTGCTGCCCTCGATCAGCCGCATGTCCACATACAGCCGGCCGTCGATCTCGCCGTAGTTGTGGATCGGCACCACGTGCCGGTTGTTGAGGCCGGCGGCTGCGGGTAGGTCGCGGCGGAACTGGTCGAGGAACTCTAAATTCTCGCCCAGTTCCGACGCCACCACCTTGAGCGCGACTACCTGGTTGGTGACGGTGTCGTTGGCTCGGAAAACTCTCCCCGTTGTGCCACGGCCGATTAGATCGAGAAGCTGGTAGCGCCCGAATGTCGTCACCTGCACAAAGAGTTCTCCTGTTAGCTAGGGCGCCGAAGGCTCGATCAGTCCAGCCGCACCGATTTGATCGTGACTTGGATGGCTGGTTGGCCGTCTTGACCGCCGCCGGCAACGCCGCCCTTCGCGATTTTGTCCAGGGTGGCCAGCCCGTCTTGTTGGATCTTGCCGAAGACGGTGAATTCGGGTCGCAGCTGGGTGTCCTTGTACACCATGAAGAACTGGCTGCCGTTGGTGTTCGGTCCGGCGTTGGCCATCGCCAGCGTGCCGCGCGGGTAGACCACCGGCTCGTGAGCCGCAGGGTCGTCAGGCTTGTACTGGTCGGTCGGGTACTCGTTGGCGAACTGATAACCCGGCCCGCCGGTGCCGTCGCCGCTCGGGTCGCCGCACTGCAACACCGACGATGTCGGCGAGGCGGTGAGCCGGTGGCATTGGGTGTCGTCGAAGAATTTCTGCCCCACCAGGCTAGCGAAACTGTTGACGGTGCAAGGTGATTCGTTGTTGGCGAGCAACAAGCTGATATTGCCCTGATTGGTCACCATGCTGACGCTGACCGGGGTGGGATCGGTGGGCACTTTGCCCTGCCTTGGCGGCTTCACCGGCTTGCTGGCCTGCTCCGCCGACGGCTCGTACTGGCAGTTGGCGCCCAGATCGGCGGCCGGCTTGAACGGTGGCAACGGCGGAATCCCCGACGATGAGCCCGGAGCGGCGCTGGTCGTCGTGCTCCCGCTGGCCGAAGCCTGCTTGTTGTGGTCCTTGTTGGCGAGGAAGACCGTCCATACCACCGCGACGACCACGACCACTGCTGCAACCGACCCTCCGACGATCGCCAGCAGCCGACGACGACGGGCCTGCTGCGCGCGGCGTTCCAGCTGTCGTTCGAGTTTGCGTCTGGCTGTCGCACGTCGCTGTTCGTTGGTCGGCACCGCCGATATCCCTCCGTGGTTGTGTGCTGAGTCAGCAAAGAGTGTGCCAGTTGACGCTGGATAGGGGTGGCGCGACCCGTGCCAGATTGGGGAATGGGAAACTGTAGATCGTGTTCATCACCGGATTTCCCGCCGGGTTGCTGCAGTGCAACTGCTATGTGCTGGCGCCGCACCCCGGAGCGGACGCCATCATCGTCGACCCTGGCCAGCGCGCGATGGGCTCGCTGCGGCGCATCCTGGACCAAAATCGACTGACTCCCGCGGCGGTTCTGCTCACCCACGGCCATATCGACCACATCTGGTCGGCGCAGAAGGTGTCCGACACTTTCGGCTGCCCCGCCTACATCCATCCCGAGGACCGGTTCATGCTGACCGACCCGATCAAGGACTTCGGGCCGAAGCTGGGCCAGCTGCTGCTCGCCGCGATCTTCCGTGAGCCCAAACAGGTCATCGAACTGGACCGGGACGGCGACAAGATCGACCTCGCCGGAATCAGCGTCACCGTCGACCACACGCCCGGGCACACCCGCGGATCGGTGGTCTTCCGAGTCACGGACGACAAGGACGATAAAGATCTAGCGTTCACCGGCGACACCCTGTTCGAGCGCTCGGTGGGCCGGACCGACCTGTTCGGCGGCAGCGGCCGCGACCTGATGCGTTCGATCGTCGACAAGTTGTTGGTGCTCGACGACAAAACCGTGGTGCTGCCTGGACACGGCAATTCCACCACCATCGGCGCGGAACGGCGGTTCAACCCGTTCCTCGAAGGTCTGAGCCCGTGACCCCCAGCGAGTTCACATCGTTTTCCGGGCCCAAAGGCGTACCGGATTACGTCCCGCCGGATTCGGCGGCGTTCGTCGCGGTGCGGTCGGGGCTGCTCGACGCCGCCCGCCGGGCCGGCTACAGCGACATCGAACTGCCGATCTTCGAGGACACCGCGCTGTTCGCGCGGGGGGTGGGCGAGTCGACCGACGTGGTGACGAAGGAGATGTACACCTTCGACGACCGCGGCGACCGCTCGGTGACGCTGCGGCCGGAGGGCACCGCATCGGTCGTGCGCGCGGTGATCGAGAACGGCCTGGACCGCGGCGCGTTGCCGGTCAAGCTGTGTTACGCCGGCCCGTTCTTCCGCTACGAGCGGCCGCAGGCCGGCCGCTACCGCCAAATGCAGCAGGTCGGTGTGGAGGCGATCGGCATCGACGACCCCGCGTTGGACGCCGAAGTGATCGCCGTGGCCGACGCCGGCTTCCGCTCGTTGGGCCTTGACGGGTTCCGGCTGGAAATCACCTCGCTGGGCGACAACACCTGCCGTGCCGCAGTATCGGGAACTGTTGCAGGACTTCCTGTTTCAGCTCGACCTTGACGAGGAAACCCGCAGGCGCGCCGAGATCAACCCGCTGCGGGTGCTCGACGACAAGCGTCCCGAAGTCAAGGCGATGACGGCCGATGCCCCGGTGATGCTCGACCACCTCTCCGATGTGGCCAAGCAGCATTTCGAGACCGTACTGGCGCACCTCGACGCCCTGGGCGTGCCCTATGTCATCAACCCGCGGATGGTCCGCGGATTGGATTACTACACCAAGACCACCTTCGAGTTCGTGCACGACGGGCTGGGCGCGCAGTCCGGCATCGGCGGCGGTGGCCGCTACGACGGTCTGATGCGCCAGCTCGGCGGACAGGACCTGTCCGGTATCGGGTTCGGTATCGGGGTCGACCGCACGCTGTTGGCGTTGCGGGCCGAGGGCAAGGAGGTCGGGCAGACCGCCCGGTGCGACGTGTTCGGAGTGCCGCTGGGCGAGCAGGCCAAGCTGCGGCTGGCGGTGCTGGCCGGGCAGCTGCGGGCCGCCGGTGTGCGGGTGGACCTGGCCTACGGCGACCGCGGCATCAAGGGCGCGATGCGTGCCGCCGACCGGTCCGGTGCGCGGCTGGCGCTGATCGCCGGTGATCGCGACATCGAAGCCGGAACCGTCGGCGTGAAGGATCTGACGACCGGGGAGCAGGTCGATGTGACGACGGATTCGGTTGTTGCCGAGGTGCTTTCGCGGCTAGCCAGGTAGCTGCCGGACGAATTGCGCCAACGCCGTGCCGATTTCGTCCGGACTGTCCTCCTGGATGAAATGCACGCCGGGGACGGTGATTTCGGTCAGGTTCCGCCAGCTGCGGACGTAGTCGCGGATTCGCCCGGTCACGATCGCGCCGGGGTCGGCGTTGATGAACAGCTTTGGCACGTCGCTTTCCGCGAGCCAGCTCCGATACTCGTCGACCACGGCGACGACCTCGGCTGGCTCGCCGTCGATCGGGATGTTCCGCGGCCATGACAATGTTGGCCGCCGGTCCTCTCCCGCGTTGGCGAACGGCCGCCGGTAGTGGTCCATCTCCTCGTCGGACAGCCGTCGCCGGATGGCGCCCGGCAACACCGCCTCGACAAAGATGTTCTGCTCCAACACCATTGGCTCACCGTTGGGAGAGCGGAAGCCCTGGAACACGCCTCGCACGCTGTCGTGGAAGTCCGGCCACGTCATCGGGGTGACGATCGCCTCCATAAACGCGATGCCGGCCACTCGGTCGCGGTGCCGGTTAGCCCAGTCGAAACCCAGCGCCGATCCCCAGTCGTGCAGCACCAACACCACCCGGTTGCCAAGATCGAGGGCATCCCAAAGCCCGAACAGGTACTCACGCTGTTCGGCGTAGTGATAGCGGTCCGGGCCCGACGGGCTGAGCTTGTCCGACCCGCCCATCCCGATCAGGTCGCATGCGACCAGCCGGCCGAGACCTTCCAGATGCGGCATCACGTTGCGCCACAGATACGACGAGGTGGGGTTGCCGTGCTGGAAGACGATCGTCGTGCCGTCGGGACCGCTGCCCTCGTCGACATAGGCCATGCGGTTGCCCGCGATCTCCCGATACCGCAGCTGTCCGTACGGTTTGGCGCTCAGCATGGCTTTCCTTCTTTCCCAGGTCGTTGTCAACGAGTTTGGTTGCCGCCCGGCGCGCAACCCGCAGGATCCGTGTGGAGAACTGCCGGTCGGCCACCGCGCGGGCGAGCGACAGCCCGCCTACGCAGACCGCCATCAGGGCAATCGCGTCGTCGAGCCGCTGATCATCGGCATCGTCTTCACCGCAGATAGCAGCCAGCGAGCCGCGTAGTTCGCGTTCGTAGACGGCGCGAAAATCTTCCGATGCGCGTGCGGCGTCGGCACTCAAGGCTGCGAATGCGCAGCTGGTCGACAGGTCGTCTCGGTGAGCGGGGGTGAGGTAGCGCTTGGCGAGACTGGCCAGCCGGTCGGCCCACGATTCGTCGCGCATCGGCTTGATCCAATGTCGCCGTCCGGTGGTAATGGCATGTGCGAACGCGGTATTGGCCAGCTGCTCCTTGTTGTCAAAATGCGAGTAAAACGTGCCATGGGTGAGGTCGGCGTCTCTCATCACCGGGACGATCGCCGCGCCGTCGAGGCCTTCTTCCCGCAGGCGCCGCGCCGCCGCATCGAGGATCCGGTCCAGCGACTCCTGCTTGCTCCGAGCGCGCTTGCTGGCCGTTTTTCGCATGATCAGCATCATACTAGTCGCATGACGTGCATCATGCAGCTCCCGTAGGCGATCAGCTTCGGTTGTGCTTGACCTGGTTGAACGGCACCCCGCGATCGGCGGCGTATTCGCGCGGAAAGCCCAGTACCCGTTCGCCAATCACGTTGCGCGCCATCTCAGTGGTGCCGCCGCCGAGCGCCGCGGTTTGCCGAGACAGGTAGCGTTCGCCGACGAAGAGCAGGTCCGGCCGGCCCGTCGACGACGCCGACGCTGCCGGCGATCGCCAGTGCGGTATCGACCTCGAGCGCAACTTCCTCGGCCTGGAACAGCCGGATGAGCGAACCGGCGGTCGGGGGGAGTGAGCCGTCCAGCACGCCGCGGTAGACGTGGTCGATCAACTGCTCCCACACCGCGCGGTGTGTCAGCGCGCGGCCGGCCGCTTCCCGCACGCGTTCGTTGTCGGCAAAGCCCGGCCGCCTGCAGCAGCGCAGTGTAGTCGGGTGGCTGTTCCTGGTTGTTCTCGCTGCCGCTGCCGCTGGCGAATTCGGAGCCGCCGCCAACGGCGCGCCGCTCGTGATAGAGCTGGCGCGAGGCCACCTCCCAGCCCTTGCCGACTTCGCCGACCACCGCGTCGTCGCTGAGCTCCAGGTCGTCGAAGAACTCCTCGCAGAACTCGGTGGATCCGTTGACCTGCTTGATCCGGCGCAGCGTGATGCCCGGGCTGTCCATGGGCACCAGAAACATCGTCAGACCGTCGTGCTTGGGCACGTCCCAGTTCGTTCTGGCCAGCAGCAGTCCATAGTCGGCGGCGAAGGCGCCGGTGCTCCACGTCTTGGCGCCGTTGACCACCCACTCGTCGCCGCGTCGCTCGGCACGGGTGATGACACCCGCCAGGTCGGAGCCGCCGCTGGGCTCCGAAAGCAATTGAACGAGCACCTCGTCACCGCGCAGCGCCGCCGAAATATGTTGCCGCTTCTGCTCTTCGGTGCCGGTGTCGAGGATCGTCGCGCAACAGATAGTGAAGGTCGGGGTGTTCATGATCAGCGGCATCTCATAGCAAGCGCTTTCGGCATCGAACGCCTTCTGATACTCGATATCCAGCCCGAGCCCGCCGTACTCGGTGGGGAAGCAGATCCCGGCGAACCCGCCGTCGTAGAGCCGCCGCTGCAATTCGCGGACGTGCTGCCAGGACGCCTCGTCGCCGCGGTCGGCGTATGGCGGATCATTCGGATCGTCGATGCGCGGCATGGTGTCGGCGAGCCACGTGCGGGCCCGCTCGGCGAACGCCGCCACCGATTCGCCTGCGCGCGCCGACGCCGTCTCGGTCATGACGACAGCTTGCGTGAATGCATATGACGTCTCCGGAGAGTCACACTGGCCTAAAACGGTAATGACGTTACCACCAGGTCGGCTCCATGCCGCCACGGCCGTCAGGTCGCTTTTACCCCGCTCCGGCACCGCCGTCCGCGGTGGCGGTCACCACGACGCTCACCGTGCTGGCACCGCTGTCTGAGGCGATGACCAGTTCGGGGGCGTTGGGGGCCGAGACGACTTCTCCGCCGGTGACGCTCACCGTGTAGCCGTCCGGGAACTCGACGGCCGGCACCGAGATGGTGGTATGCGAGCCGGCGGGGAAGCTGCCCAGGCCGTCGGCCTCCTCGGTGGAGTAGCTGAACGTCGAAGGTGCCGTTGTCAAACGACCAGGACGTGGGGGTACCGGAAATCACCTGCGGATACGGCTCGGCGAGCGTGTCCAGGTTTGCGGTGTTGACGTTGGAGCCGGTCGGTGGCAGCTCGGGGTTGTATACCAGCGACTCTGTGCTCGGTGGAGACGCGGTGGTGGTGATGTCGCCTTGGCCGGTGTAGGCCCATTCCGTCCAACCGATCAGGTTTTGGTTGGCGGCTTGCATCGACGCGGAGATCCCGGTCTCGTCGCTGCTGGCTCCGAATTCGGTCATGAACGCCGGAATGCCCTGCGACTGCGCGTAACTCACAGCGTTGTCCGCGATTGTGGCGGGGTTCGGCAGGCAACCGAGCGACCCAAGGTCGAACTCGCAGTAGTCGTGGAACGAGAAGACGGTGTTCGTGGCGTCCACCGTGCCCAGGTGGATGGGCAGGCCCGCGTTGAAGAGGACGTCGGGTTCGTAGAAGATCGGGGTGGTCGGGTCGACGGCCCGGATCGCGTCCGCTCCCTGGTTGTAGAACGGGGTCAGCTCTTGGCTGTCGAAGAACGGGCTGCCGAACAGCGTCGACAGCGTCTGCGAACCCGCGGACGGCTCGTTCATCAGCTCGAAACCGACCACGTTGGAGTTGCCGTTGAAGGCGTTGGCGACGTACTCCAACATCTGCGCGTAATTGTCTTCTAGCCCAATACCGTTCGGTGCGTCGGCGTTCGACCAGAATGAATCCCACGCCTGAGTCTCGGCGGGATTGAAGAATTCGTTGTACGGGAAGGGCAGTGAGGGGTTGGCTGCTCCACCGGCCTGCACCGCCCAAGTCCGGCGCACCTTCGCCGCCGAACTGGCTGCTGTACGCGTCCTGGTGGAAGTCGAGGATGCTGTAGATGCCGTGGTTGCCCAGGGTCTGCACGGTCTGCTCGATCGAGGCGAGGTAAGCGGTGTTGAAGACGCCGGGCTCGGGCTCGAGGTCCGACCAGATGATGCCCACCCGTACAGCGTTAAAGCCGTTGGCGGCCAGGAAAGCTGCGTCGTCGTCGCTGAACCCGCCGGCACTGGGCTCACCGGGCGCCACCTTGTACACCTCGTTGAGCCCGTGCAGCATGACGACCTGTCCGTCGCTGTTGGTGAGCCAGCTGCCGGTGGTCCCGATGGAGTCAGAACCGGAGGTGACGCCGGTGCCATAGTCGCCGACCGCGCCGTGGATGCCCAGCGCGCCGGCATCGCCGCCGGCCCCACCGAGAGCGGGCAATCCATCAGGGGTGTTGCCGGCGCCGGCGTTACCACCGTCGCCGCCGATGCCCGTGAACGATCCGCCCGCACCGCCGTCGCCGCCGTCGGCGCCGGTGCCACCGTCGCCGCCGGCTCCTCCGTCGCCGACGATCCCGGCAGCGCCGCCGTTACCGCCGGCAACACCGGCCTCGGTGCTGTTCCAGCCTGGCCCGCCGTCGCCGAATAACCAACCGGCGGCGCCACCGTCGGGGTCAGCCTCCGTCCCGGAGGCGCCGTTGCCGATCACAAATGACCCGGCGGCCGAGTTGATGAAGGCGTCGACCTGGTGGCCGAGGTTGCTGGTGATCCAGTCCTCAAGGGCGGTGTGCGTCGGCGTGTAGACGAACTGGTTGAACAGCTCGGAGAAGTCGGGCGCCGCAGCCGCGGTCGCCGCGCTATCCGCGGTGAACGTCGGATCGAAGCTCGTGACCATCGTGCTCACATCAGTGACCAGTCCGGGGTCGATGCTCGCGAGGGAATTGAGGATGGGCTCGAGAATCACGTCGAACTCGTCGGCGTTGGCCGCCGGCGCGGTGACCGACGGTGTGATGCCGAAGGCGAAGAACGCCCCCGCGGTCGCAACAAGGCCAACGACCCGACGATGCCTGCGCCCCCGTGAGTTACGCGGCTGACGATTTACCATCTGGCCCTTCCTAAGACACACGTTGGCTATGAGTCGGGCGCGCTTCAACCTAACAAATTACTTAGAAACAGTCTAGATTTTCCTGAGTAAGGCGGCTAGATCTTCAAATACCCCTTGTCGGCGGGGATTTGAGCCGCCGTTACCAGCGATGAGGCATCGCTGGCCAGCCACACCACAATGTCGGAGATCAGGTCCGGGGCGGCGAGCGACTCAGTCGGCAGCGCGCCGGGGGAGAAGCTGTGGATGTAGTTCGGGTGGTCGGCGAACACCTGGTACATCGAGACGTCGTTGCCCATCGGGGTGTCGGTGCCATACGGGTGCACGGAGTTGACCCTGATGCCGAACTCGCCAAGTTCCACGGCAAGCGAGTTGGTCAGCCCGACCACGCCGAACTTGCTGGCGCAGTAGTGGCCGCAGCCGGGAACGGCCTTGATCCCCGCCGCCGAACTGATCGTGATGATCGAACCGCCGTTGCCGGCCTCGATCATCGGTGGCACCACCGCCTTGATCGTGTTCCACAGCCCGGTCAGGTTGATGTCGAGGGTGTCCTGCCACTGCTCTGCCGAAATCTCCCATAGCCGGCCCCAGTTCAGCACCCCGGCGTTGGCGACCACGATGTCCAGCCGGCCGAACTGCTCGATGGCGTCGCCGACCACCCGCTGCTGCCCGGCCGCGTCGCGCACGTCGACTTCCGAGGCGATGATCTTGCGTCCCTCACCCTCCACCAGATTCACCGTTTCGGCGAGGTCCTCCGGCTGCGACGGCGGATAGCCGTTGTGCGCGGTGACCGGTCCGCAGGCGTCGATCGCGACGATGTCGGCTCCGGCTCTGGCCAGCCTGATGCAGTGCGAGCGACCCTGGCCGCGGGCGGCGCCCGTCACGTAGGCAACCTTGCCGGCCAATGGGAGATCGGTAGTGGTCATACCGGCAAGCGTAGAAAACGCTCAGCCGCGGCGGGGCCGAGTGAGGGTGAATTGTTCGACCACGCTGATCGCCCCGTAGGGGCCGTTGACCGCGTAGTGCGTTGCTTTGATCGACGTGTTGCCGCCCGGCGAGCCCGGGTCGACGTCGAAAGCCACGAAACCGTACGGGTTTTCGCGGTCGCGAAACGCCGACCACGGCGCGTCCTCCACCACGTAGAAGGGTGCCTTACGTCCGATCGCCGGATCGAATTGGCCGACGCTGGTCAGCACGCGGCATTTGGGTTCGGGGAAGAACATGGTGTTCGACGGCGCCGAGGTGCCGCCACCGCCGATGACCAGGTGCACGGTGCCCTTGCTGGTGTCGATCACGTCACCGTGGGTTTCGACCGGGATCGGCGTTTTGGTTTCGGTGTCTTGTGCTCCCCGCACCGGGTGCGAGCGTTCGTAGTGGTGCTCGTGACCGCACACCACCAGGTCGACCTGGTAGCGGTCGAACAGCGGGAGCCATTCCTGCCGGATGCCCAGGTCGGCGCCGTTGGTGTGATCGGCGGTGGAGATCGCGGTCTGGTGCATGCAGACGACCACCCAGTCGACTCGCGGATCGGCTCGTGCGCCGGCGAGTTCGGTTTCCAGCCAACGCTTTTGCGCACCACCCGAGTAGCCGTGTACGTAGAAGTTACCGCCGTCCTGGAAGCAGACGTCGTCGTTGTTGAGGCTGATCACTCGCACCGACCCGGCGGTGAACGAATACCAAAGGCCGCGGAGTTCGGCGTCGGATCCCGAGTCGGGCAATGCGAAGTAGGTCTGGTAGGCGGCGTAACCGACCGGCCCGTTGCCTAATTCGTTCTCATGGTTGCCCGCCGCCGGCATCCACGGACGGTAGCGGGCCGAGCGGGTGTTGTTGTCGAACCAGCCCGACCAGATTCGGATGCGGTCATGCGCGAGGTTGGCGTAGCACAGGTCGCCGTTGACCAGGTTAAACAGCGGACCGAGACGTTCGATTGCGGTGGTGGTATCCCCGGCTGCCGGGGAGCCGCGATTGTCGCTGCGGTAGCTAGTGTTGATGAGTCGATCCAGCGTCGGGGTTGCCTGATCGCTGAAACTGTGGAAGCGCAACGGGTTTCGCACGGACGGAGCGGTTCGGACCGTCCCCAACTCGGGGTTGGTGCCGTCGTGCACCGCGGCGTAGACATAGTCGGTGTCGGGAGCCAGGTTGTCGAGCACGGCGTGGTTGACACGAACTTCGGTCTTGGACTTCGCGTCCCGATAGGTGCGGGTCTCGGCTTGCACGACGCGGCCGAAACCGGAGGTCGGCGTGCCGACCATGACCCGCGGGTTGTGAACGGGATCGGTGGTGTGCCATGAGACGACGACTTCGGTGGAAGCATCCTTGCCGAATTGCAGATGCAGGCCGCCAACCGGTTGAGCCCCGCTTTGATCGGGTCGGGCCCACAGACTGGGTCCGCGATTCGGTGAGCCGAGCAGCGCAATGCCGCCCGCGCCGACGCCCGCCCCGACGATGGCCGCCGTCGCACCCGTCGCCAGTAACGTCCGGCGGCTGATTCCGTCGCTCACCCTTCATTCATACCTGCCGGCGAGTGTGGGGTTGACGCACGCTTATCCACAGAAGGCGTGACACAAGCCCACATTCGACGAGCGACCGTGACAACGTGACCGGATGGGGGAGCCGGATTGGCCATTCATCGGCAGCGAAGCGCTGGCCGCGGGCCAAGTCAGCAGACGCGCACTGCGCAGCCACCACGAGATGGTCTACCGCAATGTCTACGTGGGCAAAGACCAGCAGGTTACCCCCGTCAGCCGCGCGATCGCGGCGTGGCTGTGGTCGGGTCGCACCGCCACCGTTGCCGGGCTGTCTGCGGCCGCGTTGCACGGTTCGCGATGGATCGATCCGGGTCTACCGGCCGAGCTGAATCGGGCCGAAGGATGCCCCATAGCGGGCATTGTCATCCACCGCGAGGCCCTATCGGCCGATGAATCATGCTTGGTCCGCGGGATACCGGTAACCACGCCCGCGCGCACCGCCTTCGACCTCGGGCGGCGAAAAGGCCTGACCGCTGCAGTCATTCGGCTCGATGCGCTGGCCAACGTCACCGAGCTGATTCCTGCGGCCGTCAGAGCCATCGCTGAACGTCATCCCGGTGCGCGTGGTTTGGTTCAACTGCGACGCGTGATCGAGCTGATGGACGGCGGAGCCGAGTCGCCGCAGGAAAGCCGGACACGGCTGTTGCTCGTCCGCTCCGGGCTGGGGAAGCCGGAGACGCAGATCGTGGTGCACGACCGTTTCGGCTATCCGTTCGCCCGCATCGACATGGGCTGGGCGGAGTGGAAGGTCGGCGTGGAGTTCGATGGCGCGCAGCACTGGACTGACCCGGCGCAGCGGACGGCTGATATCGACCGTTACGCCGAACTGGCCGCCCGCGGCTGGATAATCATCCGGGTCAGCAGCGAACTGCTCCGTTATCGGCCCGCGGTCGTAGTTGCCCGCATCTGCGACGCGCTTCGGGCGGCGGGCTGCCCCTGGGTCGGCGAGTGTGGGGGTAATGCACGTTTTTCGGCGTAAAGCGTGACACAAGCCCACATTCGGCGGCGGCTTCGGCGCGCACAATCGACACCAAGCAGCTGACCGCGCTGGTCGACCGGCTGGTAGTCAGCGGTGCGCACGCAATCGCCCCGCTCGGCAGCACCGGCGAGCTGGCCTATCTGGACGAAAACGAGTTCGATGCCGTCGTCGACACCACGATCGCGGCGGTCGACGACCGGGTGCCCGTCGTGGTCGGGGTTTCCGATCTGACGACTGCAAAGACGACGCGGCGCGCGCAGCACGCGCAACACGCCGGCGCCGATGCGGTGATGATCTTGCCGGTGTCTTACTGGAAGCTTTCCGAACGAGAAACTTTTCAGCATTTTCTCAGCATTGGCGATGCGATCGGGATTCCGATCATCATGTACAACAACCCGGCCACTAGCGGGGTCGATATGAGCCCGGAACTGCTGGTGCGGATTTTGACACCATCGACAACGTCTCTATGGTCAAAGAGTCCACCGATGACCTTTCCCGGATGCAGCGCATCGACAAGCTCAGCTGCCGTTCTACAACGGCAGCAATCCGCTGGTGCTGGATGCGCTGCGGGCAGGTGCCGTCGGTCGGTGCACGGCCGCGCCGTGTCTGCGCTCACAGCCCTGCATCGACCTGTACGATGCAGTACGCGCAGGCGAATTGCCAAGAGCGCAAACCATTTACACCGAGCTCAAGCCCCTGCTGGAGTTCATCGTGGCAGGCGGGCTGGCCACCACGGTCAAGGCCGGGTTGGAGTTAATTGGTGCCGCAGTTGGGGATCCGCGCCGGCCACTGCTGCCGCTCGATGACGAGGGCAGAGCTGCGCTGCAGAAGCTATTGACAGACGTCTAATAATGCCGCTCAACCCGATGCGGTTCAGCGCGCTGCGCTCTTACCTGAGAGCGTCCTGTCTGAACGTCGAGAAAAATGTTGATGCGAGCGGAATGTCTTTGGTTTTTTTCAGTACGACACGCGCGTTCGTGATTTACGATTACCGCACCGTTAGGCTCCCGGACGAACGCTCCCCGCAAAAAGTTACTTGAATTAACTGTTGCGAACATCTGACCCGGGGGTTTGGTGTCATCTCAATGGAGGGCGCAAGGTGTCGTTCGTAACTACGCAGCCGGACGTGTTGTCGGGTGCTGCGAGCAGTTTGTCCGGTCTCGGTGACGCGATGGTGGCCCGTAATACGGCTGCGGCGGCGCCGACGACGGGGTTGGCCCCGGCGGCCTCCGATATTGTGTCGGCGATGACGGCGGCCCAGTTCGGTCAGCAGGGTTTGGCGTATCAGCAGATCGCCGCCCAGGCGGCGGAGGTACAGGAGCAGTTGGTGACCGCATTGCGCTCCGGCGCGGGGGCCTATGCGTTGACAGAGGCGGCGAATGCTGCAGCCGCGGGGTAACGGGGGCGTGGCCCGATGAGCTTTATGTTGTTTCCGCCCGAGATCAACTCGGCCCTGATGTACTCCGGGGCGGGGGCGGGGCCGTTGATGGCGGCAGCGTCGGCGTGGGACGAGTTGGCCGCTGACCTGGAGACCACTGCCACCTCGTATCAAACGGTGATCCAGCAATTGACCGGCGGGCCGTGGTTGGGTCCGTCCTCGGCGCGGATGGCTTCGGCGGCGGCGCCGTACATCGCGTGGATGCAGGGCAGCTCGATTCAAGCCGCTCAGACCAGTGCCCAGGCCAGGTTGGCTGCCGCCGCCTATGAGGGCGCGTTTGATGCGACGGTGCCGCCATCGGCGATCGCGGCCAACCGGGCGTTGTTGGCGGCGCTGGTCGCCACCAACTTCCTGGGCCAAAACACCCCGGCGATCGCGGCCACCGAGGCGCTCTACATGGAGATGTGGTTGCAGGACGGGCTGACGATGGACACCTATGCGCTGGTCTCCCAGCAGGCCACCGCATTACCGCAACAGACCGCCGCACCGACGACCAGCGACGGGGGGACGTCGGCCAACGCGGCCGCGGCCGCCCAGTCGGCCGCATCGACACCGGGCTCCGGCATTGACGCGTTGGGCACGGATCTGTATACGCTTCTGACCGACTACTTCGGGCAAGGGACGGTATCAACCGGGTGGACCAACGTGCTGGGCGATTTTGGCATAACCGGCACGACGGCGTCGGACATAGTGAGCGCGTTGGTTCCGGCAGGTGTTAACTCGGCCGTGGGATCGATCCTTCCGGTTCAGGGTGCCTACTACGCGACGATGATGGCCAGCATGCCCGCCAAGATGTTGATCAGCATGGCGAACTCGATGAACGCCAGCCAGGCGATGCAGGCAGGCAATCAGGCGGTGCTGGCCGACGTCTCCAAACTCGTCGATGCCAAGATGAGAGCCCTGATGGGCGGGATATCCGGCCAGATGCGGGGGTTTGGGTCGGCGATCAGCGCCCAGCTAGCGTCGGCGCATCGGTTGGGCGGGCTGTCGATACCCAACGGTTGGGCGAACAAGGCGCCCGAGATGGCTGTTCGTGCGGCCCCGGTGTTGCCCGAAACCAGTGTCAGCCCGGTGAACCCGTCCGCGGGTCTGCCCAACAGCCCCTTCACCCAAGCCCTCATGGGTTCGCTCAGCGGGCGCGGTGTGGGCACCCAGGCTGCCAAGACGGCTCCCGTGAAAGTCGAAACCCGCACGCCGGCCGGCGGGTGAGAGGTGGGGGGATGCCGTTGCCGCACAACGTATTAACGCTGACATGACATCGAGATAAGGAGACAGAATTATGCCTACGCGTTTTATGACTGACCCGCACGAGATGCGGTCGATGGCGGGCCGTTTTGATGTGCACGCCCAGACGGTGGAGGACGAGGCCCGCAAGATGTGGGCATCGAGCCAAAACATCGCCGGTGCCGGCTGGAGTGGCACCGCGCAGATGACGTCCTACGACACCATGGGCCAGATGAACCAGGCCTTCCGCAACATCGTCAACATGCTCCACGGTGTGCGCGACGGGCTGATCCGGGACGCCAACAACTACGAGACCCAAGAGCAGGCCTCTCAGCAGATCCTGTCCAGCTAGCTCATCGCTCAAGTCTTTTAGGAGAACACGCTCATGTCGATTAATTACCAGTTCGGCGACGTGGATGCCCACGGCGCGCTGATCCGCGCCCAGGCCGCGTCGTTGGAGGCCGAGCACCAGTCCATCGTGCGCGATGTGCTGGCCGCCGGTGACTTCTGGGGTGGTTCGGGTTCGGTGGCCTGCCAGGAGTTCATCACCCAATTGGGTCGCAACTTCCAGGTCATCTACGAACAAGCCAACGCTCACGGCCAAAAGGTGCAAACCGCCGGCAACAACATGAACTCCACCGACAGCGCCGTCGGCTCCAGCTGGGCCTAATGGACTAGCACCCCCGGCAACCCTTTGTGGCCCGCACACCATCCGGTGTGCGGGCCACAAAAGGGTTTCAGGCCACCGACCGTGGCCGGACACCTCTGCCGAAACGTGTTGCACCTATTAATTATTCGAAGCCTCGCAGCACCACTCGCTGTGGCGCTACGGTCGGCTCGCTACATGCCCACCGCTGCGCAAGCGCCGAGGATTGTGGTCGACACGTAGTTAGCGGCGTTGGCTAAGTGATTATCGGTCGGCGTGTAGGTGGGCAGCGCCACAACGAACGCTCGGCGGTACTGGGCGGAAAGGTTGGCCAAATCCTGCCAGATCGCGTTATCGCTTTGCCGGCCAAGCTGTTCCAGCGTGCTGGCATACGAGTTCATCACCGGGGCAACCGCATAGTTGATGGCCTTCTGTTCGCGATTCCAGTAGATCGCGGGGACATTGGGATCCGCCTTCTGCCATGCGGCGGTGTTCTGGCCGAATTGATCCAACGCCGACTTCCAATCGTCGCAGACAGGATTAGTAGTAGTCAGGAAGGGCCGCGGGTTAGCGGGATTGCCCACCGGGGCGATGTCCGACGGCGGCGCCGCAGGCGGCACCAGGGGACCCCGCGCAGCCGCGGGGCCGTCGCTGATGGCAGCGCAGATCGCTCCCAAAGCAGACGCCGCGCTGTTCGCGGCACCCGCCAGGTTGTTATCGGCCGGCGTGTACTTGGGGACGCGTTCGGCATACGCGCGGGCGTAGGCGATGAACTGCTGGTACAGCTCGCGCATCACCCGATGCGGCGTCAACTTGACCAAGCCGACCGTTTGCGCCGCGGCACCGCGCATCGACTGCGCGGCCGCTATGTATTGCGCACGTTGCTTTGGCGTCCACGCCGAGGCCGGTACAGATCGGTCTCGCTCGTTCCAGAGACCCGTACCACTGGTCGAGAGCTCGTTGTTGATCGTTGTCCACGCTGCGCAGCTGGAATCCTCGGTGATAACGGTGACCGGCCCGATGTCCTTGACGCTGGCCACTCCGGCCGCTGCGTCCGCGGTCGAACCCTCATCGGGGTGAGCCCCTTTCGGTGCCCCAGAACCGCCGCCGCCGAAAAGCAAGACCACCGCGACGACCGTCGCCAGGACAGCGACCACCCCCACCGCGCCCATGGCCCACTTGAGATTTTTATTGTTGTTCGGACCGTCGGATTCAGACGTCATTGTGGTCCAGCTTAAATGACAACCTGCTCACCGCAGGCAAATTGGCGAGGACGGGCGTCGACGATTGCGGCCGCTG
Source organism: uncultured Actinomycetota bacterium (assembly GCA_963720085.1). Lineage (GTDB taxonomy): Bacteria > Actinomycetota > Actinomycetes > Mycobacteriales > Mycobacteriaceae > Mycobacterium. Next base: position 240,839 of record CAVRER010000080.1, read on the forward strand.
GTAGGAGGGCGTCAGGGCTTGACACATACTCGAACAAAAGTTCGAATAGAGTATGCGGTGGGACAGCCAGAGCATTGAGATCGATGATGGCGCGCTGCCCGGATTGGAGCGCATCGGTTTCGTCCGCAGCGTGCGGACACCGCAGTTCGATGGCATCACTTTTCACGAGGTGTTGTGTAAGTCCGCGCTGAACAAGATTCCCGACGCCGGTGCCGTCCTGCCCTTTAAATACACCGTCAACGGATACCGCGGTTGTTCGCACGCCTGTCGCTACTGTTTTGCCCGGCCCACACACGAATACCTGGATTTGGACTGCGGCAACGACTTCGACACCCAGATCATCGTCAAGACGAACGTCGCTGACGTGCTGCGCCGAGAACTGCACCGAAGATCGTGGCGCCGCGAGACCGTCGCGTTGGGCACCAATACCGATCCCTATCAACGCGCCGAGGGGCGCTATGCGTTGATGCCGGGCATTATCCGCGCGCTCGCGGGGTCGGGCACGCCGTTGTCGATCCTGACCAAAGGCACGCTGCTGCGGCGTGACCTGCCGCTGATCGCCGACGCTGCCGGGCAGGTGCCGGTCACCCTCGCCGTCTCGCTCGCAGTCGGTGATCCCGAACTGCACAAGCAGGTCGAGCCGGGTACCGCGTCCCCGCAGGCCCGGCTTGGGTTGATCGCGGCGATTCGCGACGCCGGCCTGGACTGCCACGTGATGGTGGCGCCGGTGCTGCCGTACCTGACCGACTCCGTCGAGCATCTCGACGATCTGCTGCGCCAGATCGCATCAGCCGGGGCCACGGGTGTCACGTTGTTCGGGCTGCATTTGCGCGGATCGACCCGTGGCTGGTTCATGTCCTGGCTGGCCCGTACCCACCCGCAGCTGGCCGGGCGGTATCGCGAGTTGTATCGGCGCGGAGCATATTTGCCGACCTCGTACCGAGACGATCTACGGGCGAGGGCGGCACCGCTGATCGCCAAGTACGCGCTGGACGGCGATCAGCGACGATTCGACGCCGCCCCGCCGCAGCCGGCCTTCGAGGCGTCGCAGCCGACGCTGTTCTGAGCTAGCCGAGGTTCGGTTCGCGGAAGGTGTCGCACTGATTGGGGTCACCGGTTTGGTAGCCGACGGTGAACCAGTGCTGCCGCTGCTCCGAAGAGCCGTGGGTCCACGACTCGGGACTGGTGTGGCCGGTTGCGGCCCGTTGAATCCGGTCGTCGCCCACCGACGCCGCCGCCGACAGCGCGTCTTGAATGTCCTTGTCGCTCAGCGGTTCCAGATACGGAACCCCGGTGCTCTCCTGCTTGACGGTCGATGCGTAGTGCGCCCACACGCCGGCATAGCAGTCGGCCTGCAATTCGGTGCGCACGCCGTTGCCGCCGGCGCCCTGCGCGCCCTGCTGGGCACGGCCGAGTATCCCTTGCAGGTCCTGCACGTGATGGCCGAACTCGTGGGCAACCACATACTCCTGAGCCAATGGCCCACCGCTGGAACCGAATTGGTCGACCAGTACCTGGAAGAAGCCGGTGTCGAAGTAGGCGGTCTTGTCCACCGGGCAGTAGAACGGCCCGACTTCGGTGCTGGCGGGTCCGCAGCCGGTGTTGACCTGATCGCTGAACAGCTGCACCCGAGGGCGGGTGTACCCGCGCATCAGCTGCTTCCAGACTGCGTCGACAGAGTTGCCAGTGGCCACCACACGGCACTGCACGTATTTGTTGGCGTCGGCTCCGGTCCGGCACTTGTTCAGGTCGAAGCCGGGTGCCACGTCCTGGCTGGTGTTCATCGGCAGCTGGGTCGCCACTTTGCCGGGGTCGACGCCGAGCAGCAGCGCCACGACCAGGAACAACAATCCGCCCAGTCCGCCGCCGATCGCCATTACCCGCCCGCCTCCGCCGCCGGATGCCGACGTCGTGCTGGTGTCGATCTGCATACCCTCGTTGAAGGTCATCGCATTCTCCGTTGCGTGTGTGGCACGGCTCCCAAGAGCTTTGAGCCCGGCGGGATCAGCTTCGCACACTACGATTCAGGCGTGCCCGCGGTTGCCGAAGTTCCCGCTCTCGCGCATACGACGTTCGGCGATCTCCGCGGCACCGTCGAAGGTGGCGTTGCGGTGCGGCGCGGTGTGCCGTATGCGCAGCAACCGGTCGGCCAGCGTCGATTCGCTGCGCCTGAGCCGCTGTTGCCGTGGACGGTAGTTCGCGACGCCGTCCAGCACGCGCCGCTGCCGTTCCAGAGCCATTCGTTGGTGGCGGGTGATCGCAACGACCCGAAGATCCGCGACGAGGCCTTCCTGTCGGTGACGGTGTGGTCACCGGATGTGTCGGGTTCGCTGCCGGTGATGGTGTGGATCCCCGGCGGAGCGTTCCTCAACGGCGCCGGGCAACTGCAGCTCTACAACGGGTCGCGGCTGGCCGCCAAGGGCAACGTGGTCGTGGTCAATGTGACCTATCGGATTGGGTGTTCGGCGGTTTCGAGCTCGGCGACCTCGGCGAGGGCTTCGAAAATATTCTGTGCCTGCGCGACCAGATAGCCGCATTGGCCTGGGTGCGTGACAATAATTCCGCCTTAGGCGGTGATGCGGACCGCGTCACTGTTCGGCGAATCCGCAGGCGCCACTTCGATATTGGCGCTGCTTGCCAGTCCGGCCGCCGACGGGCTATTCGCTCGGGCGATTGCGCAGAGCCCGGCGTTGCCACTGATCGCCGACCGCGCGACGCGAGGCGAGCAGGCACAGCGGTTCCTCAGCCGGCTCGGAATGGGTGCGGGCGAGCTTCAAGCGCTGAAAAACCTGCCGCAGCGCCAGTTGCGCCGAGCCGCCGGCGAGCTGCAGCTGGCGAGTATCGAGACGACGCCGACGCTGGCGCACGGGCTGACCTATGGGGTCGATCTGCTGCCGCGGCATCCGATAGAGGCCGCGCGGGCGGGCACGGCCGTTACCCTTGACGCCGCAGCGGGGCTTGCCGACCTCTTCCGAGACTGGCTTCCTGGGCCGTCGCTAACCCTGCGGCGTTGCGGCGAACCGTTCGTCGGTGTAGCGGCGCAAGTTGGTCAGGAACCGGCGCAAGGCCAGGTTGAGCACCGGCCGGACCATGAACATCGCCAGCTTGGCCGGTCCCGCGGGTTTCTGCGCCAGCGTCCAGGTCATCCGACAGCCTCCCGGGATCACCTCGACCCGGTAGTCTTCGGCGAACGCGGCGACGGCTTTGGTCGAGCATTCGTTGAACCGAAAAGCCATGCGGCTGAAGGGCTCCCAGATGAGGTATTCCTCGTCACCCACGATGCCGCCGCGCATGTCGACGGTGCGGGTGGTGCCCACCCCGCGCGGCTCGGGACTGGTCCAGGTGACGTTGGTGATCACGCTCGCCCACTGCGGCCAGGCCCCCGCATCGGCCAGCACCTCGAATAGCCGCTCGGGCGTGATGGCGAGGTCGACGCTGTTGGTGAACCGGAACGGCGCGGTCTCGGTGAAGCTCACGTCTACGCGTTCGCAGGGAAACATCTGATCAGCGTTACGACTCTCCAATGAGAACTACAGGTTATTTTCTGAGAAAAACCTGGCGGCACGCCGTTGGTCTTCTCAGCTGGCAAGTTATCTTTGGGGCCTTCGAGAGATTGGAGTCTTCCATGGGCCACAAGCAATCGCGAGCCGCGTTTGTCGGTCTGACCGCGGCTGCCGGTGCTTTCGCGGTCGCAACGATGATGTCAGCGGCCACCGCGCCGACGGCCCGCGCCGACGATTTCAGCGAGATCATCGCCGACATTCAGGCGGAGGAAACTGCCGCTTCGACCGCTTTCGCGACCGCTTCTACGGATTTCACCAACAACGATCCGGGCGACGGCTTGACACAGCTTTTCATCGGTCTGGACGACGACCTCGTGGGTGTCCCGAATGACCTGCAGGTGGGAACGGTCGACGCGCTCTCGAACGCCACAGTCATTCCGGCCAGTGACTTCGAGTTTACGTTCGCCAACCCGGTGACCTCCACAGCCGCAGTAACCGAAGCGCAGGGCTTCTACACCGAAGGCACCAACCTAGCGACCACCATCGCGAGCCTTCCCCCGACGGACTATGCCGATACTGCGCTCGACAACGCCCTATCGTCCTTTTACCAGTGGATTGTCCCCGACCAGATTCTCCTGATCGGCGAGTTGGAGTCTTTAGGGTTGTGACGGTTGACGGCGCGGATCGGCGTGTCGAGCTCTAACTGCGAGCCACCTCTTATTTCCTGAGAGAATGTAAACGAGCGCTGCCGATTTTCTCAGCTTTGAGTCCTTAGCCCGGAGGGTTCGCATCCGCATCTATCGATGCGGGAAACTCTTTGACCTCCGGTGAGGATTATTCGACCGAGGGTTCTCACTGACCCGTTAACCCGGGCCATCGCTGGCCGCCGCAAACAGCGGCACCAGCACGTCGCTGATCGGCGTCGCGATTCCGTGGCCACTGGCCTTGCGGATGATCACACCGTTGCGGATGTCCCACTCCTGCGGCCGGCCGGCCTCGCGGTCGGCCAGCATCGAGGTGCCCATATCGGTGGGCGCCTGGCGGAACATATCGACCAGCTCGTCGACAACGTCGTCACCGAGCCTGGCGCCCTCGGCCCGGGCGACCGCCGCGCACTCGGCAACATATCGGCGTGACATCGCGGCCACGTCGTCGCGGTGGAACATCCCTGACCGTCGCCCGGTCAGCACCATCAACCCGGCCAGCGCGTTCACCAGCAGCTTGCGCCAGGCCGCGGTGGTGAAGTCCGGGTCGCACTCCACCGTGCACCCGGCGCCGTTCAACAAGTCCGCGATCTTGGCCGCGGCGGGTCCGTCGGGCAGCACCAGCCGAACGTCGGTGCGTAGCCGTACCCATCCTTCGGGCTGAGTCTCGGCGCCGTACCAGACGATGCCCGGTAGCACCGTCGACGGCGGGCAGTGCGGCTGCACCTGCTCGACCTGCTCGATACCGTTTTGCAGCACGACGACGATGGTGTGCTCATCACACAGCCGGGCCAGCCAGCGACCACCGTCATCGTTCTGAGTGGCTTTGATCGCCAGCAGGACCACCCCGACCGGGCCGGTCACCTCGCCGGGATCGGTGCATACCGGGCCAGGCACCACGATCGGATCGGCCCCGTCCGGCCGCAGTTCAATCTGTGATCGCGGCGTCCGCCCGCACACCAGCACTTGGTGACCGGCGGCGTATAGGTATGCCGCGACCGTTGTACCGACGGCACCCGGACCTACAACCGCGACTTCTCTGACGACATCCATGGTGACCCTTGAAATTACCGCCTCTAGACTGTGCTGTCGTGCTACGCAGTCACGCCTCCGGATCATTGCGCGCCGCCGATGCGGGCGCAAAGGTAACGCTGGCCGGATGGGTTGCGCGTCGGCGCGACCACGGCGGAGTGATCTTCATCGACCTACGCGACGCGACGGGGGTGTCGCAGGTGGTCTTCCGCGCCGACGACGTGTTGGCCCAAGCGCACCGGCTGCGCGCGGAGTTCTGCGTCGCCGTCGAGGGTGTCGTCGAGATCCGCCCGGAGGGCAACGCCAACCCCGAGATCGCGACCGGCGAAATCGAAGTCAACGCAACGTCGCTGACGGTGCTGGGGGAGTGCGCGCCGCTGCCGTTTCAGCTCGACGAGCCGGCGGGCGAAGAGACCAGGCTGAAATATCGCTACCTCGACCTGCGCCGCGACGGCCCCGGCGGGGCAATTCGGTTGCGTTCCAAGGTAAATGCCGCGGCCCGCGGCGTGCTGGCCGCGCATGATTTCGTCGAGATCGAGACCCCGACGATGACGCGCTCGACACCGGAAGGCGCCCGCGACTTCTTGGTGCCCGCGCGGCTACAGCCCGGCTCGTTCTACGCGTTGCCGCAAAGCCCGCAGCTGTTCAAGCAGCTGCTGATGGTGGCCGGCATGGAGCGCTACTACCAGATCGCCCGCTGTTACCGCGACGAGGACTTCCGGGCCGACCGTCAGCCGGAATTCACCCAGCTCGACATGGAGATGAGCTTCGTCGACGCCGACGACGTGATCGCGATCTCCGAGCAGGTGGTCAAGGCGGTATGGGCGCTGATCGGCTACGACGTACCGCTGCCGTTTCCGCGGATCAGCTACGCGGACGCGATGCGACGGTTCGGCTCCGACAAGCCCGACCTGCGATTCTCCCTTGAGCTGGTCGAGTGCACAGACTTCTTCAAAGACACCACATTTCGGGTGTTCCAGGCGCCGTATGTGGGTGCGGTGGTGATGGCTGAAGGGGCGTCGCAGCCGCGTCGCACGCTGGACGGCTGGCAGGAGTGGGCCAAACAGCGCGGGCACAAGGGTTTGGCGTACGTGCTGGTCGGCGATGACGGCACACTGGGCGGCCCGGTTGCCAAGAATTTGTCCGACGCCGAACGCGCGGGCTTGGCAGCACACGTCGGCGCCCAGCCAGGCGACTGCATCTTCTTCTCGGCAGGCCCGGCCAAGGCGTCGCGCGCGTTGTTGGGCGCCGCCCGCTTGGAGATCGCCCACCGGCTCAACTTGATCGACCCGGAAGCCTGGGCCTTCACCTGGGTGGTGGACTTCCCGCTGTTCGAGCCGGCCGATGAAGCCACCGCCGCCGGTGAGGTCGCGATAGGCACCGGCGCGTGGACCGCGGTGCATCACGCTTTCACTGCACCCAAGCCGGAATCGGAGACCACCTTCGACACCGACCCGGGCAGCGCTTTGGCAGCTGCCTACGACATCGTCTGCAACGGCAACGAGATTGGTGGCGGCTCAATTCGTATCCACCGCCGCGACATTCAAGAACGGGTGTTCGCGATGATGGGTATCGGCGCAGCGGACGCGCAGGAGAAGTTCGGATTCTTGCTGGACGCTTTCACTTTCGGTGCGCCGCCGCACGGTGGGATCGCATTCGGTTGGGATCGGATCGTCGCGCTGCTGGTCGGGACACACTCCATCCGCGAGGTCATCGCGTTCCCGAAGTCCGGTGGTGGCGTCGACCCGCTGACCGAGGCGCCGGCGCCGATCACCGCGCAACAGCGCAAGGAATCGGGCATCGACGTCGTGCCCGAGTCGCAGCGAGATCGACGCTAGCGCGGGATTTGGCCGACTTTTTCCGCGCTGGTGTCGATCTCGGCGCCACGTCGCGGCGGAATAGACGACGGACTGGGCGAGGTTGACGGGGCATGACCCAACAGATCCCGGACGCCGAAACGATCAAAGCGTTCAACAAGGCCATCACCGACGAGTTCAGGGCCAACGACGGCAAGGTCGGCGGCCAATTCCAAGGCGCCGACCTGTTGCTGTTGACCACGACGGGTGCTAAGTCCGGTCAGCCGCGACTTTCGCCGTTGGCCTATTTCCGTATCGACGGCAAGCTGCTCATCATCGGCTCTTTTGCCGGCGCGGACGTCAACCCGGCGTGGGTGCATAATCTGCGCACGAACCCCTCGGCTCACGTCGAGATCGGCAGCGAATCCTCGGACGTGACTGCCCGCGAATTACCGCTTGCCGAACGCGACGAGCTTTTCCCCAAGATCACCGCGGCGGCACCGGGTTTCGCCGAGTATCAGTCGAAGACGACCCGGGTGATCCCAGTTTTCGAGCTGCAGCCGGTGAGTTAGCTCGGTCGATCACGGCCGGATCACACCGGGCTAATCCGCTAGTGCGGGACCGATAGCGACCACAGCTTCTGCAGCGTGCTGCGTATCGGATGCCCGGACCGCAGGATGTTGACGACTTCAATCGGGAAGAGGTCTTGATCGCCGCCGCACTTGGGCCAGGCCTCAGGTCCCTGGGTGGCCAGCACCCGGTTGGCTACCGCGATCTGCTGGTCCCGTGACGCATTGGCCGGGTTACCGATGCCGCCGTTCTCGTCCCAGGTGGACTGCTTGAATTGCAGGCCACCGTAAAACCCGTTGCCGGTGTCTTCCGTCCAGTTGCCGCCCGATTCGCACTGCGCGACGGCGTCCCAGTCCATGCCTTCGGCGTACGCCACCCCGGTGGTCGGGTCAATGACGAGCGATATCCCCAGTACGACTACCGCGGATATCACCAGCGATTTGCACACCGATTGAATACTCAGTGTTCCCCGTAGATGACTCATTTAACACGTGTAACAAACCAGCGTGAAAATTGTCAACGGGTGGGACTTTAGCAATTTAATGAGATCTCTGGTGCGTCGGCGTTTTAAGTTGCCAGAGTTGATAAGAGTTAAATTTGTGCTAATTGGTGCAATTGATACTTATGACGTCTAAGGTTGATAGAGTTATCTAGTCGTGATTGAGTTACCTAGAGTGTCTAAAGTTGCTGGTGTTATCAGAGTGACATTTGATACTGCTGAGGCTGACGCGCTCAGCGTGGGCTTTCAGGTGACCTCGCCGAGAAACTCCTGCACTAGCCGTTTCGGGGCCTGGGTCAGCCACGCCTCGACAATCACCTCGCGCAGCCCCAGCTCGTCGATCTCGGCGAGTTTGACCAGCACCGCCGGATAGCCGTCGAAGTGCGGGGTGGTGAAGTACACCTCCGGTTCGTCGGCGATCAACGCGAACTTGACGCCCTCGTCGGCCACCCGGACGCCGAGGATGTCGCCCTCGGGCGGCTCAATCCCTAACGCGGTGAATGCTTCCCGATCGGACTTACGCAGCGGTCGCTCCCAGGCGATCAGCTTCTTGCCGACCCGCCATTCCCGCGGTGACCGCTCCTCGGTGAGCTGGAGCTCGCCGACGATGCTGGCGACGTCGTCCCACGTGGCCATGACTCATTGTGCTCCCCGGAGACCGCCCACGCTGCGGATCATGGCCCAGTGCTGTTCGGCCGTCGCTGCGGCCCGGGGCTGGTTAGTGTTGCAGCTGTGGCCGATCTCGTGCTTCCCGACGAGCCGCTCGCACCCGATCAGCAGCCGCCGGGCCCGGGGGCCCGCTACCGGATCACCCACCGCACCGAATACCGCTACTCCCACGTGGTGACCAGTTCCTACGGGCGGGGCTTCCTGACCCCGCGTGACCTGGCCCGGCAGCGCTGCCTGTTCCACGAGCTGCGGATCTCACCGATGCCCGCCGACAGCTCCACCAGCCGCGACACCTACGGCAACATCAGCTCGTATTTCCATGTCACCGAGCCGCACCAGACCCTGACCATCACCAGCGAGTCGATCGTCGAGGTGTATCCGCCGTCGCCCGAGCGTTGGGGCAGCGGGCCGGCGCAGGCCCCATGGGAGCAAGCCCGCCCGGTCGGAGCGCGGGGCGCTTTGGCCACCGAGTTCGCCTTGGACCTGGATCCGCCCGAGATCACCGACGAGGTACGCGAGTACGCCGCACCCAGCTTCGCGCCCGAACGACCGCTGATCGAGGTGCTGCGCGATCTCACGTCGCGGATCTACACCGACTTCACCTACCGCTCCGGCTCGACGACGATTTCCACCGGAGTCGATGAGGTTCTGATGGCCCGGGAAGGGGTATGTCAAGACTTCGCTCGGCTGGCGATCGCCTGCCTGCGAGCCAACGGGTTGGCGGCCAGCTACGTCTCCGGATACCTGGCCACCAATCCGCCACCGGGAAAGGACCGCATGATCGGTGTCGACGCCACCCATGCCTGGGCCGCGGTGTGGACACCGCAACCGCCCGGGCAGTTCGAGTGGCTGGGGCTGGATCCCACCAACAACCAGCATGGTCGACGAGCGCTATATCGTCGTCGGGCGGGGCCGTGACTACGCCGACGTGCCGCCGCTGCGCGGGATCATCTACACCAACTCCAAGAAGAGCGTGATCGACGTCGCCGTCGACGTTGTGCGGTACGAAGGTGACGAGCCGTATGCGTGATTTCCACTGTCCCAACTGCGGCCAGCGTCTGACGTTCGAGAACTCGGCGTGCCTGTCCTGCGGGAGCCCTTTGGGCTTTTCCCTCGACGAGATGGCCCTACTGGTGATCGCCACCGGCGACGACGCCGACAACGCTGGCTTCGTCAGCGCCAGCGAATACGAGCTGTGCGCCAATCGTCATGTCGCCAAATGCAACTGGCTGGTCCCCATCAATCAACCTCGCCTGCTTTGCGCGTCGTGTGCGCTGACCATCGAACGGCCCAATGACGCCAACACCGCCGGCCTGGTGGAGTTCGCCCGAGCCGAAGCAGCCAAGCGCAGGCTGGTCGCCGAGCTACACGAGCTCAAGCTGCCGATCGTCGGCCACGATCAGGATCCCGACTACGGCTTGGCTTTCCGGCTGCTGTCCAGTGCACACGAGACGGTGCTGACCGGCCACGAAAACGGCGTCATCACAATAGATCTCGCGGAAGGCGATGACGTGCACCGCGAGCAGTTGCGGGTCGAGATGGACGAGCCGTACCGCACCCTGCTGGGACACTTCCGCCACGAGGTCGGGCACTACTACTTCTATCGGCTGATCTCGCCGTCAAGCGACTACGACGCGCGGTTCCGCGAGTTGTTCGGCGATCCGGACGCCGACTACCAGGAGGCGCTGGACCGCCATTACAGCGAGGGTGCGCCCGAGGGTTGGAAGAAGCAGTTCGTGTCGTCGTATGCGACCATGCACGCCGCCGAGGACTGGGCCGAGACGTTCGCCCACTACCTGCACATCCGCGACACTCTGGACACGTCGGCCTGGTCCGGCTTCGCGCCGGCGACGGCTACCTTCGATCGGCCGGTGTTGGGGCCCAGCGCTTTTCAGACCATCATCGACATGTGGCTGCCGTTGTCGTGGTCGCTGAACATGGTGAACCGGTCGATGGGTCACGACGACCTGTACCCGTTCGTGCTGCCGACCGCAGTGCTGGAGAAGATGAAGTTCATCCACACCGTGATCGACGAGGTGACCGCGATGTCGGGCAAGCCCGACCCGGTCAGCGCCTGAGTCGGTTCCCGGTCACGGCATCACCCGGCGCTCGTCGGGCCCCCACAACGGCTGCATACCGCCGGGCAGCGCCAGCTGCGTCGCCGTGATGACGTCGGCCAGTTCGCGCAGCGCGGTGTGCACGGCAGTCAGCAGGTCGGCCAATGCGGCTCGGCGTCCGTCGGCGGAGGCCCCTTCCAGCTTGGCGGGATCCGACCGGCGCAGCAGGGTGCTGATCTCGGTCACCATTCGCTCCGGCCGCGAGGATCCCGACGAGCCGGGCAGGTCGCCGAGGTCGGCCCGCAGCCGCTCCAGCTGATACACCAACGACCGCGGGTTCGTCGCGTCGAAGAGCATCAATTCGGCCAGGGCGGCGACGCTGACCTGGCCCACCGTACGGCGGCGGTAGATGACCGACGATTCACACGCGACCAGGGTTGACTCGATGATGGTTCGCTCAGCGGCCGCGGCGCGGACGGTCGTCAGGGTCGCCCCCAGCAACGCGGTCAGTCCCAGGCCGCGTTCGATGCGTTTGCCGATGTCCATCATCGTCCAGCCGACGTCCTGCACCATCGACTCGCCGGCCACCCCGGCCAACGTCAGCATCCCGACCAACGTCTGGGACTGGGCGGAGGCGAGCACGGCATCGGCCTCGGCAAGCGAGTCGGGCGGCTCGGACTTGTGCGCCAGCACGCGCTCGACGCCGGCCAGCACCATCCAGGTGTCGAGGGACAACTGGTCACGCACCGCCCTGGCAGCATGGGCCAGCCGGTCGACCGACTGCACGAGGGACCCCGGCCGGCTGCGGTCCATGGTCAGCGACCACAGCGTCGAGGGTGCGATAGCGATCGTCTCGGCCTGGTCGCCCGACCCGATTGCGGTCCCGGTGATCCGGTCCAGCGCGGCCATCAGCACCGGCACGCACTCGCTTTCCTCAGTGTGCTGGCGGTACCGGAATTCGTAGTAACGCTGGCGGGCGACGATCAGCAGCCGGGCCAGGTTCTCGGCGCGTTCGCCGTAGCGCCCCATCCAGAACAGGTCGGACAACACCCGCGGCGAGCTCACCGCCAGGGTGCCCGCGCCCGTCTTCACCGGCGGTTCGGGCGCCGGCACGGTTACCGTCTCGGCTCGCGCACGCTCGGTGGGACGCACCCAAACATCTTTCGCTACAACGGTTTTCAGTGTATATGCGGCCGGACCTGCTGCGAGCACGTAGCCCAGGCCGCCGATCATCGGCGCGTAGCCACCGCGCTGAGCGACCGTGAACAACCGCATACCCACCCCGGCCGAAGAGAATTCACCGACGTAAGTGGTTGGCGCCGAGGAGAATTGCGGCAGCTCCTGGCCAACCCACTGCCGCGGCGTGGCCGTGATGCGGGCAGCCAGTTCGGCTAGTTGGGTCGACGAAAGTGTGGGCCCGACAAATGTTCCTCCACCGACGGTGGGCCTTACCAATAGTGACGAAAGCCGTGCCAGCAGATGCGAGCGTTCACTGTCGATGCCGCCCCAGTAGCTGGGCGCGGTGGCCAGCAGCGGTGCTTCACCGAGTAACTGCTCGGCCAGCTCGGGCAGGAACCGTAGCAGCCCTGCGCTTTCCAGGATGCCGCTACCGAGCGTGTTGACCACGGTCACCGTTCCGCGGTGTTGTGCCTCCACCAAGCCGACGACGCCCAGCTTTGAATCGGCGCGGAGATCCAGTGGGTCCGCGTACGCCGCGTCAACCCGGCGGAATACCACGTCGACGCGTTTGAGCGTGCCCAACGAGCGCATCCACACCTTGCCGTCGCGCACCACCAGATCCGCACTCTCCACCAACGGGAAGCCCAACAGCGTCGCAAGATATGCCTGATCGAAAGCGGTTTCGGAGTAGATGCCCGGGCTGAGCACAACCACCACCGGGTCTTGGACGCCGTCGGGTGCGGCGTCGATCAGCGCCAGCCGCAGTGCCTGCGCGAATGGTGTCGTCGGCCGCGGCGCGACATTTTCGTAGAGGTCGGGCACGGCGTGCGCGACAACCCGTCGGTCAGCCAGCGCATAGCCGGCTCCCGAAGGCGCCTGAGTCCAGTCGGCGTTGACCTGGAAACTGCCGTCGGGCAGCCGGCTGACATCGCAGGCGTGCATGAAGAGTTGGTGGTTGCCCGGCACCTCGATTCCGGTGGCGGCGCGCACGTAACCGGGATGGGCGAACAGCAATTCGGGCGGCAGCACGCCGTCGGTGAGCGAGCGGCGGGATCCGTACAGGTCGGCGAGCACGGCGTTGAGCACCCGCGACCGCTGGACCAGCCCGGCCTCGAGGACTTCCCAATCCGCTGCGGAGACCAACAGCGGCAGTGAGTCCAGGCGCCAGGGCCGAGGCTCGACTTCGCGGCTACCGGCGACGGGCCCTGCGCCGGGATCGATTCCGGTGTAGGTGATGTCGTCGTTGTCCACCAGCTGGCGCACCGCGGAGCGCAGCCGATTCAGCCCGGCCCGCCCGCGCTCCCCGACAGCGTCAGCAAGCTCGGTCCACGCTGGCCGCACATTTCCGGCTTCGTCGACGAATTCGTCGTATCCGATTACCGGGCCGGCTAAGCCGGGGGTGCGTAGATCGAACAGGGTTTGCTGGGCCCGCGCGGCGCGATACCCGGTTAACAGCCGGTCGACGTCGGAGCGGTAGTGGAAGGCTGCCGACGGTTCGGTGGAGTCTAATGCCATTTCAGCCGATGCCATTACCTCAGCACGGTACGCACGCGCCGCAGGTCGAGGATGCCCGGCGCGCCGATATCTGTGGAAATTCGGGCCTGCTTTTCCCGGATGTCGGACAGGTCGAGTTTGCCTGGGGTGAAGCCGGTGGCCTCGAACCGGCGGGCCCGGCGAGACTCGGCCTCGACGGCGTTGACGGGAGGCTCGTCGTAGGCCCGCCCGCCGGGATGGGCGATGTGGTAGGTGCAGCCGCCGCGCGACGTCGCGGTGGCGAGATCGACGAGCTCGAACTGCAGCGGGCCGTCGACCGTGATGCTCGGGTGCAGCGCGCTGGGCGGCTGCCAGGCGCGAAACCGCACGCCGCCCACATGGATGTCGGGGTTGTCGGTGGCCAGTAACGGTATCGGGAAGCCGTTGCATGTCACCAGGTAGCGGTCGCGGTCAGCGCCGATGATGCGAACCTGGATGCGTTCGACCGACGAGTCGACGTAGCGGGCGGTTCCGGTGCCGGTGGACTCCTCGCCGAGGGTGTTCCACGGCTCGATCGCCCCGCGCAGCTCGATCTCCACGCTGTCGAACACGGCGGTGCCGATGCGCGGGAAGCGGAATTCGGTGAACGGGTCCAACCAGCTTGTCTCGAAAGGGATCCCGTGCGCGCGCAGGTCGGCGGCGACGTCGGCGATGTCATGAATCAGGAAATGCGGTAACAGGTATCGCCCGTGCAGGTTCGATCCGTGCCGGATCAGCGGTGCCCGCAGCGGCTGGTCCCAGAACCACGCCACCAGCGAACGCACCAGCAGCGACTGCACCATCGCCATCCGCAGATGCGGCGGCATCTCGAAGCCGCGCAGCTCCAAAAGGCCCAGCCGACCGCGCGGGCTGTCCGGGCTGTAGAGCTTGTCGATGCAGAACTCGGCGCGATGAGTGTTGCCGGTGATGTCGGTGAGTAGATGCCGCAGCGCGCGGTCGGTCAGCCAGGGCGGTGGCCGGCCGTCCTTGGAAGACGAAGCAAGCCGGGCGATTTCGGCGAACGCTATCTCGAGTTCGTAGAGGGCTTCGGCGCGACCCTCGTCCACTCGCGGCGCCTGCGACGTGGTGCCGACGAACCGCCCGGCGAACAGGTAAGACAGCGACGGGTGGCGCTGCCAATAGGTCAGCAGCGAGACCAGCAGGTCGGGGCGGCGCAGCAGCGGTGAGTGCGCGGGCGTGACGCCGCCCAGGGTGATGTGGTTACCGCCGCCGGTGCCGCCGTGAGTGCCGTCGACGTCGAACGATTCGGTGGCCAGCCGGGCCAGCCGGGCCTGTTCGTAGAGGCTCTCTAGCTGCTGGCGCTGTTCAGCGAAGCTGGCGGTGGGCGCGATGTTCACCTCGATGACCCCAGGGTCAGGGGTGATCGTCGTCGACTTCAGCCGCGGGTCTGGCGGCGGTTCGTAGCCTTCGATCACGACCGGGCAGCTGATCTTGGCCGCCGCGGCCTCGACCCGGGCAATGAGGTCGACGAAGTGTTCGAGCGCCTCGGTGGGCGACATGAAGATGTAGAGCAGCCCGTCGCGAACCTCGGCGACCAGCGCGGTGATCGGCGCAGTCTCAGGCTCCTCCAGCAGCGTCTCGCCGTCAGACAGGCTTATCGCATCGTCGACAGCGGTCGGATCAGCGACGAAGGACGTTCGCGGCGGCTTCCAGCTGATCGAATCCAGCGGCAGCCGCAGACCCGCTGGCGAATCACCGTCCAACAGCACGATGCGGCCGCGGCGCAGCTGCCAGTCAGCGCTGGCCCAGCCGTGGTCGTCGTCGCGGCGGTGCAGCGGCAGCACGAAGGCCGCGGCAGCCGCGGTGGATTCGTCGAGGCGCGCCAGCAGCGCGGCGCGCCCTGCGACGGTGTCGTCGGCGAGGTCGTCATCCGGTGCCACCGGATCGCCTTCGGGCTGACGGACTTTCACCGCCAGCCGGGACAGCGGGTCCTCGTAGGCCGGGCGCACCTGTGAGAGGGGTAATCCCAGACCGTCGGCGATGCCGGCGACCAGCTGGTAGGCCGCCGCATTATCTGCGGGCAGGCTGGTCGAATCGGTACCCCAAGGGTCGGCCAACAGCGTGTCGTCGGTCCACAGCGGCTGCCCGTCGGCGCGCCAGTACAGCGCAATCTGCCAGCGCGGCAACGGTTCCCCGGGATACCACCTGCCCTGGCCGCGCTGGATCAGCCCGTGCGGCGCCCACGCCGCCTTGAGTCGAGCGGCCAGATCGGATGCCCGACGGCGCTTGTGCGGGCCGTCGGCGGCGGTGGTCCACTCCTCGTCGACCTGGTTGTCCACCGACACGAACGTGGGCTCGCCGCCGATGGTGAGCCGAGCATCACCGGCGGCAAGCCGCTCGTCGACGTGTTGGCCGGCCGCACAGATCGTCTGCCAGGCCTCGTCGGTGTAGGGCAGCGTGACGCGTGGGTCTTCGTGGATGCGGGTGACGGTGTTGGAGAACTCCAGCACCGATTCGCAGGGGTCGATGCCGCCGCTGATCGGAGCCGCGGTCGCCGGGTGCGGCGTGGCGGCCAGTGGGATGTGGCCCTCGCCGGCGAACAGCCCCGACGTCGGGTCCAGCCCGATCCAGCCCGCGCCGGGGATGTACACCTCGGCCCATGCGTGCAGGTCGGTGAAGTCGGCGGCCGGCCCCGATGGCCCATCGATCGCTTCGACGTCGGATGCCAGCTGTACCAGGTAGCCGGACACAAACCGGGCGGCTAACCCGAACTGGCGCAGGATCGACACCAGCAGCCACGCGGAGTCACGGCACGAGCCGATGCCGGTCCGGAGCGTGACATCGGGCGTCTGCACGCCGGGTTCCATGCGCAGGCTGTAGCCGACGTCGGCGCTGACCGCCTGGTTGAGCGCGACCAGGAAGTCGATGGTGCGGGTGCCAACCCGGACGGAGAAGTCGCGCACCCACTCGGTCACGAGTTCACCGGGCCCAGAGCCGTCGCCGTCTTCGTCGACCGGCCGCAAGTACGGTTCCAGGTCATCGGCGAGCGCCTTGGGATAGGTCAGGCCACCGGACGGCCAGATCTCGGCCCAGTCCTCGATGAAGAAGTCGAACGGATTGATCACCTTGAGGTCGGCGATCAGCCCGACGGTGATGGTCAGCCGGCTGGTGGGATTCGGAAACACAAGCCGGGCAAGGAAATTGCCCAGCGCATCCTGCTGCCAGTTGATGAAGTGGTCGGCCGGCTCGATCCGCAGCGAGTAGGCCTCGATGGGCGTGCGTGAGTGGGGCGCCGGGCGCAGCCGCACGACGTGCGGATACACCCGGACCGGCCGGTCAAAGGTGTAGCTGGTGCGGTGCTCCAGCGCAACTTTGATGGTCATAACCGCTGATCCCATCACAACAGCCACAAGGCCGCAGCACAGGGCAATCCCGCGTCGTTGAATAGCCCATAGACCTACATACCTGAACTTTCGATGTCATGATTGGCGTCACTGCTGACGACTGACAGCACGCGGGGGTATGCGCAGCGCCCACGCCACCGCACCTCCTATCCCGAGCATCTTTGCCAGAAAGCGAGAAAACATGACATCTCCACAATCGGCGCCGGGCTGGTATCCGGATCCAAGCGGCGGGCCCGAGCAGAAGTACTGGGATGGCCAGCAATGGCAGGCGACGCCTGCAGCGCAAGCATCCTCGGCCGTCGCGCCATATGGAGGCGTGAACTACGGTGTGGACGCGTACGGGCGGCCGCTATCGGACAAGAGCAAGCTCGTGGCCGGACTCCTGCAGATTCTCATAGGGGGGCTCGGCATCGGCCGGTTTTATCTCGGCTACACCACCATCGGCGTCTTGCAAATTGTGGCTACCGTGCTGACCTGCGGAGTCGGCGCGTTGTGGTGTTTGATCGACGGAATCATGATCCTCATGGGCAACGTGCCCGACGCGCAGGGGCGCACGCTGCGAGATTGACCTTTGCTGATCGCCGTCGCTGGTGATCGGCAGCAGCCGAGCGGATTTCGGCCGAGTGGCGCAACCGGGTTTTGAACGGTTTCCTTCCTAGGATCACTCGGGTGGATGATCGTTACGGATCGGACGTGCTGGCCCGCGACCCGCACAGCTCGCGCAAGGTCCGGTCGGTCGAAGTGCCGATAGAACTCGGCATGGTCGTCGAGGATGCGCAAACCGGCTATGTCGGCGCAGTGGTGCGCGTCGAGTACGGCCGGATGGAGCTCGAGGACCGGCGCGGCCACACCAAGCCGTTCCCGATAGGTCCGGGCTACCTCGTCGACGGCAAACCGGTGATCCTGACCGCGCCACGACGGTCATCACCCAACGCCGTCACCCGTACCTCGTCGGGCTCGGTGGCGGTGACCGGAACCCGCGCGCGAGCGGCCCGGGCCGGGCGGATCTATGTAGAGGGTCGCCATGATGCCGAGCTGGTCGAGCAGGTGTGGGGCGATGATCTGCGGATCGAGGGGGTGGTGGTCGAGTATCTCGGTGGCGTCGACGATCTCGTCGGCGTTGTCGAGCAGTTCCGGCCGCGGCCTAGCCGACGGCTCGGCGTGCTCGTCGACCATCTGGTGCCCGGTTCGAAGGAGGCGCGGCTGGCCGAAGCGGTACGTCGGGGCCCGGGCGGCGCCCACACGCTGGTGGTGGGGCACCCGTTCGTCGACATCTGGCAAGCCGTCAAACCGGCCCGGTTGGGTCTCTCGGAGTGGCCGGTGATACCGCGCGGAATGGACTGGAAACACGGGGTGTGTCAGGCGCTGGGCTGGGCCCACGCCGAGCCGGCTGACGTCGCTGCGGCATGGCGGCGCATCCGCAGCCGGGTCCGCGACTGGACCGATCTCGACGCAGCGCTGATCGGCAGGGTGGAGGAGCTGATCGACTTCGTCACCAGCGATGACTCGGTGCCGGGTTTAGGGAGTCAACGGCGCGATTGAACCGCCGGAGAGCCGCCGGTAGGTGTAGCCCTGGATCATTAATGCCACCGGGGCCGCGACGATGAGACCGATGCCGCAGGCGAAGGCTCCGACCAGCACGACCAAGAATTGCACCAGCCACGACAGCAGAGCGCCGCCGATGTCCGACCTCACCGTCGCAAAGCTGGCTTTCAACGCTGCAAAGACCTCCAGGCGTCGATCGATCACGAAAGCGATCGTGAACATCGCGAAAAAGGTGAAGATGAGGCCGGGGATGAAGCACAGCAGATACCCGATCGCGCTGCACAAGCCGACCAGCAGAGCCGCGAGGATCACGCCGCCGAAGTTGCGCGGTTTGAAGAACGACCCGATGGTGACGGGCCTGCCGTCGGCAATGTCGAGGATTCCGGACAAGGTTGCCGCCTGCACGAAGGTGCCGTAGGCGAACGACACGATCTCCAGCACGATCGTGCCGACGGTTCCTAGACCGGTGGCGAACGATCCGCCGAAGCCTCCGGGGTTGCTGGTGGTGGTGGTGTTGCCCATCAGCACGAACACCAGCCCGAACAGGACCGCTCCGATCACGAAGTACAGCAGGGACGAAACGATCAGCGGCACCGCGTCCTTGCCGAACTTGTTCCACGCCCACCTGAACGCATCACCGATGTCGAACGGCTGCCCGGGCGGCGGCGGGTAGCCGGGCTGCGGCGGGTAGCCGGGCGCCGGTGTGGGCCTGCCATACCCCGGCGGGGGCGGCCCGTACCCCGGCGGCGGTCCGGGAGGCGGTCCATAGCCTGGGGGTGGTGCGTACCCGGGTGGCGGTCCTGGTGGTGGTCCGTAGCCGGGTGGCGGTGGATAGTCGCCGGGATACGGGTTGCCGCCCCACGGATCGCTCGGGTTGCCGGGGTACTCTGGGGGCTGGCTCATAGCCGCTCCTGCCTCGCGGTGGTGGAGTTGTGCCGAATGCCTTCGCGAACTTAGCAAGTATTCCGCGGCCCCGCTGAGACCGGACATTGCGAACCCATGTCGAGCTGGCGTGGTATGCCTGAAACCGTGTCCGACGGTCTGTTCGACGTCCCCGAGGTGACCAGCTTGACCGAACGCGCGCAGAGTGGTTCGGCCGCTGCGCCGTTGGCCGTGCGAATGCGTCCGGCCAGTCTCGACGAGGTCGTCGGGCAGGACCACCTGTTGCAACCCGGCTCGCCGCTACGGCGTCTGGTCGAGGGCTCGGGCGTGGCGTCGGTGATCCTCTACGGCCCGCCCGGTAGCGGCAAAACCACGCTGGCGGCGCTGATCTCGCAGGCCACTGGCCGGCGGTTCGAGGCGCTGTCGGCGTTGTCGGCCGGGGTCAAAGAAGTGCGTGCGGTCATCGACCTGGCTCGTCGCGCCGCCGCCCATGGCGAACAGACCGTGCTGTTCATCGACGAGGTCCACCGGTTCTCCAAAACCCAGCAAGACGCGCTGTTGTCCGCCGTGGAGAACCGGGTGGTGCTGCTGGTGGCGGCGACCACCGAGAACCCGTCGTTCTCCGTCGTCGCCCCGCTGCTGTCGCGGTCGCTGATCTTGCAGTTGCGGCCGCTGAGCGCCGACGACATCCGCACGGTGGTGCAGCGCGCGATCGACGATCCGCGCGGGCTGAATGGGCAAGTCGTCGGGCCCGATGCCGTCGACCTACTGGTGCAACTCGGAGCCGGGGACGCCCGACGCGCGCTGACCGCGTTGGAGGTCGCTGCCGAGGCGGGGGAGCAGGTCACCGTCGAGGCCATCGAGCAGTCCCTGGACCAGGCCGCGGTGCGCTACGACCGCGACGGCGATCAGCACTACGACGTGATCAGCGCGTTCATCAAGTCGGTGCGCGGCTCCGACGTCGACGCGGCGTTGCACTACCTGGCCAGGATGCTGGTCGCCGGTGAGGACCCGAGATTCATCACGCGACGGCTGATGATTCTGGCCAGCGAAGACATCGGGATGGCCGACCCCACCGCGCTGCAGACCGCTGTCGCCGCGGCGCAGACCGTGCAACTGATCGGCATGCCCGAAGCCCAGTTGACCCTGGCGCACGCCACGGTGCACCTGGCCACCGCGCCCAAGTCGAACGCGGTGACCACCGCGCTGGGTGCGGCGCTGGCCGACATCAAAGCGGGCAAGGCGGGGCTGGTGCCGCCGCATCTGCGCGACGGCCACTATTCCGGCGCGGTGGCGTTGGGCAATGCGCAGGGCTACAAGTACTCGCACGACGACCCGGATGGTGTTGTGCCGCAACAATATCCACCGGACGATCTGGTCGGCGTGGATTACTACCGCCCCACCGGCCACGGCGCTGAGCGCGAGATTGCCAGCCGGCTCGAGCGGCTGCGGGCGATCATCCGGCGCAAGCGCGGCTAGCTGCCATCGGAAAAGATGTCGTATGCGATATCACCTTGCCGAAAGGCATGCTGCCCTCGCCGCGGGACTCTTGGGGTGCATGGGGCTAGTGGGTCTGTTTACGCGCCCTACCCGGACTTTCGAGACCTTGAGGGCTATGAGCGTGACGCGCGACGGGCATCGCTGATGGGATATACCGGCAAGTGGGCGATCCACCCGACACAGATCCCGGTGGCCAACAAGGTGTATTCACCGACCGACGAGGAAATCGCGCTCGCCGCAACGTCGCCGCCTACCGCGACGGCGAGGAGAAGGGGCTGGGTGCGGTAGGTGTCAACGGCGTCCCGGTCGACGCCGCACATGTGAAGATGGCCCAGGCGACGCTGGCACGCGCCGCCCTGATCGGGCGTGGAGGAGGCCACCGATGAAGGCGTTCACCGACGACGAAATGAATGCGCTGCTGCCCACCGCCAAGGCCTATAGCGTTGTGATCCTCAAGCAGGGCCCGAACTTTAGTGACGACACGGCGCCGGCGGTCATCTGGGAACACGGCCGGCGTAACTTCGGGCTACGCCACGACGGCGCGCTCGCGGTGGTGTTGCCGGTTACCGATGGCTCCGATGTCTGCGGCGTCGGGGTGTTCAACGGGACCGTCGATGAAACCGTCACGCTCATGAACGACGATCCAGGCGTGCAAGCCGGAGTGTTCACCTTCGAGGTCCACGGCTGCCGTGGGTTTCCCGGCGACTCGCTGCCGTAGCACCGCAGCGCCGACGAAGCGCTAGACCAGCTCGGGCACCCGCAGGTGGGCAATGGCCAGTTCGAACTCGCCGACGTCGAACTGGTCGGCGCCGAGGTCGCGAAGCCGTGCGGTACGCAGTGAGCGGGCGCGTTCTTCGTTGCGCTGCATGGCCTCAAGGCTGTCGAACGTCGACGACGACACCGCCCGCCAGGACGTGCGGTCGATCATCAGGCTCGCGCTGCAGAAGCCTTCGAGGTCCCCGATCGCGGGCAGCACCGACTCCCGGTAAAACTCGATGGCCCGGTCGAATTGGTCGGGCCGCACCTTGAGCCAGGTGGCTCGCACGCCGGCACCCGGGCGGGAAGGGTGGTCTCGGTGCAGCACCGCGATCTCCCATTCGTCGACCGTCGGGCTACCGCCGAAGGTCTGTGCCGCCTGATCGCGAACGGGCCGTATCCCACCGGCGCTCGCGCGCATCGCCTGTTCGTTCTCCCACGAGCTGGTCGCAATGCAACGACCAGAGCCACGGTCGACCAACAACGACATGCCAAGGCATCCGTCGACTTTTTCGAGTGCGGGCATGACTACATCGCGAACGTGCGCGATCCCGGCGTCGATGGACGACGGTTGCGCCTCGATAGTGGTAGAGCGCGCGTACACAACACAACCTTTCTTTTGCGGTCGAGCCTGCTCGGGGCAGCGCCCCGGTGGCGCCACCGGTTCCACTAACCACCTTCCTCTGGCGGGTTGGCTATGGCAATGGGCGAAGCCGGTGCCTTTGTTCGCAATTGGCACAAGGAAATACCGGCCGACACCCAGTCGCTCGGTTCGGCCGGTTTCCCCCTAATCCTCGATCAGACCAGCTCGGGTGCCCGCAGATGGGCGAGCCGGAGCTCGAACTCGCAGTCGTCGAGCTCCTCGGCGCCCGCTTCGGCTGTCTTCGCGTTCTTGAGGGCTGTTGCCTGCTCTCTATTGCGATTCATCGCCTCGAGGCTGTCGAATGACGCACTGGACACGGCGCGTCCGGATGCGCGATCCACCAGCAGGCTGGCGCTGCAGAACCCCTCGAGTGCCTCGAGGTCGGGCAGAACGGACGTCTTGAAAAACTCGATGCCCTGGTCAAGTTGATCTGGCGGCAACTTGACCCACGTGGCCCGCGCGCAGGCGCCCTCACCTGAGCGGTGATCACGGTGCAGCACCGCGATCTCCCACTCTTCGATCGTCGGGCTGCCGATGGCGCCGAACGCCTGCGCCGCTTGATCGCGAACCGGCTGTATCTGTTCGGCGCTAGCGCGCATCGCCTCTTCGGTTTCCCACGCGGTGGTCACTATGCACCGGCCGGTCTGCTGGTCGGTCAACAACGACAAGCCAACACAGCCGTCGACCTCCTGAAGTCTTGGCATGACGGTATCGCGAATGTGCGCGACGCCGGCGTCGATGGACGATGATTGCGCCTGGATAGTGGTAGAGCGCGCGTACATGATCCACCCCTTTCCTTCTCGGGGCAGCGCCCCGGCGGCGCCACCGGTTCAACCAACACCTTCCTCCGCCGAATTACTCGTGGCAATGGGCAAATACGGGTGTGCCTATTTGGGATCGACAGCTTGAGATGGCAGGTCACCGACCATGCCCCGTAGGCTGGACCGATGAATACCGATGTGCTGGATGTGGACACCGCGCGTCGCCGTATCGTCGATTTGACCGAGTCAGTTCGTGCGTTTTGCTTCCCGCGGGGCGACGGGCTCTGCAACGTCTTCGTCCCGCACGCGACGGCGGGGGTGGCGATCATCGAGACCGGTGCCGGTTCCGACGACGACCTCGTCGAGACCCTGGAACGGCTGCTGCCGCGCGACGACCGCTACCGGCATGTGCATGGGTCGCAGGGTCACGGTGCCGATCATGTGCTGCCGGCCCTCATTGCGCCGTCCATCACCGTGCCGGTGCAGGGCGGCGAACTGATGCTGGGGACTTGGCAAAGCGTGGTTCTGGTCGACCTGAACCGGGACAATCCGCGGCGCTCGGTGCGATTGACTTTTCTCAACGGTTGAGATGGCAGCAGGCGGCGGTCTGGGTAGCCCGACCGGTACTGTAGTGCGGTCGATAAGGCCCTGAATAGGCTGGAAATTGGCGGCCCGACCAGCGGCAAAAGGAAAGCGGAGAAGTGCAGACACTCGAGATCAGGAAGAGGTTCCTCGATCATTTCGTGAAATCGGGTCACACCGAGGTGCCAAGTGCCTCGGTTATCCTCGATGACCCCAACCTGCTGTTCGTCAACGCCGGCATGGTCCAGTTCGTGCCGTTCTTTCTGGGGCAGCGCACGCCGCCGTATGCGACGGCCACCAGCATCCAGAAATGCATCCGCACGCCCGATATCGACGAAGTCGGGATCACCACCCGGCACAACACGTTTTTTCAAATGGCCGGCAATTTCTCGTTCGGCGACTATTTCAAGCGCGGAGCAATCGAATTGGCCTGGACCTTGCTGACCAACTCCGTCGCCGAGGGTGGTTACGGATTTGATCGCGAACGGCTTTGGGCCACAGTCTATTTGGATGACGACGAAGCGGTGCAGCTGTGGGAGGACGTCGCGGGTCTGCCCGCTGAGCGGATCCAGCGCCGCGGCATGGCCGACAACTACTGGTCGATGGGCATTCCCGGACCGTGTGGCCCGTCATCGGAGATCTACTACGACCGCGGCCCGGAGTACGGTCCCGAGGGCGGCCCGCTGGCCAGCGAAGAGCGCTACATCGAGATCTGGAATCTCGTGTTCATGCAAAACGAGCGCGGCGAAGGCACCACCAAAGACGACTACCAGATCCTGGGGCCGTTGCCGCGCAAGAACATTGACACCGGGATGGGCGTCGAGCGGGTCGCGGTCCTGCTGCAGGGTGTGCACAACGTTTACGAGACCGATCTACTGCGCCCGGTCATCGACACGGTGGCTGCCCGCGCGCCCCGCGGCTACGACCTGGGAAATGGGCAAGGCAACCACGACGACGATGTGCGCTACCGCATCATCGCCGACCACAGCCGCACCGCGGCGATCCTGATCGGCGACGGCGTCAGCCCCGGCAATGACGGCCGCGGCTATGTGCTGCGCCGGCTGCTGCGCCGGGTGATCCGCTCGGCCAAGCTGCTGGGCATCGAGGGTCCGATCGTCGGCGACCTGATGACCACCGTGCGTGACGCGATGGGTCCGTCGTATCCCGAACTGGTGGCCGATTTCGATCGGATCAGGCGCATCGCGGTAGCTGAGGAGACCGCGTTCAACCGGACCCTGCAGTCCGGGTCACGGCTGTTTGACGAGGCGGCCGGCGCCACTAAGGCGTCCGGCACCGACGTGCTGTCCGGGTCGGATGCCTTCACCCTGCACGACACCTACGGATTCCCGATCGAGCTCACCCTGGAGATGGCCGCCGAGGCCGGCCTGCAGGTCGACGAAGTCGGGTTCCGGGAATTGATGGCCGAGCAGCGCCAGCGCGCCAAGGCCGATGCCGCCGCGCGCAAACACGCGCACGCCGACCTGTCGGCCTACCGGGAACTGGTTGACGCCGGGCCCACCGAGTTCACCGGTTTCGACGAGTTGACGTCGCAGGCCCGAATCCTGGGCATCTTCGTCGACGGCAAGCGGGTGCCGGTGGTGGCACACTCCTCCCAATTGGAAACCCCTGGCGGCGATCGAGTCGAACTCGTGCTGGACCGCACGCCGCTCTACGCCGAGTCAGGCGGGCAGGTCGCCGATGTCGGCACCATCAGCGGCACCGGCGCCAGTGAAAGCGCCCGGGCCGCGGTAACCGACGTGCAGAAGATCGCCAAAACCCTGTGGGTGCACCGGGTCAACGTGGAGTCCGGGGAATTCGTCGAGGGCGATGTCATCACCGCGGCGGTCGAACCCGGCTGGCGTAAAGGCGCCACCCAAGGCCACTCGGGCACCCACATGGTGCACGCGGCACTACGACAAGTGTTGGGGCCCAACGCCGTTCAGGCTGGTTCGTTGAACCGTCCGGGCTATTTGCGTTTCGACTTCAACTGGCAGGGTCCGCTGACCGAAGAGCAACGCACGCAAATCGAAGAGGTGACCAACCAGGCGGTGCAGGCCGACTTCGAGGTGCACACCTTTAACGAGCAGCTCGACAAGGCCAAGGCGATGGGGGCGCTGGCGCTGTTCGGGGAGAGCTACCCCGAGCAGGTGCGGGTGGTGGAGATCGGTGGCCCGTTCTCGCTGGAGTTGTGTGGTGGCACGCATGTGCACAACTCGGCCCAGATCGGGCCGGTGACCATTCTGGGCGAGTCGTCGGTGGGCTCCGGCGTGCGTCGGGTGGAGGCCTATGTCGGGCTGGAATCGTTTAGGCACCTGGCCAAGGAGCGCGCGCTGATGGCCGGGCTGGCCTCGTCGCTGAAGGTGCCCTCCGAAGAGGTGCCCGCCCGGGTGGCGAACCTGGTCGAACGGCTCAAAGCCGCGGAAAAGGAGCTCGAACGCACCCGGCTGGCGACGGCACGGTCCGCTGCGGTCAATGCCGCCGCCGGGGCGCAGCGCATCGGTAACGTCCGTCTGGTGGCGCAGCGGATGTCGGGCGGGATGACTGCAGCAGATCTGCGCGCTCTGGTCGGCGACATCCGCGGCAAGCTGGGCAGCGACCCGGCGGTGGTCGCGTTGATCGCGGAAGGTGAAGGCGGCAGCGTGCCATACGCGGTCGCCGCCAACCCGGCCGCCCAGGACCTGGGCATCCGGGCGAACGACTTGGTCAAGCAGCTCGCCCGAGCCGTCGACGGCCGGGGCGGCGGCAAGTCCGACCTGGCACAGGGCTCGGGGAAGAACGCATCGGGTATCGACGCTGCGCTCGACGCGGTGCGAGCAGAGATAGCGCGGGTCAGCTGAGTGGACTCTGCACACCGCCTGCCGGATCGGCCCGGCGGGGACGATCCCGGACCCGGACGGCGGCTCGGCATCGATGTAGGCAGCGTGCGCATCGGCGTGGCCTGCAGTGACCCGGACGGCATCCTGGCCACGCCGGTGGAAACGGTCCGCCGCGACCGGTCCGGCAAGCATCTGCGCCGGCTGGTCGAGCTGGTCGCCGAGCTGCAGGCGGTCGAGGTAGTCGTGGGGCTGCCGCGAACCCTGGCCGACCGCACCGGCCCGTCGGCCCGCGACGCGATCGAGCTGGCCGGCGAGCTGGCCCGCCGGATCGCGCCGATCCCGGTGCGGCTGGCCGACGAGCGGCTGACGACCGTCAGCGCCCAGCGATCGCTGCGCCAAGCCGGGGTGCGGGCTAAAGGCCAGCGTAGGGTCATCGACCAGGCGGCGGCGGTGGCGATCCTGCAGGGTTGGCTCGACGAACGCCGTGCCATGTCGCCGGGGGAGGTCAACGGTGTCTGACGGCCAAGGGCGCACCCGTGCCCAACCCCGTGGCGATCGCCAGCGCGGCGAAGCCGGGCGCAGCGGGTCGCGACCAGGACCTGTGGCGGTCGGGCCGCCGCGTCGGGGGCGGTCGCGCGCCGAGCGGATGCGCGCCGAGCGTGGCCGTCGTCGCCGGCGCAATGCGCTCGGATTCGCCGTCGGCCTGCTCGTCGTCGTGGTGGTGGCGGCCGTGTTCGCGGGATCCAAACTCTGGCACAGCTTCGGCCCGCAGAATGACTACGCCGGTAGCGGCAAAAAGGATTTGGTGATTCAGGTCCACGCCGGCGACTCGACCACGGCGATCGGCGAGACGCTGCACAACCACGATGTCGTGCGCACCGTCAAAGCTTTCGTCGAGGCGGCGCAAGGCAATGACGCGATCTCGTCGATCCAGCCCGGCTACTACCGGTTGCGCACCGAAATTCCGGCGTCGTCCGCGGTGAATCGGCTCGCCGATCCCGAGAGCCGGGTGGGCAAGCTGGTCATCCCCGAGGGCCAGCAGCTCGACGACACCACTGACGTCAAGACCAACGCCACCACCCCCGGCATCTTCACCATGATCTCCAAGGCCAGCTGCGTCGACCTGGACGGGGACAAGCACTGCGTCTCGGGCGCCGACCTGCGGACGGCGGCCGAAAAGACCCCGCTCGCTTCGCTTTCGGTGCCGGCCTGGGCGGTCGAGCCGGCCACCCGGATGGGCGACGATCACCGCCGGCTCGAAGGCCTGATCGCGCCGGGAACGTTCAACGTCAACCCATCGGGCTCGCCCCAGACGATTTTGGAGACGCTGATCAGCGCCAGCGCGGTGCAGTACGTGAAATCGAGTCTGCTGGACACCGCGACCGCGATGAACATGTCGCCATACAACGTTTTGGTGGTCGCATCGCTGGTCCAGCGTGAGGCCAAACCACAGGACTTCTCGAAGGTTGCCCGCGTCATCTACAACCGGCTGGCCGAGCACCGCACATTGGAGTTCGACTCGACGGTGAACTATCCGCTGGACCGCCGGGAAGTGGCCACCACCGACGCCGACCGTGCGCAGCAAACGCCTTGGAACACTTACGTTTCCGACGGACTGCCGGCCACGCCGATATGTTCGCCGGGCGCCGATGCGCTCAAAGCGGCCGAGCATCCCGAGGATGGTGACTGGCTGTACTTCGTCACCATCGACGCGCAGGGCACGACGTTGTTCACCCGCGATTACCAACAGCATCTGGCGAACATCGAGTTGGCCAAGCGCAACGGTGTCCTCGATTCCGCGCGATGAGCGCAGCGCCCGCTAGACGAGCTGGGGTGCTCGGTTCGCCGATCGCGCATTCGCGCTCTCCGCAGCTACACCTGGCCGCCTACCGCGCGCTGGGCCTCGTTGACTGGACCTACGAACGCATCGAGTGCGGCGCTGACGAACTGCCCGACGTGGTCGGCGGGTTCGGGCCGGAGTGGGTTGGGGTCTCGGTGACGATGCCAGGAAAGTTCGCTGCGCTGCGGTTCGCCGACGAGCGCACCGATCGGGCCGACCTGGTCGGATCGGCCAACACCTTGTTGCGAACGCCGCGCGGCTGGCGCGCCGACAACACCGACATTGACGGTGTGATGGGCGCGTTGGGCACGGCGTCGGGTCGGGCAGTGGTGTCGGGGTCCGGCGGCACCGCCCCGGCGGCGATTGTGGCCTTGGCCGAGTTGGGCGTCGGCGATATCACCGTGGTGGCCCGCAACCCGGACAAGGCAGCCCGGTTGGTAGAGCTGGCGACTCGGGTCGGCGCCGCGGCCCGATTCTGCGACCTGGACAGCGACCCCGGGGGGCCTGTCGCAGACGCGGTGACGGCGGCGGGCGTGCTGGTCAGCACGCTGCCCGCCGATGTGGCAGGGCGGTATGCCGAGGTGTTCGCCGCCGCGCCGGTGCTGCTGGATGCGATCTACGACCCATGGCCGACGCCGCTGGCGGCGGCGGTGGCCACGGCCGGCGGCCAGGTGATCAGCGGCCTGCAGATGCTGCTGCATCAGGCGTTCGCGCAAGTCGAACAATTCACAGGGCTGCCTGCGCCGCGAGAGGCGATGATCGCCGCTTTGGGTTAGCGTGCCGCGAATGCTGATAGCGGGCGCGTTGCTATGGATGGCGGCGCTGACCAGCTACGACATCCGCCAGCGCAGGCTGCCCAACTGGCTCACTCTGCCGGGCTTCGCGGTGATCATGCTCGTCGCGACCGGCTCGGGCCGCGGCCCGGCCGCTGCGCTGGGGGCCGGGCTGCTGGTCGCGGTGTATCTGCTGGTCCATGCCGTGGCGCCGGCGGCGCTGGGTGCCGGGGACGTGAAGCTGGCGCTCGGGCTGGGCGCGTTGACCGGCTGCTTTGGCGGCGACGTGTGGTTGCTCGCGGCGATCGGCGCGCCGCTGGTGACTGCGGTGATCGGGGTGGTAGCCCGGCTCGGCTGGTCGGTGACGACCGTGCCGCACGGGCCGTCGATGTGTGCGGCCAGCGCCGCGGCGTTGGGGCTGGCCCAGCTGTAACCCGTTGCCGCAGGCCCTCGCCCACAGAGTCGAGAGCCAGCGGCTCCAACAGCCAGGATCTCATCCGCGGGCACCCACGCTACCTCGCGTTGTGTCGACGATTTGGCGTGAGCGGGGATTGCGGGCTGCGGTTAGGATCAGCGCAGTTGTGCCTTGTGGCGTTGAGGAGGTTGGTGGTGGTGTTTGCGATGGTGCCGGCGGTGGTGGGGGCGTCGGCGGCGACGGAGGCGGGGTTGGCTGCGGAGACGGGTGCGGTGGCGGCGGCGGTGGCGCCGGTGTTGTTGGCGCCGTTGCCGATGGGTGCGGATGCGGATTCGGCGCGGTTTGCTGCGGTGGCGGCGGCGGCGGGTGCGGCGCATGTGGCTACGGCTGAGCAGCATGGGGTGATGCGGGGGTTGTATTCGGGGGCGCAGTCGTTGGCGATGGCCACGACGGTGGCCACTGAGGTGATGCGGGCGGCGGCGACGGCGATCTGAGTGCGCTGGCAATGGTTGGGTGGGTGTGGGGGTGTAGCTGATGACCCATCCGTGGCCGATGTTTGCGCCGGAAGCTAATTACTATTCGATGGTGTTGGGGGCGGGGCCTGCGCCGATGTTGGCCTATGGGGATGTGCTGCTGGCCCACAATGCGTCGATGACGGCGGTGGTGGGGGTGTCTACGGCGACGGCGGTGGGCACGGCGGCGGCTTTTGTGGGTAATGCGGGGTCGGCGTCGGAGGCGGCGTTGGTCGAGCACAACACGCAGCATGCGGTGTTTGCCGATGAGGCGTTGGCGCGGGCGCAGATTGCGCATCTGGCCGCCGCGACGCATTCGGCCACGGTGACCCAGATGGTGCCTGCCCCGCCGGCGCACGCGAACCGGTTGGAGGAGGCGGCCGATGAGCTGATCAATCCGATTGTGTGGGGGGCGTTGACGCCGCGGATCGCGGATTTGAATTTGGAGTATTTCGGGTTTATGTGGCCCAACAACGCGGCGGCCGGGGTGCGCTATGGGGCGGCGTTGGATGGGTTGGGGGCGGCGTTGATGGCGCCGTCGTTGCCGGCGATCTCGGGGGGATCTGCGGCCGCGGTGGCGGTGGCGGCCGCGACGGTGGCAGAAAGTGCAGCCCTGAGTGGGATGCAGGCCGCGGTGGGGGCCGCCGGTACCGGTATCAGTGCGGTGGCCTCGCCGGCGGCGGCGCTGCCCGCGGCCGCGTTGAGTGCGGTGACCTCCTCGGCGTCGTCGGTGTCCAGCGCTCCGGTGTCCTCAACACCGCCGGTGCAGCCGATGGCCACCGTCCAGCACACCCCGTCGGTGCCGGCTCAGCCGCTGGCTCCGGCGCAGTCCTCGGCGGGGATGTTCGCCCCGCCGCCGAGTGCGGCGGTGATGCCGCCGGTGGTCTCGAATCCGGCGGCCGAGTCGCCGGCGGCGCAGTTGTTGACTCCGCGCCCGGCGCCGGTGGCTCCGCCGATGCCCGCCGCACCGGGGGTGACCAGTTTCGTCCCACCCGCCCAGCCGTTTTCCCCGCCGCCGCCGACCGCCGGGCGGGCCGCGGGTTTGGGTCCGGGCATGCTCAACGCCTCCGCACTACGCGGCCCGGTATCCACCATGCCGCTGACCACGACCGCCACCTCAACCCTGGCCACCGCCACCCAACCACTGGCCTACGTCCCCCCCGAACCACCACGACCCCCCGTGCCACCAACCCCACCCCAACCACCGCTGCTTAACCCCGGCGACACCGCCCACACCCTCAACCCACCACCCCAACCCCAGCAATCCCCACCACCACACCCCAACCCGCCACAGCACCCGCAGCCTCAGCCGCAACCGCAGCAGGTGCCACCACCGCACCCAGCGCCGCCCGACCAGAGCATCGGTGGAGCACCGAATCAGGGCGTTCAGAATTTGGGAGGCGGCCTCAAGGACGCGCCAGGTGCGGATGCCTTGTCGGTGCACAATGCCCAGGACGTCCATAGGATCGTCGATCCGCTGCCGCCAGGTAGAAACCCAGGCGTGAAGGTGCTCCCCACGCCGGACGAGATATGGGAGCTCTACAAGCAGCTGACCGAGAACGCAGGTTCCGCACCCCCCAGCACGTATCCGGGGCAGCAGCGGATGCTCCCGGATGGAACGAGGATTGGCTTCCGGCCAAATAGCCAATGGGGCGGGCCAACGGTCGATATCAAGTACCCGGATGGGACGAATGTCGGTGTTCATCTGCCGGAGCCCCCGAAAGCACCGCAGCCGCAGCCCGTTCCGGCGCCGGAACCGGAACCGGCACCCGTCCCGACGCAATCGCCGGTACCGACGCCAGCACCCGCCGAACCGGGGAATTCCCCGGTCCACCTTCCGCCGGTGCAGGCTCCGCCGCCAGAAGAAGGAGGCGTGCTGGCGATAATTGGCGCAATAGTCGTAGCGATAGGTGGCCTCCTGAGCACCGCGGCTGAACCCCTGAGGTAATACGTGCGATGGACGAAGGCCTCTCGACCGAACGGCGACGGTTGGAGGCGGTGTCGTCGATGGTCAATGTCGTGGGGCGCCATGTCGATGGTCTGGTTCAGCTTCGCGCCGAGGCAATGCCGGGGTGGTTAACGCAGATGGGTGTTCCGCCAGGTTGGCAGGTTGGCCATTTGGCGAACAGCGCTGTTGAGCCGTCTCGCATCGCGGTGTGCGGTCAACAACCCGGCGGCCGATGGGATGGTTGCGAAACGATCAGCGTATTCGCGTTTACCGGAGTTCCGCCCGTGGAGGTTGTGCGCAACAACGCCGATTGCACATTGCGTGACCTCGCCGCTGCCGGCATCACCGTACATTTCGTAGAGACACCAGTGCTGCCCGGCGCGACAGCGGTGCGAAGTAGCGGATACTTCGAAGTTGCCGGACTTTGGTTGTGGGCGCAATACAGCACCTACCTCGTGGGCTCCCAGGAGCCTGGTCAAGGCCGACTCATCGAGCAAGCTGTATTTGTCGAGTCAGGGTGTCAGTTACGATTAAGCGACGACATCACTCAGCTCACCGACGCCGTTTACCGAGCGTTTGTCACCACAGTGCCTACACGCTGACAGAGTCAGCTGCCGGGTGCGGACTGCGCACCCGCTTCGATGGCCTCCGCGACCCGCAGTCCCTTTTCAGTGATGGCCAACCAGCAAAACCACGGCCAGGTGTTCTTGTCGTCGAAGTTTGCCACGTACACCTCACGTATTCGCTGGATCGACTCATCGAGCGGGGTATTCCACGCGGTGAAACGGGAACCCTGCTTCAGATCACCCAGTTTGAACATCCCGTCGCTCACCAACGAGTGGATCAGGTCGAGCGTCTTGTTTTGGATGACCGACAAGGGCTGACCGGGAAACTCCCTCGCCACGTACCCATGGATCCGATCCAGTTCGACCCAGTCAACGAGGCCCCAGCGCAGTACGTCCTCACGCGCTGACATCAACATGCTCGCCGTCTGTTTCGCATCACCAAACCATCGTACCCAGGCAGTCGGATGCACGACGGGAGGAGTACGAATTCCCATGGAATGGAGAAAGTTACGGCGCGGGATTCAGCAGGGGGCTGTTTATGTTTTCGGCGAAGTCGTGGCCTGAAGATTGAAATATGCCTCGGCGACTTGTTGGCCTCTTTCGGTGAGGTCAAGCCAGCAAACAAACCACCACTCTGGTTCGTCATCGAACTGGTTTACGTAGGTGCTGCCGCTCACCGGCTCGATCCCCTGGTCGATTGGCGTCGCGTCGCGCTGCCGACGTCGCCGTCGGCAGCGGAAGCGAAGTCGACGTGCAGAGAGTCGTCGCCGACCTGCTGGCGAAGTTCCAGGGCTATGAAGTCTCCTTGAGCCCCGAGGACAAACCCGAAGAAAACGACGTGGTCCGCTTGCTGCGGCCGCTGCCGGAGCGCAATCTTCGGGCAGGTTCGACAGGGACCGTCGTGGTGGACTACACGGCGAAGGTCGCTTCACCGCCTTCATGCGCCGATCGCACCGCGGACTGAAAGAGGCGCATTCCGTCTCGATCCGCGTTCATGAGGATAGCTGGGGTTCCGATATCCTCGAAAGGTTGAACACGTAACACGGCCATCCTGTTCTCTGTCAATGCAAGAAGATCTTCTCTAAGGCTCTAAAGGCGTACATGTTCTGCACTCATGCCGCTGACGGCCGCACTCGACGTCGCCTTCCGTATACACCTCATGGGGCTTGCTGTCTCCTGTCGAGAGAGCAAAGGCTATAGTCTGCGGGCTATTCATAGTGGTCGGACGCGGAAGGAGGCACTCTTTAAGGATTTGCAGTGGGAGACGTCGGATAAAGCTGCGAGAATTCACCGTAACTAAGCGGGCCCTTATACTCGTCGTGCGACAAGACAAGTAATTCAACCGGACTCTTCAGATCAGCGAAATATTGATGACCCGGTTTATTGCTATTCACCATCGGCACCATCAAATCGAGCAACTGTAGAAGTTTGGCATCGGCGAACCGCCAGACAGCCGTTTGCGGACCCAGTTCTATGTCAGCGGCGCCATCTTCTCGCACGACTTGATGTTTAATTCCATCGAGTTCAAATGTTGCCTCACCGCTTTCATGCGCGGATTGCACAGCGGACTGGAAAATGCGGATTCCATCTTGATCTGTGTTCAAGAGGATCGCTGGGTCGCCCATATCTTCGAAAGGTTGGACGCGGAGTTTAGCCATTCTGGGTTCTTTCGACGGTTGGAGATCGCCTACGCTCGGGTTACTGTAGGCGTTTGCGTCGTCAACTCAGGCGGCGATGCGCTCGGATACCGTCGCGTCGAAGCGATCCAGCACCGTCTCGACCACGAGCCGGTGCGCGCCCAGCGGCGCAGCCATCGGAATGCCTTCCGCTGCAGCGCATCTGGCTACCCGATCGGTCAGGCGCCCGGGCGCCAGGAACCACGGTGCGATCACCACGCGGTGGGCGCCGCGGCGCCGCAACCGGTTGACATCCTCGGCCGGTGTGCGGCCAACGACCTGACGGCGGCTGGGACGGCTGCAAAACGATCACCGTGTTCGGGTTCACCGGCATTCCTCCCGAAGACGTGGTGCGTGAAAATGCCGACCGAACCCTCCGCGACCTCGCTGCCACCGGAATCACGACCGAGCGCGTGGACACATCTGCGTTGCTCGGGGCGCTAGCAGTACGCAGCAGCGGATACTTCGTATAGCTGGTCGGTGGGTGTGGGCCCAGTACAGCGCCTACGTCTTCGGCTCCACCGAGCCCTCTCAAGGCCGGCTGGTCGAACACACGGCGTTCATCGAGTCAGGGTGTCAGGCGCGACTGACCGGCGATGTCGTGGAACTCACGCAGGCTGTTCACCAGGCGCTGGCCGCGACTGCGGCGAGAAACTGACCTGCTCAACTGCCATGCGCCGAATCTTGGCTTGCTTCAATGGCTTCCGCGGCCTTCAACCCTTTTTTGGTGGCGTCTAGCCAGCAATAAAACCACCACTCCGGGTCGTCATCGAATTTGTTCACGTACACATCGCGGATCTGCTGAATGGACTC
Source organism: uncultured Actinomycetota bacterium (assembly GCA_963720085.1). GTDB lineage: Bacteria > Actinomycetota > Actinomycetes > Mycobacteriales > Mycobacteriaceae > Mycobacterium. Next base: position 275,753 of record CAVRER010000080.1, read on the forward strand.
GTCGAGCGGGGTATCCCAGGCGCCAAACCGGTGGTTTGGGGCCATCGGTTACTAGTGAGCGGATCAGGTCGAGGACTTTATCTTGGATGACCGCCAACGGCTCGCCTGGGTTTTCCTGTTTAACGGCCCAATGGACCCGCTCAAGAGCCACTAGTCGATGAGACCGCAGAGCAGAACCTCGTCACGCGCGGACATCACAACCCCACCGCAGGTATCGGCATCATCGAGTAATCGTACCCAGATTGGCGCGTGCGGGGTGTCGCCGATTCGGCGAGCACCTAGGACTGTGGATCTAACGGTGTTTCCGGTCTGACTGCGCAGCAGCACTCTTCGCGCGCCGACATCACCCGGTCTCCGCGTTCGCTTCAATGGCCTCGGCGACTTGTCGTCCTTTTCGGTGAGGTCCAGCCAGCAAATAAACCACCACGCTGATTCGTCGTCGAACTCTTTCGTGTACACCTCGCGGATGCGCTGGATCGACTCCTCAAGCGGGGTATCCCAGGCGGCGAAACGGTGATCCTCGGTAGCCAGGTCACCGATTACGTACAAGCCGTCGGTCACTAGCGTGCGGATCAAGTCGAGAACTTTTTCCTGGACGACAGCCAAAGGCTCACTGGGATTCTCTCGAGCGACGCGGCTGTGGACCCGCTCGAGTGCTACCCAGTCGATGAGACCGCGCAGCAGAACCTCATCGCGTGCCGACGCCACTGCACGATCGTAGCCAGGCAAGAGCATGCGTGATTGCAGGAAATGGCAGCGTCTGGCAGCGCCATTGGTCGAGTCGGCAGTGCGTCTGGTCACACGATTCAGGAATGACAACTGCAACAATTTCAGCAAGAACCCGTAAGACCGACCGCACCCGCTGGGCGCCCGTTCGCGCGGACCTCATCTTCTGGACCGTCGCGGGCGGCGTCGTCGCCGCCCTCGACCGACCACTGGGCGCCTGGTGGAACGTGCCACACAGTGTGCTCCTGGAGGCCGGAGTGGCATTCCTCGTCGGCGGTGTCGGCCTCCTGCTCGGCCTCAGCCGGATCCGTCCGATGCCACGCGCTCTGCTGGCCGGCTTCGGCGTGTCCAACCTGCTGCTCGCGCCAACCCTCTGGGCTGTGGCGTTGTTCGGCTGGTCGCCGCTGAGCGCCGCGGGCAACTGGGCGCTGGCCGATGCCGGCGCGGTCGCGCTCGGGCTGGGCGCCTGGCAGCTCACTGCCTCGCGATGGTAGCCGCGCCAACGACGTTTTTCCTCGTCGACCCCCGCCGTGGGAAGATGGGACGCGTGTTGCGATGGACCACTGCGGGCGAATCCCACGGCCGGGCGCTGGTGGCGATGCTGGAAGGCATGGTCGCCGGGGTCAGCCTGACCTCCGAGGACATCGCGGACCAGCTGGCCCGCCGACGGCTCGGCTACGGCCGCGGCGCCCGGATGAAGTTCGAACGCGACCAGGTCACCGTGCTGGCCGGGGTGCGGCACGGCGTCACCCTCGGCGGGCCGATCGCCATCGAGATCGGCAACACCGAATGGCCGAAGTGGGAGACCGTGATGGCCGCCGACCCGGTTGATCCGGCCGAGTTAGAGGTGGCGCGCAACGCCCCTTTGACCCGGCCGCGGCCCGGCCACGCCGACTACGCCGGCATGCTCAAGTACGGCTTCGACGACGCCCGCCCGGTGCTCGAGCGGGCCAGCGCCCGGGAGACCGCTGCCCGGGTCGCGGCCGGCACCGTCGCCCGGCTGTTCCTGCGGCAAGCCCTCGGCGTCGAAGTGCTGTCCCACGTCGTCTCGATCGGCGAATCCCAGCCCTACGACGGCCCGCCGCCACAGGCCGGCGAGCTGGACGCGATCGACGACAGCCCGGTGCGCGCCTTCGACAAGGCCGCGGAGAAAGCCATGATCGCCGAGATCGAAGCCGCCAAGAAGGACGGCGACACCCTCGGCGGTGTGGTTGAGGCCGTCGCGGTGGGCCTGCCGGTCGGACTCGGATCGTTCACCAGCGGCGACAACCGGCTCGACAGCCAGCTCGCCGCCGCGGTGATGGGCATCCAGGCGATCAAGGGCGTCGAGATCGGCGACGGGTTCACCACCGCGCGCCGCCGCGGCAGCCGCGCCCACGACGAGATGTACCCCGGACCCGACGGTGTCGTCCGCTCGACCAACCGGGCCGGTGGCCTGGAAGGTGGCATGACCAACGGTCAGCCGCTGCGGGTCCGAGCGGCGATGAAGCCGATCTCCACCGTGCCGCGGGCGCTGGCCACCGTCGACATGGCGACCGGTGACGAGGCCGTCGCGATCAACCAGCGCTCCGATGTGTGCGCGGTACCGGCCGCCGGTGTGGTGGTCGAAACCATGGTTGCGTTGGTGTTGGCCCGCGCGGCGCTGGAGAAATTCGGTGGCGACTCGCTGGCCGAGACCCGCCGGAACCTCGAGGCCTATTTGCGTTCGGTCGCCGAGCGTGAACCGGCCGCTGAAATCCGGGCGTCAGGGTAAAAGCGATGGCGCCCAAGGTCGTACTCGTTGGACTCCCGGGATCGGGTAAGTCCACGATCGGGCGACGGCTGGCCAAGGCGCTCGACGTCACGATGCTCGACACCGACGTGGCGATCGAACAGCAGACTGGACGCCGCATCGCCGACATCTTCGCCACCGATGGGGAGAAGGAGTTCCGTCGTATCGAGGAAGACGTGGTGCGCGCGGCGCTGGCCGAGCATGCCGGCGTGCTGTCGCTGGGCGGGGGAGCGGTCACCAGTACCGGGGTACGCGCCGCGCTGGCCGGTCACACTGTGGTGTTCTTGGAGATCAGCGCCGCCGAAGGGGTGCGGCGCACCGGCGGCAACACCGTGCGGCCGTTGCTGGCCGGCCCGGACCGCGCGGCGAAGTTCCGCGCACTGATGTCGCAGCGCGTCCCGCTGTACCGGCAAGTCGCCACCATCCGGGTGAACACCAACCGTCGCAATCCCGGCGCCGTCGTGCGTCACATCGTGTCGCGGCTGCAAGACCCGCAAGGCTGCGGACCTGGGCGTGGCCGTCGGCGTCCACCGTGGCGCCGTGCGCCGTCCTCGCTGACCCAAAGGCCGGCCGAGTCCCCAGCCGGGCCGCCGCCTACTCCCGCCACGCCGGCGGCGCTGGCCGCAGCCCGCAGACACAGCAGCGCCGAGGCAGGCAAATGACCGACCCGGACACCCCGGTCACCGTGCAGGTGGCCGTCGACCCGCCGTATCCGGTGGTGATTGGCACCGGCCTGCTCGACGAACTCGACGGGCTGCTCGCCGGTCGGAACCGGGTCGCGATCCTGCATCAGCCGGTGCTGGCGCAGACCGCCGAGGAGATCCGGACCCGGTTGGCGGCCACGGGTATCGACGCGCATCGCATCGAAATCCCAGACGCCGAAGCCGGTAAGGACCTGCCCGTCGTCGGGTTCATCTGGGAAGTGCTGGGCCGCATCGGCGTTGGCCGCAAGGATGCGTTGGTCAGCCTGGGCGGCGGGGCCGCCAGCGACGTCGCCGGTTTCGCCGCGGCGACGTGGCTGCGGGGGGTGTCGATCGTGCACGTGCCCACCACGTTGCTCGGCATGGTGGACGCGGCGGTCGGCGGCAAGACCGGTATCAACACCCAGGCCGGTAAAAATTTGGTCGGCGCGTTTCACCAGCCGATCGGCGTGCTGGTCGACCTGGCGACCCTGCAGACGTTGCCGCCCAACGAAATCGCGGCCGGGATGGCCGAAGTCATCAAGGCCGGTTTCATCGCCGACCCGGTGATCCTGGATCGGATCGAGGCCGACCCGCAGGCGGCTTTGGACCCGTCGGGTGACGTGCTGCCGGAGCTGATCCGGCGCGCAGTCATCGTCAAGGCCGAGGTTGTCGCCGCCGACGAGAAGGAATCGCAGCTACGCGAAATCCTCAACTATGGCCATACCTTGGGCCACGCGATCGAGCGCCGGGAACGCTACCGATGGCGCCACGGCGCAGCGGTTTCGGTGGGTTTGGTGTTCGCCGCCGAGCTGGGCCGGCTGGCCGGGCGGCTCGACGATGCCACCGCCGATCGTCACCGCAGCATCCTGGCTTCGCTGGGTTTGCCGGTCGGCTACGACGCCGACGCCTTGCCGGAGCTTTTGGAGTACATGGCCGGCGACAAGAAGACCCGGTCAGGGGTGCTGCGGTTCGTGGTTCTCGACGGGCTGGCCAAGCCGGGCCGGTTGGAGGGGCCGGACCCGGCGCTGCTGGCGGCGGCTTACGCGGAGGTGGGGACCCGATGAGCGGACCGGTCAACGTGATCAACGGACCCAACCTCGGCCGGCTGGGCCGCCGGGAGCCTGAGGTCTACGGCGACACCACCCACGACGATCTGGTCGCGATGATCGAACGCGAGGCCGCCGAGTTGGGGCTGAAAGTTGTTGTGCGGCAAAGCGACAGCGAGGCTCAGCTGCTGGATTGGATCCATCTTGCCGCCGACGCCGGCGAACCGGTGATCCTCAACGCCGGGGGGCTCACGCACACATCGGTGGCGCTGCGCGACGCCTGCACGGAGCTGAGCGCGCCACTGATCGAGGTGCATATCTCCAATGTGTTTGCGCGCGAGGAGTTTCGGCACCACTCTTACTTGAGTCCCATCGCGACCGGGGTGATCGCCGGGCTCGGCGTGCAGGGCTATCTGCTGGCCCTGCGTTATCTGGCCAGCGTCTGCCGCTAAGAGTTGACGCGTATTTGGTTGTGGGTCGCGAGGTTCCAGAGTCCGGCGATGATTTGGAGGTTGTGGTTGACGGCGTCGCCGCGGCGGCGGCATTGCCGCAGTATTTCCCAGTCTTTCAGTCGGGCGATGACGGGTTCGACGCTGGCTCAGATTTGCCGATGCAGTCGGTGGTTGTCGTCGCGGATGGTCCGGCCACCATGATCGAGGTGATGCCGCGGTGTGCGCCGTCGCCAAGGATCTCGTGGCCGGTGAGCAGATGCGTCACGGTGTGGCAAGTCACGGTGGCGTCGTTTCGGCTGCCGGGCCAGCACTGGCCCGCCACGATCACGTGGCGCCGGGCGCACATGATGACTTGGGTGTTGACGCTGCGGCGTAGTTCTTGCTGATGGCGGTGATCGTCTGATCGTGCACCCGGGTCGTTGTCGGTGGGTGATGGTTTCATGATCGCCATGGCAGCCGCGGTCACCGACACCACCGCCGTGATCGGCGGTGAGGTGGCGCCGCCGCGACGGCGGGGTAAATCGAAGGCCCCGAATTTCAACTATGACGGTCCCGTATCGGTGATCCGGCTGGAGATTGGCCTCACCGACGAGCACATCCGGCGCCGGTTGGAACGCCAGTGGGGGGCGGTGTTTCGGCTGCGCCGGGCACTGCAGCGCGACGCGGCCGCACGGTGCCGGGCGTATTGGGCGGCAGATCATGAGCGCGGCGGTGATCCGAAGGCGCTGCGGGAGCGGCTTGGGTTATCCCGCAAGGGCATCGAGGCCGCCGCTAAATCCCATATTGAGGCCAGCGGGTGGATGCGTGATCATCTGACCAAGGCCATCGGCCTGCACGTGGCCGACGAGGTGTGGGAAACCGTGGACCGGCATTTGTTCGCCGACAGTTCGGGGCGTCGGCACGGCCCGCCAAGGGTCGGCTCGTGGTGGGAGTTCACCCGGATTGCGGGGCGGGCGCGCTCGCACACCAAAACCACGCCGGTATGGGAGACGTATCGGCTAGTCGGCGCCCTGGACGGGCACCTGGACGCGTATCGGCATTCGCGGCTACCGACGTCGGTGAGCACGGCGATCGAGGCGGCCGGCTTGCCTGCAGGATCCTCGATTTTGGCCCAGCCCACCCGGTTGCCGGCGCCGTGCAAGCCCCCAAGCGGCTCGTGGTGGGATCACGATGGTGTGTTGGCGGTGGTGTTCACCGGCCTGCCCGGCGGCGATCTCGTACTCCCGGTGCGCCTGCCTCAAGGCGCGGGCCAGTGGGCGCATCTGTGTCATTTCGTGGCCCACCCGGGCGTGTGGCACAAGATCGACCTTGTCCGCGTCCGGGACCGTAAAGCACCCGGCGGCTGGCGGTACTACGCGCATCTGCTCGTCCATCAGGCCGGGTATCAGTCCCTGGCCACGCAGTCACGCCGCGCCGCGATCCCCGCCGGCCGACGGGCGGGGGTGGATGCCAACGTGTCCAATCTGGCGGTGGCCTCGTTCCCCGACGATCAGCCCAGCGACCTGGTCGTCGATCGCATCGGCTGCACACCCGACCAACAGCACGCCGCGGCTCGTGCCGCCAAGAAAGCGCGGGCCCGGCAGAAGGCGTTGGATCGGTCTCGGCGCAACACCAACCCGAACCAGTACGGCCCGTCAGCACGTCAGGCCGCCCGGGCAGCTCGGCGCGCCGCACGCGGGTTGGCGGCCAAGACGATCATTAACGCGGGCGGGGCCCGGCATGCCCGCGCTGATGGTGTTCCGCTGTACGCCCACCGTCACGACACGCTGTCGCGCCGCTATCAACGCATCCGCACCGACCATGCCGCCGACTCCCGCCGCGCCAGTCAGGCTAAACACGCCCGCGCCCGCGACATCGCGGCGCGCATCGTGGCCGCCCACGGCCGTTCGATCACGGTCGAGGACTGTTCAATCTCGACCTGGACGCGCCTGTGGGGCAAGCGAATCGCCCTGTTCAGCCCGGGCATGCTCGTGAGCGCACTCGAACGCGAATGCGCTGCCGCCGGCGGCCGGCTGCACCGCTCCGGCACCCGCACTACGGCACTCAGTCAGCACTGCCTGTGCGGCAATCGCGTCCCCAAGACCCTGGCTCAGCGCACCCATGACTGCCGCCACTGCGGGCTGCACGGGGATCGTGACATCGTCTCGGCCACCCTGGCGGCCTGCGTCGAGCTCAGCGATCCGGATGATCCACGCACCGCCCGCGTCGACTACCGACTTGCCCACGCCCTGCGGGCGTGGCTGGCCTCCCAGCAAGAGGCGGAGGGCTCAGTCAACCGGCACCAGTCACCAGCACCACCAGGTGTTGGATCGGCCAGGACCGGCAGCCACCACCAGGTGGCCTCTGCTGAGCAAGCAGCACCCGGCTCACCCCCGAACAGACCAAGCCGAAAGCCTGGACGTCGCGGGACCAGCCGAAACAACCAGCCCCCAAGCTGGTTGGCGCTGCATGACCCATTACGGGTCAACTCTTAGTCTTCGTCCCGCTTGGCCGTCGGCTCGGTGCGCTCGGTGTCGCCCTTGGTCGGGACTTCTTCGGTGGTCTCCGCCGTCTCGTGGGTCGGGATCACCTCAGTGGTCTCCGCACTCTGCGGCGGCCAAGGAATCTTTTCGGTCTTTTCCTCGCCGCGGGCCGGGCTGACGGCCTCGGTCGTCGCGTCAGTTTCTTCCCCGTAGCCTTCTTCGCTGTAAGCCTGCGGCGCGCCGTATTCCTCACGCTCGGCCGTTGCCAGCGCCGTCGATTGCTCCTGGGGCGAAGCGCCACCCTCCGCGGCGGCGGTCTCATCCGAGCGGACGGCGGCGAACACGTCGGTGTCGGCTCGATCTTCCTCGCCGCCGCTTTGCGGCTTGTAGGCACCCGCGCGGTCGATCAGGTAGCGGCCAAGCGTTACGCCGCTGATCCCACCCAGAAACACCAGCAGCGCTGTGAAGGCGGCGTACACGGTGAGCTCGTTGATCAGCCCACCGACGTTCAGCGCCTTGTAGAACACCCCGATCAGCCAGGTCACCGCGCCGCTGAGCACCCCGGCCACCAGGCCGGCCAACAGCCACGTCATCGCCAGATCAGAACGGCGGTCCGGGTCGGGGTTCGAGGCGGCGTCCTCGCGGCCGTCGATGACCCCCCAGAAGACCACGCCGGCCAGGAACAGAATTAGCAGCGCGATGCTGATCAGCGCGGCCTGTGTCTGCCACACGTTGATCAGCGATCCCTGAAACAGGCGTACGACGACCATCGCACCGCCGAGGACCAGGCCGCGCAGCATCCAGTTAGTCATGGGGCCACAGCGTAGCGAGTACCGTCATCGTGCGTGACACATTCCCAGCGGCGAGCCGCGCTCGGTGCGCGACTTCGTGCGGCCGAACTGGACGCGATGCTGGTCACCGACCTGATCAACGTCCGCTACCTGTCCGGTTTTACCGGGTCCAACGGGGCCCTGCTGGTGTTCGCCGACGATCGGCCGCCGGTGCTGGCCACCGACGGCCGCTACCGCACCCAGGCCACCCAGCAGGCACCCGACTTGGAGGTGGCCATCGAGCGGGCCTGTGGGCGTCACCTGGCCGGGCTGGCCGCATCCGCCGGCGCGCGGCGGCTGGGTTTCGAGAGTCACGTGGTCACCGTGGACGGGTTCGACGCGCTGGCCGGCGAATTAGCGCAGGCCGGAACCGAGCTGGTTCGCGCCTCGCAGACGGTGGAAGCGCTGCGCGAAGTCAAGGACGCCGGCGAGGTGGCGCTGCTGCGGTTGGCCTGCGAGGCCGCCGACGCCGCGCTGACCGACTTGGTGGCCCGCGGCGGGCTGCGGGCCGGCCGGACCGAACGCGAGGTGGGCCGCGAACTGGAAGCCTTGATGCTCGACCACGGCGCCGACGGCGTCTCGTTCGAGACGATCGTGGCCAGCGGGGCGAATTCCGCGATCCCTCATCACCGGCCCACCGATGCGGTGCTGGCCACCGGCGACTTCGTCAAGATCGACTTCGGTGCCCTGGTGGGCGGCTATCACTCCGATATGACCCGGACGTTTGTGCTGGGCAAGGCCGCCGATTGGCAGCGAGAGATCTACGAGCTGGTCAGCATCGCGCAGCGAGCCGGTCGTGATGCGTTGCATGCCGGCGCGAGCCTGGCCGACGTGGACGGTGCGGCCCGCGGGGTGATCGTCGACGCCGGGCACGGCGAGCTCTTCGGCCATGGCCTCGGCCACGGGGTGGGGCTGCAAATCCATGAAGCGCCCGGGATCAACGCCTCGGCCGCCGGTACACTACTTGCGGGCTCCGTGGTGACCGTGGAGCCCGGCGTCTATTTACCCGACCGCGGCGGCGTCCGCATTGAGGATACGCTGGTCGTGGCAGACGAAACCTCCGGGCATGCACCGGAATTACTCACCCGGTTCCCCAAGGAACTGGCGATTCTAGCCTAGCTGCGACGCCGACCAGCAACAGCGGTCGCCGAAGATGGACAGCATCACCGCTACCATTTTCGCCAGCCAAACCACCATCGATCTTCACGACCGCGCACCGCTTTCGCTCAGCAGCGGCGCCGGATCGGTCGATGACAGGTAGTAGCACTTTCCGGGCTTTGCCCCGATCGAGGCGCGGACGGAACTACGCTGTAGCGGTTCCGGGGTGTGCGGGTCGGGTTCTGGCAAAGCTTGCTCAGTGGCCGACCCGCCCTGCTCGTAATGTCGCTTGGCACCGCCCCGGGTTGAACATTAACGGCAGGGGCGGGGCATTGGTTGGTGGTTGGCGGCGCCCAGCGGCAGAAGCCCGTGCACGGGCGTTGCGGTCGTCAGTAGCCGTGCGAGGGTGGGTCCGGTGATGGCATGTCGCGTATTTTTTTGAGCCATTCCAACGCCGATTATCGCAAGGCGGTGGCGTTGAAAACCTGGCTGGTGCAGCAGGATCCGCCGCTGGCCAATGAAATCTTCCTGGATCTGGATCAGCGCAGCGGGATCCAGGTGGGGGTGCGGTGGAAGGACGCGCTGCGGCAGGCCAGTACCCGCTGCGAGGCGGTGATCTGCCTGCTGTCGGCCAACTGGGCGGCCTCCCGCGAATGTGGGACCGAATTTCGCACCGCAGAGAATCTGAACAAGCTGATCTTTTGCCCGCGGCTGGAGCCGTCGAGTGCTGACGACATGACCGCGGAGTGGCAGCGCTGTGATTTGTTCGGCGACGGGACCATGATCGAGATCGATGTCGACGACGGCACCGGCAAGCCGGTCGCGTTCGCCGCCGAGGGCCTGCATCGGCTGCGGGAAGGTATCCGCGGGGCCGGGATCGGGGCGGAGTCATTTGTGTGGCCTCCGCCGGCTGATCGGGATCGTGCGCCGTATCGAGGGTGGGAACCCCTTGAGGAGGTCGATGCGGCGTTGTTCTTCGGCCGCGACGCCCAGATCGTGGCCGGTTTGGATGCGCTGCGCGGGATGCGCAGCGCCGGGGTGAAGACGTTGTTTGTCATCCTGGCCCCGTCGGGGGCGGGCAAGTCGTCATTTCTGCGAGCCGGGTTGTTGCCGCGGCTGCGTCGCGATGACCGCGACTACCTGCTTTTGGACATCATGCGCCCAGAACGCAGTGTGTTGAGCGGTGACATCGGGTTGGCCCGCGCGATCCACAAGACCCGCACCCGGTTGGGGTTGACCATGCCGAACCTGGGTGAGATCAAGCAAGCGTGCCTGAGCGGTGAGGTGGCACGTGTGCGCGAGTGGCTGCTCGAAGTGCAACAGGCGGCCAGTGCGCGGCTGCTCAGCGAGGCCGGCGAGTCGCCGCTGCCCACCCTGGTGTTGCCGCTGGATCAGGGCGAGGAATTGTTCACCGCCGACGCCGGCACCCAGGCGCCGCGGTTCCTGGACATCATCGCCGGGCTGACGGGGGGTGACGGGGCCGGTCTGGGGTTGATCGTGGCGGTCACCATCCGCACCGACCGCTACCAAGTGTTGCAGAAGGCCCCGCAGCTGGCCGGGGTGGACAGTGTGGTCTTCGATGCGCTCAAACCGATGCCGCGCACCCAGTTCATTGAGGTGATCACCGGCCCGGCCCGCCGGGCCACCGAGGGCGGCCACCCGCTGCACATTGAACCCGCATTGGTCACCAGCCTGCTTGATGACTGCACCGAGGGCGCGGACACGCTGCCGCTGCTGGCGCTGACCCTAGCCCGGCTGTATGAGGATTACGGCGGCGACGGCGCACTGACGCTGCATGACTATCAGTCGATGGGCGGGCTGCAGCATGTGGTGCAGACCGAAATCGACGCACTGCTCGCGACCGAGCCCGCGCGACGAGCCACCGAGCTCGAGTTGCTGCGCGCGGCGTTTGTTCCGTGGTTGGCCACCATCAATCCCGACAACGACGAACCGATGCGCCGCGTCGCACGGTGGGACGATTTGCCCCAACAAAGCCGTCCACTGATCGACAGATTCGTCGCCAGCCGGCTATTGATCAGAGATGAACGCAACGGTGAGGTCGTTGTCGAAGTCGCCTTGGAAAGCCTGCTGCGTCAGTGGGATGACCTGGCCGCGTGGTTGGGCGAGGAGCGCGAGGACCTCAAAGCGGCCGACACCCTTGAAGCCGCCGCCGCGGCGTGGGAAAAGAACCACCGCGACGACGCCTGGCTGCTGCACGGCACCCGGCTGGCCGACGCCGAAACCCTGGCCGCCATACCCGCATTCCGCGAGCGCCTCAGCGGGACCAGCGACTACTTGCACGCCTCCCGGCAACGCGAAAACGAGCGGGCCGAGGCCGAAAGACAACAACAGGAAGCCGAACTGCAAGCCGCCGCAGACCACGCTCGTGCGGTGGTGCTGCGAAGGCTATCGCGGATACTGGGAATCGTCCTCACCATCACGCTCGTGATCGCCGCGATAGCCGTTGTCGGCTTCGTGACCGCAACCAAAGCCTCGCACCGGGCCGATTACTTTGCCCATGAAGCCACCGCCCTGAAGTTGACGTCGCTGGGACAGGCCATCCTTGCCGGTGTCCTGGGTGGAGGAGATGTGCGGGCGCTTCAGGAGATCCTCGCCGCCCCCCGTATCGCGCCAGGCGCCGACACCGGTGCCCTGTTCACCGGCGTGGTCGCGCGGCGAGACACCCTCAAGATCATCCCCACTTCAGGCGCGGTGTTGAGTGTGGGGTTCAGCCCCGACGGGCGCCGCGTCGTCTCCGGCGGCGACGATCACACGCTGCGGCTGTGGAACGCGAACACCGGCCAACCCCTCGGCGCCCCGCTGACCGGCCACACCGACGCGGTGAACAGTGTGGCGTTTAGCCCGGATGGGCGCCGCGTCGTCTCCGGCGGCGACGATCACACGCTGCGGCTGTGGAACGCGAACACCGGCCAACCCCTCGGCGCCCCGCTGACCGGCCACACCGACGCGGTAAACAGTGTGGCGTTTAGCCCGGATGGGCGCCGCATCGTCTCCGGCGGCGACGACCACACGCTGCGGCTGTGGAACGCCGAGACCGGCCAACCCCTCGGTGCCCCGCTGGTCGGCCACACCAACTGGGTGAACAGTGTGGCGTTTAGCCCGGATGGGCGCCGCATCGTTTCCGGCAGCGCCGACCACACCCTGCGGCTATGGGACGCCGAGACCGGCCAGCCCCTCGGCGCCCCGCTCATCGGGCACACCAACTGGGTGAACAGTGTGGCGTTTAGCCCGGATGGGCGCCGCATCGTCTCCGGCAGCAACGACCACACGCTGCGGCTATGGGACGCCGACACCGGCCAACCCCTCGGCGCCCCGCTCACCGGCCACACCGACAGGGTGTACAGGGTCGCCGTTAGTCCCGACGGGCGGCGCATCGTTTCCGGCGGCGCCGACTACACGCTGCGGCAGTGGGACGCCGAGACCGGCCAACCCGTTGGCGCCCCGCTGGTCGGCCACCAGGGCGCGGTGTACGGTTTGGCGTTTAGCCCCGACGGGCACCGCATCGTTTCCAGCAGCACCGACACCACGCTGCGGCTGTGGGACCCCGACGCCGGCCAAGCCCTGACCGGCCACACCGGCGCGGTGAACAGTGTGGCCTTCAGCCCCGACGGGCACCGCATCGTCTCCGGCAGCGCCGATCACACGCTGCGGCTGTGGAACCCCGACACCGGCCAACCCCTCGGGCCGCCGCTCCACACCAACGGGGTGACCAGTTTGGCGTTCAGCCCGGACGGGCGCCGCATCGTCTCCGGCAGCGCCGATCGCACGCTGCGGCTGTGGAACGCCGAGACCGGCCAACCCCTCGGCGCCCCGCTGACCGGCCACACCGACGCGGTGACCAGCGTGGCGTTCAGCCCCGACGGGCACCGCATCGTCTCCGGCAGCGAAGACGACACCGTGCGGCTGTGGAACGCCGACACCGGCCAACAAATCGGGCAGCCGCTCACCGGCCACAAGGACTCTGTGTGGAGTGTGGCGTTTGGGCCCGACGGGCACCGCATCGTCTCCGGCAGCGGCGATCACACGCTGCGGCTGTGGAACGCCGACACCGGCCAACCCCTCGGCGCCCCGCTGACCGGCCACACCAGCGCGGTGAACAGTGTGGCGTTTAGTCCCGACGGGCAGCGCATCGTTTCCGGCAGCGCCGACAACACGCTGCGGCTGTGGAACGCCGACACCGGCCAACAACTCGGCCAGCCGCTCACCGGCCACACCGCTGAGGTGTGGAGTGTGGCTTTCAGTCCCGACGGGCAGCGCATCGTCTCCGGCAGCAACGACTACACCCTGCGGCTGTGGAACGCCGACACCGGCCAACCCCTCGGCGCCCCGCTCACCGGCCACACCGATCACGTGTCCAGTGTGGCGTTTAGCCCCGACGGGCAGCGCATCGTCTCCGGCAGTGCAGACGACACCGTGCGGCTGTGGCCCGCGCCCCCCCAGGCGGCATGGCCAGAAATCCTGTGCAATAAGTTGACCGACAACATGAGCCACACCCAGTGGCAAGACTGGGTCTCGCCCAGCATCAACTACATCACGGTCTGCCCCGGGCTTCCTACCGCACCTGACTGATCACACGTTGCACGGCGGTGAATACCGGTTCCAGGTGGCTGAGCACTTCTGAGCGAGCCTTGTTGGGTGCTTTCGACACCCACGTTTCGCAGCGATTTTTGAGAAAACCGAGAACGTTGGTTCTGAGACTGCCTTCGGAGAGCAGTGCTGCGTGACCAGCCGTACGCCGATGAACAACTCCACAACGAGTAGATCAGGTCTCGGCTCCGGCCAAGCCCGGCGACGTTGGCTTTGCGCCGGAGCGGGTAAGCTCCGCTGGGTATCTGGTGGCTCCCACCAACGCAAAGTAGCGATTCTCTAGGAGATTTACCGACTGTGGCATCGACTGCCGACTTCAAGAACGGATTGGTGCTGTCGATCGACGGCCAGCTGTGGCAAATCGTCGAGTTCCAGCACGTCAAGCCCGGCAAGGGCCCGGCATTCGTGCGCACCAAGCTCAAGAATGTGCTGTCCGGCAAGGTGGTCGACAAGACCTACAACGCCGGCGTGAAGGTGGAAACCGCGACCGTCGACCGCCGTGACACCACCTACCTCTACCGCGACGGCTCGGACTTCGTGTTCATGGACAGCCAGGACTACGAGCAGCACCCGTTGCCGGAGTCACTGGTGGGCGACGCGGCCCGGTTTTTGCTGGAGGGGATGCCGGTGCAGGTGGCGTTCCACGACGGGGCGCCGCTGTACCTCGAGCTGCCGGTGACCGTCGAACTCGTGGTCACGCACACCGAGCCGGGTCTGCAGGGCGACCGGTCCAGCGCCGGCACCAAGCCGGCGACCGTGGAGACCGGTGCGCAGATCAATGTGCCGTTGTTCATCAACACCGGCGACAAGCTCAAGGTCGACTCCCGCGACGGCAGCTACCTGGGACGCGTCAACGCGTGAGCAAGCCCGTCAAGGGACGGCATCAGGCCCGCAAACGCGCGGTCGACTTGTTGTTCGAAGCCGAAGCCCGCGGGGTGACACCGGCCGAGGCGGCCGACGCCCGCACGACACTGGCGGAGGCGAAGCCTGATGTTGCGCCGCTGAACTCGTACACGGCGACGGTGGCCCGCGGCGTCACCGAGCACGCGGCACACATCGACGATTTGATCGCCTCGCATCTACAGGGCTGGACATTGGACCGACTGCCCGCCGTGGACCGGGCCATCCTGCGGGTCGCGGTGTGGGAGCTGCTGCATGCCGACGACGTGCCGGGCCCGGTCGCTGTCGACGAGGCGGTGGAGCTGGCCAAGGAGCTGTCCACCGACGATTCGCCGGGCTTCGTCAACGGGGTGCTGGGCCAGGTGATGCTGGTGACGCCACAGATCCGGGCGGCCGCTGAAGCGGTCCGAGCGGCGGGGCGCAACCCTAACGCGGATTCATGACCCGGTTGGAGCTGCGCGTCGTCATTGCCGCCGTGCTGGCGGCGACGGTGATCTTGGGCGCGGTCTTCTGCGCGGCCTACGGGCAGGCGGCGATCGCGGCGGCGCTGGCCATCTATGCGTTGGGCGTCGGCGCCTGGCTCTACCACTCGATCGAGCGCTACCTGCTGGCCCGGCGGATTGAAACGGTTCGGTCGGCGGCGCAGCCATTCCGGCCGTTGCTTCCGGTGATGGCCGCGATCATGGGCTTGACGCAGGCCGTGGTGAGATCGTTGTCCGACGTCACCGACGCGGCGCCCACCAAATCAAGGCGCTGGGACCTTCCTGTTCGGCGGTGGATGGAGATCACCCGCGGCGACCGCCGGATCGAAGACGCCGACGACGACGAGTTTGAGGACTGAGGGCCGGCGCAGCGGCGTTCCTTTGCACCGAACGTGCATCCATGGCGAAAATTCGTCGGAAATCTCGCCATGATTACACGCTCGTTGACCCTCCAAAAAGGCCTCGCGCAGGTCGATGGGGGAGAACACTTGCGAGATGGACCGAGACGGCAGGCGCCCGAGGCGGCTTCACGTTTCCGCATTGGCGGCGGTCGCGAACCCGTCGTACTCGCGCATCGACACCTGGAATCTGCTCGACGACGCATGCCATCAGCTCGCCGTAGTCGACCGAGCCGGGATGGACACCAGCCACGAAGCGGCCAGGGCGAAGCGCCTGATGAACCGTCTGAGTGCCTACGAGCGCTACTGGATATATCCCGGCGCGGAGAATTTGGCCGCGTTCCGCGAGTATCTGGACAATCTTGCCACGGTGAGCCTCGAGGAGAAGGTGTCGCTCGCGGTGCGGCTACTGTCCGAATACGGCGACCGCGCAGCGCTGTTCGACACATCGGCGTCGTTGGCCGATCAGGAGCTGGTGGCGCGGGCCAAAGAACAGCAGTTCTACACGGTTCTGCTCGCAGATGATTCCCCTCCCACCGCTCCCGAGGGCTTGGCGGAATGCTTGCGCGCGCTTCGCGATCCTAGCGACGACGTGCAATTCGAACTCTTGATCGTTACCAGCGTCGAGGACGCGATCACTGCGGTCGCGTTGAACGGGGAGATTCAGGCGGCGATCATCCGGCACGACATTCGGCTGCGGTCGCATGACCGGGTCCCGCTGATGAATACGTTGCTCGGGGTCAACGACAAAGTAGTGGCCACCGACCGCACCCACGACTGGGTGGAATGCGGCGAGTGGATCGGCGAGCTGCGGCCAACCATCGACCTTTACCTGCTCACCGACGAGTCGATCGCCTCCGAGACTGAGGACGAGTCCGACGTCTACGATCGGACCTTCTACCGGCTCAACGACGTCACCGATCTGCACAGCACCGTGATCGCCGGCATCCGGAACCGTTACGCCACACCGTTTTTCGATGCACTACGTGCCTACGCGGCACGGCCGGCCGGCCAGTTTCACGCCCTTCCCATCGCACGTGGCGCCAGCATCTTCAACTCCAAGTCGCTGCATGATATGGGGGAGTTCTACGGCCGCAACATTTTCATGGCCGAGACGTCGTCGACGTCCGGCGGGCTGGACTCACTTTTGGACCCGCACGGCACCATCAGGTCGGCGATGGACAAGGCGGCCAAAACCTGGAATTCCAATCAGACTTACTTCGTCACCAACGGAACGTCCACCGCGAACAAGATCGTCGTGCAGGCCCTGACCCGGCCGGGCGACATCGTGCTGATCGACCGCAACTGCCACAAGTCGCACCACTACGGCCTGGTGCTGGCCGGGGCGTACCCGCTGTACCTGGACGCCTACGAGCTGCAGCCTTTCGCGATTTACGGCGCCGTATCGCTGCACACCATCAAAAACGCGCTGCTCGACCTGGAAGCTGCTGGGCAGCTGGGCCGGGTGCGCATGCTGCTGCTCACCAACTGCACGTTCGACGGCATCGTCTATAACCCGCGGCGGGTGATGGAGGAGGTGCTGGCGATCAAGCCGGATATCTGCTTCCTGTGGGACGAGGCGTGGTACGCGTTCGCCACCGCGGTGCCGTGGGCGCGGCAACGCACGGCGATGGTCGCCGCCGAGCAACTCGAATCGATGTTGTCGTCTCCGGCCTACGCGCGGGAGTACCAAACGTGGCGCGCGGAGATGCAAGGCGTCGACCGCGCGGAGTGGATTGACCACCGGCTGCTGCCCGACCCGAGCCGGGCACGGGTGCGGGTCTACGCCACCCACTCCACCCACAAGTCGCTGTCGGCGCTGCGGCAGGCGTCGATGGTTCATATCCGCGACCAGGATTTCAACGCGCTGACCCGCGATTCGTTCGGTGAGGCGTTTTTGACCCACACCTCGACGTCGCCGAACCAGCAACTACTGGCATCGCTGGATTTGGCGCGTCGACAAGTTGATATCGAAGGGTTCCAGCTGGTCCGAAGTGTCTATGACATGGCGCTGGTGTTCCGTCACCGCGTCCGCAAAGACCGCCTGATCAGCAAGTGGTTTCGCATTCTCGATGAGTCCGACCTGGTGCCCGACGAGTTCCGGCTTTCAGCGGTCAGCTCTTACCGTCAGGTGCGGCAGGGTGTGCTGGCGGACTGGAACGAGGCGTGGCGCTCAGACCAATTCGTGCTCGACCCGACGCGGGTCACCTTGTATGTGGGTCAGACCGGCATGAACGGATACGACTTCCGCGAGAAGATCCTGATGGACCGGTTCGGCATCCAGATCAACAAAACCTCGATCAACAGCGTGCTGTTGATCTTCACCATCGGTGTGACCTGGTCGAGCGTGCACTACCTGCTCGACGTGTTGCGCCGAGTGGCCACCGACTTCGATCGCAGCCAGTGCGCGGCCAGCAAGGATGATGGCGCGCTGCAACAGCGCCGGGTAGAGGAGATCACCGAGGATCTGCCGCCACTGCCCGACTTCAGTGAATTCGACGCTGCGTTCCGACCAGGCGGCGCCAGCTCGTTCGGCGACATGCGCGCGGCGTTCTACGCCGGATACGAGGAGTCGGACCGTGAGCACGTCATGCTTGGCGAGGCCGGGCGACGGATTGCCGAGGGCAAGGTGCTGGTATCCACCACCTTCGTCGTGCCCTATCCGCCCGGCTTCCCGGTACTGGTTCCAGGCCAGGTGATCTCGAAGGAAATCCTCTATTTCATGGCCCAACTCGACGTCAAGGAAATCCACGGATACAACCCTGACCTGGGGCTGTCGGTGTTCACCGCGGCCGCGCTGAAACGGATTGCCGCAGTGCGACATTCCGACGTTGCGGCCGGCTAGGGTCCTTTCCCGATCTAGCAGGGTTTTGCTCACGGGTTGCTCGCTGCCGCCGCCGACGACATTCAGGCCAGGGTCAGCTGCGGGAAGCACATCGGCCGCACGGTCCGCGCCGGCGTCCGCGCAGCCGCCGCGCATGTCGTGCACGAATCCCGTTCAGTGATCGCCGATCTGCTGGAAGTGTCCGGCGCCAGCGCGCAATTTCTGGACAACCCGTTGCAGCGCGCCAAGCGGGATGTCGACGTAATCTCCGGGCACGTGGTGTTCGACTACGACGTCAGCCGCGAGCTCGCCGGCGCACTAGAGATCGGCGCGAAGGTGTCGCCGTTCGCGATGATCTGAGTTCGCCGAACGTGAAGCCATTGCGAAAAATCCGCCGAAATCTCGCCGTAGCTTCACGCTCGGCGCAACGGCACACGTCAGCGCAGTGCCTTGGCATAGAGCAGGCTGTCGCGTGGTTCGGGCCCGAGGCTGGGGTAGACCGCGTGCCGGGTCAGCCGACCTTCCAGCAGGAACCCGGCTCGCTGCAGCAATCGCACCGACCGCTCGTTGTCGACGTTGCAGGTAGCCCAGACGCGGTAAAGGGCGCGATCGGCGCCCAGCGCGGCCACCAGCGTGTCGAGCGCTTCGGACATCAAACCTTTGCCCCACCAACGTCGACCGATGGAGTATCCAATTTCGACGGAGTGTCGCACCGAGAGCCGGCCACTGATCATCCCGATGATTTCGTCGCTGTGCCGTAGCGCAATGACCCAAGTTCGCGCATGGTCCTCGACATTGAGTCTTTCGGTGATCACCCGCCGCGTCGCCGCCACGTCGGGATGCGGTGTCCACAGGAGATACTTGGTCACCTGGGGATCGCGGGCAACTCTTTGGAACAGCTGGCCGGCGTCGTCGAGCACCGGCGGCCGTAGCAGCAACCGCGGCCCGGTGATGCGCTCAGGCAGGTATTCGACCATCTAGAGACCCATCGCACGATAGGTCCGGTGCACGAATTTCGGTTGCACCGCTTGCAGCTTCGCGCGCGACGTGTTGCCCGCGACCGCTGCGGCGGCGTCGCCCGACAGCGTGGGCAAGTTCTGAATCAGATACAGCAGGATCAGGTCCGCGGCCGGATCGGCCTGCCACCATGTCCCGTATGCGCCAGGCCAGCTGAACGTCCCAAGGCCACCTGGTCCGAATAACGGCGCCGACTTCGCCGGATCGGTGACCACCGACAGGTTCAGCCCGAAACCCCGGCCGATCCAGAAAGGTGCACCGAGAAAGGAGTGCTGCTTCTGCTCATCGGTGAGGCGATCGGTGCGCATCAGCCGCGCCGACTCCGGTGACAGCACCCGCACACCATCCAATGTTCCTTCACGCAAGAGCATTTCGATGAACCGCAGGTAGTCGTCGGCGGTCGACCACAGCCCTCCGCCGGCGTTGCAGAACGCCGGCGGTGAGATATGCGGTTGCCCCATCACGTCGTGTTGCAGCCGGTCGTTGTCATCGAGCCGGTACATGGTCGCGGCACGGCGACGGCCCTCGACTGAGAGGAAAAACCCGGTGTCAACCATGCCCAGCGGCTGCAGGATTCGCTCGTCGAGCACTTGATGAAACGGCTTGCCCTCGATCCGGGACACCAGCACGCCAATGACATCGATGGCGTGGCTGTAGGTCAGCCGTTCGCCTGGCTGATGCACCAGCGGCAGCTCGGCAAGCGCGGCGAGCCAAGCGTCGGGACCGCGCCCGAACGGCAGTCGAACGTACGCCCGGGATATCGGTCCGGTCACCGAGAATCCGTAACCCAGGCCGCTGGTATGGGTGAGCAGGTCCTCGACCAGGATCGCCCGCTGCACCGGATGCGTCCGATCCAGCGGCCCGCTCGGATCGTCTAGCACCCGCATCTCGGCGAACTCCGGCAACCAACGCACGATCGGGTCACCCAATGCCAGCTTGCCCTCGTCGACGAGGCTCATCGCCGCAGCGACCGTGACCGGTTTGGTCATCGAGGCGATGCGAAACAGCGTGTCGCGTTGCATCGGCAGATTGGCTTCGATGTCGCGATAGCCGATCTCGTTGGCCTGCAACAGTTCTCCGTGCTGCCACACCACGGTCACCGCCCCGGCGAGCAGACCGGCATCGCAGGCCTCACGAATGGAGGCCTGATTGCCTTCGAGATTCACCCGGATCAGGTTAATGTGCGCCGTTGCGCGCGGACGTACCAGCAGGGCATCTCGACCTCGTTTCCGTCAATCTCGCGGCACCAGGTGGCGGGCGCCAATGCTTCGATATCCCAGCCCGCGCCGCCGAGGACGTCGCGCAGCGTCTGCTCGGACACCGCTGGCCGCGGCCATTGCTCGTCGGATGGATTGGCGTCGCAGAAGCAGCTGAGCAGCAGGGTGGCGCCCGGCCTGGTCGCCCGGTGCGCCGCGGCCGCGTAGCTGCGCTTGGCGTCGTCGTCCAGACAATGGAACATGCCGCTGTCGACGACGGTGTCGAACGCCTCGGTGTAGCCCTCCAGCTTGGTGGAGTCGGCCACCGCGAACTTCACACTCACCCCGGCGTCGTGGGACCGCCGTTCGGCGTTGGTCAGCGCGGTCGGCGAGATGTCGA
Organism: uncultured Actinomycetota bacterium; assembly: GCA_963720085.1. GTDB lineage: Bacteria > Actinomycetota > Actinomycetes > Mycobacteriales > Mycobacteriaceae > Mycobacterium. The sequence goes on from CAVRER010000080.1 coordinate 296,646, forward strand.
GCCCGGTGACGTTGAAGCCCTGCTGGGCCAGGTAGATGGCGTTGTCGCCGAGCCCGCACCCGATGTCCAGAACATCACCGTGGACCCAGCCACTTTGGTGCCACGCGGTGACGTTCTCCTTGGGTTCCTTGGTATCCCAAGGTGGGGTCGCGACCGCGGGAATACCGTCGCCCGGGCTTTCGCCTCGGTAGAGAGCGTCGAAATCGAGGCGAACACCGCCAGAGGATTCTGAAGAGGAGGTCGAGCCTGTCATTTCCGCCAGGGTAGCGCGAGTCCTACTGCCGCTTCTGATGTTGTGACTGAACAAATGAACGAAGATGACGACGAGTCTGGTGATCCGGTGTCCCGGCCTCGCCGTCGGTGTGTCTGCCTCGCGTGTAGTCGCCTTGCCACTCCACTTGCTCTCCCGCGGTGACCCGCACTACCTGCTCGATTTGCTTTTCCGCGTCGCGTGAGCGACGAAAGAGCTCGTACTTGCGCTGCAGATCTTCGTCAGACTCGATGCGCCTGAGTTCAGGGGTGAACTCTTCAAGCTCGGCTCGGCGCTGCGGGACTATCATGCAGATCGGCTCGTCGACCTCGAAACGCACCGGTATCAGTTTGCGGGTGAGTTTCCAGCTCATGCTGAAACTCGCGCTTGCCCAGTCGGTTTCGACTAAGCCCTCCAATGCGCACACGCCGTCTTTCGGATAGTTTGCCGGTCCGCGGACCAAAAGGTTGTAGCCCGGCGGCGTGCGGAACAGCAACGGCAGATTCCAGGTCAGGATGCCGCTGCCGAAATGGCCGACGGGCAGCAGCTGATCGGCGTCGCGCTTATCGGGCACGATCATCACGTCCACGCCGTTTTCCTGACCGAACCACGTAGCGGTGAACGCGCACGGATTGCGCAGTTCCCAGCCGCTTTGGTTAGCGATGAGCATGGGCAAACACCGATTTGGCCAACCTTTACGCGTCTCGGAGATCTTCGACATCCACGTCCGGCTAACCGGTGCCGGGCTAATCTGCGGCGCGTTCTCGCGGGTGATGAACCCGATCAGTGGACGGGCCCGCTCGCTGGACTTGTCGCTCATCGATGGAGATTAGCTGTGAATACCCTTTGCCACAGACATTGGAACATTTCCGCCAAAAACGTGGCCCACGAAATCGCCAGAGGATTCTGAAGAGGACGTCGAGCCTGTCATTTCCGCCGGCGCAGCGCGAGGTGCTACGCTGCGCGGCAGTCGACATCCTTTAACGATCCGTCCAGAGAGGCGGAGAAGGAGGTCAAGATCTCGCATGGGTGCCGCGGGTGACGCCGCCACCGGCCGCGAATTGATGTCGGCGGCCGACGTGGGCCGCACCATTTCCCGCATTGCGCATCAGATCATCGAAAAGACCGCGCTGGACAGTGCCGAGGCGCCGCGCGTCGTGCTGCTGGGCATCCCGACCCGCGGCGTGATCCTGGCCAAGCGCCTGGCCAGCAATATCGGCGAATACAGCGGTGGCTCGCCCTCCAACGTCGCCTGGGGTGCTTTGGACATCACCTTGTACCGCGACGACCTGATGCAAAAGCCGCCGCGGCCGTTGGAGGCCACCTCGATTCCGGCCGGCGGCATCGACGACGCTCTGGTGATCCTCGTCGACGACGTGCTCTACTCCGGACGCTCGGTGCGCTCGGCGCTGGACGCGCTGCGCGACCAGGGCCGGCCGCGGGTCGTCCAGTTGGCCGTGCTACTCGACCGCGGCCACCGCGAGCTGCCACTGCGTGCCGACTACGTCGGCAAGAACGTGCCCACCTCGCGCAGCGAGAGCGTGCACGTGCTGCTGGCCGAGCACGACGGCCGCGACGGCGTGGTCATCTCCCGGGAGGACGCGTCATGAGTAGGCACCTGCTGGCCGCCGGTGACCTCAGCCGGGCCGAGGCCACCGCCATCCTCGACGACGCCGACCGGTTCGCGCAGGCCCTGATGGGCCGTGAGGTCAGAAAGCTGCCGACGCTGCGGGGCCGGACCGTGATCACGATGTTTTACGAGAACTCCACCCGCACCCGAGTGTCGTTCGAGGTCGCCGGCAAGTGGATGAGCGCCGACGTGATCAACGTCAGCGCAGTCGGATCGTCAGTGGGCAAAGGCGAATCGCTGCGCGACACCGCGCTGACGCTGCGGGCGGCCGGCGCCGACGCGCTGATCATCCGGCATCCGGCATCCGGCGCCGCGCATCTGCTTGCCCACTGGACTTCTGTTTCCGGCACTGCCGGAGATACTGGCCCGTCGGTGATCAACGCCGGCGACGGCACCCACGAGCACCCCACGCAGGCGTTGCTGGACGCGCTGACCATCCGCCAACGGCTCGGTGACATCGACGGCCGGCGGGTGGTCATCGTCGGCGACATCGTGCACAGTCGCGTCGCCCGTTCCAACGTCATGCTGCTGGCCACCCTGGGCGCCGAGGTGGTGCTGGTAGCGCCGCCGACCCTGCTGCCGGTCGGGGTTTCCGACTGGCCGGTCACCGTCTCCTACGATCTCGACGCCGAGCTGCCCGCCGCCGATGCGATGCTGATGTTGCGGGTACAGGCCGAGCGAATGAACGGCGGCTTCTTCCCGTCCGCGCGTGAGTATTCGGTGCGCTACGGGCTATCCGAGCGGCGCCAGGCGATGCTTCCCGGTCACGCGGTGGTACTGCATCCCGGTCCGATGCTGCGTGGCATGGAGATCTCCTCCTCGGTGGCTGACTCGACGCAATCGGCTGTGCTGCAACAGGTTTCCAACGGTGTTCACGTGCGGATGGCGGTGCTGTTCCATCTGCTGGTCGGGACAGAGGCGGCCGACAAAGGGCTCGCCGGAAAAGGGCTCGCCGGAAAAGATGGGGTGGCATGAGCGTGCTGCTGCGCGGGGTGCGCCTGTATGCCGAGGGCGACCGTGTCGACGTGCTGGTCGACGACGGCCAGATCGCCGATATCGGCACCGGGCTTGCCATTCCGGATGATGCAGATGTCATCGACGCGACCGGACAGATATTGCTGCCCGGCTTCGTCGATCTGCACACCCATCTGCGCGAGCCCGGCCGGGAATATGCCGAGGACATTGAAACGGGTTCGGCCGCTGCGGCTCTCGGTGGCTATACGGCCGTGTTCGCGATGGCCAACACCAACCCGGTCGCTGATAGCCCGGTGGTGACCGATCATGTCTGGCACCGTGGCCAGCAGGTCGGTTTGGTCGACGTGCACCCGGTCGGCGCGGTCACCGTGGGGCTGGCTGGAACCGAGCTCACCGAAATGGGCATGATGGCCGCCGGTGCCGCGCAGGTGCGGATGTTCTCCGATGACGGCAAGTGCGTGTACGACCCGCTGGTGATGCGCCGGGCGCTGGAATACGCCACCGGCTTGGGTGTCTTGATCGCCCAGCACGCCGAAGAGCCCAGGCTGACCGTCGGGGCAGTCGCGCACGAAGGACCCAACGCCGCCAGGCTGGGGCTGTGGGGCTGGCCGAGGGCCGCCGAAGAGTCGATCGTCGCCCGCGACGCCTTACTGGCCCGCGACGCCGGCGCCCGGGTGCACATCTGTCACGCGTCCACCGCGGGCACCGTAGAGATCCTGAAATGGGCTAAGGATCAAGGTATTTCGATCACCGCTGAGGTGACCCCACATCATCTTCTGCTCGACGACAGCCGACTGGCCGGCTACGACGGCGTGAACCGGGTGAATCCGCCGCTACGGGAAGCCGCCGACGCGGTTGCGCTGCGTCAAGCGCTGGCCGACGGGGTAATCGACTGTGTGGCCACCGATCACGCTCCGCAAGCCGAACACGAGAAATGTGTCGAATTTTGCGCGGCGCTGCCGGGCATGCTGGGGTTGCAGACCGCGCTGTCGGTGGTGGTGCAGACGATGCTGGCACCGGGCCTGCTGGGCTGGCGCGATATCGCCCGCGTGATGAGCGAGAACCCGGCGCGGATCGCCGGGCTGCCCGATCAAGGCCGGCCGCTGGAGGTGGGGGAGCCGGCCAACCTGACCGTGGTGGACCCCGATGCCAGCTGGACGGTCGCCGGTCCCGAATTGGCCAGCCGCTCGGCCAACACTCCCTACGAAGCGATGACGCTGCCCGCGACCGTGACAACGACGCTGCTGCGCGGCAAGATCACCGCCCGCGACGGGAAGAGCCCGGCATGAATTCCGGAACGCTGGTCGCATCGCTGATCATGGCCGCACTGCTGGCGGTGCTGATCGCGTTCATCATCCAGCTGATGATGCGCGGCTGGCGCGAGCGCGCCCGGCGGCAGGGCGAAATGATCGGCACGCTGCCGCCGGTGCCGGAAACGGTCGGGTCGCCGATCGTCGCGCCGACTCGCGGCGTGTACGTCGGCTGCACGCTTGCGCCCAGCTGGCACGAGCGGGTCGCGGTCGGCGATCTGGGCTACCGCAGCAAGGCGGTGCTGACCCGCTATCCCGAGGGAATCATGGTGCAGCGCAGCGGCGCCAGCCCGATCTGGATTCCGCAGGAGTCGATCACGGCCATCCGCACCGAGCGCGGCATGGTCGGCAAAGCCATGACTAACAACGGCATCCTGGCCATCCGTTGGCGGCTGCCGTCGGGCACCGAGATCGATCTCGGGTTTCGCGGCAACGACCGCGACGAGTACACCCGCTGGCTGCCGGAGAACAGCCGATGAGCGCCGCCGAACACCGCAAAGGCAAAGCGATGCTGGTCCTTGAAGACGGCCGGACGTTCACCGGAACGCCGTTTGGTGCGGTCGGCGAAACGCTTGGCGAAGCGGTCTTTTCCACCGGCATGTCCGGCTACCAGGAGACCTTGACTGACCCCAGCTATCACCGCCAGATCGTGGTGGCCACCGCCCCGCAGATCGGCAACACCGGGTGGAACGGTGAGGACGCCGAAAGCCGCGGCGACAAGATCTGGGTCGCCGGCTACGCGGTGCGCGATCCGTCGCCGCGCGCCTCGAACTGGCGGGCCACCGGAACGCTGCAGGACGAATTGGTCCGCCAGCGCATTGTCGGGATTGCCGGCATCGACACCCGCGCGGTAGTCCGCCACCTGCGCAGCCGTGGCTCGATGAAGGCGGGTGTGTTCTCCGGTACTGCGCTCGCCGATCCGGACGAGCTGGTGGCCCGGGTGCGCGGCCAGCAGCCGATGCTGGGCGCAGACCTGGCCGGCCAGGTCAGCACCGCGGCCGAATACATCGTCGAACCCGAAGGGCCGCACCGGTTCACGGTGGCCGCAATCGATCTCGGGATCAAGACCAACACCCCGCGCAACTTCGCCCGGCGCGGAGTCCGCAGCCTCGTGCTGCCGTCGTCGGTGACCTTCGAGCAGATCGCCGAGTTCAAACCGGACGGCGTGTTCCTGTCCAACGGTCCCGGGGACCCAGCCACCGCCGACCACATCGTCGAGGTGACCCGTGAAGTGCTGGGCGCCGGGATCCCGTTGTTCGGCATTTGTTTCGGCAACCAGATCCTGGGCCGGGCGCTGGGCCTGTCCACCTACAAGATGGTGTTCGGTCACCGCGGTATCAACATTCCGGTGATGGATCACGCCACCGGGCGGGTCGCGGTGACCGCGCAGAATCACGGCTTCGCCTTGGAGGGAGAGGCCGGCCAGTCCTTCGACACGCCGTTCGGCCCGGCGGTGGTCAGCCACACCTGCGCCAACGACGGCGTCGTCGAAGGCGTCAAACTCGCTGATGGAAAAGCTTTTTCGGTGCAGTATCACCCAGAGGCCGCGGCCGGGCCGCACGACGCGGAATACCTGTTCGACCAGTTCGTCGACCTGATGGCAGGGGAGGGCCGCTAGTGCCACGGCGCACCGACCTGCGACACGTCCTGGTGATCGGCTCCGGGCCGATCGTGATTGGGCAGGCCTGCGAATTCGACTACTCGGGCACCCAGGCCTGCCGGGTGCTGCGGGCCGAAGGCCTAGAGGTCAGCCTGATCAACTCCAACCCGGCCACCATCATGACCGACCCCGAATACGCCGACCACACCTACGTCGAGCCGATCACCCCGGGCTTCGTCGAACGGGTGATCGCGCAGCAGGCCGAGCGGGGTAACAAGATCGATGCGCTGCTGGCCACCCTGGGCGGGCAGACCGCGCTCAACACCGCGGTCGCGCTCTACGAGAGCGGGGTGCTGGAGCGCTACGGTGTCGAGCTGATCGGTGCCGACTTCGACGCCATCCAGCGCGGTGAGGACCGGCAGCGGTTCAAAGACATCGTCGCCAAGGTCGGCGGCGAATCAGCGCGCAGCCGTGTTTGTTTCACTTTTGACGAGGTTCGCGAGACGGTCGCCGAACTCGGGCTGCCGGTCGTGGTTCGGCCGTCGTTCACCATGGGCGGTCTGGGCTCAGGCCTGGCGCACAGCGCCGAGGAGGTCGACCGGATGGCCGGCGCGGGTTTGGCCGCCTCGCCGAGCGCCAATGTGCTGATCGAGGAGTCGATCTACGGCTGGAAGGAATTCGAGCTTGAGCTGATGCGCGACGGCAAGGACAACGTGGTCGTGGTGTGCTCGATAGAAAATGTCGACCCGATGGGCGTGCACACCGGCGACTCGGTGACCGTGGCGCCGGCGATGACGCTGACCGATCGGGAATACCAGCGGATGCGGGACCTGGGCATCGCAATCCTGCGCGAGGTCGGCGTCGACACCGGCGGCTGCAACATCCAGTTCGCCGTCGACCCGAGTGACGGCCGGCTGATCGTCATCGAGATGAACCCGCGCGTGTCGCGGTCAAGTGCCTTGGCCTCCAAGGCAACCGGCTTCCCCATCGCCAAGATCGCCGCCAAACTTGCCGTCGGCTACACCCTCGACGAGATTCTCAACGACATCACCAAGGAAACCCCGGCCTGCTTCGAGCCCACCCTGGATTACGTGGTGGTCAAGGCGCCGCGGTTCGCATTCGAGAAATTCCCCGGCGCCGACCCCACGCTGACCACCACGATGAAATCCGTCGGCGAGGCAATGTCGTTGGGCCGCAACTTCGTCGAAGCGCTCGGCAAGGTGATGAGGTCGCTGGAGACCAGTCGGGCCGGGTTCTGGACTGCGCCGGACCCTGCAATCGACGCTGGCACGGTGCTGGAGCAGCTGCGTACACCAACCGAGGGCCGGCTCTACGACATTGAACTGGCAGTGCGACTGGGCGCTTCAGTGGAGCAGGTTGCCGAGGCATCCGGCGTCGATCCGTGGTTCGTCGCGCAGATCGCCGAACTCGTGGAGTTACGCCGTGAGGTGGTCGACGCCGCGGTGCTTGATGCGGATCTGCTGCGGCGGTGTAAGCATGCCGGCTTGTCGGACCGTCAGATCGCCGCGCTGCGGCCGGAATTGGCCGGCGAGGATGGTGTGCGGTCGTTGCGGGGGCGGCTCGGCATCCATCCGGTGTACAAGACCGTGGACACCTGCGCCGCAGAGTTCGAGGCCAAGACGCCGTATCACTACAGCAGCTACGAGCTCGACCCGTCCGCCGAGACCGAGGTGGCGCCACAGACCGAGCGGCCCAAGGTGCTGATCCTGGGCTCGGGGCCCAACCGGATCGGCCAGGGCATCGAATTCGACTACAGCTGTGTGCATGCCGCAACAACGTTGTCGCAGGCTGGCTTTGAGACCGTGATGGTCAACTGCAACCCGGAAACGGTGTCCACCGATTACGACACCGCCGACCGGCTGTATTTCGAGCCGCTGACCTTCGAGGACGTGTTGGAGGTGTTTTACGCCGAATCGCAGTCGGCTGCCGGTGGGCCGGGGGTGGTCGGTGTCATCGTGCAACTCGGCGGCCAGACGCCGCTCGGGCTGGCGCAGCGGCTCGCCGACGCGGGAGTCCCGATCGTCGGCACGCCGCCGGAGGCCATTGATCTGGCCGAGGACCGCGGCGCGTTCGGCGACCTGCTTTCGGCTGCCGGACTGCCGGCTCCGCGATACGGCATGGCGACGACATTTGCGCAGGCCCGCCGGATCGCCGCCGAGATCGGTTATCCGGTGCTGGTGCGGCCGTCGTACGTGTTGGGCGGTCGGGGCATGGAAATCGTCTACGACGATGACACCCTGCAGGGCTACATCGCCCGCGCCACCGAACTTTCACCCGAACACCCGGTGCTGGTCGACCGCTTTCTCGAGGACGCGATCGAGATCGACGTCGACGCGCTCTGCGACGGCGATGAGGTCTACATCGGCGGGATCATGGAGCACATCGAAGAGGCCGGCATCCACTCCGGCGACTCGGCGTGCGCGCTGCCCCCGGTAACCCTGGGCCGCAGCGACATCGAAAAGGTGCGCTGCGCGACCGAGGCGATCGCGCACGGCATCGGAGTGGTCGGCTTGCTCAACGTGCAGTACGCGTTGAAGGACGACGTGCTCTATGTGCTGGAGGCCAACCCGCGCGCCAGCCGCACCGTGCCGTTCGTCTCGAAGGCCACCGCGATACCGCTGGCCAAAGCATGTGCCCGTATCATGTTGGGCGCCAAGATTTCTCAGCTGCGCAGCGAGGGAATGCTGGCAGCATCGGGGGACGGCGCCCACGCTGCCCAGAACGCCCCGATCGCGGTCAAGGAGGCCGTGTTGCCATTCCACCGCTTCCGCCGGGCGGACGGGGCCGCCATCGATTCACTGCTTGGCCCGGAGATGAAATCCACCGGCGAGGTGATGGGAATCGACCGCGACTTCGGCAGCGCCTTCGCCAAGAGCCAGACCGCCGCTTACGGGTCGCTGCCGGCCGAAGGCACCATATTCGTGTCGGTCGCCAACCGCGACAAGCGGTCACTGGTGTTCCCGGTCAAACGGTTGGCCGACTTAGGTTTTCGGGTGCTGGCCACCGAGGGAACTGCGGAAATGCTGCGGCGCAATGGGATTCCGTGCGAGGAGGTGCGCAAGCATTTCGAGCCGCCGCAGCCGGGCCGGCCCGCGGCATCTGCCGTCGACGCAATACGTGCCGGCGAGGTCGACATGGTGATCAACACCCCATATGGCAACTCAGGGCCACGCATCGACGGCTACGAAATCCGTTCGGCGGCAGTGGAAATGAACATCCCCTGCGTGACGACGGTGCAGGGCGCTTCGGCGGCCATCCAGGGCATCGAAGCCGGGATCCGTGGCGTCATCGGGGTGCGCTCGCTGCAGGAACTGCACAGCACGCTGAACAACGGCGGCCACTGACGATGCCCGGGTTCGGCGCCCGGCTGGCCGACGCGGTATCGCGTCGAGGGCCGCTGTGTCCGGGCATCGACCCGCATCCCGAGCTGCTGCGGGCGTGGGATCTGCCGGTCAGCCCCGACGGCCTGGCGACATTCTGTGACACCTGCGTGAGGGCGTACGCCGACTTCGCCATCGTCAAACCGCAGGTCGCGTTCTTCGAGGCCTACGGCGCTGCGGGATATACGGTGTTGGAGCGCACCATCGCCGCGTTTCGCGACGCCGGCGTGCTGGTGCTCGCCGATGCCAAGCGCGGCGACATCGGATCGACGATGGCGGCCTACGCGGTTGCCTGGACCGGCGACTCGCCGCTGGCCGCCGACGCCGTAACAGCCTCGCCCTATTTGGGTTTCGGCTCGCTGCAACCGCTGCTGGACAGCGCTGCGGCGCACGGTCGAGGGGTGTTTGTGTTGGCGGCGACGTCAAACCCGGAGGGTGCGACGGTGCAGCGTGCCAAGACCGACGGCCGCCCGGTAGCCCAGTTGATCGTCGACCAGGCGGCGGCGGCCAACCGTGCGATGGGCCCTGGGCCCGGGTCTATCGGCGTCGTCGTCGGGGCGACGGCGACCGAAGTACCCGATGTCAGCGGGCTTGGTGGGCCGGTGCTGGTGCCCGGTGTCGGGTTCCAGGGTGGGCGCCCCGATGCGCTGAGCGGTCTGGGCGGCGCCGCTCCCGGCCAGCTGCTGCCCGCGCCGTCGCGTCACCTGCTGCGGGCCGGTCCGGACGTTACGGCGCTGCGAGCGGCCGCCGAGCGGATGCGCGACGCCGTCGCCTATCTAGCCGGTTAACGCCCATCCGCTGATGGCCGCTGTGAGGTTGGTGTGAATGCGCTGATAGCGGCTTCGGAGTTACTACTACGCAGCGTAGTTCGCGCAAAAGCCTGTCGGACGCATGCGTCGGGCAGGGTCGCACATTCCGGGCGACACGCGCGACACGCCGTGACATGCGCAATCGGCGTAGCTACTGCTTTTCAAGCGGTGCGTGGGGCGGCCAGGGGCGAGTGTGCGGGGCGACTCGCCGGCCTGGGGAACTCGTAAAAACTGCTGGTAGAAGCCATTTTCTCCGACCTGAACCGATCCGTCCGGGGCAGCTGCACAACCTCCGCCGACGGCGACTTGAGATACCCCATCTCGGTGCCTCACGCTGGGGCTTCGTGGCTTCAAGCAGGGGGGCGGGTTAGATTTCGTCTGGCAGCGTGGGTACGGTCGTCTCCGCTGGCTGGACTACCCAGCTGAGACAAACAAAGATCGATAGCTGTCAATGAGTGATTGAGACGGAGGAATCGTGGCTCTTCCCCAGTTGACCGACGAGCAGCGCGCGGCCGCGTTGGAGAAGGCTGCCGCCGCACGTCGAGCGCGAGCCGAGCTCAAGGATCGGCTGAAGCGCGGCGGCACCAATCTCAAGCAGGTGCTGAAGGATGCCGAGACCAACGAGGTCTTGGGCAAGATGAAGGTTTCTGCGCTGCTGGAGGCGTTGCCGAAGGTTGGCAAGGTCAAGGCGCAGGAAATCATGACCGAGCTCGAAATCGCCCCGACCCGCCGCCTGCGTGGGCTCGGCGATCGTCAGCGCAAGGCGTTGCTGGAAAAGTTCGACTTCTCCTAACCTCGCCTGACGACGATGCAGGCCGAACGGCCTGAGGAGGAGTCGGGCAATGTGCCAGGGAAGTCGGTGACCGCCGACGGGGGACCGGACGGTGGCTGCGACGAACGTCTTGGGGCTAAGGCTGCAGGCCGAGCCGCAGGACGCGTGGTGGTGCTGTCCGGTCCATCCGCGGTAGGAAAGTCGACGCTGGTCCGCTGCCTGCGTGAGCGGATTCCCGATCTGGTTTTCAGCGTTTCGGCGACCACTCGAGCGCCACGCCCGGGTGAAGTCGACGGCGTCGACTATCACTTCGTGACCCCGGCCCGCTTCCAGCAGCTGATCGACGAAGGCGCCCTCCTGGAATGGGCCGAGATCCACGGCGGTCTGCACCGGTCAGGCACCTTGGCCCAGCCGGTCCGCGACGCCACCGCCGCCGCGCACCCGGTGCTCATCGAGGTTGATCTGGCCGGCGCCCGCGCCGTCAAGCAGGCGATGCCGGAGGCGATCACCGTGTTTCTGGCCCCGCCGAGCTGGGAGACCTTGGAGGCCCGACTGATCGGCCGGGGGACTGAGACGCCCGAGGTGATCGAACGTCGGCTCACCACCGCCCGTACCGAACTCGCGGCTCAGAACGACTTCGACGAGGTCGTGGTGAACAGTCAATTGGAGACTGCATGCGCCGAATTGGTATCCTTGCTGGTGGCAACAGCGCCGGGTACGGCGTGATCCGCCATCAGACTCGATTCACCATTTAGTCGCACACCGCTCTACGCCACCAGGAGAAAGTCTTACGTGAGTAAATCGCAGACCGACGCGTCATTGGCCGCCGTCCCCGATCAGTTCGATCCGGCATCGGGTGGGATCGGTGCGTATGACACGCCGTTGGGCATCACCAACCCGCCCATCGACGAGCTGCTCGAGCGCGTTTCCAGCAAGTACGCCCTGGTGATCTACGCGGCGAAGCGGGCTCGGCAGATCAACGACTACTACAACCAGCTCGGTGAGGGCATCCTCGAATACGTCGGCCCGCTGGTCGAGCCGGGGCTTCAGGAGAAGCCGCTGTCGATCGCCATGCGCGAGATCCACGCCGACCTGCTCGAGCACACCGAAGGCGAGTAGCGGGATCGAGGCGGGCTTGTGATGAGCCTCTCGGGTGACAAGCGGACGGACCGCAAGCGGATCATCGTCGGCGTCTCCGGGGGTATCGCCGCATACAAGGCCTGCACCGTCGTTCGCCAACTCACCGAGGCGGGCCACCAAGTCCGCGTCATCCCCACCGAATCCGCGTTGCGTTTCGTCGGCGCCGCTACCTTCGAGGCGCTATCCGGCCAGCCGGTACAGACCGGTGTGTTCGAGGACGTTCCGCAGGTGCCGCACGTCGCTATCGGCCAGGGCGCCGACTTGGTCGTGGTGGCGCCGGCCACCGCCGACCTGCTGGCCCGGGCTGTACACGGCCGCGCCGACGACCTGCTGACCGCGACGCTGCTCACGGCGCGATGTCCGGTGTTGTTCGCACCGGCGATGCACACCGAGATGTGGCAGCACCCGGCAACCGTCGAAAACGTGGACACGCTGCGGCGGCGCGGCGCTGTGGTGCTGGAACCGGCGTCCGGTCGGCTGACCGGTGCGGACAGCGGCGCCGGCCGGCTACCCGAAGCGGAGGAGATCACCACGTTCGCCCAGCTGCTGCTGGAACGGCACGACGCGATGCCGTACGACCTGGCCGGGGTCAAGTTACTGGTGACCGCGGGCGGCACCCGCGAGCCGATCGACCCGGTCCGTTTCATCGGCAATCGCAGCTCGGGCAAGCAGGGCTACGCGCTGGCGCGGGTCGCCGCTCAGCGCGGCGCCGAGGTCACGCTGATCGCCGGGCATAACGCCGGGCTCATCGACCCGGCCGGTGTCGAGGTGGTGCGGATCAGCTCGGCCCAACAACTTGCCGACGCGGTGTCCAAGCACGCACCCGATGCCCACGTACTGGCGATGGCAGCCGCGGTCGCAGACTTCCGGCCCGCGCATGTCGCAACCGCCAAGATTAAAAAGGGTGCCGAGGAGCCACCGGTCATCGAATTGATCCGCAACGACGACGTGCTGGCCGCGGCGGTGCAGGCCCGGGCCGCCGGGCAGCTACCCAACATGCGGGCCATCGTCGGCTTCGCCGCCGAGACCGGCGACGCCAACGGTGACGTGCTGTTCCACGCTCGGACCAAGTTGCGTCGCAAGGGCTGCGATCTGTTGGTGGTCAACGCCGTTGGTGAGGGCAAGGCCTTCGAGGTGGACAACAACGACGGCTGGTTGCTGGCATCCGACGGCACCGAGTCGGCGCTGCAGCACGGCTCAAAGACGCTGATGGCCAGTCGTATCGTGGACGCGATCGTCACGTTCCTGCACGGGGGCGGTGGCTCCACCACCTAGCACCCGTAACATCCAGGGCTGGCCGAGAGCGGCGGACGGCTCAAAGATATAATTTGTCTAACTAACAATCCCACTATGACTTGGAAGGATGAGGGTGTGAGCGAAAAGGGTCGGCTGTTCACCAGTGAATCGGTGACCGAGGGGCATCCCGACAAGATCTGCGACGCGATCAGCGACTCGGTCCTCGACGCACTGCTGGCGGAGGATCCCCGCTCACGTGTCGCGGTTGAGACGTTGGTGACCACCGGGCAGGTGCACGTCGTGGGTGAGGTGACGACGGCGGCGAAAGCGGCCTTCGCCGACATCACCAACACGGTTCGCGCGCGCATCCTCGACATCGGCTACGACTCGTCGGACAAGGGCTTCGACGGGGCGTCGTGCGGGGTGAACATCGGGATCGGCGCGCAGTCGCCCGATATCGCTCAGGGCGTCAACACCGCCCACGAGGCGCGGGTCGAGGGTGCGGCGGACCCGCTGGACTCGCAGGGGGCCGGCGACCAGGGCCTGATGTTCGGCTACGCGATCAACGACACCCCTGAGCTGATGCCGCTGCCGATCGCGCTGGCGCACCGGCTGTCGCGGCGGCTGACCGAGGTCCGCAAGAACGGCGTGCTGCCTTACCTGCGTCCGGACGGCAAGACGCAGGTCACCATCGCCTATGAGGACAACGTTCCGGTGCGGCTGGACACCGTCGTCGTGTCCACCCAGCACGCCGACGGCATCGACCTGGAGAAGACGCTGGATCCCGACATTCGGCAGCACGTGCTCAAGACCGTGCTCGAGGAGTTGGCTCACGAGACGTTGGACTCGTCGTCGACGCGGGTGCTGGTCAACCCGACCGGGAAGTTCGTGCTCGGCGGCCCGATGGGTGATGCCGGCCTGACCGGCCGCAAAATCATCGTCGACACCTACGGTGGCTGGGCCCGCCACGGCGGCGGCGCCTTCTCCGGCAAGGATCCGTCCAAGGTGGACCGTTCCGCGGCGTACGCGGTGCGCTGGGTGGCTAAGAACGTCGTCGCAGCCGGCCTGGCGGAGCGGGTGGAGGTGCAGGTGGCCTACGCCATCGGCAAGGCGGCCCCGGTGGGCCTGTTCATCGAGACGTTCGGCACCGAGGCCGTCGACCCGGTCAAGATCGAGAAGGTCATTCCCGAGGTGTTCGACCTGCGACCCGGTGCGATCATCCGCGAGCTGGACCTGTTGCGGCCTATCTACGCGCAGACGGCGGCCTACGGGCACTTCGGCCGCACCGATGTCGACCTGCCGTGGGAGCGGCTGGACAAAGTCGACGACCTCAAGCGCGCCATCTAGTTTTTTGCCGAGCGCTAACCGGTGAACCGGTAATCGTCGAGGTCGAAACGCCGGCTGCGCCAGTAGGCCTCGAACGTGGTCGAGGGCCGTAGCGCCACGTCGCCGTTCTTGTCGAAGTAGTAGCTGTTGGCCCGCCGGCAGCTGTCTTGCCAGAACACCTGGCGGTGCCGGCGGCGCATCACCTCGGCGAAGTAGCGGGCGTTGGCTTCCTCGGTGACCTCGACCCGGGTGGCGTCGCGCTGGCGGGCCCGCTTCAGGCATCGCACCATGTGGTGCGTCTGCGCTTCGATCAGCGCGAAGTACGACGACCCGACATAGCCGTACGGGCCCATCACGCTGAACAGGTTGGGAAAGCCGGGAACGCTGACGCCCTCGTAGGCCTGCACCCGTTGCTCGTCCCAGAACTTGGTCAGCGACAGGCCGCCGACGCCGGTGACCGCAAAGGTCGGCATGCTGTCGGAGTCCAACACGTGGAAACCGGTGGCCAGCACCAGCACATCTACTTCGTGGCCGGCGCCGTCGGTGGTGGCCACTGCTGACGGCGTGATCTTGTCGATCGGCTCGGTCACCAGGTGCACGTTGTCGCGGTTGTACGTCGACAGGTAGGTGTTGTGGAACCCGGGCCGCTTGCACCCGATCGCATACTGCGGGGTGAGTTGCTTGCGCACCACCGGATCCCGGACCTTCCGGCGCAGATAGGCGCGACCGACCGACTCCATCCACCTGGCCAGCGGGTACACCGTGAAGTACTGCGCCGGAAGGGGAAAGGTCACCTCGACGTACGCCTGGCTGATCAGCCGCTGGAGTGCTTTCGCGCCGGGCAGGCGCAAAGCCCAGTGCGCCAGTGTGGGCAGCGGCACGTCGAATTTCGGGAAACACCAGATCGGTGTGCGCTGAAACACCGTGAGCTCTTTGACAATCGGCGCGATCTCGGGGATCAGCTGCACGGCCGAGGCGCCGGTGCCGATCACGGCGACCCGCTTGCCGGTCAGGTCCTGGCTGTGATCCCAGCGGGCGGTGTGCACGACGGTGCCGCCGAAGGAGTCGACGCCGTCGATGTCGGGCAGCTTGGGCACGGTGAGCACACCGCTGGCGTTCAACAGGAATCGGGCGGTGACTTCTCCACCCGGATCGGTTTGCACCCGCCACAGCGACCGCTCGTCGTCGAACTCGGCGGCGAGAACCTTGGTGTTGAACCGGATCTTGGGCCGGATCCCGTACTTGTCGGCGCAATGTTCGGCATACGCCTTCAGCTCGTTGCCAGATGCGTAGGTCCGCGACCAGTCCGGCCGCTGCTCGAACGAGAACTGGTAGGAAAACGACGGAATGTCAACGGCGATGCCGGGATAGGTGTTCCAGTACCAGGTACCGCCGACGTCGTCGCCGGCCTCGACGATCAGGTAGTCGCCGAATCCCGCCTGATCCAGCTTGATCGCGGTGCCGATGCCCGAGAACCCGGCGCCGACGATGAGGCAGTGGTAGTCGGGAGAGTCGCCGGTCACGTTACCGACGGTACCGCGCCTGGGATGTGGGCCCGCTAATGCAGGGCCGCTTTCAGGGCGGCGAGCCCGCGGTTGGTCGCCTCGGCGGCGGCCGG
>CAVRER010000081.1:0-87832 GCA_963720085.1 uncultured Actinomycetota bacterium
CGACGACCACGCACCGCGCCGGCGCCGGCTCCCACCGCGGACACCGCCGGAGCCGTCGCAAGTCATTCGGCGCGATCCCGCTCACCCGCCGCCGGCCAAGCCGCCACCGGCCCGAAGCGTGCGGCGGCAGCGTCCCGCCGGCCCCGCGCCTCCGCGCCCGCGCAAGCCGCGGCCGCGGCGCGTACGAGCTTGGGGCCAACTGATTTCCCTGAGCCTGGCGGTCATCGTTCTGCTGATCAGTGCCGGCATCCTGGGCGGCACGCTGTGGATGGAGACGGCGCTGCACCGCGAGCCGGTGCTGACGGACTACCCCGGCCGGCCGGCCTCCGGGCGGGGCAGCACCTGGCTGCTGGTCGGCTCGGACAGCCGCCAAGGCCTCACCGTTGAGCAGCAGCAAGCACTGGCGACCGGCGGCGACACCGGTAACGGCCGAACCGACACCATGCTGCTGGTACACGTGCCGGCGTTCGGGTCACGCACTCCGACGACGATGGTGTCCATACCGCGCGACTCCTACGTGCCGATTCCCGGATACGGCCGCGACAAGATCAACGCGGCGTTCGCGATGGGCGGCGCGCCGCTACTGGCGCAGACGGTCGAGCGAGCCACCGGATTGCGGCTCGACCATTACGCCGAGGTCGGATTCAGCGGGTTCGCTGTCCTGGTCGACGCGCTGGGCGGGGTCACCGTTTGTCCGACCGCGCCGATCAACGATCCACTCGCCGGCATCGATCTACCGGCCGGGTGCCAAAAACTGGACGGCCGCGACGCGCTCGGCTACGTCCGCTCCCGGGACACTCCGCGCGCCGACCTCGACCGCATGGTCAACCAGCGGCGGTTCATGTCGGCGGTGTTGCACCGTGCCGCAAGCCCGGCGGTGTGGCTGAACCCATGGCGGTGGTATTCGGTGGCGCATGCGGCGGCCGGCGCCCTGACCGTCGACCACGGTGATCATGCCTGGGATATGGCCCGGCTGGGCTGGGCGCTACACGGATCCACCACCGCGTTGACGGTCCCGATCGGTGAGTTCACCGGTAGCGATGCCGGCTCCGTGGTGGTGTGGGATCACGACAAGGCCGCCCAGCTGTTCGACGCGCTGGCTACCGACCAACCGGTGCCGCCGGCCGTGCTCGACGATCCGATCTAATTAGCCGCATTAGCTGACGCGAGAAATTGTCGGAAACGGTCCGATTAATTTATTCAAGGTAGCCTTTCTTTACTTAGGCAAAGCTGTCCTGAGTAAGCATTACCTTGGGTGACAATGCCCTTTGACCTGCGGTAGCGTGGTGACCATGAGCGATCGAGAAGTACACAAAACAAAATTCCATGCTTTATTGCAGGAGCAGATCTACAGCGAATTCACCAACGCGCAGCAGTATATCGCGATGGCCGTCTATTTCGACGGCGCCGACCTGCCACAGCTGGCGAAACACTTTTACGCTCAGGCTATCGAGGAACGTAATCACGCCATGATGCTGGTGCAGTATCTGCTCGACCGTGACGTGCGCGTGGAGATCCCCGGGGTCGACGGAGTGCGCAATCAGTTCGACACCCCGCGGGATGCGCTGGCGCTGGCGCTGGATCAGGAGCGAGCGGTCACCGAACAGGTCAGCGGGCTGGCGGCCGTCGCCCGCGACGAAGGTGACTACCTCGGCGAGCAATTCATGCAGTGGTTCCTCAAGGAGCAGGTCGAAGAGATGGCGCTGATGACCTCGCTGGTGCGGGTCGCCGATCGCGCCGGAGCGAATTTGTTCGACCTGGAGAACTTCATCGCACGCGAAATCGACTCGTCGCAGGGCGCTTCCGACGCGCCAGCCGCCGCCGGGGGCCGGCTCTAACGGGCAACTAGTGGACGTCTAGTGGATTTCTAGGCCGGTCAGGCCTTGATCGGGTGAGTCGAGCCAGGCCTTGACGCGGCCGGGATGGTGGGTGGCCAGCCACGCCACCCCCACGTCTCGGCAGAATCGGACGTCCTCGTAGTCGTCGGCACTCCAGCAATAGAGCGCCCGGCCCTGGGCCGCCGCACGGTCGACGAGCTCGGGATATTCACGAAGGGCGGCCAGCGACGGCCCGACCGCGGTGGCCCCGATCGTGCTGGCCGCGCTGCTGGCCAGGTATCGAGGGCTCCGGCCGAGCAGCACCGTGGGCAACAGCGGCGCCGCCCGCCGGACCCGCCACAGCGCCGACGCGGAAAACGACATCACCACCGCGCGGGATCGGTCGGCGGACGCGGGCGCGGCGATGCCGAAGCGATGCAGCAACGCCAATACCTTGCTTTCCACCAGTGCGCCGTACCGGACAGGATGCTTGGTCTCGACGAAGATCTTCACCGGCCGTTTCCAGTCCAGCACCAGCGCGACGAGGGCGTCCAACGTCAACAGGCCGGTATCGCCGTGGGTGCCGTCGGCGCGCCAACTGCCGTGCCACGCACCGTATTCCAGCTCGCGCAGCTCTGCCAGCGTCATCGTGCTAACCAAACCGGCGCCGGTCGACGTCCGGTCCAGCCGGCGATCGTGCACACAGACCAAGTGGCCGTCGCGGGTGAGCCGGACATCGCATTCCACGCCGTCGGCGCCCTCCTTGAGGGCGAGATCGTATGCGGCCAACGTGTGTTCCGGCAGGGCGCCCGACGCGCCGCGATGAGCGACTACGAACGGATGCCGAGACACCACCTCGTCGGCCCGCGTCATGCCACTATGCTGCCGGTTCTTCACCCGTCAACTCAACTGCAGGAGCCGATTTCGGCGCGCCGGTTCCGTCGTCGGCAACCACTACCCAGCGATGGGCAGGCCGTTCAACCGGTTTGCGCTCAAATCCCTGGTAAACCTTCGCAGTCGCGATCACAGCGGCCAAGGCCAGCAGGTAGGCGACGATCATGGCCACCGTGTTGTTGGCGATGCCCTGGACGTCCTGCGCCCCGCTGGTAACCGATGCGAAAACCGAAGTCACGCTGCTGAGCAGCCACAACAGCCACCATCCCCAGATTGCGCCGCGCAGCCGGGGGTAGTTGTCCTCGGTTTTCGCCAGCTCGATGACATAGATCAGCGACCACACCGCGCCGAGTAAAGGCAGACAACAGATCAGCACGCACCCGAACATCAACGCCCAGCTGGGTGAATGGCCGAAAGCCACCAGGATCACGGCGAAGGTGATGGCCAACACCATCGCAGCCGACGGCGGCAGCAGACAGCCGATCCTTAGCGCCCACGGCGTACGGGTCTCCGACCTACCGCGATGCGCGAAAGCCGCGGCGCGGCGCGCGATCAACCACCGCGTCAGCAGCAGGGCGTAGGTGATCACCGCCGCGATCACGGCCAGGCTGGCCAACACACTCAGCAGCGCTGCCGCATCAGCCACCAGCCAATTCAGCAACGAGTTGCGGTTGATGATCAGCAACAGATAGCGCATCAGGTGAACCAGCACTGCGACGCCCAGCGCCATCACGGTCGCGAAGAGTGCGGCATGCACCCCAGCGGTCGGCGGCGCTTGTCGAACGGTCGAACCGTGCCCGGCACCATCCGGCTCGATGCGGTCCCGCAGGCCCCAGCGCGGTATCACCAGGTATCGCGGGGTCGGCCCGAGCGGGCGGCGCCGACGTCGTGGGGGTGGCGGCGGGCCGGGACGCACCGCAATCCAGCGATAGCCCGGTGGCAACCGCGGCGGTGTTCGCGGGCCGGCACTCCACCGCCGATCGACAACGGGCGTCTCGGGTGATGGCGCCAGCAGCGTCCCGCGGCAGCGCGGACACCACACACGCTGCCGATCACGGACATTCCAGCGTGTGCCGCACTGGGAGCACACTTGGATCACCGCATCAGCCTAATGGGAATCGATCAGCGCGCCGTTGCGAGGTTCACGGCCCGTTGTCATGTGAGGCTGCTCGGCGATGGTGCTCGCGGCAGGGCCCGGTCAGATGCTGCCAGGGCTGCCGTCGTCGGTGACCACCGGACGTCCGGCGTTGGCCCATGCCAACATCCCTCCGCTGACGTTGACGGGTGCATACCCGTTGCTGGCCAGATACTGGGCCACTTTCTGCGAGCGCCCACCGGCCTTGCAGACGACGTACAACTTCGCCTGTGGGTCGATCTCGTTGACCCGGGCCGGCACCTCACCCATCGGGATGTGCCGGGCACCCGCGGCGTGACCCTGGCGCCACTCGTCGTTTTCGCGCACATCTAGCAACACCGTCGCCGGGCCGAATTCAGTGGGCAGGTCGGCGACGTCGGTCTGTGCGACCACAGGTTCACTGTCCATGGGCTCGATCTTGGCACGCGGCGACCCGCCGCGTAGCAGGCCTCAGCCAGCTACCACCCGGTATCCACAGTTTCCACAGGTTTATCCACAACTAGCTACGCCCGGTCGACGGCATTGGCGCGCGGTCAATACACCGGCTCGGATAATCGCTGTGGATAACAACCGGCGGAAACCGCGTCGCGATCGACAGATCCGCCGGGCGCTGAGCGAATTCTTAGCGCGCCTTTAGCCACTCGTTACATCCCCCTTATGGGGGCTGTCACACCGAATCTGCCCCGGCGGACCACGGGCCCGACTCACCGGGACGGCGTCCATCGCCGCTTGGCCGGAGTCATCGGCCAGCAAAATAGATGCTGGTCAGCTACCCGCGCGCGGCTCAATTTTCCCGCCGGTTCATAAGGGGTTATGATCGCGACCACTGGGAGTAGTTGTGACTCATCTCACTGGGGGAAAGTTGGACGTGAAGGTCGGGGTCATCCGATGACAACGCAACCGATCCGACCGCAGTCGGCGGGATCGTCGTCGCATTGGTACACCAATTCGGCGACGTGCAATCGCTCCTACTTGCTCGCCGGTTTGCGCGCCGGCCTGATCGCCCTGGTTTTGCTGGCGATCCTCGCGCTCATCGTTTGGTTCTGAAATCCCACCGCTGGGTATTCACGCATCGCACTCGTTCTTGCGGTGCGCGCGGTGATGGAGCAGGGTTGATCATGGTTGACCAACCCAAGCCGCCGCTCCGCTGACAGCCTGCGAGTGGAGCGTCAGAAGTAGATCGGGAACGATCGTCGAAGGAAGGAATCTTGTGGCTGAATACACTTTGCCCGACCTGGACTGGGACTACGGAGCACTGGAGCCGCATATCTCGGGTCAAATCAACGAGCTTCACCACGACAAGCACCACGCCACCTACGTCAAGGGCGCTAACGATGCCCTCGCCCAACTGGAAGAGGCGCGCGCCAAAGAAGATTTCTCCGCGATTCTGCTCTACGAGAAGAGCCTCGCGTTCAATCTGGGCGGGCACGTCAATCACAGCCTGTGGTGGAAGAACTTGTCCCCCAACGGCGGTGACAAGCCCACCGGTGAGCTCGCGGCGGCCATTGACGACGCCTTCGGATCGTTCGACAAGTTCCGCGGTCAGTTCACCTCGGCTGCCACAACGGTGCAGGGGTCGGGCTGGGCGGCGCTCGGCTGGGACAGCCTTGGCCAGAAGCTTTTGGTATTCCAGGTTTACGACCATCAGACCAATTTCCCGCTCGGCATCGTCCCGCTGCTGGTCCTCGACATGTGGGAGCACGCTTTCTACCTGCAGTACAAGAACGTCAAGGCCGACTTCGCCAAGGCATTCTGGAACGTCGTGAACTGGGACGATGTGCAGGCGCGTTACGCCACAGCGACTTCGAAGGCCAAAGGACTGATCGCCGGCTGACTCCGGTTGAATTCGCCTGTTCGGGGTGTCGCGCTATTCGCGCGGCGCCCCGTTCACTATTTCAGCCGGATTTCTTTTTTCGACCAAGTTGGGCGTTGGTTGCTCGTGTCAGCTTGCGGGCATTCACGGGCTGACGCATGCTGAGCTGATCGACCCACCGGCGTATCGCTGGGTACCGGACCGAAACATGGCGGAGGGCGAAATGGAAACCGGGTCAGGCCGGGCCATCGAAGTGGCCCCATTCCATTCTCATGGTGCCCTGAAAGGGTTTGTAATTTCCGGGCGTTGGCCCGACTCGACGAAGGAGTGGGCACAACTGTTGATGGTTGCGGTCCGGGTCGCGTCGCTACCTGGATTGCTAGACACCACAACGGTATTCGGTGCTCGCGAGGAACTGCCGGACGCTCCCGCGCCAGGCACCGTCGGCCTGGTGCTGGCGGAGGGTCCGGTGGTTGGCGAATCCGCCATTCGGCCAGGTTATTTCGCTGATCATCAGCCGCCGGCACTGTTGATGCTGCATCCGCCCTCGGAGACCACCCCGTCGCTACCCGAGTGCAACGGCGCGGCGTCCGGATGCGTGCTGCTGCCCGGGCTACCGTATCTGGGGCTGGAGCACCGCGCTGCCTGGGTGGAGGCAGAAGCCGACGGCACGATTACCTCGATGGTGAGCCGCGTCGGCGTCGACCCCATCAGCCATCCCGACACCGCGATTCTGGCGATGCTGCTCGCTGCCTGAGGACTTCGACCGAGGTCTAGTCAGGTCGCGGGCATGCCCAGAAATCGCGCTCACAGGTACCCGCAGCAGAGGACGACAGCAAATCTGCTTTTTGGGACGTGGGCGCGGCGTGTCGGTTGCCATAGAATCCGATTCGCTGGATCAACGAAGCCTCGCGCTGCGAAGAGCTCGCGCTGAAGGCCACGTGGCGCGACACAATTCGCTTGCTACATCATGTGTATTCACTGAATACCGAGCTTGACGCGTTCTAACGGCGTCGCCAACTAGCGCCACGGCCGCGGGCAGCGATTCTCGCCAAGTTTGCACTTGGTTGCGGCGATAACACTCGCTACGATGATCAGCAAATACCACGATGAAAATATTTGTTCTAGCGACCCGGTGGAGGTCATATCGATGAGCACGACGTTTGCTGCCCGCCTGAACCGCCTGTTCGACACGGTTTATCCGCCGGGACGGGGACCGCATACCTCGGCTGAGGTGATCGCGGCCCTTAAGGCGGAGGGCATCACGATGTCGGCTCCCTACCTGTCGCAGCTACGCTCCGGCAACCGCACAAACCCGTCGTCTGCCACCATGGCCGCCCTGGCGAACTTCTTCCGCATCAGGCCCGCCTACTTCACCGACGACGAGTACTACGAAAAGCTCGACAAGGAGTTGGCGTGGCTGATGACCATGCGCGATGAGGGCGTTCGACGTATCGCGCTTCGCGCCAGTGGTTTGTCCGCGGAGGCGCAGCACGACATCGCGCAGCGCGTTGACGAGCTACGCCGCAAGGAACACCTAGACGCATAGCCGCGTGGCCAGCCCCGCTAGGGTTGGCTCATCGACGGGGCATACGCACCTCGATAGTCGACGAGATACCGGGGAGGCGGCCGCGAATGGGCCTGTTCGGCAAGCGAAAAACCCGCGCGACGCGTCGTGCCGAGGCCCGGGCGATAAAAGCCCGAGCCAAACTCGAGGCGAAACTGTCTGCGAAAAACGAGGTCCGCCGGTTCAAAGCCGCGCAGCGCGCCGAGTCGAAGGCGCTCAAGGACCAGCTGAAGGCGCAGCGAGACAGCGACCATGCCGCGTTGAAGGTTGCCGAGACCAACCTCAAGGCGGTGCGTGAGGGCAAATTGCTATCACCGACGCGGATTCGCCGCATCCTGACGGTGTCTCGGCTGCTGGCCCCGATCGTGGTGCCGGTGGCCTACCGGGTCGCCATAGCTGCGCGCGGGCTGATCGACCAGCGGCGCGCCGACCAGCTCGGGGTTCCGTTGGCCCAGATCGGTCAATTTTCCGGGCACGGTGGCCGGCTGTCGGCCCGGATCGCCGGCGCCGAGCAATCATTGCGCACGGTGCAGGAGAACAAACCCAAGGACGCCGAGACCAAGCAATTCGTGGCTGCTATTTCCGAACGGCTCACCGACTTGTCGGCGGCCGTCACCGCTGCTGAGAACATGCCCGCCACGCGCCGCCGTACCGCCCACGCCGCGATCTCCAGACAGCTTGAGGACATCGACGCCGACCTGATGGCGCGGCTCGGATTGACCTGAAGTCCGTGGCCGCTTGCCGACGCGGCCCGATCCCGCCCCTGAGACAAAGGAAGACCAAGGAAAAGCAATCGGATGTCATGGCAACCTAGTCTGGTTTGGCGCGCCCTGTTCTCGGCCGCTGCCACCACCACGCTCTACCTCGGGTCGACCGCTGCCATCGCGCCGGCATCAGCCCACGTTCATGCCAGCAGCGACGACGCCGTGCGCGGCGGCATGGCGATAGTCACCTTTCAGGTACCCAATGAGTCCACGAAGGGGGCGGCCACCACCGCTCTGACCATCGACCTGTCCAATGTCACTGCGGTACAGACCGAAACCCAGCCAGGCTGGACGGCCAAACTCGACCGCGACTCGGCGTCCGGCACCGTCCGCTCGGTGACCTGGACAGCAGCGCCGAACGGCGGAATCCCGGTCGACCAGTTCGGGCTGTTCTCGATATCGGTGAAACTGCCCGACACCGACACCGTCAGCTTCCCCACGACCCAGACCTACGCCGACGGATCGGCGGTCCAGTGGGATCAGCCGCCGCAGCCCGGCGGGCCTGAGCCGAGTAATCCGGCGCCGATGCTGACACTCGCCGAGGGGCCGACGACCCCGCCAACCCATCACGCGAACCCAAGCAGCACCACCGCGCCGACCGCCGTGACCGCGTCGCAAACGCAAAAGCCAAGGGCAACAGCCGATAACACCGCCCGGGTGCTCGGCGGAGCCGCCCTACTCCTCGGTGCCCTGGGTATCGGTGTCGCATTGGTGGCTCGACGGACATGAGCCGGCAAACACGCATGGCTGCGGTGAGCCTGCTTTTGGCAGCAATTGCATTTGCATTCGCCGCCACCTTGACCGCTGGAGCCGCAAGTGCGCACGCCGCCCGGGTGTCGACCGACCCCGCCGACAATGCCACCGTCAGCGCCGGTCCGGCCCACGTCAGCGCGGTCTTCAACGAGCCGCTGCAAACCACGTTCGCCGCGATGACGGTTGTCGGGCCGGACGGCAACCTGTGGTCTTCCGGGCAACCGCAGGTGCAGGGCGCGGTTGTGAGCGCCGGCGTACGGCCCCTGGGACCGACCGGAATCTATACGGTGAACTACCGGGTGACGTCGGCCGACGGGCACGTGGTGTCTGGATCGTGGTCGTTTCGGCTGACGACACCGGGCACCGGCACGCCCGGGCCGATGGCGGACGCCTCGGATACGTCCAGCGGCGACATCCCAATCTGGCCGTTCATTGCCGGCGCGGTTGTGTTGGTTGGGGGCGCGGCGCTGTGGGCGGCGCGGAACAGGCCCTGACGGACCGGCCCTTGCCCGGCTAGCCCGGATTGCCGGTCCTGGCATGATGGATCCGACTGCTGGTGTATGTGGTCGGTGAGGCGACGAGAAACTGCAAAGGAGCTCCCTACATGGCAGACCCGCAGGATCGACCGGACAACACACCTGACACCACACCCGAACACGCGCCCGGCGCCGGCCCCACACCGCCCACACCCCCGGCCGACACAGCACCGCCAAAACCGCCCGAGCACGCCGCGGAAATGTCAACGCCGCCGGCCAAGGCGCCGGATAAACCGGCGAAGAAGAATCCAGCCAAGAAAGCGCCCGCTAAGGCCGCGAAAGCGGCAAAAAAGGGCCAGCAGGCGGCATCCAAGAAGGCAGCAGCTAAAAAGGCGGCGGCCAAAAAAGCACCGGCCAAGAAAGCAGCCGCTAAGAAGGCACCCGCCGAAAAAGCCGAACCCGGCGCCGCCAAGCCAATAATCCAACCCCCGACGCCACTACGGATCGAGACCAACGGCCAGCTCGCCGCAGCAGCGAAAGATGCCGCGGCACATGCGAAGTCGACTGTGGACGCGGCGAACAACCCGGTGTCGGAGGAAGCGAGCCGGTCGTCGGCCGGCCGTTCACCAGTGCCATTGGCGGTGGCGATCGCGATCAGTCTGCTGGCCTTGCTGCTGGTGCGCCAGCTTCGTCGAGGGTCGGGCCGCGATGGGTAGCCTGGCCCGGTGACCGTGATTTTCCGGCCCACGGCTGACCTGGTCGACGATATTGGGCCCGACGTACGTAGCTGTGATGTCCAGTTCCGCCAGTTCGGCGGGCGGACACAATTCGCCGGCCCGATCAGCACGGTGCGCTGCTTGCAAGACAATGCACTTTTGAAGTCGGTGCTGTCGACGCCAGGAGACGGCGGTGTGCTGGTGATCGACGGCGAAGGCTCGTTGCATACCGCGCTGGTCGGCGACGTCATCGCCGAGTTGGCCCACTCGAACGGCTGGGCCGGGCTGGTGGTGCATGGCGCCGTTCGGGATGCCGCCGCCCTGCGCGACCTCGACCTCGGCATCAAGGCGCTCGGCACCAACCCCCGCAAGAGCAGCAAGACCGGTGTCGGCGAGCGAGATGTCACGGTCAGCTTCGGCGGGGTGACGTTCGTGCCGGGCGACATTGCCTACAGCGACGATGACGGGATCGTCCTCGTCGCCGCAGCCGCTACCGGCTAAACCGCTAGGGCGGCAGGCTTTTTGGCGAAGTGCAGCGCCTCATCATCGACCCGGCCACGCCGGATCAGCTGCAGGTCCAGCAGATAGTTCTGCTTGAGCCGCCACGGGCTGACTGAGCCGGCCTTCGGCAGGTAGTCCAATGCCCGCAACACGTACCCCGGCGTGAAGTCCATCAGCGGACGCTCGTCCACCGAGTCGCCCGGGTGCTGCGGCGCCACGGTGTCGTAGCCATGCGCATCCATGTAATTGAGCACCCGGCAGACGAACTCCGACACCAGGTCGGCCTTCAGCGTCCAGGACGCGTTGGTGTAGCCGATGGTGAACGCCATGTTCGGCATGTCGGTCAGCATCATGCCCTTGTAGGCCATCAACTCGGTGAGTTCGACTGGCATGCCGTTACGCCGGATCGCGGCGCCACCGAACAGCTGCAGGTTCAAACCCGTTGCGGTGATGATGATGTCGGCTTGCAGCTCGTCACCGGAGCTGAGCTTGATGCCTGTCTTGGTGAACCGGTCGATGGTGTCGGTGACGACGTCGGCCTGGTCGTGCCGGATGGTCTTGAACAGGTCACCGTTGGGCGCCAGGCACAACCGCTGGTCCCACACGTTGTAGCTCGGGCCGAAATGCTTCTCCACGTCGTAGCCCTCGGGTAGCCGTCGCTTGGCCATCGTCAGCAGGGTTTTGCGCATGTAGGCGGGGAATTTCCGGGCAAGCTGGTACTGAGCCGTGCTGAACGCGATTGCCTTCCAACGGTTCACGACATGCGCGGCACGGGCCGGCAGCCACCGGTTGGCCCGCTCAGCGACAGGATCGATCAGCGGCAGCGAGCCGATATAGGTCGGCGAGCGCTGCAGCATGGTGACGTGGCCGGCGCCGGAGTTCACCAAGGCCGGAATGAGCGTCACCGCGGTCGCGCCGGATCCGATGACCACGACCTTCTTGCCCGCGTAGTTCAGGTCCTCCGGCCAGTGCTGCGGATGGATGATGGTCCCCTGGAAGTCCTCGGCACCTTCGAACGTCGGTGAGTAGCCCTCGTCGTAGTTGTAGTAGCCGCTGCAGGCGAACAAGAACGAGCAGCTGATCTCGGTCTGCTTGCCGTCGCTCTCTACGGTGACGGTCCATCGATTGTCGGCGTCGGACCAATCGGCGGCAACTACCTTCTGGCGGTAGCGGATGTGCTGGTCGATACCGTTTTCGCTCGCGGCCTCCTTGATGTAGGCCTTGATCGACGCGCCGTCGGCGATCGACTGGGCCGACTCCCATGGCTTGAACCGGAAGCCGAGCGTGAACATGTCCGAGTCGGACCGGATCCCCGGGTACTTGAACAGGTCCCAGGTGCCGCCGAGGTCGTCACGGCGCTCGAGGACGGCGTAGCTCTTGGTCGGGCAGCGGTCCTGCAGGTGCCAGGCCGCGCTGATGCCGGAGATGCCGGCGCCCACGATGACAACGTCAAGGTGTTCAGTCATGGCGCCACGCTATCAACACTGTGTTGAGTGCGTCAACACCCTGTTGAATTTCTCAACACCGTGTAAAGTAGCGGTCGTGACTACCGTCGGCTCCCCCCGCAGCTCGCGGGGGCGTCGCTCGGCACGCCCGTCCGGCGATGATCGTGAGCTCGCGATCCTGGCCACCGCCGAACGGCTGCTCGAGCAGCGTCGGCTCGCCGACATCTCGGTTGACGACCTGGCCAAGGGGGCCGGCCTGTCCCGGCCGACGTTTTACTTCTATTTCCCGTCCAAGGACGCCGTCCTACTCACCCTGTTCGAACGGGTGATCGTCGAGGCCGACTCCGCGCTGGAAGCCATGGTCGCCAATCCGCCGGTCGACCTGAAAGCGCTGTGGCGCACCGGCATCAACGTCTTCGTCGAGACGTTCGGTTCGCATCGCGCGGTGTCGTTGGCCGCCGACGCGGGGCGCACCAACACCGACCTCCGCGATCTGTGGTCGCGGTTCATGCAGAAGTGGGTCGGCCACATCGCCACGGTAATCGATGCTGAGCGCTCCCGCGGCGCGGCGCCGGTGACGCTGCCTGCTCATGAGCTGTCGGCGGCGCTGAACCTGCTCAACGAGAAGGTGATGCTGACGTCCTTCGCCGACGATCGTCCGTCAGTGCCCAAGGAGCGCTTGCTGGAGACGCTGGTACACATCTGGGTCACCAGCATCTACGGAGAACCCGCGCAGGCTTAGCCCGGTGACAATGCAGTCCGCGTAGCGGACTGAGGTGGGGGCACCTCCCGCTTGCGGGGGAGAACCGGGCAATCAACCTGAGCACGTCGCCGGTCGATGCGAACATATGTTCGTGCGGACCGAGGCATCCATCCTTCATGCGGACCTCGACTCGTTCTACGCGTCCGTCGAACAACGCGATGATCCGGCCCTGCGCGGCCGGCCGGTGATCGTCGGCGGCGGCGTGGTGCTGGCGGCCAGTTACGAAGCCAAGGCCTACGGTGTGCGCGCCGCGATGGGCGGGGCGCAGGCCCGGCGACTGTGTCCGCACGCCGCGGTGGTCCCGCCCAGGATGGCCGCGTACACGCGGGCCAGCGAGGCGGTGTTCGAGGTTTTCCGCGACACCACGCCGCTGGTCGAGGCGCTGTCGGTGGACGAGGCCTTCCTGGACGTCGGCGGGCTGCGCCGGGTTTCCGGAACACCGGTGCAGATCGCGGACCGACTGCGCAGCGAGGTACGCGGCCGCGTCGGGCTGCCGATCACCGTCGGCATCGCACGGACGAAATTCCTCGCCAAAGTCGCCAGCCAGGAAGCCAAACCGGATGGCTTGCTGCTGGTGCCGCCCTGCCGAGAGCTTGCCTTCTTACATCCGCTGCCGGTGCGCCGGCTGTGGGGCGTCGGTGCGGTGACCGCCGACAAGCTGCACGCCCACGGCATCGAAACGGTCGCCGATGTGGCCGAGCTCAGCGAGTCCATGCTGGCCTCGTTGGTGGGCGGAGCCATGGGCGGCCGGCTGTATGCGCTGGCCCGCAACGTCGATCCGCGGCGGGTTTCGACGGGCGTTCGCCGACGGTCGGTGGGCGCTCAGCGCGCGCTTGGCCGCGCTGGCAACACCATGTCGCCGGCAGAGCTCGACGCGGTGGTGATCAACCTGATCGACCGAATCACCGGGCGGATGCGGGCCGGCGGGCGCACCGGGCGGACGGTCACATTGCGGTTGCGGTTCAACGATTTTGGCCGGGCCACTCGGTCGCACACGTTGCCGTGGGCCACCTCCTCGACGCAAACGATCCTCGCCACGGCCCGGCAACTGGTCGCAGCCGCCGCGCCGCTGATCGCCGAGCGTGGTCTGACATTGGTCGGGTTCGCGGTCTCGGAGCTCGACCGCAGCGGCGCCGAGCAGCTGATGCTGCCGTTCACCGGGGCGCAAAGGCAGCCCCAGGACATCGGAGCCGTCGACGCGGCGGTCGACCTGGTGCGTCGCCGCTACGGTAAATCGGCGCTCACCCGCGGAGTGTCCCCCGCAAGCGGGAGGTACCCCCAGGTCGGCCGCGACCCTGGTCTGGAGATGCCGCGCCTACCCGACTGATGCCGTCCACGCCAGCAGCTTGTCAACCGGCCAGCTGTTGACAATCCGATCGGCCGGCACGCCGGCATCCAGCGCGCGCTGAGCGCCGTAGCCGAGGAAGTCGAGTTGGCCCGGCGCATGCGCGTCGGTGTCGATGCTGAAATCACACCCGATCTCCAGCGCGAGGTTGAGCAGCCGGGTTGGCGGGTCACGACGTTCGGGTCGCGAGTTGATCTCGACGGCTGTGCCGTGATCGCGGCAGGCGGTGAACACCGCTTCGGCGTCGAACCTCGACTCCGGTCGGATGCCGCGGTTGCCGGCGACCAGCCGACCCGTGCAGTGCCCGAGAACGTCGGCGTGCCCGTCGCTGACGGCGCGCACCATCCGGCGGGTCATCGACGCGGCATCCATCGACAGCTTCGAATGCACGCTGGCGACCACGATGTCGAGGCGATCCAACAGCCCGGGCTCTTGGTCCAGGCTGCCGTCGTCGAGGATGTCCACCTCGATGCCGGTGAGGATCCGCATCGGCGCGAACCGATCGCGCAGCCCCTCGATCACGTCGAGTTGTTTACGCAGCCGCTCCGGCGAGAGCCCGTTGGCGATGGTCAGCCGAGGCGAGTGGTCGGTCAGCGCACAGTACTCATGGCCAAGCGCTGCCGCGGTCGCCATCATCTCGTCGATCGGCGCCGAGCCGTCCGACCAGTTCGAATGCAGATGCAGGTCGCCGCGCAATGCTGCCCGGATGTCGCCGCCGCCGAGATCCTCAGCGGCAGCACGCAATTGGACCAGAGCGTCGGGTTCGCGCCCGGACCAGGCCTGGTCAATCACCTTCGCGGTCTTGGGCCCGATGCCCGGCAGTGACTGCCAGCTGTTGGCCTGGCCGTGGCGCTCCCGCTCCGGGTCGTCGAGGCGCTCGACGATGTCGGCGGCGTTGCGGTAGGCCATCACCCGCCGGGAGTCCTCCCGCGCCCGGTCCTTGTAGTAGGCGATCTGTCGCAGCGCGGTCACCGGATCCATGGCTTCAGTGTGCCCGTCAGACGCTGTGTTAAGTCACCAGTTGGCCGGCGATGAACCCGGCGAGCAGCACCCCGAAGCCGCCGATCTCACCGACGATCAGCAACACCATCGCCAGCTGCGATCCCCGGGTGGCGTGTTCGAATTGGTTCGTGGTGTCTCGCAGCGCGCCATGGACGATGTAGTCGGCGACGGCCCCGACGAAGAAGAACACCACCACTGCCGCGGCCGTCAGGTTCACCCAAGTCGGCCAGGCGCTCAGCTCCACGAACGCCGCGAGCAGCAGCGTCGCGAACGAGTAGAGCAGCGCCGCCCGATGCGCGATGTCGACGTAGGGGTGCGCGCGGTGGTCCGGCGCGGCCATGATCTGCCGGTACTTCCAGACACCCAGGCACAGCGCCAGCAGGAACATCAATCCGGCAGCCAGCAAGATGATTCTGGTGTCGATGCCCAAATGCCAGTTCATTGCCCAGCCGAGTCTAGTTTGGTGCCGGTTTCGCGTGCCCGACTAGTGTCAATGTCATGCGATTCGCGTTCAAAACCTCACCGCAAGACACCACTTGGGAACAGATGCTCGCCGTCTGGACCGAAGCCGACGGCATCGACGTCTTCGAGTCCGGGTGGACCTTCGACCACTTCTACCCCATCTTCGGAAACTCCACCGGCCCGTGCCTGGAGGGCTGGACGACGCTGACGAGCCTTATAGCGGTGACGCCACCATCGCCGGAAGGAAACCACCCAAATGCAAGAGTTCGACAACCTTCGCGACGTCCTTGCCGCCCACGGCGGCCAGCTCAAACGCTTTACCGTGCTCGCGCCGGCCAACGACCCATTCAGAGTGGACACCCCGGCTGGGCACCGCGACGGTGTATGGGCTTGCCAACACGCTGACTCGGATCGGCATCACCGGGCAACGCCACCCTCCGTGGCCCCGTCACACTGTAGGGTTTTGGCTGGGGTGAAAGGCCAAGGTGACTGCTGTGTCGAACTACCCGTCTCCTCAAGGTCCCGCTGACCCATCCGGCTTTCCACCGGCGTCCGGCGATCTGCCCCCACCGCCGAGTCAATCGTCATCGTGGCCGCCGTCGAGTCAACAGCCGCAGCCGGCCACACCGGCGCGCGGATCTCGGACTCCGATCGTGATCGGGGGTGTCATAGCCGCGGTTGTCGTGTTGGGCGCGGCGGCCGGGTGCGCTAGCAGTGCTCCCTCGCCTGACGCCCAGATCAGGGCCGCGGTGCAACAGATCAATGCCGACATGAACAACGCCGATGCAGTGGGACTGATGAACTTGACCTGTATGCAGGAAAGGAACTCGGCCGACTTTCAGCCATGGACCGCCGCCGCGCTGACCAACGAGAAAGACGCACACGGAACCCGAACCAGCACGGTGACCGCCGTTCAGGTCAATGGCGATCATGCAACCGCCAACGTGAACATCACCTGGTCCAAGTCACCGCAGAATAACGAGTCGCAAGTCGAGAAATTCTTCCACGAGAACGACAGCTGGAAACTCTGCAACGTCGACTGACGACTTTCAGAGCAGGTTGCGTAACTGCTCGATGAGCTTTACCCGGTGCGCTGATCATTTGTTACCGCGCTGGCGCAGGCCACCAATCGAGTGCGGCTGGGCACTTTGGTCACCGGCATCCACTACCGCCACCCGGCCGTGCTGGCCAATATGGCTGCCGCCCTTGACGTCATCTCCAACGGCCGACTGGAGCTGGGCATCGGCGCCGGATGGAACGAGGAGGAGTCCGGCGCCTACGGCATCGAGCTGGGCAGCATCAAGGAACGCTTCGACCGGTTCGAAGAGGCCTGCGAGGTGCTGACCAGCCTGCTCAGCCAGCCGACCACCAACTTCGACGGCAAGTACTACCAGCTCAAAGACGCGCGCAACGAGCCCAAGGGCCCGCAGCGCCCGCACCCTCCGATCTGCATCGGCGGCGGCGGCGAGAAGCGCACGCTGCGCATCACCGCTCGCTACGCGCAGCACTGGAACTTCGTCGGCGGCACACCCGAGCAGTTCGCCCACAAGCGCGACGTGCTGTACGGCCACTGCGCCGACATCCGCCGTGATCCGAAGGAGATCAGGCTGTCAGCCCACCTTCGGTTGGAACCAGACCGCAACTACACCAAGATCGTCGAGGACGCGGCCGGCCTGGCCGCCGAAGGCCTGGATCTGGGCATCGTGTACATCGCGCCGCCGCACGACCCGGCCGTATTGGAACCACTCGCCGAGGCGATCCGGGATTCGGGGCTGGCCACGTAGCCCGATATCAACAATTCCTAGGTCTCGATGTCGAGAACCGCAGATAACAAGTTGATTACCTTGAGCAAACGCCTGTCGTAATGAGCAGGCCGCCGGAGCTGGTGCTTATACGCCGAAGCGCAACAGCTCGTCGGCGGTCACCAGGCGCTCATGCTTGGCGGGGAATTCCCGGCTCTTAACCGGATGTCGGAACCATGACCAGGCGATTCGCCCAACCCGTGACCGGGTCATTGGGTTGATGTACACAGTGCTCACTCCTGCGGTGGATCAACACGGCCGAGCACCACGCCCCCGCGGCGCCCTACATCGAGCAATTAGACACCCTGCAGCTGGCAAACAGTGTAAGACGCGCCGAGTAACTTATCAAATGTTGCTGGTGTGACGATAGTGACTAACGCTGCGGGGCGGCCGTGGGCGTGATCGGCGCTGGCAGAGCGCTCTCGCCCATCAAGAATCGGTCCACGCCCGCCGCGGCCGCACGGCCCTCGGCGATTGCCCAGACGATCAACGATTGGCCTCGCCCCATGTCACCGGCGACGAAGACACCCGGCACCGAGGTCTCGAAGTTGTTGCCGCGCGCGACATTACCGCGATCGGTGAACTCAACCCCTAGATCGGTCAGCAGGCCCGGCTGCTCTGGCCCGACAAATCCCATCGCCAACAACACCAGATCGGCTTCGATTTCGAAGTCGGTGCCGTCGGTCTTGACGAACTTGCCGTCCTCCATCATCACCTCGTGCACTTTCAGCGCGGTGACATGACCGTCACGGCCGACGAATTCCTCGGTGTTGACCGAGAACATCCGCTCGCCGCCTTCCTCGTGCGCCGAGGACACCCGGAACATCAGCTCGTAGGTCGGCCACGGCGTGGACGGGGCGCGGGTCTGCGGCGGGCGCGGCATGATCTCGAACTGGTGCACGCTGGCCGCACCCTGACGGTGCACGGTGCCCAGGCAGTCGGCGCCGGTGTCGCCGCCGCCGATGATGATGACCTTCTTGCCCTTTGCAGTGATCGGTGGCTCGCCATCGGGGCCAAGCACATCGTCGCCCTCCTGCACCCGGTTGGACCAGGGCAGGTATTCCATCGCCTGGTGGACACCATCGAGCTCGCGACCGGTGATCGGCAGATCGCGCGAGGCGGTCGCACCGCCGGCCAGAATCACCGCATCGAACTCGGCGCGCAACTTCTCGGCGGTGATGTCGACACCGACGTTGACACCGGCGCGGAATTCGGTGCCTTCGGCCCGCATCTGGTCCAACCGGCGTTCCAGGTGGCGCTTTTCCATCTTGAATTCGGGAATGCCATAGCGCAGCAACCCGCCGATTCGGTCGTCGCGCTCGAACACCGTCACCTGGTGTCCGGCCCGGGTCAGTTGCTGCGCCGCGGCCAGAC
This sequence comes from uncultured Actinomycetota bacterium, assembly GCA_963720085.1. GTDB lineage: Bacteria > Actinomycetota > Actinomycetes > Mycobacteriales > Mycobacteriaceae > Mycobacterium. The sequence goes on from CAVRER010000081.1 coordinate 18,630, forward strand.
CGGCCGGGCCGGAGCCCACTACCGCCACTTTCTTGCCGGTGTGCTCGTCCGGTGGAAGCGGGACCACCCAGCCTTCGTCGAAGGCGTTGTCGATGATCTCCAGCTCGATCTGCTTGATCGTCACCGGATCCTGGTTGATCCCGAGCACACAGGCTGATTCGCACGGCGCCGGGCAGAGCCGACCGGTGAAGTCCGGGAAGTTGTTGGTCGCGTGCAGGCGTTCGATCGCGTCGCGCCAACGGCCGGTACGGACCAGGTCATTCCATTCCGGTATCAGGTTACCCAGCGGACAACCGTTGTGGCAGAACGGAATCCCGCAGTCCATGCAGCGAGTGGCCTGGTGCTGCAGCGTCTCGTGCGGGAAGTCTTCGTAGACCTCATGCCAGTCGCGCAGCCGCAGCGCCACTGGTCGGCGTTTCGGCGTTTCGCGATGGGAGTACTTCAAAAAGCCCTTCGGATCAGCCACTGGCAGCCGCCATGATCGCTGCATCGGGGTCGGTGCCGCTGCGCTCGGCCTCGGCGATCGCCTCCAGCACCCGCTTGTAATCGCGGGGCATCACTTTGACGAAGCGCCGTTGCTCGGCGGTCCAGTCGTCCAAGATGCGTTTTCCGATCGCGGAGTCGGTGGCGTCGACGTGCGCCTGAATCATGCCGTGCAGCCAGGCCAGGTCGTCATCGTCGAGCCCCTCCAGTCCCACCATCTCCGAGTTGAGGTTGTCCGGCAATTCGTCTTCGGGGTCGTAGACAAAGGCGATGCCGCCGGACATGCCCGCCGCGAAATTGCGGCCGGTGCGACCCAAAATTACAACCTTGCCGCCGGTCATGTACTCGCAGCCATGATCGCCGACCCCTTCGACCACTGCGTGGGCACCGGAGTTGCGCACGGCGAATCGCTCGCCGACTACCCCGCGCAGGAACGCCTGGCCGCTGGTGGCGCCGAACAGGATGACGTTGCCGCCGATGATGTTGTCCTCGGCGACGTAGTCCGACGGCGTGTTGTCGGGCGGCCGCACCACGATCCGGCCGCCGGAGAGTCCTTTGCCTACGTAGTCGTTGGCATCGCCGTACACCCGCAGCGTGATGCCCGCGGGTACGAACGCACCAAAGCTGTTACCGGCCGAACCGTCGAAGGTGATGTCGATGGTGCCGTCCGGCAATCCTTGGCCGCCATAGGCTTTGGTCACCTCGTGGCCGAGCATGGTGCCAACAGTGCGGTTGACGTTGGCGATCGTGGTGGAAAACCGCACGGGCTTCCCGGAGTCCAGCGCCTCGCGGCTCATCACAATCAACTGCTGGTCCAGCGCCTTGTCCAGCCCATGGTCCTGGCTGGAACTGCAATACAAGTCCTGGTTCATGAACGCCGATTCCGGCTCGTGCAGCACCGGTGACAAGTCGAGTTTGTGCGCCTTCCAGTGCGCGCGCGCCAGCGTGGTGTCCAGCGACCCGACTTGGCCCACAGCCTCGTTCAGGGTGCGGAAACCGAGCTGCGCCATGTATTCGCGGACCTCTTCGGCGACGAACAGGAAGAAGTTCTCCACGAACTCGGGCTTGCCGGTGAACCGCTCCCGTAGCACCGGGTTCTGGGTGGCCACCCCGACCGGGCAGGTGTCCAGGTGGCACACCCGCATCATGATGCAGCCGGACACCACCAGCGGAGCGGTGGCGAAGCCGAATTCCTCGGCGCCGAGCAGCGCCGCGATCATCACGTCACGGCCGGTCTTGAGCTGGCCGTCGACCTGGACAACGATCCGGTCCCGTAACCCGTTGAGCAACAACGTCTGCTGGGTTTCGGCCAACCCGAGCTCCCACGGCGCGCCGGCGTGCTTCATCGACGTCAGCGGCGTCGCACCGGTACCGCCGTCGTGCCCGGAGATCAACACGACATCGGCGTGCGCCTTGGAGACGCCGGCGGCCACCGTGCCGACACCGTTCTCGGAAACCAGCTTGACGTGGATACGCGCCGACGGGTTGGCGTTCTTCAGGTCGTGGATCAGCTGAGCCAGATCCTCGATTGAGTAGATGTCGTGGTGCGGGGGTGGTGAGATCAACCCCACGCCCGGGGTGGAGTGCCGCACCTCGGCAATCCACGGATACACCTTTCCGCCCGGAAGTTGGCCACCCTCACCGGGTTTGGCGCCCTGCGCCATCTTGATCTGGATGTCAGAGCAGTTGGTCAGGTAGTGCGAGGTGACGCCGAACCGCGCCGAGGCGACCTGCTTGACGGCGCTGCGGCGCCAATCACCGTTTGGGTCACGGTCGAACCGGCTGACGTGCTCACCACCCTCGCCGCAGTTCGACCGGCCACCCAACCGGTTCATCGCAATGGCCAGCGTCTCGTGCGCCTCGGCGGAGATCGAGCCGTAGCTCATCGCACCGGTGGCAAAGCGTTTGACGATCTCGCTGGCCGGCTCGACCTCGTCGAGCGGAACCGGCGGGCGGACTCCCTCGCGGAACTTCAGCAGGCCGCGCAGCGACGCCATCCGCTCGCTCTGGTCGTCGACCAGCCGGCTGTAGTCCTTGAAGATGTTGTACTGGCCGGTGCGGGTGGAGTGTTGCAGCTTGAAGACGGTGTCGGGGTTGAACAGGTGGTATTCGCCTTCACGACGCCACTGGTATTCACCGCCCACCTCGAGTTCGCGGTGTGCGCGTTCGTCGGGCCGATCCAAAAAAGCCAGCTCATGTCGGGCCGCAACATCGGCGGCAATGTCGGCGAGGGTGATTCCGCCAGTGGGACAGGTCAATCCGGTGAAGTACTCCTCGAGAACATCCTCGGAGACGCCGACCGCCTGGAACAGCTGGGCACCGGTGTAGGACGCCAACGTCGAGATGCCCATCTTGGACATCACCTTCAGCACACCCTTGCCGGCGGCCTTGATGTAGTTCTGCAGCGCCGTTTCGCGGTCGAGACCCTGCAGCACGCCACGGTCCAGCATGACCTCGATCGACTCGAACGCCATGTACGGGTTGACCGCCGCCGCACCGAAGCCGATCAACGCGGCCATGTGGTGCACCTCGCGGGCGTCCCCCGACTCGACCACCAGACCGACTTTGGTACGGCTACGTTCGCGCACCAGGTGGTGGTGCACTGCGGAGACCGCCAGCAGCGACGGGATCGGAGCCATCTTCTCGTCGGATTCCCGATCGGACAGGATGATGATCCGCGCGCCGTTCGCGATCGCCGCCGAGGTCTGCGCACGCACCTCGTCCAGCGCCGCCTTCAGGCCGGCGCCGTTCTCGGCGACCGGGTACAGACAGCGAATCACCTTGGACCGCACACCGTGCCTGCGACCGTTGACCTCGACATCCGGGTCGAGATTGATCAGCTTGGCCAGTTCGTGGTTGCGCAGAATCGGCTGCGGCAACACGATTTGGCGACAAGAATCCTCGTTCGGGTTGAGCAGATCGCCCTCCGGCCCGACAGTGCCTTCCAGACTGGTCACCACCTCTTCGCGGATGGCGTCCAGCGGTGGGTTGGTCACCTGCGCGAACAACTGCTGGAAGTAGTCGAACAGCATGCGCGGCCGCTGGGACAGCACCGCAACCGGCGTATCGGTTCCCATCGAGCCGAGCGGCTCGGCGCCGGTGCGGACCATCGGCGCGACCAACAGGTTGAGCTCTTCGTAGGTGTAGCCGAAGACCAGCTGGCGCAACACAACCCGATGGTGCGGCATCCGCACGTAGTTGCCCTGAGGCAGCTCGGCCAGTGGAATCAGCCCGTTGTCCAGCCATTGCTGATAGGGGTGCTCGGCGGCCAGCTCGGCCTTGATCTCCTCGTCGGAGACGATGCGGCCCTGCGTGGTGTCCACCAAAAACATCCGGCCGGGCTGCAGCCGCATGCGGCGCACCACCCTCGACGGGTCGAGGTCCAGCACGCCGGCTTCGGAAGCCATCACGACAAGGCCGTCATCGGTGACCCAAATCCGCGACGGGCGTAGGCCGTTGCGGTCGAGCACCGCGCCGATGATGGTGCCGTCGGTGAACGTCATCGATGCCGGGCCGTCCCACGGCTCCATCAGCGAGGCGTGATATTGGTAAAACGCCCGCCGCGCGGGATCCATCGACTCGTGGCGCTCCCACGCCTCGGGGATCATCATCAGCACCGCGTGAGCGAGGCTGCGCCCGCCCAGGTGTAGCAGTTCGAGCGCCTCGTCGAAGCGCGCGGTGTCTGAGGCGCCCGGGGTGCAAATCGGGAACAGCTTCTCGACGTCCTCGTCGGACCCGAAGACGTCGGTCTTCATCAACGCCTCGCGGGCGCGCATCCAGTTCTCGTTCCCGGTGACGGTGTTGATCTCTCCGTTGTGGGCGATCCGGCGGAACGGGTGCGCCAGCGGCCACGACGGGAAGGTGTTGGTCGAGAAGCGAGAGTGCACGATGCCCAGCGCGCTGGTCAGCCGGTCGTCTTGCAGATCGAGATAGAAGGCCTTGAGCTGCGGGGTGGTCAACATTCCCTTGTAGACGAATGTCTGTCCGGAAAGGCTCGGGAAATAAACGGTTTCGCGACCGGGACCGTCCTGCCCGGGGCCCTTGGTGCCGAGTTCGTGCTCGGCGCGCTTGCGGATGACGTAGGCGCGCCGCTCCAATTCCATGCCGCTGGCGCCTGCGATGAACAGCTGGCGGAAGGTGGGCATCGCGTCGCGGGACAGCGCGCCCAGCGACGACTCGTCGGTCGGCACATCGCGCCAGCCAAGCGTCTGCAGGCCCTCGGCTTCGACGATCTTCTCCACCGCAGCACAGGCCGCCGCTGCTTCTTTCGAGGATTGCGGCAGGAACGCGATGCCGGTGGCATAGTTGCCGGCTTCGGGCAGCTCAAAGTCGACGACCGAACGCAGGAAGAGATCGGGAACCTGGATCAGGATGCCGGCGCCGTCGCCGCTATGCGGCTCGGCGCCTTGTGCGCCGCGATGCTCGAGGTTGAGCAGCGCGGTGATCGCCTTGTCCACGATGTCGCGGCTGCGGCGGCCGTGCATGTCGACGACCATGGCCACCCCGCATGAGTCGTGCTCGAATGCGGGGTTGTAGAGCCCGACGCGGTTGGGCGCCATTCCCACCTGACCCTTCACCAGAACTTTCTGCCGCGGAATTCATAAATCATCTCCGTTGGCGCCGCGCCCGGGAGGCTTGCGGGCTAGGCCCCATCGGTCTTGTCGATATGCTGGTCGCCTGGCGGCGGTGATCCGGTTGGGGATGCATCCGTGCAGCGCTGGACGGTGGCCCTGTACCCGGTTTTCGACAAGTCGTAAAACGATATGACAAAACCCGCCTGACATGCCAACTTGATCAATAATAGTCCGTCGGTCGGGGGTGCTGCTTGGTTGCGGCGGCTCCGATAGGCCACTTTGCCGGTTCAGGCTGTGACGCTGGCTATTTGGATGCGCCGGAGGGTCTTTGCGAGGCAGGCAGCGGTAGGCCGCCGCCCGCACGATGGGCTGCGGCAATTTGCTGTGATCGAGGTCAAACGAGGGGCAGATCACCGGGCGGCTCACCCGTAGGACCGGTGAGTCCGGTGATGGACCTCACCATAAGACGTGGCAGCGGCGCTTCATGGGCTGATTCGGTGGCAGTTGCCGAGCGTCTGGGCCGCCGGGGTAGGTAAAAGGGACCTTTGCGGAAGAAGTTGCCCGGATTTTTTGCCGCATAGGTGTCGGTCGGCAACAGGTGTCGACTTGAACACTGTGGTCGGAGGTGAGCCGCAGCACATCTACGATGCCATTGTCGGGCTGGCGAGGTTTACAGCCGCTTCGATGGACCGATTCCGCTCGCGCAGCCAACGGAGAATCCATGAGCTTGGGCAAAGAGGACGTGCGCAAGCTCATCGACATCTATATCCGCGCATGGACCACGCAGGACCCAGATCTGATCCTGACCATCTTCACCCCTTCGGCGGCTTACCACGAGCGGGTGTTAGTGGCGCCGATCCGCGGACACGCCGGCATTCGCGAGTACTGGCAGACCAAGGTTGTCAAGGAACAGGCCAACATCTCCGCCGAGCTGCTGAGCCTTTATCTCGACGGCACGACGGCGATTGCCGAGTGGGAAGCGCGGTTCGATGACATCGTCAAAGGCCACCGCAAGCGGATGCGTGAGGTCGCCATCCTCGAGCTCGATGGCGATCGGATCGCCAGTTTGCGGGAGTATTGGGCATCCGAGCGCATGAGCTCATGAACGAACGTGACGATTCCCCGCGGGACCGGCTGGACCGGCTAGGGCCTGCGGCCCATGCCGGTCCGCCAGCGCGACCGCCACACCCGCAGGCCGACGGTCCGCGATCCGCGCCGCCCCAGCGGCCCGCTGCGCCGCGGCCCGCCGCCGGAACTCACCGAGCTTCGCGGGTTGGGATCGACGTTTCGCCGGTAGTGTCGCAACCGCGGCCACCCATTCCCAAATTCGGCTGGCGGCGCATCGTGTGCAAGGCCACTTTCGGCCTGATCAACCCCGGACCGTCGCCCCGGGAAAAGCAAGAAGCCGGCTATGCGGCCGCCATCGGGGCTGTGCTTCGCGGTAACTACAAGGTGGGTGTGCTCGGCAAGGGCGGTGTCGGGAAAACCACCATCGCCGCAAGCGTTGGGTCGATCTTTGCGGAGCTGCGCCGGCAGGACCGCGTGGTCGCGGTCGACGCCGACACTGCCTTCGGCCGGCTTGGCAGCAGGATCGACCCGCAGACCAGCGGCTCGTACTGGGAGCTTGCCGCCGACCGGAATCTTGCGTCGTTCGCCGATGTGACCAGTCGCGTCGGCAGCAATTCGGCGGGCCTGTACGTGCTGGCCGGGGAGCCGACGGCCGGTCCGCGCCGCGTGCTCGATCCCGCGCTGTATCGCGAAGCCGCGTCGCGGCTCGACCGTCACTTCACGATCTCGATCGTCGACTGCGGTTCCACCATGGACGCGCCGGTCACCCAGGAGGCGCTGAGCGACCTCGACGCGCTGGTCGTGGTGTCGTCGCCGTGGGCAGATGGTGCCTCGGCGGCGGCGCAGACGATGGAATGGCTGGCGGCACATGGCCGTACCGGCCTGCTGCAGCGCACTGTGGTGGTGCTCAACGATTCCGACGGGCACTCCGACAAACGTACCCGTTCACTGCTGGCGCATCAGTTTCTCGACCGCGGGCAGACGGTGGTGGAAGTGCCCTTCGATCCGCACCTGCGGCCCGGCGGCGTCATCGACGTGCGGCGCGAGATGGCTCGCACGACGCGACGCAAATTCCTGCAGATCGCAGCCGCGGTCGCCGGATTCTTCGCGTCGCGGCCAGACGGCACGCTCGAGAACCGTTAGCCCGCGGTTCGCGCCGACGGGTCCGCGGTGGCTTCGATCTTGGTGACCAGGTGTCCGCGGATGGTCAGCACGATCACGGCGAAAAGCCGTCGCTCGGCGAAGGCCAGCAGCACCGGCTGACCGGCCGGGCCGCTGACCACCGTCACACCTGGCCCCAAGTAGCGCAGCAGATTGACGGCAACGTCGTGCGGCCCGTGGTTGATCTGCGGCGGCGGGGCTGGATCGACGAGCACCGTCCCGACACCCCACACCGTCGGGTCAAGCACCGCGGCCAAGGCCTGTAAATCGCCGTTTGCGCAGGCGGTGATGAATTTTTCGGTGACAAGCTGGTGCTCCGCCACCGGCACCTCGCCCGGCTTCGGTTGCGCGATTGCGAATTTCGCCCGCGCGCGCCGGGCCAGTTGGCGACACGTCCCGACCGGACGGCCGACCGTCTCGGCAATCGCGTCGAACGGCACGCCGAACACGTCGTGCAACACAAACGACACCCGCTCCCCCGGGCTGAGCCGACGCAGCACCTCCAGCAGCGCCGTGCGGACCTCGTCGTCCAGGGTGACCCGATCGACCGGGTCAAGCCGATGGGTCTGGTTGAGCGCGGCCACCTCTGGACCGATGTCGCCGGGCCGCTCGTAGCGAGCCCGCGCCGAACGCACCTGGTCGAGGCAGAGCCGGCCGGCCACCACCGTCAGCCACGCGCGGACATCCTCGATCTCGCTGAGGTCGGTGCGGGAGAGCCGCAGAAACGCTTCCTGCGCAACGTCTTCAGCGTCCCCGACATCGCCCAGCATCTGGTACGCCAGATTGACCAGGTACGGGCGATGCCGACGCCAGGCGTCGGTCATCCGGTCTTTCGCTGACTGCGGTTGGCTCATTAATTCACGACGATCTAGTCCGCGAAAAAGTTACGCGATCCGGCGGTAACTTTCCCACCTTTCGGCCCGTCGTAGATGAAAGCACAGTTATGAAGGACCACCATGACGATCGTCGTGACCGGAGCGTCCGGCAATGTCGGGCGCCCACTTGTTTCGCAACTTTCCGCCGCAGGTGCGCGGGTGCGGGCGGTTACCCGCGCTCGGGAATGGTCGCCGACGGCACCTCCGACGAATTCGAGGCGCTGGCGGGTCGCGTCGCGGTGTTCCGGTTCGACCCGGTCACGCCTTACTGATCACGCCCTGGGACGCTCAAATCTGGATCGGCACATGCTTTTCCGCGCACGCGTCCACGACGGCCGCAACGATGTCCTGGGTGCGCAATGTCTCCAGATCTTCGATGGTCACCGAGCCCTTGTCGGTGCGGTGCTGGGCCGCCACCCGAGAATCGCGCAGTCGCTCGGCGCGCTCGACGACGTTGCGGGCGAAACGGCCGTTCTGCATCACGTCGATTCCATGGCTGCCATCGGGCGCCAGATGGGCCCGCAGGGTCTTACAGGCCATGTTCAGCGCTTCGCGGGCGGCGGGCTCGATCACGGTCGCGCGGGGTTCGCCGTAGCGCACCGCGATCTCCACCAGCTCGTCGGGTGCGTACGACTCGAACCGCAACTTGCGATTGAACCGGCCCGCCAAACCGGGGTTGACGGTGAGGAATTCGTCGACTTCCTTCTCGTAACCCGCACCGATGAAACAGAAGTCGAATCGATGCACCTCGAGGGCGACGAGCAGCTGGTTAACCGCCTCCATCCCGATCATGTCCGGGCGGCCGTCGTGGTGGCGCTCCACCAGTGAATAGAACTCATCCATGAACAAAATGCGGCCCAGCGAACGGGCGATCAGCTCGTTGGTCCTCGGGCCGGATGCCCCGATGTGCTCACCGCAGAAGTCAGCCCGTTTGACTTCGATGATCTCGGGATGCCGCACGATGCCCAGCCCGGCATAGATCTTCCCCAGCGCCTCGGCCGTGGTTGTCTTTCCGGTGCCGGGCGGGCCGACAAGAAGCATGTGGTTGGTCTGATTGGTCACCGGCAGCCCGGCCGCCAGCCTCAAGGCCCGGACCTCGATCTGGTCCTCGATTTCGGCAACGGCGCGCTTGACTTCGCTCAACCCGACTTGGTTGTTGAGCAGGGCGCGGCCCTCGGCCAGCAGCTCTTCCCGCCGCTCTTCGGTCTTCTCTTCGCGGCGCTGCTGCTCGGACTGCTCGGTGGTCACGTCCCACTTATTGGTGCGGGTGTTGATGGTAGCCTCGTCAGTGACCACCAGCCGCAGGTTCGGATCGGCCAGCGCGTCCTTGGCCGGTTCAATCAGTGCCCCGTGGATCGTTGCCTTCGACAACCAGATCTGGGCCTTGTCCTCCTCGTCGAGTTGGCGGTGCGCCATTCCCCGCACATAGGCGAGATCTGCTGCGATCAAAGGGAAGTCGTTCGGATCGATCGCTGTAACCGCAGTTTCCGCCAGCTGGTGGCGGCGCGCTTCGGCCGGGCCGCTATGTCCGGCACGCAGTTCGACCCGATCTGCCCAGTCCAGCGCGACACGTCCCTGCCCGAGATGCGCCGCAGCATGCGCCGCCAGCGCGCTGGTGGCCGCGGTGACCGCGGACATGATGATCGCCTGCGGCGGCAATATCTTCGCCGCAACGGAAATCACATCGGGCCAACGCTGTGTGGCAAACATCAGGTAGGTCTGCACATACTGCTGCCATTGATGGTTTTCCCAAGTATCCAGCAGCGCCGGATCATCTAGCAGCGCTTGAGCTTTCTCGTATTGCCCATCGTCGATCAGCGCGCTAGCGAGGGCCAGCCCGGCATGTGACGACTCGGTAACCGAAATCGACAGATACGGCCCGGCTTTGATCGCTGCCGACAGCCGGACACCAAGCCGATTGCTCTCCCGGTGCAGTCGCGCCCCGTACGCGTAAAGCTCCTGCAGAGTCGACAGTGCCTCGTCGCCGGCAGCAATTCGGCCCAGCCATGCATCGGCCATCGACGGATCGATTTCGCTGGCCTCGCGGAACCGCGCCTGGGCGCCCGACTGGTCGGTGTCGAACAACGCCATGGCTTGGTCGAAGCGCTTGCGCGCGCTGCTGCTGGTCATCGTTTAGTCCACCGATTCGAGCTCGGTTGTCCTCAGGGTCGGTTCCGAGGATATGTAGCGATTCTCGGCCCGGAACAGCTCGACCTCAACCGTATGGAGTTGTCCAGCGGCCGTCACGTCGACGGTCGCCGGGCCGATCTGCGTGATGAGCACATCGGCGGATCCTCGGTAGGGCGTTCCCGGCTCCCCGATCGAGATCAAGGTGTTCGGTCGCGGCGCGGGGGTGACCGTGCCGTCGACGACGCTGACGGTGGTGCCGGCAATCGGCCTGACTTGATTGCCCACGGCGATATCGGGCATCCGCACGCTGGTCCACCGCTGCTGGTCGCGGGTGTGGACGGTTATCCGCTCGCCGGCGCCGGCCAGCCGCACGACTATTCGTTTGGCCAATGCGTCTTGCGCGGCGATATGCACCCGACTGAACTCGCCCGGGTCGTCGAGCGGCAGCATCAACCGGTTACCGGCATCGACCTTGCCCAGCAGCACACCCGAGGGTCCGATCGGGATGATCAGCGGTTCGGTCAGCACGCCGCGACGAACACCCTGCAGCTTGGGCATGGGTCCGCAGAGATTCGCGGCGATTGCGCGTGCCTGCTCTCCCGGCAGTATCCGCAGCATGACGCTCGGCGGAGCCGTCGGCGGCTGTGCACTACGCACGGTCACCGTCGCGGTCACGCTGCCGTCGCCGAATAGCGTGATGTTCTGGATGATCCCGTCGGCGCGCAGCGCCCAGGCGTGGGCCAAATTCTCGGCGTTGATGTCGCTCGGCCGGTACCAGTAGGTCGTCAGCCACCCACCCTCGCCGCGCGTGGTGCGCCACCGCTGGTGATGGGCGTTCAACGCGGAGGAGCCCAGCCGCCGCTCCAACTCGACGATGTCCGTCGCGGTCGCGACCTTGGCGCGAATGCCGTGCTGCCGCAACGCCGCAGCGATCCGCTGTGCAGCGGCCAGCGTCGCGGTGCCGATCGAGGTACGCCATTGCAGCGCTTCGGCATTGGGTAAGGATGCGATCCGCACGATCAGCCACGTCTCCCGCTGTCCGGCATAGGGCGGCGTGCCGATCAACGTGTCATAGACCCGCGGGTAGTCGCCGGTGCTGCGCCGCCGGGAACCCACACTGACCACGCTGAGCGATTCGATCGCCAAACCCAGGCTTTGGTGCAGCAGCGGTAGCAGATCGGCGACATCGATGGTGTTCTCGGTGTAGGTCGCGGTCGAGCCGGTGAACAGAGTCGGTCTGTGCGCCTTACCGAGCAGTTGCACGGCGACCACTGCGACGCCGTCCTGGTATCGAACGCCACCGCCGGCACGGTCGTTGGCCACCGTGATGGGTTCACTCCAGACGACCGCACGACGACGCTGACGCAACAGGATCAGCCACGACCACAGCGGGTGACGACGCCAGGGGATCACGCCAACCGCCACTCCTACGGCCAAACCCGTTGCGGCGCCGGGGTATCCGCCCAACGCCCAGCCGACCAGGCCGGTAGCAAGGACGCCGACGATGACCGCCAGCCTCGTCGAGGCCGTCATCGCTCTCGCCGAGCCCGCGCAATCAGGGACGCGATCACCACCGCGGCGATCACCAGACCGGCGAACACCAAAGCGACATTGCGGGCGCGGTGATCCGGCGGTGGGGGCGGTGCGGCCGGCACGATCAGTCGGCTCTGGGCGCCGGGCGCAAGCCGGTCGCCGGGCGGCACATTGAACGTCAACGCGGCGACCGGATCCACCACTCCATAGCCGACCTGGTTATCGACACCGCGCGGCGGGTTGTGCGCTGTCTGCAGAATCCGGTTGATGACCTGATGGGCGGTCAACGCCGGGTACTTCGCGCGCACCAGCGCGGCCACGCCGCTGACATAGGCCGCCGAAAAACTGGTTCCCCAGAACGGAATGTTCTTCTCGCCCGGCCGGATCGGCGGATAGGCGTTCACCGGTCCACCGGTCTGCGGAGACAGTCCCATGATTCCGACGCCGGGAGCCGCGGCGGCTACCCAGGGTCCCGGCCAGGCTCTTCTTGATCGGAGCGCCGGTGTTATCCACCGCACCCACCGACAGCACGTAATCCGAGAACCAGGACGGCGACGACACGGTCTTGACCTGATGCCAGTCGCGCGGATCGGCGGCGTCCAACGGGTCGAAGGCAGGATTCTGGGCGCACTCGTCTTCGCCCTCGTTACCGGCCGCCGCGACGATCACCGCGTCCTTCACGGTCGCGGCGTACCAGACAGCGGCTCCGATGGCGCTCTGGTCCAACGGGTCATCCGCCGATACGCACGCGGTGACGCTGACATTGATCACCTTGGCGCCCATGTTGGCCGCATGCACGATGGCGCTGGCCAGCGTGGCAACGGTGCCGGCCTTCTTGCGGGCCTCCATGTCACCGCCGCCCGGCCTCTCCGGCTCGAAGGCCCGTGAGGACTGGCGGATAGAGATGATCGTCGCGTGCGGTGCCACCCCGCCGACCCCGTCCGGCGCTCCGGGCGGCGGTGGCGGCACCTCAGGGTCGTCCGGCATGTTGGCAACCGGGTCTCCGGGCCCGTTCGACGGTTCGTCGGGCGGTGGCGGTGGTGGTGGCGGCGGCGGAGCCGGTTTGGTCTCGGTGATCGTCACCGGGGACGGCGGCGGCGGCGGTGCGAGCGGGGCCGGTGGTCCGCCGGGCGGTGGCGGTGCCGCGTCGGTGGCCGGCGGGCCCGCCGGTGGCGGGAACGCCGGGGCGGCCGGCATCGGGGCGGGCATCGGGGCGCCCTGCGGCGCAGCGGCGATCACCGATGCCACGACGGTGCCGTGCGCGTCGCAGTCCATCAGCCCGTCGCCGCCCATGATGTAGTCGCCACCGGGAACCACCGGTAGCCGGTGGCTGGGGTTGACACCGGTGTCGATGACTGCGACGGGCACGCCGTTACCGGTCGAGTACTGCCAGGCCTTGGCGATGTTGAGCATGACGAAGCCCGGGGCCGGTGACTGCGACGTTCGGATCGGCGACGGTGATGGTCCGCGCGCAGATATTGCTTTGCCGCATCGGCTGATCCGGGCCCGGTTTGCCGTCCGGAGGTACCCGGCCCGGGATCGACGGTCGGCGGCGGAATCGCCTGAGCCGCAGGAAGAGTCGGTCGATAGACCCGACCAGCAGGCCGACGAGCGTGAGGGCGGAGATCCGCCGCGGCGCCGAAACGCATGCGTGTCATCGCATGCGCACCCAGGTGAACAAACCGCCGATCCACGCGGCCAGCGGCAGTGCGGCGATGATCGCGACGATCTCCAGCCACTCCGCGATCATTCGCACCAGCGGGGTGAATCTGGTGATCGGCACCAGCAACGCCGCCACCAGACCGGCAGCGCCGAAGCCGCCCAATATCACCGCGCCCCACAGCAGCGAGTCTGCTGATGTCGCCGGCTCATGCACGACGTATTTGACGACGCCGACGCATACCGCGGCGGCACGCCCCGCACACCAGCGCGATCGCCTGACGCTTGTCGGCGAACGCGCGTCCGCGGCTGATGAAGATGAGTACGAACAGTCCGGCCAGCACCAGGGCGGCCCCACTCCGGCTGCGACCCGGCATCAGCGTGGCCCACACCGCAGCGGGCAGCGTCAGTCCCGCGGCCACGCAGATTCCCGTCAGCACGTTGTTCGCCCGTACGGCGCCGACGGCGATCTGGGTCCCGCGCGGTGTCGTGTCCGGACTCACCTCCTCGTCGGCGGCCTCGTCCACCGGCGACACCGCGTCGACCGGCAATCCGACGCTGCGACGAAAAAGGTCGCGTCCCGTGACCGACCCGAAGTACGGCGGCCGGATCCGCGCCGACCACAACGCGACCGTGGGCGCCAGCGTCAGCAAGAACAGCAGGCCCACCAGGGTCAGCATGCCCAGCCATTGGGCCGGAATCGGCCGCCACATCCGGGCTGCGGCAACCAGACCGCCCACCGCGCACAGTGTCACAATCGTCGCCGCGACGTTGATATGACGTCGCGTCACGACCGCTATGCCGCAGGTCAGCATCCCGAAAGCGAGCGCGGCGATGAACAGGTGCGCCGCCCCGGGGCGGCCCGGGGCACCCACACCAAAACTCACCGCAAGCAGCGGCGCCGAAAGCCACGCGAACCCGTCGATCAGGTCGCCGCGCTGCGGCCACCACCGCGCCACCACGCCCGCGCCGCCGACAGCCAGCAGACCGGCTGCGCCGGTCACAATGCTGGGCACTATCGAGTCATCGGCAATCCGGGTGCGCAGCGCCAACCCGAGTACCACCGCGGAGAGTCATCGCCAGGATCGCTAGCGCAGTGTGCGCCGCGGTGATCGGCCGTGACGGGTTCGAACAGCCTCTTGCCGACCCGAGCTAGTCCAGTGGATAAGGACTCGTATTGCGGCTCGAATGAGTCGCCGTCAACCACGGGAACCAGCACCAGGGTGGCGCCGTCCTCGACGCCGAGTTCGTCGAGAGTTTTGGTGACATCCAGCCGAACACCGTTAGCCTTATGCAGCTCGTAGCCGACTCCGGATTCGAGGCCGGTCAAGCCGCGGCGTTTAAGTTCATCGTTGAGCAGCTCGACGATGTTGTCGACGAATACCTCCACCGGCACCGACGCCGGGTACACCTGAGAGACGAGGTGTTCGCCACATACCACCGCAACTGCGCAACGCGCCGGAAATGCGACCTTGGGCATTAACGTGGCCTGTCGGCGTCCGGAACGTATTTGTCCGCCAAAGCCGCGGTAATCTCGAATAACCGGAGCCGTGTTTTCTTCTGCAATTCATGTTGCGTATCGATGATCCCGCCCTTAGCCAAATGCCGGTCGAAAAGCATAAATTCGACCGTCGCTCCGGATTGTCCGAAACGCTCGGTAAGATACGCTCGCGCGTCGGCATCGTATTTATTGCGGCTGTCGTTCAGAATCACCATGCTGCGTGACACCAATTCGTGATACCCCATCGACCGCAACAAATCGATCGCCCGCGTCACCGGCAGCGAAGTATCGGCGGTAAGCCCCGACACGAAGACCAGCGTGTCGCAGGCGTCGAACACGGCCTTCATCACCGGGTGTTCAAGATCGTCGGAGGTGTCCACCACGATCACGTTGTGCGTGCGACGCAGCCGCGACAGCACCCCGGCGAACATCGACGGCACCAGCGGCCGCGGTTGGTCAGACGCCCGGTTCCCCGCCAGCACGTCGAGCCCTAAGCTGTTCTGCCCCAAGTGTTCCCGAATGTCGGCATAGCCCTGAACATCGGTGTCGTTCAGGACGGCGGCGTAATCACCCGGCGGGGATTCGTCGATCCGCCCGGCCAGGGTGCCGAAACCGGGCGCCGCGTCGATGGCGACCACGTTCTCCGGTCGGCACTCACGGAACACCGCGCCGATGCACGCCGTCATCGTGGTTTTGCCGACACCACCCTTCCCGGAAACCACCCCGACGACGTACTGCTTGCGGATATGGCGGCGTATCCGGCCCTGCAATTCGCGGTAATGCCGCTCGGCCGGTGATTCACCAAGATTTATGGTGTGAAACGAGACGTTATACAAAAACTTGCGCCACCCGGATCCCGGCGGGATTTTGCGCGGTGCGACCATGTCGGAGATGCGCAATGTCCCCGAGACGGAGTCTGGGTGTTGCGGACGCGAAGCCGCACCTTGTCGCGGCGATTGCTTGCCTTGCTCCGCCGAATTCGATGGTGTGTTCCACGGATTTGTCACGATGCCGATGCTAACATGCGCGTCATGGCCTCTGCTTACACAACCTTTCGGTAGGAAAACCATTCTTCATTAGCGGGCAGGCGCCGCATCATCTGATTGACAGCCGCAGCGATGTTGGTCGCCGTCCCAGGAGCGATAACCATCCAATTCTTGCCTGCCGACGGCACATACTCGGCTACCAGCCGCCCCTCGGGGGAGTCGATGATGGTTACCACGCTCTGCTCGATGTGCGTCCGCGTGGGCCGGCCGGTCTCCACCCCGGCTTGCAGCGCGACGATCGAGGCCTGCGTTGAGCGCTTGGGATCAGCGGCCGACATCAACAGGCGCAACTGATCAGCGTCCAGTGGTTGGCTCGCAAGGAAGTTCTGCAGGGTTTCTTGACTATTCACCCCCGACTTGCAGTGCGTCGACATCAAGCGTAATCGGCCTCAGCGGTGCGGGTGTGTTTGTGCCGCACAATCTTTCGATCTGAGCAAGCAGCACTGCGTTGGCCGCGCCTTCGGCGGTCGCAGTTCCCGCCCCACCGATGCGGACTAATTCCTCTGAGCGCTCCATCACCACCCACCACTGCGCGAAGCGTGCCAGCAGGGCGTTGGCGGGTTGGTCCCCCGTCTCAGGATTGCGGACGTGGATGAGGAGTGCGACGTCGCGGCGTGCTAGCACTGTCATCCATTCCACCACAACGGAGTCAACTGCCCCCGCCTCGTCGATCACACCTTCGGCCCGTAGTTCAGCGGCAATGGGATGGCTCAGCGCCATCTGTGCCGTCTCGAAGCTCGGCAGAATCGGCCGCAGCCCCAGCTCAGGAGCGAGCACCTCGATGCCGGCGAGCACCTGAAGTACCCACAGCCCATCGATAGTGGTGGTCAACATACAGGTCTATCCAAGCCACTGGGGCGCACACCAGGGTGCGCCCCAGTTTCAGTATTTCTCTGGCGCGTCAGACGAAGAAGTTAGAAGAACTCAGGTCTGTCGCGTGGGCCGATGCGTTCACGGTGTGGATCGTCTGGCCATGTTGCGCAACAGTTTCGATGAGGCCCTCGAAGCCGCGCAGCATCTGAATTTGCGCCTCGTAGAAAGCCGCGTGCGCCTGGCCTTGAAAGAAACCGGCGATCTGGTCAGTCCGATGCTTGATGTCGTCGTGGTGCTCCATCAAGATTGCGGCCTGGTTTCCGACACCAGAGGCCAGGTCATTGACGGCGCCGTGGTCGTATTGAATGTTTCCGAAGCTTGTCATGTTGATGCGTCCTAACTCGCGAAGGGTTTATGGAGTGCTGACTCGAAATGAGTGCTACGTGCTGATCGCGCCGTCGCCTGCAAAGCCTGCGAAGCTGTGCGCCGCGTCCATCTCGTGTTGCTCCATCATCAACGCGACCTTGCCGAGTCCCTGAGCCAGCTTGGACCCCCAGGCCACTGCCTGCGCCAAATCGTGCTGAACCTTCATCGCTGTGTTAGCCGATGATGTGTAGCCATCGCCCTGCCAAGCAACGCCCATGTTTTCGTGGTTGCTCAGATACTGGTTCGCGATGACGGTCGCGTGTTCCAGCGCCGTCTCGATGGCCTGCTGCGTCGAGCGCATCATGTCCGGCGTTACCTGAAGTAGTGCCATTGCCTCTCCCTTGCTAGTGCTCCCAAACCGGGACGTAGCGATAGTGTAAGCATGCTGCGACCATCGCACAGTTCACCTTTCGAACCCGGCTGTCACAGCGGCACCACTGTTAACGAGCTAAGGAGTTTCTGCGCACGACACCAGGCACGAAGCGTTAGGTATCGCCCCAAACGCGGCGGAACCCTCGACGGCGCTAGCAGCGTGGTCGGCCCGCTGCCCCGCGACAATGAGACACCCGCCGACAGCGAGCCCGCCGATTGCGGGAACGAGCATGATCCACGTCGGGTTGAGCCGACGGATATACGCGACCGCGACGATGGCCAGCACGGCGGCAGTTATAACGGTGGTAGCGACCGCGGCAAAATGGAATCCGACCCTTGATCAGCGACAACCCGGCCCGCGGAGAACGCAAGGAATTCAAGAATGTCGGTCGTTGTGTAGGAGGCGTACACGGTGTGCCTGTTCATCGGCGCCTCTCGGTGAATCGCATACAACGCGACACTTCCGGCTAGCGCGGTGGCGGTGAGAGGTAAAAGGATCCGGATCCTCATCGCTGCTGTTGGTCATCGCTGTGAGCATCAGCCGATTTCGCGGCGTTGCCCGCGACCTACGCGCTATAGATGACAAGAGCGATTATCACGGCGATGACGCCGAATCCGACGAGCCTGACTACGCCGGGCGTCGACACGTACAGTGCGACCGCGAATAACGCGAAGCACATCACGACGCTGGTGAGCACAAATAGCGGTGTCAAGCGCAACGCAGCGCGGTGGCCAGCCACCCACCCCCGATCGCTGCGCAGCGTGTACGGCGTGCGGATTCCGACCCACTGATTACGCTGAAGCCGGCCGTTAGCCGCCCGCCGAGCGAGCACAATGAACAAGACAGTCGTGAAGATCGAGACAAAAGACAACACGCCTGCCTGCACCAGCGCTTCTACACGTTCAGATTCCATGAGTTCTCCCTTTGCAGTTTTTGTCCCCGCAGCGTGCAGACTGTGAAATGCCGAACGGAGTGCGCGATTCCACCCTCGCGGCAGTAGGTGACGTCGACCGCGCCGATGATCGCTACGTCGGGGAGCACTGCACCGCGATCGGCGCAATTCACTTTCGACACCGCGTCGTTGGTGATCTTCAGACATTGGTTGGCGGCCCAGTCATAGTCGAGACATACCGCTCCCGAGGGCGAGGAATAGGTGCGGTCGGCGTCGCGCACGCACTGGGAGACATGTCCTAACCCTTTGCGGTACTTGGGGTCCTTCCCCTCACGCCCTGGCTAGCTCAATCCCACGACATCGCCGAATACATGAACAGCCCCCAGCTGAATCCTGCACCGTAACTCTCACCGCCCCATGAAAATTCGTACTCCTCGTATCCGGGGAGAAGGTCGTCGGACACGGGCCACTTGCGGCCAGTGGTCAAGGGACCAAATTGCTCGGCGAACTCGGTGACGTCCATGCTCCAGATTGGTAGTTGCGTCGGGGAATCGACGTGGGGGGGATCGCGCCTAACGTGCCGATATCGCACCGACTCAAGCATTCCGTCATCACCGGCGACCGCGTTGAAGTTGAAGCCAGGCCACAGTATGCTGTCGTATTGCAGTGATGTGGCGTTCTCGTCCGCAATACCCAGCAGCTTCTTCAGGTTTCGGAAATAGGACGCCTCGTCACCTAGAGCTTCGGCTATCCGCTCATGTATGTGTTCTGCGTCGTCGACCGACAGCCCGTGTTCAGCTAGTTTGGCTGCGAGTTGATTTTCCTTGTGGGACATTTTGATTCGCAGCTTCATCGTCATGAGCAGGAAAACCTCAAAGTCGACTGTGGCGCTAACCGAGCCCCTATTCATCGCACGACGATTCATCTGCCGAGGAAGGGTAGGAATTGGTAAAGATCGCCTCTAAACACTGTCACTGATCCATCAGAATGGACTATCAATGCAATTCCTTGATCTATCCGCAGTGGTAGCACCACTTTTGTTCCATCGGGCAGGCTAGCAATTCCCGAAGTATCGCCGAACGCGGCTTGCGCGGCGATGTCGGCTGCTTCCGCAGCCTGTTCCTGGTTAAGGTGAAGGCCAGTCACCTTGTCCGCAATTGCATCTGACCTCGTCCCCTTCGGAAGATCCGAGACCTCTCTACCAATCTGCTTGGCCTGATCGGCGAGATTCGGACTCGAAGGCGCGCCCGGCTGCGGTTGAGAACCGGGTCCTTGGTGCACCGGTTGTTGTGGTGCTGGCTGTGTCCAGGACGGTATCTCCGCAGTCTTAGCTGGCGTGGCGGGTGTGTACTCCGTGTTTGATGAACCTAGTTGACCCTGGAGCTGTGCTGCCCATGCGTTGTAGTAGTCGGCTTCGGCGTTGTAATCCGCCACCGCTGGCGGATTGGACGGGCTGGGCGGGTTGGAATTGTGATGCTGTATCAGCTTTTCCAAGCTGTCCAACTCATCTTTTGCTGCCTGCACCGACTTGGGTACTGGTGGTGACGCCCAGGACGGCGGGGTCGGCGCGCGTGGCGCCGGCTCGCCCGGCTCCGGCGGTGGCGGAACTGGTGGGCGGGTATCGAGGGGTATTGCCGCGGGCGGTGCTTGGGGGGCCTGGCCGGGTGCGGAGCCCGGCATCTGCGTGCCGGGGCCGCCGGAGCCTTCGGGGCCGCCGCTACCGGTGGAGGGGCCGGCCGGGCCGTCCTGTGGTGCGGATGGCTGTGGCGTGTGGTGCGGTGGTGGGGATTGCTGGGGTTGGGGTGGTGGGTTGAGGGTGTGGGCGGTGTCGCCGGGGTTAAGCAGCGGTGGTTGGGGTGGGGTTGGTGGCACGGGGGGTCGTGGTGGTTCGGGGGGGACGTAGGCCAGTGGTTGGGTGGCGGTGGCCAGGGTTGAGGTGGCGGTCGTGGTCAGCGGCATGGTGGATACCGGGCCGCGTAGTGCGGAGGCGTTGAGCATGCCCGGACCCAAACCCGCGGCCCGCCCGGCGGTCGGCGGCGGCGGGGAAAACGGCTGGGCGGGTGGGACGAAACTGGTCACCCCCGGTGCGGCGGGCATCGGCGGAGCCACCGGCGCCGGGCGCGGAGTCAACAACTGCGCCGCCGGCGACTCGGCCGCCGGATTCGAGACCACCGGCGGCATCACCGCCGCACTCGGCGGCGGGGCGAACATCCCCGCCGAAGACTGCGCCGGAGCCAGCGGCTGAGCCGGCACCGACGGGGTGTGCTGGACGGTGGCCATCGGCTGCACCGGCGGTGTTGAGGACACCGGAGCGCTGGACACCGACGACGCCGAGGAGGTCACCGCACTCAACGCGGCCGCGGGCAGCGCCGCCGCCGGCGAGGCCACCGCACTGATACCGGTACCGGCGGCCCCCACCGCGGCCTGCATCCCACTCAGGGCTGCACTTTCTGCCACCGTCGCGGCCGCCACCGCCACCGCGGCCGCAGATCCCCCCGAGATCGCCGGCAACGACGGCGCCATCAACGCCGCCCCCAACCCATCCAACGCCGCCCCATAGCGCACCCCGGCCGCCGCGTTGTTGGGCCACATAAACCCGAAATACTCCAAATTCAAATCCGCGATCCGCGGCGTCAACGCCCCCCACACAATCGGATTGATCAGCTCATCGGCCGCCTCCTCCAACCGGTTCGCGTGCGCCGGCGGGGCAGGCACCATCTGGGTCACCGTGGCCGAATGCGTCGCGGCGGCCAGATGCGCAATCTGCGCCCGCGCCAACGCCTCATCGGCAAACACCGCATGCTGCGTGTTGTGCTCGACCAACGCCGCCTCCGACGCCGACCCCGCATTACCCACAAAAGCCGCCGCCGTGCCCACCGCCGTCGCCGTAGACACCCCCACCACCGCCGTCATCGACGCATTGTGAGCCAGCAGCACATCCCCATAGGCCAACATCGGCGCAGGCCCCGCCCCCAACACCATCGAATAGTAATTAGCTTCCGGCGCAAACATCGGCCACGGATGGGTCATCAGCTACACCCCCACACCCACCCAACCATTGCCAGCGCACTCAGATCGCCGTCGCCGCCGCCCGCATCACCTCAGTGGCCACCGTCGTGGCCATCGCCAACGACTGCGCCCCCGAATACAACCCCCGCATCACCCCATGCTGCTCAGCCGTAGCCACATGCGCCGCACCCGCCGCCGCCGCCACCGCAGCAAACCGCGCCGAATCCGCATCCGCACCCATCGGCAACGGCGCCAACAACACCGGCGCCACCGCCGCCGCCACCGCACCCGTCTCCGCAGCCAACCCCGCCTCCGTCGCCGCCGACGCCCCCACCACCGCCGGCACCATCGCAAACACCACCACCAACCTCCTCAACGCCACAAGGCACAACTGCGCTGATCCTAACGGGAATGCGCAGAACCCGCTCACGCCCAAAGTCGCCAGGCAAGATGCTATCTAGACCGCAGAATCCGGTCCGCACACCTAACCTACTAAAAGCGCTATTCCTGGTCGACGCGATCGCCGGGAACGACGACGCGGGCGTGTGTCACAGCCTCCTGCGAGGAGCCATCACCGTTGCCACGCGCGGCCATTGCCCCCGGCGCCATCGGCATACCGGTAACGCCACTACTCATTGCGCTGGTCGGGCTGGGTACTTCGGTCGCGTTGAATGCAACGGTCCGCAGGCCCGTCGGCCTACCACCGGTTTCCGGCTCGAAAGTACTGGTGGGACGGGTATAGCTGGTCAAGCCCGCACCAGGAAAAGCGCCGACTCCAGAGCCCGCTGCCCCAGCCGCCCCCGCACCCAGGCCTCCGGCAGCGCCGCCGCTGGCCCCCAATGGTGCGGCGATGGCTTCCGCCTCGGCCGCCTCCTGAGCCGTCGCCGAGGAGAACAAGCCGCTGGTCGACCCCATCAGAGATGACGGCAGGCTGCTAAGGCTCTGCACCGCCTGCATCGGGGCTTGGAACACCCCGGTCAGCGGTTGGGCCACGGATGACGCCGCCTCTTGCAGCGGCCCGGTGAGGGAACTGAGTTGGTCGGTGATGCCGCTGGCCGACGATGCTGGCGCCTGGCCAACCGCCTGTGCGGCCTGGCTCGACAAGCTAACCCCGTTCTGCCCGCCGGTGGCCGCGGCTGCCTGAGCCACCGCTTCTCCCGCCTCTGCCGGCGCGGCCGGCGACGCACCCGCGGGGGCCAGCGGGGGCGGCACGCCCAACGCGGCGGTGAACCCGCTCATTGCGGTGGAATACCCCATGCCGATGGTTGAATTGTGTGGCCAATGCTCTCCGTAATATTCGACATCGCGCTCGATGATGGCCGGAGTCAACGACCAGAGGGCGCCCGGGTTGGCCTTATCCATCGCCTCACGTTCGGTGCGGTTCGTCTGGCTGACCACGGAGGGAATCACGGACGACCGTGCCGTCGTGAATGCGTCGATGGCGCCTTGCGTAACGGCGATCTTGTGCGCAGTCCAGCCTGCGGTCGTCTGTAACCCGGCATTGAGGCCGCTGGCCGCTGCAGCGGAGGCGTTCGCGCCAAAACCTTGCCACGCAATCAAAGTGGATGCTGTGTTGGCACCCGACATGCCGGCCGCCAGCTCGTGGTGCGAGGTCTCGGTGGCCCAAACCAGATTGTTGCTGATCACCGCCGCCGGGGAACCGGCCTCGAAAGTGGCGGCGATGGCCTCTGGTGGGCCCGTCCACCGTGGGTCGCCCGGCATGCCAGTCCGTTAGCCCAAGGCGGTGCCGTGGATCGCGTCCATGGCAGCGTATGTACCGGAGGCCAGCGACTGCGCGCCGCCAAAAGCGGTTCGCTGCTCGACGTGGTCAGTCATTGTCGCCAAATAGGCAGCGCCGGTGGCATTCAACGCTTGCGCAAACTCCGCTGAATCCGCATCGGCCGCCATGGGCGTCACACCGGTGAGCGCCGCCGCACCGGCTGCGGTAGTGGCTGCCATTTCAGCACCGATGGCTGATTCGGTGAGCGACGACGAATTAACCGCGGCTGGAATTACGCCGAACCCGCTAGTCATAGCGCCTCCGAAGTGCTTGCACCCAAATGGCTCCGCGAACAAGTTTTCTGAGTTTAAAGCGTTGGTCGCACACTGTCGAGTCAGCTCCTCCTATTCTGGGCTTCCCACTAAAATCCCTTCGATGTCTCCCTCGGTCGTCACTAACAAGCCGCGCCCCGGTGCCAACTGCTGAGCGCTCGTCCTTCCGAACACCTTCACACTTGCCGGATCGTTGTCCATGAATAGGGTTGGCGAGCGGGATCCGGTCAGCTTTTGGACAAACGGATTCATCACCACTTGCGCGGCCCAGTTACCAGGCAGCCGTGAGGAAATGACATGCAGGCCAATCTCGCGGCTGCGTTCGACCAGCCCCCACAACGGGGCCGTCGCCGCAGGCCTTACCGCTTGATTGTGGGGCCGAAGTTCATGTTCGTCATCGATGAGAAGGAAGTGGCGCGGTCCCTCCCACGATTTCAGGTTCAACAGTTCTTCCTGAGTGAGACCCGACGGTGGGAGACGCTCCTGCAGCAGGGCCGCGAGTTCTCTGATCACGGTGTCGATGTCGTCCGCGGTATATGCATAGGCCCGCACGTGCGCGCCACGGATCTGGCCGATGAGCGTCGTCTTCGGGTCGATGATGGTGATCTGGGCCTGCTCGGGCGTAAACCTGTCGGTTATAGCCCGACCCAACGCCGCCAGAGTCGTTGTCTTGCCGCAAAGCTGCCGGCCCACCACCAAAATGTTCGGCGACATTCGGGTCGGCAACGCCACCGGCTGCAGCGCGCTCTCACCGATTGCGAATGGAATGTTCAACGGGTCGGCAGCCTCGGCCGTTCCGTTGAAACTGGCGATGACCTCTCGCAGCGGCACCCTGTTGGGCAGCCGTGAGAGCCGTTCCACCTTGCCGGTTCCGGTGACCTCGGCGATCAGCGAACCGACGCCACGTATCCCCACCCGTTCACCCGTCGTGCCGGCGACTTCGGGCACCCCGACAAGTAGTTCGTGTCCGTCGCGGGTGAGCCCAAATCCAGGCCGGTCCAGGGTATTTCGTGCAGATCTCCGCTGCTCCATAGACGTGCCCATCTGCGATTCGTCGGGGTTACTCAGCCTCAGCTGGATGCGCGCGTTCGACACGTTGAGCAGACCCTGCTTCTGGCCAACGAACCATGCGGTGGCGCTGGTCATTACGTGAACGCCGTAGGACAGGCCCTGGCGGGCGATGGCGATCGCGCGATCACCCATACCAGCATCCTTGTCGTATAGATCGCCATAGTTGTCGATCACCAGAAAGACGTCGCCGAACTTGTCTTCGGGGTCCGTTCCCCCACCGCCGGCCGCTCCGAAGCGTCGCTCACGAAACTCCGAGATGTCGATCTGATAGTGCTTGAACGACGCCTCACGCGCGCGGATCAATCCCTCGATCGTGGCGATGGTTCGTGACACTCCTTCCGTGTCATTCAGGCTGACGACCCCGGCCACATGGGGATATTCCTCGACGGGGTATAAAGCAGCCCCGATGCAGAAGAACGTCACTCGCTCCGGGCGATACATCAAAGCGGCCGACGTCATCAGCGTCATCAGTGTGGTGGACTTCCCCCGTTGCGCGGTCCCGACCACCATGATGTTGTCCATCTCAACGTCGATCACATGTACCCGTTGAACATGATCTTCGGGGATGTCGACGATGGCGAACGGCAAGACCAAGCCCGCGTTTTGTCCATAGTCAACATGCCAGGGCTTGCCACGCCAGTAGCCCACCAACGCGTCGACTTGTTCACTGACTTCCAATGGAGGAAGCCAGATTTGGTGCGGCAATCGAGCCGGGTGCGAAACCAGCGATTCGCGGATGACGTCTAGTAGTTTCTTCTTCCTGAAGCCGTCGGTGTGGAAGAGGAATTCGTCCGGTTCCTCGGGCTCGTCGGCCACTGCCAGGGCTACGGTGTCCTCGACGCTGAGCGGCTGGTACTCCCAGGTCAAAGGCCGTGGCTGGGAAAAGCTCACGTCGACCGTTCTGCTTACATTGGCGGCCTTCTTGGGTAAAACGAACGGCGCCGATAAGTAGAAGCACCGAAACGGTTCCAGGTCGCGTGGACCGACTTTGAGTAGGGCGTAGCCGTTTTCCTTCGACGGGAGATGCAATGCCGCATCGCTACCGATGACATCGCGTGAGTCCTCGGCAGTCTCGGCGCGCAGCGCCACCCGGAATGCGATGTTGCTCTTGGCCTTGCTCAGCGAAGACAGATCCAAGCGCTGGCCGCCGAGCGTGAAGAACACGTTGCAGCCACGGCCTTCCTGCCCGATGTGAATAACCAGTTGTATCCACTCTTGATGATGGTGAAACAGCTCCAGGTACTCATCGATGATGACCAACAGGATCGGCACGGGTTCCAGGTCTCGGCCGGCCAGCCTCATCTCTTCGTACTCGTTGGCGTCGCGCGCACCGGCCTCCTTAAAGAGCCGGTATCGCCTTGCGATTTCGCCGTTGATAGCCTTGCGCATCCGCTCAGCGAGATGCCGGTCGTCCTTGCCGAGGTTCGACAGCGAACCGGCAACGTGCGGTAAGCCCTCCAGGTCCTGGGCGGCCGATTCGAACTTCATGTCAACGAAGATGACGACAAAAGTCTCTGGTGAATGCGTCAGCGCGATCCCATTACACAGCGATAGGAAGAACTCCGACTTTCCCGAGCCGGATGTTCCGATCACCACGGAGTGAAAGCCGAACCCTCCGAAGTCTTTTGCGCGGAAGATGACGTACTGCAACTCGCCGCCTGGCTTCACGCCGACCGGCACCATTGCCCACTTCGCATCGCCACGCCCGCGGCTGTCGGCCCACAGCCGGTCGACGTCAAGCTGACGTGGATCGCTAATCCCCAGTGCGCGTAGCAATTCACCGCCTTGACTGTCGGTTTCCGACAAGTCGCCGGCGCTCATCGGTGACCATCGCGCCAACGCCCGCGCATAGCGGTTAGCGGTGGTCTCGGCGAGCATGTCAGCCAACGCGTAGAACCCGCCACGGTGATAGAGCCCGCCTTTTCGCAGCTCGAAACGCTGATCCTCATCGGCGAAGCCGACACCGACGCCGGGGCGAGTCGCCAACCGCAGCACCGTGATTCCGGCCATACCCTTTTGCCCGGTGACGCTTTCCCACTGCTCGGGCGTTCCAACGTTGTCATCGACGATCACCCAATGCGGGCCCAGCGTCAGACCCGGCGCCTCCATGGCTGAAGGCATCGACGTCGGGCTGCTCCCGGCCGGCAGCGTCCACGGTCCGCGGCCCTTGCGGTGCAACTCGGCGTCGAGCGCTTCCTCCAATTCGGTCGGCGAGATGAACACCAATCGGCGCAGCCCACAGGCATCGAACATTTCGTCATGCTGGTTGTGCGGCAGCCACACCAGCCACGACCACAGCTCGGGGTGACGGGTTACCACCAGCAGCTTGAGGTCGTTCGGGCTGTGATAGACCGCCAGTGAGCACAGAATCGACCGTGCAAGGTTGTGCAACTCGGCGGGATCGGGTCCGATGAAGCTGAATCCGGGTTTCGACCGCAGGCTCAGCACTTTGCCGATACCGCGGATTTTGCTTTGCTCGAGTATGAAATCCCGCAACGCGCCGCCGGTGACCGGCTCGAGTTCCTCCCCGATCGGAACCTCCGGCCACTGCAGCGACACGGCCGAGTCGCTGGCCTGCTGCACGCCGATCCCGAGCCGGACATCGAGAAAATCGGGGTCGCCCGGGCGACGCTCCCACATCCGCGGACCGCCGATAACGGTGTCCAGTTTCTGCGGATCGCCGTGCACGAACAGCTGGCTGCGGCGTTGATCTTGGGCGGCGCGCTGTACTTCGTCGCGGTCTTCGTCGAGTTGGCGCAGATAGATTCGCCGCTGTTTCTCCTGTTCGCCCCACGAGATCCGGCGTCCTCGCCCGAACCGCCCACTGAACATCAAGGCGCCGAACCCGGCGAGGCCCATCATCGGGAAGAAGCCCGACTGGAGCGACCGGACACCCGACGTGTACATCACCACCAGCGTGCCGATGATCCCGACCAGCAGCGCCGGAACTGCGATCATCAGGAGGATGTTGCGTGGCTCGCGTTCCGGTAGCGCGAGCGGCGGAGCGACCGCCACCCGCACGGGAGGAACCGTCGGCGCCGGCTTGCGTCTTCCCCGCACGAAACCACGTTTGGACATGCCTAACCTCCCACTTGCTGGTTGGCTTCCGGGATCGGCGCAACCGCGCCGCCGCCAGTGATGGTGTCGTGCGCCAGCAAGGCGCTGTCACGGCTGATGGCCGGTCCTGCCGCAAAGGTGCGCACGATCGGCCAGGGTGCCTGTGCGGCCATTCGCGGATCCAGTGCGAGAGCCTGGAGTGTGCGTTCGTCCCATTGGATCCCGTACCGAACCCCCTGCGGTGAAATCCAATACAAACTTTCGCGGCTTTGCGCGGTGGCGACGCCGCTGGTCGTCGCGACGAAGTTCGCCGCTCCCGGCAGCACCAACGTCTGGTCAGCCTCCACCGAATCGGGATGGCGGTCGTCGCGGACCAGTCGAACCAGGCGGCCATCCATACCGATCGGAACGGGTAGGCCCCGACCGCTGAAGACGCTGATCGTCGCCTGCGGATCGGTGGACTCCTTCTGCCATGCGACGCAGGTAACCGGATTCACCGCTGTATCAACAAAATTCAACTTGCTCGAAGGGTAATAGCCGACGTCCAGCACCTCGACGGTGGGAATGTGGATCAGCTTGTCGGGCGAGACCAATGTCGGCGTCGCGGAGCCCTGGGAGTTCGCGGTGCGCAGCAGATCGGCGACGAAGCTGGTGATCTTCTGCACGCCGTCCGGCAGCAGCGCGTAGAAGCCAGTGACGGCTCCATTGGCGTCTTGGGTTTCCAGCACACTGCCGACTGTTGACCTGGGCAGCCACCTCGACGGTGCGCCTATCTCCGGAATCGCTGGGACCACAAGAGGTTCCGTTGCCGGCATGGCGTCGAAGAGCGCGTTGGAGATATCGACCGGATAGGTCACGCCCGGATCGAGACCTAGGTTGAAGGTGACGGATCGGTCGGTGGGGTCGATCTGCGACCGTTGTCCACCCCAGATCACGTAGGTCGCATCTTTATGAGTGACCAGGACGGCCTGCGAACGTCCCATAGGAGCTGCCCGGCCCGCCGTGGACAACTCTCCAGCGATCGATGTCACCAACGGCGGCGCCCCGGTGCCCCGGTTGGGTGCGGTGTCGCAGAGCGACCACGCCGATACGGAACTCGGCGTGACGGTGAGATCATCCGGAACACCCGGAATGCCGACCATCGGGCCAGTCGGGTACTTGGCGATCTCAGAGGCCTTGACCCAGGCGACCGAGGCGGCGTTGCCGACCGCCAGCCGCGCGGACGTCAGGTTGAGCGCGGGGTACAGCCGCCCGTTGATTTTCGCGTAGACCGCGCCGGTGTCGCGGTTTCCGATGATCGACGACTGGCCCACCAGACCGGCGGGCTTCATGACGTGTAGCAGTGCCATCCAGCCGATGCCGATAAGGACGAAAACGATCGAGAGTGCCACCGCCGCTTGCTGTTTGCGGTCGTCGTGCTTCATCCGCACCGAAAACCGGGTGATTGCGGCCTTCAACCTGCGGTTGTAGAACAGGTGTCCCGAGTTCTGATCTCGGTTCGAGAGATTGAGTGGCACGGTCAGTATCCTTTCGGCGGTCGATGTGCATCCGCCTGCTGCACCAACGCGGCGAGGTTGTCGCCGTTGCGGCTGACGCCGTAGCGATGGATCACGTAGTTCATCGAGGCGCAGATATTGGCCACCGGATCGTAGATGTTGGTCGAGGTGCCCGGTTGGTGGTAGCGCGCAAAAGTAGCCGGAATCGTCTGGGCGATGCCGCGGGCGAAGCCCAGACCGCGCCCGTCGGGCTGCACGGCGCCGGGTGTCGTCGCCGGCTCGGGCGCAACCACCGACGGTCGCCCGCCTGATTCCCTGGCAATCAACGTCTCGTATCCGCGGATCCAATTGCGACGAGCGGCCGGATCGGTGATGCCCAGGTGATCCAGCGCGACCGCGATTCGCTGCCTGACATGCCCAGCTGCGAAGGCTTTTTCGTACCGAACAGCGCCAAGCGGCAGCACTGCTACCGAGGTGTGCCGCTGGCGCAGGTAGGCCAGTCGCCTCAGCCGCCGCGCGAGCAGGTGCGAGTTCCGGTGCGATCGATGTAGGTAGTGCCGCTGCTGGCGCAGGCGAGCCGCCATGCGCCGCAATGCTTCCTGCCGCCCGAGCGGGGTGTCCGCTGCTGGCATCGAGTCGCTGCGCGCGTCGTCGAGGACCCGTCGGGTGCCGTGCCGGCCCACGGCGTGATCGGAATAGCCATCGGCCAGTGCGGCGGCCAGCTCGCTGTCGGCGGCTGCAGTGCGACGCAATCCAGCGGCCATCCGACGATTGACAGGTGCCGCCACCCTTATCCCCGCACCGTTGACCCTGATCAGCCGGTCCGCGCGCTCGCCGAAGTTGCTCCGGCGCGTCGGCAACCCCGGCATCGACATGGTCGGCGCCATAAAGGTTGTGCCCGCGAGCCAGCAGCTCAAGTGCCTTGCACGACAACGGATCCCACGTCACTGGAGGGCTCCGCCGTAACGCGCCTCGTTCTCGGCTTCGGCCTCTCCGCGCAGCGCTGCGATCGCGAGGTTCAACCTGTCGGCCAACTCGCCGTGGGTATATCCGGACATCACGGTCGGATGCAAAGTCAATTCGACCAACCTGCCGTCGGAATTTACGACCGCCTGAATATCGCCGAGATCGACGCTGTAAGTGATCGTCTCAGCCTGACCGACGAGCGCTTCCCACTTATCGGCGGCCTCACTCAGTTCACGCAGAACCGATTCAACGAGATCCTTATCGCTTAGCTGCGCGCGACTGCCCGACCCCGGCATCATGACAGTATCTCGACCCCTCCGACCAGCGTCAATTCATTCTCTGCACGCTCGCGCACTGTGCCCTACGGGCCGGCTTTCCATCCGCTAGCCGGTGGCGTACTGAGCATTTGGAACCAGGCGAAGTGATAATTCGCGTTCACCAGGTTCCCGGTGGCAATAGCTTCGGTGGCGGCCAGCAGCAGGCAATTGAGCAGCAACCCGGTGTCGATGTCCGGGTACTGAGCGAAAAGCTGGTAGCGCGAAGTATCGAGGTATACCCGCAATATGTCGATTTCGGCATCGAGGACGCCGGTTCCCGCAGCACCCGCCTTAGCCAACGTGTGAACCATTCGCGGCAGACCATCACGCCAGTGCGTGGCCTCGCTCAGCAGCCAGCCCAAGTCGTCGACCGCCGGTAGCTCACGCGGTTGCGACGAGGTGTCCGCCACCTCATAGTCGGTTGCCCAACCCAGCGGATCGCTGGGGGCGTAAGTCGCCAGCAATGTTGTGTGTCCGAGTAACGCCGCCGCATTGCCCGTGCGCCGCACCGGCTCCAGCAACCGGACGTCGGTGGGCAACGTAATTCCTGGCGGTATCCAGCCGTGGGCGAGGTCCGTCACCAATAATGTGGTCCCGTCCGCACGCTTGCCGACGGCCCAACGCAATCCCGGTTCCTGACGAGCCACGAACTTGAGCAGCCGTTCCAGCCGTTCGAGCTCCGACTCAGACTCGACCTGCGGCGCGGGCTGGTACGTGGTGACGCGCTCATCGGTCGGAGGAACCGGAGGCTCCGCTCGGCGAGCGGCGGGGGGCTGCCTCGGTGCTTCATCGACCGGAGCCTCCGCGAGGGGCGCGATCTCCTGCAGCACCGTCGCAATCTCTTCCAGCACCTCGGTGTCATCCGGTTCGGAGCGGTGCCGGGGCGTCGACCTTTCTGGTTCGACGGATTCCAAGTCGGCATCTGGCGGCGACTGCGTTGCCGCCGCGACCGCTTCGGCCGCGTGCCGGTCGACTACCGCCGCCGCGTCGTGGTCTTGGTCCGGATATTCTGGCCCTGGCGGCGCGGGTAAGTCCGTCTTCGTTGGCGCAACAGCGGCGACTTTAAATCGCCGTGTCTTTTCGGTGTCGTCAGAGCCATTTACCGGCTTTACCGGCCGATGGTCCGCCGGCAATTTCGGCGTCATATTACGGAGATGGCGAACTGTCGACTCGACTCGTCGAACAGCGAAGGCGCGGGCACCCTTGATCACTCGGGCCTCTTCTGCCTGCCGTATCGGATCAGCCAATCCCGCTCGCCGGATGCCTAAGAGTTCTTCGTTCGCCGAATTGACAATCTTCTGCAGGTCGGCCTTCAAATATTTGACAAGTGGGGCGGTCTCAGCAGTAACTGTCGACAGCTCGGCCGGCCACAATCCACCCGTCACCCACGGGGTGCAGTCGACGGGAGAGCTGAAGGCCGGAATCTTCAGCGATTCTCGGGTAGCTCTCCGGAGGCGCTGCCGCGCCGTATTCCGACCGAAGATCGCCACCGGCCAAGCCTACCGTCATCTTCGGATCGCCAACTTCACTGATTGGCCGGTCCCACAAAGGCGGGCGTACTGCTGGCAAAAACCGTCAAAAGGCCTGCCCAAGTGTTTAGGGCTTAGTGGTGAATTGTGGGAATAACCCGGTCTGGGTAGCGTAAGCCCGTGGCTGATTCCGGGCTGCAACAGCAGCTGAACGAAGTACGCGCACTGCTTGGCCGCGCGCGAGAGTTGTTCGGCGCTAATCCTGTCCAGCCGCCCACCGATATCGCTCCGGATCGAGACGCCGTCAAGACCTGGATCCGTTAGGCCAGACCCTAGTTATTGCTCCGCGCCGTCTCGGCGGTGTAATTCATGCGCCACCAGCCGCTCGATCGCAATGTCGAGGTCCTGGGCGGTCGGAACTTCGGCGGACGGAGTGTAGCCGGCCGCCACGATTTCGCCGCGAACTTCCATCACTGCCTTGAGGTACGAGACGTCGGCGGTCAGCAGAATGCCCTGCGCCAAACTTTCCGCATCAGTGCTCATCGCCGCATCGCTCAGCGTGACGCTGTGCATGTACCCGCCGCGGCAGGAGCGGACGAGGATGTGCCCGCTTGGGTGTACGGTGTCGAACGCCGGATCGGCCTCAGTCATCGACCGTCGTCAGAGATACGTTTGAGTTCCTGGGCAGACTCAGCATCCTGCGCTTCCCACATGCTGGCAGATTTTGTCAGGTTGTCGGCGATTTGCGAGTGACTGTCGGCCTGTTGTTCGTAGCACAAGCGTCGTTGCTCGAGGAGTTCGCGTCCGGCCTCCCGGAGCTCGCCGAAGATCGGACCCAGCGAGTCCAGGCTCTCTTGAATCGCCTGGTGCGACGACGGCAGGGTCCGCAGATACTCCGATGTCTCTTGGTGGTGGCTGGCGGCTTGACGCAAGTTGTCGGGCACCACATGGATTCGGTCTGCCATCCGCTGTCTCCTCTTGATGTGCCGGCGGCGCCGGATTTCTATTACGGTCTCTCGGCGGTAGCCGGCCTGGTGGGCGCCGGTGGGTCGGTCCTGTCCGGTGCGGCTGCGGTGACCGGTCCAGGTGGATGCTCCCAGCCTAGGAAGCTGGGCCCGTTCACGGTGGAAATGTGCTGGATCTGACCATTGAGCAAGGCCCGGCTCTGGCCGAGGGCAAGAGCGTGGCGATCAATGAGCATGCCGATATCCCCGGGCGTGAGCCGCGATGGGTCGACCGGGTCGGTAACCGCGGTCCCCGGAGGCGGAATGGTAATCCCCTCCTGGCGGAACGCATCTGCGATCGGCATACCACTCGCTGCCGCCTTGATAGCCGCTGCGAGTTGAGGATTGGCCGCGGTGACGGTTTCCCCGTTGGGCAGTGAGACGGTCGTCGGGCCGGTGGTCGGCGGCTGCACCGCCATGGGTTCGGCGTCGTGATGGTCCGTCTGCTCATCGCCGTCCTTATCAGCGAATGGCTGGTCTTCTGGGTCGCCTGCTTCCAGCAGCGCGTCGTCGAGGTCTTTCGGTGAACGGTCATCGTCGGTGCCCTGCAGCGGCCCGGAAAGCGGAAATCCGCCCGGGATCCCTCCCCCACCAAACGAGGGAATACTCGGCATCGCCGGGGTCATCGGCGGCGGTGGCGACGGAATTTGTGCCGGCGCATCCTCGGGCAACAAGCCAGAATCGTCAACGGGCAGCGAGTCCAGGTAGGGGTCAGCTCCAGTGTCGGATGTTGCTGACGGGCTTTCCGCTCGGGAACCGGCAGGCACATCGGTTGACCGACGGTGTTCGTCCGCATCACCTTCCGGCTTGGCCGAGTCGTACAGCGACGTCCATGCGGCCATCAGCGCTGAGTTCGACGTGTCGTCGAGGCTCGCGTTGGCCACCACGTCGCGGATATCCCGGAGCTTGCCGATCAGGAATCGCTGAAAGTCACGCGCTCCCGCCGGGGTGTCCAGATCGGATCGCGTTGTGACCGCCGCCTCGATATCGTGCTGCAGCCTGTTCAACGCTTCCCTGCCCTCGGCGTTCTTCTGGTGCGCATTGAGGACCGCGGTGACAACTTGCAGGTCGACCTGAGCAGATGCCGAGTTTTGGTGTGCAAGAGCAGCTTCCGCGTCTCTAATCGCATCGGCGGCGGCGCCCTCCTGACGATCGGGGGCACGTTCGTCGGGTTGCGGATCCGGTGGTAGCCGGCCCGCGGGTCCGGTTTGCGACGGGACGATCATCTTGCCGGTCCTTGGGTCGAACAGATCTGGATGCTGTTGGCGGATCTTGGCAATGACGCCGTCGAGCCGTTGCGGGCTTGCCGTAAATACCGTCATGGCATCCGTTATCTCTTGCGGTGTCAGACCGGTCAGCCATGCTTTCGGGTCGCCAGTGCACTCCTTGACGTGCTCGACCGCGGCAAGCACGTCATTAGGCGTTGCCATTGCTCAGCCGAGCGACAGCGGATCGTTCTGCAGCCCCAACATGCTGGCGACAGTAGCCAGGTGTCTGGGTGTCGACAATTCACTCGTGTGGACAGCGGTGAGCCGACAACGCGACGGCAGTTAACCGCTAGCCGGTGGAGGTGGTGTAGTGCGCCGCCAACTTCTCCAATACGGCCTTTTTCGCATCAGCGAGCTCGCGGGCACCGGACACCACCGCCAGAATTTCACGTTGCTTCGCGATCAGAAACCTTTGAAACTCGCGGGCACCCATCGCGGTATCAAGCCCGATGGCAGTCTGATTCGCGACAGCGCGGTCGATTTCGGCGGCGATCGCTTCAAGGCGCCTGACGCCGTCGACCGTAGCCGCATGCGCGCTGGCGAGTGCCTCCGCGAGAGCACGGTCGGCGTCTGCAGCTGCGCCGTGCTGTCTCGACAGCGCGGCTTGCCTTTCCCCGCTAGCGTCGATCGACCGCCCGGCCTGCTCTGCCATGGCTTGACCGTACTCACGGGCTCCGCGCTCAACAACCATCGCCGTTACCCCAGTGGGCGCCTAATTTGCACGCCGGTGCCGAGCGGGCTGATCCGGACCGTAGCGCCGGCATGAGGTGCTTCGACGACCAGATTGTTGCCGATAGCCAGCTGGACGTGGCCGGCGCTGGGAAAGACGAGGTCGCCCGGACGCACCTGGGAGCGGGGGACCGGAATTCCGTCGTATATCTGCTGATAAGTAGTGCGGTCCAAGTGAATTCCCGCCCGCGCGTAGGACCACTGGGTCAACCCAGAACAATCGAACCGGTCGGGCCCGGTTGCGCCCCAGACATACGGGCTGCCCAACCGCGAGAGCGCCGCCCGCACCGCGATCCCGGCGCGGGTGTTGGCCGGTGGCACTCGCAGCCCGGCCTGGTAGCCGGCGCGTCGCAAGGCTCGGTAGCGCAACGCGCGCAACGCCGCCCGATGCCGGCGCGCCTGCTGGCGAGCCGACGACACATGCGCTTGTTGCGCCCGCAGCCGCGCCACCCGACGGCGCATCGCCTCGCGCTGCGCCATCGGTGTGCTCGGTATCGCGGTATCGGCGCGGGCCTCCTCGAGCACACTCTTGGTCAGGGCGCGGGCGTTGGCGTGATCACGGTGCGCTTGGGTGGCCGTGGCTGCCAGCGCGGCGTCAGTGGTGGCGGCCGAACGCAAGGCTGCCCGGCTATGGTCTACCGCGGACTGGTAAAGCTCCTGTCCCCCACCGGTATTCAGTCCAGCGGCTCGCCGCAACAACCTATCGTAGTGCGCTAGGTCTGCGTCCAGCGTTACGCCGCGGGGCGTGCCGGCGAATAGTTGGTGCGCGCGGCTCAATGCCGACAGCTCGCTTCCGCTCACTGCCCTTCCCCTAAACTGGTGTCCTCGTCGGCGAAAGCCCGAACGCGCGGCAGCGCTCCCGGCGGGATGACTCCCCGATTCCGGATGTCCCACATTTCCGCGGGGGTGACTCCGAGCAGTGCCGCGATTACCGGCTCCGGCAGCGATGACCGCGCGCATGCCCGGTCGAACCGGGCACTAAGGCTCATCGGCATGCGCTCCAGCAGCGCGCCGCGCGTCGTCTCCAACGCCCGCAGATGCCGCATAAGCCGTCCCGCCGAAGCTGCGTCGGCATTAACGGCCACCCGCCAGGAGTTGGCGGCGAGCATCTCAGCCTTCACGCACTGTCCGATCACAGAGAGAATATACGACTCATATTCGTTTGATGTCGTCTCAGGCAGTCGCTGGATCACCGAGTTGAGCGCGTCGAGCTGAGCTTCGGCGTATCCCTCGAGTACCTCGGTGTCGGTGTGCCGGTCCACGACGATGGGCCCGGTGGGCCGAGCAGGTGTCGGTTCTGCCGGCGTGACCGCGGTCAAGCGCTCGAGCTCGGCCGCCGGATCCGCGGCGACCACGAGCCGAGAGTAGGTGCCCGGCGGCAGGCCGAGCCCATTTTCTACCTTCTGAACTGTGCTTTTGTGCGGCTTGCGGGCTCCTCGCTCAAGGTAGCTCAGGCCCATGATGCTCACGCCGCTGGCGGAGGCGAAGTCGGCCAGCGACCAGTCGCGCGATTCGCGCAGCTCCCGGATTGCTGCACCTGCCGATTCGCGGCTCACCGCAGCGCTCCGGCCATATTCGGATAGTACACAGCCGCATACGTTGTCCTGGGTATATACGTTTTTGTCACGTTTCTCTTGCCAAGGAGTCCGCGTGCGTATACGCTTCTGCATACGTTTTGGCCTGAAGGAGGCGGACTGATGGGGCACCCATGTTCGGTCAACCCGGAATTGTGGTTCGGCTACGCCGATGATGACGGCGGCGACGGTGCCGCCAAGGCACGCGCTTATGAACAGTCGGCCACCGAGGCGCGGCTGCTCTGCCTGCGGCGGTGCCCACTGGCGCAACAGCGGTTGTGCGCGCGATACGCGGTCGAGAACCGCGAGGAATACGGCGTCTGGGCGGGGGTCAAACTGCCTGGCGGCCAGTACCGTAAGCGTGAGCAGCTGGCGAAGGCGCACGACATTCTGCGCCAGATCGCGGCCGGCGAGATCAACTCACGGCAGCTGCCCGACAACGCCGCGCTGCTGGCGCGGCGCGAGGGCGACGCTGTTCCGGTGACCGCCACGGTGTTTCATCTGCCCATCCGCGAGGTCGGGCCCCGGTCGGCCGCCTAACCGCATTGGCCGGCCGCTGCAGCGATCGGCACACATTTTCCCGCGCTGCGGCCACCGCGTAAGTGAGCCACTAGCTCTGATCAACTAGACAGACCCAACCTGCGGTGTGCCACCGACGACTCCGCGTACTGTTGCGTTTATCGGCGCTGTACCCCTCACGGAGACTGGACGATGAGCAACCTGGAGCCCACACCCGCCGAAGTTGCCTGCACTGCTTCACATCTCGAGAGCCTACAGGTGCTGCGGCCGCGGGAGGTGCCGTTGGGCGGGCCGCGCGCGATCCAGGTCCGTCGCACCCTTCCGCAGCGGCAACGGTCGCTGATCGGCGCCTGGTGTTTTGCCGACCACTATGGCCCGCACGACCTTCGCCGCTCCAGCGGTATGGACGTTCCTCCGCATCCACATACCGGACTGCAAACAATCAGCTGGCTGTTCAGCGGCGAGGTGGAGCACCGAGACAGCGCGGGTGTGCATGCAACTGTTCGCCCGGGTGAGCTCAATCTGATGACTGCCGGCGCGGGCATCTGCCACTCGGAAGTATCGATCGCGGCCGATCTCAATGCGGCAGCAATATTGCATGGCGTGCAGTTGTGGGCGGCTCTACCGGATTCCGACCGTTACACCAGTCGTGACTTCGAGCATTTTGCGCCCGAGCCGGTCTCGCTTCCCGGCGCCGTTGCGCGAATTTTCCTTGGACGGCTGGCCGGCGTTCGATCGCCGGTGCACACCTTCACCCCGCTGCTGGGAGCCCAGCTCGACTTGGAAGCCGGCGCCCGGGTCACGCTGGATCTCGACGCCGAGTTCGAACACGGCGTGCTGTGCGATCAAGGTGCCGTTGCCATGCACGGCGTCGCGTTGACCGTGGGCGACCTGGGCTATCAAGGCCCAGGCTGCTCCGCGCTGGTGCTGCACAACGACGGCGATCAGCTCGGCCGCGTCCTGCTGCTGGGCGGCACACCGTTTACCGAGCGGTTGGTGATGTGGTGGAACTTTGTGGGGCGCAGTCATGACGAGATCGCCGATTTTCGCCGGCTGTGGGAGGCGGCCGACGAACGGTTCGGCGCCGTGCAGGGCTACCGCGGGACTACGACACGGCTGCCTGCACCGCCACTGCCGACGACACGGCTACGGCCACGCCCGTCTGCCGGAGAGACCGGATAGGAAGGCACGCAGATGACCACAGACAAGACCGGCGCCCAGACCACCGTCAGCGCCGCGGACGGCAAGTACACCATTGCCGTCGAGGGCCAGACCGTCGGGCTGGCCGCCCTCGCTGACCGCGACAACCAGCGGGTGTTCTACCACACCGAGGTCGACGAACAGTTCGGCGGACGCGGTTTGGCCAACATCCTGGTGGGGGAAGCTCTCGAGGCAACCCGCGCGGACGGCAAACGCGTTGTCGCCGTGTGCCCGATGGTGGCCGCATTCATTAAGAAGCACCCGGAATTCAGCGACATCACCGACCCGGTCACGCCCGAAATATTGCGGTGGGCACAAACGCTTTAGCTCGCGATAGCGAAATCCCGGTCCTGCTAGCCGGCGCCCTTGCCATTGTCGACCCGATAGACGGCGCCGTGGATGGCGGCCGCCGCATCGCTGGCAAGGAACGCGATCACATTCGCAACGTCAAGGGGCTGCATCATGCCGCGCGGTGAGGCCGTGCGCATGATTAGGTCGTAGTTCGGGTCGTCCGGCGCACTGAACTGTTCGAGTTGCGGTGTGAGCATGCCGCCCGGACATATTGCATTGACGCGCAAGCGATCCACGGTGTACTCCACCGCCAAAGCACGAGTCAGCCCGATCAGCCCGTGCTTGGCAGCGCAATAGCCGGCCGAGTAAGCCTGCCCTTCGACGCCGGCAATGGAGCTGACATTAATGATGTTGCCGCCTCGCTCCAACAGATAGGGCAGTGCAGCCCTGCAGAGGTAGAACGGCCCGTTCAGGTTGACCGCGAGATCTTGGGCCCAGTCGTCGTCGGTCATCGACTCCGTCCGGCGCATCTGGTGTCGCCCGGCGATGTTGATAAGGACATCTAGCCCGCCCCACTCGCGGACGCACTGCTCGACCGCGTCCCGGCAGGCCTGCGCCGAAGCAACATCCACCGATACGTATGAACCGTGTTCCACGTCGGCGAATACTTCGGCCAACCGTCCGGTATCCCTGCCTATGCCGAAAATTGTTGCGCCCGAGCGGGAAAGCAGCCGGGCCGTCTCAGCGCCGAGGCCCGACGAGGCACCGGTCACCAACGCGACTTTGTTTTGCAAGGCAGCCATACCAGTTCCTGTTCGCCTAGGATCGCATCCGCGCAACGCTACCCCGCAGAAGTTCAACGGGCGCAATAAGTCTCAGTCCCCACAGGTGCACCGCGTCGGTAAGCATGTGCCCGCCGCGGAAGCCCTGCCGGATCCGGCGCGCGGTCAGCAACACGAGCAGGCTGATCGCTAGCCTCCCCAGCGCGAGCCGACTCGTTCGCTTCTTCCAGGGTGCCCGCGTCGAGCCCGCGCGCCGACCGAAGTAGTAGCCGACGCATGTTGCCATCGCGAGAGCGGCGATTCCCGCAAGCACCGTCATGATGATGAGCGTTCTTCGTCACCGTCGCGGCGAGGTCACACGCGGGATACACCTCGGCCAATAACTGCAGCCACCCCCTCGCCAACGGCGTGACTCAACTCAATTTTGTGGGCGAAGGGGGACTTGAACCCCCAGGTCAACCAGGCAAAATACCGTTTTACCTGCGGGTTCGATCCGCCTCGGGACTGAACGTAGAGCTCGATCAAATGCTGCCTCAACGATCCCGCCCCGGGCATATGGTCTTCGACAAGATAACTGGATCTGATATGCCATTGCCCAACGGGGAGCAAATGATTCGCATGGCTGCTGTGGCAGTGGGGTTGACATCTTTCGCACTCTTTTGGGGACCCGTGGCCTGGTGGTTGCTGACCCGGGGCAATACGTGAGCGCCGACTCCGGCATGGTGCGTTGTTTGGTGATGGTTAACGATCAAGGCCATGGAGGGGGTCCCGCAGTCGCTTGCGAGCATGGGCCCGGCTTCCCGCAAGCGCCCGTGAGTCAGTACGGCTCACACTTCGATTTGGCGGTAGTCCATGCCTCGGGTGCTTTTAAATGGGACGACGGCAATATCGGCGGCGGCGGCACACCCCAAAACGACTTGGTCCTGAACTATGGCCAGACCTACCACGTCCAGGGCTGGACAATTTTGCCAAGCAGTGACGGCACGCGGTTCACCAACGATGGCACCGGTCACGGCATGTTCGTGAGCGTCGAAAACGTGTCGTCGTTCTGACTGGCCGCAGGTACGGGCACCGCGGATTCCTCGAGTCGAACCGATCGCATCATCGTCTCGACGTCTTCCTAGACGGCCCGATACAGCCGTCTATTCACCACGGCGGTGCCGGGTCCAGCATTACAACATGATCACCTTGCCACTGATACCGCACGGTTGTGACGGGACCCGGGCACGCGGTACAAACGTTTCTGCCGTCCTTGTAGTCGAGGGCGACGGTGTTACCGTTTGAGGCTGCTCTGTTGAGGCTGATGAACGAATAGTCCTTAGTGGTGCCGGTGCCGAGGAAGTTTCCACGATGGAACATCAGTGCCTGCATCGGCGAGCTTCCAGTACCACGTTCGATGGTGATCAGCACGGTTGAGAGGTCGGCGCATGGGTCATAGTTGCTGCCGCCCGGCCATCTGTCGGCGCTCCAGCGGGCCGTAGGGAGTTCAGCCGCGATCTGCGGGGGTGGCATCTGGTCAATCGCGGACCGCACTGCGGTCGCTTGGTCCGGCCCGCACCCACCGCTCGGCTCAGCTACTGCTCGTGGAATAACGCCTAGGAGACTCGTCAGCAAGCTCAGCGCAGTTGCAAGACCAATCCACCGGATCACGCGACTATCCCCCTTTTCGGAACGCCCTGCTTGGATCGTGTTGACGCCGGTCCAAAGGTAGGCCGGTGGCGACGGTCGAAAAGTGGGCCACGGTGGTTGTGGTCATTGTGCCGTGTTGTCTGCTCGTGCGGAGGGCAGTGTGTCGATTCCGGTGTCTTTGAGTCGGTAGCTCGAGCCCTTGAGGGTGAGCACTTCGGCGTGGTGGACGATGCGGTCAATCATGGCGGCGGCGACGACCTGGTCGCCGAAGACATCGCCCCAGCGGGCGAAGGGCAGGTTGGACGTCAGGATCAGCGAGGCGTGTTCGTAGCGGCTGGATACCAGTTGGAAGAACAGGTTCGCGGCGTCTCGTTCGAACGGGATGTATCCGGCCTCGTCGACGACGATGAGCCCGATGCGGTGGAGAAGAACCCGAACTCGGATCGGTCATCATTATCACCTCGGAGCGAAGACGACGGTGACACGGTAGTCGCTACGGTAGCCCCCTGGCCGGTCAAGTTGGGCGGCGTATGTGGGCCAGCCGGCCAGTCGGCCGATGCGCATACCGCTGCAACTTATCCAGAAGCCACAGCGGTCGGGTCAACGGCGGCGCGGTGGTGACCTGGAACGCACGGCTGGCGAGCACTTGATCCGATTGTTCTCACCTCCATGCTGGGTCGGCTTGGGGCGCGGTGGATTCGTGTGCCCTGCTTGGTCTGAATTGCAGTGGGCCGCCTGTCGAATCACCGACCTGAGCACGGGGATCGCGACGGTTGCCGACCCCGGACCACGTGGCGACGACGGTTCAACCAGCTACAGCGCACACGATCAGGCGTTACCTATCGATGAGCAGTGCGCGGCCCCCGTGCTGCCGGGGGGTGAGACGCCCCCGAGGTAGCGGTTGCGGGCTGCAGCGCAGGCCGTCATCGGTCCTGGGGTTCCTTGCGGTCGGCGGTCCTCGGCGTTTCGGGTGTCTGCGAGGCCGGATCCATCTTGTCCGCACGCTCGAACTCTTGGT
Organism: uncultured Actinomycetota bacterium; assembly: GCA_963720085.1. Taxonomy (GTDB): domain Bacteria; phylum Actinomycetota; class Actinomycetes; order Mycobacteriales; family Mycobacteriaceae; genus Mycobacterium. The sequence continues at coordinate 60,615 of CAVRER010000081.1, forward strand.
TCAGCTCGTCGCGGGAGGTTGCTGCCTCGGTGCGGTGAACAGCGGCTTGCTGTTGCAGACCCGAGGCTTGGGCCGCCTTGACGTCGGCTTCGGCCTGGGCGGCGCGGGCCTTGGCCGCGGTCTCGTCGGCCAGTGCTTCCCGCTGCCTCACTTGGAGTGTTTCCTCCCTGGCCTGTTCGCGGATCTTGCCGGCTTCCACGTGGCGGTGTTGGTTGCGTTTGTTGCGCGCCACCCACGCGATTACTGCGATGAGCACAATTGCAACGACCGCGACGACGACGATCAAAACGATACTGCTGGTAGTCATATCGGCTCCTTGGATTGGTTGAGGTTCACCTCGGTGGGAATTGAGCTGTGGGCGTTACGAACTGGGTTGGGGCACGTTGCAGTTCCAACGATGACGATCATGTCGACGCCTCTGATCCTGGTACTAGAACTCCAGTACACGCCCCATATGCGGTTATTGTCAACGGTGGAAAAACAGTGTTGACTGACACCGTAATCTACGATGTGGACACGTGATTACTGAGCTGCTTCGACAGACGCAGCAGAAGGCAAAAGGGAAGTGCTGCTGCAATGACGAGACAGCCGACCGGGCCCGACGCGGGCGCCGACGAGGGTGACCCGCCCGTCGCTGCCGCCCGCCGAAACAACAGTCAGCTCAGCCGGTCGATGATCCTGCAAACTGCGCTGGCGATCATCGACCGCGACGGTGTGGACGGACTGTCTATGCGCCGTCTCAGCTACGCAGTGGGCCGAGATCCGGTGATGCTTTACCGGCACCTAGCCAATAAGGCCGCGCTGCTTGACGGCGTCGCCGAGATCGTCCTCGCGCAACTAGCGGTGGACACCGCAGACCCGGACTGGGCCGGCCAACTGCGCATCGTCGCGCATGGCTTTCGCCAATTGGCCCTGGCGCACCCGAACGTGGTGCCGCTGCTGGTCACTCGACCGCTGGCCACCCCGCTCGGGCAGCGTCCACCGGGAATGCTGCGACCCCTCGAAGACGTCCTCACGCTGCTCACATCCGCCGGATTCACCGGCGACGACGCCCTACACATCTACCGGGTGCTGTTCGCATATTTGAATGGGCACATCCTCAACGAGTTGCAGGAGATCGTCGAGCGACCCGAGGAAACCGATCACGTACTCCGCCTCGGTCTGCACCGGCTCGCGATCACCGAATTCCCCCAATTGCGTGCACTGGCACCGGTCCTGGCCTCCTACGACGGCGCCACCGAACTCGACCGCGGCCTCGATCTCCTGCTCCCGGGGCTAACCGCAACCCTCACCCAACCCGACGGGTCACCCCGAACCACCTGAGCCCGACGGCTGTCCACGCGACTACGAAGGTTCGGAGATAGCAGATTAGTGGAAAGCCGTTTGGCAAGCCGCCGCTGATTCAATCCCAGTACCGCACACCAAGTATCATCGCAGGTCAGACCCTATTTTTGGGTCGCTGCGCGGGCGCCGCTGCCAATACGCTGCCGACGGCCAACGCCTTAGCGCCCGGAATTTCACCGGCCACCCGGTTGGCCTGCCGGGTAGGTCAGTCGTAGGGGAAGAAGTTGCGCCAGCCATCGGGCTGGGTCCAGATCAGCACGCGCTTCGAGGAGTCCGGCGCCAACCATAGGTGCGTGATGTAGTCCGGGATCGGCGGTGGCTCAGGCGGCAGCGGGTCATCGAACTGAAGGACCGTGAAGATACTGAACGGCAGAGCGGTTCCGTGGAGCGGTATGAACAGGTGACGCTCGTCGGCGTCGGCGTTCTTCAGCTTCTTGAAATGCCGCGCAATGTGCGGGGTGCCGTCAAAGGCCGCCCCGAGGGCGGCGGCGAAGCCGGTCATCGAATCATCAATCCAACCGCCGCCAGCGGTCAGGACCACCATCGCCTCGGGATTCGCCATGGATGCCGCGGGGCAGTCAGGGTGACCGATCATGTCGCACGACGATTCCTGGACAAGCCACCGAATATCAGGGTGGTCCGATGGCGACCAGCCAAGCTGATAGTTGGGGTGGGCCACGCCTGCTTGTTCGCAGATGCGGATGATATTCGGATAACAGTGGTTTAGCTTCTCCAGGTCCCTCGCGAAGCGGACGTTGATGGTCCAGAACCACTCACCGGTTAGCGGCCATTTGTATTTGCCGCTTGAGAGCGCGCCCACGGTATCTAGCGCGCCTTCGCCAGCCAGGTTCGTGACCTCGAACGCCGCGGTGCGGTCGCCTGGCGCCGTCAAAAACATCGCATCGACCGCGCCCTGGCGGCCATTGACATCCCACGGCGCGGGGCTGGGCGTTGCGACTGACGCTCAAGCCCAGCCCGGGCCCTTCCCGCAATGGTGCCCAGGCGACTTTTGGGACCCCGGGTGGGGCGACAACTGGGATGGGGGCCAGTGCCACGACAACTGGCGCGGGTATGGCGATCGTGGTGGGTACGGCGATCATGGTGGGCCTGGCGATCATGGTGGGCCTGGCGATCATGGTGGGCCTGGCGATCATGGTGGGCCTGGCAATCACCGCTGACCCGCTGATCGCTGCCGTCAACTGACAGAGTTGATTTGAATAACCGCACCCTGCCGACGAGGTTTCGGCAGGGTGCGGTCATGTCGGGGTATCGGCGCCGGTTTGCTTGGGCCCAGGTGGCTGAGCGCGCAGTACAGCTCCCACCTCCGACCGCGTACCCCGGGACGGGGACCGACTTGTGTTGTGTTGCAATGGTGTTGGTCATGGTCGTCCTAACCTGGGGCGACGGCGGTGCAGTGGTCACCATCGGACGGACAGGACGCGGCCAAGGCCCTAAAGTCGTCCGGGGTTTTGGTGGCGGCAGGCCGCCAGGTGCCGGAACGTTTGCGGGCTTGAGCACCGGCGAGCAGCGCGTCGACGTCCTCAATTGCGCAGCGGGCCTGGTAGAGCGCACGGGCGCGAGACTCGGGTTGGGCGCGCTCGGTGAAGTCGGCCGGCGACGGGAACTGCCTGACCGTGAGGAGCGTGCCATGAAACTCGCCACCCAAACCTTTGTGTTCGCAGCGGCGTTGGCCGCTTCCACGATGCCCGGGTTCGTGCCTGCTGTCGTTACCGGGCAGCCGTCGCCCTGTTCTAGAACGACCCTCGGACGCCCCGCTGCCGATCCAGCGCCCGAAGCACGTACGACACATTACGCCCCGTCACGTGCCGCTGCCAACAAAAACCTCTGCGGCGCAACGGAACTCGGCGCTTTTGAACCTATAGCAAGCTATAGTCTGCAGGTCAGATGGGGTCAGGTAGTGACCGGACTTTTCTTCGTGGACTTCCTCTTCGGCCTGAGGGCCTTGCCGACCACATCGGCCACGACGCGAGATGACCGACGGTCCAGGTGGCCGTACCGGTCTACCGTCGTCTGGATGCTTTCGTGGCCGAGGTGGCGCTGGATCACCGGGAGCGGGACACCGGCCTGGATCAACCACGATGCGTTGGAGTGCCTCAGGTCATGCACGCGGGGTGACTTGGTCAGGCCCAGCAGTTTGGCCCGGGCTATAGCCGGTCGCCAGACATTGGTGTAGAGGTTCGGACCCCGCACCGGGTCATCGGGTCCTCCGTTCGTACTCCTGCCGGAGTTGGTGAAGACCCACTCGCCGGTCAGGTCGAGCTTGGCCAGGGTGGTGGCCGCCACATCGACGGTGCGAACGCTGCGCTTGGTCTTGGGTGGCCCGAGTTGGAAACCCTCGCCGACCACGTAGCGCCACGCCCGCCGGATGTCGACGGTGCCCTCGGCCAGGTTGATGTCGCCGGGCTTGAGCGCGGTGGCCTCACCGAAGCGGGCACCGCTGGCCACCAGGAACTCCACCAGGGGCTGCCAGTGCTCACTGACGCAGGAGTGCAGCAGAGCAAACTCTTCGTGGGTCAGAAACACCATCTCCGATGGCGCGTCCCGGCGCATCCGGTTGCCGTCACAGGGGTTGGCCGAGAGGTGCTTGGCCCGCACCGCAGCGTTCAGGGCACCCGCCAGGAAGCCATGCTTGTTGGCCGCCGTTTTGGCCGAGCCGGGCAGGCTGTTGAGCCAGGCGGCCACGTCGTGGTTGGTCAGGGCGCTCAGCGGCAGCAGGCCAATCCGCGACGGGGCGATGTCGTTGGCGACGTAGCGCCGGTACTTGGTGCGGGTGGCCTGGTTGATGCCGGTCAGGTGGTCGATGTGGTAGCTGCACCAGCTGGCGACGGTGTGGCCGTCGTCGGTGGGCTGCCGGGTGCGCCAGATCTCGATGGCCTTGGCCGGGCCGACCCGGTTGACCAGTTGCTGGAAGTCGACGGCTTCCCGGTGGTCGTTGAACGACGAGCTGGTCTGCTTGCCGTCGAGCGCGTAGAGCACGGCGGTGTAGCTGCTGCCGTCCTTGCGCTGACGGACCCGGAGTGACGCCATCCAGTCCAGTGTATCTTGACGGAAGATTTGACGTGGCCGAAATACCGAGTAGATTTAAGTCTGTGACCAGCAGCTATTCCGGTGGGCGAAGGGGGACTTGAACCCCCACGTCCCGAAGGACACTGGCACCTGAAGCCAGCGCGTCTGCCATTCCGCCACTCGCCCTGAACAGTCGGTGGAGCCTACCACTGTAATAGCCCGCATCCCCAACGACGCTGGCGCCTCCGCCGCCGCCGAACTCGCCCTTGACCTGGATCGATGCGATTCTCAGAGTTCTGCAGGTGCCGCTGCAATGCGCTGGCCCGATACCATGCTGGAATACGACACGCGTGATGCGACACGCCGGACGGATCGTCCGCCGTGCAGCAGCGATAGACAAGGACTGGGGCGGCGCTTGGAGATGGGCAGCCAGAAGGGGCTAGTTCAACGCATCGAGCGCAAACTTGAGGTCACCGTCGGTGATGCCTTTGCCCGGGTGTTCGGTGGATCGATCGTGCCACAAGAAGTAGAAGCCCTGCTGCGCAGGGAGGCGGCCGACGGAATCCGCCCACTTCAAGGCGATCGGCTTTTGGCTCCCAACGAATACATCATTACCCTCGGTATGCACGACTATCAGAAAGTGGGCGCCGATCCGGACCTCACTTCAGACGCTTTCGCTAAGCACTTGACGGGATACATCCGTGAACAGGGGTGGCAAACATATGGTGACGTGGTTGTCCGGTTCGAGCAGTCGGCGAACCTACATACCGGCCAGTTCCGCGCCCGCGGTGCTGTCAACCCCGATGTCGCGCCCCGCCCGACGGCTAGCGAGCCCGCCGCGCCACAATCAGACCATGCGTTCAACGCAGAACCAGGAGTACCACCGATGACCGAGAATTCGAGCTACCGCGGCGGCCAGGGGCAGGGGCGGCCCGGCGATGACTACTACGACGACCACTACGGGCATCCGCAAGACGACCCGCGCGGTGGCCAGGATCCCCGCGGTGCTTATCCGCCGGAACCGCCCGGCTACCCCGACCAGCAAGGTTATCCAGCGCCGCCGCCCGACCAAGGCGGCTACCCCGAGCAAGGCGGCTACCCAGAGCAAGGTGGCTACCCCGACCAGCGCGGCGGCTACCCCGACCAGCGCGGCGGCTACCCCGACCAAGGCGGCGGCTACCCCGACCAAGGCGGCTACCAAGAACAGGGTCGCTACCCCGACCAGCGCGGCGGCTACCCCGACCAGCGCGGCGGCTACCCCGACCAGGGTGGCTACCCCGACCAGGGTGGCTACCCGCAGTACGAACAGCGACCGGCCGGCTACGGCGGCGGTCAGGGTTATGACCAGGGCTACAGCCAGGGCGGCTACGGCCAGCCCGGTGGCCAGGGTTACGGCGAGTACGCCCCCGACTACGGCCGCGGACCCGCCCGCCACGATGAGGGCGGCTACGGCGCACCCGACCAACGGGCCCCGTACCCCGAGCAGGGTGGCGGCTACGACCAGGGCTACGCCGGTGGGCCGGGATACGGCCGGCAGGACTACGGCCAACAGCCCGATTACGGTCGTTACGGCGACGCCCCCGCTCCGCAATACGGCGGCGGGTACGCCGAGCCCGCGGGGCGCGACTATGACTACGGCCAGCCCCCGGAAGCCGGCGGCTACGGCGGCTACAGCCAGGGCGGCTACTCGTCGTCCGGGACCGCGGTCACCTTGCAGCTCGACGACGGCAGCGGGCGCACCTACCAGTTGCGCGACGGCGCCAACATCATCGGCCGCGGCCAGGACGCCCAGTTCCGGTTGCCGGACACCGGTGTGTCGCGGCGCCACTTGGAGATCCGTTGGGACGGCCACGTCGCGTTACTGTCGGACCTCAACTCCACCAACGGCACCACCGTCAACAACGCGCCGGTGCAGGAATGGCAGTTGGCCGACGGCGACGTGATCCGGCTGGGGCACTCTGAGATCGTCGTCCACATCCATTGAGCCCGTAGTCGCGAAGCTATTCAGCTTCAGCCCGCGTCGGCCGCCGTCCAAGTATCGTGACGTTGCTATATCCGGGCACGCTAAGCGTGCGGCGCCAGGACGGAGGGGACGCCAGATGCAGGGACTAGTACTGCAGCTGACGCGCGCCGGGTTCTTGATGCTGTTGTGGCTGTTCATCTGGTCGGTGCTGAGAATCCTGCGGACTGACATCTACGCGCCGACCGGCGCGGTCATGGTGCGACGCGGCTTGACGTTGCGGGGCACGTTATTGCCGTCGCGGCAGCGGCTCAACGCCGCGCGCTATCTGGTGGTGACCGAGGGGGCGTTGGTGGGTGCACGTATCACGCTCAGCGGCCAGCCGGTGCTGATCGGACGCGCCGACGACTCCACTCTGGTGCTAACCGACGACTATGCCTCGACGCGGCACGCCCGGCTGTCTCAGCGCGGCTCGGAATGGTACGTCGAAGATCTAGGATCGACCAACGGCACATACCTTGACAGGGCGAAAGTGACGACCGCGGTACGGGTTCCCATTGGCACGCCGGTTCGTATCGGCAAGACGGTGATCGAGCTGCGCCCGTGACTTTGGTCTTGCGTTATGCGGCCCGCAGCGATGTCGGCTTGGTGCGCTCCAACAACGAAGACTCGGTGTACGCCGGCGCGCGGTTGCTGGCGCTGGCCGACGGCATGGGCGGACACGCCGCCGGTGAAGTCGCTTCCCAGTTGGTAATTGCCGCATTGGCCCACCTCGACGACGACGAACCCGGTGGCGACCTGCTCGCCAAGCTGGACTCCGCAGTACGCGCCGGCAATTCGGCCATCGCCGCGCAGGTTGAGATGGAGCCCGACCTCGAGGGGATGGGCACCACACTCACTGCAATCCTGTTCGCGGGCAACCGTCTTGGGTTAGTGCACATAGGCGACTCGCGCGGTTATCTGGTGCGCGACGGCGAGCTGACCCAGATCACCAAGGACGACACCTTCGTCCAAACCTTGGTTGACGAAGGGCGCATCACCCGGGAAGAGGCACACAGCCACCCGCAGCGATCGTTGATCATGCGGGCGTTGACCGGTCATGAGGTCGAGCCAACGCTGACCATGCGGGAAGTTCGCACCGGCGATCGTTACCTGCTGTGCTCGGACGGCCTTTCCGACCCGGTCAGCGACGAGACCATCCTCGATGCCCTCCAGATTCCCGATGTCACCGACAGCGCCGACCGCCTCATCGAATTGGCGCTGCGCGGCGGCGGCCCCGACAACGTCACCGTGGTGGTCGCCGACGTCGTCGACTACGACTACGGTCCGACCCAGCCGATCATCGCGGGTGCGGTATCCGGCGACTCCGATTATCAGGACCAACTGACCCGACCCAATACCGCTGCGGGCCGAGCGTCGGCCATCAACCCACGCAAAAGCGTGGTGAAACGCGTTCTGCCGCAAGTCGATACGTTCACCCGCCCGAAACGGTCGCGACGGCGAATGGCGATCGGCGCCGCCCTCGTCGTCTTGCTGGTGCTCGCAGGCCTAGCCATCGGCCGAACCATCATCCGCAATTACTACTACGTCGCCGAATACAACGGCACCGTGTCCATCATGCAGGGCATCCAGGTGTCCGTCCTCGGTGTGCCACTGCATCGGCCCTATTCGCAAGGCTGCCTGAACAGCCGCAACCAGCTGTCGGTAATCCGCTACGGCCATGCCGGCGGCAATCGAGATTGCCAACCGATGAAGCTGTCCGACCTGGCCGAGTCGGCTCGCGCCCAAGTGGCGGCGGGACTTCCAGCAGGCACACTCGAGCAAGCCAACGCACAGCTACGCAGATTGTCGACCGAGTCGCTGCTGCCGCTTTGCCCGCCGGCGCGAGCCCAGTCGCCACCGACCTCGACACCCCGGCCCGCACCCAGCACGACCCAGCCACCGCAACCCGGCGCCAGCACCCCAGAACAACTCCCGGCAAGTCCATCGCCGACACCGGCCGCGCCCACTCTCACAACGCCCTCCCCGCTGCCTCCCCAGCCGGGCACCGAGTGCCGGAAACCGACATGACCACCCAGCCGCAGCCGCCGGTCGCGGTGACACCTCCGCTGCCGAATCGGCGCAACGCCGAGCTGCTGCTGCTGTGCTTCGCCGCCGTGATCACCGCGGCGGCCTTCGCGCTCGTGCAGGCCGACCAGGAGCGCGGCGTGAACTGGCAGCTGATCACTTACGCCGCAGGGTTTTTGGCGGTGTTCGCGTGCGCCCACCTGGCCATCAGACGCTTTGCGCCGTACGCGGACCCGCTGCTGCTGCCGATAGTGGCGCTACTCAACGGCCTGGGCGTGGTGATGATTCACCGGCTTGACCTCGACGACCGCCTCACCGGGGCCAGTGCGCGCGCAAACCCGCAAATCCTGTGGACGCTGGTGGGGGTGGGGGCTTTTGCCTTCGTGGTGATCTGGCTGAAGGACCATCGACAGCTAGCCCGCTATGGCTACATCTGTGGGCTGACCGGACTGGTCCTACTGGCGATCCCAGCATTGCTGCCGCGGTCGTTATCTGAGCAGAATGGCGCCAAGATCTGGATCAAGTTGCCGGGCTTTTCGATTCAGCCCGCGGAATTCTCCAAAATCCTTCTGCTCGTTTTCTTTTCGGCGGTGCTGGTAGCCAAACGCAGTCTGTTCACCAGCGCCGGTAAGCATTTCCTGGGCATGGATCTGCCGCGTCCACGTGACCTGGCTCCGCTGCTGGCGGCCTGGGTGACTTCGGTCGGCGTGATGGTCTTCGAGAAGGACCTCGGGACTTCGCTGCTGCTCTATGCGTCGTTTCTGGTGGTAGTTTATCTCGCCACCCAGCGGTTCAGTTGGGTGGTCATCGGTTTGGCCTTGTTCGCGCTCGGAAGTGTTGCGGCGTATTTCATTTTCAATCACGTCCGGGTTCGCGTGCAGACTTGGCTGGACCCATTCGCCGACCCGGATGGCGCCGGCTACCAGATCGTGCAGTCGCTGTTCAGCTTTGCTACCGGCGGGGTCTTCGGCACCGGACTCGGCAATGGCCAGCCGGGCACGGTGCCGGCCGCGTCGACCGATTTCATCGTCGCCGCATTCGGCGAAGAACTCGGGCTGGTTGGATTGGCCGGCCTGTTGATGCTCTACACCATCGTGATCATCCGCGGCATGCGGACTGCGATCGCAGTGCGAGACAGTTTCGGCAAGCTGTTGGCCGCGGGCCTGGCCTCGGCGCTGGCCATCCAGCTGTTCATCGTCGTCGGCGGGGTAACCAACCTCATCCCGCTAACTGGGTTGACCACACCGTGGATGTCGTACGGGGGCTCGTCGCTGTTGGCCAACTACGTGCTGCTGGCCATCCTGGTGCGCATCTCGCATTCGGCCCGGCGCCCGTTCCGCACCCGTCCGCGCAACACATCATCGATCGCGGCCGCCAACACCGAGGTGATCGAGCGGGTTTGACGTCCTCCTCTAGCTAAAGCCAGAGCATCCAATCCAATCCACTACCTACGCGGCAGGAGAGCAGAGTTGAGGTTCACGGTTCGTAGACCGGCTAGCGCCGAGGTCTCCCCGTGCTGTCACCGCCCGTCCGGCGGCGATATTGCATGCAGCGTTCACGTCGGCGTTGCACGGACCCGCGTTGCAGGCTTGGCACTCGAAAACGGCTTGGCTCTTACGGTTTCCGGGAGCGACGTGCCCGCACACGCAGCATCGCTGCGACGTGTACGCGGCCGGGATCTGCTCGACCCGACCAGAGGCTTTGTGTTGCAGACGCGCAGCGAACAGGCCCCAACAGCTGCGCGAGATAGCCCGGTTCAGACCGCGTTTCTGTGCAACACCCCCACCAGGCTGCTCCACCGTTCCCCGCGCAGAGCGGGTCATCGCACGCACATCAAGTGCTTCAATGCGGATGGTATCGAACCGGCGCACGACATCCGTGGTGGCTTTTTCGACCCAGTCCTTACGTCGGTCGCACTCGCGGGCCTTGAGTTTTGCGATCGCGCGCTTCGTGCGAGCTCGCCGGTTGGAGCCACGCTCGGCGCGGGCCAGGCGCTGCTGCAGCACCTGCAACCGCCTGCCCTCACCGCGGCTCAGGCCAGGGGCGTGCAGCAGCTCACCAGTCGACAAGGCGGCCGCCACCGCAACGCCACGGTCGATACCCACCACGGAGCCGTCTCCGGGCGCGGGAATGGGTTCAGGTGCGTGAGCGAACGCGATATGCCAGCGGCCCGCCCGATCACAGGTGATGCGGTAGGACTTCACGCCTTCCGGAACCGGCCGCGACATGCGGAACCGGACCCAACCGACCTTGGGCACCCACACACGGCCGCACCGGCGGTTCAGACGCTCGACGTGATGGGCTTTCACCGCGACCTGCCGGAAGCCCTCATGCACAACCGCTTTGCGCCACGTTGGGCGGCGGTGCGTTCCCGCGAAAAAGTTTCTCATCGCCTGGGCGAAATCCCGCAACGCCTGCTGCTGCACCGTCTGCGAGCCCCCCGCCAACCAATCGTGTTCGGCGCGGGCCGCGGTCAACTGAGCGCACTGCTCGTTATAACCCGGCGCGCGGCGACCGGGCTGCCAGTGCAGTTGCTGCTCGACCGCCAAGTTCCACACATAGCGGGCGTGGCGGCAATGCTCGGCCAAGACCACCGCCTGCTCGGCAGTCGGAAGCAACCGATATCGCGACACCCCTGCAACCTAGCCGTCACCACCGACAACCCGCCGAACGGAGACGCGGCGCTTCCTCCCCGGGCTAAAGCCAGGGGTTTCCACGCCGCAACGAGCCGATGAACGCCTCCCTGCGGCGGATCTCGCTGACCGTGATGGCGTCGATCGTGCTGTTGCTGTTCAACGCCACACTCACTCAGGTGTTCACCGCCGACGGGTTGCGGGCCGATCCGCGCAACCAGCGGATTCTGCTCGACGAGTACTCCCGCCAGCGGGGTCAGATCACCGCGAACGGCCAACTGCTGGCCTACTCCGTCGCCACCGATAGCCGCTTCCGTTTCCTGCGGGTCTATCCCAACGCCGCGGTGTACGCCCCGGTTACCGGGTTCTATTCGTTGCGCTACTCCAGCACCGGCCTGGAACGCGCCGAGGATCCGCTGCTCAACGGATCCGACCAGCGGTTGTTTGGACGCCGGTTGGCCGACTTCTTCACCGGCCGCGACCCGCGCGGCGGCAACGTGGACACCACCATCAACCCGCGCATCCAGCAAGCCGGTTGGGATGCGATGCAGCAGGGCTGCAACGGACCGTGCCGGGGCGCCGTTGTCGCGTTGGAACCGTCGACCGGCAAAATCCTGGCGCTGGTGTCCACCCCGTCCTACGACCCCAACCTGCTCGCTTTGCACGACCCCGAGCAGCAGTCGCAAACCTGGCAGCAACTTCGCGACGACCCGTATTCGCCGATGACCAACCGCGCCATCTCCGAGACCTACCCGCCCGGTTCGACCTTCAAGGTGATCACCACCGCGGCCGCTCTGCAGAACGGCGCCACCGAAGACGAGCAACTCACCGCGGCGGCCAAGATTCCGCTGCCGGACAGCACCGCCACCCTGGAGAACTACGGCGGCGCGCCTTGCATCAACGCGGAAACCGTGTCGCTGCGTGAGGCGTTCGCCCGGTCGTGCAACACCGCGTTCGTTCAATTGGGATTGCTCACCGGCACCGACGCGCTGCGCAGCACCGCACAGTCGTTCGGTCTTGACGTCGTGCCCGACCCCATCCCGCTGCAGGTCGCCGAATCCACTGCAGGCCCGATCCCGGACGCTGCCGCGCTGGGAATGTCGAGTATTGGCCAAAAAGATGTCGCACTGACCCCGCTGGAAAATGCAGTGGTTGCCGCTACCATCGCCAATGCCGGTGTAACCATGCAGCCCTATCTGGTGAACAGCCTGCAGGGGCCCGATCTGGCTAACATCAGCACCACCGCGCCGCACCAACAGCGCCGTGCAGTCTCCCCGGAGGTCGCCGCTAAGCTAACAGAGTTGATGGTCGGCGCCGAGAATGTCACACAGCAGAAAGGGGCGATCCCCGGCGTGCAGATCGCATCCAAGACTGGCACCGCTGAGCACGGCAGCGACCCGCGCCACACGCCACCTCACGCGTGGTACATCGCCTTCGCGCCCGCACAGAGTCCGAAGGTGGCCGTTGCGGTGCTCGTGGAGGACGGCGCCGACCGGTTGTCCGCGACTGGCGGCGCGCTCGCCGCACCGATCGGGCGGGCCGTGATCGAGGCCGCGCTGCAGGGAGGACCATGAGCCCGCGAGTAGGCGTGACGCTGTCTGGCCGGTACCGGTTACAGCGCCTCATCGCCACCGGCGGCATGGGCCAGGTGTGGGAGGCGGTGGACAGCCGGCTGGGGCGGCGTGTCGCAGTCAAGGTCCTCAAGCAGGAGTTCTCCCAGGACCCTGAGTTCATTGAGCGGTTCCGCGCCGAGGCGCGTACCACCGCGATGCTCAACCACCCCGGGATCGCCAGCGTGCACGACTACGGCGAGACACAGATGGACGGCGAGGGGCGTACCGCCTACCTGGTGATGGAGTTGGTCAACGGCGAGCCGCTCAACTCGGTGCTCAAACGCACCGGCCGCCTCTCATTGCGGCACACGCTGGACATGCTCGAGCAGACCGGGCGTGCGCTGCAAGTCGCGCACGCCGCCGGTCTGGTGCATCGCGACGTCAAACCCGGCAACATTCTGATCACTCCCACCGGTCAGGTGAAGATCACCGACTTCGGTATCGCCAAGGCCGTCGACGCCGCTCCGGTGACCCAGACCGGCATGGTGATGGGAACCGCTCAGTACATCGCCCCCGAGCAGGCGCTCGGCCACGATGCGTCTCCGTCCAGCGATGTCTACTCGCTGGGAGTCGTTGGCTACGAAGCGATTTCGGGTAAGCGCCCGTTCACCGGTGACGGCGCGTTGACGGTGGCGATGAAGCACATCAAAGAGCCGCCGCCGCCGCTGCCGTCCGATCTGCCGCCCAATGTGCGTGAGCTGATCGAGATAACCCTGGTCAAAAACCCCGGCATGCGCTATCGCAGCGGGGGACCGTTCGCCGACGCCGTCGCCGCCGTCCGCGCCGGACGCAGGCCGCCGCGACCCAATCAGGGGGCACCCGTCGGCCGCGCCACCCCGGCCGCCATTCCGTCGGGCGCACAGGCACGGGCCGCGGCCAACCCCACCGGCCGGGCTGCCACCGCCCGTCGGACCACCGGCGGTCACCGCACGCCGCCGGCCCGGCGCACCTTCTCGTCCGGTCAGCGTGCGCTGTTGTGGGCCGCTGGGGCGCTGGGTGTGCTGGCGATCATCATCGCGGTGATCATCGTCATGGACCGGCACGACAACAGCCCCCAGCAGCAACCGTCCACACCGACCGTGACCGATACGGGGCCGCCGCCCAGCAAGCCCGGGTCGGCTCCGGCACATCCGACAAATTGGACGGATCGAGGGGTAACAGGTAATGCTGGACGGCAAAGCCCGCCGCCTCACTACAGGCAGGCGGTCGCGCTGATCCACCCCCGCGCATTGCCACCCCGACACGAGACACCGTGATGACGACCCCGCAACACCTGTCCGACCGCTACGAGCTGGGCGAAATCCTGGGCTTCGGCGGCATGTCCGAGGTCCACTTGGCCCGGGATGTACGGTTACACCGCGAAGTAGCGGTCAAGGTGCTGCGCGCCGACCTGGCCCGTGACCCCAGCTTTTACCTGCGCTTCCGGCGGGAGGCGCAAAACGCCGCCGCGCTAAACCACCCGGCGATCGTCGCGGTCTACGACACCGGCGAAGCCGAAACCGCCGCCGGCCCGCTGCCCTACATCGTGATGGAGTACGTCAACGGCGTCACGCTGCGCGACATCGTCCACACCGAGGGACCGCTGCCGCCCAAGCGGGCTATCGAGATCATCGCCGACGCCTGCCAGGCGCTCAACTTTTCTCACCAGCACGGCATCATCCACCGCGACGTCAAGCCGGCGAACATCATGATCAGCACCACCAACGCGGTGAAGGTGATGGACTTTGGCATCGCCAGGGCGCTCGCCGACGGCGGAAACAGCGTCACCCAGACCGCGGCGGTCATCGGTACCGCGCAATACCTCTCTCCCGAGCAGGCTCGCGGCGATTCGGTCGATGCCCGCTCCGACGTCTACTCGCTGGGCTGCGTGCTTTATGAAATGCTCACCGGCGAGCCACCTTTCGTCGGTGACTCACCTGTCGCGGTGGCCTACCAGCATGTCCGCGAGGACCCTGTTCCGCCGTCGGGGCGGCATGAGGGCATCTCCGCCGACCTCGACGCCGTCGTACTCAAGGCGCTGGCCAAAAATCCGGAGAACCGCTATCAAACCGCCGCGGAGATGCGCGCCGACCTGGTTCGAGTGCACAACGGCGAGCCGCCCGAGGCGCCCAAGGTCCTCACCGACGCCGACCGCTCGGCGCTGCTGGCGTCGCCGCATCCCAGCGACTCGGCCGGGCCGCGCACCGATCCGCTACCCCGCCAGGAACTCGACTTCACCCGTGACCGCAACGGCGGTTCAGTCGGCCGCTGGGTCATCGCGGTCGCAGCGCTGGCAGTGCTGACCGTCATCGTCACCATCCTGATCCACACCTTCGGGGGCGGGCTGCGCGATGTCCAGGTGCCCGACGTACGGGGCCAGGCGTCCGCCGATGCGATTGCCGCGCTGCAAAACCACGGCTTCAAAACGCGCACCCAGCAGAAGCCGGATTCCACCGTCCAGCCCGATCACGTCATCGGCACTGACCCGGCCGCCAACGCCAAAGTTGGGGCCGGCGACCTGATCACGGTCAACGTCTCCACCGGACCCGAGCAGCGCGAAGTGCCGGATGTGTCTTCGCTGAGCTATGCCTCCGCGGTGAAGAAGCTGAAGTCGGCCGGGTTCGGCCGCTTCAAGGAGGTCCACTCGCCGTCCACGCCGGAGATGAAAGACAAGGTCATCGGGACCAACCCGCCGGCCAACCAGACGTCGGCGATCACCAATGAGATCGCCGTGATCGTCGGCTCGGGTCCGTCGACCAAGCAGGTTCCCGATGTCGCAGGGCAGACCGTCGACCTCGCGCAGAAGAACCTCACCGTCTACGGGTTCAGCAAATTCAGCCAGAGCGCCGTCGACAGCCCCCGTCCGGCCGGCGATGTGATCGGGACCAATCCGGCTGCAGGAGCGACTGTTCCGGTCGATACGGTGATCGACCTCCAGGTCTCCAAGGGCAACCAGTTCCTCATGCCGGATTTATCGGGACTGTTCTGGACCGATGCCTACCCGCAGCTGCAAGCGCTCGGGTGGACCGGCGTGCTGATCAAGGGCGCCGACGTCGACGCGGGCGGTTCACAGCACAACCGGGTGGTGCTCCAGAGTCCGGCCGCGGGCCAGGGTGTGAACAAGGACGCGCCCATCACGCTGAAGTTCGGTCAGTAGCCGCAGCGCCCATCTCGGCGGAGTGCCGCACCGTAGCCAAACTGCTCACCACCTCGTTTTCCAGCCGCCGCACTAACCCGTCGTCGCGGACCTGACCGCAGTAGGCCAGCCAGTTGGCCAGCATTCGATGGCCACCTTCGGTGAGTATCGATTCCGGGTGGAATTGGACCCCGTGGATCGGCAGCTCGGTGTGCCGCACGCCCATGATCACACCACTGCGGGTGCGGGCGGTCACCTCCAACTCGGCGGGCAGGGTTTCCGGCAAGATGGTCAGCGAGTGATACCGCGTCGCCGTGAAGGGGTCTGGAAGTCCTTGCAGCACACCGGTATTCGTGTGGAAGACGCTGCTGGTTTTGCCGTGCAGCAACTCGGGAGCGCGATCCACGGTGGCGCCGAACGCGACGCCGATGGCCTGGTGCCCCAGGCACACGCCCATCAGCGGAGTGTTCGCCGCAGCGCAGGCGCGCACCAAGTCGATCGATGCGCCCGCGCGCTCCGGGGTGCCCGGGCCCGGGCTGAGCAGGATCCCGTCGACTTCGGCGGCAATCGCGGCATGGTCGGACAGCCGAGCGTCGTCGTTGCGCCAAACCTGTGCCTCGACGCCCAGCTGCCCGAGGTACTGCACCAGGTTGAAGACGAAACTGTCGTAGTTGTCGACGACCAAGATCCGCATCGTGCCAGATTACCGTTGGGCTCGAAGGCAGGCTGCGTCAGTAGCTGACCGGGCCGGCCGGCTGGGCGAAGTGCATCCGCACCGGCTCGCTGTACCCGGTTATCCGGACATCAGGCGTGACTTGCTCGGTGTAGCCGAGGCCGAACCGCACCACGTATTGCTTGTAGAGGTTCACCAGGGGAGCGGCGGCCAACGCCGCCTGCATGGCCGCGGCGTCGCCGATCGCGGTGACCGTATACGGCGGGCTATAGGTCCGACCGTTGAGCAGCAGTGTGTTCCCAACGCAGCGCGGCGCCGAGGTGGCGATGATGCGCTGGTCCTGCATCTGAATCGCCTCCGCGCCGGCACTCCACAACGCGTTTAGCACGGCCTGGATGTCCTGTTGGTGCACCACGAGGTCATCCGGGGAGGCGTCGCGCGGGAAGCGGCCGTTGGCATCTCGCTGCGCGTCGTTGAGCGTCACGACTAGGCCCGGCCCGTGCGCAGGGTCCAGACCGGCGTCACCGGCCAGCTCGGCGGACCGCCGCAGCATCGCCGCCAGCGCGGTGTCCGACGACCGGCCATGCGTCGAGTCGATGGTGTTGGCCAGTCGATCCCGTTCTGCATTCAGCCGGTCGACCTCGGACTGCTCCACGCGGACCAAGTCCACCAGCCGAGGTGCGTCACTGCGCCGGATCTCGCCGCCACGGGACACCCCGTGCGTGGCGCCCAGTAGCAACCCGGCCAGCAGGCAGACCAGCGGAACGCCGACCCGCCAGGGCGATGGGCGCGATTTCTCCCGGCCGACCCGTTTGGCCATCGGCTCTCCGTTCGCTGCTGGTAGGTGCGTTAGGCTCGTCGTTGCACACCCGCCCTGAATACCGTAATCGCCGAGGCACCCCCGAGGTATATATGCCCAAGTCCAAGGTCCGCAAGAAAACCGACTTCACCGCCCATACGGTGAGCCGTACGCCGGTCAAGGTCAAGGCCGGCCCGTCCAGTGTGTGGTTCGTCGCGTTGTTCATCGGCTTGATGCTGATCGGCCTGGTCTGGCTGATGGTCTTCCAGCTGGCCGCAACGGGCCCCGACGCACCCTCGATGCTCACTTGGATGGCCAACCTCGGCCCGTGGAACTACGCCGTCGCGTTTGCTTTCATGATCAGTGGGTTGTTGCTCACAATGCGGTGGCGGTAGCCATTGACGCGACCGTAATGAATTCATTTTCGGTCTGCGCGGTTACTGGGCCGGCAACCTCGGACCTAGTAGATCACACGCGTGTGATTCATCCCCATTGTTGATAGCGCTTGTGGATAACCCCATCGACAGTGGTAGGCCCGCCTAGGAGCGCCGTGCAGCAAACGCAATGGTCGCCGTCTTCAACCGGAATAGCAGCTTGCGGCATCGCCGGCATTGTGATGGCTATCGCTTGTGTGACTGTCGTCACAGACCCCCCGGGGCGGTTACTGCTCGGTATTTCCGCGGTCGGCCTGATCTTGTTTGCAAGCGCGTCGTGGCGCGCACGTCCGAAGCTGGCAATCACGTCCGACGGTCTCCGGGTCCGCGGATGGTGGCGAACGCAGCTTCTGCAGCGGGCCGACATCAAGATCATCCGGATCACCGAATTCCGCCGGATCGGACGCAAAATGCGGCTGCTCGAGATCGACGCGGAGGACGGCCGGCTGCTGATCTTCTCGCGTTGGGATCTTGGCACCGACCCGTTGCAGGTGCTCGACGTGCTGACCGCTCACCGCTACGCCGGCCCCTGATCGGCTGCCGGGCAGCCCGTTCAGGAAATCGTGATCGACTCGATGACGACCGGTTCGGTCGGCCGGTCACCGTGATCGGTGCCAGTGGTGGCGATGGTGTCGACGACCTCCTGCGAATCGGTGTCGACGACCTCGCCGAAGATGGTGTGCCGCCGGTTCAGATGCGGGGTCTTGCCAACCGTGATGAAGAATTGCGACCCGTTGGTTCCCGGGCCGGCGTTAGCCATTGCCAGTAGGTAGGGCTTGTCGAACTGCAACTCGGGGTGGAATTCGTCGGCGAACTTGTACCCCGGGCCGCCGCGGCCGGTCCCGGTCGGGTCGCCGCCCTGGATCATGAAGCCGCTGATCACCCGATGAAAGATTGCGCCGTCGTAGAACGGGCCGGAGCTACCGCCCGAGGCGTTCTCGGTCGAATACTCCTTGGTGCCTTGGGCCAGGCCGACGAAGTTGGCGACGGTCTTGGGGGTGTGGTTTCCGAACAGCGCGATCTTGATGTCGCCGCGGTTGGTGTGCAGTGTGGCAGTGGCAGTCTGAATCGGGCTGGTAGTCACGGCATCACAGTCTGCCATCACCCTTACCCGCACACGCTCACCGGGCTGCCGATAGTTACAGTCTGGAAGTACCGAAGCACGGTCGTGCGAAAACGGCCGGGGAAGGCGAGAAATGAGCGCGAGGAACCACACCCGGTTGACCCCGCGGCAGCGGCTATCCCGCGGCCTGACCTACACGGCGGTCGGGCCGGTCGACCTTACCCGCGGCATCGTCGGACTGGGCGCTCACTCCGCGCAGGCCGGCGCGTCGAATCTGCGTCGCCGTTACCGGGAGGGCCGACTGGCCCGGGATTTGCAAACCGCCCAAGAGACCCTTGCGCAAGAGCTGGCCGCCGCGCAGGAGGTGGTTAGCGGACTGCCGCAAGCGCTTCAGCAGGCCCGCCGATCCCAGCGGCGCGGCAAACGCCCGTGGCTGATTGCGGCAGTGGCCGTCGCGGTCCTCGCCGGCGGCGCCGCGGCGTTCTCGATCGTCCGCCGCTCGACACGGCCGAAGCCGTCGCCGCGGCCGCCGAGTGTCGACGTGCAACCCCGCCCCTAGCCGCGCGAAATCCCGCCATGCCGCCGTGGAGCCTAGGGGATTCGAACCCCTGACTTCTGCCTTGCAAAGGCGAATCATGCTGCTCTTCATGGGGTTTCGGGGTACCCGAAGTGCTGAATCACATCACGGTAGTTCACGCCGGTTATCTGTAACTGTGGGCAATTTGTGGGCACGGCGTCGGCACGTCACCCCTTCGATCCGTCACCCGGTCACCGAACATCGGCCTCGACAGCCAGCGAACAACCGACCGTCGCGGCCGAACCGCTGGCGGGCGATCATCGATTCGATGGTCAATCACTAAGCGCCGGCGAGAATAAAGGGGAGGAGGGGGAGGTACAAAAGGGCCACGGCGATGTCATAGGGGAGTTGCACAAGATCGCGATGCCCGTGCCCACCCCCGGGATGCCGCTGGCAAACAACGTGTAATCCAGGCCCACGGCCAAGTCACCAATGGGGTCGACAGGAAGTCGCGCGACCGGGAGACCATCGACAGCGAGCTGCGGGTGCTAACCGCCGCTCGCCGGGTGTGTCGTGAGCCCGCCGGGTGACGCTCGCCAGGCTGCGCTCGTCGGCCCGTCATCCTTCGGGGGTGGGCCGATCGTCGCAGCAATCACGGTGCTTAAGACCGTGGTTGCAGCGGCCCATCGATTGGATAGCCCATCACCATCGCGGCACCCACCATTGCCAGCCGCCCCAGCCGCGGTCACCGCCCCAGCCGCGGTCACCGCCCCAGCCGCGGTGGTCACCGCCGCCCCAGCCGCCGTGGTCACCGCCGCCCCAGCCGCCGTGGCCGTCCATCCAGGCGGTGGCGATCCCGGCCGGCTGGGCCGAAGCGGGAGCGGCCACCGCCGTCGGTGCGGCGGCGATCGCTGCCGCGGCGGCTCCCGCCACCAACAGCGTTGTGATGTACTTCGGTCGAATCCTCATGGCAGCACTCCTTCGATTGGCGGGGCTGGCCGTGCTTGGCTAGCTTGTCTAACAAAGTTCAACGCCGTGAGCGCTCGGCTCATTCCCTCAGATCATCGACGGTCTGCCGTCGATGTATGCCCGCGATCGGCGAGCTGGTGCAGTCAACGACCGGGCAATGGATGGTCAGATCACACTGCGTTGCCCGCACGGCCACCGGATCGGCCCGCATCGGGGCGCCGGTCGGGCACCAGGCTGCGGTGGCTCGTGCGCGGCGGATGCTGGGGCACGAGTCGGCCGGCCTCACGCTTGACCGCTACGGCCACCTGTAAGGGTCGGATGCTGAAGCTGTCGGCGTCGCCATCAACGACTTGTTAACCCAAACGTGTGGGCAAAATGTGAGCACGGACGGCAATCCGACCCCAAAGCTGCGGGCGGTAAACAGTGCCTGAGCTGCGCTTATTGCTTGTGGAGCCTGCCCCGCTTACCGTCGCCCGTCCCTGATCTGGTAAACGCGCGGTCTCGTCACGCCGGCAGCCTTGGCGAGTTGTACAGCGGGGATGCCGAGCTCCAATCCCCCGCGGATTAGGCGGCGCAGCTCGACGTCAGCGGCGTCGAGTGCGTCTCGGCGGGCTGCTGCCACTTCGACAGAACTTTCGCGGCAGAGAGTGCAAGGGCGGCGCGGGCTCCAATCCGAGGAAGGCGTGATTCCTACACCCTTGTGCGCTCTATCCAAACGGAGCGGCGACCGAACGAGGACCCTCCGCTTAACCCGGGCTTCTAACGGGCTTCCAGATGGGGCGATCCTGGGTTGTCGTTCACTGCTTGGTGGCCACGAAGTGAGCGCGGCAGTAATCGTCGACTACGCCGTCGCGGATGACGGTGCGGCCGCCTTCGGTGGCGAAGACACCCCGGACAGTCATGCCGCCGTCGTTGACCGAGAACGATCCGTCGGCGTTCAGGGGGCCGGTCGCCGTGCCATTCATGGTCAGCGTGTTGCCTTGGTGGGTAATGGTGATGGTGTAGTCATTCCTACGACCGGTGCATGACGGATTGTCGGCGCTGGTTTGGTGCCACAGGTAGATGCCGTCGATATCCAGTTGGGTTCCCTGTGGGGTCGCGGCTGTAGCGGCGGCGGGCGGGGGTGTCGTTGTTTGTGCCGCGGTCTGGTGGGGCGGTGCGGGGCGTAACAGGACCAACGCTGCCACTGCGATGACGGCGGCGACTGTTGCGGCTGCGCCGATGACCTTCCCACGAGTGAGCATCGAGGTGCCTGGTTTGGCCGCGGCGGCCGTGCTCGCACCGGTTGCGGTGGTGGCCGTGGCGCCGGTCAGGGTGGTTCCGGCGGCGATAGTGGCCGCGGTCGAACCGATAGCGCCCAGTCCCGGCGGCGGCCAGCCAGCGGCGGCCGTGGGTTTTTTCGATCGCCGATTCGAGTTGGGTCAGCAGGGTTTGGGCGTCGGTGGGCCGCTCCTCGGGTCGGGGATGCAACCCGGTACTCAGCACCGCGGCCACCGGTGCTTCGATCCCGTCGAGTTGCGGTGCGGCGCTGGCCTGCTCACGGGTCAGGGCCAGGCTGCTCGCGGTGGTGAACAGTCGCGCACCTCTGAGCAGTTCGGCCAACACCACACAACTGCTATACACATCCGAGCGCTTATCGACCGGCTGGCCCGCAGCAGCCTCCGGCGCCATATAACCCGGCGTACCACCCAAACTCAACTGACCCGGGGCGACCGCCAAACCGAAATCCACCAACATCGGTGTGCCGCTCTGGTCGATCAAAATATTGCCCGGCGTGACGTCACCATGAACCACATCGCGCCCGTGAGCATACGACAGACCCTGCAGCGCACCATGGATCAAGGCCAAAGCGTCGATCCCCCGCAGTTTCCCGGTCACCGCCAACACCGCCGATAGCGGTGCGCCGGTGATCCACTGCTCGATCAGCCACACGCCCTCGGCGTCCTCAAGGACGTCATACACCGACAAGATGTTGGGGTGCCGCAACCCGGCCAGCGCGGCGGCCTCGCGGCGAGCCGCCTCGCCGGCGCCCGAACCCGACAGCTGCTTAAGTGCCACCTCACGCTTGAGCCCGGGATCGAAACCCTTCCAGATCGTGCTGTGTGCACCACGCGCCACCACCCCGACACGCTCGTAATCACCGACCATCAACAACCCCCAAGGCCTTGGTGCCTGCAAACGCAGGACCATCAGCATCAAAGCACCACCACAGACGCAGCCGCAGGCAATCGAAACTCCCGAATACCGCAGCCGGTGAGGGACACCAGATCAGCACCGAATCACCAGCCTTGCCCACAGTTCTTGGCTTTCCCCGTCGAACCCAACGATCACGGGCCGCCGCCGAAGCTTCAGAACGCCTCACCCTCGTGCCTGCGCCGCGAAACCCCGCTGCGCACAGTAAAACCCGCGCGGCCACACCCCTTGGGGGTGCCCTGAGGGGTGATACCGCGGCGTCGAGTGGGGTCTGACTCGGTGACCGTAGACGGTGCGGCAGTCCACCGCCCCCAAATGTCGGTGAGGCCCGTGAAAGGGAGCACCAGTCTGACGGAATGTCTCTACGTTGTGGGTACTTTGGCGGCGATCTGATGCGCGATGTTGACCGCGGAGTCGGACTGGGAGTCGGACTGGTTTGGCTGCACGCCTGGACGTCGATGGCGACGTTGTTGGCCACGGTCAGCGCCCGCTGACAGGACTCCAAAGCCAATAGCCGGTCTCGAGGGTTTTGGTGGCGCTCAGGGTGCCGTTGATGTTGGAGACCGGCCCCACGGTGAACACCTGATCGGGTTGCGCCGGCCACGGTGACGGTGTACTGCCGGTTGGAGCAGGCCGGCCAGCTTTGGGCGGAGGCGGTGAAGAACGCGTCCGCATCATGCGCGGAGGAAAACAACACCACACCCTGATCGACAAGATGAATGGGGCCGGGCTCTTGAGAGCTGCGCGCGCATGGCGCTCGACCCGCTGCCGGCATAGACCAGGGCCTCCACCGGGCTCCCCAGGGGTAGGCAGGCCTTGTCCGCCACGTGGGCGCTGTCGTCGACCATCGCGGTGGGCGTGTCGGTGACCGTCATTCCGGTGGTGCCCATCGCGGTGTTGATTTGGTCGGGGCTGAGCAGCAGCCCCTCCAGCGCGGCCTCCGCGACAGAAGGCGCGGTGGTCGTCGTGGTCGGTGCGGGTTGCGCGGTAGGGGTTTGGGGTGCGGCGGGGTGCGGCCGTAGCAGGTAGCCGGCGGCGCCTAGGATCACGACTGTCGCGGCGATCAGGCCCACTTCCACCTGTCGGCGTTGGCGGCGCCACCACGGCGGCGGTCCCGTTGGGACCGTCTCAGGGAGCGGCCGGTCAGCGGATGGTTGCTCGGTCGGAAGTGTCGTGACAACCACGAGAGGGTTGCCGGCCGCGGAGCCCTTATCCGCGTCCTGAGTCGATCGACCGGTGACCGCCAACAGGCTCGCGCAGGCATCGGCCAACTTCTCCAGGTGCGCCTCAAACGGTGGAGTGATCGCATCCAGCCAGTGCGGACTACCGAGGTAATACTCGAGCGCCGCCTCCGGCAACACGTCCTCAATCCGGAGAGGAAGGAGCACCTTCCCGGAATTCGCAGCTTGCCCGACTTCCCGTTGGACTTGGGCCGACTGATTTGCATTGCGACTGAAGACGAGCAGCATTACCCGAGCACCCCGGATCGCCTCCACGATGGAAGCTGCCCAATCCTGTCCCGGGTTGATATCCCGTGGTGCGATCCAGCAGCGGATTCCCCTCGCCTCAAGCGCGGCGCAGGCGGCATCGGCGGCGAGTTTGTCCGCGTGCGAATGGCTGATCATCACGTCATGCGCCATCGTCAGCACCACTTTCACGTCCTGGCGCCTATGACCGCCGCAGGAGTGCCCAACCCTACTCGCTAAACCGGCTCGATCCGGACTTCTGCGCCTGGATTCGCTGGCAAATTCTGGGGCGTCGGAAAAGTGTGCCCAAAATGTGCCCACCCGGTTGCAGGTGGTGCGCTAACGGTTCGGCTTTATGCCGTTGAGCTGCGGTTATGTTGTGGAGCCTAGGGGATTCGAACCCCTGACTTCTGCCTTGCAAAGGCAGCGCTCTACCAACTGAGCTAAGGCCCCGCATTCCGACCATCGATCTGGTCGGCGGCCACGTGCCAGACCTCGACGCCGTGTCGGGACCGGATCACCACCGCCACTGCGGCGATCGCTGCCAGCGGCAACACCAGTCTCACGAAACGTCTTGGCAAACACATGGTTGTGGGCCTAGGAGGACTCGAACCTCCGACCTCTTCGTTATCAGCGAAGCGCTCTAACCGCCTGAGCTATAGGCCCGTACCCGCATACGGCCGAGCGACGAGATTACCCCACCGCAGCGTCCGCACCCAAACCACTAATCCCGGTCGGCCAGCGTCACCTCGACGCCGCCGATCAGGTCGGTAGTCAGGTTGTAGATAAACGCGCCGATGGTCGCCATCGAGCTGAGCAACACGATGTTCACCAAGCCGATCAGGACAGCACCGCCGAAGATCGTGCCGCTGGATACCAAGTCGGCGCTGCTGCCGCTGGTGTTGTTCAGTAGATCGCCGACATTGCTGTTGAGCTTGCTCCAGACGCCCATGCCGCCGAGCACTAGATAGAGGAACGCCACGGCGATCATCCAAACGAAGAACAACGCCACCGAAAGCACCAACGACACCTTCAGCGTGCTCCACGGATCGATTCGCCGGATCTGCATGCTGGCACGTACCGGGCCTCGGGCTCGCCCGGACACCTGGATGCGGCGTTCGGTTCGCACCGGAGTCGTCGACGTGTCCGGCGCTGGCTCGGCGGCTGGTTTGCGCTGTCCGGCCCGGGGGATCGGACCCGACAGGTCGGGTAGTTCGCTGGCGTAGGCCTCGTCGTGCCGGGTTTCGCCGCGCGCCGGGCTCTGCTGGCGCGCCGACGTCGGGCGGTGGCGTCTTGGCGGCGCCCGGCGCGGCGGTACCCGAGATGAAGCGGCTCAACCGGGCGTCGGCATTGGGGGCGGCGGTGGGGCGGCCGGCCGGTCGCGGCTCGCGCGGTTTCGGCGCATCCGCCGGCGGACGCCGTTGTGCCTGCGAGGATCGAGCGCCGCCACGCTGCCGCGAGGATTCGCCGGCCTCGGCGCCGGCCGCATGGGGCGGCCGCTGTGCGCCTCCCCGGTCGACCGAGCCATTCCCGTTCGGGCTTTCGCCCGATCCGGGATATCCCGGCTCGTTCGGTGAAGTCACCCCACGGCTCCTAACTGTGCATCCGGCCGCCGGGGCGGTCGGCGATCGCTCACGCGTCGGGTGCGGTACCCGAATCGTCGTCGGTAACGGCGACTTCGTCAGCTTCTTCGGCGTTACGTGCGATGGCTAACAGTGTGTCGCCCTCGCCCAAGTTCATCAACCGAACACCTTTGGTCTGCCGTCCGGCCTTCCGGACCTGCCTGGCCGCCGTCCGGATCACCCCGCCGCCGGAGGTGATCGCGTACACCTCGCTGTCGTCGTCGACGATCAGCGCCCCTACCAGCTTGCCACGACGGGTGTCGTACTGGATCGTCAAGATGCCTTTCCCGCCGCGGCCCTGCGCGGTGTACTCCTCGATCGCCGTGCGTTTGGCATACCCCCCGGACGTCGCGACCAGCAAGTATGTGCCTTCGCTGACCACGTTGAGCGACAGCAGATAGTCGTCGGTGTTGAAGCGCATGCCCTGGACGCCCGAGGTCGCGCGGCCCATTGGCCGCAGCGCATCGTCGGTCGCGGAGAACCGGATCGACTGGCCGTTGGCCGAGACCAGCAGCAGGTCGTCCTCGGCCGAGCACAGCACCGCCCCGACCAGTTCGTCGCCGTCGCGCAGGTTGACCGCCACGATCCCGCCCGACCGATTGGAGTCGAAGTCGGTCAGCTTGGTCTTTTTGACCAGCCCGTTGCGGGTGGCCAGCACCAGATACGGGGCGTCCTCGTAGCTGCGGATCTGGATCACCTGAGCGATCCGCTCCTCGGGCTGGAAGGCCAGCAGGTTGGCGACGTGCTGGCCGCGCGCGGTCCGCGAGGCTTCCGGCAGGTCGTAGGCCTTGGCCCGATACACCCGGCCCTGGGTGGTGAAGAACAGGATCCAGTCGTGGGTCGAGCAGACGAAGAAGTGCCGCACGATGTCGTCCTGCTTGCAGCCCGGCGCCCTGTACCCCTTTGCCGCCGCGCTTCTGGCTGCGGTACAGGTCGGTTTTGGTGCGCTTGGCGTACCCGGTTTCGGTGATCGTGACGACGACGTCTTCGCGCGTGATCAGGTCCTCGTCGCTGACTTCGCCGTCGGCGGCGATGATCCGGGTGCGGCGGTCGTCGCCGTGCTTCTCGACGATCTCGGCGAGCTCGTCGTGCACGATCCGGCGCTGGCGCTCCGGCTTGGCCAGAATGTCTTCCAGGTCGGCGATCTCGGCTTCGATCTTGGCCAGGTCGTCGATGATGCGCTGGCGCTCCAACGCTGCCAGGCGGCGCAGCTGCATGTCCAGGATGGCCTGGGACTGGATGTCGTCGATGTCGAGCAGCTCGATCAGGCCGGCCCTGGCGATGTCGACCGTCTCCGATGCCCGGATCAGGGCGATGACTTCGTCGAGCGCGTCCAGCGCTTTGACCAGGCCGCGCAGGATGTGGGCCCGTTCGTTGGCCTTGCGCAGCCGGTAGGTGGTGCGCCGGATGATGACGTCGAGTTGGTGCTCGACGTAGTAGCGGATCAGCTGGTCCAGCCGCAGCGTGCGCGGCACGCCGTCGACGATGGCCAGCATGTTGGCGCCGAAGCTGGTCTGCAGCTGGGTGTGCTTGTAGAGGTTGTTCAGCACCACCTTGGCCACCGCGTCGCGCTTGATCTCGACGACGATGCGCAGCCCGACCCGGTCACTGCTCTGGTCTTCGATGTTGGCGATCCCGGCCAGCCTGCCGTCGCGGACCTGCTCGGCGATCGAGGTGATGAAGTTGTCGTGGTTGACCTGATACGGCAACTCGGTGATGACCA
>CAVRER010000082.1:0-24261 GCA_963720085.1 uncultured Actinomycetota bacterium
TCAGCAACGCGAAGCTGGCGAAGCCGTGCACCATCGTCGGTTCGTTGCGCAGTTCGACGGGCACACCCGCGGCCTTGAGCAGCTCGGCGTAGCGGGCTCCATCGTCGCGCAGCGGATCATGTTCGGCGGTACCGATGTAGGCCGGCGGCAGGCCGGACAGGTCGGCGGCGTTGGCCGGAGCCAAGGTGACCGGCAGCGTGGTCGGGTCGCTGATGTCGACGCCCGGCAGGTACCACGCCACGAACGCCTCGACGACTTCGCGGTCCAGGATCGGCGCGTCGGCGTTCTCGGTGAACGACGGCAACGACAGGTCGGCCGTGGCCGTCGGATACCACAGCAGCTGGAACGCCAGGCGCGGCCCGCCACTGTCGGCATTGTCGCGGGCCAGCTGCGCCATCACCGCGGACAGGTTGCCGCCGGCCGAGTCGCCGGCGACGGCGATCCGGTTCGGGTCGCCGCCCAGCTCGGCGGCATGCTCCCTGACCCATTGCAGCGCCGCCCAGCAGTCGTTCACCCCGGCCGGGAACGGGTGTTCCGGGGCGAGTCGGTAGTCGACGGACACCACGATGGCCTCGGCGCCGACGGCGTGCGCGCGGGCGAGCGGGTCGTGGGTGTCCAGGTCGCCGATCGACCAGCCGCCGCCGTGGTAGAAGACGACCACCGGCAAGTCGGTGTGCTCGGGGATCGGCGGCCAGTAGATGCGAACCGGGATGTCGGTGAGGTCGCCGTGCCCGACCGTTCGCTCCTCGATCCGCATGTCCGGCAGCAGTTCCGGGGGCGCCTGCAGCTGGCGTATTTTCGCGCGCGCGACCTCGACACCGTCGGCGGCGGTGAACGTCAGCGGGAACGCGTCGAGGATTGCCTTCAGCATCGGGTCAATCGGTGGTCGGGTCGTGGTCGGCTCCGTCATAGACCTACCTTAAGTACCGGCTAATGCAGCGCGGCACGCAGTGCGGCCAGTCCGCGGTCAAGGGCGGCCGTCGCGGCGGGCACCACCCCGGCGTAGCCGACGTAACCGTGCACCAGGGTCTCGGCGTTGTCCACCTCGACGGGAACGCCAGCGGCCGCCAGCAGTTCGCCGTAGCGGATCCCGTCGTCGCGCAGCGGGTCGTGCCCGGCGACGGCGATATACCCCGGCGGCAGCCCGGCCAGGTTCTCGGCTCGCCCGGGCGCCATCCCGGGCGGTGGATCGGATAAGTCGACGTCGCCTGCGTACCAACGCGAGAACGCGGCGATCGCATCGCGGTCGAGGATGGCCGCCTCCGCGTTTTCGGTGAACGACGGCAACGACGGGTCCCACAGCGTGGAGGGATACCACAACAGCTGGAACCGGATCGGTGGCCCGTCGTTGTCGCGGGCCCGTTGCGCGATCACCGCGGATATCGTGCCGCCCGCGGAGTCCCCGGCTACCGCCAGGCGGCTGGCGTCGGCGTCGATCTCGCTACCGTGCTCGGCGACCCATTGCGTTGCGGCCCAGGCATCGTCGACGGCGGCGGGGTAGGGATGTTCGGGTGCCAGCCGGTAGTCCACAGACACCACCACGGCATCGGCGCCGACGGCGTGCTGGCGGCAGGTGCCGTCGTGGGTGTCGAGGTCGCCGGCGATGAAGCCGCCGCCGTGGAAGAACAGCACCACCGGCGGCGTGTCGTGATCGGTTGGCGGCCAGTAGATCCGGATGTTAATCGGGCCGGCCGGCCCGTCGATCGTGCGGTCTTGCACGCGCAGATCGGGATGAAAGGCGCGCCGCGGCAGATCTCGCAGCTGCCGTCGAGCCGCGTCGACGCCGTCGTCGACGGACAACCGGAACGGGACCGCATCCAGTACCTTCTGCAGGATGGGGTCGATGGCGGGACCGGGGTCGTCGACGGTGGACATGGGGACACCGTACGCATCCCGGGTGGTGGTCGGTTCCTGGGTGGCCGCCGGTTGGGCGGGTCTCGCCTACGGGGTGTTGCTGACCGTGACCGCCTTGCGTTCCCCGCCGGGCGCCGAGCTGACCGGACAGTGGACGGCCCAGCCTGCTTTCAAGGCATCGATGGCACTCCTGCTGGCGTTCGCCGCCGCCGCGCATCCGATCGTTCGCGAGCGGCGCTGGCTGATGCTGGCGTTGGTTTTCTCGGCAGCCGGCGACGCGCTGCTGGCGATCCCGTGGTGGACGCCGTCCTTCGTGCTCGGGCTGGCGGCATTTCTGGTGGCCCACCTGTGCTTTCTGGGTGTGCTGCTCCCGCTGGCGAGGTCGGCGGCTCGCTCGCGTCCGCGCCTGATCGCCGTCGCGGCGATATGCGTGGCGTGCGCCGCGCTGCTGGTCTGGTTCTGGCCGCACCTGGGACGTGACGGGCTGACCATTCCCGTCACGGTCTACATCGTCGTGCTGGCTGCGATGGTGTGTACGGCGCTGCTGGCGCGGCTGCCCACGATCTCGACGGCGGTCGGCGCGGTGTGTTTCGCGGGATCGGACGCGATGATCGGCATCGGCCGGTTCGTCCTGGGTAACGAGGCGCTGGCGGTGCCCGTCTGGTGGTCCTACGCGGCGGCGCAGATCCTGATCACGGCCGGCTTTTTCTTCGGCCGGGTGTCGGGAACCTCTGCTACACCTGGCGAGTGAGCACGCGGACCAGGCAGGCCGCCGCATTCGAACCGATTGCGCGGGTGCTGCCGATGTTGTCGGTGCCGCATCTGGATCGCGAATTCGACTATCTGGTGGACGCCGAGCAATCCGACGACGCCCAGCCCGGCGTGCGGGTGCGGCTCCGATTCCACGGCAGGCTGGTCGACGGGTTCATCCTGGAGCGCCGCACCGACACCGATCACGTCGGCAAGCTGACCTGGCTTGACCGCGTGGTGTCCGCCGAAGCGGTGCTCACTCCGGAGATCCGCCGGCTGGTCGATGCCGTGGCGGCACGCTACGCGGGAACCCGCGCCGACGTGCTGCGGCTGGCGGTGCCGCCGCGACATGCCAAGGTGGAGCGCGAAAATCCAACGCCGCCAGAGCTTCCCGTCGTTGTCGATGTCGACCGGGCAAGCTGGGAGGCATACGGCCGCGGCGGACAATTCCTGACCGCACTGGGCGAGTCGCGCGCCGCCCGCGCAGTCTGGCAGGTGCTACCGGGCGACTCATGGGCGGACCGTTTCGCCGAGGCCGCCGCCCTGACGGTGCGCACCGGACGCGGGGTGTTGGTGATCGTCCCGGATCAGCGGGACGTGGATGCGATGTGGAGCGCCGCGACGACACGGCTCGACGAATCCGCGGTGGTGGCGTTGTCGGCAGGGTTGGGGCCGGCAGCGCGCTACCGGCGCTGGCTGGCCGCGCTGCGGGGCAGCGCGCGGCTGGTGATCGGCACCCGCAGCGTGGTGTTCGCGCCGGTCAGCGATCTGGGGCTGGTCATGGTGTGGGACGACGGCGACGACACCCTGGCCGAGCCGCGGGCGCCATATCCGCACGCCCGGGAGGTGGCGATGCTGCGCGCCCATCAGATGCGCTGCGCGGCGCTGATCGGCGGTTACGCCCGCACCGCCGAGGCCCACGCGCTGGTGCGCAGCGGATGGGCGCACGACATCGTCGCCGCACGTCCGGTGGTGCGCGCCCGCAGCCCGCGGGTGATCGCGCTCGATGACGGCGGATACGCCGAGGAACGGGATCCGGCGGCCCGCTCGGCGCGGCTGCCGTCGGTTGCGCTGCGCGCCGCCCGTTCGGCGTTGGAGGCCGGGGCGCCGGTGCTGGTTCAGGTGCCGCGGCGGGGTTATGTCCCGTCGCTGGCCTGCGGGCGCTGCCGGGCGATTGCCCGCTGCCGGCAGTGCACCGGCCCGCTGTCGTTGGACGACCGCGACGGGAGGGGCCCGGTGTGCCGGTGGTGTGGTCGTTCCGATGCCGCGCTGCGCTGTACCCGCTGCGGGTCGGATGCGGTGCGCGCCGTGGTGGTGGGGGCGCGGCGTACCGCCGAAGAGCTCGGCCGCGCGTTTCCGGGTACGACGGTGATCACCTCGGCGGGCGAAGCGGTGGTGTCCGAGGTCGCGGCTCGCCCGGCGCTGGTGGTGGCCACACCGGGCGCGGAACCACGCGCTTCCGGCGGGTATGGGGCGGCGCTGCTGCTCGACAGCTGGGCGCTGCTGGGCCGTCAGGATCTGCGCGCGACAGAAGACACCCTGCGGCGTTGGATGGCCGCTTCGGCGTTGGTCCGGGCCCGCAGTGAAGGCGGGGACGGCGGAGTGGTTGCGGTGGTCGCCGAATCATCGGTTCCCACAGTGCAATCGCTGATTCGCTGGGATCCGGTCGGTCACGCGGAGGCGGAGCTGGCGGCCCGCACCGAGGTCGCCCTGCCGCCGAGTGTGCACATGGCGGCGCTCGACGGCGGCGCCGAGGCGGTGGCTGCGCTGCTCAACGAAGTCCAGCTGCCCGACAGCGCCGAGCTGCTCGGCCCGGTGGAGCTACCGCCGGGCGCACGCCGACCGCCGGGAACTCCGGCCGACGTTCCGGTGACGCGGATGCTGCTGCGGGTTCGCCGCGAGCAGGGCCTGGCGCTGGCGGGGGAGCTGCGGCGCGGCGTCGCCGTAACCAGTGCCCGGCAAACCGACGAGCCGGTCCGGGTGCAGATCGACCCGCTGCACATCGGCTAGACAGCCGCTCGCGTTATTCGGCTGCGCGCCGTGTGTCGGTGAGCGCGGTCCACGTTTTGTATGCGACGATGCGATTGCTGGCCGAGCGCCAATGACGCCAACCGGTCTTTCTTTCCCGTGTCGAGAGAGGTCAGCGATGGCAACAACAATCACGGATACCACCCGAATCGGGCGCTGCTTGATGTTCGTGCGCGAGCACCTCGAGCAAGCCCGCGCCGCCGACGACGAGATCCGGGCCATGCAATGGGACGCCGTCATGGACCGGTTCATCGACGCTTGGCCACGGCCCCAGCCGCAATGATCATCCAAGCCGTTCACTGCACCGAGCTCGGCTGTGATCGTCCCGGCAAGCGTTGGTGGACCGGCTGGATCGGACCCCGTGAAATCCACATCGTCCCTATCGACGATCTGGCGCCACATCACGTCGAGGAATGCGGCTGCGAACCACACATCACGCTGCATGTCGCGGCCAACGGATACGCGTCGTGGCGGGTGACCCACGACAGCTTCGATCGCCGCGAACTCACTGAGCAAGCGGGTTAGTTACTGCTGTGCCACGTCAGGTGTGCCGGGCTGCCTCTTGGGCGAGCTGCACGCGTGAGGTGAGCCCGAGCTTGGTGTAGACGTGGGTGAGGTGGGTCTGCACGGTGCGCGGTGAGACGAACAGCCGGGTGGCGATGTCGTTGTTGGCCAGCCCTTCGCTGACCAGTCGCACCACGTCGCGCTCGGTCGGGGTGAGCGATGCCCAACCGCTGGCGGGTCGTTTGCGTTCACCGCGGCCGCGCTGCGCGTAGGCGATCGCTTCCTCGGTGGATAGGGCCGCGCCCTCGGCCGAGCCGGATGCAAAGTCCTTCTCACCCATTGCATCTCGCAGCGCCGCCACCGAGGCCTCATAGCTGGCGTCGTAGACCTTGAAGCGGACCGCGCCCATGCGCTGCCGGATGGCGTGTGCCGCGCCGAACAGGCGGGCCGCTTCGCGGTGACTACCGGCGTCGCCGGCCAGAGCAGCGAGGCACTCCAGGATGTCGGGGATGAACAGGTACGCCTCGAGTTGGGCGACGAGCGCGAGCGCGTCGTGGGCGTCGCGCTCGGCCTGGTCGAGCTCGGTTTGCGCGATCGCCACCAGGGCGCGCGTCGTCAACGCCACCGACAGGTACCAGCCGGTCGTCGTCGAGACGGCCTCGTCGGCCCACTCGGCGGGCCGCGACCAGATCCCCGCTCGCCAACGCGGCCTGCGCGCTGAAAGCGCGCTGCAACGCCGCAATCGCCAGGAAGCCACTCAGGTGCGGCGCGGCCGCCTCGCACGCGTCCCGGGCCGCCGCAACATCGCCGGCGGCCAGGGCCGCGGTAGCCAACGCCGTGTAGCCGAGGCCGGCAGGGCTGCCCCCCAGCTCGGCGGCGGCCTCGACGGCCGCGTCGGCGGTGGCGCGGGCCGCACCCGTGTCACCCTGGTACGCCAGCACGGCGCCCTGCATCCCGAGGCTATTCGCCTCTATGACCCCATCGTGAGCGGCTTGGGCCTCGGCCACCAGCTCGGCGAATTGTGCGGCGGCTCCGGCCAGATCACCCTGAAATGTCTGTGCCACTCCGAGGCACCAGCGGCACACGCGCGAGACGAACCGGTCACCGATCGCCTCGGCGAGATCGCGTCCCTCTTCGGCGGCCGCGCGCACCGCGAGCGGGTCACGGGGGATGTTCGCAGCGGCCTGCCAGGCGAGGATCTGGCTCAGCCTCCAACGATCGCCGACCGCGCGGGCCAGTTCGGTCGCCTCGGTGAAACATGCCCGGGCCAGCTCGGCATTGGAGCTATAGCCGGCGATCGAGCCGCAGGCGGTCAGCGCCCGCGCCAGCAGGGCCGGGTCATTGATTTCGCGGGCGATCGCCAGGGCCTGCTGAGCCTGATCGAGGCTCTCTGCGACGCCCACCCGGATGCCGAGCGTGGCCTCATCGGCCAGCGCCCGCGCCCGCACCGCAGCCCCCACCTCGGCGTGCGGCGCGTTGTCGTCGGCCAGGACGGCGGCGAACCAGGCCAGCCCTTCCCGGATGCGTCCCCGCGCGAGCCACAGCGGCTGCAGCGACGACGCCAGCGCCAACGCCAGCTCGATATCGGAGTTTTCCCGGCTCCACGTGAACGCGGCGCGCAGGTTGTCGATCTCGGTTTCGGCCTGCTCGAGACGCCGCTCATAATCACGGCCTGCCGGCGCGTCAAGCACGGCGGCCATCGCCGTGTAGTAATCACGGTGACGCGTACGCACTGCGTCGGCCTCGCCGGACTCGCCCAGTTTCTCCAACGCATATTGGCGCACCGTCTCCAATAGTCGGTAGCGGGTTCGGCTCCCACTCTCGTCGGCCACCACCAGCGACTTGTCCACCAGCAAGGCGAGTTGATCCAGCACCTGATAGCGCTCTACCTCGGCCCCGCCGGCGACCCCTTGGGCGGCTTCGAGATCGAAGCCACCCATGAACGCCGCCAGCCGACGAAACAACACCCGCTCGGGCTCGGTCAACAGCGCATGCGACCAGTCCACCGAGGCGCGCAACGTCTGCTGGCGGCGCACCGCGCTGCGCGCACCACCGGTCAACAACCGGAACCGATCATGCAGGCTGTCGAGAATTTCGGTCAGCGACAAGGCCCGCACTCGCGCCGCCGCCAGCTCGATCGCCAGCGGCAACCCATCGAGGCGCACGCAGATTTCGGCCACCACTGCGGCGTTGTCGTCGCTAACAGCGAAGTCGGGCCGGGCGTGGCGGGCCCGGTCGGTGAACAATTCGATCGCTTCATTGAGAAGCGGCAGCGACGGCACTCGCCAGCTCAGTTCACCGGCCACGCCGATCGGCTCACGGCTGGTCGTCAACAGCGTCAACCCTGCAGCGGTGCCAAGCAGCGCGACGACCACCTCTGCACTCGCGTCCAGCAGATGCTCGCAGTTGTCCAGTACCACCAGCATCTGCCGATCGGCGACGAACCGTGTCAACGTGTCCATGGTGGAGCGGCCTGGCTGGTCGGGCAGGCCCAGTGCGCGGGCCGTGGTGATCGGCACCAGATCGGGGTCGGTGATCGGCGCCAGATCCACGTACCAGATGCCGTCGGCGAACTCGCCGGCGATCTGGCCCGCGATCTGGATTGCCAACCGGGTTTTGCCTACTCCGCCGGCGCCGGTCAACGTCACCAGCCGGTTCTTGGCCACCAGATCCCGCACCTGGGCGACAACTCGCGTCACGGCCCACAAAGCTGGTCAGCTGCACTGGAAGATGTTGGGAAACAACAGCTTTAGGTTCCCGCAGCGGAGGGAAGTCGTTGACCAGATCCGGGTGGCATAGCTGCATAACCCGCTCGGGGCGAGGCAGGTCGCGCAGCGGGTGACTGCCCATATCCGTCAGCCACGCGCCGTCGGGAAGCCGGTCGAGGACTAGCGCTTCGGTGACACCCGATAGCAGGGTTTGACCGCCATGTCCTAGATCGCGCAGTCGCGCGGTGCGGTTGATCGTCGGGCCAGCGTAGTTGCCTTCATCGCGCAGCTGGATTTCGCCGGTGTGCACGCCAATCCGCAACCGGATCGGGGCCAACGGGGCGCGCTGCAATGCCAAGGCCGCTGCCACCGCGTCGGAGGCACGGGCGAACGCCGCCACGAAGCTGTCGCCCTCACCTTGTTCTACCGGGCGCACGCCACCGTGTTCGGCGATAGTCGCCGACACCACCTGATTGAGCCGTGCGATGGCCGCCGTCATCTCGTCGGGCTGGGTTTCCCACAGCCGGGTGGAGCCCTCGACGTCAGCCAACAGCAACGTTACGGTGCCCGTCGGTAACAGCCCGCTCACGCCTAGCTCGCTCCAGTCCACCAGTGGTGTCTCCACGCGTGGATCGATTTCGCTCATGCTAGCCAGCATGCGGCGACCACGACCCCAGAACATCAGCACAAACGCGTACATTGCCGCCGTTCGCGCACCGATGTTTCAGTTGTGGCGGGCTGCTTCCTGCGCGAGCTGTACGCGTGAGGTCAGGCCGAGCTTGGTGTAGACGTGGGTGAGATGGGTTTGAACGGTGCGGGGTGAGACGAAAAGCCGGATGGCGATGTCGTTGTTGGCCAGCCCTTCGCTGACGAGACGGACGACGTCGCGCTCGGTCGGCGTGAGCGATCCCCAGCCGCTGGTGGGTCGTTTGCGTTGGCCGCGCCCGCGCTGCGCGTAGGCGATCGCCTCTTCGGTGGACAGGGCGGCGCCCTCGGCCCAGGCGGCGTCAAAGTCCATCTCGCCCAAGGCATCACGCAGCGCCGCCACCGATGCGTGGTAGTCGGCGTCATAGCTTTTGAAGCGGACTGCGCCCATGCGTTGCCGGATGCTCTCTGCCGCACCCAAAAGGCGGGCGGCTTCACGGTGACTGGCGCCGTCCCCCGCCCGAACGGCGAGGCATTCGAGGATGTCCGGGACGAACAGGTACGCCTCGATTCCGGCGGCGCACGTCAGCGCATCCTGGGCGTGGCGCTCGGCCTGCTCCGGCTCACCCGCCGCGATCGCCACCCGGGCGCGAATCGTGAGCGCCAACGCCAAATACCAGCCGGTTGAAGTCGAGGCGGCCTCGTCGGCCCAGCGGCGGGCGGCAGCGAGATCTCGGTCTGCTAGCGCAGCCTCGGCATTCCAGATGCGCTGCAATCCCGCCGCGCCACCGCTCACGACAATCGGGCACTGGAGGGCGGCCTCGCGCGCCTCGTGCGCCGCCGCGAAATCCCTGGCGGCCAAGGCCGCGAATCCAGACACCACGTGCCCGTACGCCGCCCACCTTCCGCCAAGACCCGCCCCGCCCTCAAGGATCGCCTCGGCCGCCGCCCGGGCCGCGGCCGCCTCACCCTGGCATGCGAGTGCAAAGCTGTGACCCCCGAGGCTGGTCACCCTCCATATCTCGTCGTGAGCCGCCTCGGCCTCAGCGGCCACCTCGCTGAACTGTGCGGCGGCTCCGGCTAAATCACCGCTGAACTGCTGCACCGCCGCGAGGTAAAAGCGACACAAACGCGAGTTGACCCTGTCGCCGATTGCGTCGGCGAGGTCGCGTCCTTCTTCGGCGGCCGCGCGTATCCCGAGCGGGTCACCCGCGATGTGGGCGCACCGCGCCTGCTCAGCGAGGATCTGGCTCAGCCGCCACTGATCGTCCACGGCCCGGGCCAGGCCGATCGCCTCGGCGAAGCATCCCCGGGCCAGCTCGACGTGATAGCCCAGGCTGGCGGTAAACCCGTAGGCGGTCAATGTCCGGGCCAGCAGGGCCGGTTCATCGACGTCTCGCGCGATCGCCACTGCCTGTTCGGCCTGATCCAGGCTGTCCGCGGCGCCCAAATAAGTATCGAGAACGGCCTTGTCGGCGAGCGCCCGGGCGCGCACCGCGGCCGCCACCTCAAGCTGCTGCGCGTCGAGATCGGCGCGGGTGGCTTCGAACCAGGCCAGCCCTTCCCGGAGGCGGCCCCGCGCCAGCCACAGCGGCTGCAGCGACGAGGCGAGCGTCAACGCCGGCTCGATGTCGGAGTTTTCCCGGCTCCACGAAAATGCGGCGCGCAGGTTGTCGATCTCGATGTTTGCCTGCTCGAGACACTGCTCATAATCACGGCCCGCCGGCGCGTCAAGCACGGCGGCCATCGCCGTGTAGTGATCACGGTGGCGCGCCCGCACGCCGTCGGCCTCGCCGGATTCGCCGAGCTTTTCCAGCGCGTATTGGCGCACGGTTTCCAGCAGCCGATAGCGGGTCCGGTCCCCGCTGTCGTCGGCCACCACCAGCGATTTGTCCACCAGCAGCGTGAGCTGGTCGAGCACGTGATAGCGCTCGACCTCACCACCGCTGGCGACCGCCTGGGCGGCGTCGAAGTCGAAGCCGCCCAGGAAGGCGGCCAGCCGACGAAACAACACCTGCTCGGGCTCGGTCAGCAGGGCGTGCGACCAGTCCACCGAGGCGCGCAGGGTCTGCTGGCGGCGCACCGCGGTGCGCGCCCCGCCGGTCAACAACCGGAACCGGTCATGCAGGCTCTCGAGGATCTCGGCCAGCGACAGGGCGCGCACCCGTGCAGCTGCCAACTCGATCGCCAGCGGCAAACCGTCGAGGCGACGGCAGATCTCGCCCACCGTGGCGGCGTTGTCGTCGCTGACGGCGAAGTCGGGGCGAGCGCGGCGGGCCCGGTCGCTGAACAGTTCGATGGCTTCATCGGCCAGCGACAGCGATGGCACCCGCCAGCTCACCTCACCGGCCACCCCGATCGGCTCACGACTGGTGGTTAACAGCGTCAATCCCGCAGCAGTGGCGAGCAGCGCATTGACCAGTGTCGCGCTCGCATCTAGTAAGTGCTCGCAGTTGTCCAGGACCATCAGCATCTGGCGGTCGGCGATAAAACGGGTGAGCGTGTCCATGGTGGAGCGGCCGGGCTGGTCGGGCAGACCCAGCGCACGTGCCACCGTCACGGGCACCAGCTCGGGGTCGGTGATGGGCGCCAGATCCACATACCACACGCCTTCAGGAAACCGGCCGAATTCGCCGGTCAGCTGTGCCGCGAGCTGTATTGCCAGCCGGGTCTTGCCCGCTCCACCGGCGCCGCTCAGGGTCACCAGTCGGTTCTGGGCGAGCAGCTCCCGCAGCTGGGTCAGCTCCGCGTCACGGCCCACAAAACTGGTCAGCTGCACCGGAAGATGCTGGGAGACAACGGCTTTAGACACGCGCAGCGGCGGGAACTCGTTGACCAAGTCGGGGTGGCACAGCTGTACCACTCGCTCCGGGCGGGGCAGATCCCGCAACGCATGGGTGCCCAGATCGGTCAGCCAGGCGCCCTCAGGTAGCCGGTCGACCACCAGCGGTTCGGTCGCTGCCCGACAGCACGGTCTGACCGCCGTGGGCCAGATCGCGCAGCCGCGCGGTGCGGTTGATCGTCGGACCGGCGTAGTTACCCTCATCGCGCAGCTGCACCTCGCCGGTATGCACCCCGATGCGCAACCGGATCGGCGCCAACGGGGCGCGCTGCAACTCCAACGCTGCCGCCACCGCATCCGAACCACGGGCGAACGCGGCCACGAAGCTATCGCCCTCACCCTGCTCGACCGGGCGCACCCCGTCGTGGGCAGCGATGACATCGGACACGACGCTGTTGAGCCGAGCGATCGCGGCCGTCATCTCCTCTGGCTGGGTCTCCCATAACCGCGTGGAGCCCTCGACGTCGGCCAACAGCAACGTCACGGTGCCCGTCGGCAACAGACCGCTCACGCGTAGCTCGCTCCAGTCCACCAGCGGCATCTCCGCCCGTGGATCGATCTCGCTCATGCTAGCCAGCATGCGGCCCCCAAAACCGCAAAACATCAGCACAAACGCGTAGATCGCGGCCGATTGAGGGCGGAAGTTACGAGCCCGCCGCCGGTCCAGCCCGACTCAACGCTTTCGCGCGGTCACGAGCAGGTACTCCCATCCCATGACTCCATCGTGGAGGTGTTGCTGGGCGAGTTCAATGAGCTGGGCGTCGAGCGCGGCAGCGAGCACCGAATTGTCGCCGATGGCGTGGTAGGCGTTGATCGTAGGGCCGTAATGGTTTTTGAAGTACTCGTGCACAGCCTGGGCGCTGTTGAACCGGTCAACCTTCAACCGGCCCCGCTGCGTGCTGACATCGCTGACCCGCTCGCCGAGCAGCCCAGCCACATAGTCCTCGCGTCCCCACAACGACGCCGGCGGTGTACCCGGTCGCACGGTCGGCTGATAGGGCCTGAGGGTGTTGAGCATCTGGCCGAAGAATCCTTCGTACGTCCAGCTGATCACCCCGATCGTGCCGCCGGACCGACACACTCGAACCAGCTCGTCAGCCGCACGTTGATGACGCGGCGCGAACATCACACCGATCGCCGAGACCACGGTGTCGAACTCGCCGTCGCCGAACGGCAGCGATTCCGCATTGGCTTCCCGCCACTGCATCGTCACACCTTGCGCAGCAGCCCGGATCTGGGACCGGGCCAGCAGTTCCGGCGTGAGGTCGCTCGAAACGACGCTGGCACCCATCTTGGCGGCCGGGATCGAAATGTTTCCGGACCCTGCGGCGACGTCGAGCACCCGATCGCCCTCGCTGATGCCAGCCGAGGCCACCAGCACCGGGCCGAGCGGCGCCATCACCTCCTCGGCCATGAGCGCGTAATCGCCCAATGCCCACAACGCTCGAGGCGTGGTCGCCAGCGGCGCGGCGGTGCAAGTTGAGGTGTCGATGGTCATCACGACCTCCTGATGAAGAGATAGGGGATATCTGCTACTGCGACCTCGTCGTCGTCGGCCTGGAGGTGGATGCACACCCCGCTGAATGACGCCGTATACGACAGTAGCACTAGGAAACAATTGCTCAGCGTTATAGTAGTTAACTGCTAGGACATTCCCAGGCTGCAGTCTCTGTGGCGCAATCACCATGCCGAGCGGACCGGACAGGGGGTACCGATGCCCACTAAAAACGCTGCGGTACAAGAAGATTCGGTCGACTTGATCACCGACGCGTTGCTGACCGCGTCTCGCTTGCTGGTGGCCATCTCGGCGCGCTCGATCGCCCAGGTCGACGAGACCATCACGACTGCGCAGTTTCGAACCCTGGTGATCTTGTCCGACAAGGGTCCGATGAACCTCGCCACGCTCGCGGGCCAGCTGCGGGTACAACCATCGGCGACCGGCCGCATGGTCGACCGGCTCGTCGGTGCTGGACTAATCGACCGCAAGACGCATCCGACTTCGCGGCGCGAGCTGCTCGCCGCGCTCACCTCGCCAGGCCGTCAAGTCGTGCGGCAGGTCACTGCGCACCGCCGCGCCGAAATCGCCCGCATCGTGGAAGCGATGCCACCGGCTGAACGCCGGGGGCTGGTGCGCGCTCTCGCGGCGTTCACCGCTGCCGGCGGCGAGCCCGCGGCCTACCTGGAGGACGTCGAGGCGTAGGTCCAGCAGACGTGACGCTTGGGTACCGGCCTATCGGGGTACGCACAGATGTCGGCCAGCTTTCATGTCGCTTAGGACCCCGCTATGTCTCTCAATGTCACTCGCAAGTTGATCGAATCGCACCTGGAATCCGGCGATATGACACCGGGGGAGGAGATCGCGATCCGCATCGATCAGACGCTGACTCAGGACGCGACCGGCACGCTGGTCATGCAGGAGCTGGAGGCCCTTGGACTCGATCGGGCCCGCACCGAGCTGAGCGTGCAGTACGTGGACCACAACCTGTTGCAGACCGACGAGAAGAACGCCGAGGATCACGAATACCTGCGCACCGCCGCGCAGCGATTCGGTCTGTGGTTCTCCAAGCCCGGCAACGGGGTGTCGCATCCAACGCACATGCAGCGCTTCGGGATTCCCGGCAAGACGATGGTCGGGTCGGATTCGCACACCCCGGCGGCCGGTTCGCTGGGCATGCTGGCGATCGGTGTGGGCGGGCTGGAGGTGGCGTTGGCCATCTCCGGGCGACCGCTGCACATCCGCATGCCCGGGGTGTGGGGTGTGCGTCTGGAAGGCGAACTGCCGGAATGGTGCTCGGCCAAGGACGTCATCCTCGAAATGCTGCGCCGTCACGACGTCAAGGGCGGGGTGAACCGGGTCATCGAGTACTACGGGCCGGGGTTGACCAGCCTGACCGCGATGGACCGCCACGTGATCGCCAACATGGGGGCCGAACTCGGCGCCACCACAACGGTTTTCCCGAGCGACGAGGCGGTCCGTGACTTCCTGCGCTCCGAGGACCGCGAGGACGACTGGGTGCAACTGGTCGCCGACGACGGCGCCGACTACGACGTCGACGAGACCATCGACCTCTCGCAGATCGAGCCGTTGATTGCTAAGCCGTCGTCGCCGGGCAACGTGGTGCCGGTTAGCGAGGTCGCCGGCGAGGAAATCGCCCAGGCAGTCATCGGCTCGAGTGCCAACCCGGGCCTGCGCGATTTCGCGATCGCCGCCGCGATGGTGGCCGGCCGGCAGACGGCTCCGGAAGTCAGCTTCGATATCAACCCGACGTCGCGGGAGATCTTGACCGATCTGACCAAGATGGGCGCGGTCACGGATCTGGTGGTCGGCGGTGCACGCATTCATCAAGCCGGATGTATGGGATGTATCGGGATGGGTCAGGCGCCCGCCACCGGTCGTAACTCGCTGCGCACGATGCCGCGCAACTTCCCCGGCCGCTCTGGCACCAAAGAGGATTCGGTGTGGCTGTGTTCGCCGGAAACCGCTGCCGCTTCGGCGTTGACGGGTGTGATCACAGATCCCCGCGAGTGGGCCCGCGAAATGAAAATGGAGTATCCGAAACTCGATCTGCCGCGCGAGTGCTCGGTCAACACCGCGATGTTGGTGCCTCCGCTGGAAGCCGACGAGGCCCAGCAGGTGGAGCCGGTGAAGGGACCCAACATTTCCAGCCTGCCGGAGCTCTCGCCGCTGCCCGACGAGATCGAGGCGCCGGTGTTGCTCAAGGTCGGCGACAATATCTCCACCGACGAGATTTCGCCCGCCGGCGCGCGGGCGCTGCCATTTCGCTCCAACATCCCCAAGCTCGCGATGTTCAGCTTCATCCAGATCGACGAGTCTTACCCGGAGCGGGCGCAGGAGGCCGGCGAGGACGGTCACATCATCGTCGGCGGTGACAACTATGGTCAGGGCTCCTCACGTGAGCACGCCGCGATCGCACCGCGGTACCTGGGGCTGCGGGTTGTCATCGCCAAGTCGTTCGCTCGCATCCACTGGCAGAATCTGGCCAACTTCG
Organism: uncultured Actinomycetota bacterium; assembly: GCA_963720085.1. Classification (GTDB taxonomy): domain Bacteria; phylum Actinomycetota; class Actinomycetes; order Mycobacteriales; family Mycobacteriaceae; genus Mycobacterium. The sequence continues at coordinate 15,342 of CAVRER010000082.1, forward strand.
GGGTGCTGGCGCTCGAGTTCGACAACGCCGACGACTACGAGTCCATCGACCAGGACGACACGCTGCGCATCGCCGGTCTTCGCGACACGCTGACCGACAAGGACACGTTGCAGGTCGACAACCTCACGAAGGATTCGTCTTTTACGGTGCGGCACCGTCTTTCGCCGCGGCAAGTCAAGGATGTGTTGGCCGGCGGATTGATCCGACGTCTTGCGGAAGATGAAGAATAGCGGGGAAAGCGGAAGCTGCGGCTGATATCGGGTCGCGACAGATACGCGTAAAGTTCTCGTCTGAACCGTTGGCCGCACGAGGCGCGCGAAGACACCGTCGTTTTTCCCGCATTGCGTGACGTGCTGCCCGCTCAGAAGTTTCGCGAGCTTGCTGAAATCTTCGAAGACGAGGAGCATAAGTGGTTCGGTCCGGCCGGCTTCGAAGGGGTGGTCGATAAGGTCGCCGATATCGAGAAAAGCCTCGGCATCTACGACCTGAGCCAGTTCACCCCGACTTGATAAGCACTACGGCTTGTCCGACTTGGTCAGTTCATTAGCCCACACCGACCGGGCTCCGGCGTCGCCGATACGGACAACCTGCACGATCGAGGCGGCGCCCACCGCGATCGCGAGGACCGCAACTACCACGTTGGTAGTCATCCGCGGTTTGGCGGATCGGCTTTCACGCCAGTGCACCAACGCCAATGTGACGGCGACGACAAGCATCGCGATCGAGAAGTAAATCATCCAGCCGCCACGGTCGGCGTGGGTGTTCAAGATATCGCTATGATGGCGTTCCCGGTCGTACAGCCACTCGCCTGCATTCGTGGTGATCGGCGTCAGCGCGGTGGTCACAACGGCGAAGGCGAGCACCAGCCAGACCAGGCGCCGTCGCGCCGCCGACCACAGCGCGCACAGAATTTCCAGCAGCGCCGTCAACGGCGCCAACACCACCATGGCGTGCACGAGCAGCACGTGGGCGGGAAGTCCCGAGATTGTAGTTAACGTCAACATGTACTCCACTAGGTCGGTTAGTTACCGCGACTACTTCCTACACTGTGCCCGTGCGCCTCGTCTTCGCCGGGACCCCCGAACCAGCGCTGCCCGCGCTGCGCAGTCTCATCGACTCGCCGCGCCACGAGGTAATCGCGGTGCTGAGCCGACCCGACGCGGCCTCGGGACGTCGCGGCCATCTGGAGCCGTCGCCGGTGGCCCGTCTCGCGCTGGAGCAGGGCATCCCGGTGTTGCGGCCGCAGCGGCCCAACACCGCCGAGTTCGTCGCCGAGTTGTCCGAGTTGGCGCCCGACTGCTGCCCGGTGGTGGCCTACGGTGCGCTGCTTCGCGACGAGCTGCTGGCGGTGCCCACACACGGCTGGGTCAACCTGCACTTCTCGCTGCTGCCCGCTTGGCGCGGGGCGGCCCCGGTGCAGGCCGCGATTGCCGCGGGCGACAGCGTCACCGGCGCCACGACGTTCCAGATCGAATCGGGTCTGGACTCCGGGCCGGTCTACGGGGTGGTCACCGAGGCGGTGCGGCCGAACGACACCGCCGGGGATCTGCTTGACCGGCTGGCGATTTCGGGTGCGGCGCTGATGTCAACCACGCTGGACGGTATCGCCGACGGGGCGCTGACACCGGTGCCACAACCGGCCGACGGGGTCAGCATCGCGCCGAAGGTCACCGTCGAGCAGGCGCGGGTGCGTTGGGACCTGCCGGCCCAAGTCGTCGAGCGGCGAATCCGCGCCGTCACGCCCAACCCGGGCGCGTGGACCCTGATCGGTGACCTGCGGGTCAAGCTCGGGCCGGTGCAAGTCGATGCTGACTTATCGAACGTTCCAGAGCCGTTGTCGCCCGGCGATATTCACGTCGACCGCCGCAGCGTTCGGGTCGGCACCGGCTCAGAGCCGGTGCGGCTCGGCCAAGTCCAGGCGCCGGGCAAGAAGCTGATGAACGCCGTCGACTGGGCTCGGGGTGCCCGCCTGGACTCGGCGGCGAAAGCGTCATGACCCCGCGCCGACGACGATGCAGAGCGCAGCGATGCGGCGGGGGCACCTCCAGCTTGCGGGGGAGAGTGGCGCCATGAAACCCGGCCAGGACAAGCCGCGACGCGGCCGACCGCCAACACGGTCGACACAGCGTCCCAGACCATCGCGGCGCCGGCCGCTGGATCCGGCGCGGCGGGCCGCGTTCGATGTGCTGCGGGCCGTCAGCGAGCGTGACGCCTATCCCAACTTGCTGTTGCCCGTCCTCTTGCGGGAACGGGAGATCAGCGGACGCGACGCCGCTTTCGCCACCGAGCTGACGTACGGAAGTTGCCGCGTCCGTGGGCTGCTCGACGCGATCATTGGTGCAGCTGCGGGCCGGCCACCCGACGCCATCAACCCGGTGTTGCTGGATCTGCTCCGCCTCGGGACGTATCAGCTGCTGCGTACTCGGGTCGACGCGCACGCCGCGGTGTCCACCACCGTCGAGCAGGCCGGAATCGAATTCGATTCAGCGCGAGCGGGTTTCGTCAACGGCGTGCTGCGCACGATCAGTACTCGCGACGAGCAATCCTGGGTCGACGAGCTCGCGCCCGACCAAATGGCCGATCCGATCGGGCATGCCGCTTTCGTCCATGCCCACCCGCGCTGGATCGCGCAAGCCTTCGTCGACGCGCTAGGCGCCGCCGCCGGCGAGCTCGACGCGGCTTTGGCCAGCGACGATGAGCGACCCCAGGTGCATCTGGCCGCCCGGCCGGGCGTGCTGACCGCCGAGGAGTTAGCCGGCGCCGTGGACGGCACCGTCGGCCGGTATTCGCCGTATGCGGTGTACCTGCCGGGCGGTGACCCCGCGCAGTTGTCCGCGGTGCGCGACGGCCAAGCGCTGGTCCAGGACGAGGGCAGCCAATTGGTGGCCCGCGCCCTCGCCCTGGCGCCGGTGGCCGACGACGCCGGGCGATGGCTGGACCTATGCGCCGGGCCGGGAGGCAAGACCGCGCTGCTGGCCGCATTGGGCGCGGGTTCGGGGGCCCGGATCACCGCGGTGGATCAGGCACCGCACCGCGCCGACCTGGTTACCGAAAACACCCGCGGCCTGCCGGTCGAAGTGTTGTGCGCCGACGGACGCCGCAGCGGCCTGGACCCGGGTTTCGACCGGGTGCTGGTCGACGTGCCCTGCACCGGGCTGGGTGCGTTGCGCCGCAGGCCCGAGTCGCGCTGGCGGCGTCAGCCCGCTGATATCCCGGCGCTGAGCCGGCTGCAACGCGAGCTGTTGGAAGCCGCGATTGCACTGACTCGGCCCGGCGGCGTCGTGCTGTATGCCACCTGCTCGCCGCACCTGGCCGAGACGGTCGGCGTGGTCGGTGACGCGCTGCGGCGCCATCCGGTGTCCGCGCTGGACACCCGGTCGCTGTTCGAGCCCGTCGCAGATCTGGGGGAGGGCCCCTACGTTCAGCTGTGGCCACACCGGCACGGCACCGACGCCATGTTCGCCGCAGCCTTCACGAAGCTGGATGATCCGGCTCCTCATCGCGCCGTTCCACGGCGCGCATCGTCGCCAGACTAGGCTGAGCCCCATGTCAGGCAACACCGATCGGCCGCTGATCGCGCCGTCGATACTGGCGGCTGATTTCGCCCGGCTGGCCGACGAGGCCGCCATCGTCGAAGGCGCCGACTGGTTGCATGTCGATGTGATGGATGCACATTTCGTGCCGAACCTGACGATCGGACTGCCGGTGGTGGAAAGTCTGTTGGCTGCCAGCGACATTCCGATGGATTGCCATCTGATGATCGAGGACCCCGACCGCTGGGCGCCGCCTTACGCCGAAGCGGGCGCCTACAACGTCACGTTTCACGCCGAGGCAACCGACAACCCGGTCGGCGTGGCCCGTGACATCCGCGCCGCCGGCGCCAAGGCGGGGTTGAGCATCAAGCCCGGCACCCCGCTGGACCCTTACCTGGACATCCTGAAGGACTTCGACACCTTTCTGGTCATGTCGGTCGAGCCCGGTTTCGGCGGGCAGGACTTCATTCCCGAGGTGCTGAGCAAGGTCCGCACGGTACGCAAGATGATCGACTCCGGCGAGTTGACGATCCTGGTCGAGATCGACGGCGGCATCAACGCCGACAACATCGAGCAGGCCGCCGAGGCCGGTGTCGACTGCTTTGTCGCCGGATCCGCGGTTTACGGTGCCGAGGATCCGGCGGCCGCGGTTGAGGCACTGCGGCGACGGGCCGGTGCCGCGTCCCCGCACCTGCGCCGATGAGCGTTCCGACGGCGATCAGCTACGACGCCGCCATGCGACTTGCCGTCGAGCACGCCGACCTGGTCAAGGGCAGCACCTATCCCAACCCGTCGGTCGGTGCGGTCATTCTGGACCGCGATGGCCGGGTCGCCGGCGCCGGCGGCACCGAACCGGCGGGCAGCGCGCATGCCGAGGTGGTGGCGCTGCGTCGGGCAGGACGCCTGGCCCAGGGCGGCACCGCGGTCATCACCCTGGAACCCTGCAACCACCACGGCAAGACCCCGCCGTGCGTTGACGCGCTGCTCGACGCGGGCATCGCGTCGGTGGTGTACGCGGTCACCGACCCGAACCCCACCGCCGCTGGTGGTGCTGCGCGGCTGGCGGCCGCCGGAGTACACGTCGTCGGCGATGTGGAAGCCGATCTGGTCGCGGCCGGACCGCTGCGCGAATGGCTGCACAAGCAACGTACCGGCTTGCCGCACGTGACATGGAAATACGCCGCCAGCATCGATGGGCGCAGCGCCGCCGCCGACGGCTCAAGCCAGTGGATCAGCAGCGAGGCCGCGCGCGCCGACCTGCACCGCCGCCGGGCGGCGGCCGACGCCATCGTGGTTGGCACCGGGACGGTGCTCACCGACGACCCGACGTTGACCGCCCGGTTGATCAACGGCGGCCTCGCGGACCGCCAGCCGCTGCGTGTGGTTGTGGGTATGCGCGAAATCCCCTCGGAAGCAAAGGTTCTCAACGGCGACTCGCGCACGATGGTGATCCGCACCCGTGACCCGGCCGAAGTGCTCAAGGCGTTGTCCGATCGCACCGATGTGCTGCTCGAGGGCGGGCCCACGCTTGCCGGGGCGTTCCTGCGGGCGGGGGTGATCGACCGCATCTTGGCCTACGTCGCGCCGATCCTGCTGGGCGGGCCGATCACGGCGGTTGACGACGTCGGCGTGCCGAGCATCGCCCGGGCGCTGCGCTGGCGCTACGACGGCATCGAACGGGTCGGGCCGGATCTGCTGCTGAGCCTGGTGCCCCGCTAGCCGGTCGGACGGGTGCGTCCGGACTGACCGCCCATGCCCGGGATCAACATTGGGACGCGGCGACGGTAGTCGCTGTACTGCTCTCCGAACACGCGGATCAGGTCGCGCTCTTCGAATTGGACTGCTACCAAGATGTATCCGGTCGTCGCGAACGCAAAGACCAAGTGTCCCAACGTCATTCTCGGTGTGGCCCAGAACGCGATCAGGAAACCCAGATAGAGCGGGTGTCGAACCGCCCGGTAGAAAAGCGGCGTCGCGAACTCGTGCTCGGCAAGCCGCCGCCCCCGCAACCGGGCGAACACCTGACGCACGCCGAACAGCTCGAAATGATCGATGAGAAGGGTGCTCAGCAGGACAATCGCCCACCCAACCAGACCGGTGACCGTCAGCATCGCCCGCCAGGGCTGGGCGGTGACCCGCCAAACGTCGTGAGTGATGGGGTACCAGGCCGCGACCAGAGCGACCAGACAGATGTTGGAGGCAAGCACGTACGTCGACCGCTCTGCACTGGGCGGCACGATGCGGGTCCACAGGCGTTTGAATCCCTGCCTGGCCATGACGCTGTGCTGGACGGCGAACAGCGCGAGCAACGCCGTATCGATGACCACCGCCGTGACAGTCAGACTGCCGTCGCCGAGGCCACCGCGATCGATGCTTTTGCCCACCACATGCACATTGCCGATCATGAAGTCGGCGCCGACGACAAACCCGATCAGATAAAGGAAGGTGGCCAGGAACATTACATAGGCAGCCACGCCATAGACCGCGATCAGGACACCACCGGCAGAGCTGCCGGAAGGCCGCGCAGAGGTCCCATCGCTGGGCGCCACGTCGTGATTGTGCTCCGCTTTTCGGCCGAATACTGCTTATCGCGCGAAAAGCCCGCTAAACACGGGGCCCGACGGGCTGCTCCTCGCGCAGTTCGGGCTCTTCGGCATGGGTGCGACGGCTGCTGATCAGCAGCCCCAACACTGCACCCACGGCGCAGACGACGGCCGTGACCGTGAAGATGCCTCCGTACATTTGGGCAAACGCTTGCCGGTAGAGGGTGGCCTGCGCGGCGATCCGGATCGCCAGGCTGGCGTCAGCCGGCACTTGCGCCGACAGCTTCGAAACGATTTGCGGCAGTTGATAAAAGCCCCACGCACTGAGCGCCGCCACCCCGATCAGCATGCCTGTCATCCGGGCGACCACCACCGCCGCCGAGGCGATGCCGTGCTGCGCCGACGGCACCACCCGCAAGCTGGCGGACGTCAGCGGTCCGATCACCAGACCCAGCCCCAGGCCGGCGACCACCAGGTCGGTGTCCAATGCGGGCAGTGACAACAGGCCAAAGATGTTGTGGCGCTGGCTCAGTAGGTCGATCGACCACTTCGAGATCAGCCAATAGCCGCCGGCCGCGATCGACAGCCCGATGAAGGCCATGGCCCGGTCGCCGACCTTGGTCGCGATCCAGCCGCCCAGCAGCGCGCCGATCGGCAGCGCGATCAGGAAACGCAGCAGCAGGATGGCGGCCTGGTCTTGCTCCTTGCCCAGCACGCCCTGGGCGAACAGTTCGACGTCGACCAGCGTCACCATCAGCGCCGCACCGGCGCACAGCGACGCGCCGAGCGCGGATAGGAACGGCCCGAAGCGCACCCCGGTGGGTTCGATCAACTTGGTACGCGCAAACCGCTCCCACACCGCGAAGATCACCGCGACAGCCACCGCCGCGATCAGCAGCGGCGGTCCGTAGCTGGGCAGCACCTGCTGACCGTTAGGGGACGGGTTATACAGCCCGATCACCGCCAGCCCCAACGTGATTGCCAGCAGCAGTCCACCGACCACGTCGATCTTTTCCGGGTCGGCGCTGCGATCCCGTGACGGGAGGCTGAATTGGATCATCACCATCGCGGCCAGCGCCAGCGGCACGTTGATCCAGAACACGTCCTGCCAGCGACTCGTCAGCCACACGATGAAGATTCCGTAGAGCGGGCCGAGCACGCTGCCCAGTTCCTGCGCGGCACCGATACCGCCGAGTATCCCGGCGCGGTTGCGCTGGCTCCACAGATCGGCACCGAGGGCGAGCGTCACTGGCAGCAGTGCACCGCTGGCCACGCCTTGAATGGTGCGGCCGACCACCAGCACATGCAGATCGGTGGATAGCGCGGTAACCACCGAGCCGACGATGAACGCCGCCAGGCTGGCCTGCAGCAGCAGTTTGCGGCCGAATCGGTCCGAGGCGCGGCCAAGCAGCGGCATCGCGGCGATGTAGCCCAGCAGGTACCAGGTGACGATCGGCGTGATGCGTTGCAGCTGGTTGATCGGGATGCCGACGGTGTTGATGATGTCGCGCATGATGGTGACCACGACATAGGTGTCGAGGGCACCGAGCAGTACAGCGAGGCTGCCCGCCCCGATGGCGACGCCGCGGCCGGCGTGCGGCGCCGTCATCCGGCTACCGGCGGCTTGGTGACCTGCACCGGCGCGTTCCAGTTGGACAGCGTCATCTGGATGGAATTGCCCGCGCTTTGGTCCAGCTTGGCCTGCACCAACTGGTGATCACCGGTTTCCTGGATCCACATCGTCGCCGGCAGCGGCTGAGTTGCTTTCAGTTGCGGCGCAAGCCCATTCACCGCGTCGGCCGAGGCCGTCCCGGTGATCTTGACCGTGCTTTGCCCGTTGATGGTTTCGCGTGACTCGGACTTGGGATTGCTGATGTTGGTCAACACGTTGGCCAGACCCGTGTTCGGGTTGAGGATCTCGGACGGGTCGTAGATAGCGGCCGCCGGACCGAAGCTCTCCCAATGGCCCGGAGTCAGCGCCGCGTAGAGGGTTCCGTCGTAAACCACGAATTCAGCATCGACGCTCGAGCCCAAGACAGTGAGGTTGGCCTCGCCCTTGGCGGCGGTGTCAGGTGACGTGGTCAGGTCGCCGGTCAGCGTCTTGACCGGCAGCCCGTGGATCGTGCCGGTCACCGACAGCACCAGGTGCACGCTCTTGACGTTTCTGGTGGTCAGGTTGGACTTGCTGAGCAGCGTGGCCGCATCCGGCAGCGGCGCGGCGGATTGCTTGGACGACGAGCAGCCGCCGACCAGAGCGGTGGCGATACTGAGGGCGGCAAGGACGGCGAGGATTGGGCGCTTCGGACTAGGCGTCGGCATACGAGCATCGTAGAGGGTGCGGCTCAGCCCACGGCGAAGCCCGAGGTGACGGCAGCGAGGGCCATGTCGCGCGCGGACGCCGGACTCAATTAGCCTGAGGCGGTGTTCACCGGAATCGTCGAGGAATTGGGTGAGGTCGTCGGCAAAGACGAGCTGGGCGATTCCGCGCGCTTCATCATCCGTGGTCCGGTCGTTACCGCCGATGCCGGTCACGGCGACTCGATCGCCGTCAACGGCGTCTGCCTGACGGTGGTCGAGGTGCTGCCGGAGGGCCAGTTCACCGCCGACGTGATGGGCGAGACGTTGAAGCGGTCGAGCTTGGGCCGGCTGGTCGCCGGCAGCCCGGTCAACCTCGAACGCGCCGCGGCCTTGAACAGTCGGCTTGGGGGGCACATCGTGCAGGGACACGTGGACGGCACCGGCCAGGTTCAGGCCCGCACCCCCGCCGAGCTCTGGGAGGTGGTCCGGATCGGGCTGCCCGTTGAACTGGCGCGCTACGTGGTCGAAAAGGGCTCTATCACCGTC
>CAVRER010000083.1:0-182649 GCA_963720085.1 uncultured Actinomycetota bacterium
GACACGCTGACAATGCATCGCGAGCGTCGGCGGCGACCGGTACGGGTTGATCTCACCAAGCTCACCGGCGCCGCGTCCGACCAGCATGTGGAGATCATGCGCGACGATCTCAGCGAGGTCTACTACGACGCCGGCCGCAACGATGTGGAGTATGTGTTCGGCGACTCAATCACGGCCATCTGCCCGGACGGCGAAGTGACGTTTGAGCACGCGCCACCACGCAGCTTCGACATTGTGGTCGGCGCCGATGGGCTGCACTCCAACGTCCGCCGGCTGGTTTTCGGCGACGACGCGGGACTCACCCGGTTCATTGGCGGGTATCTGGCAGTGGTGTCGGCGCCGAAAACAATGGCGCACCACAACGAGATGCTCGGTCATATCGGTGTCGGCCGCCTGGCGGCGATCTACACCGGAGATCACGTGGACGACGCCCGCATTGTGTTTATGTTCCGCAGCAAGCAGGAACTCGAGTACGACTACCGAGATTCTTTGCGGCAGAAAGAATTACTGCGTGACGCATTCGCCGGGATGCACCCACAAGTGGACCGCTGGCTTTCCGAAATCGACCAGACGCCAGCGTTCTACTTCGACGCGATCAGCCAACTGCAGCTCGACACCTGGTCACGCGGGCGGGTCACGCTCGTCGGCGACGCCGGATACTGCCCTGGTCCGGCGGTGGGCGGTAGTACCAGCCTCGCCGTGATCGGCGCCTACGTGCTGGCCGGGGAGCTTGCCCGAGCCGGCGGAGATCACGTGCGTGCGTTCGCCGCCTACCAGGGGGAGATGGCCGAGACGGTGCGTCGCAGCCGGGCCTTCGCCCGCGGCGCCGCCAAGACCATCATCCCCGGCTCTCCGGTTGCGGTTTGGGCGTTGAGCCGAGGCCTCCAGCTGGTCTCGCTGCTACCCGCGTCGCTCACCACGGCGGTCGCGAAGCTCAACACCAAGGGTGTGCGCATGCACGATTCGATGCGGGTACCCGAGTACACCGACGTTTGGCAACATAGCCGGCATGAAACTTGACCTCCTGGGCTCCAAGCACACCCTGTTCCGGCTGTTTTACCGGCTTGGGTTCACGCCCTGGGAGGGCCACCCGCTGGCACACAGTCTGCGAAACCTGGTCGAAGGCTCAGAAGCTCAAGACTCCAAAGGCTCACCCGCACTGCCAGCGGCCGCCGCACTCGAACTTGGTTGCGGTACCGGCGACACCTCCATTTACCTGGCTAAGCACGGCTGGCAAGTCACGGCCGTGGACTTCGTGCCCACGGCGCTGGAGAAGGCGCGGGCCAAGGCGCGCGTCGAAAGCGTTAACGTCAACTTCGTCCACGCCGACGTCAGGCAGTTGCGTCAGACCGGAATCAATGGACCCTTGCAGCTGATTGTCGACAACGGCTGTCTGCACAACATGAACGACGACGACCGCGACTCGTACGTCCGGGAGGTCAGCGCAGTCGCAGCACCCGACGCGCGGCTGCTGATCGTTGCGTTCGTTCCTGGCGGACGATTCGGCGTGCGCGGCATCGACCGCGCCGAAATGGAACGACGGTTCGCTTCCGGCTGGACGTTGGTGTCCGCCGGCTCCGAGCAGGAGCTAGACCGCGAGAAGACCCCGACGCGGTACTACCTCTTCCAGCGCCGCGACACTTAAACCCCGGCGACGACGCGCCGCGTACCTACGCAGTGGTTTAAGTTTCGACGCGCTGCCGCGACGCTTAGGTCAGCGAGTCCGGCTGGCAATCAGCGGCCGGCGAGGAATACCGTGCAGTGGTGGCTTCTCGACACAACTTGTTCCGGGTCTTTTACGGTCTCGGCTTCACCCCGTGGGACGGTCATGCGCATACGCAAACGCTGCAAGAGCTGATTGAGGGAACCGCTGACACACCCGCATTGCCGCCAGAAGCGGCGCTGGATGTTGGATGTGGTACCGGAGACTCGTCTGTTTACTTGGCGCAGCACGGTTGGCACGTCACTGGGGTTGACTTCGTCCCGAAGGCGCTCGACAAGGCCCGCGCAAAGGCTCGTGCTGCCGGCGCGTCGATCGACTTCATGCACGCTGACGTCACACATCTAAGTCGAGCCGGGATCGATACAAAGTTTCAGTTGATCGTGGACAACGGCTGCCTGCACGGCATGAGTGACGGCGACCGCGACCTTGTACGTCCAAGAGATCACGGCCGCCGCGGCGACCGGCGCGCGGCTGTTGATCGTCGCCGCCAAACCCGGTGGCCCGATTGGATTTCTGGGGCTCGACGAGGCGGAGGTCGAGCGCCGATTCACGCCCGGATGGACGGTGCTGTCGGCAGCAGAAGAACGACTGGCGTTTGCTAACGGACCGGCCAACCGATACACACCGGTCGCGTTTGTCCGCAACCGATTAGTGGCGCACTGCTATGTGCTGCAGCGGGCCGCTTAGGTCAGCGAGTCCGGCGGCAGGAAGCGGTCGCCGTACTTGGCCGCCAGCTCGCGAGCCCGCGCGACGAAAGCTTCCTTACCCGTGCCGTGCGCGCCCTCATAGCCGACGATGTACTGCGCGCTGCCACCGGTCCACGGCGGGAAGCCGATGCCCATGATCGATCCGATGTTGGCGTCGGCGGTGGACGTCAGCACGTTCTCGTCAAGGCACTTCTGGGTTTCCAGCGCCTCGGCGAACAGCATCCGGTCGATCATGTCCTGCAGCGGTGGCTCCGACGAGCCGGACTTGAACGTGTCCCGCAGGCCCGGCCACAACCCGGTGCGCTTGCCCTCGACGTATTCGTAGAACCCGGCACCCTTCAGCCGGCTGGGCCGGCCGATCTCGATCATCTTCTCCACGACGGCTTCTGCCGGGTGCGGCTCATACTTGCCGCCGGCATCCTCGACACCCTTGCGGCTGGCGACGGCGATCTTGTGCATCAGCTCCAGGTTGAGCTCGTCGGACAGCTGCAGCGGCGGCGCCGGGTAGCCGGCCTGCGAACCGGCGTGCTCGATGCTGGCGGGCTCCACACCCTCGCCGAGCATCGCCAGCGCCTCGTTGACGAAGGTGCCGATGACGCGGCTGGTGAAGAAGCCGCGGCTGTCGTTGACGACGATCGGGGTCTTGCCGATGGCCAGCGTGTAGTCGAACACGCGGGCCAGCGCCTCGTCAGAAGTCTTCTCGCCCTTGATGATTTCGACCAGCGGCATCTTGTCGACCGGTGAGAAGAAGTGGATCCCGATGAAGTCCTCCTGCCGCTTCACGCCGGTCGCCAGACCGGTGATCGGCAGGGTCGAGGTGTTCGAGCCGAGCAGCGCGTTGGGTTCGACGACGTCCTCGATCTCCTGGAACACCTTGTGCTTGAGGTCCTGGTTCTCGAACACCGCCTCGATCACGAAGTCGACACCCTTGAAGTCGGCGGGGTCGGCGGACGGCGTGATGCGGTCCAGCAGCGCCTTGCTCTTTTCCTCGGTGGTCTTGCCGCGCTGAAGTGCCTTGGCCTCAAGCTTTTCCGAGTAGTTCTTGCCCTTTTCCGCGGCCTCGATGCTGACATCCTTGAGCACCACGTCGAATCCGGCCTTCGCCGAGACGTAGGCGATGCCGGCGCCCATCATGCCCGCGCCGAGCACACCGATCTTGTTGATCTTGACCGGAGCGATACCGTCCGGACGCGAGCCGCCGCCGTTGATGTGCTGCAGGTCGAAGAAGAACGCCTGAATCATGTTCTTGGCGACCTGGCCGGTGACCAGGGAAGTGAAGTAGCGGCTCTCGATGCGGCTGGCCGTATCGAAGTCGACCTGCGCACCCTCGACGGCCGCGTCCAAAATGGCCCGCGGCGCAGGCATCGGCGCACCCTTGAGCTGCTTTTTCAGCAACGCCGGGAACGACGGCAGGACGCCGGCCAGCGCCGGGCTGGCCGGGGTGCCGCCAGGCATCTTGTAGCCCTTGGCATCCCACGGCTGGGTGTGCGAGTCAGGGTTGGCCTTGATCCACGCCTTGGCGGCGGGCACCAGTTCCTCGACCGAGCCGACGAGCTCGTCGACCAGCCCGATCTCCTTGGCCTTGTCCGGCTTGAAGCGGGTGCCCTGCGAAAGAATGTTCATGAACGCGTTCTGGATACCGAACATCCGCACGGTGCGGGTCACCCCGCCGCCACCCGGCAGCAGGCCCAGTGTCACCTCGGGCAGACCGACAACCAGGCCCTTGACGTCGGCGGCGATGCGGTGGTGACACGCGAGCGCGATCTCCAGGCCGCCGCCGAGTGCTGCACCGTTGATGGCGGCCACCGCCGGCTTGCCGAGAGTCTCGAGCGCCCGCAGGTCACGCTTGACCGCCTCGACGGTGTCGAATGCCTCGCCGGCGTTCTCGGGGCCGAGTTTGATCATGCCCTTGAGATCACCGCCGGCGAAGAAAGTCTTCTTTGCACTGGTGATGACCACGCCGGTGATCGAATCCTTCTCCGCGACAAGGCGTTCGACGGCTTTGTGCATGGACTCGGCGTAGTGCTCGTTCATCACGTTGGCCGACCCGGTCGGGTCGTCCATCGTCAGCGTGACGATGCCGTCAGCGTCCTTGTCCCAAGCAATGGTGTTCTCGGTCATGGTCTTAAACCCTCTCGATGATGGTGGCGACACCCATGCCGCCGCCGATGCACAGGGTGACCAGCGCGCGTCGCGCGTTGCGGCGCTCGAGTTCGTCGACCATGGTGCCGGTGATCATGGCGCCGGTGGCGCCCAGCGGGTGGCCCATCGCGATGGCGCCACCGTTGACGTTGAGCTTCTCGTCCGGGATGTTGAGGTCCTTCTGGAATTTCAGCACCACCGACGCGAACGCCTCGTTCAGCTCGAACAGGTCGATGTCGTCGATCGTCAGGCCGGCGCGGTCGAGCACCTTGCGGGTGGCGGGGGTCGGGCCGGTGAGCATGATGACCGGGTCCGCGCCGCTGGTGGCGGTGGCCACGATGCGGGCCCGCGGGGTCAGTCCCTGCGACTTGCCCGCGGCTTCGGAGCCAACCAGCACCAGCGCGGCGCCGTCGACGATGCCGGAGCTGTTGCCGCCGGTGTGCACGTGGTTGATCTTTTCGACCCAGTGGTACTTCTGCAGCGCCACGTCGTCGAAGCCGCCCATCTCGCCGATGCCGTCGAATGCGGTCTTCAGCTTGGCCAGTCCCTCCACCGTGGTGTCGGGCCGCATGTGCTCGTCGTGGTCGAGGATGACCAGACCGTTCTGGTCACGCACCGGCACGACCGACTTCGCGAAGTAGCCGCCCGACCAGGCGTCGGCGGCCTTCTGCTGGCTGCGCAGCGCGTAGGCGTCGACGTCGTCGCGGGAGAAGCCTTCGATGGTGGCGATCAGGTCGGCGCCGATGCCCTGCGGCACGAAGCCGATCTGGTAGTTGGTCTCGGGGTCAGTCGCCCAGGCGCCGCCGTCCGAGCCCATCGGGACGCGGCTCATCGACTCGACACCGCCGGCCAGCACCAGGTCGTCCCAGCCGGAGCGCACCTTCTGCGCGGCGGTGTTGACCGCTTCCAGGCCCGATGCGCAGAACCGGTTCAGCTGGACACCACCGGTGGTCTCGGGCAGGCCGGCCGCCAGCACAGCGGTCCGGGCGATATCACCGCCCTGGTCGCCGACGGGCGAGACAACACCGAGAATCATGTCGCTGATCAGCGTCTCGTCCAGGTCGGGGAAGCGCCTGCGCAGCTCGTCGACCAGACCGACCACCAGGTTCAGCGGCTTGACCTCGTTCAAGGACCCGTTGCGCTGCTTGCCGCGCGGCGTGCGGATGGCCTCGTAGATGAAGGCTTCTTCGGACATGGGTGATTCTCTTTCCAATTGGTTCACGACCGGGGTTTTTTGGATCTGTCCTTGGGACGCTAGTCCTCTACCCGCCACCCTAACAAAGTGCCCGATCAACCTGTTGGTTGGGCCGGGGCGCCGGACACCGACAAGGTATCCGTCCTAGGCTCGACGGCCATGACGGTGTCGCGACTGCAGCCCTATGCGACCACGGTGTTCGCCGAGATGTCGGCGCTGGCGGCCCGGGTCGGCGCGGTGAACCTCGGGCAGGGCTTCCCCGACGAAGACGGGCCGCCGGCGATGCTCAAGGCGGCGCAGGACGCCATCGCCGAGGGCGTCAACCAGTACCCGCCAGGCATCGGCGTCGCGGCGTTGCGTGAGGCCGTTGCCGCCCAGCGCAAGCGGCATTTCGGCATCGACTACGACCCGGAGACCGAGGTGCTGGTGACGGTCGGGGCCACCGAGGCCATCGCGGCGGCGGTGCTCGGCCTGGTCGAGCCCGGCTCCGAGGTGATCTTGATCCAGCCGTTCTACGACTCCTATTCCCCGGTGGTGGCGATCGCCGGCGCGCAGCGGGTCATCGTGCCGCTGGTGCCCGACGGTCACGGCTTTGCCCTCGACACCGACGCGCTGCGGCGTGCGGTGACACCGCGCACCAGGGCGTTGATCGTCAACTCACCGCACAACCCCACCGGGACGGTGCTCCGCGAGGCCGAGCTGACGGCCATCGCACAGGTCGCGGTGGCCGCCGACTTGCTGGTCATCACCGACGAGGTCTACGAGCATCTGGTGTACACCACCCCACCAGGCCGCCGGCACCTACCGCTGGCCGGTTTCGACGGGATGGCCGAGCGCACCATCACGATCTCGAGTGCGGCGAAGATGTTCAACTGCACCGGCTGGAAGATCGGCTGGGCTTGCGGGCCAGCCGAACTCATTCTCGGCGTGCGGGCGGCCAAGCAGTATTTGAGTTACGTCGGCGGCGCGCCGTTTCAGCCGGCGGTGGCGCACGCGCTGAACACGGAGGGAAGCTGGGTAGCCGCGCTGCGAATTTCGTTGCAGGACAAGCGCGATCGGCTGGCACGCGGATTGGCCGAGGTTGGCTTTCGGGTGCACGACAGCTCGGGCACCTACTTCTTGTGCGCCGATCCGCGTCCGTTGGGTTACGACGACAGCACGGCGTTCTGCGCCGCGCTACCGGAACGGGTCGGCGTCGCCGCGATCCCGATGACGGCGTTCTGCGATCCCGCTGCCCGGGACTACATGGAGTGGAATCACTTGGTGCGGTTCACCTTCTGCAAGCGGGACGACACCCTCGACGAGGCGATCCGCCGACTGGCACGACTGCGAGATTGATCGGCTATCCCGGCCGATCCGAACCAATAGCAGCCATGACCCTTCGTCGCAGCCCCTCGGTCGCGGCATAGAGGACCTTCTTGCGCGCCCGGTTGACCAGAAACTCCGGCAGCGGCGCCGACGGCTCCAGGGTGATTTCGAATCGCACCCGCGTCTTGTCTTCCGTTTCGCGCTGCAGCGTGTACTCGACATGCTGGGCATGCTGTTGGAGAGTCTTGTCGGCGTCCCACACCAGCCAGTCCGGCCCCCAGTGATATTCGAGCACCTCGGTGTCGACGATGCCGACCACCCTGATCGTGACCTTCACATGGTGCGGGCGACCGTCGGGATAGCTGTCAATGACTTCGGCCCGTTTGTGTACCGGGGACCAGGACGGTAGCGAGCCGACATCGGCCAGCGCCTCCAGAATCGCCTCCGGCGGCGTGTCGATGACAACCTCTCGCGATGCTTGTACGGCCACTACTGTCAAGCTAGCAACGCAGCGGCGTTCGCGGACCAGGTTACGCAGCTATTTTGGCCGATCTGAACCCACTGAACCCCTGAACCCACGATGCCCGCGACTTGGTTGCGCAATCCCTTGGTCGCGGCGTCCAACACGATCTCGCTGGCCCGCCTGACGATGAAGGCGGGAACCGGTCCCGACGGTTCGACGGTGATGTCGAAGCGCACCCGGGTCTTATCGACGCCCACGCGCTGTAGGTTGTATTCCACGTGCTGCCCGCGCTGCTGGAAGGTGTTGTCGGCATCCCAGACCACCCAGTCGGGACCCCAGTGATATTCCAGGATCTCGTTGTCGACGAGCCCGAAGATTTTGATGGTGGCCTTCACGTGATGAGGCCGGCCGTCGGCGTACCAGTCGAGAACCTCGATCCGTTTGTGCACCGGTGACCACGACGACAACGACCCGACGTCGGCCAGCGCCTCCAGGATCACCTCCTGCGGCGCGTCGATGAGGATCTCTCGCGATGCGCGTACGGCCACTACGTCAAAGCTAGCAAGGCGATCCGGTAAACGGGCTGATTACCAGCCGATTTCGTCCAGCGGTGTGGTTGCCGGCGGCGGCGGCCCGACCGGTCCGGCCGGTGTGCGGGAAAACCGCGGTGCGGGCGCGGCCTGGTCAACACCGTTCGCGTTGATCACCGTCGCTCGTGCGGTCAGATGCGCATCGGCGGCGGCTTCGCTCCACGTCAACACCGGAGTGACACACGCGTCGGTGCCGGCGAATATCTCCGCCCACTCGTCGCGGGTCTTGCCGGCGAACCGCTCGGTGAAAACCTCGAACATCCGCGGGTACGAACCGATATCGAGCTGACCCGGCACCTGGTCGGCGGACAACCCCAGTCCGGCGAGTAACTCGGCGAAGAATTGCGGCTCGATTGCGCCCACGGCCATGTACTTACCGTCGGCGGTCTCGTAGCAGCGATAGAACGGAGCGCCGCCGTCGAGCAGAAATGCCTCCCGCTCGTCGCGCAGCGCGCCGGTCGACTTCATCGTCCACATCATCTGCGCGAGCACGCTGACGCCATCGACCATCGCGGCGTCCACCACCTGGCCGACCCCCGATCGCTCTCGCTCGTAAAGCGCGGCCACGATGCCCAGCAGCACGAACATTGAACCGCCACCGAAGTCGGCGACCAGATTCAGCGGCGGCATCGGCGGACGGTCGCGGTAACCCAGCGCTGACAGCGCCCCGGTTTGAGACAGGTAATTGATGTCGTGACCGGCAGTGCTGGCGCGTGGCCCATCCTGTCCCCATCCGGTGATGCGCGCGAAGATCAGCCGCGGGTTGACCGCGGCGCAGTCGTCGGGGCCGATGCCGAGCCGCTCGCAGGTGCCGGGCCGGAAGCAGTCCAGCAGCACGTCGGCCTTGGCGACCAACTCCAACAATGCCTGCGGCTGGGTCTTGACGTCCAAGTCGACGATCCGCTTTCCGCGGTGCAGCAGGTCGCGGTCCTCGGCCGGCATCGTCAGTCCGCCGGGCCGGCGCACCCGCACCACATCGGCGCCCAAATCCGCGAGCACCATCGCCGCGTGCGGGCCGGGTCCGATGCCGCCAAGTTCGATGACTCGCACGCCGGCCAGCGGCCCCGCATTGTTCACGACGACATCTCCCCTCCTACGTCTACAGCCCCTTCTTCACTTTCAGCACCCGCTTGCGCAGCTCCTTGGTCGCGGAATCGATCGTCCCCCTGACGGCGCGCTTGAGCACGAAGCCGGGGAGTGGAACGTTCGGGTCGACCCTGATCTCCATCTTGACCAGGGTGGCCTCTCCTTTGGGGACCAAGGTGTACTTGCCGTCCTGCGACTTCTGTTGGCCAGAGCTCACCAGCGTCCAGGTCACCTCATTGCCGCTCCAAGTGTAGGCCACCACCTGTTCGTCGGTGATGCCCGCGGTCCTGACCTTCATCTTGACTTTGCTGGGCCTTCCGTCGTCTCCGGTCTCGAGGATTTCCGCGCTCTGATGAGGTTCCGACCACTCCGGCATCGCTTCGAAGTCGGCGATGACGTCCAGGATTTCCTCGGGGCTCGCTTCGATGACGATGTCGCGGGTTTCGTTGATTGCCATGTCCGGACGGTAGCGAGGCGGCGCCGCGCGGAGGGCGTTTTCGACCGCAGACGCGTACCGTCATCCTGGTGACCGCTGCTAGCGAATACGGCTACACCGTCGGTGACTACCTGCTCGACCGCTTGGTAGAACTCGGGGTTACCGAGGTCTTCGGCGTTCCCGGCGACTACAACCTCGAATTCCTCGACCACATCGTCGCCCATCCCGACATCCGGTGGGTCGGAAACGCCAACGAACTCAATGCCGGCTATGCGGCCGACGGATACGGCCGGCTACGTGGAATGTCCGCTGTGGTAACCACATTCGGGGTGGGCGAGCTTTCGGCAGCCAACGCGATCGCCGGCAGTTACGCCGAGCACGTGCCGGTGGTACACATCGTCGGAGGACCTTCGAAAGACGCACAGGGCACCCGCCGAGCTCTGCATCATTCGCTGGGCGACGGCGATTTCGAGCACTTCTTCCGGGTAAGCCGGGAAATCACCTGTGCCCAAGCCAATCTCATGCCAGCAACGGCCACCAGAGAAATTGACCGAGTGCTATCCGAGGTGCGGGAGCAGCGGCGGCCCGGGTATCTGCTGCTGCCCACCGACGTGGCGCGCTTCGAAACTGAGCGGCCTACCGCACCGTTGCCGCGCTATACCGGTGGTACCAGCCCACGGGCACTTGCTTTATTTATTGAAGCCGCAACCGAACTCATCGCCGACCACCAGTTGACCGTGCTGGCTGATCTTTTGGTCCACCGTTTGAATGCCGTAGGGCAGCTTGAGGCGCTGCTGGCCGCCGATGTGGTGCCGCACGCCACGCTGATGTGGGGCAAGAGCCTCGTCGATGAGAGCGCGCCAACATTCCTGGGCATCTATGCCGGGGCGGCCAGCGCCGAACCGGTGCGCCGGGCGATCGAAGAGGCGCCGGTGCTGGTGACTGCGGGAGTCGTGTTCACCGACATGGTCAGCGGCTTTTTCAGCCAGCGCATCGATCCGGTCAGGACCATCGACGTGGGAGTGCAGCAGAGCACGGTCGGCAATCAGGTGTTCGCGCCGGTGGAGATGGAAGCCGCGCTGGAGGCGCTAACCTCGATTCTCATTCGGCGTGGGATCACCTCGCCACCGGTCGCATCGATGTCCGACGACGTGTCGGCGCAAAGCCCCGATCGCCACGAGCCGCTTAGCCAAAAACTGTTGTGGGACCGGTTTTGCGAGGCGCTCACACCCGGCAATGTGGTGCTGGCAGATCAGGGCACCTCGTTCTACGGCATGGCCACTCATCGTCTTCCCCGCGGCGTAACCTTCATCGGCCAGCCGTTATGGGGTTCGATCGGATACACACTGCCAGCCACACTCGGTGCGGGGCTGGCGCATCGGGATCGCCGGCCGGTGTTGCTGATCGGCGACGGGGCCGCGCAGCTAACCGTCCAGGAGCTCGGCGTCTTCTCGCGGGAAGGACTGTCGCCGGTCATCGTGGTGGTCAACAACGACGGCTACACCGTCGAACGGATGATTCACGGAAAAGACGAGCCGTACAACGACATTGTCAGCTGGAGTTGGGCCGACATTCCCAACGCGCTCGGTGTGACCAATCACCTGACGTTTCGGGCCCAAACCTACGGCGAGCTCGATGACGCCTTTGTCGCGGCAGCCGATCACCGTGACCGGATGGTGCTCATCGAGGCGATCGTGCCGCGCCTCGACGTCCCCGACCTGTTGAATGAACTGGCCCAACCCACCTCTCCGGATGGCAGCCCGCGTCGGTGAGCCAGCCGAGGCTCAATTACGCAAGCCTTGATCCGAGGCCGACGCGCCAAGCAGCGAGCGCAGCGTGCGCCGGCAGCGGCCGCAGTCGGCGCCGGCCCCGCACGATGCGGCGATCTGATTGGTCGTCGACGCCCCTTTGGCGATCACGTCGGCCACCACTTGGCTGGTGATGCCGTTACACAGGCAGACGAACATCGAGTGGTCCGTTCACCCGTCGATCCGCATCATGTCGAAGAACTTGCCCACAAACACCGGCGGATAGGCACCCCTCCCGGCCCCGGCTATCCACGGGGCAGCGGGGTCGGGATGTTCGATCCAGCGCCGTGCACGGTCCTCGTCGTCGAGCTCCTGCAGGATCATCACCTCGTGCCCGTCGTCGAATGCCCGGAAAATCCAGGTCTTTCGGACACCTGCCGCGGCGAATCTGGTCAGCCCCGCGCGCACTTCCTCGGTCAACATGGACACGTCGTCGACCGATGCCATGGCGGCGACCACCACGCCGGAGGCGGCCGGGTTCGACGGTGGTGACGCCTCGAACCGCTCGGTGATTTCACCGGCGAAGACCGCCGGAATGTCTTCTACGCCAACCGCGTCAAACCAGTCGAAGAACACCCGCGACCGCAGCAGTTCCACAATCGGCTCCCGGCTACGCACACCGATCGTCACCAGGACGCGACCGTAGTCATGTGTCGACGTGTAGACCAGCACGTGGTGCGCACCGATACCGGCGAGCGCCGATTTCCGGCTTTGCAGTAGCGGCCAGACCCGTTCCGGGTTCGGCACCCGATAGTCCGACGCGATGACCATCGAATGCGCTTGCGGATCTGCGAATCTCACCGAAGTCGGTCCTTCATCACCTTGCCGGTCGCGTTCAGTGGCAATTCGTCGAGAAACTCAACGTACCGCGGTGCCTTGAAACCAGCCATCCGATCGCGGCACCACGCGATCAAATCGTCCTCGGACACCGCCGCTTTCGGCACGACAAACGCCTTACCCACCTCGCCGAGCCGCTGATCGGGAACACCGATCACCGCGACCTGAGCAACCGCGGGATGTTCCAACATAAAGCCCTCGATCTCAGCCGGGTAGGCGTTGAACCCGCCGACGATGAACATGTCCTTTTTACGCCCGTCGATCCGCAAGCGACCGGATTTATCGAAGTTTCCTAAGTCACCGGTGTGCAGCCAGCCGTCGGCGTCGATCGCTTGCGCGGTGGCCGTCGGGTCGTCCAGGTAGCCCTGCATGACGCCGTAACCGCGGACCAGCACCTCGCCGTCGTCAGCGATGCGCACCTCGACCCCGTCGCAGGGCAGGCCCGCGGTGGTGGCCACATCCTCGAAGGAATCGCCGGGCCGCGACAAGGTGACGTTGCCCGCCTCGGTGAGCCCATAACCGGTCATCAGCGTCTGGAACGGTAATTCGGCGTGTATGCGACGGACCAGTTCGACAGGGATGTCGGCGGCGCCGGTCACACCTGCCCGCAACGTCGATAGCCTGGCCTTGTCGCGCACTGCCAGCAGCGAATGGTACAACGTCGGCGGGCCGGGCAGCATCGTAATGCGTTCGCGTTCAATGAGATCCACCACGGCGGCGACCTCGAAAACCGCGACCGGCAGCATTGTCGCGCCACGGAGGAAGGACGTGATGAGGCCCGCTTTCAGGCCGAACGTGTGGAAGTACGGGTTGATCTGCAAATAGCGGTCGCCCTCGCGCAGATCAGCGAGCGTGGCCCACTCCTCGTACATGCGCAGCGTCTGGCGGTGATTCATCATCGCGCCCTTCGGGCGGCCGGTCGTGCCCGAGGTGAAGATGACATCCGAGATATCGGTGCCGCTCACGGCGCGCTCGAATGGTGAACCGCTGGAAAGGAAGTCGGACTTCAAGTCGATGACCGGTATGCCGGCCGGCGCGGTAAAATCCTGCCCCAGGAAGCCCTTGTGGACAAGGACAGCTTTTGCTGCACTGCGGGTGATGATGTCGCCGGCTTCCTCCGGCTTGAACCGCGTGTTGACCGGCACCAGCACGCCACCCGCGGTCAGCAGCCCGAACGCCGCGACGATCCAGTCCGCCGAGTTGGGCGCCCAGATGGCGACCCGTTCACCCTTGCCGACACCGAGGTCGGCGAACGCGCCTGCCGCACAACGGATTCGCTTGACCAGTTCTGCAAAGGTGAAACGCAGCGGACCGTCGACAATCGCTTCCGCGTCGCCGAAGCGGTCCGCCGCGCTCAAGACCATCTCGGGGATGGTCTCCCAGCTCATGTCGTGACGAGCCGACCGAGGTTGCCGCCCATGATCTTTGCCTGATCCTCGACTGGCAGGTGCGCCAGCGCGTTGATGTAGAAGGTCGGCTCCGCCAGCCCTTCCGGGTGCGGCCAGTCCGAGCCGTACAGCACCTGATCCACACCGACGAGGTTGACCAGATCGTCGATGCCGTCCTCGAAGAACGGGCTGACGTGGATTCGGTTCTTGATCATCTCGACGGGGTCGCTCGGGAAAGCTTCCGGGGCCTTCCGGTAGACCTCGGCCAGGCCGTCGAGCAGCGGCAACATCCACTTTGAACCGGCCTCGACGATCGCGACCTTCAGCTTGGGATGGCGGTAGAGCGCGCCGTGGATCACCCACGACCCCACCGAGTCCTGGATCGGCCGCCACTCGTTGAGGATGCCCATCGCATTGGTTTGGAACGGCAGCATCTCCTGGTCGGCACCGTCCCACTCGGAGGTGTACCGGGAGTAGCCGCTGTCGCTGGAGTGCATGCCGACCAGCAGGTCGTGCTCGACGACCCGCTCCCAGAACGGGTCGAACTCGGGCAGCGCGAACGACCGGGGACCGCGGAAGCCGGGAACCGGTGCCGGGCGGACCAGGATGCAACGCGCACCGCGCTTGACTGCCCACTCCAGCTCCCCGATCGCCTTCTCCACGATCGGCAGGGTGATGACCGGGGTTGTGAAGATGCGGTTCTGGTAGTTGAAGCCCCAGACCTCATCGAGCCACTGGTTCAGCGAATGGATCAGGACGTGGATGGCGACCGGGTCGTCGCGCAGCCGCTCCTCGAGCAGGCTGGCCAGCGTCGGGAACATCAGGGTGCGGTCCAGGCCCAGTTCGTTCATCTGCTCCAGGCGCGGGCCGGGCTCGAAGAACGCCGGGATCGCGCGCATCGGCTCGCCGAACAGCTCGCGCTTGCTCTTGCCGTCCGGGTTGCCGAACTTGAAGTACTCCTCCCAGGCACCCGGCCGGGCGACGACCTCGAAGGTGGGGTTGGGAATGTAGTTGCTGATCTGGCCGCGGATCGCGATCTTGGTGCGCCCGTTGACCTGCACGTACTGGACGTAGTCCTTGTACTCCTTGGGCAGGAATTTAGTCAGCGCCTCCGGCGGCTCGTAGAGATGATTATCCGCATCAAAGAGCGGGAACGGAACGTCCTCCCGATGCGACAACTGCCCCATGAAATCCTCCTTCGCAATTCGCGAGAATAATATTCTCACGCTGAGCCTACTGCAATGCTCGACCGCACCAGACGCTTCTGTACTTTGCCGCTCGGCGTGCGCGGATAATCGGCGACTTCGAGCAAAACTTCCGGCCATTTCTGGCGAGCCATCCCCTGGCCGGCGAAATGCGCCCGAACCTCGTCTTCGGTGGGCAGCGCGTGCCCCGGTTTGAGCCGCAGCACGGCCGCGACCCGCTCGCCAAGGCCGGCGTCGGGCGCGGCGACCACCACCGCCTCCGCGATCCCGGGCATTCCGAGCAGCACCTCTTCCACTTCCACGGCGCTGATGTTCTCCCCGCCGCGGATGATGACATCGGCCTTGCGGTCGGTGATGGTCAGGTAGCCGTCGGCATCCAGCACGCCGACGTCACCGGTGCGATACCAGCCGTCGTCATCGAAGGCGGCCGTGGTCAGCGCATCGTCGGTGTAGCCCAGAAACAGGTCCGGGCCGCGGCTGAAAATCTCGCCGTCGGCTGCCAACCGGATCTCCACGCCGGGCATTGGACAACCGTCGGTGAGCAGGCGCTTGTCTTCCGGCGCGTCCAGGGTTGAACCGGTGATCGAGGGATGCTCGCTGCTGCCGTAGGACCGGAACACGATGATGCCCAGATCCGAGAGCCGTCGCGTCACCGCCGCCGGCACCGTCGACCCGCCCAGCCCGAGGGTCTTGATCCGAGCCCGATGCGCGGGCGTGCAATCGGGGTGATCGAGCAGGCTGGTGACGAAGTAGGGTGGCCCGCCGCCAAGCGTGAGGCCGTCGCGGTCCATCAACGCCAGCACTTCGCCCGGGTCCCAGTTGTCGATCAGATGCACCGACCCGCCGTTGAGGACCGGGATCAGCAAAGCGGCAAGCATCCCGATGAAGTGCCCGACCGGTGTCGCGGTCAGCTGGTTGTCGCCGATCGACCGGATCTGGCCGGAGAGCTGACGCGCCTCGCAGACCAGGCTGCGATGGCTGTGGACGACGCCCTTGGGCACGTTGGTGGTGCCGGAGGTGAAGGCGATCAACGCAGGTCCCGCCGGGTCGGCGGCAACCGTGCCGGCCATCGGTTCGTCGGCGAGCAGATCGTCGAAGTCACGCCCGACCAGCCCGACGATCGGAACCTCCGAGCACAGATCGGGCTGATAGGTCATCCGGCCGAACTCCTCGGCGGTAATGAATACGCGCGGTTTGGCGGCGGCCAGGATGTGCGCCAGCTCCTTGCGGCCGTAGAAGTGCACGATCGGCACCAGCGCCGCCCCCAGGAACGCCGCCGCCCAGAACGTCGCAGCGGCCTCCATCCAGTTCGGCAGCTGAAACGCCACCACGTCACCGGCGCCGACGCCGCGGGCGCGCAGCCCGGCCGCGAGCCGACGGGCCACTTGCTCGACGTCGCGGAACGTCCCCGACCATGGCCGCAGCGTCCGAATACACCCGAAACTGCGCGTCCGGCGCGGCGTGCAGCCCACCGGCCAGCACCTGCCCGAGGGTCTCGCGGGTCCACCAGCCCGCTTCCTCATATCGCGTGACCAGTTCAACGGGAATATTGCGCATTGGCTCAAGGCTCCGACCGGCAAACGTTAGGGTCATGCAAAAGGCTGTCGATTCAATGGGCGATGCTATTCTCCGCTGAGGAGAATGCCAATATCGCGCGATGGGAAGCGGCGCATGGTGGACGTCGAGTTCGACCAGGGTCTTGCCGTGCTGACCATCGACCGGCCGCACGCACGCAACGCCATCTCCCTGGACACCATGGATCAGTTGGAGAAGGCACTCGATGCGGCCGAGGGAGCCAGCGCTCTCGCCATCACCGGCGCCGGTGATCGGGCCTTCGTGTCCGGCGGAGACCTCAAAGAGCTCGGCGCGATCAGGACCCAGGAAGACGCGGCGGCGATGGCCTGGCGGATGCGATCGATCTGCGACCGGCTGGCCAGCTTTCCCGCGCCGGTGATCGCTGCGCTCAACGGTCACGCTCTCGGTGGTGGCGCCGAGGTCGCGGTGGCCGCCGACATCCGGTTGGCAGCCGACGACATCAAGATCGGGTTCAACCAGGTGGCCCTGGAGATCATGCCGGCCTGGGGCGGCGCCGAGCGGTTGGCCGCACTGGTCGGCAAGAGCAGGGCGCTGCTGTTGGCCGGAACCGGCGTCGTGCTCGACGCGGTTCACGCCGAACGGATCGGCCTGATCGACCAGGTGCTGCCGCGGTCCACCTTCGACGAAGACTGGCGACGAGTGGCCCGCGCCCTGTCGGGCCGCCCCGCCGGCGAGATCAAGCGTGTCATCGACGGGGTGTCCCCCGAGGAAGCCGTGAATTCGTTTGCGCGGCTGTGGGTTCGCGACGCCCACTGGCAAGCCGCCGATCGGGTGATGAACCGCAGCAGCGCAGTAGGAGGTGCGATTTGACATCCTCCCCGTCCTAAAGGCTGGGGATTCCCGGCTCGGCAAGCACTCGGACCTCGAGGAGATCGGAATGTCTGACAGCTTCGGCACCGGCAGGGTTGAGACCTGCCCTGTCCAGAATGACTCTGGCGGCGTTTCGATCGCGGTCCTGGATCATTGCGCAGGACTCGCAGACGAAAATCCGTTCCGAGAGCAGCAGGCGGGACTTGGCTCTCGCACCGCAACCGCTGCACGTCATCGTCGTGTAGGCGGGCGGGACCAACACCACCTTTCGGCCCGCCCGCTGGGCATACTCAATCAACACCGCCTTGGTGGCGCCGATGGCGCCGTCGGCAGATTTGCGCGCCATACGGGACTTAGCCAAAAACCGTGGCTTGAAGTCCTCAACCGCCAATGCCCCATGGTTGGCGATGACTTTGGTGGCCCACTTACGCGCCCTGTCCTGCCGCTGCCTGGCGACTTTCTTAGACACCTTGGCGGCAGCCCGCTTCGCCTCAAGGTAACCCTTGGATGCACGTTCGCCGCGGGCTGGCTTGCGCCGAGCCATTGTTCGCTGCCGGCGGGCAAGCTCAGTGCTGGCACGCTTGCCGTATTCCGAATGCGCCAGGTCATATTCGGGGTCGGTGGTCGTCGCCACGGCGCGCACTCCCCAGTCGATGCCGATCGCGCCCTCGCAGACCGGCAGCGCCGCGTCGTCACGGCGCACCACGAAACTGGCGTACCAATGTCCGATGCTGTCGCGATAGACGCGCACACTGCTCGGATCAGAGGGCAACTCCCGCGACCACACAACCGGAATCGACAGCCCGCCAGCCAAACAGAAGCGGCCATCTTTGATGGTGAATCCGCGCCTGGTGTAGTTCAGGCTCGGCAGACAGCGCTTACCGGACTTGAACTTGCGACGCCCTTTACCCTTAGCCCGCTTAGCGCGGAAGTCGCGCAGCATTTGCTGCTGCGGAACCACCGAACCCTCCCGCAGCCAATCATGCTCCCGACGCCAACTGGTAAGTGCATCGTCGCGGACCCATTCGCCGGATTCGTTAAGCCGCTCAACCGCTTGATTCCACACCCACCGGCAGCGGTCCCACTCTCGCTGCAATCCCGTCAACGCGGCCGCACCGGGACGCAATCTATACCGATAGCGGACGACGGTCATGCGGCGAACGCTACCGTTGCACTACGACAATTCTGCCCATTCCTCCCCGGCCTGAAGGCCAGGGCTTCCTGGGAGGTGAACCGGTGAAAACAGCGGGTATGTCTCTGCTGGGCGCAGGGTTGGCGGTGGTGACCGCTACAACTCTCGCCGCGCCGTCACGCGCTGATGACCCGGTAATGCATCAGGTCACCTACGTCATCACGGCGGCCAGTCCGATCTATGCCGACATCTATTACCTGGACCAGCAGCCGCCGAAATTCTCCGACTACAGCCACAACACGTACCAGTGGACGCCCAATGTCCGGGCCGATATCGCGCCGGGCCACCCCTGGGTCTCACCTATGGTGATGCTGTCGGATCCCAACGACTACGCCATGGTCACAGTCAGCACCGGTACCGAACCGGGCACGCCGCAGTTTCACTGTGCTCTCATCGTCGACGGGGCGGTGGTCGTCTCGAACGACGGCGCCAAGGGCGTGATCTGTTCGCTGCGTAGCTGGTGAGCCGGCAGACCCTCCGGGGCGCCCTCCAGTCGATGGAGGTAGCGCTCGACGAACTCGACGGTCTCGGCATGCCCGGCGGACATGCCGAGGGCCTGCTCGATCACCAGGACCCGGGAGATACTTGTCATCAGCACCGACCACACCAGCGGGGGCACCTCCGCCGGGCCCCCGAGATCCTTGCCGTAGCGACCGAGGACCGTCGACAGCGCCTTTTGTTGCTCGTCGCGGAAACGCTCGGCGTAGTAGGCAATTTCGGCTCTGAGCGCTTTGCGGTGGTTGGCCAGCGCGATGAATTCCATGGTGATCGCGGTGGCCGCCGGATCGGTGCTGAACCGCCACAGCGCCCACAGTGGTTGTGGCGATTGCAGTGCCTGCGCTTGCGCCTCAAGGCCTTCCTCAGCGCGGCGGCGGAACGCCGCCAAGAACAGATCGTCCATGGTGCGGAAGTAGTAGTGAACAAGCTGAGGCTTCAGCGCGGCCCTCTCGGCGACACGACGCGAAGTGACTGCGGCATAACCCTCTTCGAGCATCAGCTGTTCGGCGGCGTCGAGCAGCACACCCCGGTTCTTGGCATCGGGCGCCCCGATCCTGCGTGCCGAAGTCATGCCTTAGCTCCAAACCCCTGCCGATCGCCTGCTCAACATGGAAGATCGTAGCGTCGCGCGACGCCGTGACCTTGACCACGACATTAGCGCCATGCTAAGCAGGTGCTCAGCAGTTTCATCGATCTTGGATCCGGACGGCGCTGAACGGCGTTTGGTATCGCCCTGAAACCACGGGTAAATCAGCCTCGGGAGGCGCGTAACAACATGGCAATCCCTGATTCAACGTTCGATTCCATCGACTTTTTCACGGACCCGTCGCTGGTGCCCGATCCGCACCCCTACTTCGACTACCTGCGCGGCCAAAACCCGGTGATGCGGCTGCCCCACCACAATGTCGTCGCGATCACCGGCTGGGAAGAGGCCAACGCGGTCTATAAGGATCCCGACACGTTTTCCAACTGTGTCGCGCTCGGGGGGCCGTTCCCGCCGCTACCGTTCGAGCCCGAGGGTGAGGACCTGAGCGCCCAGATCGACGAGCACCGCAGTCAGTTCCCGATGTTCGAGCACATGGTCACCATGGATCCACCCGATCACACCCGCGCACGTTCGATCCTGAGCCGGTTGCTCACACCCAGCCGGCTGAAGGAGAACGAGGAATTCATGTGGCGTCTGGCCGACCGCCAGCTCGACGAATTCCTCGACAACGGCGAATGCGAGTTCATCGCCGAATACTCAAAACCGTTCGCGACTTTGGTGATCGCTGACCTGCTCGGTGTCCCGGAGGAGGACCACAAGCAGTTCCGCTCGGTCCTGGGCGCAGATCGTCCCGGTGCGCGGGTGGGAGCGCTGGACCACGAGTCGGTCGGCGTCAACCCGCTGCAGTGGCTGGACGACAAGTTCTGCTCCTACATCGAGGACCGGCGCAGCGCTTTCCGCGACGATGTGCTGACCTCGTTGGCGACGGCGAAGTACCCGGACGGATCCACGCCCGAGGTCATCGAGGTAAGCCGCTCGGCGACCTTCCTGTTCGCCGCCGGGCAGGAAACCACCGCCAAGCTGCTCTCGGCGGCCCTGCAGGCCCTCGGCGATCGGCCCGACATTCAGCAACGGCTGCGTAACGACCGCAGCCTGATTCCTAACTTCATTGAAGAGTCGCTGCGCATGGAGAGCCCGGTCAAAAGTGACTCCCGGCTGGCTCGCAAGCCGGCCACCGTCGGCGGCGTAGACATCCCCGCCGGCACCGTCGTGATGGTGTTACCAGGTGCCGCCAACCGTGATCCGCGCCGATTCGAAGATCCACATGAGTTCCAGCTTGACCGCAAAAACGTCCGCGAGCACATGGCGTTCGCCCGCGGAGTGCACTCCTGTCCCGGTGCACCGCTGGCTCGAGTCGAGGGCCGGGTCTCGCTCGAGCGCATCCTGGACCGGATGTCCGAAATCAACATCAGCGAGACCCAACACGGACCGGCCCGCGAACGTCGCTACAGCTACGAACCGACCTATATCTTGCGCGGGCTTTCCGAATTGCACCTGACCTTCACGCCCCGGCCAGCGCTGGCGCCGGCCGGCTGACCGACCCGGAGTCACCTCATCCGGTTCTGACAGGTAGCCGTGCCCACCCGCGCACGCTTGCGGTGTGCGCTCGTTCGGCGTTGGCGTAGTCGACTTCCCAGTCAGGCCAGCGTTTGAGGACCTCTTCGAAGGCCACCCGAGCTTCCAAACGGGCCAGCGCCGAGCCGAGGCAGAAGTGCAGTCCTTGCCCGAAGCTCAGGTGGCTGCCGCGACGATGGATGTCGAAGCGGTCCGGATCGGGGAACTGATGTTCGTCCCGGTTGGCAGAAGCGTTGAGCAGCAACATGAACGACCCTTCCGGTACGACGCGGCCATAGTGCTCGGCGTCCTGGGCGACGTAGCGGGCTTGGACCGGCGACGGCGGCTCGTAGCGCAGTGACTCCTCGACGGCGCCGGGGATCAGCGACGGGTCGGCGGCAAGCTCGCGCCGCTGATCCGGGTGATCCGAGAGCAGCTGTCCCATGAAACCGATGAGCCGGGCGGTGGTCTCGTTACCGGCACCTGCGATCATCGCCGTGTAGGACAGCACCTCGGTGCGTGACAGCGGCCGGTGCGTCCCGTCTGGTTCGTCGATCTCGGCGGCCAGCAGCTCGGTCATCAGGTCATCGGAGGGATGATCGGCCCGCCATTCGATGAACTCGGCGAACATCACGACGGTTTCCTCGAATATTTTCTGACGGACTTCACCGCGCTCGCGCCCCTTGCCGACGTCGATGTAGGCGGCGTTGCGATCTCGGATGCGTTCTTGATGCTCTTCGGGTATGCCAAGCAGGTAGCCGATGGTCCGCATCGGCATCATCGCCCCGAGATCCGCGATGAAATCGAAACCGCCGGCGCCGATTAGCGGGTCCAACTCTTTGATGCAGAATCCGCGAACCAGCGGCTCCACCGCAAGCATGCGCCGGGGAGTGAACACCCGGGACAGCAGGCGTCGGTGCAGATCGTGCAGCGGAGGATCCTCGAAAAGCAGAATGCCGGGCGGCACCTCGATGTTGTTGAACAGGATATCGGCGGTGGTGCCGCGGCCGGAGCGGTAAGTCTGCCAGTTCGGCAGCTCGCGCGCTACGTCCTCGTACCGACTCAGCGCATAGAAGTTGTACTTTTCGTTGTAGTACAGCGGCGCTTCTTCGCGCATCCGCTTCCACACCGGGTATGGGTTGTCGTCGATGTCGGGATCGTATGGGTCGTAATATAATTCGATCGCACTGGTGTCTGTCATTGGCGGTCCCTTCGGTGCAGCGTTGGCTGTTCAGTCGTTGCGGTGCAGGAAGCCGTGCAGGATTGCCTGGATGAGTTCGTCAACGATCACCTCTCTCGACGGCGGTTTGGCGCCGAAGTAGGTCGATCGCAGCGCAGCCATGCCGGCGATCATCGCTACCGTTGAGTGCGCCGGCAGGTCGGGGTGGTCGGACCGCAGCCCGCGTAAGTTCATGCCCTCGGCGCTGATTCGGCCGAGGACCCGAAGTGCCCGCCTGACGTCGGCAATCCCGGTGTCAGCCAGTTCATCCTCGCTCAGAGCCTCCGATGCCATCAGCGTCAACAGCAGACCTTGGTGTTTCGACGAACACGTCATAGAGCTGTCCGACGAAATGCCCGGCCAGCTCCTGCTCGTCGGTCTCCTCGGGGACCACCGACTGCCACGTCTGGCCGAATTCGTCGACGAAGCTGGTGAACGGTAGGACGAGGGCCTCGCGGAACAGCGCTGCCTTCGAACCGAAGTTGCGGAACAGCAGATGTTCGGTGACACCGGCGGCCGCAGCGATTTCACGTGTCGTGGTGCCGCGGTAGTCCTGGCGAGCGAACAGGGCTCGGGCCGCGTCGAGCAAGAGTCTGCGCGGCTCGCCACGGGGCCGGCGCATCGCCGTGACGGCAGATCGCTGGGCCATGACGTTTAGGATAGTATGCACTATCCTAAACGTCGAGTGCGTATCGAAAGGGGTGCGGACATGGGCGCGGTGATCATGCTTGGCACGTTGTTCGGACTGATCGTCCTGATATTCGGGCTGGTGCTGCGCTATGACCCCGAAGCGCGTCCGAGTCAAGGGCACGACCAATGAGCGCCCAGATGACACCGGTGATGCAAGCGGCCGGTGACTTCGCACTGGTCGGGGGCATCGCGTTCACCGCGCTTGGCGTGTATCTCAGCGTTCGCCAGCGCCGCGCGCACCCGCTGCTGCTGCTCTGCATCTCGGCGATCTCGTTCTCGTGGATCGAGGCGCCCTACGACTGGGCGATGTACGCGCAGTTCCCGCCCGCTATTCCCCGCATGCCGTCGTGGTGGCCGCTGAACATGACGTGGGGTGGATTGCCCTTGTTCGTTCCCATCGGCTACATCTCTTACTTCGTGCTGCCGGCCGTGACGGGCGCGGCACTCGGGCGGTGGTCGAGCGGAAAGTTCGGTTGGCGCAGGCCCACAACACTATTGATAGTCGGCCTCGTCGTCGGCTTCTGCTGGGCGCTTTTCTTCAACGGGTTCCTGGGAGCCAAGCTCGGGGTGTTCTATTACGGCCGGGTGATTCCCGGGCTCGCGATACGTGAGGGGACGACGCACCAGTACCCGCTCTACGACTCCCTCGCGATGGGCATCCAGATGATGGTCTTCACCTATCTTCTCGGCCGCACCGACGCGCAAGGACGAAATGTCATCGAGACGTGGGCCGACAAGCGGTCGAAGACTCGACTTCAAGCCTCAATCGTGTCCGTCGTCGCGATCGTCGTGATCGGGAATCTGCTCTACAGCGCGGTTTTCGCGCCCCACCTCGTTACAAAGCTGGGCGGTTGGGTGACCGCGGGGCCGACGGGTCAGTTGTTCCCAGGCGTGCCGAACCAACCCAAGTAGGCGCCAGGCGTGAATCACTCAGTCAAAACACCCGAGAAAGGATCGACATGGCAAACAACCCATTACGTGTGGTGGTGTGGGCCACGGGCGGCATCGGATCGATCGCCATCCACGCGATCCAGCGACGGCCGAACATCGAGCTCGTCGGCGTATGGGTGCACTCGGACGAAAAGGTCGGAAAGGACGCCGGCGAGCTCGCCAACGGCGAACCAATCGGACTTGCCACCACCAACGACGCGGACGCGCTGATCGGTCTGAAACCCGACTGCGTCATCTACGCGGCTAGCGGTCCCGAGCGCGACGCGCTGGCCATCCCCGACTACGTCAAGCTTCTCGAGGCCGGTATCAACGTCGTCACGACAAGCACCACCCGGCTGGTCAATCCGCACGCCTACGAACCCGCGGAGTGGCGTGATCAACTCGTCGCCGCGGCGAAGCAGGGCCAGGTCTCGCTGTACGCGTCGGGAATTGAACCGGGCTTCGCCGCCGACTACTTACCTCTGGTGCTATCGACGCAGTCGTCGTCGATCGAAAAGATTCATGCATTCGAGATCGGGTTGTACGACGACTACGGAGTCCCCGACATCATGAGCGATGCGCTGGGTTTCGGCCAGCACCCCGACTCTCAACCGTGGATCAGCTTTCCGGGCGCGATCGCCGGCGAATGGCAGGGACAGATCCGGTTGATCGCCGATGCGCTCGGGGTGGAAGTCCAAGAGGTGCGCGAGAGTTTCGATCGCGCAATGACGAACCGGACGTTGAACGTCGCGATGGGCACCGTCGAGGCGGGCACGTGCGGTGCAATACGCATGCAGGCCATCGGCGTGGTGGACGGCCGCGAGGCGATCGTCATCGAGCACGTCACCCGGCTGGCGCACGACGTCGCTCCCGATTGGCCCACCGGCATCGGCGATTTGTCCTACCGCGTCGTGATCACCGGCGATCCCGACATTGACTGCACGCTGGCCGCGACGCTCAAAGATCCGCGTCGGGCCGGAGTCGCGGGAATGACATCCGGGGCGGGCGCGATGGTCGCGACCGCAATGCGCGTTCTCAACGCCGTGCCGTATGTCGTTGCCGCAAAACCTGGCCTGCTGAGTTCGGTCGACCTACCGTTAACAATCCCGCGCAATGCGTTTGTCAGGCAATAACTTTTTACGTGTCGGCGCGCGTCCAGAAGCTATGGCCCTCCTGCGCGATGCAGACCAGAAATAGCCCGTCGGGCGCCTGCGCGACGTAGTTTGTCCACTGGTGGCAGTCGGCGTTTTCTTCCTTGATTCCCGCCATCGGAGGTGAGCGGAACCACCTTGGCTGATATCTGCGGGGTGAGCCGCAAAACATCAGCCGTCCGGGCTGCGAGGAAAAAGAAGTGTAATAGTCTGTGACCCCGAACGCGTAGTAAGTGGTGTTGTCGCACGGTGCGCCGAGGACCATGTGCGGGGCGATGCCGGGGGTGCAGTCCGGATAGTCGCAGACAGTCGGACCGGCAACAGCGGTCGGCGGCATCAACACGCCGACTCCGATCAGCGCAGCAACCACTGCCACGATGAGACGCACCGAAATAGTTTTGCATAGGCGATAAGAAAATTCTCCCCTTCGGAGAAGATCCGCTGGGGTGCGCAATGCACTGTCCGTCGTGCGTCCGCACAGCGCCTCCGGCCAGCGATTTTGGGGTGATAATGTGATTCTCCGTGCCAGCGATAGCCCGGGGCCAGTGACCGATTCCGACGCCGACCCAGCGACCACCGAAGCTCCAGCCTCGCTAGCGGAGGCAGAAGAAGAGGTCTCCCGCGCGGAGGCGCGCGCAGAGGCGGCGCGTGCCCGCGCGGCGGAATTACGCCGGCAGGCCGTCGAGGACGACGCCGGCGAGACCGAGCCGGCTCCCGCACAGTCAAGGCGATGGCGGCTACGGCGGGTCCGTCGCCCCGGTAAGAAAGCGGCGAGCACCTGCGCCGCGATCGTCATCGCCGCCTCAGCCGTGGCGAGCGGTTACATGGCGTGGCAGCACTTCACACTCGTGCGTGAGCACAGGCACGCCGCGGAGTTTGCGACGGCTGCGCGGCGCGGGGTCGAGATGATGATGTCGATAGACCCCGACCACGCCAAGGAGAATGTGCAGCGCACGATCGACATGACGACGGGCGCGCTTAAGAGCCAGCTGGAAGCGACATCAACTTACATGGTTAAAAGTGCAGAGGATGCGAAGGTCACCACTAAGGCCACCGTAGAGGACGCCGCCGTGGAGTCGATGACCGACAATTCGGCAGTCGTCCTAGTGGTAGTGAAATCGGACACTACCAATCCCGACAAGTCGAAACGGCCGCCGGCCTTCTGGCGGCTCAGTATCAATATCGATCGAGACGGCGGTCGGCTCAAGATGTCGAAAGTCGATTTCGTTCAATGACTTCCGAGCCGGGGTCACCGACCGACAGTGCAGACACCGCACTTGCGGGCCCAGAATCGCCTTCTGACAGCACGGAGGCCCCGTGCCCCGGCGGCGCGCGTCCCAACAGGATGGCCGCGCTCAAGCGGCTGACCGACCGGTGTCTGCTGAACTGGCGTCCAATTGTTGTGGCCACATTGGTCGTTGGGACATTGGGGGTTGCTGCGGGTGTCTTCTTTTTTCAGTACCGTCCGGATCGACAGATCGACGACGCCGCGGCCCACCGAGCAGTCCGGGCAGCCTCAGACGGCGCCGTCGCCTCACTCTCCTACTCCCCGCCCAGCATGGACCGTGACTTCGCTACCGCGAAGTCACATCTCACCGGTGCGTTTCTCGCCTACTACGACAAATTCACCAAAGAATTCGTCACGCCGATGGTGCAGCAGAAGCACATCGCGCAGACGGCCGCGGTGGTTCGGGCGGCCGTATCAGAACTGCACCCGGACTCGGCCGTCGTGTTGGTGTTCCTCAACGAGACCACCATGAGCAAGGAAAAACCAGAACCCCTGACAACGCCGAGCAGCGTGCGAATAACGCTCACAAAAGTCAACGGGTCCTGGCTGATCTCGAAGTTGGATCCGTTCGGATGAACCCTTACCCGGCCGATAGCGGCGGTGCTATTCTCATCGCACGAGAACGCCGCTACCGGTGTCGATAACGTCGCATGGGCATCGTCGGTAAATGCCCGTCGAGGAGCACACGATGCGTTCAGCTGGAACGATCACTACCGCGATACTGGTCGCTGCCAACGTATTTGGCATTTTAGGTCCGGCATCCACGGCCCAAGCAACGACGAAGGAAGACGTCGCGATCAACGGGACGTACCGCGTAACGTCAAATGGCAATTGGGCCAAGATCAATGACCAGTACAACAACGAGCCAACGGTCGTCAGCACCTGGACAATCAGCTCGTCATGCTCCAATTTTCAGACCTGCAGCGGCACGATGAGGAGTGACCAGGGCTGGAGCGCGCCGATCTCCATGGCCGACGGGCTCATGTGGTACGTCAGACGTGACGTTCCGAATTGGGAGCGGTGCCAAGACGGCACCGCGTTCACGGGGCAGCAGACCTTCTACTTCTATCCAGTTGATCCCGAAGGTAGTGGTGAATACCAACTCGGGTCCCCGGTAATGGCCGGGAAAGACAAAACGATCGGCCCGAGCGGGGCCTGCGGGCAAAACCAATGGCTTGGTATCGAACTGCCGCTGCGGCTCGATAAGATCGGCTAACTAGCCAGTAGAACCCTTTAGGTCGGAAATAGGTCCTGCCACTTCTTGGGCGCCGTCTTGGTTGCCAGATCCGACTGCTGGTACAACTTCCCGTCCGGAGCGACATAACGACCGGTACGCGGATCGTACGCAGCAACGGCGACCGACGGCGTGTGTCCAGATGCCTTGGTCCCGAACGAGCTTGGATGCGCCTGCGGCTGGGCACCGTTGACCGTGTCGGGTGGTGGTGGACCGGTCGGCGGTGGGGGCACGGCGGGTGGCGGAGGGGGAAGCTCGCCCTGCGCGGGAACGTCGAGCGGCGCTATCGGCGGGAAGTCCGCTGCCTGCGTCGACATGTTGGCCGACGACGGCGCCGGTGGTGCGGCTGCGCCCAGCGTGCCAGGTGGTGGAGCTGCTCCCCGCGGCCCGGGGGGCGTTCCGCGCGGGATGGCCCCAGGCGGCAGCGGTGTTCCCTCGATCGGACCGAAGATTCGTTGGTCGGCGGTGACCCGGTCGTCGGGTGGTATGCCCTGAGATAGCAGGTTTGGATCAATAGGCGAAGGGCCGAGGACGTGCTGGCGCATCGCCAGCGGCATGAACGGCTTGTCGCTCTTGCAGATTTCGACAGTGGGGGCACGCTTGCCCGGCTTATCCATGCAGGGATAGTTGCGGGCGCCGCGAACCGAAAGCGGTGAATCCTGCGGGAGTTTGCAGTACAACCCGTCCGGCGTGTCGATGTCGCTGGTGTCGGACGGGGATCGCCACATGTTTTGCGGCAGGAAGCCGACCGTGCAAATGGGCGGATCGTCGACCGTGAATGAGAAGTCGCCCTTGGCCCAACCCTCGGGATGGTTGAACGGTGCTGCCGTTTGCGTTATGGCAACGGCCGGTGGCAGCAACACCAACAGCTGCTCCAGCGAGGGGTGGTAGGTGACGCCGATCTGCCCGATGGTGGTCAGGTTGGCCAGCAACACCGGCAGCGTCGGCTTGATCTGCTCAAAGAGCCGCGACGCCTCGTCCGCGGCACCGGGACCGTTTTGCAGCAATGTGCGAAACCGGGAATCGTCGGTCGCCAGCACGTCGGAGATCCCGGCCAGGCTACGCGCCCAGGTGCGAACGGAGTCGGCGGTCTTCGCCTGCGAGTCCAGCAGCGGCCCAGTGTCTTCGGTGAGGGTTCGCGTCCGGTCGACAACGCTGTTGGCGTCGGCGGAGATTCGCGACGTCGAGTCGGACAACGATCCCAGATCGTATCCGGCCCCGTTGAAGGCTTGGAATGACTCGTCGAGCAATTGACCGATTTTGTTTTTGGGAAGGCTCTTGATCAAGGCGTTCACCTGATCGAGCATCGGTCCGACCGCTTGCGGAATCGTGGTGTCATGCATGGCAATAGGCGAGCCGTTGTGCAGGTACGGCCCCGAATCGGTTCGTGGCCGTAAGTCCACGTATTGTTCGCCCACCGCGGAGACGCTCAGCACATACACACCGCACTGATCAGGGGGACCAGGGCGCTCTGGACACGCTTTGAAGTCCGCCGGAATCGGGGGCGAGGTGTCAAGCGACAGCTTCGCATTCGCGCACGGACTGCGTTTAGGGTCGCTACAGTGGGACGTTAATACCACCTTGGTGACCTTGCCCATCTGCACTCCGCGGTAGGTCACGTTGGAGAACCGGTACAGGCCACCGGTGGCCGGCAGCTCGAGGGTGACGGTCATCCGACCGATACCGAGCAGGGTCGGCAGCTGGATGTAGAAGAGGACCATCGCGATGATCCCGATGATCCCGACGATGGCGAAAATCGCCAACTGGATCCGGACGAAACGCGTCAGCATTTATCCACCCCCTCCTGCCGGCGGGAACCCTGGCGGCGGTCCAGGATTCGGCGCAGCCGGCGGTGGGGCCGGCAGCGCAGTCGCGGGACCCGGTAAGGGACCAAACCCCGGTGGCGGCGCCGCGGGTCCCGGTAGCGGAGCGCTGAATTGGAGATTCGGCTGAGCAGGTCCGGGCGGCGGAGCTTGGGGACCAGCTGGCGGAACGCCAGGCGGCTGCGGGGGGCCGGGTAGTGGCGGTGCCACGGGACCAGGCGGCTGTGCAGCCCCGGGGCGCATTGGATCATAGGTGTAATTCAGGTAATACGGCTCCCCGGGCGCGGGTATCTCCTGTTCCCCCAGTTGTCCCCAGTGCGTCCC
The DNA here is from genome assembly GCA_963720085.1 of uncultured Actinomycetota bacterium. Taxonomy (GTDB): domain Bacteria; phylum Actinomycetota; class Actinomycetes; order Mycobacteriales; family Mycobacteriaceae; genus Mycobacterium. The sequence goes on from CAVRER010000083.1 coordinate 29,745, forward strand.
AAGCAGCAGGCTGTTCTTGAGTTTGGGAATAGTAATGTCAAACTGAAAATGCAGGTTGAAGTAGTCACCTCGAACGGCTCGATCCACGAAGTTCTGGGTGAACGGGAAGACCGTCGACGCCGCGAGCGCGAAGCCAAGCCCCGGGCCGACGTCGGCGAGCGCGCGGATGGTGGGCTCCAGGTTTTTCAGATTCTTGACCAAGTCGGCCTGAGTGTTGTTGATCAACCCGGTGGCCGTGTTGCTGAACACGCGCAGGTGATCCAAAGCCGCCGTCAAGCGCGGCCGCTCCTTGATGAATACCTCGAGCGCGGGCGGTACCTTGCGCAGCGCCTCGGTGAGAACGTCGCGCTGTCCGGCGAATGTCTCGGCAAGCCGGTTCAGCGCCTGGATCGACGCAACGATGTTGTCCCGCTGCTGGTCGAGCGTCCCCACGAAAGTGTCCAGCCGATTAAGCAAATCGCGCACATCGCCCGCACGCCCGGACAGCGCGGCGCTGAAATTGTGGATGATCTCCCCGATCTGCCCCAGTCCGCCCCCGTTGACGACCAGCGACAGCGACGACAAGGTTTGCTCCGTCGACGGATAGATCGACGACCGATTCAGCGGGATGGTGGCGCCCGGCCGCAGCCGCCCGGTACCGGGTTGGCCAAGCGGCGGGTTGAGCTCCACATGCATGGACCCCAGCAAGCTGGTCTGGCCGACACTGGCCACCACGTTGGCCGGTATGACCACATCGCGCTTCACCGAGATCTCGACGTCGGCATGCCAGTCTTTCACTCTCATAGGGCCCACACTGCCGACCACGACGTCGTCCATCATCACCGGCGAATTCGACTCCATCGTCAGGACATTCGCGAGCTCGACGTGATAGATGTCAGCGCCCGCCCCGCGCCCGACCGCGCCGGGCAACGGTAGCGAATTGAGGCCGTGGAACGCGCACCCGGTGGCGGCCAGCACCACACACGAGCCGACGACGAGTACCCGGCGAACCGGCAGCCAGCCCATCATGGGTGCGCTCCTTCCGCCGGCAAGAGCGGCGGCGGAGGTTCTGGCGTCGACGGCGGCGGCGGTAGCGGCATCGCCGCGCCCGGTATCCGGGGTAGCGGTGTCGACGGCGCCGGGCCGGGTACGACCGAGTCGCCGTTCAGCCCGCCGTAGGCCGACACCGCGGGTGGGATCTCTGGCGGTCCGGGCTTCGGACCCTCGCCGCCAGGAGCGAGGCGCGGTTCGCTGTAAACAACGTTGGCCGGGTCCACCGATTTCTGCAGGAATGGGTTGATGGGGAACGGCACGTTGTTCCAGCTGAGCAGCCGCATCCCGGGACCCATAAACAGCGCGCACAGCTTGCCCGATTCGACGGCGGTAACGCTCTCGACGGTCTGCAATTGCGTACAGCCGGGGACGGGCAGCGGAAAAAGCATGCCGGCCCACGTAGGATTGGCCTCGTTCATGAGCCCGAACCCGCCCGCAAGAGTTCCGGTGTCGGCGTCGTAGTCGTTGAAGAAGTTGCCGAGCGCGTTCGGCGCGCCGTGCAAGACGTTCTCCAGAGCCATGTGCTGATCGACGATAGGCTGCAGGGCATCCCCCAATCGGGCAACCTGTTCACTGGTTTGGTCGCGGGTTTCGGCGATGAATCGCTGCACCTCGCCTACTGCGGTCGACAGGTCGGTTAGTGCGGCGTCCAGGTCGGATTTGCTGTCGTTGACCACACTGGTGAGTGTGGCCAGCCGGTCATTGAACTGCACGATTTGGACGTTGCTGTCGCGCAGCGCGGTGACGAAGGTCTGCAGGTTCTTGATGATGTCGACGATGTTGCCGCTGCCATTGGCCAGGATGCGTCCCACCCCTGACAGTTGAGCCAGTGTTTGCCGCAGCTTGTCGCCATTGCCCTGTAGTGCATTGGCGGCGCTGTCGACGAACCGTGATATCGCCGGCGTCGACACCTTGTCGTTAGGCCCCAAATCCGTTGCCAGCCGCATTAATTGGGTCTTGACCTGGTCCCATTCGATGGGCACGGCCGTGCGTTGCACCGGGATCACCGCCCCGTCGGCCATGACTGGGCCGCTATTCCGGTAGGCGGGAGTGAGTTGGACGTAGCGGGCAGCCACCAAATTCTGGGTGACGATCACCGCTTTCGCGTCTGCAGGGATCGACACGCCGTGGTCGACCTTGAGGATCATCCTGGCCTGCGTACCCGCGGGCTGGATCGACTTGATCGTGCCGACCTTGACACCGGAGACCCGCACTTGATCGCCGGGGTAAATCGCTGTGGCGCTGGTGAAGTACGCGGCGATGGTCTTCGGGCCGAAGAACACGTCACGCACAATCAGTCCGGTACCGGCGACAATCAGCGCGGCCAGGACGACCGCTCCAATTGCGGTGAGCCTGTTACGTGGGATCCGCGGCATCCGGGAGATCATTGCCCCCCTCCAATCCGTCCGCCCAACGTACAGCCAGGGCACTCCGGAATCCCGTTGTACGGGAAGGGCACCAAGGACCGCGGTACCGGTGACGGGAAACCTGGACCGCGCGCGGTGTCGAAGGTGCGGAATCCCCAGAGGTAATCCAGGAACGGCCCGAAGAGTTCCGGAAGAGCGGCGTTCGGGGCAAACGCTGAGTAGGCGTACATGCTGGAAATAGCTTCGCCCACCGTGATCTCGAATTTCGCGAGGCCGGGCAATGCTTTGCTGATGTTGTCGCGGTTCTTTTCCAGCATCGCGGTCACCGAGTTCAGCTTCTCCAGCGTGGGCGCCAACTTGCTTTCGTTGTCGTGCACCAATGCGGACAGCTGCTTGGCCACCGTCGAGGTGTTGGCCAACAGCGAGACGATCTCTTGTCGGCGCGTCACCAAGACCTGAAGCAGGTCGTCGGAGTTGAGGATGAGCTTGTTGACCTGTTGGCTGCGTTCGGACAGGATTCCGGTGACATCGCTGGCACTCTTTAATAGCTCGCCCAGGGATTGGTTGCGGCTGTTGAGGCTTCGCGATAACCGGGTGACCGCGTCGAAAGTGGGCCCCAACTGTGGGGCGATCTGGTTGAGGGTGGCCGATAGCGTGTCGAGTGACTGGTTCAAGGTCGCGGTGTTGGTATCGCCGGCGTACGACGTGAAGTCGCTGACCGCGTCGGTCAGCGAGTACGGCGAACCGGTGCGGGACATCGGGATGACATCCAGCGGATGCATCATTCCGCCGCCGGCCGACTCCAAGGTCAGAACCCGTTCGCCCAGCAGTGTGCCGGTGCGGATGTGAGCGCTGGTGTCCGTTCCGAGTGGAACACTGCCTTTCATCGTGAACGTGACCAGTGCATCGCCATTACGCAACGACACATCCGATACCGTGCCGACTTTGATGCCCGATACCGTCACAGCGTTGCCCGGGGCAAGCCCGCCGGCTTCGGAAAACAACGCCTGATACCGGACGTTGGTCCCCATCGACACAATCCGCTCCGGCGACAGACCCACCAGGATCAGCAGCACGATCAACACGGCGCCGATGAAGCCCGCTTTAATCAGTCCACTTCCGCGATATTTCAACATCAGGGTTCCTGACACCTCTTCGCTTCGGACCTGAACCAGGGGGCCACCACGGTCTTGCCCTGCAGGTCCGTGCCCCGCAGCTCGAAATTGCACAGGAAGTAAGGCACGGTGGCACCGAATACGCCGAGTCGGACCAGCTTGCGGTAGTTCTTCGGCGCTTTCATCAGCGCGGCGTCGAGACGGTCCTTGTTGTCCTCGAGTATCGGGGCCAACCGACTGAGCTGCTCGATGGTGCCGGACAGCGGTGGTCTCGCGTTGCTCAGCAGATCGGCCAACGAGGCGGTTCCCTTGCTCAACGCGTCGATAGCGGGGGCGATGGTGTTTCGGTCGTCAGACAGTCCGGTGACCAGGCGTTGCAGGCGATCGATGGCGGCGGAGAACTTGCCGCCATCCTTGTCGAGGGTGGCCACGACGGTGTTCAGGTTTTGGATCAGTTGCTGGATCGTTTGGTCGTTGTCGCCCAATGCATTCGAGAACGATGTCGTTTTGGAGAACAGCGACTGTAGAGTGCCGCCCTCCCCTTGAAACACCTGCAACAGTGCCGACGACAGCGCATTGACATCGTGCGCATTCAAGCCCTGGACAACGGGTTTCAGTCCGCCGAGTAGGAGGTCAAGGTCAAGGGCCGGCGCGGTGCGGTCGACCGGAATCTGGGCCCCGGCCGGCAGCCGCCTGGTCGAGCCCGGGCCGTCGACCAGGTCCAAATAACGGTCACCGACCAGGTTGAGATAACGAACCGCCGCCTTGGTGCCATCGGTCAGCATGACGCTACGGTCGGCGTCGAATTTCACCACCACCTTTTTGTCTGGCTGCAGCGAGATCCCGTTGACGGTGCCCACGCGGATGCCGGCAACCCGCACGGAATCTCCGTTCTTCAGACGCGACGCATCGTTGAAGACCGCCGAATAGCCAGTTGTCGCACCGGTGCGGTACTGGCCGAAGATGAAGAACAGAAACGCGGTCAGCACCGCCATCACAACGGCGAAGACACCGAACTTGATGAGCGTCGCGCGCAGTGAGCCCCTCATCCCTGTTGTCCGACCTGAGCAGGATTGCGTGGCGGGCCGGCGATCGGCCCATACAGCAATTGTTTGAGGCCATCGAAGTTGAGCAGCAGCTGCGGGTTTCCGTACTGCACCGGGTTGGCGCCGATATCTGTGACGACTTGCTTCGCATTGGTGTTGAATGGACGCTTCGGGAGGTCCAAACACTGCGGGCCGCCCGTCGCCGCGACCTTGGGCAGGTTAGTCGGATACCGATAACGTTCGGCCCCCCACCTGAGACTTGCAATGATATTGATGCTCGGTTCCGACAACGGCGGAGCCTTCGCAAACTCTGCAAGACCCGCGAAACCGCACCACAGCGCTTTGTTGTACGCGTTCGTCAGGTCGGTGGTCGGCCGCAGCAGATGGATGACATCCGTCAAACCCTGCCGGTTGGCGGATAGCAGGTCATTGCCGACGTCGGCCAAACCGATCGCGCTAATCAGCAGCGCGTCGAGGTTGTGTTGCTCGTCAACGAACGTCTGGCTGATCTTCACCGAGTTCTCAACGGTTTTCACCAGGTCTGGCGCCGCGTCCGCGTATGCGTTGAATACCGGCGCCGAGACCGCGATGTCGTGGCTCAGCGCGGGAAGGCTTGGATCGAACTTTGCCAGTAACGAATCCAGATCGCTGAACGCCTGACCGATCTTTTCGCCCCGGCCGCTGAGCGCCTGCCCGATAGCCCCAAGGGTCTCGTTGAGCTTGGCGGGGTCGAGCGTGCCCAGCACCGCCGTCAGCTCTTTAAACACCGTATTGATCTCGACCGTGACATGTTTGCTATCGACCTCGAGCTTCTGATTGGCCTGCAGGGACTGCGCCGACGGTTGCGGCGGCGGGACCAGCTCAACGAACTTGGCGCCGAAAACCGTTGGCGCCGTGATGTCGACGACCACATTGTGCGGAATCAGGTGCATCTCCGAGGGATACATCGCCAAGTGCAGGACCGCTTGGCCGTTCTGCTGCTCGATCGAATCGACCTTGCCTACCTGCACGCCGCGCATCTTCACCTTGGCGTCCGGGTTCATCACCAGGCCGGCCCGCGGCGAAAGCACGGTAACCGGCACGCTGTCGGTGAAGCTACCCCGGAACAAGCCCACCGCGACGGCAATGATCGCGCCGAGCACGACCACGGTCGCCAGACCCGTCAGTGCGCGTATCCCAGTGTGTGGCATGGATTTTTCCCTGGATCCCTTCCCTTATCCCGAGAGGTTGAAGTTTCCGTTGGAGCCGTAGATGGCGAGCGAGATCAGCAGCGTAACCGATACCACAACAATGAGCGAAGTCCGGACAGCATTGCCCGTTGCCACCCCGACACCCTCAGGTCCACCTGATGCGAAATACCCGTAGTACGTATGTAGCAAGAGGACGGCGAGTGCCATCAGGACGGCCTGCAAAAACGACCACAACAAGTCGATGGGGTTCAAGAAGGTATCGAAGTAGTGGTTATAGAGGCCACCCGATTGGCCGAACAGGACAACAGTGGTGAATTGGCTTGCCAGGAACGACAGAATGACGGCAATGCTGTAAAGCGGCGTGATCGCGAGCATCCCCGCGACGATCCTGGTGCTGACCAAGTAGGAAATCGGCCGAATCGCCATGGCTTCCAGCGCATCGATTTCTTCGCTGATCCGCATCGCACCCAATTGGGCGGTCACGCCGGCACCGAAGGTGGCCGCCAAACCGATCCCAGCGACCACCGGCGCCGAAAGGCGGACATTGATGAATGCCGCCAGGAACCCGGTCAGCGCTTCGATGCCGATATTTCCCAGCGAGCTGTACCCTTGCACCGCGAGTGTGCCGCCGGCGGCCAGCGTTAGGAATCCGACGATGACGACCGTTCCACCGATCATCGCCAAAGTCCCGGCGCCCATGCTGATTTCGGCGACTAGACGGATGACCTCCCGCCGGTAGTGGACGGTAGCGAACGGTATGCCGGCGATCGCCCTGCCGTAGAACAAGGTGTGGTCGCCGATCGAGTTCAAAACGCCGACGGGCCGCCGCCATTGGCCCAGTGCCCGGAACGACCGGGGGTAGGTGGCTCTCAACACCTTTGCCGTCACGGCATGTCTCCCATCACGACTTGCTCGAGAATCGGATGCCGATGGCGGTAACTACCACGTTGATGACGAAGAGCGCCATGAATGCGTACACCACGGTCTCGTTGACTGCGTTGCCCACCGCCTTGGCTCCCCCGCCAGAGACTGTCAGTCCGCGATAGCACGCCACCAGGCCGGCGATCACCCCGAACAGGGCCGCCTTGACGCACGAGATGATCACCTCGGGCACTCCGGTCAGCAACGTGATCCCGGCGGCGAACGCGCCCGGGTTGACATCCTGCACGTAGACCGAGAACACGTAGCCGCCAACGATCCCGATGATGACGACCAGGCTGTTGAGCAAAAGCGCCACCAGACCGGCCGCGAGCATCCGGGGCGTCACCAACCGCTGCACCGGGTTGATGCCCAGCACCTCCATCGCGTCGATCTCTTCGCGGATGGTGCGCGAACCAAGGTCCGCACACATCGCCGTGGCACCCGCACCGGCCACAATCAACACTGTTACCAACGGGCCGACCTGAGTCACCGCGCCGAACGCCGCACCCGCACCACTGAGATCCGCTGCGCCCAACTCACGCAGCAGGATGTTGAGAATGAAGCTCACCAAAACCGTGAACGGGATGGCTACCAACAACGTCGGAACTAACGCAACACGAGCAATGAACCAGGACTGCTCCAGGAACTCTCGCGCCTGGAACGGTCTGCGAAAGACAAACCTGATCGCGTCGGCCGACATCGCGAACAGCCCGCCGACGGCCTGCATCGCCCCGGATAAGCCACCTGGCAGGCTGATTCCGGAGGACCAGCGCTCCGCCCCCTTAGTCGCCATCGGTGCCTTCCATCCTCACGCCAGTGCCTCCGTATCGTCCGCGTGAGTTGGCGCACCCGAGCAACGCGGGCCGAATCCCCACTTGTTGAAGCGTCCGGCGATTATGACTCATGCCGCCTGCGGCGGGAGTGAAAATTGACAACCGAGGTACCTCCGAATTAAGTGACGGCACCGATAGTTTTCAGCTCGATGATGCGGTCCCAGTCCAATCCGAGCTCCATCAAGATTTCGTCGGTCTGCTCGGCGAACCCGGGAGCCGGGCCCGACTCGGGTGCGGCCACGTCGAATTGCACCGGGTTGGCGACCAGCTCGAGTTCGCCTGCCCGCACCACATATTCGTTGGCCCGGATCTGAGCGTCGTTGGCTGCCTGCAGGGTGTCCTGCACCGGTGCCCACGGCCCGGCCAGCGTCGCGAAGCGTTCACTCCATTCCGCGAGACTCCGGGTAGCGATCGCCTTGGCGAGGATCTGCACCGCCTCCGCGGTGTTGGCGGCGATCTTCTCATCGGTGTCGAACCGCGGGTCGTCTGCCAGTTCGGGTTGGTCGATGTGGCGGCACACGTCGGCCCAGAACTTGCTGGCTTGCATCATCACAAAGGAGATGTAGCGACCGTCGGATGTCGCATAGAGGCCCACCAGCGGGTTGATCGGTGAGCCGTGCACGCCGGGCGGAAACGCCTCCATCAGCTGGCCGAGATGCACGGTCAGTGCCACCGTGTGTCCCAGCGACCAAAGCCCGCTGCCCAGCAGCGAAACGTCGACGATCGACGGTTCACCGGTGCGCTCCCGTTTGAGCAGCGCCGCCGCGATGCCGCCGGCAAGATTGGTGCCGGAAATGGTGTCGCCGTAGGCGGGTCCGGGCGGGCCGACCATGCCTTCCGTCCCGGGCGGGGTGATGGTGGCGGCGGTTCCGGCCCGACACCAGAACGCGGTCATGTCGTAGCCGCCTTTTTCCGACTCCGCGCCGCGCGGGCCCAGCGCGCTGCCGCGCGCATAGATGATGTTGGGGTTGACCGCGCGGATGTCGTCGACGTCGATACCGAACTTTTTCCGGTGCCCCGGCAGGAAGCTGGTCAAGAACACATCCGAGCGGCGCGCCAGGTCGTAGAGCACTTCTTTGCCCTCGGGCACCGACATGTCCAGGCCGAGGCTGCGCTTGCGCCGGTTGGCATGCTCGATGTTCGGGTTGGGGTCGCCCTCGACGCGCAACAAGCCGGTCTGCCGCAAACCACGCTGCGGGTCACCGGTCACCGCGTGCTCGACCTTGACCACGTCTGCGCCCCATTCGGCCAGCACCGCACCCGCCGACGGCACGAACCCGTACATGGCGACCTCGAGGACGCGGATGCCGTCCAGCGGCCCCATCAGGCCACTCCCGGAACCGGCACGGCTGGGACTGCTAGGGTCTTGCGCTCCAGAAACTCTTCCAAACCGGCCACCCCCATTTCCCGACCGACGCCGGACTGCTTGAAGCCCCCGAACGGGCTGTCCGCGGCGAAGTAGTTGCCGCCGTTGATGGAAAACGATCCGGCGCGGATCCGCCGCGCCACTGCCAACGCGCGCGCTTGATCAGCGCTGAAGACCGCGCCGGCCAGACCGTAGATGGAGTTGTTGGCGATGCGCACCGCGTCGTCGTCATCGTCGAAGCCGATCACAACCAGCACCGGGCCGAAGATCTCTTGCTGCGCGATCTCGCTATCGGGGTCGACGTTGGTCAGCAGGGTGGGCGCATAGAAGTAGCCCGGATCCAACCGCTTGCCGCCGGTGACCAGCGTGGCCCCGGCGGCGACGGCCCGCTGCACCATGCCGTCGACCTTGTCGCGCTGGCGCTCGTTGATCAGCGGTCCCATGTAGGTCTTCGGATCGGCCGGGTCGCCGTGGCGGACCTTCGCGAAGTTCTGCGCGATCAACTCGACGATCTCGTCATGGTGCTTCTTCGGCACCAGCAGCCGCGACGTCAATGCGCATCCTTGCCCGGCATGGGTGACCATGGAAAAGGCCGCGAACATGCTGGCGTTCGCGAAGTCGGCGTCATCGAGGATGATCGCCGCCGACTTACCACCCAGCTCGAGGAAGACGCGTTTGACGGTCTCGCTTGCCGCGGCCATGATCCGGCGGCCGACGGGTGTCGATCCGGTGAAGGTGATCACGTCGACGTCGGGGCTGGTGGTCAGCGCTTCTCCGACAGCGGGATCCGACGAGCTGAGCACGTTGACCACGCCGGGCGGGATGTCGGTGTGGTTGGCGATCAACTCTCCCAGCGCCAGCGTGACCAGCGGGGTGTCCGGCGCGCCCTTGAGCACCACGGTGCAGCCGGCGGCCAGCGCGGGCGGCAACTTGGCCAGCGCCAGCTGATTTGGGTAGTTGTAGGCGATGATCGCGCCGACCACCCCGGCGGCCTCTTTCTCCACCCAGCGGCGGTGCCGCATACCGCGCGATTCGATTTCGCCGAGTTCCTCGGTCATCGGATAGCTGCGCAATAGGTCGGCGTAATAGCGGACGATCTTGATCGGCTCGTCCAACTGAGCCCCGTGGGTCAATGCGCGGGTGGCACCCACTTCGGCGATCGTGAGATCGCGCAATTCGTCGGCGTCGTCGAGCAGCGCCTGATGCAGCTGGTCGAGGCAGCGGACCCGCAACGAGACGTCGGTCGACCAACTCGTGGTGTCGAACGCCCGCCGGGCGGCCGCAATGGCCGCCTCCGCCTCGTCCGACCCCGGCATCCGGAGCGTGACCGATAACCTCACCGGTGGCGGGATTGATCGACGCGAAGACGCGGTCGGTGCTGACCAGCCGACCGTCGATCAGCAACCGTCGGTCGGCGTGCGGCTCGGACCCGCCGCCCGACCCCTCCGTCGATGGGCTATTACCCACGGTGGTCGTCGCGGTGTCCTGCGATGGCATTCCGGTCTCCTCGACACGTGGATAATTTCATTCTCATCCCGGGCGAATCTTACATTCCGCGAACGAGAATTCAACCAAACGCAAGAAACGAGACTGCCATGCTCACAAGGGCTTCACGACATCCGAAATTCGCAGTGTCTTCGCAGGAAGAATGGGGTTTCTGGGCCGCCTTGCGGGTGGCTGTAATGTGAGAGTAAGGTTCTCATAATTGGAAGGGAGATTCTTTGTGCCTGAGACGGTCTCCGACGGGGTGCCCACGTGACAACGGCCGTCGTCACCGGCGGCGGCTCCGGAATCGGCCTGGCCATCGCTGAGCGGCTTCGCAGAGACGGCTACCAAGTCGCGACCGTCGACCTCAAGCCGTCCGAGACGCAATTCGCCTTCACCGCCGACGTGACCGACCGTTCGCAAGTGGACGCCGCGCTCTCGGGCATCCGCGACCAACTGGGCCCGGTCACCGTTTTGGTCAACGCCGCCGGCTTGGACGGGTTCAAACGCTTCAACCACATCGAGTTCGAGGATTGGCAGCGGCTGATCGACGTCAACCTCAACGGGGTCTTCCACATGATCCAGGCAGTGCTGCCCGACATGCTGGAGGCCGGCTGGGGTCGCATCGTCAACATCTCCTCGTCGAGCACCCACTCCGGCGCTCCCTACATGGCTCACTACGTGGCGGCCAAATCCGCGGTCAACGGGCTCACCAAATCGCTGGCGCTGGAGTACGGACCGAGCGGCATCACGGTCAACGCTGTACCGCCGGGTTTCATCGATACCCCGATGCTGCGCAGCGCCGAGGAAAACGGCTACCTCGGCGACATCGAAAAGACCATTGCCGCAACACCGGTGCGCCGGATGGGCAAGCCGGAGGACATCGCCGCGGCCTGCGCCTTTCTGGTGTCCGAGGAAGCCGGCTACATCACCGGTCAGATACTCGGCGTCAACGGCGGCCGAAACACCTGAAAGGACAATCTGTTGGGACAACGCGCTGAAGGCCGGGTAAAGGGAAAAGTCGCATTCGTCACGGGTGCGGCGCGCGGCCAGGGCCGCTGTCACGCTGTGCGGTTGGCCGAGGAAGGCGCTGACATCATCGCCGTCGACCTGTGCCGTGACGTCGACACCATCGGATACCCGATGGCCACGCCGGAGGACCTCGACGAGACCGCCCGACTCATCGAGAAGACCAGTCAGCGAGCGGTGATCGCGCAGGCCGACGTTCGGGATGCCGCACAACTGCGCACCGCATTGGAAACCGGCCTGGCCGAATTCGGCAAGCTCGACATCGTGGTCGCTCAGGCCGGCATCGCCGGCATGAAAGGCCGGCCGCCACTGCAGGCCTGGTGCGACGTGATCAACACCAACCTGATCGGGACGATCAACGCGATTCAGGTTGCGCTGCCCCACCTTCGGGAGGGCGCGTCGATCATCGCCACCGGATCCACCGCCGCCCTGATGGACACCTCCAAGAAAGACAACCCCGGCAGCGACCCCGGCGGGATGGCCTACGTGCACTCCAAGCGTGCCCTGTCGAGCTACGTCCACGATCTGGCCACTGAGCTTTCGGCGGTCGGGATTCGGGCCAACGTCGTTCATCCGACGAACACCAATACCGACATGCTGCAAAGCGAGCCGATGTACCGTTCGTTCCGGTCGGATCTGGAGAACCCGACGCGCACCGATGCCGAGCCGGTTTTCGGTGTGCAGCAGGCGATGAAGGTTCCTTACGTCGAACCGGAGGACATCAGCAATGCCGTGCTGTGGTTGGCCTCGGACGAGGCCAGGTATGTGACAGGTATGCAGCTGCGTGTCGATGCCGGCGGATACCTCAAGTGGTACGACTACCGCACGTAGGGGAAAGTTTTGAAAGTTCGGGTTGATTCAGATCGCTGCCAGGGCCACACGCTGTGCTCGATGATCGCGCCGGATTCCTTTGTGCTCGACGACATCGAAGGTCATTCGTCGGCAGTCTCGGAAGACGTTCCGCCCGATCAGGAAGACGTCGTCCGGGAAGCCGCGCAGTCCTGCCCGGAACAAGCCATTCTCATCACGGAGCCCACATCGTGAGCGTCGACGACATCGTGAGCGACAGCGATCGCAAGAAGAACCGGTATCACTTCGACCGGCACACTCCCGAATACCGAACCCAGTTCGAGAAGATCACCGAGGACATCCACGCCAAGTGCCCGGTCGCCTGGACCGACACCTACGAAGGCCATTGGGTCGCCGGCGGCAGCCAGGCGGTGTTCGAGCTCGCCCGGTGCCCGGCCGTCTCGAATGACCACGATATCAATGGCGAACGCCAAGGCTATCAAGGCATTTCGATCCCAAAAGCCAAACGGGCAAGCGGTGTGCGGGGCGGCATCCTGGAGATGGACGACCCCGAGCACCGCATCTACCGCACCGTGCTCAACCCGTACCTATCACCGGCCGCAGTCAAGCGCTGGGCGCCGTTCATCGACGAGGTGACCCGTGCGTGTCTCGACGAAAAGATCGAAGAAGGCCGCATCGACTTCGTCGACGATCTCGCCAACATCGTGCCGGCAGTGCTGACGCTGGCGATGCTGGGTATCCCGCTGAAGAATTGGGCGATTTACAGCGAGCCAGTCCATGCCTCGGTGTACACCCCGGAGCACTCCCCGGACATCGACCGCATTGTCGCCATGCACCGGCAGATGGGCCTGGATCTGCTGAACAACATGATCGAGATCCGGGAGAACCCGCGGCCGGGAATCGTGAACGGGCTCATCCAGTTGCGGATCGACGGCGAGCCCGCACCCGACCTCGAGGTCATGGGCAACCTTGGACTAGTCATCGGGGGTGGGTTCGACACCACCACCGCGTTGACCGCCCATTCGATGGAGTGGCTTTCGCAGCATCCCGATGAGCGCGAGCGGCTCAGCCGCGAGCGTGCCACCCTGCTGGACCCCGCCACCGAGGAATTCCTGCGCTACTTCACCCCCGCGCCCGGCGATGGACGCACCTTCTCCGACGACGTGGAAATCGAAGGCACGCAGTTCAAAGAGGGCGAACGACTGTGGATTTCCTGGGCGATGGCCAACCGCGATCCATCGGTGTTCCACGATCCGAACACGATCGTCATGGACCGTAAAGGCAACCGGCACTTCAGCTTCGGCCTGGGCGTGCATCGCTGCATCGGATCCAACGTGGCACGCACCGTGTTCAAGTCCATGCTCACCGCGGTGCTCGACCGGATGCCGGACTACAACTGTGACCCCGAAGGCACCGTGCACTACGAAACCATCGGCGTCATCCAGGGCATGCGACACCTGCCGGCCACCTTCACCCCCGGCCGCCGCCTTGGCGCCGGTCTCGACGAAACCCTTGCGAAGCTGCAACGAATCTGCGACGAGCAGGAGCTGGCCCGGCCCATCACCGAACGCAAAGAAGCCGCGGTCATCGACTAAGCGGGCCTAACCGCCCGCCGAGCGTGAAGCTGCTGCGAAAAATCGCAATATAAATAGCAACCAGTTCACGCTCGGTGAGCGGCTAGGTGATGCCGCTTAGCCGGTGGGCAATCCGAGCACTCGCTGCGCGATGATGTTGCGCTGGATCTCGGAGGTGCCGCCGGCGATCGTGCCGGAGAAGCTGCGGGCGTAGCGCTCGAACCAGCTGCCGAAGTAGTGGTCGAGGTTCATCGGCTCGTACGGACCGGTCAGCGCAGGATGCATCAGGCCGTCGGATCCTGCCGCGTGTAAGGCATGTTCACATGCTTGCCGTTCGGCTTCGGAGCCGAGCAGCTTGAGCACCGACAGCGCCGGCACGTCCTCCTCCCCGCGGGCGGCACGGGCCAGGGCCACCGAGCCGAGCAGGCGCAGTGCCTGATAGTCCATCAGCGTGGTGGCGTACTGGTCACGTTCGAGTGCATTGGTGGGACGGAAGTCGGCGAGGACATTGTCCAGCCGATCGGCGAACCCCAGCCACATCATCGTGCGTTCGTGCCCGAGCGATCCGTTGGCCACCCGCCAGCCCTGGTTGAGCGGGCCGACCAGGTTTTCGGCCGGCACCCGCACGTCGGTGAAGAACACCTCGTTGAAGTCCAGATCGTCCTGTCCGCAGATGGACGGAAACGGCCGGCGCACCACGCCGGGAGTGTCGGTAGGGATCAGCAACGCGCTAATCCCCTTGTGCTTGGGCGCATCCGGATCGGTCCGCACGAAGGTCAGCAGCACGTCGGCATCGTGCGCGCCCGACGTCCACACCTTCTGGCCGTTGACCACGAAATGATCACCGTCACGGACCGCTTTGGTGCGCAGCGACGCCAGATCCGAACCGGCACTGGGCTCACTCATCCCCAAGGACGCGGTGATCTCGGCCCGCAGGATCGGAACCGCCCAACGTTGTTTCTGCTCGTCAGTGCCGAACGAAATCAGCGACGCCGCAATGATATTCACGCCCTGCGGGTTGAAGCTGTGGTAGATCCGCCGCCGGCACAGCTCGTCCAGATAGACATACTGCTGCAAGACCGTGGCGTTGCGGCCGCCGAACTCCGGCGGCTGAGTGGGCAGCAGCCAGCCGTTGTCGAACAGCAGCCGCTGCCAGCGGCGCGCCCAGGCCGGCATGTGCGACACCGACTTCGGCCGCTCCAACGCCTCCGCCGCGGTGGCAGGCACGTGCTCGTCGAGGAAGGCGACGAACTCCGCGCGGAACGTCTCGACGTCGGGATCAAAGGTGAGCTGCACGGTACTCCTCGGTGATCATCGCCCGGTGCTCGGCGGCCCCGCCCAGCATGAGCTCGCCCGCCTTGGCCCGCTTCAGCGCGAATTGCAGATCGTTCTCCCAGGTGAAGCCCATCGCGCCGAACAGCTGCAGGCCATGGCGAAACACCAGCGACTGGCATTCGCCCGCAGCCGCTTTCGCCATTGCGGCCGCCAGCCGCCGACGCGGGTCGTCCTCGGCGATCGTCAACGCTGAGTAATAGGCCAGTGCCCGCGCCCGCTCTACCGCGACGTGCATGTCGGCGGCCTTGTGCTGGACCGCCTGGAACGAGCCGATCGGCACCCCGAACTGGTGGCGGCTGCGCACGTGGTCGAGGACCATATCCAGAATGCGTTGGCAGGCACCGACCATCGTCATCGCCATACCCATCAGCGCGATATGACGCGCCCGCTCGACATCAACACTGACCCGCGCGGTGTCTGGTAGCCGGACGTCGCTGAACGTCAGGTCGGCGACGTGCAACACCGGGTCGAACACCGAACTGCGTCGCCGGGTCACCTGCCCGGCCACCTCGGCGGCGCTGATGATGAACACCGCGGCATCGGTCACCACCGCCAGCCACTCGGCACGGTCCCCGTCCAGCACATGCTTCGCCGTGCCGTCCAGCACCCACTCGTCGGCATCCCGGTGCGCTATCACCCCGGTGTAGATGGCAGTTCCGGAAGCTTGCGGGTCAAACCGATCCGCCGCCAACGGCGCGAACTGGCTCATCGTCGCCAAAAACGGAGTCGGATCGGTGGCGCGGCCCAGCTCTTCCAGCACGATGGCCAGCTCGACGGCGGTCTCCGGATCGCTCATCTCGGTCCAGCCGTGCTCCACGTAGGCCTTCCAAACCGGAGTCGAGTCCACGCCATCTTCGGCGACACCTCGGACCAGCGCCGGTGGGCATTGCTTGCCGACGGCATCACGCACCGTTTCCTGCCAAAGCCGCTGATCGGCGTCGAATTCCAACAGCATCCCGGCCAGCTCCTTAGATCAGTTAACGTGCTGTGAGAATACTATTCTCTTAATAGCACAGTGACAATCTCGCCAGAGCTTTCACCAGTTGCACGCGCGGGAATGTCAGCGAAAAGCTAGGCGGTCGAAGTGGAGATCGGATTTATTGGCCTGGGCCACATGGGTTTTCCGATGGCACGGCGCCTCATTCAAGCGAATCACCGCGTCGTCGCCTTCGACACCCGCGCCGAAGCTCTGGACAAGGTCGTCGCACTCGGGGCGCAGCGCGGCGTCGTCTGCCAAAAGAGGTCGCCGACGCTCGCTGAGACCGTGATGGCCAGCCTGCCCGTCGCCCCAAGTCGCACTTGACGTCGCGACCGGTGCCAACGGCGTGATCGAAGGCACAGGGTCAAGCGCTACGTCGACCTGTCAACGGTCGGCAGCCAAACGGCGGTCCGGATCCACGATCTTCTCGCCGAACGCAATATCGTTGCGATCGACGGCCCGGTCAGCGGCGGCGTCAGCGGAGCCGAAAAGGGGACACTCGCTGTGATGGTGTCCGGGCCTCGTAGCGAGTTCGACGTCGTGAAGCCCGTCTCGAGACGATCGGCAGGCCGTTCTACATCGGCGAGAAGCCGGGCTCCGCGCAGACGATGAAGCTGGCCAACAACATCTTGGCGGCCACCGTCCTGGTCGCGACATCAGAAGTCGTCGTGATGGGCGTCAAGTCCGGCTTGACGCGGTGCCATGATCGACGTGCTCAACGCGGGCTCCGGTGGGACCAGTGCGAGCCGCGACAAGTTTCCGCGCGCGATCCTGCCGCGCACGTTCGACTACGGCTTTGCCACCGGGTTGATGGTCAAGGACGTACGGCTGTATCTCGACGAAGCAAAAGCGCTCGGTGTGCCCGTCGACGTCGCCGAGGCAGTCGGGCGACTGTGGGAAACCGCCATGCGCGACGAGGGCGCCGATTCGGATTTCACCTCGGCGATCAAACCGATCGAACGAGCCGCCGGCGTCATTGTGGGCCAGACGTGCAGCGGCCAGACGAAGTAGAGAGATTGGAGTGATGAAATGGACGGCGGCCGATGTGCAGATCAGGCCGGGCGCGTCGCGGTTGTCACCGGCGCCAATACCGGCATCGGCTACGAAACCGCGGCGGTGCTAGCCCGCCGAGGCGCTAACGTCGTGCTGGCCGTACGCGACATCGACAAGGGCGAAGACGCAGCAGCCCGGATAACCGCCGCGAGTCCGCACGCCAAAGTCGCAGTGCAACAACTCGACCTGACGTCGCTGGCCTCGGTACGCGCGGCGGCCGACGCGATCAAAGCGGTGCACCCAAGGATCGACCTGCTGATCAACAACGCGGGCGTGATGATGACGCCGAAGGCCACCACGAAAGATGGCTTCGAGCTGCAATTCGGCACCAACCACCTCGGCCACTTCGCGCTCACCGGCTTGCTGCTCGACCGTCTGCTGCCGGTCGATGGCTCACGGGTGGTGACCATCAGCAGCTTGGGCCATCGCATTCGGGCCGGCATCGATTTCGATGACCTGCGCGCCGGACCCGGCTACGACCGGGCGGCCGCTTACGGCCGCTCGAAGCTGGCCAATCTGCTGTTCACCTACGAACTAGAGCGCCGGCTGGCCGACAACGCTGCGCCGACGATCGCCGTCGCGGCCCATCCCGGCGGGTCGCGGACCGAGCTGGGACGCGGCGCGCCGACCTGGGTCCGTATCGGCCTCACGGTCGTCGGCCCGCTGCTGTTCCAAAGCGCGGCAATGGGCGCGCTGCCGACGCTGCGAGCGGCCACCGACCCGCAGGTCCGCGGCGGCCAGTACTACGGCCCGGGCGGCTTCGCCGAGCAACGCGGCTACCCAGAACTCGTGCAGTCGTCCGCCCAGTCGCATGACGAGCAGCTGCAGCGCTGGCTGTGGGCGGTGTCCGAAGAGTCGACGGGCGTGCGCTACCCCGTCTGACGGCGCGCTCCCGCACTGCGCTGAAATACCGGCCGATAGGTCCGCGCAGCGGAGAATGATATTATCGGTAAACAAGAACAACGCTTACACACGCTACCCGCAATTGTGACCACTACCAGGTGCGATGATTAATCGAAACGCTTACCGGAAACCCCGTTGATTAGCGATGAACAGGAATGTTAGATTACCTAGCGTATTGCCAGCAGGCCCGACGCAGTCGTCGGCGCCGCGAAGGGTGGTTTAGGTGATCGAGCACCCCGACGGAAGCCGGACGCCCGTCATCGATGCGAGCGTCCACATCTTCTTCGCGTCCAACTCCGAGCTACGCAACGTCCTCCGTGAGCCGTTCAAAAGCCGGGGTTTCCCCGACTACGAATCTGACTGGTACGGAACGCCGGGTGGTGAGTACGCCAACGACACCGGCGGGCGTGACATCGGCTATCCCGGCTCGAACCCGGAATTCGTTGCCGCCGAACTGTTTTCGAAGCGCGGTGTCGACATTGCCGTGCTGCATCCGATGAGCCGCGGCATCATGCCGGACCGACACCTGGGCAGCGCACTGCATGCAGCGCACAACGAGATGATGGTGTCACGCTGGCTGGAACACAGTGAATTCGGCGACCGGTTCCGCGGCACCATCCGGGTGAACCCCGACGACGTCTCGGGCGCCGTGCGCGAGATCGACAGGTGGCGTGCGCACCCGCGCGTCGTCCAGATCGGCATCCCGCTGCAATCGCGCGAACTGTACGGCAAACCGCAGTTCTGGCCGCTGTGGGAAGCGGCTGCGCAGGCCGGCCTACCGGTGGCGGTCCACATCGAAACCGGGGAGGGCATCGGATTTGCCCCGACCCCGTCGGGACACACGCTGACCTACGAGCAGTACCTGAGCTTCATGGCGCTGAACTACCTCTACCACCTGATGAACATGATCGCGGAAGGTGTGTTCGAGCGCTTTCCCACGCTGAAGTTCGTGTGGGCCGACGGCGCCGCGGACTTCCTCACCCCGTTCATCTGGCGGATGGACACGTTCGGGCGACCACACCTCGAGCAGACGCCGTGGGCGCCCCGCATCCCCAGCGACTACCTGCCTGGACACGTCTACTTCGTCCAAGGTCGCCTCGACGGCCCCGGTGATGTCGAATTCGCCGGCGAGTGGTTCGGCTTCACCGGAAAAGAAGACATGGTGATGTTCGGCTCCAGCTATCCGCACTGGCAGAACGCGGAAGTGGCCGCACTACCGCGCTCGCTCACCGCCGAACAACGCGAGAAGGTGTGCTGGCGCAACGCCGCGGATCTCTATGGCATAGACATTCCGGCCGGCGTGGCTGCACAGTAGAAGGTAACCAAGGGAGACCACGATGACGCTGACACAGACTCATGAACGGATTCCCGCCGCCGAGCGAATCGCCGTCCGGTGCGTCGACTCCGACGTTCACCCGGTGCCGAAGCGTGGCGAGCTGACGCAATACATTCCGGAGCCGTGGCGTAGCAAGTTTTTCCTCGACCACAAGGTCGGTGAACTCATCTACTACGACGCTCCGGACTATGCGCACGCCTACGCCATGCGGACGGACACTTTCCCGCCGGACGGCGAATTCCCGGGCAGCGACCCGGATATGGCCTTCCGGCAGCTCATCATGGAGGCCGGTTCGGATATCGCGATCCTCGAGCCTGGCGCCCGGACCCCGCGGCTGCCCGACGCCAACCAGGCGTTCTCGTCTGCGCTCAATGAGTGGCAGGACAAGCACTGGCTGGACAGTCACAACAACTGGCACGAGCGTTGGCGCGGCTCCATCTGCGCGGCCATCGAGGACCCTGACGGCGCCTCTCGGGAGATCGAGAAGTGGGCCGGGCACCCCTACATGGCGCAGATTCTGATCAAGGCCGAGCCGCGGCCGTCATGGGGCCACCCGATATACGACCCGATCTGGGCGGCCGCCACCAAACACGACATCACCGTGAGCTGCCACCTGTCGCGCAGCAACTACGAGATGCTGCCGATGCCGCCGGTCGGCTTCCCCAGCTACAACCACGACTTCATGGTGACCTACTCGCTGTTGGCCGCCAACCAGGTGATGAGCCTGATTTTCGACGGCGTCTTCGATCGATTCCCGACGCTGCGGATCGTGTTCGTCGAGCACGCGTTCAGCTGGATCCTGCCGCTGATGTGGCGGATGGACGCGATCTACGAGGCGCGCAAGTCGCGGATGGACATCAAACGCAAGCCGTCCGACTACGTCAAAGACCACATCAAATTCACCACGCAGCCGCTGGACTACCCGGACGACAAGACCGAGTTGACCCGCGCGCTGGAGTGGATGGAGTGCGACAAGATCCTGCTGTTCTCCTCGGACTACCCGCACTGGACCTTCGACGACCCACGCTGGCTGGTCAAACACCTCCCCAAAGCGGCCCGCGAGGCGGTGATGTTCAAAAACGGCATCGCGACCTATCACCTGCCGGAAACGGTCCCGGTGCTCGAGGGCCAAGTGCGGGTGTTCTGAGTTGCCGCACGATTCCAAGCGGCCCCGACTGGCGCAGGGCCGCGAGCATGTCGTTGCCACCGTGGACGAGATCCCGCCCGGAAAGCACAAACTGGTGCCCATCGGGCGTCACGGTGTCGGCGTCTATAACGTCAACGGCACCTTCTACGCCATCGCGAACTACTGCCCGCATCAGGGCGGACCGCTGTGCTCCGGCCGCGTTCGCGGCCGAACCATCGTCGACGAGACCGCCGCGGGCGACGCTGTGATGGTTCGCGATCTGGAGTACATCTACTGCCCTTGGCATCAATGGGGTTTCGAGCTCGCTACCGGGACGACTGTGGTCAAGCCGGAGTGGAGCATCCGCACCTACCCGGTCCGGGTCGTCGGCAACGACGTCCTGGTGATGGCCTGACGCTAGAGGAGAAAGCCCGTGGCTTCCATCGAAATCAACGGTGGGAACGTCGTCTACGAAATCCTTGGTAAGTCAGGGGATCTCATTGCCCTGACGCCGGGTGGCCGGTTCAGCAAAGAGATCCCCGGACTTCGTCCGCTGGCGGAAGCCTTGGTCGACGGCGGGTACCGGGTGCTGTTGTGGGACCGCCCGAATTGCGGTAAGTCTGACGTCCAGTTCTACGGGCAGAGCGAATCACACATGCGCGCCGAGACGTTGCACGCCCTGGTGACGACGCTCGGCTTCGGGTCGTGCATCATCGCCGGGGGCTCCGGTGGCGCAAGGGATTCCATGCTGACCACGATGCTCTATCCCGACCTGGTCACCAAGCTCGTGGTGTGGAACATCGTCGGTGGCATCTACGGCACATTCGTACTGGGCTCGTATTACATCGTTCCCAGCATTCTGGCGGCCCGCGGAACGGGTGTCGAGGGACTGCTGCAGGTGCCCGAGTGGCGCGAGCGTATCGAGGAGAACCCGGCCAACAAGCAACGGCTCCTCGACCTTGATAAGGACGAGTTCCTCAAAGTGATGCTGCGCTGGCTCAACGCTTTCGTATCGAAACCCGGACAGACCATTCCGGGGGTCGAGGACGAAATGTTCGACCGCATCCAGGTTCCCACGCTGATCATCCGCGGCGGCGAGAACGACTGGGATCATCCCAAGCGGACGTCCCTGGAAGTCAGCTGCTTGATCAAGGGATCGAAGTTGATCGATCCGCCCTGGCCGGAGGATGCGTGGGAACGTGCGTCCGAAGAGCGTGCGGCGGGCAAGGTGAAGCACTTCAACATGTTCGACACCTGGGTGCAGGCGGCGCCGCCCATCCTGGAGTTTCTCGGGCAATGACTCCGCAGGTGCGTTCACTCGGTGAGGATGTGCACCTCACAGTTCAGCGACGCCTCCAGAGCCGTATGAATACGGCTCTCCGGAATGCGCTCCAGATCCGCCTGCCGCAGCGTCACGTACACCACATCGAACCCGTCGTCGCCGGGGGATCGCCTGATTTCGCCGGCCAACCCGAATCCGGACAGCACCCCATGGGCGTCCTCGTCGGTTCCCCTGCTGACGTAGGTGACCACTCCGGCGACCGGAGCTGTGCCGAAAGCGTTGACGCACAACTCCAATGCGATCTGCTTGACAGCGTCGGCATCGTTCCCGGTGATGAGCAGCTGCACCTCGCGGCGGTCAGCCGGCATCCCCGCGAGCGCAGTTTGCCCCACTTCAGCGCCGGCTTGGTCGGCGAGACCGAGGAGCGTGCTCATGCCCTGGTCTAACTGTGCCGGTGTGAGCATGCCGGACGGGTCGACACTGACCCGCACCACCGCTGTTCGCATGTGCGCAACTGTAGCGACGGAGAGCTGATGGAGACCACTGCCGCATCGACCATCACGATCGCCGCCTGGTCCGGCTGCGCGCCACGGCTGCTGCGTGATCAGCCCGAGCTGCAGACAGTTCGCGAAGACTACGCTGCCTACAGCGACCGGGTTGGCTATCGCCCGCTTGCGGCCGCCGACGAGTTGCTCGACGACGTCGAGCGCAGCGGATTGCTCGGCCGAGGCGGCGCGGGATTCCCGTTAGCGGTGAAGCTGCGCACGGTCCGCGATAACGGAATACGCAGCAACATCGGCACCGTCGTCGTCGCGAACGGCGAAGAGGGAGAACCGGCTTCGATCAAGGACCGATGGTTGCTGCGCAACCGGCCACACCTGGTCCTCGATGGGCTGCGCTTGGCGGCGGCGATCGTGGCGGCCGACCGCGCCCACGTCTACGTGTCGGATCCGGAGTCGGCTCGCAGCGTGGAAACCGCGCTGAGCGAAATCGGCGCCGACACTCTCGGCGGCATCAATGTGGCCGTGCGGGTGGTGGATCCCGGATACATCGCCGGAGAGGAGACGGCCGCGGTCCGCGCGCTCAATGGCGGCCCGGTCAAGCCGACGGACAAACCGCCCCGCCCGTTCGAGGTGGGTGTTGACGGGCGGCCCACCCTGGTGAGCAATGTCGAGACCCTGGCCAACCTGCCGTACATCCAGCACCACGGTTCGTCGGCGTTCCGCGACGAAGGCACATCCGCGGTCGCCGGGCACTCTGCTGGTGACCATCACCGGCGCTGACCGACCGCCGGGCCTCTACGAGGTCCCGCATGGTTTGTCGATCACCGAACTGCTTGCTCTGCATGGTGTTTCCACCGACCGGGTCCGGGGCGCATTGATGGGCGGCTACTTCGCCGGCCTGCTCAACCGCGACGTGCTCGATGCGAGCGTGGATCACGAATCGTTTCAACGCCTCGGCAGCGGGCTGGGATGCGGTGCGATTTCAGTGATCACCGACGACTGCCCGGTGGCGGTGGCCGCATCGGTGCTGGCCTACTTCGACCGCGAAAACGCCGGGCAGTGCGGCTCCTGTTTCAACGGGACCGCGGCGATGGCCGCCGCTGCCGGTGCGTTGCGCGACGGTGTCGCCACCGATGAGGATCTGACCCGGCTGCGCCGCTGGTCGGTAGTGCTGCGCGGCCGCGGCGCATGCGCGACACTGGACGCCGCAACCAATATTGCCGCGAGCCTGCTCGACCAGTTCCCGCACCCGGTACAGCATCATCTCGACAATACCTGCCAGACATGCCAACTCGGCGCTTTCCGGGCCGATCGCCCCTATGAGGTGGAGGCGGTGACGCAGGCATGAAGATCCGCCTCGACCGCACCGTCTGCGACGGCTTCGGCGTGTGCGCCAAGCACGCCCCCGGCTACTTCTCGCTCGACGATTGGGGATATGCGTCCTTGGTCGGCGACGGCACCGTGCCCGACGAAGACCATGTTGCGGTGATGAATGCACTGATGGACTGCCCGGTGCACGCCATCATGGAGCTGGATGAACGTAGACCGGACGAGGCCCACCCACCGTCAAACAGCGACGAAGATCCTGCCGCGCACCTCAAAACCGAGGCCAACGAGGCAGAGTGGGGTTTCACGCGTTGACGCAGAGCACCGGACGCCCGCTACCCCTGGTCACCGACGAGAATGAATTCTTTTGGCGCTCAGGCGCCGACGGCTTGCTGCGGCTGCAGGAATGTGCCGACTGCACCGCGCTCATTCATCCGCCGGCGCCGATCTGCCGGTACTGCCGCTCGCACCGCCTGGGGGTGCGGGCGGTGTCGGGTCGGGCGACGCTGGCCGGATTTACCGTCAATCACCGTTTCAGCCTGCCCGGCTTGCCCGCGCCGTACGTCGTCGCCCAGGTCGCGATCGCCGAAGACCCGCGGGTTCGACTGACCACCAACATCATTGACTGCGACCCTGAGCAACTGCAGCTAGGTCAGGAAGTCGAGGTCGTCTTCGAGCAGGTCGAGGACGTGTGGCTGCCGTTGTTTCGTCCCACCGAACACAGCCAGCCCGCTGCGCTGCCAATCGACGATATCGCCCCGGAGCGCTTCGGCGAATACGTCCGACCGATGCTCACGCCGGAGAAATTCGAAGACAAGGTGGCCCTCACCGGGATCGGCATGTCGGAGATCGGGCGCCGGTTGATGGTGCCGCCGCTGTCGCTGACGGTGGTCGCGTGCGAGGCGGCGATCGCCGACGCCGGGCTGACATTCGACGATATCGACGGCCTGTCGACCTATCCCGGCGGGGGCAACCTCGGTGGGTTCGGCGAAGGCGGAGTCACCGCGCTGGAGGCGGCGCTGGGCATCCGGCCGACGTGGCACAACGGCGGAATCGAGACCTTCGGCCCGGGTGGCTCGGTGATCGCGGCGATGCTTGCCGTCGCTGGCGGGCTGGCCCGTCACGTGCTCTGTTTCCGGACGCTCTGGGAAGCCACCTTCAACGAGTTGATGAAGCAGGGCAAGATTGTTCCATCGATGGGCCGCAGTGCCGGCTGGCTGATGCCGTTCGGCGCCACCTCGGCGGCGCACACACTTGCGCAGAACGCGCAGCGCCACTTCCATCGTTACGGGACGACGAAAGAGACGCTGGGCTGGATTGCGTTGAACCAGCGCGCCAATGCCGAACTCAACCCATCAGCGGTCTACCGGTCTCCAATGACAATGGACGACTACCTGAACGCACGTCCCATCACCACGCCGTTCGGACTCTACGACTGTGACGTGCCCTGCGACGGGGCAATCGCCATCATCGTCTCGGCCGTCGACGCCGCCCGCGAGATGGCCAAGCCGCCGGTATTCGTGGAGGCGGTGGGCACGCAGATCATCGAGCGGATCGACTGGGACCAAAGCACATTGACCCATGAGCCTCAGGTGCTCGGCCAGTCCGCGCACCTTTGGTCGCGTACCTCGCTGCGGCCGGAGGATGTCGACGTCGCCGAGTTATACGACGGGTTCACCATGAACTGCCTGTCCTGGATTGAAGCATTGGGGTTCTGCCGGATCGGTGAGGCCAAGGAATTCCTGGACGGCGGCAAGAACATCGCCCGCGACGGCCAGCTGCCGCTCAACACGCATGGTGGTCAGTTGTCGCACGGCCGAACCCATGGCATGGGTCTGCTGCATGAAGCCGTTAGCCAGCTGCGCGGCGAGGCCGGGCAGCGGCAGGTCGCCGACGCTCGCGTCGGCGTGGTCAGCAGTGGCGGCCTAACACCAAGCGGCGTACTGCTGCTGCGGGCCGACCCATGAGCCCCTATCCGCGGGTGGTGATCGTCGACGGCGTGCCGATGTCCGCCCTGGTCGCTGAGGCGCCCGACCCACGGGCGGTCATCGTGGCCATTCATGGTGGAGGCACCACCTCAATCTATTTCGACTGCCCGGGCCACCCGGAATCGTCCTTCCTCCGAACCGGCGCGGCACACGGATTCACCGTGGTGGCGCTCGATCGCCCCGGTTACGGCAGCTCGGCTCCCTATCCGGAGGCGATCGCTCGCCCGGAGCAGCGGGTCCAGCTTGCTTATGCGGCAGTCGATCGCATCCTCGGTGAACGGCCGCGCGGCGCGGGGTTGTTTTTGCTGGGGCATTCCGGCGGATGCGAATTGACGATGCGGATGGGCACAGACGAGCAAGCCGAATGCGGTAGTGATCTGCTGGGCATCGAATTGGCCGGTACCGGCCGGCACTACCATCCCGCGGCCCGCGAAATGCTGAAGACGGCAACCCGGGACCGCCGCCCGTCGGGTCTGCGTGAACTGCTATGGCACCCGGAACGGCTGTATCCGCCCGAAGTGCTCAACGGGGCAACGGTTCATCCCGGTGCTCCGCCCTACGAGGACCTGATGGTGTCCAACTGGGCCCGTCAGGACTTTCCGGCGCTTGCACCCGCAGTGCGCGTCCCGGTGCACTTCAGCATCGCCGAGTACGAAAAGGTTTGGGAGACCGATACTTCGGCGATCACCGAGATCGCGGCCATGTTCTCCAGCGCGCCGCGGTTCGTTGTCCATCACCAACCCGAGGCCGGACACAACATTAGCCTCGGCCACACCGCCGCGGCCTACCACTCAACGGTTCTGGAGTTCGCCGAGGAATGTGTCGTCGCGCGTGAAAGTCCCGATTTGGAGGCCGGTTGATGGATGTCGGATTCATTGGCTTAGGCAGTCAGGGTGGCCCGATGGCGCGGCAGATCGCCGAAGCCGGCTTCCCTACGACGCTGTGGGCGCGCCGACCGGCGTCGCTCGAGCCGTTCGCCGACACTGCGGCCAAGATCGCCGGATCACCGGCGGAACTCGCGGCCAGTAGCGATCTCGTCTGCCTCTGCGTGGTCGGGGATGCCGACGTCGAGGAGGTGGCTGGCGGCGACAACGGAGTGCTGGCCGGACTCAAGCCAGGCGGCGTTATTGCCATCCACAGCACCGTGCATCCCAAGACGTGCCATGAGCTAGCGAAAAGGGCTGGCGCCCAAGGTATCTCAGTTATCGACGCGCCGGTCAGCGGTGGCGCTCCAGCGGTGGCGGAACGTCGTCTGCTGGTGATGGTCGGCGGCGACGCCGACGTCGTCGAGCGCTGCCGCCCGGTGTTCGAGACCTACGCCAACCCGATCGTGCACCTGGGTGATCTGGGCTCCGGACAAACCACCAAGCTGCTGAACAACCTGCTGTTCACCGCCAACCTGGGAACCGCGGCTACGGCTTTGGCGCTCGGAGAGGCGCTCGGCGTTCTGCCAGATCGGCTCACCGACGTCATCTCGCGGGGCAGCGGTAACAGCTTTGCGCTCAACGCTCTTGGCGGTGACACCGCCGGTTTGGATCGCCTTGCCGGCCTTGCCGGAACGCTACTTCAGAAGGACGTCCGCTTGGTCGCCGACCTTGCCAATGCCGCCGCCGTACCCGGCGGCGCTGTGCTCGACACCGCCGACGCCACCCTGACCCTGATGGAACACCCACGGTGAGAATCGGATTCATTGGCGCGGGACGGATGGGACGTCCCATGGTGGCCCGCCTCGGCGAGGCTGGCCACCATGTCGCGGTGCTGGGCCGCACCGCCGAGAAGCGCGCTGCCATAGCCGAATTGGGCGCCGACGCGGTCGGTGACACAGCCGAGGTGAGCGCGCAGGCGGATGCGGTGCTGGTCTGCGTGTTCACCGACGAACAGGTGCGGCAAGTCTGCCTGGACGACGGCCTGGTCGCGGCGATGGCGTCGGGCTCGGCGTTGGTGGTGCACACCACGGGAAGTCCGCGCACGGTGGAGACCATCGCAGTGCGCGCCGCTCCGCACGACGTCGACGTAGTCGACGCACCGGTCAGCGGCGGCCCGCACAACGCCGCGGCCGGCGCGCTGACGCTGTTCGTCGGTGGCACCGAAGACGCGGTGGCGCGGGTACGCCCGGTATTGAGCTGCTATGGGGATCCGATTCTGCACGTCGGCCCGCTGGGAGCGGGACAGAAGGTGAAGCTGGTCAACAATGCGCTGTTCGCAGCGCAAATCGGATTGCTATCGGGCGCTGTGGAACTGGGAGCGCGGCTCGGCGTGCCTGAGTCGACGCTGCTGAGCGCCCTTCCGCACGGGAGCGCGTCGAGTCGCGTGCTGGACATCGTTGCCGCGGGCGGATCCGTTGCGTCTTTCATCGACACGGCCGGCGAATTCGTCGGTAAAGACGTTGCCGTGGCCAGGAGTATCGCCGCCGAGCTGGCCAGCGACCTGGGAGTGCTCGACGACGTCATCGACGCGGCCATGCGGGTATGAGATGAGGTCTTTTCGACACGCGATGAACCGTCTACCGTTAGCGTTACAGTCGGGCATTCCGTCGTAAAGGTGTAAGCCGCTCACTGGGCGGCCAGGAGGGTGCAATGACCAAGCCAAAGGTCGTCTTTGATCCGTTCTCCGAAGAGTTCTTCACCAACCCGTTCGAGATCTATCGACGAATGCGTGAAGAGGCACCGCTCTACTACGACGAGAAAGAGGACTTCTACGCGCTTACCCGCCACGAGGACGTGGCCGCTGCGCTCAAGGATTACGAGACCTTCTCATCAAGCCGCGGTTGTGACTTGGCGATGGTGCGCAAGGGCATATCCGCCGAGCAGAGGTCCATTATTTTTATGGATCCGCCGGAGCACCGCCACATGCGCAGCCTGCTCAATAAGGCCTTCACCCCACGGGCTATTCAATCGCAGCATGGAACAGTCGTCGAAGTCGTCGAAAAGTATCTGAGCGCGGCCGATCCCGAGCATTTCGACAT
The DNA here is from genome assembly GCA_963720085.1 of uncultured Actinomycetota bacterium. Taxonomy (GTDB): domain Bacteria; phylum Actinomycetota; class Actinomycetes; order Mycobacteriales; family Mycobacteriaceae; genus Mycobacterium. Next base: position 58,309 of record CAVRER010000083.1, read on the forward strand.
CGTACAAGACTTCTCCGGGCCGTTCCCGGTCGAAGTCATCACCACGATGGCCGGAGTGCCGGAGGAGTACCGCCAGCAGGTGCGGCACTGGATCGACACCAGCCTGCACCGGGAACCGGGGCAAATCGAACTCAGCGAAGCCGGCATACAGGCCAACATCGACACCGCGATGTACTACTACGGCTTGGTGCAGGAGCGCCGCGAAAACCCGCAGGACGACATGATCAGTCGGCTGATCGCTGCCGAGATGCCTGGTGAGGACGGCAAGATGCGTCGCCTCGACGACATTGAGATCTGCAGCTTTGCGACGTTGCTGGGCGGCGCGGGTGCGGAGACGGTTACCAAGTTGGTCGGCAGCGCGGCGGTGCTCTTCGCCCGCAGCCCAGACCAGTGGGAGAAGCTGCTGGCGGACCGCAGCAAGATCCCCGGTGCCGTCGAAGAGTTGTTGCGCTACGAGGGGCCGGTGCAGTACAACGTCCGCTACACCTTGAAAGAGGCACACGTCAGCGGTGGCACGATTCCTGCCGGCAAGCCGGTGTTCGTGATGAAGGCCGCGGCGAACCGCGACCCCGATGCCTTCACCGACGCCGACACATTCGACATCGAGCGTGACCAGACCGAGGCGCAGCACCTCGGTCTCGGGTACGGGATTCACAGTTGCCTCGGTGCGGCGTTGGCCCGGATGGAGAGCAGGGTCGCACTGGAGAAGCTGCTCGACTTCATGCCCCGCTACGAAGTGGATTGGGAGGGTTGCAAACGGGTCACCATGCAAAATGTCGCTGGGTGGCTAAACGTACCGGTGAAGGTGTTGCGGTGAGGTGGATTGAGTGACGAAGAAGATCGAAGTCGACTGGGGTCTGTGCGAAAGCAACGGGGTGTGCATGGGCATCATCCCGGAGGTGTTTCAGCTCGGGGATGACGACATGCTGACCGTGCTGCAGGAGGACGTCACGCCGGAGAACGAAGAGCGAGTGCGGGACGCCGTTCGCCAGTGTCCGCGGCAGGCCATTTCGATCACCGAATAACGTTTGTCAGAGCCGCGTGGCATAATCGAACGCATGTTCGAAGAAGCGGCGTTGGTGGTCCAGCGGTTAAGCGCGGCGGCGCGCGCCGAAAACCAGGCCGCTGGGCAGCGGCTGGCGGTGATCGGTGAGCTGGATGTGTTGTGGTTGCGTCGGTTTGGTGAGCGCGAGACGTGGTGCACCGACACCCAGGAGGCGATCACCGCCGAGGTGGCTGCGGCGTTGGGTATCACCCAAGCGCTGGCGGCCAGCTATTTGGACTATGCGCGGGCGATGCGGTTGCGGTTGCCGCGGGTGGGAGCGCTGTTACAGGCGGGCGACATCGACTATCGGATGTTTCAGACCATCGTGTATCGCACCGAGTTGATCACCGATGCTGAGGTGCTGGCCACCGTCGATGCGCAGCTGGCGGTGGCGGTGCCGCGCTGGCCGGCATTGACGCGGGGCCGGTTGGCCGCCCAGGTGGACCGCATCGTGGCCCGCGCCGACCGCGATGCGGTGCGCCGGCGCCGGGAACGCCAGGCGGATCGGGAGTTGTCCATCTGGGACAGCGGCGACGGGTTGACTGAGGTGTTCGGCCGGCTTTTCAGTACCGATGCCCGCGCGGTGGATGCGCGCCTGGATGCGTTGGCCGCCACGGTGTGTGCCGGTGATCCGCGTACCCGCAACCAACGCCGCGCCGATGCGATGGGGGCGTTAGCCGCCGGAGCCGATCGGCTGGCCTGTGGGTGCAAACGACCCGACTGCCCCGCCGACACAACCCCGACACCAACGCCGGTGGTGATTCATGTGATCGCCGAAAAGGCCAGCATCGATGGCAGCGCGCCGACCCCGGGGTCGATGCTCGGCGCTGATGGGCTCATCCCCGCCGAACTGATCGCCGAGCTGGCTCGTTCGGCCACCCTGCGCCCGCTGGTGCATCCCGGCGATGCCGCACCCGAGGCCGGCTATATCCCCTCGCAGGCATTGGCGGACTTTGTCCGCTGCCGGGATCTGACCTGCCGCTTCCCCGGCTGTGAACGACCCGCCCTGGACGCCGACATCGACCACACCATCGCCCACGCCGACGGCGGGCCCACCCACGCCTCCAACCTCAAATGCCTATGCCGGCTACATCATCTGCTCAAAACGTTTTGGGGCTGGCGTGATCAACAACTACCCGACGCCACCGTCATCTGGACCTCACCGTCCGGGCAGACCTATGTGACCACCCCGGGCAGCGCGCTGCTGTTTCCCGGCCTGTGCGCGCCCACCGGCGCCCTCGACCCCATCCCTGACCGGCCGCGCTGCGCTGAGCGCGCCGCGATGATGCCCAAACGTCGACACACCCGCGCCCAAAACCACGCCCACTACATCGCCACCCAACGCCGACGCAACCGCCAAGCCCGCCAAGCCGCTGCATGCGGACCTGCACCACCCACCGACGACGAACCGCCACCGTTCTAGGTGACGCGGTTGCGGCTCAGCCAAATCCGGCGAGGATCACCGCGTTGCAGTCGGCGGCGGCTTGATGGCCTCGGTGAGGATGACGTATCCCTTAGGTCCCTGTGCCATTGTGCAGTGAATCTCCTTATCCGAGTGTGCTTTTGGTCAGCGTTCGGCGATGGCCTGTTCGGGGCAGCAATCGATAGCCTCCCGGGTGGCCGCCTCGAATTCCGTTGGAACATCGGAGGATATCGCCTCCGCATAGCCATCGTCGGTCAGGTTGAACACCTCCGGGCAGAGCGTGACGCACACGCCATGACCGCGACAACGCTGGTCGTCGACCCAGACTTTCATGCCAGCGTGAATTCCAGGTGTAGCTCGGTCAGGCCGCGCAGGATGTAGGTCGGGACGTACTGGTAGCGACGGTCATTCGCCGGTCCATGTACGCGCTCGTTGATCCGGATATCGGACGTGCGGTCGAGCAGCCGCTCGATCGCCACCCGCGTTTCGGCGCGCGCCAGTGGCGCGCCGGGGCAGCTGTGGATGCCTCGCCCAAACGAGATGTGCTGGCGCGCGTTCTTTCGGGCCGGATCGAATGTGGTGGGGTCTTCGAAACGGCGCGGATCGCGGTTGGCGGCGGCCTGCACAACCATCACCGTTGTGCCTGCGGGCAGGTCGACCCCGCCGATGTTGACCGGCACCCGGTTCATCCGGAAGTCCCCCTTGACCGGGCTCTCGATGCGTAGCGACTCTTCGATGAAGTTGGGGATCATGGCTGCGGTCCTTGCGCAACTGCGCCTGGATGTCGGGACGCTCCCCCATGGTCTGCAGCGCGGCGCCCAGCAGTCGCACGGTGGTTTCCTGACCCGCCGAGAAGACGTTGCTCGCGACGCGGGCGACATCCTCGACATCAGGAGTCGAGCCGTCGGGGTAGGTGGCGCTCGCGAGGCCGGTCAGCACGTCGTCGCGGGGCTCACGGCGGCGGTCCCGGACATAGTCGGAGAAAAGACCGTAGAGGAATTCCAGCGGGCTGTGCGCCAGCGATTCCTTGCCGGTGCCCCCGACGCCGCCCCCCGAGTGCTCGCGGATGCCTTTGACGAACTTGTCGCGATCTTCCATGGGCACGCCCAGCAGGTCGGCGATGACCAGCAGCGTGAAGGGACCCGCGAAGCCCTTGATCCATTCGCCTTCGCCAGGCGCCAGGAATCCGTCGAGCACTTGGTCGGCAAGCACCCACATGGCGTCCTCGTTCTCCTTGAGGCGCTTCGGGGTGATCAGCCGCATCAGCAGGGAGCGGTGGTTGGTGTGGGTGGGTGGGTCAAGCGTGGGCAGCTGGTCGCTGAACGGCAGCTCGTCACGGTGTTGCTCGATCAGCTCGGTGATGTCGTCACCCCCCAGACCCTCGAGGGATACCGGAAAGCCGGGAAACGGACCGGTCACCGAGATGCACGACGACCATGTCTCGGCGTCGTTCAGGACCGCACAGGCTTCGTCCCAGCCCGTCACCATGGTCACGCCGTGGTGATTCTCCCGGGTGACCGCGCACTGCTGCCGCAGGGCCTCGTAATAGGGGTACGGGTCCTCGACGAGCCGCTGGTCACGGAAGAAATCCATCTCGGTGAAGTCGTTCACCATCTGCTGCTCCGTTCGGCAATCTCGGCTAGTGAGAACGTCCCTCTCAGCTATGAGTATTAGATTTCCACAGAGCATGCCGCGACGTCAACGCGGCCTGTACGGGCCTGGGGTCAGCTGGCCGGGATGAGGTCGGCCTCGACCGACTGGCCGGCCATCACGCGGCTGCGGAACGTCTCGACCAGCGCGATCGAATCCTGGGGCATCGCGGCGGCCGCGAGGGCCTGGGCTTTGAACGCCTGGGCAGCCGCGCTCAGCCGGTGCTGGACCAGGCCGACGCTGTCGTCCAGCTCGGCCGGCCATGTCTCGCCCCACAAGGCGACTTCGGCGGCGCCCTGATCGAGCGCCTGCACGACGCCCTGCCGGACGCGGGAATCGCAGCCGAACAGATCCGCCGCAGCCGCCAGGGTCTGGGGCGGCGCCCGATGCCCCGCCGTGGCCAGTGCGTATTCCAGGTCGACGATCTGGGCGCCAAGGATCTGCAGTGGCCGCTCGTCAGGATGGGCCACGAGCAGCACGGTGACGTCCCATCCGGCCATCGCCCGATCGAACAGCCACCCGCCGGCGAACTTCACGACGTCGGCGACGTCCGCGGCGACCACATCGAGCCGATATCTCATGCTGAGCTCGGCGGTGCCATGTCCCGAGCCAACGATTCCGCGTATTCCTTGAAGACCTCGGTCAGTGGTATCGAAGGATTGAGCAACCATGTGGTCTCCATTCCCGTGATGAAGGCAATTATTTGGAGGGCCTTGACGGTGACGTCCATGTCCATGCGATACCGGCCGGCCCGCTGACCCCGCCGGATGAGCTCGGTGATGATGTCGACCGCGCCCTGGTATCGCTCGACGAGGCGGTCGTGCAGCGGAGCGTCAGGATCGATGCTCTCCGCCAGCAGCACGTTGTACGTGCCGACCAGTTCGGGTGACCGGTAAAACCGATCGGCGACCGCGGCGATTTCCGAGATCAGATCGCCGGCCCGGTCCGCGTGCCCATCGTCGTCGGCGTCGCGGACGTCGAGCACAGCGTGCAGCAGCTGTTCCTTGGATTCGAAGTGATGGAGGAGTCCAGCGGGGCTGACGCCGGCTTCGCTGGCGATCTGCGCCAGCGTCGTATTGCGCCACCCGTTGCGGGTCAGTAGCCGCTGCGCAACGGCCAGGATCCGCTGTTTACGGTCCTCGCCCTTGGCCCGCAGCGAGTCATATGGCCGTGTCTCGGGCACCGGACTCCTTCGTCCAACCAACCAACTGAACACACAGTAGGTTGGTTGAACGACTGTGACAAGGGCCGCAGCTGACGATTTTTTGCCACGCCCGTCGGCGCCGTCACAAACCGAGCGACTTGGCGATGATCACCTTCATCACTTCGCTGGTTCCGGCATAGATGCGTGCGACGCGCGCATCGGTGTACGACCGGGCGATCGGATACTCCATCATGTAGCCGTAACCGCCGAAGAGCTGCAGGCAACGGTCCACGACACGGCCCTGCATCTCTGTGCAGAACAACTTCACCCTGGGCCGCGTCCGCGACCGACAACTGACCGGCCACGAGCTCGGTGACCGCGCGGTCGACCATCGCCTGCCCGGCCTCGATCTCGGCGGACATCGCGGCCAGCTCGAACTTGGTGTTTTGAAACGAGGCGACCGGCGTGCCGAACGCCTTGCGGCCCAGCGCCCCGAGCTTTTCGAAGACCGCCCGCGGCTCGAGCTTTTTCTAAGATCGGCTCTCTCTCCAGTCGTCGTAATGCGGGCCGATCTCCTTCTCCACGAATTCGCGGGCCAGCTCCCGGAACGCCTCGTGATCTTCGGTGAACTGGGGGCACCTCCCGCTTGCGGGGGAGTCTCGACGCATGACTTCCCCTGTCAGGCAACGAGTTCTACAAGCGTGGCATTGGCGGTGCCGCCGCCTTCACACATGGTCTGCAATCCATAGCGAATCCCGTTGTCGCGCATATGATGTGCCATCCGGGTCATCAAGACCGCGCCTGACGCGCCGAGGGGATGACCGAGGGCGATGGCTCCGCCCAGCGGATTGACCCGGTCGGGGTCGGCGCCGGTTTCAGCAAGCCAGGCGAGCGGCACCGGTGCGAACGCCTCGTTGACCTCGAACACGCCGACTTCGGCGAGTGAGACGCCGGCCTTGGTCAGCACCTTTTCGGTGGCAGGAATGGGACCGGTAAGCATCAGCACCGGGTCCGCCCCGGTCACCGCGCCCGCCCGATACCGCACCAGCGGAGTCAACCCGAGCTCGAGCGCCGTTGGTGACGTCATCACCAACAGCGCCGCCGCGCCATCGGAAATCTGCGAGGAATTGCCGGCGTGAATCACCCCGTCGTCGACGAACGCGGGCTTAAGCCCGGACAGTTTCTCGACGGTGGTCCCGCGCCGCACGCCCTCGTCGGCGGTGACTGCGGTGTCGTCGACAAACACCGGGACGATCTGCTCGTCAAAGGCACTGTTGTCCTGCGCCGCAGCAGCCCGTTCGTGCGACAGCGCGGAGTATTCATCGAGCCGGGTGCGGGAAAACCCCCACTTTTTGGCGATCATCTCGGCCGACAGCCCTTGGTTGAAGGAGAAATCGCCGTAGCGGGCAAGGACTTTGGGCCCGTAGGGCATTCCGGTGGCCCTGGCCGCACCCAATGGCACACGGCTCATCACCTCGACGCCACCGGCCACGACGACGTCCTGCTGGCCGGACATCACCGCCTGCACCGCGAAGTCGAGGGCCTGCTGGCTGGAACCGCACGCCCGGTTGACCGTCGTGCCCGGGATGCTCTCGGGCCACCCGGCGGCCAGCACCGCGTAACGCCCGATGTTGCTGGATTGATCCCCGACCTGCGACACGCAGCCCCACACGACGTCGTCAATGATCTCCGGGCTGATGCCGGTGCGCTGCAGCAGCTCGTTGAGCACCAAAGCCGACAGGTCGGCGGCGTGCATGCTCGACAGCCCACCGTTGCGCTTGCCGACGGGTGTCCGCACTGCTTCGACGATGACTGTTTCACGCATTCTTCTACTCCGATCTCGATACCGCCCATCGACAGTAAACGACGGCTCTCGCCGCTCCGCGAACGATGCGGGTGCGTTGGCGGCCGCGCAGTCGGGACGCGGGTTCCCTGTTCAAATCGATCGACATGTTGTTACTTTGATCACTGTTCCGCACTGCGGTGGGATGTCGCCCGCACATCAAGGGAGAGCCTCAATGCGTCGTCTGCACAGCCTCTTCGGTGTCACCATCGCGGGGGCCAGCCTGATCGCGATCCCCCCGTTGGTAGCACTGATGCCCGCCGCTCAGGTCCGCGCGGTGCAGCTTGTCAGCGGTGATACCGCAGATTCCCCGCTCGGGGACGGCACGGCGTTAGTCCTGGGTGGCAGCGGCCTCTCGACTCCTGGTCAAGCGTATGCGGGTGTCGTCGACACCGACTACCTGGCGCCGCGCGACTTTTCCGGCACGACGCAGATCGTGACGACACCCGAAGCTCTTTACCCGTTTTTGGGTCCCTTCACCGAGACGTTCGACGATTCGGAGGCCCAGGGACAACAGATCCTGGACACTGCGATCTTGAACCAAATCGCCGGAGGAAATGTCAACGCCGCGAACCCTGTCGACGTTTTCGGCTACTCGCAGAGCTCGGTGATCTCGTCGCTATTGATGCCGGAGCTCGCGAGCCAAAATGTACCCAGCGACGATGTGCACTTCGTGTTGGTCGGTGATGAAAGCGCCCCCAACGGGGGCATCCTGGAACGGTTCGACCTGCCAGCCGGTACGCAGCCGAGCATCCCCAGCCTGGGCCTCACGTTCAGCGGACCGGAATCGTCTGATCTCTACCCGACGGACGTTTACACGCAGGAATACGACGGCTTCGCCGACTTCCCGCAGTACCCGATCGACCCGCTGTCTGACCTCAACGCCTTGTTGGGCATCGCTCTCCAGCACACGACTTACCTGGGCCTCACGCCCGAGCAGATTCAGGATGCCATTCAGCTACCGACGTCGGCGGCCGACACCCTGACCAACTACTACATGATTCCGGATACCACTTTGCCGCTGCTAGATCCGTTGCAACTGATCCCCTTCATCGGCAACCCGCTGGCCGATCTACTGAACCCGGACTTGTCGGTGCTAGTGAACCTGGGCTACGGCGACGTCGCCGACAACTACTTGGGTGGCTGGAGCCAGGGCGATGCGGATGTGCCCACAACCTTGGGGTTCCTGCCGAGCTCCAGTGTCCTAGAGCAGGTCCCGCAAGCTTTAGTCAACGGACTGCAGCAAGGGATCACCGATGCCCTCAAGGATTTAACCAATCCGAGCAACTACGCGTACTCGTTGCCATCTTGGGCTGACGAACTTGTGAAGTTCGCAGACGCTCTCCCCGGTACCGAGTTTTCAGTCCTCTCACCGGTCCCCACGACTTTCCAGGATCTTTTCGATACCTTCCCACCCCACACCGGCATCCCGCCTCTGGACGTAGCCACCGCGCTGCTAATCAGCCTTCCCGAAATCGACTACAACGTCTTCACGTCCGATCTGGCAGCCGGAAACCTAATGGATGCTATCGGCGTTCCGATCGCCGCCGACCTGGGAATATTACCTCTGGCGCTAATAGGAGCAGCGCTTTAGCCGTGACGCTAGCAGCCAGGAGCCGCCGAGATCGACCGATAATCCGCGCTTGGTAAAGATCTGGGAGAACGTCGATTCCGGGGTGGCGACAACCAGGTCGCAGCCCAGCGCCATGTTCCATCCGGCGCCGACGGCCACACCGTTCACTTTCGCGATTGTTGGCGCAGGTAATCACGAAGGCGCGCACCCCGCGGTCGTTGCCAGCCGCGGCCAGCGCGTCGGCCAACGCGATCCACAACTCACGGTTGATCGCATTCTTGCGCTGCGGTCGATTCAGCGTCAGCGTCCGCACACCGTTGCGGTCACTGCACAACAGCGCGGAATCCTCGGACATCAGCGGTAGACCGGCCCGATGGCGCCTTGGGTTCGCAGCGCGGCAATTTCGGTGGGTGCAATGCCCAGCTCGGCGAGCACCGAGTCGGTGTGCTCTCCGAGCCCGGGCACCGCACCCATGGCGGGCTGGTAGCCGGAGATGACGGGCGGAGGCAGCAACGCCTGAATCGGGCCGGCCGGTGTGCCGACCTGCCGCCACCGGTCCCGGGCCGTCAACTGCGGATGCGCCAAGACCTCGCTTGGCAGGTTGTACCGCGCATTGCCGATCCCCGCGGCATCCGCCGTCTTCTGCACATGTTCCAGGTCGTGCGCCGCGCACCAGGCACCGACAGCGTCGTCCAGGATGTCGCGGTGCGCGCAGCGACCGGCGTTGCTGGCGAACCGCGGATCGTCGGCGAGGTCGTTACGTTGCAGGATCTGACGCGAAAGCCGCTGCCACTCAGCGTCGTTCGTGGTGCCCAGCACGACGGTCTGACCGTCGGCAGTACGGTAGGCGCCGTACGGCGCCACCGCAGGCGAACTCAGCCCCAGGGGCTGCTGGTCGACACCGGAATGCTGGGTGAAAGTGAGCGGGTAACCCATCAGATCGGTCATAGTGTCGAACAAACTCACCGCGACCGTGTTGCCATGCTTGGCAGGAGTCGGCCCGGCGTCGCGTGCATACAGGAGTGCCAGAATCGACAGCGCCGAATACAGTCCGGTGCTGATGTCCGCCATCGGCGGCCCTGGCTTCGCTGGTGCGCCGGGATGGCCGGTCACGGCGCATGCGCCGGATTCCGCTTGAGCAAGCAGGTCGTAGGCCCGCTTGTGCGACAGCGGTCCGCCAGGGCCATACCCGTCGATTTCGACCGCGATCACGTCCGGGTGGCGTTCGGCCAGGTCGCCCGGCGCGACGCCGAGCCGGGCGGTGGATCCTGGGGCGAGGTTGGAAACCAGCACATCGGCACGATCAAGGAGCCGACGCAGAATATCCAGCCCGGCGTCGGTTTTCAGGTTGAGCGTCACCGACTCCTTACCCCGGTTAGCCCACACGAAGTGCGCGGCAAGCCCGTTGACGACATCGTCATAGTGCCGGGCGAAGTCTCCCCCGTTGGGGTTTTCCACTTTGATGACGCGTGCACCGAAGTCGGCGAGCACCCGCGTGCACATCGGCGCGGAGACCGCCTGCTCCAAGGCCACCACGGTGATTCCCGCCAGCGGCCCCCCGTTTTCCGACATCACATCACCATGCCGCCGTCCACCGGCAACACCTGACCGGTGATGTAGGAGGCGGCGTCGGAGGCGAGAAAGACGAATGCACCCGCGACCTCTTCCGGTTCGGCCCAGCGCTTCAACGGAATTCGGTTCATCATGTTGGCCGCGAATTTCTCGTTGGTGCGAATGGTCTCGGTCATGCGGGTCGCGGCAAGTGGCGCAAGCGCGTTGACGAGAATGTTGTTGCGCGCCATCTCACGGGCCAATGACTTGGTGAACCCGATGATGCTGGCCTTGGCGGCCGAGTAATTCACCTGACCAAGCGTTCCCGTGATCCCGGCCGACGAGACGACGTTGATGATGCGGCCGGTGCCATCGGTGGGCAAAAACCCCAGCGCGGCCTGAGCGCAGTGAACCGCCCCCATCAGATGGATGTCGAGCACCCGTTGGAAGCTTTCGTCGGTGAGATCGGCGAACATCCCCGGCGCCGTCACCCCGGCATTGTTGACCAAGATGTGCAGCACACCTTCGGTGAGCCCGGCGGCGTGTGCCGCCGCGGCCTCTGCGGCCGCACGGTCCCGGACGTCGAGCGCGACGCCTTCAGCCTTGCCGCCGTTGACGCAAATGCGTTCGGCGACAGCCGAAGCAGCGTCGGCGTCCACGTCGCTGACGAGCACCGCTGCACCGGCAGCGGCCAGCGCACTGGCGACGGCCGCGCCGATTCCACTGCCGGATCCGGTAACCAATGCCGATCGGCCGGTTAGGTCGAACAGGGAGTTGGTCATCAATAGCTCCTCGGCAGTTTGAGCACGTGCGACCCGAGGAAGTTCAGGATCATCTCCTGGCTGACCGGCGCAATCTTCATCAGCCTGGCCTCCCGGAAATACCGTGACACGTGATACTCCTCGGAATAGCCCATGCCGCCGTGGGTTTGCAGCGCCCGGTCGGCCGCAGTGAAACCGGCATCGGCGCATAGGTATTTCGCGGTGTTGGCCTCACGTCCGCACGGTTTTCCGTTGTCGTAGAGCCAGGTGGCTTTGCGTAGCATCAACTCGGCGGCGTCAAGCCGGGCAAGCGAATCGGCCAGCGGGAACTGAATGCCCTGGTTCATCCCGATCGGCCGGCCGAAGACATGCCGTTCGTTGCCGTATTTCACTGCCTTCTCCAGGGCGACGCGGCCGATGCCCATCGCCTCGGCGGCGATCAGCATCCGTTCCGGGTTGAGACCATCGAGGATGTACTGAAAGCCCTTGCCCTCCTCGCCAACTCGATCTTCGACCGGAACGTGCAGGTCATCGATGAACAACTCGTTGGAGCTGACCGCGTTGCGGCCCATCTTGCGGATCGGCCGGACTTCCACCCGGCTACGGTCCAGATCGGTGAGGAAAAGCGTCATCCCATCGGTCTTTTTGGAGACCTCGTCATAGGGCTGTGTTCTGGTGAGGAGGAGGATTTTCTGCGACTCGAGCGCCTTGGAAATCCAGACTTTTCGGCCATTTACGACGTAGTGGTCACCGTCGCGCTTGGCGAACGTCGTGATGCGTGAGGTGTCCAGGCCCGCACCGGGTTCGGTGACTCCGAAGCACACGTGCAGCTCGCCCGTCGCAACCTGCGGCAAGGTGCGCGCTTTGAGCTCGTCGGAGCCGTGTTTGACCACCGGTTGCATGCCGAAGATCGACAGATGGATGGCGCTGGCGGCGTTCATCGCCCCGCCTGATTTGGCCACTTCTTCGGCGAGCAGCGTGGCTTCGGTAATACCGAGGCCGTGACCCCCGTACTGCTCCGGGATCGTCATGCCCAGCCAGCCGCCGCCGGCGATCGCCTGATAGAACTCGTGAGGAAACTCGTGCGCCAGGTCTTTTTCCATCCAATAGTGGTCATCGAACTTCGACGCCAGTTCCGCGACCGACTTGCGGATCAGCTCTTGGTCGTCGGTCAGCTCGAAGTTCATCCCACCGCCGGGCACTGTTGAATCTCCTTTGATCAGCTCAGGCACGGGCTTTCAGTGTCGGCCCGCTGCGCCCGGCTTCGCCGCGCTTGCGACCGCCACGGGCTTTCGGTGTCGGCCCGCTGCGCCCGGCTTCGCCGCGCTTGCGACCGCCACGGGCTTTCGGTGTCGGCCCGCTGCGCCCGGCTTCGCCGCGCTTGCGACCGCCACGGGCGCGCGTGCATTCCGGTCGCGCGTCAGTCCTTGTTGCCGGTCAGCTCTTTCGCGCTGGCGGCGAAGTCCGCGAACGACGAACCCGACCTGGTGTCCTTGTGGTGGCTGAGGGCCCGGATCGAAACATCGTGGCCCTCAGCGGCCTTGCGCAATGCACCCACCGTCGCCTGTGCCTGAGTGATGTGGCTGAACGGGTCGAAGGAGTACCAACGCATGGCGTTCTGGTAGGACATCTTGTTGATCTCGTCGTCCGGTACGTTGTTGGCGGACAGCACTTCCCATAGCTCTTCGGGCGCGCCCGGCCACATCGAGTCGCTGTGCGGATAGTCGGCTTCCCAGCAGATGTTGTCGATGCCGATCATGTTGCGCAGCGCCACGCCCACCTTGTCGCTGATGAAGCAAGTCAGGAAGTGATCACGGAACACGTCGGACGGCAGCTTGTCGCCGAAGTTCTGGTGTGTCCAGGTCGAGTGCATCTCGTAGGTCCGGTCGGCCCGCTCAAGGAAGTAGGGAATCCACCCGGTGCCACCCTCCGACAGTGCGACCTTCAAATCCGGGTATTCCTTGATCGGCTTTGACCACAGCAGATCCGCGGCGGCCTGCACGATGTTCATCGGCTGCAGCGTGATCATCACGTCCATCGGCGCATCGGGTGCCGTGATCGCCAGCCGGCCCGAGGATCCGATGTGCACATTCATCACGGTGTCGGTGTCGCACAACGCCTTCCACAGCGGGTTCCAGTACTCGTTGTGGAAAGCTCGGGTAGCCCATCGCCGCGGGGTTCTCGGTGAAGGTCAGCGCGTGCACACCCTTCTTGGACACCCGTCGCACCTCTTTGGCGCACTCCTCGGCATCCCAGATCACCGGTATCGCCATCGGGATGAACCGCGCCGGGTAGGCCCCGCACCACTCGTCGATGTGCCAGTCGTTGTAGGCCTGCACCAGAGCCACGGAGAACTCCGGGTCCTCGGTGGCGAACAGGCGCCCGGCGAAGCCAGGGAAGGACGGGAAGCAGATCGACGCCAAGATGCCGCCGGCGTTCATGTCCTTGATCCGCTCGTCGACGTTGTAGCAACCCGGTCGGATCTCATCCAAGCCCTGCGGTTCCAGCCCGTACTCCTCTTTGGGGCGACCGGCCACCGCGTTGAGCGCGACGTTGGGGATCACGGTGTCGCGGAACTGCCAGCAGTCGGAGCCGTCCGCATTGTGCACCAGCCGCGGCGCATCGTCGGCATACTTCTTCGGCAGGTGGTTCTTGAACATTTCCGGTGGCTCGACGGTGTGGTCGTCGACGCTGATCAAAATCATGTCGTCTTTGTTCACTGGCCGTTCCTCTCCGTCGGGGGTCGTTCGGCGGCTCGTTCTCTCAGCTATGAAAATTATCTTCTCAGTTCGCGAGAATCAACATCTTGAGCCTACGCCCGGGGTTCTCGGGCCCGGGATGACGGGGCGACACAGCCCTTACCCAGGGGAGACGTTTCCGCAGGTCGGGTGCAAAACATTGACCAATCCGAGAGTTCGTGGAAACCTATTGGTCAAATATGAGAATATGATTCTCGTAACTGAGGAGGCGGTATGCGTTTGTCCCCGTTGCCGGCGGACCAGTGGGATGACGCTGCCCGGCATGCGGTGTCCGGCATGCTGCCGGAAGAGCGGCGCAATCCCCGCGACGCCGGCAACGTGTTGGCTACCCTGGTGCACCATCCGAAGCTGACGCGTGCCTTTCTCCGGTTCAGCAGTTACCTCCTCTACGGGTCGACGCTGCCGCCGCGCATCCGCGAACTAGTCGTGCTGCGTGTCGCATATCGGCGCGGGTGCGCCTATGAGTGGTCGCACCATGTGGAAATCGGCAAGGAAGCGGGGCTTTCCGACGCCGACATCGCCGCCGTGCAATCCGGCGACGCGAACGACGAGTTCGATCGCGCAGTGCTGTCCGCGGTCGACGAGCTCGACGAGAAGACCAACCTGTCCGACCAGACGTGGGCGGCTCTGGGTGAGCGGCTGGACGAGCGGCAGCGGATGGATTTGATCTTCACGGCCGGTGGCTATATCGCACTCGCCATGGCTCTGAACACTTTTGGCGTCGAGGTCGAGCACGACCAGACAGCCCGGACAGAAAGGTAGAACCTTGCCACATTTCACCAAGCCGGATGCCGGCAGCTGGACGGAAAACTACCCCGAACTGGGAACCGCGCCGGTCGATTACACCGACTCGATTGATCCGGCGTTCTTCGAAGCCGAGCGCGACGCGATCTTCAAGCGGACGTGGCTCAACGTCGGTCGGGTGGAGCGGCTGCCGCGCACCGGCAGCTACTTCACCAAAGAGCTGCCGTCGGCAGGCCCGGGCATGTCGGTGATCATCGTCAAGACCAAGGACGGGTCCGTCAAGGCCTACCACAACGTCTGCCGCCACCGCGGAAACAAGTTGGTGTGGAACGACTATCCGCACGAGGAGACCTCGGGCACCTGCCGGCAGTTCACTTGCAAATACCACGCGTGGCGCTACAGCCTCGATGGAGATTTGACCTTCATCCAGCAGGAGGACGAGTTCTTCGACGTCGACAAGAGCCAGTACGGCCTGGTGGGCGTCCGCAGCGAGGTGTGGGAAGGGTTCATCTTCATCAATTTCGACCAGAACGCGAAGCCGCTGGCCGACTACCTGGGGCCGCTGGCCAAGGGCATCGAGGGCTACCCGTTCCACGAGATGACCGAGTCCTACTCCTACCGGGCTGAGGTCGGCAGCAACTGGAAGCTGTTCATCGACGCGTTCGCCGAGTTCTACCATGCGCCGGTGCTGCACCAGGGGCAGTACACCAAGGAAGAAGCCGCGAAGATCATAAAGCACGGCTTCGAGGCGCTGTACTACGAGCTGGCCAGCCCGCACGGGATGATCTCCACCTGGGGCGGTCAGGCACCGCCCGCGGACATGTCCATGGTCAAGCCGATGGACCAGGTGCTGCGCAGCGGACTGTTCGGGCCCTGGGACAAGCCGGAGGTCATCGACAAGCTCGCTGAGCTTCCTCCGGGCGTCAACCCAAAGAGGGTGCCGCAGTGGGGTATTGACTCGTGGCACTTCTTCCCGAATTTCATGCTGTTGATCTGGGAGCCCGGTTGGTTTTTGACCTATCACTATTGGCCGACCGCGGTCGACAGGCACATCTTCGAGTGCACGCTGTATTTCGTTCCGCCGCGAAACGCGCGGGAACGGCTGGCCCAGGAGTTGGCCGCGGTGACGTTCAAGGAATACGCGCTGCAGGACGCCAACACCCTGGAAGCGACCCAGACCATGATCGGCACCAAGGTCGTCAAAGACTTTCTGCTGTGCGATCAGGAAATCCTGCTGCGGCATCTGCATAAAGTGACCGGTGACTACGTGAAGGAGTACAGCCACAATGGCCACGCCAAGTAAGCTGCCCGATGAATTCGCAGACCTGGAGCCCTATCTGGAATGGGACCTGGCCACCGAACCCGAGCGCTACGCGAAGCGGCTGGCCTCGTCGATGAGCGAGATGCAGGCCTTCTACGATGTCGCGTTCCCCCGGCTGAACGACGTGATCGACTACTGCGACAAGTACCCACTGGACGACCTGCCCGAGGACGCGAAGACCCTCATGCACATCATGCAGTCGCTGGTTATGGTGTCGTTCCCGATCGAGGCGTGGAAGCAGCCCCGCGTCCCGGACAGCGGCGCGGCCTGGGTCGAGTTGATCAGGGAGCCGGTGATCTAAGAGGTGTTGACGCTCAAGGCCGCTGGGCTACTCGACGTCGATGCCGGCGAGATCGTACGACCGGGCATCCTGCGGATCGAAGAGGACCGGATCGTCGGCGTGGGCGAGCGCCCGGAGGGCACAGAAGATGAGGTCGTCGATTTGGGCGACCAGGTCCTGCTGCCCGGGCTGATGGACATGGAGGTCAACCTGCTGATGGGCGGGCGCGGGGAAAAACCCGGGCTGTCCCAGGTTCAGGATGACCCGCCGACCCGAATGTTGCGTGCGGTCGGCAACGCCCGCCGGACGCTGCGCGCGGGGTTCACCACCGTTCGCAACCTCGGCCTGTTCGTCAAGACCGGCGGCTATCTGCTCGACGTCGCGCTGGGCAAAGCCATCGATGCAGGCTGGATCGACGGCCCGCGGGTGGTGCCCGCCGGGCATGCGATCACGCCGACCGGCGGACATCTGGATCCGACCATGTTCGCCGCGTTCGCCCCGCATGTGCTCGATTTGACCGTCGAAGAGGGCATCGCCAACGGAATCGACGAGGTCCGCAAGGCGGTGCGGTATCAGATCAAGCACGGCGCCGAGCTGATCAAGGTCTGCTGTTCGGGTGGCGTGATGTCGTTGACCGGCCCGCCTGGCGCGCAACATTATTCGGATGAGGAGCTGCGGGCGATCGTCGACGAGGCGCACCGGCGTGGGCTGAGAGTCGCCGCACACACCCACGGCGCCGACGCGGTCAAACATGCGGTGGAAGCCGGTATCGACTGCATCGAGCACGGGTTCCTGATCGACGACGAGGCGATCGCAATGATGGTCGAACACGGCACCTTCCTGGTGTCCACCCGGCGCTTGGCGGAGGGCATGGACGTCTCGCACGCCCCGCCCGAGCTGCAGGCCAAGGCCGCCGAGATGTTCCCGAAATCGCGGACCTCGATCCTGGCCGCTTACGAAGCCGGGGTGAAGATCGCGGTGGGCACCGACGCGCCTGCGATCCCGCATGGCCGCAACGCCGACGAGCTTGTCACCCTGGTCGATTGGGGCATGGCGCCGCTGGCGGTGTTGCGGGCGGCGACGGTCACGGCGGCGGAATTGATCGACGCCACCGATCGCGGCCGGCTTGCCGAGGGTCTGCTCGCCGACGTCGTCGCCGTACCCGGAGATCCGTTGTCCGACATCGGCGTCACCCAAAAGGTCGGCTTCGTGATGAAAGGCGGCAAGATTTATGCCAACACGCACTGAAGACCTGGTCGAGATCCAGCAGCTGCTTGCTCGCTATGCGGTGACCATCACGCGGCAAGACATCGACGGGTTGGTGGATGTCTTCACACCCGACGGCACCTACAGCGCTTTTGGCGAAACATATTCGCTGGAGCGGTTTCCCGTGCTAGTGGATGCCGCACCCAAGGGATTGTTCATGACGGCCACTCCGGCGATCGAGCTGAGCGGAGATACCGCCACCGGAACACAACCGCTGTGCTTCATCGACCACGCCACCCACGACATGCGGATCGGCTATTACAACGACACCTATGTGCGGACGGCCGACGGCTGGCGGTTGAAAACCCGCGCCATGACGTTCATTCGGCGTAGCGGCGCGCATGACTCCGGCCGCCCGCACGCGGTGGGCAGGCCTCCTGCGTGAACGTCGCGCAGTTCCGCGCGGACCTGCAGGCCTGGCTCGACGAGCACGACCTGACCCCCGGGCCGGACCACTCGCTGGAAGGTCACATCAAGCAGCTGGCCCGAGTCCATTCCGCGCTCTACGACGCTGGCTGGATGCGATACGGCTGGCCCGCGCAAGTCGGCGGATTGGGCGGGCCCGCAATGCTTCGCGCGATCGTCGGCGAGGAAGTGGTCGGCCGCCGCCTCGCCGAGCCAGGTCCCTATTCGATGGTCGAGGTGCTCGCGCCCACGATGATCGATTACGCGCCGCCGGAGCTTGCAGCGGAGATGGTGCCGCGGCTGCTCAGCGGTCGCGAGCAGTGGTGTCAGGGCTTTTCCGAACCGGGCTCCGGCAGCGACTTGGCGTCGCTGACCACCCGTGCTTCGCCGAAGGGCAAGGGAGATGAAGCCTGGATTATCAACGGGCAGAAGGTCTGGACCAGCTACGCGCAGTATTCGACGCGGTGCGTCCTGCTCACCCGCACCGCGCCCGGCCACTCGAGTTCCCATGAGGGGATTACCGCGTTCTTCGTCGACCTGGATACGCCGGGCATCACCATTCGCCCGCTGCGCACGATGCACGGAGTCGACGAATTCTGCGAGGTCTACTTCGACGATGTGGTGGTGCCTGCAGCACGCATGCTCGGCCAGCCGGGCGATGGCTGGCGGCTCGCGATGGACCTGTTGCCCTATGAGCGCTCCACCTGCTTTTGGCAGCGGATCGCCTACCTGTACGCACGTTTCGACGAACTGATCGCCGAAGCGAAGGAACCCGACGAATATGAGCTCGGCACAGCCTATCTCGCGCTGCACACGCTGCGCTGCCGGTCGCGTCTTACTCAGCATCGGTTAGCTGCTCGCGAGCCACTCGGGCCGCAGACCTCTATCGATAAGGTCTTGCTCGCCGGCGCCGAGCAACGGCTGTTCGACACCGTGCGCGACCTGCTACCCGGCACGCTCGAGCTGGACGACACGCCGTGGCGATCCGAGTACCTGTACTCCCGCGCGGCGACCATCTACGGCGGCACTGCCGAGATCCAACGCAATATCATCGCTCGCCGGCTATTGGACTTGGGCAAGGATTGACATCCTCCCCGCCCTAAAGGCCGGGGATTCCCGGCTCGGCAAGCACCCGCACCTCGAGGAGATCTGAATGTCTAACAGCTTCAGCACCGGCAGGGTTGAGACCAGCCCTGTCCAGAATGACTCTGGCAGCGTTTCGGTCGCGATCCTCGATCATTCCGCAGGACCCGCAGACGAAAACCCGTTCCGACAGCAGCAGGCGGGACTTGGCTCTCGCACCGCAACCGCTGCACGTCATCGTCGTGTAGGCGGGCGGCACCAACACCACCTTTCGGCCCGCCCGCTCGGCATACTCAATCAACACCGCTTTACACGCGCCGATGGCGCCGTCCCCAGACTTACGCGCCATACGAGACTTAGCCAAAAACTGTGGCTTGAAGTCCTCGACCGCCAACATCCCGTAGTTGGCAACGACTTTTCTCGCCCACTTACGCGCTCCGTCCTGCCGCTGCCGGGCGACCTTCTTATACAGCTTGGCGACAGCATGCTTCGCTCCGAAGTAGCCCTGGGACGCCGGTTCGCCGGGGGCCGGCTTGCGCCGCGCCATTGTTCGCTGCCGGCGTGCAAGCTCTGTGCTGGCACGCTTGGCGTATCCCGGATGCGGCAGGTCATATTCCGGGTCGGTGGTCGTCGCCACTGCGCGCACTCCCCAGTCGATGCCGATTGCCCTTTTGCAGACCGGCAGCGCCGCGTCGTCACAGCGCACCACGAAGCTGGCGTACCAATGCCCGATGCTGTCGCGATAGACACGAACACTGCTCGGATCAGAGGACAACTCGCGCGACCAGACCACCGGAATGCGCAGGCCGCCAGCCAAACACAAGCGGCCTTCTTTTACAGCGAATCCCCGCCTGGTGTAGTTCAGGCTCGGCAGACAGCGCTTGCCGGACTTGAACTTGCGACGGCCCTTACCCTGAGCCCGCTTGGCGCGGAAGTTTCGCAGCATCTGCTGTTGGGCCACCACCGAACCCTCTCGCAGCCAATTATGCTCGCGCCGCCAGCCCGTAAGCGTATCGTCACAGATCCACTCACCGGACTCGTTAAGCCGCTCAACCGCTTGATTCCACACCCAGCGGCAGCGGTCCCACTCACGCTGCAATCCCGTCAACGCGGCCGCACCAGGGCGCAACCTGTACCGATAGCGGACGACGCTCATGCGGCGAAGGATACCGCCGCGATCCGACAACACCGCCCATTCCTCCCCGGCCTGAAGGCCGAGGCTTCCCGGGCGGTACACCGGTGAGCGTGGATAAAGAGTCCCTGCATCTGCTGGAAGACGCTTTGCGGAAGACCATGACCGCGGCGTCGGGCCGCGAACTCGACGAGGCGTTGACGGATTTGGGCTGGCTGGACATGCTCGACGAAATGCCCGAAGCCGCAATTCCTTTGGTGTTCCGGCTACTCGGTGAGACCGGTGCTCATGCACCCGTGCTCAACGACGTGGTGCTGCGCGCGGCCGGACGCGACGGCGGAGGTACGGTCCCCCTGCCGTTCGCAGGCGGCTCCTGGGTCGTCTGGGAACGCACCGACCAGGCCAGCTCGGCGCTGGGCGACGTCCCGATACACCGTGTGCCCCAGGGCGATTCGGTGCCTCTGGCTGCCGGTCGGCACGCGCTCGGCTGGTGGCTGGTGGGCACCAGTCGCACCATGCTGTCACTGGCGCGCCAGCACGCGTTGGACCGAGTGCAATTCGGCAGGCCCGTCGCCTCGTTCCAGGCGATCCGGCATCGGCTGGCAGAGACATTGGTCGCCGTCGAAGGCGCGGAGGCCACGCTGGTTGCCGCCGCCGCTGAGCCCGACGATCTAAGCTTCCTGCTCGCCAAGGCCGCGGCCGGCCAAGCGGCGTTGACCGCGGCGCGGCACTGTCAGCAGGTGCTCGGCGGCATCGGATTCACCGCGGAGCACGAGCTGCACCGCCACGTCAAGCGTTCGCTGGTGTTGGATGGCATGCTCGGCAGCGCACGCGAACTCACCCGGGAGGCCGGGGCGGCCTTGCGCGTTAAGCGATGTGCGCCGCGGCTGGCCAATCTCTAGTCCCCCGGCAAGCCGAAGACCAGCTGCATTGGCTACTTCTCCGTCGCTCTTTGGCGTTCTGCTTCCCTGGTGAGCGGCAAGAGAATAGTATTCTCGTGGCGAGAAAGTTACAATCTCAGACACGACGTCCCGTGAGGGGGTCTAGCTCAGCTATGACACGGCGTTCTCCGGTAGAGTCCAACCATGTTCTCCGCTCGCGGCAATCAGCTGAGTCCACGGTGACCAGCCCAAGCGAAGAACCGGCCTGGAAGCAACGTGCTGTCGAGCGATCGATCAAAACTGCGAAACTGCGGGCAGCGCAGCGCGTGCAACGCTTCCTCGACGCGGCCCAGGCCATCATCATTGAGAAGGGCAGCACGGACTTCACCGTGCAAGAGGTAGTCGACCGCTCCCGGCAATCGTTGCGGAGCTTCTACCTGCAGTTCGACGGCAAGCATGAACTGCTGCTCGCCTTGTTCGAAGACGCGTTGAGCCGGTCGGCCGATCAGATTCGCGCCGCAACCGCGAACCATTCCGACCCCATCGACCGGTTGCGGGTCGCCGTCGAGCTGCTGTTCGAAGCTTCGCGACCCGACCCGACTGCCAAAAGGCCGTTGTTCACCGACTTCGCGCCGAGGTTGCTGGTTTCGCATCCGGCCGAGGTCAAGGTGGCTCACGCACCACTTGTTGCTTTGCTCACCGAGTTGATGGAAGCAGCCAGCGCGGCCGGGGAGCTGCGCGACAGCGTCAATCCAAAGCGGATGGCCGCTATGACCATGCAGACGGTCATGTTCATTGCACAGTCCAGCGGAAGCTCCGACGACGCGACGGTGCATCCCATCACCGCCGACGAAGTGTGGGACTTCTGCTCGCGCGGGTTCGTCGGCGACTAGGTCGAGAACTGCATTTTCTATCACTGCTGCGCTTTCGCGACGGCGGCGATGAGAACTGGGTTCTCTATAAACGAGAATGATAAGTAGCGAAAACGGATCCCACGTTGACACTCCTAGGTGGCTGATGACAGAGTTGCCGCAGATGCTTAGAGCTACCAAGAATGCGGTTGCGGCGAACGGCTGCGAAAGGTAAGGCCCTGTGACAGTCACTGCTCCCAACGGTGTCTATTACGACCCGTACGACGTGCAGATCAATGCCGACCCTTACCTGGCGTTTCGAGGGCTGCGCGAAGAAGCACCGCTGTATTACAACGAGCAGCACGACTTTTATGCGTTGAGTCGCTTTGCCGATGTCGATCGGGCGATCGTCGATCACGAAACCTTCAGCTCAGCCCGCGGCGCGATCATCGAGCTGATCAAGGCCAACATCGACATACCGCCGGGCGTGATCATCTTCGAAGATCCGCCGATCCACGACGTGCACCGCAAATTGCTGGCTCGCATGTTCACGCCGCGCAAGATCAATGACCTGGAACCCAAGATCCGCGAATTCTGCGCTCGCAGTTTGGATCCGCTGATCGGCACGAACCGGTTCGACTTCGTCGCCGACCTCGGCGCTCAGATGCCGATGCGGGTGATCGGCATGCTGCTCGGGGTGCCCGAGGAGTACCAG
This sequence comes from uncultured Actinomycetota bacterium, assembly GCA_963720085.1. GTDB lineage: Bacteria > Actinomycetota > Actinomycetes > Mycobacteriales > Mycobacteriaceae > Mycobacterium. The sequence goes on from CAVRER010000083.1 coordinate 80,736, forward strand.
GAAGCCGCGCGCGATCTCGACAAACGCGCAAATGCGCACCGAGGCCGGCGAACCGATGAAGCTGGCTGCCGACGGCATGAACACCGGTGAGTTCTTCGCCGAATTCATCGACTGGCGCGCCGAGCATCCCTCCGACGACATCATGACCGACCTGTTGAACGTTGAGTTCACCGATGAGAAGGGGATAACCCGGCGGTTGTCCCGCGAGGAGCTACTCACCTACGTCAGCGTGGTCTCCGGCGCCGGCAATGAGACCACCACTCGGCTGATCGGCTGGGCCGGCAAGGTGCTGGCTGAGCATCCCGACCAGCGACGGGAACTGGCCGAGAACCCCGCACTGATCCCCCAGGCCATTGAAGAGTTGCTGCGCTTCGAACCGCCGGCTCCGCACGTGGCACGCTACGTGACCCGTGACGTCACCTACTACGGGCAGACGGTGCCGGAGGGCAGCGCGATGATGATGCTCATCGGTGCGGCTAACCGCGATCACCGTCAATTCCCGCCAGACGGAGACGTTTTCGACATTCACCGAGAACCGCGCCAGCATCTCTGCCTTCAGCGTCGGCACCCACTACTGCCTCGGCTCGGCACTGGCGAGGCTGGAGGGGCGGATCGCACTCGAGGAGATCTTGAAACGCTTCCCCGAATGGGAAGTCGACCTCAGCCGCGCCGCCTGTCTCCGACGTCCACCGTGCGTGGCTGGGAGGCAATGCCGGCGGTTCTCGGTTGAGCCAAACACAAACCAGGAAATGAGGTAACGATGGCGGGTCGAGTCGAAGGCAAGGTCGCGTTCATCACCGGCGCGGCCCGTGGACAGGGCCGCTCGCACGCAGTGCGGCTGGCGCAGGAGGGCGCCGACATCATTGCGGTCGATATCTGCAAGCCAATCCGCGAGGGCGTTGTGGACACCGCGATCCCGGCGTCGACGCCCGAGGATCTGGCGGAGACCGCCGACCTCGTCAAGGGTCACAACCGCAGGATCTTCACCGCCGAAGTCGATGTGCGCGACTACGACGCACTGAAAGCCGCGCTGGACAGCGGTGTGGAGCAGCTCGGCCGGCTCGACATCATCGTGGCCAACGCGGGTATCGGCAACGGCGGCGACACTCTGGACAAAACCAGCGAAGAAGACTGGACAGAGATGATCGACATCAATCTGGCCGGGGTGTGGAAGACCGTGAAAGCCGGTGTCCCGCATCTGCTTGCGGGCGGCGAGGGCGGTTCGATCATCCTGACCAGCTCGGTCGGCGGACTCAAGGCCTACCCGCACACCGGCCATTACGTCGCGGCCAAGCACGGGGTTGTCGGGCTGATGCGCGCCTTCGCGGTTGAGTTGGGGCAGCACATGATTCGCGTCAACTCGGTGCACCCGACCCATGTGAAGACACCCATGCTGCACAACGACGGCACCTTCAAGATGTTCCGTCCGGATCTGGAGAAGCCCGGTCCGGACGACATGGCGCCCATCTGTCAGCTGTTCCACACTCTGCCGATTCCGTGGGTGGAGCCGGAGGACGTCAGCAATGCGGTGCTGTTCTTCGCATCCGACGAGGCGCGCTACGTCACGGGTGTCACGCTTCCCATCGACGCGGGTAGCTGCCTGAAGTAGCCGACAAGGGGTCGTCGCCGGCCGCTCGGGTCCATCGGTTAATGTCTCGCGCCATGGACCATTTCGAAGGGAAAAGCGCCGTTATCACCGGCGGTGCGAATGGCATCGGGTTTGCCACTGCCACCGAGTTGGCTCGCCGTGGGGCACGTGTCGTGCTCGCCGACGTCGATAAGCCCGCGCTGGAACAGGCGGTGGCGCGGTTGGGTGCCGAGGGGTTTGACGCGCACGCCGTGATGTGCGACGTCCGGCAGCTCGATGAGGTGGTTCATCTCGCGGACGAGTCATTTCGACTTCTCGGCCAAGTCGACATTGTCTTCAGCAATGCCGGCATTGTGGTCGCAGGCCCGATCGCGCAGATGACGCACGACGACTGGCGCTGGGTGATCGATATTGATCTGTGGGGCTCCATCCATGCCGTGGAGGCGTTCTTGCCGAGGTTGCTCGAGCAGGGTAGGGGCGGCCACATCGCCTTCACCGCATCCTTTGCCGGCCTGGTACCCAACGTCGGCCTCGGGGCCTACAGCGTTGCGAAATATGGCGTGGTCAGCCTGGCCGAGACGCTGGCGCGGGAGGTCAAAGACCACGGCATCGGTGTGTCGGTGCTCTGCCCGATGGTCGTCGAAACCAAGCTGCTCTCCAATTCGGAACGAATCCGCGGCGCCGATTACGGGTTGTCGTCCGCGCCCGAGGTGACGGGGGCGCCGGGGCCGGTTCCGGCGCAGGAGAACAGCCTCAGCGTCGATGAGGTGGCACGCCTCACGGCCGACGCGATTGCAGCCAACCGCCTGTACGTGCTGCCACACGTGGCGGCCCGGGCGTCCATCCGCCGCAGGTTCGAGCGCATTGACCACACCTTCGAGGATCAGGTCGCCGAAGGGTGGAATCACTAGCTAACGGGGCGCTCCGAGCCGGTACTCCCCGGTCTGCGGGTCGTGATACCAGCCGCTCGCGGCGTGGGTGCCACCGTCGACGTGGAGCGTCTGCCCGGTGAGATAGGTCGACATGTCCGAAGCTAGAAATACTGCGGCACTGGCAATCTCGTTGACGTGACCAGGACGTCCCATCGGTACGACGTTGCCCATTCCGGCCAGTGCCTCCTCGCCGCTGAGCCGCGCCAGGCCTTCGGTCAGCGTGATGTCGGGCGCTATTGCATTGACTCGTATGCCGTGGGGTGCCAGTTCGAGCGCCGCGGTCTTGGTGTAATTGATGACCCCTGCCTTGGCCGCGGCGTATGCCGCGTACCCTGGTGCGGCGCGCACGCCTTCGATCGACGTCACCGAGATGATGCTGCCGGGAAGTCCCTCGGACACTAGCTGTCGCGCGACCCGCTGAGTACATAGCAGCACGTGGCGGAAGTTGGCTCTATACAGTGCGTCCCACCCATTTTCGCTAGTCTCGAGTAGCGGGGACGAGAACACCCCGCCGACGTTATTCACCAGGATCGTCGCCGGCCCGAGCTCGTCGGTGGTGCGCTGCAGCGAGGCGTCCACCTGGTTGGTGTCCCGCACATCGGTGACGATACCCAGGCCACCAATGGATTCCGCCGCCTCCGCGCAGGTCCGCGGGTCACGCTCCCAGATCGCAACCCTGGCGCCGAACGCTGCCATCCCGGCCGCGATGCCGCGGCCTATGCCCGAGCCGGCGCCGGTCACCACCGCCACGCGACCGGTGAGCAGAATGTTCGAGGGGTCGATTGCCATCTTTGGTCAGGTCGCCGTGTACATCGGGGGCGCGCAGCCGATAATTCCGTCGGTCTCTAGGTCTGCAATCTCTGACGCGGTCAGGCCCAGCTCGGCCAGCAACTCGTGGTTGTGCTGCCCAAGCAGAGGCGCAAATTGGGTGTGGAACAGGCCGGGCCCACCAGAGAACCTCATCGGCACGGTGCTGAGCTTAGCCCGGCCGTTCACCGGGTGGTCGACTTCTTCGAAGAAGCCACGAAATGCCAACTGGTCCAGCTCCGTTTGGCGATGGGGTTGCATGACCTTGGCCACCGGCACACCGGCATCCCAGAGGGGTCGGACGATGTCGTCGCGGCTGCGGTACGCACACCAGGCGGCCAGCTGCTCATCGATCAGACCCTGGTGTGCGCGCCGCCCGGCTTCGGTCGACAGCTTGGGATCAGTTGCCCAGGGGGGCGATCCGAGCGCGCGGCACAGCCTTTCCCACTGGTCGTCGGTTGCCACCGCTATGGCGACCCAGCTGTCGAGCCGGCCGAACTCGTCGATATCGGCGCTGCGGTAGAGATTCTGCGGCGCCGCGGTTGGTCCTCGATTGCCCGTCCGTTGCAGCAGAGACCCGTACGCGGAGTACTCGATGACTTGTTCGGCGGAAACGCTCAGCGCGGCATCGACCATCGCGGCCTCCACGAGTACACCCTGGCCAGTGCGGCGGCGGTGTTCCAATGCTAGCAGCAGACCGTTGAGCGCATGCACACCTGCGCATGCGTCACCGATCGAATATGGCTCGTAGGGAGGACGGTCGGGATAGCCGGTGAGCCAACTCAGCCCGGATGCAGATTCGATCGCATATGCGAACGCGGGATTGTCGCGCCACGGCCCGTCGAGTCCGAACCCGGGCATTCGCAACATGACCGCGTCAGGCCGAACCGCCTGAACGGCAGCAAAATCCAGCCCGATCTGGTCCAGCACCCGGGGCGTGAAGTTTTCCACGATGACATCGCAAGTCGCGATCAGTCGGCGCAGTAGCTCTCGCCCGCGTGGGGTCTGCAAGTCAAGCGTCAGACCTTTCTTGTTGGTGTTCAGCGCCGAGAAGATCGGCGACTTCTCCCACCACCGGTCTTCGGTGATCGGCACGCCGGCGATCAGTCGGGTTCCGTCCGGCCGGCGGGCGGATTCCACGTGGACCACGTCGGCGCCGAGCATGGCCAAAAAGTGAGTGCAACTGGGGCCCGCCCAGAACGTCGTCACATCCAATACTCGGAGTCCGCTGAACGGCAGTCGGTTTGCGGGCGCCGAAGGCGTCGGCACAGGCTGCGGGATCATACTGGCGGCCCGGTAACGCGCGGTGTGTTCCCCCAACCGCGGTGCCGGGCCAGGCGGCTGAAGCTGTGCGGGCTGCATCCGGTAGGGGTGGCCTGGCTGGTGGAAACCGTCGCGCGGATTGCGCACAAACGAGCCTCGCTCCTGGAAGTGGTCGAGCGATGCGATATTCTGTCCGTTGGCCACGGGCGCGTTGGGAATCCGGAATGCCGTTGCGAGTTCGCGGATCTCGTCGACCGGGTTACTCTCGACCCACGCATAGATCTCTTCGGCGTAGATGTTGGCCAATTCGGTGATCGACAGTGGCGATTCCTCGTCGATCCACTCCGGGTGACCGACCATCGCACATAGATCGAACCATTGCTGCGCAGTACCACACCCGAGGTCCACCAGCCCATCCTTCGCCTGGGCCACACCCGGAACCGTGAGTCGCCGGGCGTCTCGCCAGGGCCGTCCGAGCATTTCGAAATAGGTGACCGGGTAGTAAGTCAGGCCCAGGATTTGGGTTTCCAGCATCGACAGGTCTATGAGTTCTCCTGGTTCGCCTGGGCTACCTGTCATTCGGCGGAACCGCGACGCCAGGGTCGCAGCACTCGCGTAAGCTCCGGCCATATACTCACCGACCTGGCCGCCGACGAATACCGGTGCTCGTTCCGGCAGTCCGCGCCCCAGCCCGACGATTCCGCCCGACCAGGCCTGTAGCGTGAATTCGGTCGCCGCCCGGTCCCGCCAGGGACCATCCAGGCCGAACGGGGTGATCGACGTAACGGTCAGCTGAGGGTGCATACGATGGATCGCAGCGGGTCTAAAGCTTTGGTGTTCAGCTAGTTTCGATCCTGCAGACCACACCACCGCGTCGGCAGCCGCCAGCAGCCTGGAAACCATTTGGACGTCGTCGCCGACTTCGGGATCGGCGACAACACTGTGTTTCGAGCCGGCCAGAAAGCTGAACAATGCCCCGTCGCCGCCCGATTGGATAGTCGCACCGGAGGACGACCAGCGCCGCAGCGGATCACCTTCTGGCGGCTCGACTTTGATGACGGTGGCACCGCCGTCGGCAAGCAACTTGCTGCAGTACGCGCCTGCTATTCCGGTCGATAGGTCGACCGCCGAGAAACCGGCCAGCGGCGGATCGACCTGAGGTTCCCCACTCATGCCTGCCATGACGGACTGGAGGTCAGAACTTCAGGGCCGTCAGTGGTGATCAAAACCGCCTCCCGCCCGAACACCGCACCGACGCCACGTTGCCAGACATAGCCGGTAACAGCGAGCACCAGCCCCGCCTCCAGCCGCTCCTTGGCAGCAGTCGCCGGCAGGTGCTGAGAAACCACCGGTGGGTCGAATCCCAGACCCAGGCCCCGCGCAATCGGCATCGGCGGCAGCTGCTCCCCCGCCGCCTGGTAGGCGGACAGCAGGTCGGTACCCGGCGCGCCCGGTTGGCACGCTTCATATAGCCGGTGCCACAGCGCATCCCATCGCCGATACAGATCGGCGGCACCGTCGGGCTCGCCGACCGGCCAGGTGCGTCCGACCTCTCCGGTGTAGCCACCATCCAGCACGCCCGCAGAGAACGCCACCAAATCGCCGGGCTGAACACGACCGTCGTCACTCGCCCGTCGCCACGGGTGGTCGCGTGAGGTCACCCACGCGGCATCCTGAGTTGACGGGGTGCTCACCCCACCGGCCGCCATGGCCTCCAGCAGGACGCCGGCCAGCGTCTTCTCGCTGACGCCCGGTCGCAGCTCGGCGACTGCCGCGGCCAACCCGACCTCGGCTACCCGAATGGCCTCGCGGAGCGCCGCCACCTCTTCGGGGGTCTTGATACGACGGGCGGCGCGCATGGCCAGCTCACCGTCGACCAGCTCGGCGTTGGGGAAGGCCATCGGCAGCAGTTGGGCGAATACCGGTGAAAGCGCGTCGCTGCCAACGCGTTTCGCGGTCGCAGCGCCTTCGATGCCCTTCAGCACCGAAATTGTGTTCATCGGATTCCAGGCGATGCCGTACAGGTTCTCGTGCGGGATGTCGTCGGGAACCCCCTCGTCCCAGGTGCTGAGCAGGTGGATCGCCCCGGTCTCCCGGACGACCACGCACGTCGGCCCGAACGGGCGGGTGCCTGCCACCCACAGCTGCGGCGCACCGGAGACATACCGCACGTTGGCCTGCCGACCGAGCACCAGCACATCGAGGTCGTGGTTTTCCATCTGGGCCAACGCCCGCTCCCGGCGACCCGCACGCAGTGTGCGGTCATCGGGCAGAACCTCAGTCGCCATATGGGTGATAGGGGTAGTCAGTCAACGGAATCCAGCCTTCCTCGGTGATGACGACCATCTCTTCGCTGCGGTATCCGCCGGTGCCGTCCTCCCACACCACCGGTTCCAGCACCACCACCATTCCGGGCTCGAAGACGAAGTTCTTGTCGAACTCGTCACCGAGATCGGTGCCGATCATTGGCATTTCGGCGGCATTCACGCCGATTCCATGGCCCAGATAGAAGTGCGGCAGCCACGGCCGGGCGCCGCCGTTGGCTTTCGTTGCCGCCCTGCCTAAGTCGGCCGCGGTGGCGCCGGCTTTCGTCACGTCGAGCACCGCGTCCAGGATTTCCCGCCACTTGGCGAATTGCGCCTGCTGGCGCGGTGTCGGCTCTTGCCCAACCACCCAGGTGCGGCCGAAGTCAGAGCAGTAGCCCGCATAGGTGATGCTGACATCTGTCCACAAGACGTCACCGGCAACCAGTTCGCGCTCAGTTGTCAACAGCGGCAACGCCAAATCGCCATGGGTGGTCCAGACACCGTCCGCCTTGCTGGGCGGCATCACCTGCCAGATCGGTTCCAGCATGCTGGCCATCGCGCCCAGCTCGAACGCTCGGCGGATGAAACCGGCCGACAGCTCGATCTGGCGAATTCCGGGCGCCAGCGCGGCCTGTACGTCGACCATCGCCTCGTCGGTGATCCGGCAGGCAGTACGGATGCAGGCCAGTTCGTCGGGAGTCTTGATGACCTTGGCCGCGCCGACAATCTGCGCCGCGTCGGCGGGCGGTCCGGCCCGGAAAAGTCGCGGCTGCGCGCGCCGCATGGCGCCGGTGAGTTCGTCCACCGCGAGCACCGCCCCGGCCGGGACCAGATCCTCGATCACCCGCGCGAAGTTCTCCACTCCCTCGTCGAACTCCAGATAGACCGGGCCGTGCAGATGGTCGGCGGGTAGCCCCGATTCCGATGCGGCGCCTTCACGGAACGGCAAGAACAGGTGCGGGTACGGGTCGTCAGCGAGCACCACTGCGACCGGACGCTCGACGTGAGACAACCCGGCGTCACCCAACGGCCAGCTCACCCCGGTGGCATAGACGACACTGTTGTTTCCGAGCAGGAGCAAGACATCCACGCCACGGTCGGCCATAGCCGAGCGCAGCCGCGCGCCGGTCTCGCGACGCATCCGATCGAGATCGGGTGTGTCCGGGATGTCGAGCGCAGACGTTGGTGCGGCCAGAAACGAAGTGATCGAAGTCATTAAGCGGTCCTAAAGACCCAGAAATTCAGTGATATTGCCACTGACGATCCGCGCGGCGGCCTCGGCGCCGACCGAGTCGACGACAGCGGCCAGCGACTTCTCCGAATACCCGAAAGTGCTTTCGTTGTGCGGATAGTCGCTGGACCACATCACCTTGTCGACACCGATCTGGTCGATCAACTTCAGTCCGAGCGGGTCGACCATGAACGATGCGCTCATATGGTTGTCCCAGTAGTAGCGCACGTCATGCTCCAGGGGCCGATTGAACATGTGCTGATACGACGCCACCAGGTGCTCGGCGTCTTGCAGGGCCCACGGCACCCAGGCGATGCCGCCCTCGAACCAGCCGATCCGCAGCCTTGGGTGCCGATCGAGGATGCCGGCGAAGATGTACTTGGAGAACGCCTCCCGGAACCCGTCGATGTTGATCATCATCCCGACGACGACACTGTTGAACTCGCACGGGCTTTTCGGCGGTGTCTCGCCGATGTGGTGCGCGACCGGAAGACCGGAGTCTTCGATCTCGTCCCAGACGGCGCTCATGGATGTGCTCGCGTAGTCGATCGGATTGCCTTCGTCGTCCTTGCCCGCGTTGAGCGGCAGCAGGAAGGTCTTGAGCCCCAATGATTTCAGTTCCGATAGCGTGCGGCGAGTGCCTTGTGGATCCCACCAGTTGATCAGGCCCGCGCCGTAGAAGTGACCACCGGAGCGCTCCTGCAGCTCGGCGATGTACTCGTTGTAGATGCGGAATGCGAGTTCGCGAAGTTCCTTGTCCGGGTAGTGAAAGAGCGCCAGGATGGCGTTGGGGAACGCCAGTTCCTTCTCAACGCCGTCTTCGCGAAGCTCTTGGATCCGGGCCTCGATGTTGGTGCTGGCAGCCCCGGGCAGGTCGTCGTATTGCATCAGCACCGCGCTGAAATCGCCCGGTAGGAATGACTGTCCTTTTCGCCCGACCTGGTAGGCGCCGTCCTCATACCAGATCCGCGGCGCCTTGTCTTTGAGGGCCTCCGGGAAACGCTGGTAGAAAATATCGTCTGCTAGCGAAATATGGTTATCCGCAGAGAAAACCACGGTTCCTTCCGGCAGGCCCACGCGTGCGCCGTTGGCGTGGCCGTGTCGATCCTTGGGTGCGCCAAATCCTCCGGGCGGGTACAGCGAGACGGTGCTTGTTTGAGTCGACATCATTGACACTCCAATCGGATCCACACTTGTTCGACAGTAGTCATCTCGGATCGCTTGTTGAACGGATTCACCAGGTCACCGGCAGTTCATAGACGCCGTACGCGAGCCGGTCGTGTTTGAACGGAATGTCTTCGATCGGCACGGCCAGTTCCAGCGTGGGGATGCGGCGAAGCAGCGTGTGAAAGACGATCTGCAGCTCGGCGCGAGCCAGCTGCTGACCGACGCATTGATGCCTGCCGTAGCCGAACGCGACGTGCTGGCCTGCACCGGAGCGATGAAGGTACAGCAGCTCGGGTTCGGCGAATGCCTTGGCATCCCAGTTCGCCGGCGCCAGGTCGATGATGATCCCCTCGCCGGCGCGGATCACCTCGCCAGCGATCTCGATGTCCTCGGCGGCGACGCGGCGCTGCCCGTTTTGGATGATGGATAGATAGCGCAGCAGTTCCTCGACTGCGTTTGCGACGACTTTCGGGTCGTCGGTGGCACGCAGCACAGCCGCCTGCTCTGGGTACTGCAGCAGCGCCAGCACGCCGAGGCCGATCATGTTGGCCGTGGTTTCGTGCCCGGCGATCAGCAGTCCGGTGCCCAGCTGCGCGGCCTCCTTGACGCTGAGCTCACCGGCTTTGACCCGCTCGGCCAGATCCGAAACCGCGTCTGCCGAATCTTCCAGTGGAGCCTCCATTTTCGACTCGACCAGCTGGGCCAGGTATTTGTGCAGGCTCATCGCGCCTTCGACGGTGTCCTCACCGGTCGCGTAGCGCGCGAGCCCGATGTTGGCGTGATGCTGAAACATCTCGGCGTCCTCATACGGCACGCCCAGCAGCTGGCTGATGACCAGCGACGGCACCGGCAGCGCGAGCGCGGTGACGATGTCGCCCGGCCGCGGTCCGGCCAGCATTGCGTCGATGTGCTCGTCGGTGATCTGCTGGATCGCCGGCCGCAGGCCTTCGACCCGCTTGAAGGTGAAGGGCTTTGACAGCATTCGCCGAAACCGGGTGTGCTCCTCGGCGTCAGAGGTGAAGACCGACCTGGGGCGCTTGTGCACCGTCGACAACATGCCCTCGTTCCAATGCGGAAAGCCGGGCCGCCGGTCGTCAACACTGACGCGGGAATCGGAAAATAACGTCCGCACTTCCTCGTAACCGGTGATGAGCCAAGGTGTGCTGCCGTCCCAGATCCTGACCCTCGACAGCGGCCGCGCAGCCCCGAGCTCCATCACGTCCGGCGGCGGAGCGAACGGACAGCCGGTCGCCCGTCCCATCGGATATTCCGGTACGTCAGAGACCGCCTCGGTTGCGGTGAGGGTGTCGGACACTTCTCACTCCTCGATGTGGATGGCCAGTGCGGGGCAACCCGCGGCAGCCTTGCGGGCGTTGTCAGCCTGTTCGCCGGGCGGGTTCTCATTCAGCAGAACGACGACTCCGTCATCGTCGCGCTGGTCGAAAATTTCCGGAGCGTGCATCACGCAGTTTCCGGACGAAGCGCATTTGTCTTGGTCCACAGTCACTTTCATAATTTTCTACAGCCAGCTTCTTCACTCGTGCGGGGTGACCGGCGCCAGCCAGAGTCCCACGACCGCGTCGATCAGGCCGGATCCGGCGGCCTGCCACGACGAACCCGGCACGGATGCGCCTGCGGCCATTGCCCGTTCACGCTCGGCACAGGTGTGCATCAGCAGGTTCCGGGCCATCAGGTTGCGTTCTACCCGAACCTCGATCGGCAACTCGGGCAGGCAGCGGTTGATCCCGTCGATCACCTGGACCAGCGATTCAGATGTGAGCGCATCCTTGACCACGATGTTGTAGTAGGCCGGATCGGTCATCACTTGCGCGGCGAAGCGCGCGTACCAGGTGGGGTTGCCGAGGGCTGCTAAGTGATCGGTCAGCGGGCGTACCAGACACGCCACCCAGCTCCGCATATCGTCGGCGGCCCCAGATTGCACGATCTCGATCAGCATGTTTTCCCGCAGGCGCTCGATGGGCACCCGATGCCTCTCCTCGATAGCCCGCACCAAATCGGTTTTGGTGCCGAAGTGGTAGCCGACCGCGGCATTGTTGCCCTGGCCGGCAGCCTCGCTGACCTGGCGGTTGGAGACCGCGAAGACCCCATGCTCAGCGAACAGCCGTTCGGCCGCGGTCAGGATCGCCTCCTGGGTCGTAGTGGCCCGGGTGCGCGCGGCCTTCGCGGTGGTCATCCGGCCAGTCAACGCCCTGATCCCGATTAAGTCAAGCGATTGATTTAATCTTTCTTCTCGCTGCGACGACGGATCACCTTGCCGGCGACAGTGCCGCCGTCGACCGGCAAGACGGTGCCGGTCACGTACCGGGACCGGTCGCCGGCCAAGTACAGCGCGGCCTCCGCGATGTCCGCGGGTGTGCCCTCTCGTTTGAGCGGACGGTCGGATCGCATCTGCTCCCGGATCGCATGCTCGAAGCGCGCGAGCTCTGCTGGGCCCATTTTCCGGACGAGCCCTGCCGCCGACGTGGCCAGCAGCGGGGTCGGTATGTTGCCGGGCGCGATGGCGTTGACCCGAACCTCGTAATGCGCCAACTCGATTGCGGCGGACTTGGTGAACATGATGACCGCCGCCTTGGATGCCCGGTAAGTCATGACGCCGCCACCGGCCTGGATGCCGCCTATCGACGACATGTTGATGATCGACCCGCCGCCGCTGGTCGCCATCTGCCGGGCCGCATCCCGGGTCCCGGCCATCACGCCCAGCAGGTTGACCGACATCACGCGCTGGAAGTCGGCGAGATCGTCGTCTAGGAAGCTGCGATGCATCCTGCTGGAGACTCCGGCGTTGTTCACCATCACGTCTAGCCCACCGAACGTGTCGACCGCAGCTGCGACCAGCGCACCGACTTGGTCGGGATCGGAGACGTCAGTCAATCGGAATACCGCGTCGGCGCCCAGCGAGGCGGCGAAATCTTCACCGCGATCGCGCTCAATGTCGGCGATCACGACCCGAGCGTCCTCCGCCAAAAACTTCTCGACGATTCCGGCACCGATGCCCGATGCCCCGCCGGTGACGATCGCGACCTTGCCGGCCAATTCGTTGACCATGTCGAAGAGTTAATCGGCGCAGTGTTGGTTAAGTCAAGTGATTGATTTAGGCAGGATGCCGCAGGCCGCCTCATCCTGGTGTTACGTTCGGCTTAGTGACGCGATTTGTTTACTTCGAGTCCTCACGGCGTTGGCCCAGAGCAGCCACGCTTCAGCCTATCTCGGCAGGATCGCGTGGTCCGTGTTGACCTGGTGGCGCAGTGAAAGTAGTCATCACCCCGACCGTTCAAAGGAACCGATTTGAAACCCAATCGATTTAGCGCTGCGCTCAGTGTGCTGGCCACCGGTGCGCTGATGCTGTCCGCGTGTGGAAACAACAACAACAACACGACAAGTCAAGGCGGTACGACGTCTGGTTCGTCTGGTTCGTCTGGTTCGTCAGCGGCGAAGGTTAGTTGCGGCGGAAAGCAGACGCTGAAAGCCAGCGGGTCCACCGCCCAGGCGAATGCGATGGCCCGTTTCGTCAACGCGTTCGAACAGGCGTGTCCAGCTCAAACCTTGAACTACACAGCCAATGGTTCGGGTGCCGGGATTAATGAGTTCGTAGGCAATCAAACTGATTTCGGTGGCTCGGATGTGCCGCTGAGCCCCGATGAACACGGGAAAGCGCAGCAGCGGTGTGGTTCGCCGGCGTGGGACCTGCCGGTGGTGTTCGGCCCGATCGCGGTGACCTACAACGTCACCGGCGTGACCTCGCTGAATCTGGACGGGCCGACCGCGGCGAAAATCTTCAACGGCACCATCAAGACCTGGAACGACCCGGCCATCACGGCGCTCAACACCGGCACCGCCCTGCCCGCGCTGCCCATACACGTCGTCTTCCGCAGTGACCAGTCGGGGACCACCGACAACTTCCAGCAGTACCTCGATGCCGCATCGAACGGAGTGTGGGGCAAGGGCGCCGGAAAGTCGTTCAATGGCGGTGTCGGTGAAGGTGCCAAGGGCAACGACGGCACCTCGGCGGCCATCAAGAACACCCCGGGATCAATCACCTACAACGAATGGTCGTTCGCCCAGGCGCAGAAGCTGAACGTGGCCAAGATCGTCACGTCGGCGGGTCCCGATCCGGTGTCGATCAGCGCCGACTCGGTCGGCAAGACCATCGCCGCGGCAAAGATAAAAGGACAGGGCAACGACCTGATGCTCGACACGGTGTCGTTCTACAAGCCGACCCAGCCGGGCGCCTATCCGATCGTGCTGGCGACGTATGAGATTGTCTGCTCCAAGTATCCCGACAGCCAGGTCGGCACGGCCGTGAAGGCGTTCCTGCAGACCACCATCGGTCCCGGTCAGAATGGGTTGGCGGACAACGGATATATTCCCATTCCCGACGCATTCAAGTCGAGGTTGTCAGCCGCGGTCAACGCCATCGCGTGATCCAGGGCCATCGTGTCGACCGCGACGACGCCCGCGCTGAGGGCTAGCGACGGAGATAGGGCACGGCGGGGCGACCGACTGTTCAAGTCGGTCGCCGCCCTGTCCGGCTCGACGATCATGCTCACGATCGGCCTGATCGCGATCTTCCTGCTGGTCCATGCCGTCCCGTCATTGCGCGCCAACCACGCGAATTTCTTCACCAGCGGGCAATTCGACACCACCGACAGCAACCACCTGGCATTCGGTATCGGTGATCTGTTGATGGTGACGGTGCTGAGCTCACTATGCGCCCTGGCCTTGGCGGTACCGGTCGCGATCGGGATCGCAGTATTCCTCACGCAATACGCGCCGGCAAGGCTCTCACGTCCTTTCGGCGCGTTAGTCGATCTGCTGGCCGCCGTGCCGTCGATCGTCTTCGGGCTGTGGGGAATTTTCGTGCTGGCGCCGCAACTCGAGCCGATCGAAGCATTGCTCAACCGCGAGCTGGGATGGCTGTTTCTGTTCAAGGCCGGCGACGTTTCTTTAGCCGGCGGCGGCAATATCTTCACCGCCGGCGTCGTGCTCGCCGTGATGGTCCTGCCCATCATCACCTCGGTATCGCGAGAAGTATTCCGGCAGACCCCGACTCCCCACATCGAAGCGGCGCAAGCACTGGGCGCGACAAAGTGGGAGGTCGTACGGATGACCGTGCTGCCGTTCGGTCGTAGCGGTGCCGTCGCCGCGTCGATGCTGGGGCTGGGCCGCGCTCTGGGCGAAACCGTGGCGGTGCTGATCATCTTGCGCGCGGCCGCTCATGCCGGGAATTGGTCGCTCTTCGACGGCGGTTACACATTCGCCTCCAAAATCGCTTCTGCGGCAAACGAATTCAGTGAACCGCTACCGACCGGAGCCTATATCTCGGCTGGATTTGTGCTGTTCGTCCTGACGTTCATCGTCAACGCCGTCGCCCGCGCGATCGTTGGCAGGGCGGTCAAGACATGAGCGCCCCCACCCTCGACCTGCCGGTCAAAGCTGTGGCGGTTCGGCGTATCAGTGTCGGACGGCGGATCAAAAACAACGTCGCGGCACTGCTTTTCGTCGCTTCGTTCGTCATCGCGTTGGTACCGCTGGTCTGGGTGCTGTGGGTCGTTGTCCAACGAGGCTGGTACGCCATCACGCAGCCCGGATGGTGGAGTCATTCACTGCGCGGAGTGCTGCCGGAACAGTTTTCCGGCGGGATTTATCATGCCCTCTACGGGACCCTGGTGCAGGCTGCGGTGGCGGCAATCCTGGCCGTGCCACTGGGATTCATGACCGCGGTGTACTTGGCGGAATACCGTTCCAGTCGGCTGGCGCGGGTGACCACCTTCATGGTCGATGTGCTGGCCGGGCTGCCCTCGATCGTGGCAGCGCTGTTCATCTTCAGCCTGTGGATCGCCACCTTTGGATTCCAGCAGAGCGCGTTCGCGGTGTCACTCGCTTTGGTGTTGCTGATGCTGCCGATCGTGGTGCGGTCGACTGAGGAGATGCTCAAGTTGGTGTCCGATGACCTGCGAGAAGCCAGCTACGCGTTGGGCATTCCGAAATGGAAAACAATCATGCGGATCGTCGTTCCAGTCGCGATGCCGGGCATCATATCCGGCGTGTTGCTGGCGATCGCGCGTGTTATGGGCGAAACCGCGCCGGTGCTGGTGCTGGTCGGGTATAGCCGCGCCATCAACTTCGACATCTTCAACGGCAACATGGCATCGCTACCGCTGTTGATCTACACCGAACTCAACAATCCCGAACACGCTGGCTTCCTGCGGGTTTGGGGCGCTGCACTGACATTGATCATCGTGGTAGCGGTGGTTTACCTGGTGGCCGCCGTGGCCAACCGCCTAATCGCAATCCGCCGGCGCTGAGCCGCTAACCGGGACATCCGGCAACGACGAACTTGATCGCTCTGTCGTTGCCGCGGTCGGCGACGTACACGTTCCCCGCGCTGTCCACCGCGAGCTGTAAGGGCGTGTTGAGCCCGGTAAGTGCCAGTGGTGTGGGAACATTCGAACCGGCCGGCAACTTCAGGACCTGGTTGTTGTCGTGTTCGCTGACGTAGACGTTGCCAGCACCGTCCACCGCCACACCCCACGGGACAGTCAAGCCGGTAAACGGCAGCACTGTCTGGTTGGACCCGGCGTCCAGCTTGACCACCCTGTTGTTATCGGTGTCGGTGACATAGACGTTGCCGGCCCCGTCCACCGCCACACCATCTGGGTTGTTCAGTCCGGTGAACGGCAAAACGGTCGGGTCGTTCGACCCGGCCGTCAACTTCACCACCCTGTTGTTGCCCCGGTCGGCGACGTATACGCTGCCGGCGCTATCCAGCGCGACGCCCTCTGGGTAATTGAGGCCGGCGAACGGCAGCTGAGTCTGGGTGTTCGAACCCGCCGGCAACATTACGACCCTGTTGTTGAAGTCGGTGACATACACAGCGCCCGCCGAGTCGACAGCCACCGCCTGGGGTTGGTACAGGCCGGTGAACGGCAGCACTGTCGGCGTGCTCGACCCGGGTGTCAACTTCACCACTCGGCCATACATGCCTTGATTGGTGACGTACACCGCGCCGGACGAGTCCACTGCCACCCCTCCGGGGGACAGGCGGAAGTTCAGCCCGTTGAACGGCAGCACGTTTTGTCCGCAGGCTTGTGTTGCCGGACCCGCGGAGTGCGGTCTCATCAGGTATCCGAAAACGGCGACGAGCAGGACCACCGCAACGCCCGCGAGGATCCACCACTTGCGTTTGCTGGGGCGCTCGGGCGCGCTGGGTGCGAAATCAGGATGCTGCGTGCGGGGTTGTGGGCGCAACGGCGGTGGGCCGACGGGCCCCGGGGCGGGCGGTCGCCAGTTCACGCCTCCGTTGCCGGCCGCCGCGGGACGCGCCATCGTCTCGGCGTCTTTGCCCTGCTGCAGAATGCTTTCGGCCTGGTGCTGCTCGGGTGCGGTCAGCGCATCCTGCGCGGCGTTGGCCAACTCACCGGCACTGCGGTAACGCTCGTCGGGGTTTTTGGCCATCCCTTTGGCGATCACCTCGTCCATGGCCGCCGGAATCCGTCCGGGTCGCAGCTGGCTAGGCCGCGGGGCAGGCTCCATCAGATGCGCGGCGACCAACCGTTCGATGGTGTCGGCCCGAAACGGGGGTGAGCCGGTCAAACACTCGCTCAACACACAGGCCAGCGAATAGATGTCGGAGCGATAGGTGACCTCATTGCCGGTGAATCGCTCCGGCGCCATGTACTTGTAGGTTCCCATCGCCATCCCGGTCTGGGTTAACCCCTGGTCGGTGGCTGCGCGGGCAATACCGAAATCCACCAGATAAGCGAAGTCATCCCCGGTGATCAGGACGTTCTCCGGTTTCACATCGCGGTGCGTCACCCTGCTGGCATGCGCGGCGTCCAGCGCGGAGGCGACCTGACGCATAATGGCCACCGCCTGCGGCGGGCTCATCGGCCCGTTGCGTTTCAGCACGGTGGCCAAGTCGGCGCCGTCGATCAGGCGCATCTCCAGATACAGCTGGCCGTTGATCTCGCCATAGTCGTGAATCGGCACCACATGTGGCTCGGTCAACCGTCCTGCTGCGTCGGCCTCGCGTTGCATCCGGGCGCGAAACATCGGGTCGTCGGAAAATTGCGGCGAGACCAGCTTGAGCGCCACCACCCGGCCCTTGCGAGTGTCCTCGGCCTCGTAGACCTCGCCCATCCCGCCGCGGCCTAGCAGCCGCACCAGCCGGTAGGGCCCAAACCACGACCCCACCCGCGAACCCGGCTGGCTGTTGCTCACCCTCGATGCTCCCTTCCCCTGGCTCGCTTCATCACGAGATATCATTCACGGCCGCTGCGAGTTTCGATTGAAACGAGCTCGGGATGGGGACATATCCGTATTGGTCCAAACCGGCTTGCCCGTCACCAATTGTCGCCTGCATGAACGCTTTTACCGCCGCACCGGTCGCGGAGTCCGGATACTTCGAGCAGACGATTTCATAGGTGGCCAGCACGATCGGGTAGGCACCGGCCTGCGTTGGCTTGTAGAACGACGAGGTGTCGACCACCAGGTCGTTGCCCTGTCCCGCGAATGTGGCCCCGGCGATCGTCTTGCCGACCGAGTCGGTAGTGATCGTCACCGGATCCGGACCGGCCGACGTCAGGATCTGGGCCATGGTCAACTGATGGCCCACCGCAAAAGACCATTCGTTGTAGCTGATCGACCCGTCGGTTGCCCGCAACGCCGCCGACGTGCCCTCGTTTCCGCTGGCGCCCTGCCCGACACCCCCGTCGAAATTCTCGTCGGTGCCTTTGCCCCACGCGCCGTCGGATGCGGCATCGAGGTACTTCTGGAAGTTATACGTAGTGCCGGATTTGTCACTGCGGAAGACGACGTTAATCGGGGTCGCGGGCAGGTTGACGTTTGCGTTGAGCGCTTTGATGGCCGGGTCGTTCCAGGTTGTGATGCTGCCATTGAAGATCTTGGCCGTCGTGGGACCGTCCAGGTTCAGCGAACTGACGCCGCACGACGTTGTAGGTGACCGCTATCGGACCGAACACCGCAGGAAGGTCCCACGCCGGCGAAGCGCACCGCTCTTGCGCCCGGTCGGGCTCACCCTTCGCCGGGATCCAACGGCTTGTCGGAGCCCGCCAGGTCGGTTTCATTATTCAGGAACTGCTGCACGCCGGCGCCCGAGCCATTTGCGTTGTAGTCCATCGTGTAGCTCGGGCACGCCCGAATATAGGCGTAAACAAATTGCTCGATCGCGTTCTCCTGCGCGGTCGAACCGCTTGCCAAGAGTTTGTTTTTGCCGGCGCAGTTGACGGGCACCGCCGGAGGGGCGGAGCCAGACGACGATCCTGCAGAACTGCCTTTGCTGCCGCACGCCGACAGCACCAGGGCGCCGACGACCAGCAGGCTCAGCGCTGCGGCACATCGGTTGAACTTCACAACCCTCCTCTGATCCTTCTCTGACGTTGAGTTGCGGCTCGGCAACAGCACGATGAGCCTATAGTTAACAGATAACCCTTCGGAGGTGAATAAATCTTTAATGACAGGTTTGTGCTGGCCTAGTGTGTCCTACGGCGAACCTGCCTGCTTTTACGCGACCGCAGCTTCGCCGCAGTCATCATCGACGCAGCTCAGGCCCCTTCGTCGATACCTGCCAGGAATTCCAGCAGCAGCTCATTGACGATTGCCGGTTGCTCAATCTGCGGGCAGTGGCCGGCCGCCTCGACCACAGCCGACCGCCCTCGGGGAATCTGGCCGGCGATCTCCTTCGCCCAGCCCGGCGGGAGAAGTTTGTCGCAGCCGCCCTCGACCGCAAGCGTCGGAACCGAGACACGCTGGTATGCCCGTTTGCTCGACGGGGCCGGTGACGGTGCGGCACCGGGTCGGCGAAAACGAGCCGCGGCGATCGCCTCCCACGCACCGGGTGCCATGCTGGACTCGTAACGGCGCCGCACATAGTCGTCATCGGCCGGATAGGACGGATCGTGGAAGAGCGCCTCGACGATACGGCGCATGGCCGGCATGGTGGCGTCGTATTCATACAGCGCTTCCATGTGGTGGTTGCGTTGGATTTCGCCGCCGCCGCAAATGGTCACCAAGCTGCGCATCGGTAGCACCGGCGAATCCGACGTGGCGTCGGTGAGCAAGTTGATAGCGCCCATCGAATTGCCGACGAAATGTGCTGAGTCAATGCCGAGTTCGTCGCAGAATCGGGCGATGTGACGGATCCGCATGCCGCGCCCGTCGTTGAAATCGATGACCTTGGCCGACTGCCCAAAGCCCAGCATGTCAGGTGCCAGCACTCGATACCGTGCAGCGAGCGCGGGGATGGTGTGCTCCCAGCCGATTTCGGCGCTGGCGCCGAACTCCCCACCGTGCAACAGGATCACCTGGTCGCCGGTGCCGGCTTCAAGGTAGCTGGTGAGCAGCCCGTCGACGACGAGATCTTTGCGTGGCATCTCGCTGCTCATCCCTTACCTTGCAACCTGGCCCGGAGCCGATCGCGCGAATGTCAACAACTGCGACGCCAATAAGTCGAGTTGATTCGTGACAGTCAGGTCGATTAGTTCGCCCGCCTCGTCCCAGATTTGGTCTGCGGAGTTGATCGCGACGCCGAGCGGAGTCGGCCAGGCCCGCAGCGCATGCCCGACGGCGCGGAGCTGGTCCAGCGTGCCGACCGCCGCCTGCCACCCGTAAGCACAGCTGATGCAGCCCCACGGTTTGTTGTCGAGGTAGACGCGGGAGTCGTCACGCATATCTTCGATGTAGTCGAGTGCGTTCTTTACCAATCCGGATATCCCGCCGTGGTATCCGGGCGATCCGACGATGACGGCGTCTGCCTCGCGCAGCGCCTCGATCAGCTGAATTGCCGCTGGCGTACGGGCCGGTTCGTGCGGGTTGTACATCGGTAACTCGATGTCCTGGCCGCAATAAAGTTTGGTGCGTCCGCCCTGGCGCTCAACGGCCGCCAGACAGTGGCGCAGAGCTCGTTCGGTCGACGAGTTCGCCCTCAGGGTGCCGCCGAGACCGACCACCAGCGGCCCGTCGCAATCCGGCTCTTCCCTCAGCATCAACCGCGCCCCTCCTTACTTGATCGCGATGGGGTTCACTGGAGAGCCCACCGCACCAACGACTCTCAACGGTGGGGCGACGAGCTGAAACTCGTATACGCCATCGGCCGCACAGTCGGCCGCCAATGCGGTGAGATCCCAATACTCGCCGAGCATCAGTCCCATGTCCCGTAGGCAGAGCATGTGCATGGGCAAAAACGTTCCCTCGACTCCGGATACCGGGTCTTCGACCATGAGATTATCGGCGGCCACCGCCGCGATGTCGTGGTCATGCAGCCAAGAAGCACACCGCCAGTCGAGGCCAGAGCCAAGCTCGCCCCCGTTGCCAGTATCGAGAAACCTTGCCCACCAGCCGGTTCGGATCAGTACGATGTCGCCGCGCCCGACGGTAACGCCCTGCGATCGGGCGACGCCGTCGAGCTCGGCCGGGGTGATCGGATTGCCCAGCTCAAGAAAAGTCTCCAGACCGCGATGCCGAACGAGGTCCAGCAGTACGCCACGCGAGGTGATGCCCTTGCCGTCGACTTTGTCGATGCCGCAGTGAAATGCGCCGAGGCTGGTTACCGAACTCGCCGGGAAGCCGTTGTAGAGCTGATCGTCGTAGTAGACGTGGGCGAGCGCATCCCACTGGGTGGCCGCCTGCAGCGGCATGATGATCATGTCGTCGTTGAAGCGGAACGGATTGTCCCGGAAGTATTTACCGAGCTCCGCCGCACCAGGATTTCGGGCCCACTCTGGCCCGTAGCGGGCCAAGGTGTTCACATCACCGCCGTCGACCGTCATCACGTGCATCGGGTTGTGCCGGAACTTGAATGCGCCCTGCGGGCCCGACGACCCGAAGTCCACGCCGAGCGGAAACACCTTGCCGTGCTTGACCAGACTGGCCGCTTGGGCAACCTTGTCCGCGGTGACGAAGTTGAGCGTGCCGAGCTCGTCGGCATCTCCCCACCGTCCCCAGTTGCAGACGTCGCGCGCGACCCGGCGAAAGTCGGTCAGGCTGGCCACAGTGCTCGCCCTTCCTCGAGTTCGCGCGCGATTGCGGCACCAATATTGCCGCCGTCGACCCAAAGCACTTGACCCGAGATATAGCTGGCGGCTTGACTGTCCAAGAACACCAGGGCTGCGGCCTGCTCACCAGGGTTGGCGACCCGGCCTAACGGTTTGGGGATGTCGTCGAGGTACTGCTGGCCGTGGGAAGTTCGCAGCTGGTCAAGAATCGGGGTCTCGGTAACGCCCGGTCCGGTGCAGTTGATTCGAATACCCCGAGAACCGAGCGCGACGGTATTTCTCATGGTGTAAAGGATGATCGCTTCTTTGGACAACCGGTAGCCCCCGTCGGCCAGCGCGTCCGGATGGCGGTGACACCACTCGATCCCCGCGGCCATCGTGGAAGTGTTCAGCAGTCCGCCGACTACCTGCTGATGCTCCCGATACCCGGCCGCCGCGAGCGAGGACACACTCACGATGGATGAGCCGGCCGGCATGTTTTCTAGCACCGCCTCAGTGAAGTGCCGTAAACCGAGGAAGTTGATCGTGACGACCAGCAACGGATCGCCGATTCCCGAGGAGACGCCGGCGATGTTGAACAACGCATCGACTTGCCCGCCAACCGAAGCCACGGCGCGGTCGATGGATGCCGGGTCGGTCAGGTCAAGGGCATGGAATTCCGCGACGTCGGCGCTCGGCGGATGCTTGTCCAACCCGACGACGTCGGCCCCGAGCTCGGTGAGCTGCCTGACGACATGAGCCCCGATCCCCGACGCACAACCAGTCACCACGGCACGGCGACCGTCGTAACGCCACAGCTCGTCGATCTGTCCCAAGTGTCAGACAACTTCCGCTATCACGACTGCTTCTCTTTCTGCTCCTTGGCGCGCTGCGCGGCCTGGACGCGACCTTCGTTGATTTCGGCCATGGCTTCCGGGATCTCGCTCGCGGTGAACTTTCCTCCCCGACCGGTGGGCAGGCCGCCGAAGGAGTAGCCCTCGTCAAACTTTGGCGCGGTCGACTCCGGCCGGCGCGCCTCGATCTTCTCGATGACCGGCTCCAGCCGCTTCTTCTTGTCGGCGACCGCCTTTGCGTCGCGCTCGATGAATTCCGGCAGCACCTCTTTACCCATCAGCTCGATGGATTCCATGGTGCCGTCGTGGCTGCGCGGGTTGAGCAGCAAGATGATCTCGTCAACGCCACTCTCCTCGTAACCGCGGAGGAACTCCCGGGCGGTGGCCGGCGAGCCGATGGCGCCGCGACCGGGTCCGTAGGCCAGCGTCGGGTCCTTCTCGCATTCTTCGAGATAGCGCTTCCACACTCCGGTCCGTCCAGGCGTGTGGATTCCGGTCATGTAGTAGTGCATGATCCCGAATGAGAAGAATCCACCTCCCATCCCGAGGCGCTCGACTGCCTGCTCGTCAGTCTTGGCCACCATCATCGACAGATCGCCACCGATGGCAAGGATGTTCGGATTGATCTGCGGGGTAATCGGCACGCCGCTTTCCTCGAGCTCCTTGTAGTAGCCGTTCACCCGCTCGGTGAGCGGACCCGGGCCGGTGTACGCGAAACTCAGTGCCCCGATGCATTTCTGGGCGGCCATCTGCACCGACGCCGGCCTGGTGCAGGCGACCCACACCGGCGGATGCGGCTTTTGCAACGGCTTGGGAATGACGTTGCGAGCCGGCATCTCGATATGCTCGCCCTTGAACCCGGTGAAGGGTTCCTCGATCATGCAGCGGATCGCCACCTCCAGCGCCTCTTCCCACTGGGCACGCTTGTCGGCGGGATCAATGCCAAAGCCGCCCAACTCGCCGATTGAGGAGGATTCCCCGGTGCCGAACTCGACCCGTCCATCAGAGATCAGGTCGAGCGTGGCGATGCGTTCGGCGACCCGGGCCGGATGGTTGACGGCCGGCGGGAGGTGCATGATGCCGAATCCCAGCCGAATGTTCTTGGTCCGCTGGCTGGCCGCGGCCAGAAACATCTCCGGTGCGGTGGAATGGCAGTATTCCTCAAGGAAGTGGTGCTCGGTCAGCCAGACCGTGGAGAAGCCGGCCTTATCGGCGACCTCGACCTCGTCGAGACAGTCCTTGAGCAGGACGTGCTCGTCGTCCGGCTGCCAGGGGCGGGGTAAGGCGAATTCGTAGAACAATGAGATCTTCAACTGGTACCTCCCGGAACAATTGAGTGAGTTGAGCTTTCGCTGACGAGGTGCTTGGCCGCGACGTAGCCGAAGGTCATCGCCGGCCCGATGGTCGCACCAGCGCCGGCGTAGCTGCGTCCCATCACTGGTGCCGAGGTGTTACCCACGGCGTAGAGGCCGGCAACGACGGTGCCATCGGTGCGCAGCACCCGGGCATATTCATCCGTGCGCAGACCACCTGATGTGCCCAGGTCGCCGAGCACGACTTGAAAGGCGTAGTAGGGCGGTTTGCCAAGCGGATGCAGGTTGGGGTTCTTACACGTGGGGTCTCCGTAGTAATTGTCGTAAACGCTGTCACCTCTGTTGAAGTCGTCATCGTGGCCGCGGCGGGCCAGTTCGTTGAAACGCGCGGCGGTGTCGCGGAGTCGGCAGGCCGGTATTCCGATCTTGGTGGCGAGTTCATCCCAGCTCTTCCCCGCTTTGACCACGCCCGACTCCAGCCAGGCAGCCGGGACTTTTCGACCGGTGGGCACCGGTGCACCCGGGATCTTTGGCAGCGGAAGATGTCCGGCGACGACATAGCGGCTGAAGGACCGATGATCGGTGATAAGCCAGCACGGAATATGGGTGACACCGGATTTCTGCCCCTCGATCATGGCGTGACCGAAGTCCATGTACGGAGCCGCCTCGTTGATGAATCGCTTGCCTTCGCCGTTGACGATGAATTGCGACGGCATCATCCGCTCGTTGAGCATGAACTGCATTCGGCCGTCGGGCCATTGGATGGCCGGGAACCACCAAGCCTCGTCGAGCAGGTCGGTGGCCGCGCCGACCTGCTGGCCGGCCCGGATGCCGTCGCCGGTGGCCGCGGGGTTGCCGAAACTCCAGTCGTGTTCCACAACCGGCTGGTGTTCTTTACGCCATGCCAGGTCGTGGTCGAATCCGCCGGTCGCCAGGATGACCCCGCGCCTGGCGCAGATCCGCAGCGGTGTGCCGTCTTTCACCACGACCGCGCCGGTCACCGACCCGTCGTCCTCAGTGAGCAGTTCCGTCATCGGTGAGTCCAGCCAGAGCGGGATACCGTGGTCTCTCATCGCCAGCCGTAGCCGCGCCGCCAGTGACTGGCCGATCGCCGCGATCCGGTCCCCGAAGACTCGCGCCCTGACCATCCGCCACACCAGCTTCACCAGGACCGCCTTGCCCGCCCATGACTGGCGAACTTGGTAGAACGAACGAAGCTCCTTGGGGCCCAGCCAGATTCCCCGAGGCACCAGCGCCAAGGGCTGAAGCAGATGTTGTTCTTCCTCGGCCAGCGTACGCAAATCGATCGGGGGGACGTTGATCGTGCTGCCGAGCTCGGAGCCGCCCGGCAATTCTGGGTAGTAGTCGGCGTAGCCGGGCTTCCACACGAACTCGAACCACGGGCTGAGCTGCTCGAGGAATTCCATCATCTCCGGCGCCGAGTCGACGTACTGCTGGATCCGCGCCTCGCTGACCAAGCCGTCGGTGACCCGCCGCAGGTACTCGACAACGCCGTCTGGCGAAGGCGTGTAGCCTGCCCGGCGTTGCGCCGGCGCTCCGGGTACCCAGATGCCACCGCCCGACAATGCGGTGGAACCGCCGAAGTGATTGGACTTTTCGACGACCAGCGTGTCCAGATCAGAAGCGTGGGCTGCCAGCGCCGCCGTCATGCCACCGCCGCCGGAACCGATCACCAACACGTCGACCTCACAAGTCATCGGCGCCGCTCCTGTCCCCCGCAAGCGGGAGGTGCCCCCACATCGCTTTCTTGCTCTGCATCGTCGCCGGCGCAGTCATGTCGGCACCGCCGTTCTGACTGCGAAGCCGGCGATCAATTCGGCGGCCGGTTTGTAATAGCGCATGCCGGTCTGGTACGGCCCGGCGGAAGCCAGCGCAGCGAAAGCCGCTACCCAGGTGCGAATTTCGTGCGCGGAGTTGCCGCCCTCCTGAGCGATGAACGAGTTTGACCACTTGTCCAGGTCTTCGAGGTGCCCGCTGTCGAGAATGTCGAGGAATCGTTGATCCCAGGCCGGGTTGAGGGGTTGCAGTTCGCTTCCCCCGGCCGCGAAGTTCTTGGCCGCGTCGATTACCGCGGTCTGCCGCGCGAGCCGCTGTTCGGAGGTCATTGGTCGGCCGTGCACAATCCTTTCCATCACCTCCGGAGTCGCCGTTGCCAGCGTCGGTACCGGCGGATCATGCGACAGCCCACCGGATCCCACCACCAGGACCCGCTTGCCAAGGGTGGCCAGGTAGCTGCCGATCGCGGTGCCGAGCGTCCGGCAACGATGCAGCGGCCCCAGCGGGGTGGCGACAGAGTTGATGAAGATCGGTATCACTGCGCGCGCCGTGGCGTCACCGAACAGCTTCTCCAGCGGTTGGACGGTGCCGTGATCGACATCCATGTTCGCCGAGATGGCAATGTCGACGCCGGCGGACAGGACTGCTTTGGCGCACCCGACCGCGAGGGGCTCGGGGACGTTGAGCGGTCCGGCGTAGGTGCCGTAGTCGCCGACACCCTGCGCGCGTGTACCGATGCAGAACGGTGGCATCAGCTTGTAGAAGAAGCCGTTGTAGTGGTCGGGAGCGAAGATGACGATGAGCTCCGGGTCGAAGCTTTCGACGAATTCCCGTGCCTGCGCGAGTGCGGTGTCGATGTCATCAAGGAGGTCCTGCGACGGCCCTGGCAGATTCAGTAGCGGGCTGTGGGACATACAGCACAGGGCTAGCGGCACGGTTTCCTCCCGGTGTCAAGGTGAGGACGTCGAAGAGCGAGGCACTCAGCTCCGGTGCGAGTTGAGCGATACAGGCGCCCGCGATGCAACGGTCGGGACGCAGAAACAGTACGGACTCTTGGTGGGTGTCGAACCAGGCTTTGAGATCGCCACAGCGGTCGCCGACCACCAAGACGTCTGGATCGTCGTGTCCGGTCCAATGCAGCTGGCTCAGCGGCCGTGCCGCCACGAACTTCGCACCCAGCGCCTTCCAGTTCGCAAACGCTGTGGCGCATAAGATTTCTCGCGGATTGTTGTTCCAGCACATGACGGCGAACCAGTCGCCCAGGACGTCGTCGAGCAGGATGTTCTGGTGTTCGCGGGTGTCCACCCGGGGTTGCACGAACAGGGTGCCGACCGGTGAGTCGGGTCGGCGCGGCTCGGCGTGCACGACGGCCCCCTGCTCGTAGCGCGGCATCGGCTTGAACCGCATCTCCAGCACATACCGCTTGAGCGAGGGCATAATTGACGCGGATCGCACTATCACGTCGCGAACCGCGGCAACTCGCCGGTTGGTCGGAGAGATGACGCGGCCCACCATCGTCGACAAGTCGATCATCGCCCGGGCATGCTTGCGGCGTTCCACGTCGTAGGTGTCGAGCAACGCGTCATCGGCGTATCCGGTCACCACCGCGGCAAGCTTCCAACCCAGATTCGCCGCGTCCCGGATACCGCTGTTGTAGCCCTGGCCCTGCCAGACCGGCATCAGGTGGGCGGCGTCACCCGCGAGCAGGAGTCGTCCTCGCCGAAACGCCCCGGCGATCCGCGAGTGATGGGTGTAGACCCGATGCCGGATCACCTCGACTCGGTCGGGGTGGGGGACCATCGACGACAGCATGCGGGCGAGAAAGGCAGGGTCCTCGGCCTGCTCGTCCGTCTCATTGGCGTGAATCATGAACTCGAAGCGGCGAATTCCGTGTGCGATCGAGATCGAAGCGTAGGGGCGTAGCGGATCGGCGCCGACCTCGCTGTTGGGATGTCCGAGCGGATCGTTGGCGACGTCGACGACCAACCAGCGGGTTGGGGACGTGGTTCCGTCGAAGGACACCCCCATCAGCCGCCGGGTGGTGCTGCGTCCACCGTCACAGCCGACCACATAACGCGCCCGCAGGGTCTTCGGCCCACCCTCGCCGTCGAGTTCAACGGTTACCGCGTCGGCGGTTTCGTTGCATGACGTCATGGGATGGCCCCACCGCACCTCCACATGTTCGAATCTGTCTAAGCCGCCGAGCAATTCGGCATCGACCAGCGGCTGCACGAAACCGTTGCGTTTCGGCCAGCCGAAACGCGCATCGGGCGGAGCCATTTCGGCAAGCACACGGCGCTTGGCGTCGACGAATCGCAGGATCTGGTTGGGCACCGTATGGGGCAGAACGCGATCGACCAGCCCGATCGCCTGGAAGGTGCGCAGCGACTCGTCGTCAAGCCCCACACCGCGGGGATAGTCGATCAGCGTCTCGCGTTCGTCGACCACCAGGGTGCGTACACCTTGCAGGCCAAGGATATTGGCCAGGGTCAAGCCGACCGGCCCGGCGCCGACCACGACAACATCGACATCTAGATCCTGGACCTCTTGGTTACGCGCCACAGTCAGCGCCCCAGCAAGAAATCGAGGTGCAGGCGGTTGAAGGTCTTGGCGTCCTCGTACTGCGGCCAGTGACCACAACCGGGCATCAGCTCAAACCGCGCGCCGGGGATCATCGACGCGATGCGGCGGCCCTCAGCGACATCGGCGGTCGGGTCATCGCTGGTCCACAACACCAGGGTGGGCGCGGTGATTGACCCATACTCCTTCGGGCCCATGAGGTTACGTGCCCGGATCTCTGGGTCCTGCAACGCCATGATGTCGCGCATCGCCGTTACGAAGCCCGGCTGGCGGTAGACCCGCTGTCGGCTCGCGACCAGATCGTCGTAGTCCTTGGACTTGTCGGCCATCAACCACTTGATCCGCGCTTGCACGGTTTCCCAGGTCGGATTCTCTGCGGCCGCCATGGACAGTGTGATGATCCGCTCCATCACCTCGGGATCAGCCTGCGAGCCGCCTGCGGTGTTGAGGACCAGCCGGTCGACCTTGTCGGGATGGTCGACGGCGGCGCGGGCCGCCACCCAGCCGCCCAGTGATTCACCGGACAGGCTGGCACGCTCGGCGCCGATGGCGGCAAGACACGCCATCAGGTGCTCGACGTAGTGGCCGACTTCCAGCGGATGAGCAGGCTTGTCGGTGTAGCCGTGACCCAGCATGTCGATCGCCCAAGTCCAGAAGTGCTCGGCGTGCGCCTCCAAGTTGCGGACATACGCCTCGGCGTGACCACCCGACCCGTGTAATAGCACGAGCACCGGCTTGGCCGTGTCGCCCGCCTGCAGGTAACGGGTTCGCACGCCGCCGGCGTCGAGGTAGCCCTGCGCGAACGGGACACCCTGCAGATCACTCCACACGCTCTCGTGCTCGGCCACCGGTTCCTCTCTCGCGCTGCTGGAGAAAACTTCGTTCTCGCCCATCGCCAACGGTGTGTGCTAAAATCGCACATTGATGTGCACTATGTATAGAGCATCACTCTCCGCCCGTTGTCTGTCAAGGGAGGCGCAGGTCGCCTCGGCCAGCCCCGTCCGGGTGCGCTGACATGCGAGAGACCCCGACCACTACCGCGCCCGGTTCGCAAACGCTGGCCCGAGGGCTCAATGCGCTGCAACTGGTGGCCGACTCCCCAACGGGGCTGACCGTGCAACAGGTCGCCGACGGCATCGGCGTGCATCGGACAATCGCCTATCGCCTGCTCGCCACACTCGCTCAGTTCCGGTTAGTGGCCAAGGGTGAGGACGGGCGCTACCGGCCGGCCGCAGGCCTGGCGGTGCTCGGTTCGTCGTTCGACCGCAACGTGCGCCAGCTGAGCGTGCCGATCCTGCGCGCCCTGGCCGACGATCTCGGCACCACGGTGTCGTTGCTCGTCGCCGAGGGCGATCAGCAGGTGGCCATCGCGGTGATCGTCCCCACCCAGGTCGCCTACCAACTGGCTTTCCACGAGGGCAGCCGCTACCCGCTGGACCGGGGAGCCGCGGGAATCGCACTGCTGGCGAGCATGCCCGCACGCCCGGAAGAACGCGACCTCGTCGTCCGCGCCCGCGAGCAGGGCTGGGTGATCACCCACGGCGAAATCGAACCGAACACTTACGGTCTGGCTGTCCCGGTGCACCGCCCACCGCCGTCGCCACCGACGTGTATCAACCTGATTTCGCACCGGGAAGACGTGGTGATGCGGGGCAAGGACGCAGTCATCAAGGCAGCCAAGGAATTATCGGCGATACTCAGCTGACCTGAGCTGGAAGGAAACAAGCTTATGCCGTCTTGGGACCACGAGGTCGACGTCGTCGTACTCGGCAGCGGCGGTGCCGCACTCACCGCCGCATTGACCGCGGCCGCCAACGGCGCGTCGGTGGCGGTCTACGAGAAAGCCGCGACTGTCGGTGGTACCACGGCGGTTTCGGGCGGCGTGGTGTGGATCCCCGCCCATAATCGTTCGCCCGACGGGGAATTGACGGTGGATGACGCGCTGAGGTATCTCGACGCGCAGTCGTTCGGCACGATGGATGAGGCGTTGGTGGAGACGTTTGTGCGAACCGGACCGACGATGCTCGACTTCGTCGAAGCGCACACCAGCTTGCATTTTGAAATCGCTGATGGTTTCCCGGATTACAAACCGGAGTTGCCGGGCGGCCGGCCGACCGGGGGGCGATCGCTGACCGCTGCCCCTTTCGATCTCGCTCGACTCGGCGACTGGCGGGATCGGATCACGTCCTTCCCGGCCGATTGGTCCAACGTCGGTTTCGATGCCGAGACCCGGGCGAGGCTGCACGCGGCGGTCGATGAGAGCACAACAGACCTGTGCGTGGCCGGCACCGCGCTGATTGCCGGGCTGCTCAAAGGTTTGCTGGACGCCGGCGTGACGCCGCAGACGGATGCCCGGGCTGAGGAGCTTCATGCCAAAGGCGGACAGATCGTCGGGGTCCGGGTCAGGTGCGCGGGCCAGCAACTGAACGTGCATGCCCGCCTCGGCGTCATCCTGGGCACCGGCGGCTTCGAATGGGATTCTTCGTTGGTCAAGGCTTTTCTGCGCGGACCGATGCACGGCGCCGTCTCGCCGCCCAACAACACCGGCGACGGATTGCGCATGGTGATGGCCCACGGCGCCGACCTGGCCAACATGGGCGAAGCGTGGTGGGTGCCGATCGTGCAGATCCCGGGCGACACGATCGACGGGAAACAACGCAGCCGCAGCGTGCGGCTGGAACGAACCCGCCCGCGCAGCGTCATCGTCAACCGGGCCGGCAAGCGATTCGTCAACGAGGCCTGCGATTACAACTCGATGGCCGGCGCCTTTCACTATTTGGACCCGCGCGACGGTTATGTCAACGACCCGGCCTGGATTGTGTTCGATTCGCTTCACCTGAAGCGGTACGGCTTTCTGGGCGTCGAGCCGGGAGATCCGATTCCGGACTGGTTCTGCGGGTCGGCCGATCTGGCCGAATTGGCCGCGAAAACCGGCATCGCGGCCGACGGACTCACCCGCACGATCGAAAACTGGAACCACCACGCCAGCGCCGGCTCGGATCCCGACTTCGGCCGTGGCTCAAGCGCATACGACGGCTATTGGGGCGACGAACGCGCGACGACGCTGGCCGGTAAGACACTCGGCGCCGTCGATACCGCACCGTACTACGCGGTTCCGGTGTCGGTGGGTGCGATGGGAACCAAGGGCGGGCCACGTACCGACCGCGACGGCCGGGTCTTGCACGTCAGCGGGGCGCCGATACCGGGTTTGTTCGCCGCCGGCAACGCGATGGGTGGCGTTACGGGGCGGGCCTATGGCGGTGCCGGCGGGACTATAGGCCCGGCAATGGTTTTCGGCTTCCGCGCTGGCTATGCCGCCGCGACCGGCAAGACGATCGACTAACTGAACGCCTTGGTGATGGCCGCCATGTCGAAGTAGTCACGCCAGGTCGCGATCTTGTCGTTCTGCACCTCGAACACACCCATCACCGGCACCGGCACCTCGCCGCCGTCCTTGCGGCGCAGCACGTCGGTGCGTTCGTTCATCACCACCGTGCCATCGCTGACCTGTCGGTGCACATTGAAGTCGATGCCATCGACCGCGGCGACGAATCCTGCGATGAATTGCCTGATAGCCTCGCGACCCTGCACAGGCTCCATGGGAATGTTGTGGTAGACGGCATCTTCGGTGAAGTAGCCGGCTAGCTCGTCGGGGTTCGGGGATGACCACAGCTTGCAGAATTCGGTTACCAGCTCATCGGCGGAACGCGTCATGGGTTCATGCAACACGTTGAGAAGCAGCAAATCAAGCCCGTGCCATCAGCTGAAGGTGACGACGACCTTGTCGGCGGCACCGGGCGTGGTGGCAATCCGCAGCGCCTCCCCCACGTCGTCGAACGGGAGGGTGCGACTCACGATGACGGCATACTTTTCCCAGTTGGTGACGATGTCCTTGGTGACCTGGAAGATTTCCTCCGGGTAGCCCATCGATCCGACGATGGTGACTTCATTGCTCATCACGTTGAGAAAGTCCACGGATACCGGTTCTTTGTGGACGGCGACCACCACGACCTTGGCGCCGGTCTTGGCAGCGGTCAAGGCGGTATTGATCACCGCGGGTGCGCCTGCGGCGTCCAGATAGATGTCGGTGCCGGCCTTACCGGGAAACATCGACTCGCCTGGGCCGTGGATGTCGATCAGGCGTTGCGCGGCGTCTTCGTCGGCGGAGTTGATGACCGCGTCGGCACCCACTTTGAGGGCTTTCTCCAGCCGTGACTGGATCAGGTCGACAACGGTGACGTGTTGTACGCCAGCCGATTTGAATCCGATTGTCGCACCCAAACCGATCGGACCCGCGCCGAATACCACAACCTTGTCCGAGGCTTTGGGCGCAACCTGGTTTACGCCATGTCGCGCGACAGCCATCGGCTCGTTAAGCGCTGCTACTTCGAAAGGTATGTGGTCGGGCACGACCTCGAGGCTTTTGCCACGCACAGCGTCCTCGATGAGCAAGTAGTCCGCGAGAGCGCCGGTCGGGCCGCCGTTGCCAATGATGCCGCTAGGCGCGGCCATCGGATTGATCACGACATGATCGCCCACCGATATTCCGGTGACGTCGCGACCGACTTCGACGACTTCGCCTGCGGGCTCATGGCCGAGCGGCATTTTTCCCTGTCGCGGCGGCATGCCACCCAACGAGATGTACAACGCGTCCGATCCGCAGATACCGCAGGCCCGCATCTTCACCAGGACATCGCTGCGACCAGGCGTGGGTTTCGGTAGCTCGACGATCTGGGTCTGCCCCGGCGCTGTCACGATGGAGGCTCTCATCGGTCGGCGAGCGCCTTGGCGAGATCGATTGTGCCGGTTCGGATCGCGGCGATCACGCCGCCGTCGACCAACAGGTCGGTTCCGGTGATGAACGCGGCCGACGGCCCGAGCAGGAACTCGGTGGCGGCCGCGATGTCCTCGGGTGTCCCAAGACGTCGCAGGCCGGAGTTGTCGACCATGGCTTGCATGAGGGCGCCGGATTCACTGTTCAGCTCCAATCGGCCCATCGCCGTGGAGATGACACCCGGGCTGATGCAATTGATCCGCGCACCGCGTTCGCCCCAGGACCCGGCCGCGGCGGCTACCCGGATTTGGTTGGCCCGCTTGGCGAATGGATACGCCATCCGACTGTCAGTGATCTTCGAGCACGCTTCGAGGCCGAGCAGCTCGTCGGTCGGCGCGGTCGCCAGCTGCCGCTCGACTGCCGGATCAAGCGCTGGCTGCATGTGGCCCGCCATGCTGGCGATCACGACCGCGGCGCCGCCGGGCTCGATCACGCGGCCGAACTCGTCGATAGTGAGTGCGACCCCCAGCAGGTCGACCGCCAGCACCGCTTCAGCGGATGCCTGTTGCGGCGAAAGTCCCGCGGTATGAACAACAGCCGTGACACGCCCGGCCTCACCGGCCAGCTCCGCAACGGCGGCCACCGAACTGCGCGAGGTGACGTCGACTTCTCGGGTCAGCACCCGGTGCCCGTCGCTGGTGAGTGCCTCTGCGGCGGTCTCGAGACCTGCGGCGCTGATGTCAGCCAGCACGATCGTCCGTCCCGCTCCGACGCGACGGGCGATCGACAGCCCCATCCCGCCGACGCCGATGATGACCAAAACCTCGTTAGTCGTGGATCGCGGTGTCATAAGTCTCCTAACCGCAAGTCGACCACGAGGCGTGGCGGCTTGATGGTAGTGCAGATGGCCGGCGGCTCATCACGAAACTCGGATCGGCAGAATCACCGCCGACGGGTGACCTGGGTCGTGATAGACCGCTTGGTCGGCGGCTATGAGTGTTGTGGCGGTGGCGTGCGACTCGCCGGTACCGGTGTTGCGGGCATAGCGCGGGAACGCACCGCTCGATACCTGTACCCGGATGAGGTGTCCGCGCCTGAAGCGGTGTGCGGTCGGCCACAACTGCACGGTGGCACAGGCGATTTCATCGATACCAGACAGGCTCACCAGTCCGTCGCAGACGTTGTAGGAGCGGCCCCGCTCGTCAACATCGCAAAGCCGGACGAATACGTCGGCGTAGGCCAGGCTCGAGCGAAACCAGACCTCCGCGCTGACGTCCCCGATGATTTCGATGTCCCGATCGAGGACCGCAGTGGTGTAGGTGAACACATCTGCGCGCTCCTCCAGGGCCCGGTTGTCGACTCGACCCCCTCCGTTTAGCCGCGCTCCACCCACCGCGGGTGTCGGGTTGGCCGGGTCGTAGCGGAAGGAACTGGGCTCCGATTCAACAGCTAGCTGGGTCGACAGCGCCCCATTGGGCTGAAGATGAAAGCGCTGCGTCACATACCCTTTGGGTGGCCAGGAGTCGAAGTCGCGCCAGGTCTCCTCGCCCATCACGTATAGCCGCACGGGCGCCCGCGGTGACGGTTGCCGACCGTGGGCGTACGGCAAGCCGAAGTCAAGGGCCTCCACTACGGCGGCGTTGGTGAACTGCGCGTGTGTCCATGGACCGATGGTCAGCCGCGCGGGCCGCTTGGCGTCCTGCAGGATCTGAAAGTCGCGCAACTGTCCGGGCAGGAAAATGTCGTACCAGCCGCCGATGGAGCTGACCGGAACCGTGACATCGGCGACTCGCTGGCGGTGGTCGATGTCGGCCCAGTACGAATCTTCGGCGTCGCGGGCCAGGATGTCTTGGATGTAGTCGGAGTGGCGGCCAAGCGCAACGGCATCGGCATCAGAGAGGGGAAGGGTGTAGATCGCGCGGCGCGCTTTCCGCACCTGAAATTGGCTGCGCAGCAAAGCGCCGCGCCGCTGCATGGTTGCCACCTGCACGCCCCAATCGAACGGGGTTTCCAACGAGAACGCGTCTTTGCGGAGAAAATCGAGGGTCAGCGCTGATTCCGACAGCTGCGGGATCATCCCTTTTACCTCGGGCGGTAGCGTGTCGGCGATCGCCCACTGTACATATCCCAGATAGCTCAGGCCGACCAACACGATCGACTCACCAAACCAGGGCTGTTCGATCACCCAGTCCACGGTGGCCAGCCCGTCCTCGCGCTCGTGCCGGAACGGTTCGAAGGTGCCACCCGAGCCGACTCCGCCGCGGGTGCTTTGGATGACCACTTGGTAGCCGCGTTCGGCCAGCGGTCGGGCCATGACCATGCCGACGACGCCGGACCGGCCGTATGGGGAGCGGATCAGCGCAGTGGGCAACCCGTCGCCCTCGGTACGCGGTGCCCACCGGTTGGCCAGCAGTTCGATGCCGTCAGGCATCGGTACTCGAAGGTCTCGCTGCACAACGAGGTTTCGGGTCAAGGGCGGCGGCAGATCGAGCCGACGCTGTAGCAGGTGGCTGATCGGGTTCATCGGCGGCCGGCCACGTCTTTAGTTCGTCTGCCGCTCAGAAAGATCTGAGCTACCAAAGAGCGCGCTCGAACGGTCGCGGTCACCTTGGCTCCTTCGATGCCCGGGGCGGGCTTGTCGCCGAACGGGACGGTAGCCGATCGGCAACAACACGGCAATAGCCGTCATTTACTCTCTTGCTGTGATCTCTGGACCGTCCGCGATTCGGTTCAGCTCCATCACCCGCACCGCCGCTCAAGCCTGCGTCCTCGATGCCGCCTTCAATTTGATTGCGCAGCATGGAGTGAGCGGGACGTCACTGCAGATGATCGCCGACGCGATCGGGGTCACCAAGGCGGCCGTCTACCGGCAGTTCAAATCCAAAGACGACATCATCATCGCGCTCACCGAACGAGAACTCGGCGGCCTAGAAGCTGGTCTAGAAGCAGCCGAAGCGGAAAAGTCGGCGACTCGGGCTCGAGAAGTGCTGCTGGGCAAGGTGATTGATATCGCCGTCGTGCGCCGCCGGATGATGAGCGCGCTGCGGTTCGATCCGGTGATCGTGCGCTTCCTTGCCGAACATGAACCGTTCCAGCAATTCGTCAGCCGGCTTTATGCGGTGCTGCTCGGTGACACCGACCCGGTGGCGCGCGTTCCGGCGGCAATGCTGTCGGGCGCCATCTCGGCTGGCGTCATGCATCCCCTGGTTGCCGACATCGACGACGACACCCTGCGTGCCGACCTACTGCGCGCCACACGGCGCATCCTCAACTTGCCGGCTGAGTAGACCCGCTCCCCGCCCCGGGGGTCAGCAACTGTTCGGCGGCGGTGTAGGGATCGTCGCGGCCGTCGGCCACCGACTCCGCGAGCCGATCCAGATCCGGGTGGGTCCGCAGCCGTGTTTGCGCCAACGAGAGGATCTGGGCCCGCGCGCGAGCCGACCGGCGCGCGGCGCTGTCGGCGCGGTGGTGAGCGTCGATCGCCTCCATCAAGTCCGACAGCCCTTCATCTTTGGCGGCGATCAGGCTAATGATCGGAGCTTTGGTCTCGGCCCGAAGGTCGCGGACGGTCTGCTCGGCGCCCTCCCGGTCGGCCTTGTTCACCGCCACGATGTCGGCGACCTCGAGCAGTCCCGCCTTGGCGGCTTGGACCGCGTCGCCGGCACCGGGATTGAGGATGACCACGGTTGGGTCGGCGACCGCGGCGATCTCGATCTCGGACTGTCCCACGCCGACCGTTTCCAGCAAGATCACGTCGTAGCCCAGCGCCCCCAGCAGCCGGATCGCCGCGGGCACGGCCGCGGCGAGCCCGCCCAGATGACCCCGGGTGGCCACTGAGCGGATCAGCACATCGGGGTCGTTGATGTGCGCGGCCATCCGAATTCGGTCGCCGAGCAGCGCACCGCCGCTGAACGGCGACGACGGATCGACGGCAAGCACCGCCACCCGCAACTCGCGCTGCCGATAAGCCCCCACCAACGCCGCGATCGTCGTCGATTTACCCGCGCCCGGCGGGCCGGTGATCCCGATGACGAGAATCGACGACGGACCGAGGCTCGCCAGCACCTCGTCGCGACGCTCACCTTCGACCAGGCTGAGCAACCGGCCTGCGGCTCGCGGGGAACCGCTGCGCGCGGCCGCGATCAGATCAGCGATCGTCATCTGACGATCATGCAGCCGGAACCTCGATGACCGTGGCCGAACCCATTCCACCGCCCGCACACATCGCCGCGACGCCGATGCCACCGCCGCGCCGGCGCAGCTCGTGGACCAGGGTCGCCCGCGGCGATATGAGAACATCATTCTCTCAGTTTGAGAGTAAGAGTTGCAAGAAGGGAAAGCCCGATGCGAATCGGCGGTAGCTCGGCGGTCGTCGTCGGCGGCGCCGGCGGTCTGGGTGAGATCCGCGGAGTACGGCGCCTTCGTCCAGAGCATCGTCGAAAACGATCACCTCAACGGCGAAATCATTCGGCTGGACGGCGCGCTGCGCTTCCCGCCGAAGTAACGCAGCCCCCGAACGTGAAGCTGGCTGCACACTCAGAAGCCAACGTGCGGCTGGCTTCACGCTCGAGGGCTAGTTCTTGCCGGCCGCCAACTTGGTCACGATCGAGCGGAAGTCCTCGGTCTGGAAGGACTGGTTTTCCGCGGACAGAGCGAAGTCGAGGGTGGCCAGCACCGCGCGCTCGAGATGCACGTTGAGGACGCGTTTGGTGCTCTCGACCGCCTGCTGCGGCAGTTCGCATGATCTTTTGCGCGCACTTCACCGCCTCGGCGACCGGATCGGCCACCACGTGGTTGGCCAGGCCGAGTTCGACCGCCCGCTCGGCGGAGATCCGGGTGCCGGTCAGCGCGTACTCCTTGGCCAACAACAGGCTGATGTGCAGCGGCCAGGTCAGTGGTCCGCCGTCGGCGGCCACCAGGCCCACCTGCACGTGCGGGTCGGCCAGATAGGCGTCTTCGGCGATGTAGACGATGTCGCTCAGCGCGACCAGGCTGCAGCCCAGCCCGACGGCCGGGCCGTTGACCGCCGCCACCACCGGCATCCGGCACCGGGCCATGCCCAGCACGATCTCGCGCCCGTCGGCGATGGTCTTGGCGCGCAGGTCGGCGTCGCCCGCCAACTCCGCCAGGTACGCGAAGTCGCCGCCCGCCGAAAACGCCCGTCCTGCACCGGTTATCACCGCGGCGCGGGCGGTGCGGTCGTCGCTCACCCGTTGCCACAGCTTCGCCAGTCCGTGGTGCAGGTCGTCGTTGACCGAGTTCAGCGAGTCGGGCCGATTCAGCGTGATGATCCGCAGCGGCCCGTCGGCCCGGACGTCGATTTCGGTCGGCATGTCGTACACGTCAGGCTCCCAATCCCAAGATTCGTGAGGCGATGATGTTCTTCTGGATCTGCGATGTTCCGCCCATCACGCTTTGGGCGCGGCTGTACAGGTAGGCGCACAGCAGGCCGGGGTCGTCGATGCCGACGACAGCCAGCGCGGCGTGGCCGACCGACTGCTCGACCCAGGTCATGAGCAGCTTGTCCAGCGATCCGTCCGACGTGTGCGTCACACCGTCGAGCTGCTCGGACAACCGCCGCCGGACGTGATGGGTCAGCATCTCGGTCTGCACTGCGGCCCAGGCTAGTTCGGGGGACGCCGGACCGTCGGTGCGCGCCGCCAGCTCACGAACGAGCTTGCCGTAGCGCGCCGCGTAGCCCAGCGTGGAGGGTTCGCGTTCGTGGCCGACCACCGTCATGGCAAGTGCCCACCCCTCGCCAGGGGCACCCACCATGTGGTCCGCCGGCACCGTCGCACCGTCGAAGAACACCTGGCCGAATTCGGTGGTGACACCGTTGATCATCTGCAGCGGACGCTGTTGCACGCCAGGCTGTTTCATCGAGATGATGAACGCCGAAATGCCGCGGTGGCGTTTGGCGTCCGGATCGGTACGGGCCAACAGCAGACACCAGTCGGCGACATCGGAGTAGCTGGTCCAAATCTTGTGGCCGTTCATGACGTAGTTGTCGCCCTCGCGGGTGGCGGTGGTGGTCAGCGACGCGAGATCCGAGCCGGCGCCGGGCTCGCTGAAGCCCTGACACCACCGCTCGGTGCCGTTGATCATGCCGGGCAGAAACCGACGGCACAGCTCCTTACTGCCGTGCCGGGTCAGCCCGGACACCAGGTAGCCGAGGCTGGGCCGGGGCGGAGCGCCGGCCCGCGCCAGCTCTTCGTCGAGGATGACGTCGTATACCGGCGGCAGTTCCTGCCCGCCGTAGTCGCGCGGCCAGGACAGCCCGAAGAAGCCGCCTTCATACAGCGCACGATGCCATTCACCCTGCCGCGCCCAGTACTCGTCGCCCGAGCTCGGAAATTCTTTGGCGTGCAACGAAAGCCACGAACGCAGCCGCTCTCGGAAGGCGGCTTCGTCGGGCGAATCACGAAAGTCCAACGTCGATCTCCTCCAGCTTGACGGGCCACAGTTCGGTCGATGTCAGCGCACGCCGCAGATAGACGTGCGCCAGGCACTCCCAGGTATTGCCGATGCCGCCGTGCACCTGGATGGCGGTCTCGCACACGGTTCGCGCGGCGCGCGCGCAGTAGATCTTCGCGACCCGGGCGGCCCGGATCGCCTCGGCCGGGGCCAACTCGTCGACCGCCCAGGCGGCATGTCGCAGGACACTGACCGAACCCTCGATCAGGGCCAGGCTTTCGGCGAGCAGGTGCGCGATGGCCTGATAGGAGCCGATCGACTTGCCCGTACTGCTCGCGGATTTTCGCGTAGTCGCAGGCCAGGGTGTGCGCGCCCCGGGCGGTGCCGACCAGGTCCGCCGACGTGGTGGCCAGGGCGAGTGCCAGCCAGCGTCCGGCGACGTCGGAGTCCAGTTCGCCGACGGCGCTGGCTGTTCCGATGACGTCGGCGGTGGCCCTGGTCAGGTCCACGGCCGCGCCGACGCCGCCCAAATCGGCGGCGAGCACCGTCGTACCGTCCAACGTCAACGCCCGCTGATAGCCCCGCGCGTCGATCCCGTGACCACCCACGGCGATCGTCGACCCAGCGCCGTCGCGGCCGACATGCCGGGCCAGATCGTCGGCCAGCACCGGTCCGAGAAACGGCGCGTCCACCAATCCGCGGCCGAATTCCTCGGCGACGATGGCCACTTCCACACCGGAGGCCCCGTCGGAACGCAGCGATCGCCAGCCGGTCGATCTCGATCTGCTTGTCCAGCCGGGCGATTCGATCGTCGTCGGCGAGATCTTGCACCGATCCCGGGCCGAGGTCGTCGGCCAGCTTGGCGGCGGCGTCGCGCAGTTGCTGTTGTTCAGCTGTCAGACGTACATCCATAACGCTCCTTCAGAACTCGGCGTAGCACCTTTCCGGAGGGCAGCCGAGGTATTTCGGGCACGAACACGACACGGCTCAGGCCGTTTGTACGACGCGAGCCGCTCCGCCCACCCGCGCGGTGAGTTCGGCGGCGTCGACCGGTTCGCGCGTCGCGACGGCAGCGACGACCGACTCGCCGTCGACACCGTCGGGGATCCCGAACACCGCGCAGTCTTCGACGGCGGGATGACCGTGCAGCACGGCCTCGATCTCGGCGGGCGCAACCTGGAAACCGCGGACCTTGATCATCTCCTTGGACCGGTCGGTGATCCGCAGCCAGCCGCCGGTGTCGAGATATCCGACGTCGCCGGTGCGATACCAGCCGTCGCACAAGGCATCTCGCGTTGCCTCGGACGGTAGATAGCCGGCCATCAGCGACTCCGACCGCGCCTGGATCTCGCCGACCTCGCCCGGGCCGACCGGCTCGCCGGTCTGCAGCGAGGCCACCCGCACCTGCACGCCGGGCACCGGCCGCCCGACCGAGTCGAGCCGGGCGCCGTCGAGCGGGTTGCAGGCGATGACCGGCAGCTCGGTGGTGCCGTACGCGGGAACCCACCCGACGCCGGTGCGCCGGGTGACGGTCTCGGCGACGCTCTGCGCTGACCGGCGTCGCGCCCCACATGATGAACCGCAGCGACGAGAGGTCGTAGGACTCCAGGTGCGGATGCGACGCGATGGCCAACGCGATTGGGGCGACTGCCATCTCGACGGTGATCCGGTCGGCTTCGATGTGTTGCAGCATTCGGTCGATGTCGAATCGGCGATGCAGCCGCATCCATACGCCGGTCTGCAGCGCCGTCACGATGTTGAGCAAGCCCGAGGATGTGCGACGGCGGTGTGGCGACCTGAATTCGGTCGCGGGCGGTCAAACCCAGCGCGTCGCGCCAGTGCCGAACGGCGGCGTGCAGCGACGCGTGGGTGTGCCGGACGGCCTTCGGCAGACCGGTCGTGCCCGAGCTGAACGCCAACACCGCATCGGCATCCGGCGCGGCGGCGAGCCGAACACCGGTTCGCCCGGCGCAGATCGGCTCGTCGAGATGCAGCATCGGCATCAGATCCGCCAGCACCGCATGGTCGCCGACGGCGTGCGACGGATTCGTCAATGCCAGCGCGTGCTCGACCTCGTCGCGCTTCCAGGCCGGGCTGATCAGCACGACGGTCGGCGGCCAGCCGCCAGATGGCATGCAGCGCGACGACGAACTCGGGCCGGTTGGATGCCATCAACGCCACCCGCTCGCCCGGCCGTCACGCCACGTCCGCCCAGGCTCGCTGCCAGCCCGTCAGCCAGCGCGTTGAGCTGCGCGAAGCTGTAGTGCCGGTCTTCGAACACGAGCGCGGTCGGCTCACGCGGCGGCGACAACCCGCGCTGCGACATCGAGGACATTGAGAACATCCTATCGTTTTGAGAGAATAGTATTCTCTGAAGTGAAGAACGCAAAGTGTGGAGGGTGCAGGCATGACGGAACGCCACGTGTTCCAGCGGGCCACGGTGACCCGGATCATCAAGGAGACCGCCGACACCCGCACCTTTGTGCTCGCCCCACGACGAGCAGCCGTTCTCCTATCGCGCCGGACAGTTCTGCACGTTCCGGGTGACGGTCGACGGCGAGGAGCTGTATCGGTCGTATTCGATGTCGAGCGCACCGGAGACCGACAGCGAGCTGATGACCACGGTCAAGCGGGTCGCCGGCGGCAAGGTGTCCAACTGGATCGTCGACAACGTGGTCGAGGGCGACGAGCTGACCATGACCAGAGCCGCGGGAACCTTCGTCTTGAGTCCGACCTCCAGCGGTGCCGTTGCTGGCTTTCGCCGGCGGTAGCGGCGTCACGCCGATCCTGTCGCTGGCCAAGAGCGCCTTGGCGACCACCGACCGCGCGGTGCGGATACTGTGCGCCGACCGCGACCGGGCATCGGTGATCTTCGAGGCGGTCATCGACGAACTGGTCGGGCGCTACCCCGGCCGGCTGTCGGTGGACCGTCATATCGACGCCGAGCACGGGCTGTTGGACCCGGACGCCGTCACGAAGTTCGTCGGCAGCGATACGGATGCCGAATGCTACGTGTGCGGCCCGGAAGGCTTCATGGCCGTGGTGCGCTCCGCGCTGCCGGACGGGGCGCGAGTCCTCGTCGAGGACTTCGACGCGTCACCACCGGTCAAGGCGCCCGCACCTGAGGTGGCCGACGGGCCGGCGCGCGAAGCGGGCGGCACGGTGACGATCCACCTCGAGCGCAAAAAGGTGTCGGTGCCGCAGGTCGCCGGCGAGACGCTGCTGGAAAGCGCGCGACGGGCCGGGCTGTCGCCGCCGTTCAGTTGCGAGGCCGGCAACTGCGGGACGTGCATGGCCAGGCTCATCGAGGGCAAGGCCACCATGCGCAACAACGACGTGCTCGAGGACGACGAGCTCGCCGACGGCTACATTCTGACGTGTCAGGCGGTACCCGACACGCCGTCGGTGACGGTGCAGTACGAGTAGCTCTGCACCGCAACGGCTTTCGAGTGTGCTGGCTTGCGGGGCTGAAGCCGTAGAATCTCGGAAAGGGCCTCAACCATGACCGATCTTGTCAGCCTTCGCCGATCTCGCCGCTGCCGACCATGGGCTTGTCGTGTTCACCACGTTGCGCGGCGACGGAAGTGTCCAAGCATCGATGGTCAACGCCGGGGTCATGCCACATCCGCTGACGAATGCGCCGGTCGTCGCTCTGGTGGCCATCGGGGGCGCGCGCAAGCTGGCCCATCTGCGCGCC
Organism: uncultured Actinomycetota bacterium; assembly: GCA_963720085.1. Lineage (GTDB taxonomy): Bacteria > Actinomycetota > Actinomycetes > Mycobacteriales > Mycobacteriaceae > Mycobacterium. The sequence continues at coordinate 123,470 of CAVRER010000083.1, forward strand.
GATCCGCGAACCACCGTCGTGGCCCGCGCCGGTTGGCAGTGGGCCACCGTCGAAGGTTCGGCGGAGCTGATCGGACCCGATGACCCGCACCCCGACGTCGACGACGAGCGGCTCCGGGTGATGCTGCGCGAGATCTTCACCGCCGCCGGCGGGACCCACGACGACTGGGACACCTACGACCGGGTGATGCGCGAGCAGCGTCGCACCGCTGTGCTGATCTCACCGACCCGTATCTACGCCAACCCGGCGTAACAGTGCCCCCGGCACGACTCGAACGTGCAACCTAGGGATTACCAAACCGTATGACCCGACGATGCCGGTTGTTGCTTAATTTTCCTGCGCGACAACTAGATTGGAGATCTAGACGCTCTCGTGACAACCGGTCAATTCCGGCCGACTCCGGGTCATTCGCGGTGAATAAGCGGTAACCGGATCCCGATGCCTATTCGGCGCTCTCGGTCAATACGGCTACGCACCGGCAAGGTGCGCCGGCTCCTACGAGGCCGGCGTTGGAGCACTCCACGCTTCCACACGGCCATAGGCAGGTGCAGACTTGTGGCATGGACGTATGTGAGCTCACCGCCGTCGCGCTGACCGTAGCGCCCTTGCCGCCGCCGCGGTGCCTGCGCCGGGCCCAGGCATCGACGCCAGCGCGGCTGGCGTGATCGGGCCCGCCGGCGGGCCGGAGCCCGAGCCGCGCCGCCTGCTGAACGGCATCTCGGACGTACGCGCGTTCTTTCACACCAACACCATGCCGCTGTACTTCATCTCGCCGACCCCGTTCAACCTGCTAGGCATCGACCGCTGGGTACGAAACTTCTTCTACCTGACGTACTTTGACTCTTTTGAGGGCGTACATTCGCGCGTGTTCGTGCCCCGCCGGCGCGACCGCATTGATTTCGATTCCATGGGAGATGTGTGCAACCACCTCCTGCGCGATTCCGAGACACTTGAGTTCATCGCGGGCCGAGGGCCCGGTGGCAAGGCCTGCTTCGTGATGATGGACGAGGAGACGCAGGCCCTCGCGCGCCAGGCGGGGCTGGAGGTCATGCACCCTCCCGTGGAATTACGCGAAAGGCTGGGCTCCAAGATCGTCATGACGCGCCTGGCCGACGAGGCGGGCGTGCCGAGCGTGCCTCACGTGATCGGCCGGGCCGGCTCCTACGACGAGCTGTTGGCGCTCGCGGAAAGCGCCGGGCTGGGCGATGACCTGGTCGTCGTGGCTGCTTATGGCGACGCCGGCAGCACGGTGTTCTTTGTGCGCGGCCAGGGCGATTGGGACGATCACGCCGGTGACCTGGTCGGGCAGGAAGTCAAAGTCATGAAGCGCATCCGCAATGTCGAGGTGTGCCTCGAGGGCGCCGTGACCCGCCACGGCACCGTGATCGGCCCCGCGATGACGAGTCTCGTCGGCTACCCGGAGCTGACTCCGGGCAAGGGCAGCTGGTGCGGCAATGACATCTGGCGCGAGGTGCTGCCGCCCGCACAGACCCGCGCCGCGCGAGAAATGGTAGGAAAGCTGGGCGACATCCTGAGCCGCGAGGGATACCGCGGCTACTTCGAGGTGGACCTTCTTCATGACCTGGACTCCGACGAGCTCTATCTCGGCGAGGTGAACCCGCGCCTCAGCGGCGCCAGCCCGATGACGAACTTGACCACCGAGGCCTACGCCGACATGCCGCTGTTCCTCTTCCACCTGCTCGAGTACATGGACGTGGAGTACAAGCTCGACATCGACGAGATCAATTCGCGCTGGGAGCGGGGCTATGGCGAGGACGAGGTCTGGGGTCAGCTGATAATCAGTGAGACCTCACAAGATATCGAGATTTTCACCGCGACGCCACGCACCGGTGTGTGGCGCGTCGACGACGACGGGCGTGTCTCCTTTGCGCGCCCCGCCAACGACTGGGCCACGCTGCTCGACGGGTCCGAGGCCTTCTACATGCGTATCGCGGCGCCTGGCGACTTACGCTGCGAGGGCGCCCAACTCGGCGTGCTCGTCACCCGCGGGCATCTGCAGACCGACGACTACCAGCTCACCGAGCGCTGCCGGCGCTGGGTTAAAGGGCTCAAGGCGAAGTTCACCTCAACACCCCTGACGCCGGCTGCGCCGATCGTCTCGCGGCTCGTCGCACGAGCGTGAGCAGCGGCCGCACGAACCGCTCGACAAACCATCGAGCGCGAGCCCCTGATCCAGGCGTTCCTGCGCTCACCGCTGCGCCATACCCGCTACCGCGAAGGGCATGGGACGGCGTACACCGCCGCCAACTCAGCCGAGACGATCTCCTCATCCGCATCGCCTCCCAGCTGGAATCAGCGCACCGTTGGTCATCCGACCACCCGGCGATCCCGTGAAGCCGCGCGCATGATCGGCGGCGAACCTGGTCGCGTCCCGGCCGGTATCTCACTGGACAACTGGCTGTCGGCGCCATATTCGCATTGGTCATTCCAGCACGTCGAAGACTTCGTGCCGACCGCGGTAATCTCGGGCGGGACCGGGCCGGCCGCGGCGTTGCCCGCAGCCAGTGCTCCGATGGCCGAGATCCGGGTGACCAGCACTGACGGAGTGGCCACCACCGTTGGCGCGGTGATGGCCACCACCGCTACCGACGGGTGGGCCGTCGCCTACCGCGGTTCGATGGTGGCCGAGGAGTACCTCGACGGCTTGGGGGCCCAGACCCGGCACCTGCTGTTCTCGGTCAGCAAGTCGCTGGTGGCAGCCGTGGTAGGCGCGCTGCACGGGGCCGGTGCGATCGAGCTTGACGCGCCGGTCACGGCATACGTTCCCGCCTTGGCGAACTGCGGCTACGCCGGTGCGACGGTGCGCCACCTGCTGGACATGAGGTCGGGTATCGCCTTCTCAGAAAATTACCTCGACCCGACCGCGGAGATACACGTCCTCGACCAGGCGATCGGGTGGGCACCCAAGAGCAGTCCGGACGTTCCCTCCACGTTGCGTGACTTCCTGCTGACCTCGCGGCAGAAGTCGGCTCACGGCGGCCCGTTCGAATATCGCTCGTGTGAAACCGACGTACTCGGCTGGATCTGCGAGGTCGCCGGCGGCCAGCGGATGCCCGAACTGATGTCGGAACTGCTGTGGAGCCGCATCGGCGCCCAATGCGACGCCACCATCGGCGTAGACACCGTCGGCACCGGAATATTCGACGGCGGCATCAACGCATGTCTTACCGACATGATCCGGTTCGGGTCGCTGTTCTTGCACGACGGTGTCTCGTTGACCGGCCAGCAAGTGGTGCCGGCGGCGTGGATCGCCGACACCCTCGACGGCGGGCCTGACTCGCGTCAGGCGTTCGCCGCCAGCCCCGACGACACCGGATTGCCCGGGGGAATGTACCGCAACCAAGTGTGGTTTCCCTACCCGGGTAACAACGTTGTGTTGTGCCTGGGCATGTGTGGTCAGATGATCTACGTCAACCGCGCCGCGCAGGTGGTCGCCGCCAAGTTATCCACCCAGCCGCACTCTCATGAGCCGCACATGTTAGACACGCTGTGCGCATTCGATGCGGTGGCATACCAACTGGCTGGAATCACTACTTAGCCCGAGGTTCCGCTGACCGCCGACCAGTTGCGCGACCTCTTCGGCGAACGCGATGCGGTCCTGGTCGACCCTCCCCTTTACCCGCGAACAGGTGCAGCGGGTCGGCGACTGGGTAGAGCACTCGGGCAGGCGGCTCGCCTACATCTACGGCACCCACGGGCGAGTTCATCAATCAGTAGTGCTCATCGTCTGCACAACACTGTGCAGGGGCCGCACGGTCGGTGATCCGAGCGCCGGGAACGGTCGCATCGTCGTAGCGTCAAAAACGACACCGCAAATTCCAGTGGTGAGTGTTCGGGCGGCCATTACACGGGCTTGTGGGTCCATTCAGCAGATGTCCCCGGAGAAAGGTCCAGGCGTGAAAGGCATGATCATGGGACTTCTCAAGGGCAAGACTGCGGTAATCACCGGCGGTTCGACAGGCATCGGGTTGGCCACCGCCAATCGGTTCGTCGAGGAGGGCGCGTACGTCTTCATCAACGGACGGAGTCGGGCCGAACTCGATGCGGCGGTCAAGGAAATCGGCGAGAACGTCACCGGTGTGCAGGGTGACGGCAGTAAGCCAGGGGATCGCGACCGGCTATACGCCGCGGTGGCCGACACTGGACGGCGCCTGGACGTCGTGTTCGCCAACGCCGCGGTCATCAATGTCGCACGGATCGGCGAAGTCACACAAGAGCACCTGCAGAAGGCGCTGCCGTTATTGAACGACGGCGGATCAATCATCCTGAACTCGTCGAACCCGAATGCCGAGGGCAACGACGGCATCGGCGTGTACGCGGCCATCAAGGCGGCGCTGCGATCAGTCGCCCGCACCTGGGAAAGTGAGTTGCGGGACCGCAAGATTCGCGTCAGCGTGATCGGCCCTGGCGCCACCGAGACGCCCGGCATCAATGCACTCGCTGACGTGCTGAACCCTGGTCCCAACGCCGCCGAGGAGTTCGAGAACTACCAGCGCAGCATTGTTCCGCTGGCCCGCTACGCCACGGCCGAGGAGGTCGCGAACGCGGCGCTTTTCTTGGCCGCGGACCTAAGCAGCTTCACCACGGCCGCCGACATTCCCGTCGACGGCGGCATCGACCAGGTCGCCCGCCGTATCGAGGACCTATCCGCCAACGACCCACAGTTCGCCGCAGCCAAGCCGAGCCCGGCGGTCGCCGCCGCCCTTGAGTTGCCTGGGCTGCGACTGCCGCAGATCGTTCAGACTGCGCTAGAGGGTTACGCAGACCGCCCGGCACTCGGGCAGCGCGCCGTGGAGTTCGTCAAGGACCCAAAGACCGGACGCACCTCTTTGGAGGTGCTCCCCTACTTCGAGACCATCACCTACCGGGAGCTGAGCGACCGCGTCGGCGCGCTGACGCGCGCCTTGACCAACGAGTCGGTGCAAGCCGGTGATCGGGTTTGCGAACTGGGCTTCACCAGCGTCGACTTCACCACCATCGACCTCGCGCTAGGCCAGATCGGCGCGGTGGCGGTTCCGCTACAAACGAGCGCGGCGATCACCCAGCTGCAGCCGATCGTGTCCGAGACCGAGCCCAGCGTGATCGCGGCGAGCGTGAACCAGCTGCACGACGCCGTCGAGTTGATCCTGAGCGGCTCGGAAACAGGCGCTGTGCCCGCGAAGCTCGTGGTGTTCGACTATTACCCCGAGGTCGACGACCAGCGCGAGGCCGTGGAAACCGCCCGCGCGCGGTTGGCTGACACCCGGGTGATTGTCGAGACCCTGGCCGACGTCCTCGACCGCGGGAAGGCTGTGTCTTCCGCGCCGGCCCGGCCCGTGGCCGTGCCCGATGACTTTGCCGACTCTGGGGACCCACTGGCTCTGCTGGTCTACACATCCGGCAGCACCGGCGCACCCAAAGGTGCGATGTATCCGCAGAGCAATGTCGGCAAGTTGTGGTGCAGGTCCAGCAGAAACTGGTTCGGGCCGAGCGCCGCGTCGATCACTCTCAACTTCACGCCGATGAGCCACGGCATGGGACGCGTCATCCTCTACGGCACGCTCGGCAATGGCGGCACGGCTTATTTCGCCGCCAAGAGTGACCTCTCGACGCTGCTGGAGGACCTCAAGCTGGTGCGGCCCACCGAGTTGAACTTCGTGCCGCGAATCTGGGAGACCCTGTTCGGTGAATTCCAGCGCGAAGTCGATCGCCGCCTGGCGACGATGCGGACGAGGAACGAGTCCGAGGAGGAGCCGGGCAATTCAACGCGGCTATCCGACCCCACCGACCCTGCCGCCCGCGCGGCCGTCGAATCTGAGGTCCTGGTCGAGCAGCGGCAGTACCTGCTGGGCGGGCGGTACATCTTGGCGGTGACGGGCTCGGCGCCCACCTCCCCGGAGCTGAAGGCCTGGGTTGAATCCCTGCTCGAGATGCATCTGACGGACGGCTACGGCTCCACCGAAGCCGGGAAGGTGTTGTTCGACGGCGAAGTGCAAAGTCCGCCGGTCATCGACTACAAGCTGGTCGACGTTCCTGATCTAGGCTACTTCGCCACCGACCGGCCGTATCCGCGAGGCGAGTTGCTGCTCAAGACCGAGAACATGTTCCCCGGCTACTACAAGCGGCCCGTGGCGAAGGTGAGCTCCACATGGACGAAGGTCTGCGCGACCGCGTCACGAATGGCGTCGGCCCGGTCGCGCGCCGGGAGAGTGCTGGTATCGAGAAGCACCGTCATGGCTGCGCCACCCATTGGCCACGTGTGGGGTCGACTGCCATATGTGCCTCCCAACGGGGCCATGTACACCGAGCGCTCTGCCCTGGCGTTTCAGACTACAAGGCTTTTGACTGTTTGTACACCGATCGGTGTGCTATTACTACGAGACGAAACGACGATGGCCACGGCCCAGCCGGCTGGTCGCAGCCGGCGCTGAGCACGCGCTCGGATACAGACCGCCGCGACAACCCTGTTTCACCGCGACCGAATCCGCTCCCACCGGGGGTGGAGCGGCTAACCGAACACGCCAACGCGTCGAAACGCACGTTGTACCCGCACTTCTTCGGATGGATGAGCTCGTCGAGGAGTACCTGCGCCGCATCCGCGAAGCCGGCGGGGTGCCCACCGAGCAGGCCATCGACGCCGCCGATGGGTCACCGCGCAGCCGCGCACTGGCCCCTCGATAGCACCCCGGGCGGCCGTTTCCGCGGCCGTCCCTTTCACAACGCCGCTGTCGAGGCGGGGCGAAATGTAAACCATTCGGTATGCTTGATGCCGTGAGTGGAACACGGACGGTCACGGCCGGGCCGGCTGGTCGCGGCGGTCGCGGAGCGCGCGAGCGGATCCTCACCGCCGCAACAACCCTGTTTCACCGCGAGGGGATCCACGCCACCGGGGTGGAGCGGCTGACCGAACACGCCCACGTGTCGAAACGCACGTTCTACCAGCACTTTTCCAGCAAGAATGAGCTCGTGGAGGAGTACCTGCGCCGCATCCACCACGCCGGCGGGATGCCCAGCGAGCAGGCCATCGACACCGCCGACGCCTCGCCACGCGGCCGCTTGTTGGCCATCTTCGATAGCGCGCCGGGCAGCCGTTTCCGCGGCTGCCCCTTCCACAACGCCGCAGTCGAGGCGGCAGGTGAGATGCCCGGGGTCGAAGACATCGTGCACGCGCACAAACTGGACTTCACTGCCCGTCTCATCCACACCGCAACCGAAGCCGGCGCCCGAGATCCCTACCGGCTCGGCAACCAGCTCGCCGTGCTCTTCGAGGGCGCCAAAGCCCTGGCGACCTCACTCAACGACACCTCCCCCCTGCTACACGCGCGATCGGCCGCCGAAACGCTCATCGATGCCGCCACCATCGACTCAGGGAAATGACGAGGCGGAACACCCCTTGATCTCAGATGCTCCTATGTTGCGGCAATGGTCGGAGTTCGGAGCGGAAACTTCATCTTGCTTCGAGTTAGCACAGCCGCGACTGCCGCGATCGCGGCTAGCAGCACCCATGTCACATCGACCGCCGGTACGAACCGAACTTTGCCGTCCTTCACGGCGTACACCCCGATCGGCCATTTCACACCCCCGAACCCGGCGCCTACACGTTCACCGGTCGAATCCGGAGAGCCGTCGCCCGTGTGGTGGCATCTCCACCCCGGTTCCGCCGCCGCCAGCGAACCAAGCCACCGGGATAACGAGACAGTCATCCTTTTCGATCGGCGTGCCAAAGACCCGACCTACGGTGAGCGAGTCAGTTGACTTCGCCAGCAACTCTTTAGGATCGATCACCGCCCCACGCTACCCAACGACCAGGCAACAGCGGGCGCTAGCGGACGAACGCGACGTGGACGAGTTCGCTTCGGGACTGTCCCACTACCGTCGCCGCGCCTGCTGGCGCCGTGTGGCGGCCGTGTGCTAATTGGTGCGTGTCGTTGGCAGCCTACCCAGCTGGTGGCTGGTTGGCGGGGTTCAGTGTCCCGGGTCGAATTCGAGCGGCCGGGTTTGTCCCCGCTGGGGTATGCAGGCCCACCTAGCCCCCAGCACCGCCGGCCGTCGGGCGCTTAGCGCCCGGTGTTGATTGCGGTGAGGCCGCTGTTGTTGTCGCTGACGTAGATGCGGTGTCCGTCGGGGCTGATGGCGATGCCGGTGGCTCCGGGGATTTTGATGGGGTCGCCACGCTTGGGCGAGAATCCGCCCGCCAACCAGACAACGCCCCTCTAGGCTCAGCACCGAGCACAGCCGACCGCTGAGCTCTCACGTCAACAGGTCTCCGGACTCGCCGGGGCGGTTCATGTCCTCGTTGCCCGACGCCGGCATTGGCGAGCCGCCCTTTCAGCTTCCCGCCCTCCGCAGAATGATCCTCGCGACCCAGGGGGCGATATCCCAATGGTGGTGCTCGCGATCCTCCGCCACGACCGTGACCAGCCAGCGCTCGCGCCAGGCCTCCAGGACCAGGCGTTCGATCTCATCTTCGCGTGCCCGATAGCGTCGCTCCTCGCCGTGTTCGGTGCGCAGATCGAAGCCTTCGAAGTCGCCGAATCGATCATAGAAAACGCCGTCGATCTTGCCGGTCGCCGCGTGGCCGCGATCATGGCCCGGTTCCGGACGGCCGTGGCCGCCCTTGCCGGAGTAGCCGCCGAGAGACGGAGGGATCGTGCCGGGATCGACGCCGAGGCCATTCACCTTCGCGCCGACCAGCTCGATGTAGCGCCGCCACACTGGCCGCCAGCGATAGGGCGCAGGCTTCGTCTGGAGCCGCCACTTGAGGATAGCCAGCGTATCCTCTTCGATCGGCAGCATGACCGCTGCGTTGGTGACCGGAATGCGGACGTTGAACGCACCGCACACCTGGCGCCAGGTGAAGCCATTGTCCTGTTTTGTCGAGCCCGGCGCAGGTCGTCGCCCCTTGCTCTTGGGCAGAGGGTATTGCGAGGGCGCGCTTTGCGTTTGCGGCGGCGGCGGGGGCGGGGGCGGCAGGACGCCGCGCCGGGTGGCGACCCGCCGGACCATGATGTCGAACACTTCGCCGTCGGTGATCGTCGACGGCAGGTCGATCGTCAGAAGACCGGCAAAGTTCCCGCTCGGCACATGCGGGATAGGAACATAGGTGACGCCGCGCGTGGTCGTGCACTGGATCGTGCTGCTGTCGGCGGCGCTGAGGAGATGAGTCGAGTAGATCGAATTCGCGAGCGAAAGGACGGTGCTCGAGTTCAAAGCGGGCCAATAGATGGTCGCGATGCTCCCCGGAGGGGTCTTGCCCCAGTCGATCATCAGTTCGTCGGGGTAGGCGACGGGCTGCCCGGGCAGGGGGATGAGCGCCTTGCTCGGCCTAATGTCGAAGGCCTGGGGCGCGACATGCGTCGCCCGGGACTGCGGGTTCTCCGACAGCGTGATCTGCAGGTTTCTCTGGGCTAATTGGTCCCAGCTGAGCGGGCTCGGCGCCGCGCCGGTGGCCGTGGTCGTGGGGATCGGGGCGTCGCTGTAGGCGATCTCGGCGACGATGCAGTGGTGGGTGCCGCCCAGGTTTGCGTTGCCAGCGGCGTCGTAGATGTCGAGGAAACAGCCGTAGTAGGCCCAGACCTGATCATGGGCGGCCGGGATCTGCACACTGCGGATGTTGGCGTTGGGGTTCGTCCCGTCATAGTCGTGCGTGCCAGAGATGTCGGTCGCGAAATACGGAGTGGTTTGCAGCGTCTGGCCGCTGGGATCGGTCGTCTGCGCCGAGGCCAGCGGCCTCACAGGATGGCCCGTGTCGGGCGCGCTCGTGCCCTGCGTGCTCTTGTAGGTGGTCGAAGGCTGGAAGTCGGTGTCGCAGGACTGGGCGACGAACAGGCGGAAGAACACCCGGCAGTTGGCAGCCTGGTCGAGCGCCGTCCCGCGCAGACGGACGCGGGCGACGGCGAAATTGTAGGCTGTATGGCCCGCGCCGTCGGTGGGCGTGACCGAGCTGTCGGCCGTCTCGAAGCCGGTCTGGCCCGGCAGGTTGTCCAAGGGGTCGGTCGTGCTGGGCTGAGTGTAGGTGGTGCTGCCGTTCAAAAATTGGATGAAGCTCTGGATCGAGCTGTAGGCGTCGCTGGTGAAGGCCGGCGCGCCGGACAACGGCGATTGGTTGGCGATCACCGAGAAGACGCGCAGATCCTGGCTGAGATAAGGGAGGTCCGCGGCGTTCGACGCGTCGACATTGGTGAAATACGGGTTGGCGCCAGCCAAAAGTTCGAAACCCAGAGAGGCCGTCGCACCGCTGAGGGTGGCCCCGCCGATCTGGGCCGCGGCGTTCAAGACCGCGGTGACCGGAGTCGTGCTGCCGACGGGCGGGAAGGCGCTCTCGTCGGTGAAGACGACGTCGAAGGAAAAACGGATGCGCTGAGGAATGTTGGGGTTGCCCGGATCCTCGTAGATCGGAGGCGCCGCAGCCGGAACCGGTCCGCCCGGGCTCGCCGGGGACGGCTGGACCTTGATGCCGGACAGGCTGGCGAAGCCCCCGCTCGGCGTCGGCACGGAGATCCCGTTGGCGTTGAACGAGTTGATGCTGAAGCCTTCCAGGATCAGGTAGAAGGCGTTGGAGACGACCCCGCCCTGATTGGCGACGATGTCCTTCGCTTGGTCGCGGCTAAAGATGTTGTTGTTGCCCCAGAACGATAGGAGCCCCATCGGGAAGGGGTTGTCGAAGACAGGACTCGGGATCGCGGCGGTGGCCGAGGCGGGAAAGACATTGCTGATAAGCGCCAGGAAGAACGGGAACGGGTCGCCGGGGTCGCCGGTCAACGTGTTGTAGATCGTGGCCATGGTTCCGTTGTAGGCGCCGATGATCTGGTTGATGCTGAAGCTCAGCTGGGTGTTCAGGTAGAAGAGGAACGCCAGCGAGCAGCCGTAACTGACTTGGTCGCCGTCGCCGTGGATCTGGTCGCCAGCGCTCGTCGTGATGCCGGTAAAGGTCTGGGTGACCCAATCGGATCGCGCAGCGTTAGGCGAAGATACGTACTTCTTGTTGTTATTTGACCATGCCTGCCCGCCGTTGAGCCAGGCGTCGACGAACGATTGATAATAGTTGTAGTGGCCGGTCTGAAAGCGAATGATGCTGGTGAATTGGGACAGGCCCTCGCCGCTGCTGTCGTAGCTGTGCCAGGTGCTGGTCAGCGACATCAGGATTTCGGACCACTCGGCCATGAACTGATCCTGGACGCGTCCAGCGGCGAGCGCGCCGGTGGCCAGGTTCTGGGCATCAAGGTTGATGGGGTTGCCGTAACCGCTGTTGTTCGATCCGGGCTCGGTATAGCCGCCCCCGCTGGTAGCGGTGTCCGGCTGGTTCAGGTTGACGACCTGTTGATGTCCCGCCCCGAACTTGCCGCTCGGCGTGTTGAACCAACCCGTCGTGACCGTGAATTCGTTCTCCAGGACCGCCAGAAGCGCATCCGCGTTGGCAATAACGTTCGCCTGGTTCGGCAGCGTAGTTTCGATCTGAACGAGGAAATTTGTCGTTTGCCCAACGCCGAGGCCCTGAAGATCCGACAGTCCGGTCGAGGTGAGAGACATGAGCACGTGCCTTTCTGTTCAGCTGAAAAGTCCGCTTTCGGCACGGATGGCCCTAGCCCTGCCACCGAATAATTTATTGACGGCTGATTGGGCCGTCACGAGTAGTGCACTACTCGAACTGCACGAAAGCCGACACGCAACAGGCATGACAACCTGATCTGCTTGGCTACCAGCAGAAGTCATGCGAGCGGAGTAATGAGCTAGCGTGATCAGCCATGGATACAGATAACGGGCGTTGTCAGTTTCCCGACGGCTACACAACACATTTGTAGACACAATCAGCGCGTCTCGCCCCACGACGAACTCTGAGGGCTACCACATTATGCCGGCAGCATGAACAACGTGTATCTGTTACTACAATTTTCTAAACTGGGGTTGACCCCTGACGGTGGACACCTGACTGGTGGGACTGCTGGTCCCGCGGGAAGGATGTCCGTATGTCGGGCAAGCGTAAGAAGTACACCCCGGAGTTCCGGGAGCAGGCTGCCCGCCTGGTGATCGAACTGGTCGGCCGACCGCGCATGTCGCGGCCGAGATCGGCGTGGGAGAACAATTGTTGGGTCGTTGGGTGCGCCTGGCCCGCGCAGCCGATGACGCCGGGAATACTGGCGCGGTGCTCGATGCCGATGAACGCGCGGAGTTGGAACGCCTGCGCCGTGAGAATGCTGAATTGCGTTTGGACCGTGAGTTTTTGAAAAAGGCCGCGGCCTTCTTCGTCTCCGAACGGAACCGGTAGAGGCCTACCGGGCGATCGAGGCGGAGAAGGCCACCTACACGGTGTCACGGATGTGCGGGCTGCTGGAGGTGTCACGCTCAGGGTTCTACAACTGGCGCAAGTCCAGCGGCGGCGGGCCGTCGCCATCGCGGCAGCGGCGTGCCGAGCTCGACGCCCAGGTCGCCGACTTCCATCAGGCCTCCGACGGTGTCTACGGAGCCCCGCGACCCGGTGTCGATCTTGACGATCTTGTTCGCACCACCCGCGATGGACACCGCCAGCAGCGGCCCATCGGAGAGAGTTTTCGCCGACTCGAAAACATATGGAAGAGTGAATGTTTCGCCGGTCGGCCGAGCGGTGTGAGTAGCCGCTCCGCCGCCGCAGCTACTTGTAGCGAGCGTCAGAACACAGGCGGTAATCGCCCCCGTGACTCTACGGCCCAACGACAACACTCAGATTCTGTGAACGGACCTCGATACGGCCGACAGTAGCATCCGCCCGTGCCTCAGTCCGACGAAACGGATGCGCGGGGCATCAGCCACTTTCCCGATTCTCCTGCCAGGGAGAATGTAACCAGGCCCATACCACCCACTAGCAGCTCAAGTGGTGTCGCCGTGCTCGCCCAGTTCAGGCGGCGGGCGGTAGTCCGGTTGGTAACCCGCCACCCGGATCGGGTTGCCTACGAGGCGGAAATCACCTGCGGTGACCACGATTTCCGGTGTGGCCTGTAACGCTTCGGGCAGAGTTCGCACCGCTGCCGCAGGCACCCCCAGCGGACGCAGCCGGGCTTCCCAACCCGCAGCGGTGTCGGTCGCGAGCGTGGCGGTGACGACGGTCAGCACCTCGTCACGCCGCGACACACGTTCGGCCATCGTCTCGAATTCGGTGATATTGGCTTCGCCGGCAAAGGATTTCCAGAAGCCGTCATGGGTTATGAACAACGCCAGATAGCCGGACGCCGTCGGGAAGATCTGCGCCGGAACGTAGTAAGAGTGAGCACCGAAGGGTCGGCGCTGCGGCTCGATGCCGTCGTTGAGGTATGCGGATGCGTGGTAGTTCAGCTGGGATAGCATCACGTCACGCAGCGACACATCGACTTGACCGCCGCGCCCCGAAGTGATTTGGGCGAGCAGGCCGAGCGCAGCCGCCAACCCCGTGGAGTTGTCCGCCGAAGAATAGCCGGGCAGCGTCGGCGGCCCGTCCGGCTCGCCGGTGAGCGCGGCTATCCCGGTGGCGGCCTGGATGACGTAGTCGAAGGCTGGGTCATCGCCGTTGTCCAACCCGAAACCGGTGATCGCGACGCACACGATGCGCTCGTTCCACCCTCGCAGCGCCTGGTAGGTCAGTCCCAGCCGGTGGATCGCCGATGGCTTCAGATTCACCAGCAGCGCATGGGATTCCGCGACAAGCGCGCCGAGCTGTCGTTGGCCCTCGCGCGAGTTCAAGTCCAAGCTGACGCTGTCCTTGTTGCGGTTGAGGCTGGCGAAGTAGCTGTCGGAGACCCGCCGCGAGATCTCGCCGCCCGGCGGCTCGATCTTCGTGACCTGCGCGCCGAGATCGGCCAGCAGCATGGTGGCATACGGCCCGGCCAACATGGTGCCCACCTCGAGGATCTTGATCGCCGCCAGCGGCCCCGTCATCGCAGTTCGGCGCCGAGTGCGGCAATGACGTCCCGGGTACGGCGTTTCGATGCGACCAGCTCGTCGCGGTTGTCGCCGATCGGCAGCAGCCGCACCGACAGGTCGGTCACCCCGGCGTCGGCGAACCGGCGCATCCGCGCCAGGATGGCCGCCTCGTCGCCGGCCGCGCAGATGTCGCCGACATCGCGCGCGTCGCCGCACTCCAGCAGCCGCTGATAGTTGGGCGAGACCTCGGCTTCACCCAGGATCCGGTTAGCCCGCTCCCGGGCCGCGTCGACTTCGCTTGCCGCACATAGGCAAACGGGAATTCCAGCGACGATACGCGGCGCTGAGCGGCCGGCGTTGTCGGCGGCCTTGGTGATCCGCGGCACCACGTGCTCGGCGATAGCCCGCTCGTCGGCCATCCACAGCACGGTTCCGTCGGCCCGCTCCCCGGCCAGCGTCAACATCACCGGGCCCAGCGCCGCGACAAACACCGGCAGCGGCGCCATCGGGCCGAGGTCCAGCGGATTGTGCACGGTGAAAGTCTCGTTCTCGACGTCGACCGGCCCCGGCCCGTTCGAACGCGACGTTCAGCACCTCTAGATAGTCGCGGGTGTAGGCGGCAGGCCGCTCGTAGGGCAATCCCAGCATGTCGCGGATGATCCAGTGATGCGATGGCCCGACCCCGAGTGCCAGCCGGCCTCCGGCGGCGGCATGCACGGATAACGCCTGGCGCGCCAACGCAATCGGATGCTGCGCCTGCAGCGGCACAACCGCGGTGCCCAGCTCGATTCGGCTGGTGCGGGTGGCCAGCAGCGCGACAGCCGTCAGCGCGTCGAAGTCGTTGGGAACCTGCGGAATCCAAGCGGTGTCCATCCCCGCGGCTTCGGCCCAATCGATGTCGGCAAGCAGTTCGGTGACCTTGCGCGCGGAATCGCCACGCTCCGCGCCGATCATTACTCCGAGGCGCACGGTTCCACAGTTCCCTTCAGGTCAGGTTCGGGGTTGCTGCCGGTCAGCGTGCGGATCTCCCGCACCAGCACATCCAGCGCGGTCCCGGTCGGAAATACCGCTGCCGCCCCGGCGGCGAGCAGCTTGGGCACGTCGCTCTCGGGTATCGTTCCGCCGACCACAACGGCGATATCGGCGGCGTCGGCCGCGCGCAACGCCTCGATGGTGCGGGTGGTCAGCGCGACATGCGCACCGGACAGGATGCTCAACCCGACGACGGCCACATCTTCTTGTACGGCGATTGACGCGATGTCTTCAATGCGCTGCCGGATACCGGTGTAGATCACCTCGAATCCCGCGTCCCGCAGGGTGCGAGCGACGATCTTGGCCCCGCGGTCATGTCCGTCGAGACCGGGCTTGGCGACCAGGATCCGCACTGCCATCTAAAACACCACCGGCTGCTGGAATTCGCCCCAAACCGCTTTGAGGGTAGAGACCATCTCACCGACCGTGCAGTAGGCGTTTGCGCAGTCGATCAGCTTGTGCATCAGATTGTCGGTTCCTTCGGCTGCGCGCGACAGCGCGGCAAGGCTGGATTCTACTGCAGCCAAATCTCTTTCGGCCTTCACTTTGGTGAGCCGCTTGAGTTGGAGATCGCGTCCTTCGGCATCCAGCTCATAGGTGACGATTTCGGGTGGCGGCTCCTCGGAGACGAACCGGTTGACCCCGACGACGGGCCGCGTGCCGGCTTCGATGTCCTGGTGGATCCGAAGGCTTCATCGGCGATCAGGCCTTGCAGATAGCCGTCTTCGATGGCGCGGACCATTCCGCCGTGCTGATCGAGGTCATGCATGATCTCGATGATGCGGGTCTCGGTGGCATCGGTGAGGGCCTCGACGAAGTAGGAGCCGCCGAGCGGATCCGCGACGCGGGCCACCCCGGTTTCGTGGGCCAGGATCTGTTGGGTGCGCAACGCCAGCGTGGTGGACTCCTCGGTCGGTAGCGCAAAAGGCTCGTCCCAGGCCGCGGTGAACATCGACTGCACACCGCCCAGCACGGCGGCCAGCGCCTCGTAGGCCACCCGCACCAGGTTGTTCTGCGCCTGCGGGGCATACAGCGACGCGCCGCCACACACGCAGCCGAAGCGGAACATCGACGCC
Organism: uncultured Actinomycetota bacterium; assembly: GCA_963720085.1. Lineage (GTDB taxonomy): Bacteria > Actinomycetota > Actinomycetes > Mycobacteriales > Mycobacteriaceae > Mycobacterium. The sequence continues at coordinate 139,447 of CAVRER010000083.1, forward strand.
TTGTCGGTGGTGGCGCCGTAGCGTTCCCGCACGATCGTCGCCCAACGTCGTCGTCCGGCACGGTATTTGGCGATCTCCTCGAAGAAATCGCCGTGGGTGTAGAAGAAGAACGAGATCTGCGGCGCGAATTGGTCAATGGTCATCCGGCCGCGTTCCACGACAGTGTCGCAGTAGGTGACGCCGTCGGCGAGAGTGAATGCCATCTCCTGTACCGCGTTGGCCCCGGCGTCACGGAAGTGCGCCCCGGCCACCGAGATCGCGTTGAATTTGGGAACTTCGGCTGCGCAGAACTCGATGGTGTCGGCGATCAGCCGTAGCGACGGCTCCGGCGGCCAGACCCAGGTGCCGCGCGAGGCGTATTCCTTGAGGATGTCGTTCTGGATGGTCCCGGTGAGCTTGGCGCGCGGCACACCCTTGCGCTCGGCGGCCGCCACGTAGAACGCCAGCAGGATCGCGGCGGTGCCGTTGATCGTGAAGCTGGTGCTGATCTTGTCCAGCGGAATGCCGTCGAACAGGATCTCGGCGTCGGCGAGGGTGTCGATCGCGACACCGACCCGGCCGACCTCTTCACCGAACTCGGGATCGTCGGAGTCGTATCCGCACTGAGTCGGCAGGTCCAGCGCCACCGACAACCCGGTCCCGCCTTGCTCCAGCAGGTAGCGGTAACGGCGGTTGGATTCCTCGACCGTGCCGAATCCGGAGTACTGCCGAAACGTCCACAGCTTGCCTCGGTAGCCGCCGGCGAAGTTGCCCCGGGTGAAGGGATATGTGCCTGGCGGCGGCGGCTCGGTACCACGATCTCCCGGCCCGTACACGGGCTCCAGCGGGATGCCGGACGAGGTTTCGGTGTGGTTATCCATCGATTGATAACGTACTTGCAAAAAAAGAGAATGCCAATACCGCAGGCTGACCAGCCTAAAGGAGGTCAGCGGGCTTCCCTAGGCCCGGCCCAAAATCTCGCCATGCGGGATCGCCAGCCAGCCATCTGGCGCAGCGGCCCACTCCAGCCATGCCGACGAGATTTCGTCGAGCTCCGCGGTACTGGCCATTCCCGAATCCACCAGCTGACGGGCCAGGGCCGATTCGACGATCCGGTCAGCCCACATTCGGCCCCACCAGTCACGGTTTTCCGGTGTGGCAATGCACCACATGCCGCCCGTGGGGGTGATGTCGCCGAACCCGGCGTCCTGGGCCCAGGACAACAGCCGCCGGCCCGCATCGGGCTCGCAGCCGTTCGCGCGGGCCGCTTTGGTGTATAGCTCGCGCCAACGATCCAACGCCGGAAGTAGCGGGAACCACGTGAAGCCTGCGTAGTCGGCGTCGCGGACCGCGACGATTCCGTTCGGCACACACACCCGCCGTAGTTCTCGCAACGCCTGCACCGGGTCGGCAACATGCTGCAGCACCTGATGCGCGTGCACGACGTCAAAGGTGTTGTCGGGGAAGTCAAGAGCGTGCACGTCAGACCTCACGAACTCGATGTTCGCCTGGTCACGCGCCCGCGCCTCTGCGCGAGCCAAATCCAAAGCCTCATCGGTCATTTCGACAGCAGTAACCCGGCCGGGCGCGATCCGAGCGGCGAGGTCAACGGTGATGGTCCCGGGGCCGCAGCCCACGTCCAGCAGCGACAGCCCCGGCTGCAGGTGCGGCAGCAGGTAGCCGGCGGAGTCCGTCGCGGTGCGCCTGCGATGCGCGCGCAGCACCGACTCGTGATGCCCGTGGGTGTAGACGGCCTGGGGATTGCTGTTCATCGTGCGGCTCCTTGCGATCGAACCATGCTCGCACTGAAGGCTACCGCCGCTATTTCACAATACGAAACTTATATCCCACAATGTGAGACATACTCAGTCGACCGGAACGTCGAGGATCGGGCGTTGAACGCCGGCGCCCGGACCGTCGAAATGCCACCATTCACCGGAGTACACCGACAGCCCGCCGGCACTCATCGCATCGCGCAGCCGGGCCCGGTTTGCCTGTTGCTCTGCGCTGACGCCGTCAGTGGCGAAGGCAAGAGCGCGGGGCGAAAAATCGTCGAAGTCGGTTCCCATATCGGCGAGGCATCGACCGGCCAACTGCCGTGCGAGCGGGCATTGCTGTTGTGCGCTCGCCATTGTCACGTCAACCGAACGCCCCGCCTCATGGCTTTTCGCATAGGGACCGGGCTTGGCAACCCATGCCGGATTCGGCACAACATCGAACATCTTGACCTGCACCGCGTGCGGTCGATAACAGTCCCAGAAGGCGAGCACCTGTCCTTGCGAACCCAATGCCTTTGCGGCAGCGGCAAGCCCGGGAACCATCGATTCATGCACCAGGCAGCGGGCATCGGCCGGATACAACGGCATGCCGGTGAAGTTGTTGGGCGTCGCATAGCGCAGATCGATTACCGCGTTGGGAACCACGGAGCGGACGTCGACAAATCCCGCTGAGCGCGCCTCGGCGCTCAGCGGGGGCACGTCGGCGTTGGCGCGTGCACCCCAGCTGGTCGCGGACACCACGAGAACCAGCGCGGCAAGCAATCGACAGGGTGTCATCGCCTTATTATCTGCGACTGCTGCGTCAGCTCCAGTCGATGGCTGCGGCACGCTGCCGGACATCCTCCACTCTGGCCGCGACTTGAGCGGCAACCGCGTGTTGATCGTGTTCCATTGTCTTGGCCAAAGATTCGGCTTCTGCGACAATCTGCTTGAGCAAGTCCCGGTGGTCTTCGATCATCGCAATGGTCGCGTTTCTGATGGCGACCACCGCCGAACCTCGAGCTTCGGACGGTGAGAAGCTTCCGGAAAGCAGCGGAGGCAGCGTCTGGCGCTCGAAATCCGTCATGTCGCGGGACAGGTGCACCTTGAAGGTCGCTCGAAACGGATCCCGATCGTCGAGTTCAACGCTGGAAATCTTGAGTGGGTCCATGGGCCGTTCCTTTGGTCGGGGAGGGCGACCTTCGCCCGCGTCAGGCCGAATTACATGCCTGTAGTCTACCTGCGTTTTCGGACCACTGCGGAGGCCGCGAGCTTGAGCGCAGAGTGGGTAAACTAGCGCCGTTAGTTCGGCAAGAGCAGCGGCTTACGGAGGAACATGAAGCGCCCTGTATTAAGTGCCAGGCCCGCGGCCACTTTCGGAATTGCGGTGGCGGTGACGATCTTGGCCGCACCTCTTGCCCACGCACAAACCGATGTTCAGAGTCAGTGTGCGAGTTCCGGCGGCCAATACACGTCGGAGGAGGTATCACCTCACTTCGGTTCCGCGCCCAGCCTGATCGAGACCTGTTGCATCTCCACAGGGCCATCGCAGAAATGCACTACCTACCGCGATGGCGTGCAAGGGCCGACCTACGGCGGGGGTTAGGCGGAACGCCGACTTCGTGGTGGCCAGGGGCGGGATCGAACCGCCGACCTTCCGCTTTTCAGGCGGACGCTCATACCGACTGAGCTACCTGGCCGGAAGGCATCGTGTGCCTCGCGCGACGGCGACCCTGACGGGACTCGAACCCGCGACCTCCGCCGTGACAGGGCGGCGCGCTAACCAACTGCGCCACAGGGCCTCGCTGTACTGTTTGCTCCGCGTCACCGCGTCGCCGTACCCCCTACGGGATTCGAACCCGCGCTACCGCCTTGAAAGGGCGGCGTCCTAGGCCGCTAGACGAAGGGGGCCAGAACCGAATCTCTCCGGGGTACCCGCAACATGGTTACGTTGGGAGCCAAGCCAGCTTAGGGCACCATGGACCGAATCCTCAAACGAGCACCGCTGCGGCAAGCAGTATCCTGTGCCTCGCGCCCCTATAGCTCAGTTGGTAGAGCTACGGACTTTTAATCCGCAGGTCCTAGGTTCGAGTCCTAGTGGGGGCACCGAGAGTATGTATCACCTCATCCTTTGGGCTGGCAGGTGCCTGCACTTGAGCCTTGCCATTCCTATTCCGTGGCCGGTACATGCAGTTGGATGACTTCGATCAGGTGACGTCCGACATCGTCGAGCGCATCTGTCGATCCGCTGGCCAGCGCGATGACGACAGCGCCCTCAATTGCGGCGATTACCAACGTCGCCAGTGAGCGGGCCTTGTCTGGGTCGGCACCGGAGCCGATCAATCGATCCGCCAGGATGCCGCGCCAGTCATCAACTGCCTCGGCAGCTGCCTGCGCGGCTGCCGGTGCTTCCGAACGGCCGAGGATCGCAGCAACGATTGGGCAGCCGGCTTCCATCTCTGTTGCGCGCAGTTGCACCTTCCACTGGTCGATGAAGGTCCGGACGGCCTGGATCGGGTCGCCTCCATCGTCGGCCGACCGGATCACTGCACTCAGCGCTTGTCCGGCAATGCGGGTGGCTTCGGTCACAAGTTCCGCTTTGCCGCCAGGGAAATTCAAGTACACGGTTCTGCGCGCGACTCCGCTGTCCTCCAGCAGGGCATTGAGACCGGCTCCGGCAACACCACGACGTCGAACCAGACCCGTCATGCTGACGATGAGAGCATCGCGCGCAGACATGGGTTGAACTATACCGGTTGGTCTACTACCGTGGCATCAACTAGCAGCCTCTACACCCTTCACACTCGGAGATATCCGTGACGAACACCGACGATGACAAGACGTTGCGGAAGTTCCGCATCGAACGAGCTGTCGGGCGCTTGCTCAATCCAGCAGTCAAAGGGTTGAGCAGACTCGGACTGCGCACCGCGCTGGCTACTGAACTGGAAACCGTCGGCCGCAAGACCGGCCAGGCGCGCCGCGTGCCCGTCTCGGCGCAATTCGACCACGATGGGGCGTGGGTCATCTGTCAGCACGGCACCCGTTCTGGTTGGGGTCGAAACATCGTCGACAACCCCAATGTCCGTGTCCGGCAAGGTAATCAGTGGCGCGCCGGAGTAGCGAAATTCAGACCCGATGACGATGTCGTGGCGCGCGGTCGCAAGTTCGGGGTCGTGGGGGCCAAGGTCGTCAAGGCGTTGGAGACGACTCCTGTGTCGGTAAGGATCGACTTCACCGACTGACGCGACGCCGTCGGCGCCCGACATGGCCGAAAGAAGTTGCGTTATGGGTACTCCCCCTGCATGAGAGGAATATCACGGCGCTCGTTCGGACAACTCGCGGCGGGAGCAAGCATGGTGGGCGCCGCCGGACTGGTAGCCGCGTGCGGCTCAAGGCAGCCCGCCGGCTCGCCGTCCACACCGGCCGCTCCGCCACCGCCGTCGGGACCGGGGGTGGGGTTGGTGCTCGGACACGAACAGTTCACCACTGCTCAGCTTGTCGACCAGGCTCAGGTGGCCGAGCAGGCCGGATTCCGCTACCTGTGGGCCAGCGACCATATCCAGCCGTGGCAGGACAACGAGGGGCATTCGATGTTTCCGTGGATCACGCTGGCGTTAGTGGGCCAACGAACCAACCATGTCCCGTTCGGCACCGGAGTGACATGCCCCATCTATCGCTATCACCCGACGACCGTCGCGCAGGCGTTCGCCTCGCTCGCGCTGCTCTACCCTGGCCGCGTGTTCCTCGGCGTGGGAACCGGCGAGCGGCTCAATGAGCAGGCGGCCACCACACAGTTCGGGCCGTACCGTGAGCGTCACGACCGTCTGATCGAAGCCATCCAGCTCATCCGGCAACTATGGAGCGGTCAACGAATATCGTTCCAGGGCGGCTACTTTCAGACCAATCTGCTCAAGCTCTACGACGTGCCGCCGTCGCCACCGCCGATCTTCGTGGCCGCGAGCGGCCCTAAGAGCGCACACCTGGCCGGGCAGTACGGCGACGGGTGGATCACCGAGGCCAACGACGTCAAAAACCAGAAGCTCGTGACCGCGTTCGACCAGGGCGCGAAGGATTCCGGGCGCGATCCGGCCACTTTGGATAAACGCGCCGAAATGTTCGCCGTCGTCGGCGACCAGCACGAGATCACCCGCGCCGCAGAGCTGTGGCGGTTCACCGCCGGCGCCGTCGACCAACCCAATCCCGTCGAGATCCAGCGTGCGGCGCAAGCCAATCCGGTGGACAAGGTCATCCACGGCTGGACGACCGGGACCGACGCCACCACCCACATCGCGGCGGTACAGGCCGTTCTGGACGCCGGCGCGACGCCGTTCATGCGCTTTCCGCAACAGAACCCGCTCGCCGCAATCGACTTCTACCGCACCGCAGTCCTTCCGCGGCTGCACTAGCGATCGATCAGCTCAGCACGGCGTTGAGGTAAACATTGTCGGCGAAAGCCGCCGCGACTTCGTCGTCGGGGTAGACGAAGCCGTTGGCGGCATGCATCTGCGCGACGGTGCGGTGCGAAACCTGCCAGCCGCGCCTGCTCAGGTATTCGATGATGTGGCTGCGCTCGAAGTGGTACACGAGGTCGTTGAAGTCGAGGACGAACCCGAGCTCACTCATCCGTTCGTGATGTGCGCGCCAGCGCTGGTCGGTGAAAATCGTTGTGTCAGGGACGAACTCGGAGGCCAGTTGGCTGCCAGCGGCGCTCAGTGCGGTGACGCTGTTGAATAAGGCGTCCTGCGCCTCGGGCGGTAGATAGACCACTAGCCCCTCGGCGCTCCACGCCGCGGGGGCCTGCGGGTCGAAGCCCGCGGCCCGCAGGGCCGCAGGCCAATCGTCGCGCAAATCAACAGCAACGGTTCGACGTTCGGTCGTCGGCTTGGCGCCGAGCTTGCACAGCGTGGAGGTCTTGAACTCGATGACATCCGGCAGATCGACCTCGTAGACGACGGTGCCTTTCGGCCAGGGCAGGCGGTAGGCACGCGCGTCCAGCCCGGCCGCCAGGATGACCGCCTGACGGATACCGTTGCGCGTCGCGTCGACGAAGTACCGGTCGTAGAACCGGGTACGGACCGCCATCCCCCGCGCCATCCGGTCCGGATCGAATTCGGTGTCGTCGGTGACCGGTATCTCGCGGTTCACCAAGCGGGTGTAGACGTCGATGCCTACTGCGCGGACCAACGGCGCGGCAAACGGGTCGTCGATCAGGCCGGCGGCTGAGGCCAGCGCCCGTTGGGCCGCGACCATCGTGGCCGTCGCGCCCACGCTCGTCGCCAGGTCCCAGCTGTCGCTATCGGTGCGAATGGACATAGGACTCCAATCTGGGCGTTCTCCCAAACAATATAGATCATCTAGTTATTAGCGCGGACGGCGCCCCTTGACAGCGCCGGCGACTGCGCTACTATCTGCGTATGCATGCAGATAACGAGGATGTCCGGTTGCCGGACGACCAGGTCAGCCTGGTGGTCGAGGTGTTCCGGATGTTGGCTGATGCCACTCGGGTACAGGTGCTGTGGTCGCTCGCCGACCGCGAAATGTCGGTCAACGAACTCGCTGAGCATGTGGGCAAACCGGCACCGTCGGTGTCGCAGCACCTCGCCAAGTTGCGGATGGCCCGGCTGGTGCGGACCCGTCGGGAGGGGACGACGATCTTCTACAGCCTGGAAAACAATCACGTGCGACAGCTCGTTGTCGACGCCGTCTTCAACGCCGAACACGCCGGCCCGGGGGTCCCGCGTCATCACCGCGTTGATGACGGACTGCGGGTGGTCGACCGACAGCAGAAAGGCGGCTGACCTGTCGGCTGCCTAGGCGTTACAACCAAGCAACACAATGTGTTTCACACAAAGGAGATGATCGACAATGACTGAACAGCACAACCATGAAGGGCCGCATGCGCACGAGCACGAGCACGGCGGAGTCACTCACACACACGCGCACACCGCGCACGAACACGAGCACGTCGAGCACGAGCACACCCACACCCACGACGACGGAACCGAGCACAGCCACGGACACGTGCATCAGTCCGGCCTCGAGGAAGCTCACAACCACGCACACAGCTGACCACCGGCGCGCTGACGGGTCAGCTCGTTGATGTCAGACGTTGGGGCAGTAGTGCTTTGGGCTGTCGCGCTCGTCAAGCGGCGGCAAGTTGCGCGCGGGAGTGTGCACCAGCGGCGTATCGACCGGAATGCGGCCGTTTGCGCGGTCCCAGCCGGCCCGGGCCCGCGGATGCTTGCGGTAACGCGGCGGCACGAAGGCAAAGACAAGACGCACGATGTCGCCGAAGCGGCGGTGTAGCCACTCGTCGCGACGCGACCAGGTATAGCCCATCAACTCGCGCACCGTGGGGTCGTAAAGGCCGACCGTCAGCCAGACAAAGAACGGCCCCAGTAGCTTACGCTGTAAGGCCCACAATCGGTCCGGAAGCCATTGCGCGAACGGAGGTTTGGGCAGCTCGGTCAAGTTGAGCACCTCGCGGGCCGCAAAGTTGTTCTCCAGCACCTCGCGGCACATGTGGTCCCAGTAGACCTGGAAGTCTTCCCAAGTTTCTGGGACTGGGCGCATGCTCATGCCATACATCTGGTACCACTGCACATGCTCGTCGAACAGTTGGCGCTTCTGCGCCTCGGTCAAGCCACCGCAGAATCGTTCGGCCACGTGCAAGGTGCCGACGAAGAATGTGGAGTGCGCCCAGTAGAAGACGTCGGGATTCAACGCGTGATAACGCCGCCCGTGACTGTCGGTGCCCTTGATGTCGACGTGATAGTCGCGCACCTCGGCGCCGGTCGTCGGCGCCCGGTCACTGTCGAATACCACGCCGCCGATCGGGTACAGCGACCGCAGCAACCGCGGCCAGCGTTCACGGAAGAACGTGGAGTGCTCTTCGACGGCCGCACCCAGTTGCGGATGCATGTTCTGCATCGACCCGGCCCACGGACCCTGCAGCATGCCGCGCCAGTCACCGAAGTACCGCCACGTCAGCGAGTCCGGGCCAAGCGGCGGCGCGTCATACCCGAGCGGTGACACCGGGCAACCGCTCGGGATCGCTCCGCTCATCCCCTCGTCGGCAGCGCGTGTGCTGGTCAGCGGGCATGCCTGCGAAGTATCTTGACTCACTGGTGAGGTTTCCTGTCCGTGTCAGCCAATCTGACTACATGCGTTGTCATCATAGACCTTAGGAGTGATGTGCCGTCCGGTCAACGACGGGGCCGCTGGTCCGGCGTTCCCTTGGAGGATCGCCAGGCCCTGCGGCGCGACGAACTCATCGCGGCCGGCGTGCAACTGCTCGGCGGGGAGGGCGGCCCGGCGGTGACGGTGCGAGCGGCATGCCGGCAGGCCGGGCTCACAGAACGCTATTTCTACGAAAGCTTCGCTGACCGAGACGAATTCGTGCGCGCCGTCTACGACGACGTCTGCACCCGAGCCATGTCGGCGCTGATGTCTGCGACCACACCGCGCGAAGCCGTTGAGCAATTCGTCGCGTTGATGGTCGACGACCCGGTGCGCGGACGGGTGCTGTTGCTGGCCCCGGCGGCGGAGCCGGTGCTGGTCCGGTCCGGCGCGGAGTGGATGCCCAGCTTCATCGACCTGCTACAGCACAAACTGACCCAAATTGGCGATCCGGTGCGGCAAAAGATGATCGCCACCAGTTTGATCGGCGGCCTGACCGCGCTGTTCACCGCCTACCTGGACGGCCGGCTAGCAGCCACCCGTGATCAGTTCATCGACTACTGCGTAGAAATGCTGCTCAGCCGGGCCGCAACGCACTAGCGGGCCGCGATCAGCGCGCCACGAAATATTGACGCCGGGTAGGAACTTGAATGTCACCGGCATACACAGATATATTGACCGGCACCGACAGACACAGATAACTGGGGAGACGCCGTGCCGGACCCGCAAGACCTCGACCTGTTGCGTGAACTCGAGCCGGTCGTCGAGAAGAACATGAACCGGCATCTGAGCATGCACAGGCCCTGGAACCCGCACGACTACATCCCATGGTCGGACGGCAAGAACTTCTACGCGCTGGGCGGACAAGACTGGGAGCCCGGGCAGTCCGTGCTGTCCGACGTCGCGCAGGTCGCGATGGTGCAGAACCTGATGACCGAGGACAATCTGCCCTCCTATCACCGCGAGATCGCGATGAGCTTCGGCATGGACGGCGCGTGGGGTCAGTGGGTCAACCGCTGGACCGCCGAGGAGAACCGTCACGGGATTGCGCTGCGCGACTACCTGCTGGTGACCCGCGCCGTCGACCCGGTCGAGTTGGAGAAGTTGCGTATGGAGGTGGTGAACAGGGGTTTCAGCCCCGGCCAGAACCAGCAGGGCGACCTGTTAGCCGAGAACCTGTTCGACTCGATCGTGTACGTCACATTCCAGGAACTGGCCACCCGCGTCTCACACCGCAACACCGGAAAGGCGTGCAACGAGACGATCGCCGATCAACTGTTGGCCAAGATCTCGCAGGACGAGAACCTGCACATGATCTTCTACCGCGATGTCACCGAAGCCGGCCTGGAGATCGCGCCGAACAAGGCGATGCATGCGTTGCACCGGGTGCTGCGTAACTTCAAGATGCCCGGATTCTCGGTGCCGGAATTCCGCCGCAAAGCAGTGATGATCGCCGTCGGCGGCGTGTACGACCCGCGCATCCACCTCGATGAGGTCGTGATGCCGGTGTTGAAGAAGTGGCGGATTTTCGAGCGTGAGGATTTCACCGGTGAGGCCAACCGGCTGCGCGACGATCTTGCCGTGCTGATCAAGGAGCTCGAGGTGGCCTGCGACAAGTTCGAGCTGTCCAAGCAGCGCCAGCTCGAGCGGGAAGCCCGCAGGGGTGACCTGCGGATCACCGCCCAGCAGCTACACAAAACCGAGGGCAAGCTCAGCTTGAGCCGGCGGTAGGCAGCCATGCGCATCGGTCCCATCGCGCTGGCCAGCCCGGTCGTGCTGGCCCCGATGGCAGGTGTGACAAACGTCGCATTCCGGACCCTGTGCCGCGAACTCGAGCAGGAACGCGTCGGAACGGTCAGCGGACTTTACGTCTGCGAGATGGTAACGGCACGGGCCCTGGTTGAGCGGCATCCCGTCACCATGCACATGACGTCGTTCTCCGCCGGCGAATCGCCGCGATCGCTGCAGCTCTACACCGTCGATCCGGCGACCACGTATGCGGCGGTGAAAATGGTCGCCGACGAAGGCCTGGCCGATCACGTCGACATGAATTTCGGCTGTCCGGTGCCCAAAGTCACCCGTCGTGGCGGCGGGGCGGCGCTGCCGTTCAAGCGGCGGCTGTTCGGCCAGATCGTCGGGGCGGCCGTGCGCGCCACCGAGGGCACCGACATCCCGGTGACGGTGAAGTTCCGGATCGGCATTGACGACGCCAACCACACCCATCTCGATGCCGGCCGGATCGCGGAGTCGGAAGGCGCGGCCGCGGTCGCATTGCATGCCCGCACGGCAGCCCAGCGCTATTCAGGAACTGCGGATTGGGAGCAGGTCGCCCAGCTCAAGCAGCATGTGCGGACAATCCCGGTGCTCGGCAACGGCGACATCTTCGAAGCCAGCGACGCGCTGACCATGATGGCGGTAACCGGGTGCGACGGCGTTGTCATCGGCCGCGGCTGCCTGGGCCGGCCATGGCTGTTCGCCGAGCTCTCGGCCGCGTTCACCGGCAGCTCGCCCCCTACGCCACCCAATCTCGGCGAGGTCGCCAACATCATCCGCCGGCACGGGGAGCTGCTCGTCGCCCATTTCGGCGAAGACAAGGGCATGCGCGATATCCGCAAGCACATCGGGTGGTACCTGCACGGCTTTCCCGCCGGATCTGAATTGCGACGGGCTCTCGCGCTGGTCAAAACACGCGGCGAACTCGACACTCTGCTGGACAAGCTCGACGCCGATGTGCCGTTCCCGACCGCAGCTACCGGGCCGCGCGGGCGACAGGGGTCACCCGCGCGGGTAGCCCTGCCGGACGGCTGGCTGGCCGACCGCGATGACTGCACGGTGCCGGCGGGGGCCGACATCATGCACTCGGGCGGCTGAACGGACTATCGAGCACGATCCCGACATCGCGTTTCGGCAGATGTCTCAGTACCATGTGGATCTTGTTGCGTCGCGTGCCAGTGGCAGAGCCCCAAAAAGCTCGGCCACCCTGCACTGCGCTGATGTACGCGCACCACACGCTGAGTACCTCATCAGATTCGGAGGCCGGTAGGACATGAGTGACGGCGACTTTGGCGCCGATAAAGCCACTCCTGATGCCACTTCCGGCCATCCGCGCGCTTTCGGTGTCGACGGTGACGATGTAGGGCTTACCGCAGCGACGACGGGAACGCGAGGCGCCGCGCCGTGGGAGCGGTTCGGAGCGCCTTCGCAAGGCGTCGCCGTCGCCCATCGGTGGTCGCCGCCGCCGACGCCGACGTCACCGTCAATGTCACGGCCAACCGAGCCCGTTGACGACGACGGCGAGCCACGCGGGTGCCATACCGATGGCGGGCTCACCGTCGCCGAGCTGATCGCCAAGATCGGCGGCTCGACCGCGGAGAGGCCACGGCATCGTCACGCGGCGCCCGAACTTGAGCCGCCAGAACAGGACGCAAATCAGCCCGGCGACGAGCAGGACGACGGATACGACGACGCATATGCCGTGTCCCCGGCCTATGCCTTTGCGCTAACCGACCTGGAAGTCAGCCCACCCGAGCGCCGCAGCGGCAGCGCCGACGCCGAGCAGACCACCGTGCTGCCGAAAACGCCGGTCCGGTCGCGACCGGCGCAGCCCGTCGACGACCCCCCGGCTGACGAACATCCCAAGCAGAAGCCGAATCGCGGACGCCACGCGATGCTGCTGGCCGGCCGCTTGATGGCCGCCGCGATTGCGGCGCTGACACTGGCGCTGACCGGCGGCGCTTGGCAGTGGAGCGCATCAAAGAACCACCGGCTCAACACGGTCAGCGCATTGGACCCGCAGTCGCGGGACATCGTCGACCCGAATGCGCAATACGGCGATGAGGACTTTTTGATCGTCGGCATCGACTCCCGTGCCGGGGCGAACGGTGAAATGGGCGCAGGCGACACCGAAGACGCCGGCGGCGCCCGGTCAGACACCATCATGCTGGTCAACATTCCGGCAAACCGCAAACGCGTAGTGGCCGTATCGTTTCCGCGCGACCTGGCGACCACGCCGATCCAGTGCGAGGCGTGGAACCCCGACACCGGCGAGTACGGCCCGCTCTACGACCCGGACACCAAGAAATACGGTCCCAGAAACGTCTACACCGAGACGAAGCTAAACTCGACGTTCGCGTTCGGCGGGCCGAAGTGTCTGGTGAAGGAAATCCAGAAGCTGTCCGGCCTGAGTATTAATCGCTTCATAGCCATCGACTTCGCCGGTTTCGCCAAGATGGTCGACGCGCTGGGCGGCGTCGAGGTGTGCAGCACCACCCCGCTGAAAGACTACGAACTGGGCACAGTGCTGGCTCACGCCGGACGCCAACGCATCGACTCGAAAACTGCGCTGAATTACGTTCGCGCCCGCAACGTCGCCACGGAGAACAACGGCGACTACGGACGCATCAAACGTCAGCAGCTGTTCCTGTCCTCGCTGCTGCGCTCGCTGATCTCCCAGGACACCTTCTTTTCGCTGGATAAGCTCAACAACGTCGTCAATACATTCATCAAGGACAGCTACGTCGACAACGTCAAGACCAAAGACCTCGTCCAGCTCGGTCAGTCGGTGCAGGGCATGTCCGCGGGCCACGTCTCCTTCGTGACCGTGCCGACCGGCGAAACCGACGAAAATGGCGACGAGCCACCGCGCACTTCCGACATGCGGGCGCTTTTCGATGCCATCATCAACGACGATCCGCTGCCCGGCGAAAACGACCTGAACGCGACGTCGAGCCCGACGGCAAAGTCGCTGACCAGCAAGGCCCCCAAGACCACCAGCCCGTCGGCCGATCCGCATCCCGAGCAGGTGCAGGCCGTGACGACCTCGCCGCAGAACATCACCGTGCAGGTGTCGAACTCGACCAGCAAGTCGGGGCTGGCCACCACCGTCAGCACCCAGCTGAAGCACCACGGCTTCAAGGTCAAGACGCCGGACGACTACCCGAGCTCACTGAAGTCCACCACGGTGTTGTTCTCGCCCGGCAACGAACAGGCCGCCGCCACCGTCGCGGCGACTTTTGCGAACCCAAAGGTCGAGCGGGTCAACGGAATTGGGAAAACGGTGCAGGTGGTGCTCGGCCCGGACTTCTCGTCGGTCAGCGCTCCTCCGCCCAGCGGCTCGTCGGTCAGCGTGCAGATCGACCGGAATACCAGCAGCCCGCCGACCACGCTTCCGGAGGACTTGTCGGTGACCAATGCCGCCGACACCACATGTGAATAGCCGCAACCATGCTCGAAGATTTGAATGCAAACCGGCATTCACCGTGAGTTCACACCCCACTTCATGCCGGTCCGGCGATTGAGAAAGTAGGCTTGTCGATATGCGCACCGCGTACCACGAACAGCTCTCTGAGCTCTCCGAGCAGCTCGGCGAGATGTGCGGGCTGGCCGGCGCCGCGATGGAACGCGCAACTCAGGCGCTGCTGCAGGCAGATCTGGTGCTAGCCGAGCAGGTTATGTCCGACCACGAGAAGATCGCGCAGCTGAGCACCCAGGCCGAGGAAAGCGCTTTCGTATTGCTCGCCTTGCAAGCACCCGTCGCCGGCGATCTGCGGTCGATCGTCAGCGCAATCCAGATGGTCGCCGACATCGACCGGATGGGGGCGCTGGCTCTGCACGTTGCCAAGATCGCCCGCAGGCGTCATCCACAGCACGCTCTACCTGAAGAGGTAAACGGGTACTTTGCCGAGATGGGCCGATTGGCAGTGGAATTGGGCAACAGCGCACAAGAAGTGCTGTCATCCCGCGACCCGGAAAAGGCCGCGCGCATCCGCGAAGAAGACGATGCGATGGACGACCTGCACCGCCACCTGTTCAACGTATTGATGGACCGGGAGTGGAAGCACGGGGTGGCCTCAGCGGTCGACGTGACGTTGCTGGGCCGGTTCTACGAGAGGTTCGCCGATCACGCCGTCGAGGTGGCGCGCCGGGTCATCTTCCAGGCGACAGGTCGCTTTCCCGACGACGAAACCGTCGCCAAGTCCGGCTAGGCCTAATTGCCCGACTCGCCCCCGCACGCGGGAGGGGCCCCCACAGGCCGTTGCCTAAATCGTCGTCGGGCGGCCTAGCCGAAGCGGCCGGAGATGTAGTCTTCGGTGGCCTTCTGAGTCGGGTTGGAGAAGATCTTTTCGGTGTCGTCGATTTCCACCAAGCGGCCCGGCTTTCCGACCGTCTCCAGGTTGAAAAACGCGGTGTGATCGCTGACCCGAGCGGCCTGCTGCATGTTATGGGTGACTATGACGATGGTGTAGTCCTGTTTCAGCTCGGCGATCAGATCTTCGATCGCCATCGTCGAAATCGGGTCCAGAGACGAGCACGGCTCGTCCATCAGCAGCACGTCGGGTTGCACGGCGATGGCCCGCGCAATGCACAGCCGCTGCTGCTGACCGCCGGACAGCCCGCCACCTGGCCGATCCAACCGATCCTTGACCTCGTCCCACAGGTTGGCGCCCCGCAGCGCGTATTCCGCGGTGTCGTCGAGCAGCTTTCGGTTGCGCACGCCCTGCAGTTTCAGCCCGGCCACCACATTGTCGCGAATTGACATGGTAGGAAACGGATTTGGCCGCTGGAACACCATTCCGATCGCACGACGCACGCCCACCGGGTCGATTCCCGAGCCGTAGATGTCCTCGTCGTCGAGCAAAACGCCGCCCTGCATGCGGGCACCGGGGATGACTTCATGCATCCGGTTCAGCGTGCGTAGCACTGTCGTCTTGCCACAGCCCGACGGGCCGATGAATGCCGTCACGCTGCGGGGCAGAACCGATAGCGAAACGTCAGCGACTGCATGGAACGTGCCGTAATAGATGTTGACGTCCTTGAGGTCTAACCGCTTAGCCACTCCAGCTCCTGCCTACCGTCTCGGGCGCAAAGACTTTCGCAACCACCCTGGCCCCCACATTAATGACGGCGATCAGCAAAATCAGCGTCAGGGCAGCGCCCCACAGTCGATCGGTAGGAATGGGGTTGGCACCTGCGCCCGCCGAGGTCTGGTCGTACATCATGCCCGGCAGCGACCCCATGAAGCCGGTGAACATGTCGAAATTCATCGCCTGCGAATAGCCCACCAGGATCAGCAGCGGGGCGGTCTCCCCCATCACCCTGGCCAGCGCCAACATGACGCCAGTGATGATGCCGGACAGGCCGGCCGGAAGCACAATCCTGGTGATCGTTTTCCACTTCGGCACGCCCAACGCGAAGCTGGCCTCGCGCAGGTCCACCGGGACGATCCGCAGCATCTCCTCGGTCGCACGCACGATCACCGGAAGCATCAGCAGCACCAACGCCAGCGACACCGCAAAACCCGACCGGGGAAGGCCAAGCGTGGCGATACACAGTGCATAGACGAACAGCGCGGCCACGATCGACGGAACCCCGGTGAGAATGTCCACCATGAACGTGGTCAGCCTGCCTAACGGGGTGCCGCCGCCGTATTCGACCAGATAGATCGCGACGAAGATGCCGATCGGTATCGAGATGCCCGCGCACACCAGGCCCTGCATAACCGTGCCGACGATGGCATGGTAAGCGCCGCCGCCGGGTAAGAACGCCGTCATGTCGGCTTGGGAATGCGTCCACCACTCGCTTGACCTGACGGCAGTAAGACCTTTGGCCACTACCGAATAGAGCACCCAGACCAGCGGTATCAGGGCCACCAACACCGACAGCGTCACCAGCACCGTCGCTACGGCGTCGGCCAGCTGTCGGCGCAGGCTGAGGCCGGTGAATGTGCGCGCCTTGAGTGGACGGTCCAGGATCGACGTCATCGCGTGTCCTTGCCCGCCACAGCGGCGCGCGCCATCGCATTGACCACAAAGGTGAGCAGAAAAAGCACCAACCCTGCGGCGATATACGCGCCGGCTTTGTATTGGTTGTTGAATTCTGATGCGGTGGCCGCGATCTTGGTCGCGAAGGTGTAGCCGCCGTCGAACAGCGACCAGCCGAACGCCGCCTGGGTGCCACGCAGAATGATCAGCAGTGCGACGGTTTCACCCAAGGCTCGGCCCAGGCCCAACATGGCGCCGCTGATGTAGCCCGAGCGTCCGAACGGCAGCACGGTGGTCTTGACCACCTCCCAGCGGGTGGCGCCGAGCGCCAGCGCAGCCTCGATGTGGCTCTGCGGCGTCTTGATGAACACCTCGCGGGTGACTGCGGTGATGATCGGCAGGATCATCACCGCCAACACGATTCCCGCGGTAAAGAGGGTGCCGCCTCCGGAAACCGAGGCGTTGCCGGTCGCGAAGAGAAAAAGTCGGCCCAGGTGCTCGTTGAGCCAGGTCGCGGTTGGTCGCAGCCGCGGCGCCAGCACGTACAGACCCCAGACCCCGTAGATGATCGACGGGACCGCGGCGAGCAGGTCGACCACGTAGGCCAGTGGTCCGGCGATACGGCGCGGTGAGTACTGGGTGAGGAAAATCGCGATGCCCAAGGCCACCGGCATCGCCAGGATCAGGGCGAACAGTGCAACAAACACGGTGACCTGCAGCAGGTCGAAGATGCCGAAACGCATCGCCGACGCGTTAGTGGTGACCCAGTTGCCGCCGTAGGTGAAGAAATTTTCGTGGTCTCGCGCCAGGGCTGGGATAGCGCGCATGAGCAGAAACACCCCGATTGTGGCGATCAAAACGACGATCAGGACGCCGGAACCCGTCGACAGACCACGAAACAGCCGGTCGCCATGACCCGTTTTTGTGTTGCTCCACTGCAGGGAGGGGGTTACCGTCGGCTCAGGCGAAGGTGCGGCGACGACGTCACCCGAACCGGCATCGGCTGGGTTCGGCGTTGTCACGGTGTTCCCATCACTTAAAAGCCTTCGGCCACAGGTCAATCGGTTCGATCACCGGATTGCGTTGATCGCGGCAAGCAGGCGCTGCTTGAACTTATCCGGCAATGCAACATACCCAGCCGCCGAAAGACCGCTTTGGGCGTTGTTGGCGGCCACTGTGAAGAGCGACTTGACCGCAGCGGTGGTGGCCGGGTCGTAACCCTTGGAGCAGACGATCTCGTAGGTGGCGAGCACCAGCGGGTAGGCACCGGTCTCTTTTGTGCTGTAGAGCGATTTCAGATTCAGTTTCAAGTCGTTGCCCGCGCCGGCGAAGGTGGCGCTGTCGATGGCCTTGCGGGCCGCGTCGTCGGTGAGTGCTACCGCGCCGCTGCCG
Source organism: uncultured Actinomycetota bacterium (assembly GCA_963720085.1). Classification (GTDB taxonomy): domain Bacteria; phylum Actinomycetota; class Actinomycetes; order Mycobacteriales; family Mycobacteriaceae; genus Mycobacterium. Next base: position 157,514 of record CAVRER010000083.1, read on the forward strand.
TCGTTGATCTGCGCATAAGGCACGCCGCTTTGATCGGCGAAGCCTTTCTCGACATACCCGATGGCACCGGACGTGGACTGCACGGCCTGGATGACACCAGCCGACTTCTGCGCACCCTCACCCACGCCGCCCTGAAACTCGCTGCCGCTGCCCCTGGTCCAACTCTTCGGGGCGGCCGCGGCCAGATACTTCTGAAAGTTATCGGTGGTACCTGAGGAGTCCGACCGGTAGATCGGCCAGATCTTGCTATCGGGCAGCGCCACGCCGGGGTTGAGCGCGACGATGGCCGGATCGTTCCAATTGAAGATCCCGCCGCTGAAGATCTTGGCCAGCACATCAGCGTTGACAACCAACTGCTTGACCCCGTCCAGATGGTAGGCAACCGCGACCGGCCCGAAAACCATCGGCAGATGCCAGGCCGGGTTTCCGTTGCAGCGCTTGGCCGCCGGATCGATCTGGTCGCGGCTCAGCGGTGAGTCCGAGCCGGCGAAATCCACATGTGCGGCGATGAACTGGTCACGTCCGGCGCCCGACCCGGTCGGGTTGTATGCCAACTGCTTATCGGGACACAGCTGCGCCCAGTCCTTGTTGAACAACGCGATCGCGTTCTGCTGAGCCGTGGAGCCCTCGGCGGTCAGGTCGGGCTTGCCCCCACAGTTCACCGGTCCCGTCGGTGCCGACATACCGTGAAGATTGTCATCGCTGCCACAGCCAGTCGATGTCAGGCCAGCGATCAGCGCTATCGACACCGCGGCCACCAGCGCTCTGCCCACCAGGTCGAGCTTCACCGATCTCGCCTTCTCAATGATTTTTGTCCGCAACCCAACCTCCCGACAGTGGGTGCCGCGGCTACCCGCAAAGTATGCGGCGGGCGTAGACGGTATCCCGCAGCCACGTGAACGGCCGGTGAACAGCTCAGCGGGCGCCTGTGCCGCCGCTGGTCGGGCCGGATTTGGCCGCCGCATAGGCGGTGTCGACGCTGTGCTGGATGAATCCCAGGCGCTGATAGGTACGCAGCGCGGCAGCGTTGTCCGACTCGACGTAGAGCATCACCGTAGGTTGGGCTGCTGCGGCCAGTTGCCGCGCCAGGAACGCAACGCCCACCGAGGTCAGCAGCCCACCCAGACCGCTGCCGTGCGCCGACGGATCGACGCCGACGACATAGACCTCGCCCAAACCGGGCTCGTCGGCGTGCACTTTCGTCCAGTGGAAGCCAAGCAGCGCGTCCGTCTGCTCGTCGAAGGCCAGGAACAGCCCTTCGGGGTCGAACCACTGTTCGGCGCGTCGCTCGGCCAGATCAGTTGCCGTCCAGCCGCCCTGTTCGGGGTGCTGCGCGAATGCGGCGTTGTTGACCCGCAGCAGTTCGGCGTCGTCGGCGGTGCCGGCGTAGGTCCGGACGCGTATCCCGTCGGGCACGGAAGGCTCTGTGAAGCCGTGCAGCGAGCGCCGCATCTGAACGAGTTCGCGAACCGGTACCAGACCTAATGCCGAGGCGGTCGCCCGCGCTGACTCCAGCGTGCCGTGCGCCCAAAACCGGTTTTGCCCAGCGGTTTTCGACAACGCGGCACGAATCATTTCAGCGCCGATACCGCGGCGGCGGGATTGCGGATGCACCACCAGCTCCGCCATGCCGAACCCATCTTGCTGTCCCGAGGAGAGATTAAGATAACCGATGACTCGCTCGCCGCCGCTCGGATGACGACCAGTGGCCAGCAGGTGTTTGGTGCGGCGATGCGCCAGCTCCCGCAGAACTTGCTCGCCGACAGGTGCCACTTCATCGAACTCACTCGCCGCACTGACGAGTTCCCGTATCTGCTGCTGCTCCTCCGCGGCCAACTCCGCTCGCCACTCGGGTGACGTCACTGGCTGCGCAACGGATCGACCAGCGGATCCTGGCGACTCTCTGCATCGGGTTCGTCGTCGGCGGCGGCCTCGCTGCTCGGTGGCCGGCCGCGGCTCGGCCGGACCGCTTTGTAGCCGACGTTGCGGACTGTGCCGATCAGCGACTCGTACTCGGGCCCGAGTTTGGCCCGCAGCCGACGTACGTGCACGTCGACCGTACGGGTGCCACCGAAGAAGTCGTATCCCCACACCTCGTGCAACAGCTGAGCTCGGGTGAATACCCGGCCGGCATGCTGCGCCAGGTACTTCAGTAGTTCGAACTCCTTATAGGTGAGGTCCAGCGGACGTCCACGCAACCGGGCGGTGTAGGTGCTCTCGTCGATCACCAGTTCGCCGAGGCTGATCCTGCCGACGCTTTCGTGGTCCTGCAGGCTGCCCTTGCGGCCGATCAGCAGTCGCAGCCGGGCATCGATCTCGGCGGGCCCGGTGCTGGGCAGCAGGATCTCGTCCAGGCCCCAGTCGGCGTTAACGGCCACCAGGCCGCCCTCGTTCACCACCACCACCGCCGGGATCGAGCGGCCCGTCGAACTCAGCAACCGGCACAGCCCACGCGCTGCGGGCAGGTCAAGTCGCGCGTCGACGATCAGTACGTCCGCGCTACCTGCTTCCAGCAGGGAGGAAACGTCGGGCGGCGCTGTGCGCACGGTGTGGGCCAACAGCGACAACGACGGCAGGACCACGTCCGGATGCGGCTCCGCGGTCAGTAGTAGTAGATCCAACAAGCCCCTCCAGCGTCGTGGGAAAGGCGTCTCCCAAATTCATGGCGAGGTGTGAAGTCTATCGGCCAGGTTATTTAACGATAGCGTGAACCCTGGTCTTCAGTGCGGTGACGATGCAGACCCGATCGGTCTGAGGTGGGGGCACCCCCAGCCGCGGAGCGGCGAGGGGGCGAACCGGGCAATCGGATCCAGCGCAGCGGCGACGGCGGGGTACGCCACAATATGCGGATGCGTAAGGTGCTGGTCACTGCGGTAGCGGTGGTGCTGGCCGTCGTGATCGTGCTCGTGGGAGCCGCGGGTGTCGACTTCGGGACCACCATCTACGCCGAGTATCGACTGGCTCGGACGGTGCGGCAGGCGGCAGACCTGGGTTTCGATCCATTCGTCGCGATCCTCGGCTTCCCAGTGATCCCGCAAGCGATGCGCGACCACTACGACGAGGTGGAAATCAAGGCCGGCGCAGTGGACCGTCCAGTGATCGGGAAAGCCACGCTGGAGGCGACCATGCATTCGATCGACTTAACCGACACGTCGTGGCTGATCCGACCCGGCGCCAAGCTTCGGGTCGGCAAGCTGGAGAGCCGGATCATCATTGACTCGCTGCATCTTGGCCGCTACATGGGTATCCGCGATTTGATGGTAGAGGCGCCGCCACAGGAGACCAACGACGCGACCGGCGGTACAACCGAATCGGGGATCTCGGGCAGCCACGGCCTGGTGTTCACCGGCACCCCGAAGTCGGCCCACTTCGACAAGCGAGTCAGCGTGGCCGTGGACCTGTCGATGGCCGGCGACGACAACACCACGCTGGTGTTCACCCCTATCGGTGTGCTGACCGGCCCGGACACCGCCAACCAGAAGGTTCCCGACGACAAGCGCGACGCGGTGCTGGCCGCATTCGCCGGCAAGCTGCCCGACCAAAGACTTCCGTTCGGGGTAGCGCCGACGAGTCAGGGCGCCCGTGGCTCCGACGTGATCATCGAGGGCATCACCAAGGGATTAACCATCACGCTCGACGGGTTTAACCCGGCATGATTCCCTCGATCGTGGCAGTCGTCGTTGCGCTGGTACTGGCAGCCGTCGTCGGCTGGCTGCTGACCCGGCGTACCGGCGCAGTCCGGCCGACCGATTCTCGGGCGGCTGGCGACGTGGACACCAGCGACTTGGGCCTGTCCGATGACGGGCCGACCGTCGTGCATTTCAGTGCGCCATGGTGCTCGCCGTGTACCCACGTGCGCCGCGTGGTTACCCAGGTGTGTGACGACCTTGGTGACGTCGCGCACGTGGAAATCGACATGGACGCCAATCCGGCCGCCGCGCGACGTCTTTCAGTTTTATCGCTGCCCACAACATTTATCTTCGATGCGCAGGGGCGTCAGCGATACCGCGCCGCAGGTGTGCCGAAAGCCGATGACCTGCGGTCGGCGTTGACTCCGCTGTTGGCTTGATGGTGTGGCCATTGGGTAAGCTGTCCGACGTGTCCGCCCGCGTTGAGCTCCTGCTCACCAAGCGCCGCGCAGTCGATCTGTGCCGCGTCGCGGGTTGCTGCTGTTGTTGTAGTTGCTGAGTAGCCGCGCTTTCTCGCGCCGCGCTCGGAGCAGCCACGACCAAACACCATGGCGCGCGTCCCCCATACCCCTGCACAGAGCAGCTAGGAGCACCATCATGTCGAGCACCAGCACCATCGACCAGGTCGATGTTCGCGGGCCCCGATTCGTCGCCTGGATCACCACTGGTGTGCTGGTGATCACTCTGATCGTTTCGGGAATCAGCTCGCCGGCCGCCGCGGTCATTCTGGGCCTGCAGGCCGTCGTCTTCGCGATCGGCGCCGTGGCCGGCCCGCGCCGTCATCCCTACGGAGTGGTGTTCGCCAAAGTGGTGGCCCCGCGTCTGGGACCGGTCCGCGAGCGCGAGCCGGTGCCGCCGCTGAAGTTCGCCCAACTGGTCGGCCTGGTCTTCGCGGTCATCGGCACGGCCGGTTTCGCCGCCGGCGCACCCCTGGTCGGCCTGATCGCCACCGGTGCAGCGCTGGTGGCGGCGTTCCTCAACGCAGCTTTCGGGATCTGCCTGGGCTGCCAGCTCTACCCGCTCGTCGTGCATCTGAAGCCCACCGCCAGGACTTCTGAGCCCGCATAACGCGTCTTCGTCCTAGCTGATCGAAAGGATCCCCCACATGGCACGCTCCGACGTCCTGGTCTCCGCCGACTGGGCCCAGAGCAACCTCGATGCCGACCACGTCGTCTTCGTCGAGGTCGACGAGGACACCAGCGCCTACGACGGCGGCCACATCGCCGGCGCGGTCAAGCTGGACTGGCGTACCGATCTGCAAGACCCCGTCCGGCGTGACTTCGTCGACGCCCAGCAGTTCTCCAAGCTGCTGAGTGACCGCGGCATCGCCAACGACGACACCGTGATCCTCTACGGCGGCAACAACAACTGGTTCGCCGCCTACGCGTACTGGTATTTCAAGCTGTACGGCCACGACGACGTCAAGCTGCTCGACGGTGGCCGGAAGAAATGGGAACTCGACGCGCGGCCGCTGTCGACCGAGACGGTGAACCGGCCCGCGACGTCGTACACCGCCAAGGCGCTTGACAGCAGCATCCGGGCGTTTCGCGACGAGGTGCTCGCCGCGATCAACGTGAAAAACCTGGTCGACGTGCGCTCCCCCGACGAGTTCTCGGGCAAGATCCTCGCGCCGGCCCATCTGCCGCAGGAGCAAAGCCAGCGGCCGGGCCACATCCCCGGCGCGATCAACGTGCCGTGGAGTAAGGCCGCCAACGAGGACGGCACCTTCAAGTCCGACGACAATCTGGCCGAGCTCTACGCCGACGCCGGTTTGGACGGGTCGAAGGAGACGATTGCTTATTGCCGAATCGGTGAGCGGTCGTCGCACACCTGGTTCGTCTTGCAGGAACTGCTCGGCCACAAAAACGTCAAGAACTACGACGGCAGTTGGACGGAATACGGCTCCCTGGTGGGCGCCCCGATCGAGTTGGGAAGCTGATATGTGCTCTGCACCAAAGCAAGGACAGACGTTGCCGGCCAGCGTCGACCTGGAAAAGGAGACGGTGATCACCGGTCGGGTTGTCGATGGTAACGGCCAGGCCGTTGGCGGCGCGTTCGTGCGCCTGCTGGACTCTTCCGACGAGTTCACCGCGGAGGTCGTCGCGTCGGCCACCGGCGACTTCCGGTTTTTCGCCGCACCCGGATCCTGGACGCTGCGCGCGCTGTCGGCGGCTGGTAACGGTGACGCGGTGGTGAACCCGTCGGGCGCCGGGATCCACGAGGTCGACGTCAAGATCGCCTGACCGGTCTCCCCGACGAGTCCCAGCATCGTTGGCGAACTAAACTCGTTGCCGTGGTTTTGTTCTTCGAGATCATGCTTGTCGCCGCAGTTGTGGCGATCTCCTGGTTCGCGCTGTACACGCTGTATCGGCTGATCACCGACGAGTCGTGAGTGAGGCTGAAGGCCCGGAAAGGCCCGACGAGTTGGTCCACCCGCCTGGTTCCGGGGACCGTGCCGTGGCCGCAGCCGCCCAACGCGCCAAGGTGACCGCGGCTCGCAACATCCCGGTCTTCGACGACCTGCCTGTTCCCGCTGACACCGCGAACCTGCGCGAAGGCGCCAACCTAAATGACGCCCTGCTGGCTTTGCTTCCGCTGGTTGGCGTGTGGCGCGGCGAAGGAGAGGGCCGCGGAGCCGACGGCGACTACCGGTTCGGGCAGCAGATCGTGGTCTCGCACGACGGCGGCGACTATCTCAACTGGGAAGCACGGTCCTGGCGGCTTACCGATTCGGGCGACTACCAAGGACCCGACTTGCGGGAAACCGGCTACTGGCGCTTCGTGAACGACCCCCACGACCTGACTGAGTCAGAGGCCATCGAGTTGCTGCTGGCGCACTCCGCCGGCTACGTCGAGCTGTTCTACGGGCGGCCGCTCAACCAGTCGTCGTGGGAATTGGTCACCGATGCCTTGGCCCGCAGCCGGTCTGGCGTGCTGGTCGGTGGCGCTAAGCGGCTCTACGGCATCGTCGAGGGCGGCGACCTGGCCTATGTCGAAGAACGGGTGGACGCCGACGGGGGGTTGGTGCCGCACTTGTCGGCGCGGCTTTCGCGGTTCGCCGGCTAGCACGCGCTGGCAGCTGCAGCCGAATGCTGCCCGACCAGGGCGAAGATGCGTTATCGTCGCATCGCAGTTTGACTGTTCGCCCCCGTGCCGAGGGGAGAGTGCTATGGGGCTCTTTATCAGCTATTCGAGCCAAGACAGGTCGGCCATCGAGCCCCTGACGGCAGCGCTTCGGCGGGCCCGCCAGCAGGTTTGGTTCGATGACGACCTGGGCGGCGGCGAAGCCTGGTGGAACGAAATCCTCGAGCAGATCCGCTCGTGCGAGCTCTTCATCGTCGCGCTGTCGAATCACTCGCTGGAGTCCAAGCCCTGTCAGGCCGAATTGCGCTATGCGAAAGCCCTGCAGAGACCGATCCTTCCCGTTCGGATCGGCCCGGTCGACAGCATGCGGGCCAATCCCCTTGCGTCGCTGCAGGTTATTGATTTCCAGAACCCGACCGTCGACACCGGTATCCAGCTGGTCAGCGCGGTACACGCGTTAGCGACCCAACAGCCGCCCTTGCCCTCGCCGCTGCCCGACGAACCACCGGTGCCGTTCGCCTATCTGATGCGGCTCAGCAGCACCCTCACCGAGCAAGATCTTGACCCTCGCCAACAAACTCACTTGCTGACCGAACTCAAATCCGGGCTCGAAGAGGACGGCGACGATCCCACCGCCCGAAACGACATCGCCCGTCTGCTGCGCACGCTGCGTGACCGAAGCGACGTCACCTACCGCACCCGAAGCGAAATCGACAACCTGCTGGCGTCGGTCGACGCGAAGCCCCCAACCGCAGCAGCGTTATCCACAGAACCCGACCAACCAGCTGGGGCCGCTGGCGGGTCGACGACTCCGACACGAACCGGCACCGCCACCGAGCATCTCGCCGGCGCCAAACCGTCCGCGCTGACCTCGACCGGACGAAGCCTGCCCACTTCGGATGACGGTGGGGCGTCCCGCAAGCGGTTACTGATCGCGGCCGGTGCCGGACTAGCGGTCGTCGTCGCGGCCGTGGTGGTAGCGGTGCTCGTCACCCAACGGCCGAGCCCCACACCGTCACCGAAACCGAGCACCCCGGCTGCCGCACCGGCACCGAACACCCCAGGTGCCACACCGACGCCATCCGCAAACCTGGGCTCGATTCTGCTCAGCCCCGCAGATGTCAATACCGTCATGGGCGCCTCAAACATGCAACCCACCAACCAAGCAGAGCAGATGAACGTTCCCCCGGGCACGTTGTCGAACCCGGACTGCCTCGGCGCGCTCTTACCCATTCAAGGTTCGGTTTATCAGGGCAGCAGCTATAGCGAGGTCCGTGGCCAAGCGCTGAACGCGGAGGATCCTCCCCACTTTGTCTACGAAGCCGCGGTGAGCTTTCCATCCGCCGAACAAGCCCTCGCGTTCGTGAGGACATCTGCGGACAAATGGCAGGCTTGCGTCGGCCAACTCCTGACGGTGACCACGCCTAACAAAATCTTTCACTGGAACTTCACGAACCCCACCGGGGCCCCCCCGAAGATTACGCAGGTGCACACGCAGCTCCACGGCGGCCGCACCTGCCAGCACGCGCTGAGCGCGGTGTCCAGTGTGGTCATCGACGTCGTGGCGTGCGCAGCCCAAATCACCGACGAAGGCAGCCGAATCGCCGATCAGATGGCCGCCAAGGTGACGCCGTAACGGCGGCGGGCCGGCGCCGTCGTCACACCTGGACAAGCGCATATCGGCTGCCGCAGAGAGCCTTCGGAGTTTAGGGCTAGATCTCAAGAAATGGGCAGCCCCCGAGCCATAGTTCCTGGTTGGACAGACCGGAGGCTCGGGGGCCGGGTGGCTGCGGGGAATTCGCCAGCGCGCGCAGGTGATTCCTCGCCCGGTACAGCTAGCGGGCAGCCACCTCACAAGTCCATTCAGCTATCAATTTCGCGGACCACCTCCTTCCCTGTGTACGGCCGACCGTACCCGCTCAGCGCCGCGCCGACAACCGATTTCAGCGATCGCTGACGATGGCGGCGTCGACAAGTTCGGCGAATTCGCGTCGCCATCGGGGCGCTCGGCAATACCCGGCCGTCGAGCGTATGGACGCGAGCTGCCAGCGTCATGCTCGATACCAACCAAATCGCCTTGCGCTGCAAAAAGATCAGCCACACGCAGAGCGCGGTAGTCGCAGTCGTAGCCCTTGGCGCGGGCGACCCCGAACAGCGCCTGCTGAGTGGTGCCGCGCAGGATCGGATACCAGGGCGGCGGAGTCAGCAGGCACAGGTTGCCCCCGGCCGCTGCGCCACCGACGGCGATCACCACCGTCGACCGAGGGCCTTCCAGGACGTAGCCGTCCGAGCTGACGAAAATGACGTCACCGGCGCCCTGCCGGGCGGCATGCCGCAGCGCGGCCATATTGATGGCGTAGGACAGCGTCTTGGCGCCGGCCAGCAGCCACGGCATCGCCTCGACACCGGTCGCGGGCAGCTCGCGGGGTAACGTCACCGCGGCCACCCCGTCGCGACGGGCGGCGGTTATCCGGTCGGCGATCGGATTGACCGTCACGTAGGCGGTGGGCGCCGAGCCGCGTTCCCGGCCGCGGCTGTAGACCAAGCGCATCGCACCCTCGTCGGCTGTGCCCGCCGCCCACTGCCGCGCTGCCAGGTCGATCGCGTGCCGCCAGCCCGTCAGGTCCGGCTCCGGCAGGTCCAGCAGTTTCGCCGAGTGGCTCAGCCGGCCCAGATGGGCCTCCACCAAGCACGCCTTACCGTCGCGAACCAGCAAAGTCTCGAATACGCCGTCGCCCCGTACCGCGGCGAGATCGTCGGCGAACAGGAGTGGCGTTCCCGGCGGATGTACCTCACCGTCGAGCGTGACGACCACGCCCGGGTGGCCTGTCATGGACCAGAAGCCTAGTGGCGATCGCGAGCGCGGCGAAGCCGGGCGCTGCGGGTCGCCACCAAACGACCTAGTGGCGATCGCGAGCGCGGCGAAGCCGGGCGCTGCGGGTCGCCACCAAACGACCCAGTGGCGATCGCCAGCGCGGCGAAGCCGGGCGCTGCGGGTCGCCACCAGAACGACCCAGTGGCGATCGCGAGCGCGGCGAAGCCGGGCGCTGCGGGTCGCCACCAAACGACCCAGTGGAATAGGCCCGTAGAGTTGGTGTGTGTCCGCCGTTCCCGCCCCCGACACCGGTCCCGACGCCGGCGCGATCTGGCATTACGGCGACCCGCTGGGCGAGCAGCGGGCAGCCGAAACCGACGCCGTGCTGGTCGATCGCTCGCACCGTCGTGTGCTCACACTGACCGGCGCCGACCGGCAGACCTGGCTGCACAGCATCTCGAGCCAACACGTCAGCGAACTCCCCGACGGCGCCAGCACGCAAAACCTCAGCCTGGACGGGCAGGGACGGGTCGAGGACCACTGGATCCAGACCGAGCTCGGTGGCGTCACCTATCTCGACACCGAGCCATGGCGGGGCGAGCCGCTGTTGGACTACCTACGCAAGATGGTGTTCTGGTCGGACGTCATTCCTGCCCCTGCAGACCTGGCCGTGCTCTCGCTGCTGGGGCCAAAGCTCGGTGAACCAGCGGTGCTCGAGGCGCTGGGACTGAATGCGTTGCCCGCCGAGATGACCGCCGTGCCGATGACCGGTAATGGCTTCGTGCGTCGGATGATCGGGGCGCAACCGGGCCAAGTCGAGCTGGACGTGCTGGTCGACCGACGCGAGTCCGCCGACTTGCAGCGCCGTTTGACGCAGGCGGGACTGCGCCCAGCCGGAGTGTGGACCTACGAAGCGCACCGGGTAGCGGCCGTGCGCCCACGGCTCGGCGTCGACACTGACGAACGCACGATCCCGCACGAAGTGGGTTGGATCGGCGGTCCGGGGCTGGGCGCGGTCCACCTCGACAAGGGCTGCTACCGCGGTCAGGAGACCATCGCGCGGGTGCACAACCTGGGCAAACCGCCCCGCATGCTGGTGTTGTTGCACCTGGACGGATCGGCGGACCGGCCCGCTACCGGCGACGCAGTGCTGGCTAACGGTCGCGGGGTGGGCAGGCTTGGAACCGTCGTCGACCACGTCGATCTAGGCCCGGTGGCGCTCGCGCTGCTCAAGCGGGGGATACCGGCCGAGACCGCGCTGATCGCCGGCGGCGACGCCGAGGTGCCCGCAGTGATCGACGCCGACTCGCTGCCGCCAGTCGACGCGCCCGGCGCCGGTCGGGCGGCCGTCGAGCGACTACGGGGAACGGCGCGATGATCATCTGCCCAACGTGCAGGGCGCAACAGCACACAACCATCGGGCACGGTAAGCTGTCGGCAGGAGAATAAAGACAAAAGATCGGAGCCGCCTACTCGTTGGGCCGCTCCGTTATTGCGCGAGGGGGTTCCCCCATGGGCCGCGGCCGGGCTAAGGCGAAGCAGACCAAGGTTGCTCGAGAACTTAAATACAGCTCACCGCAGACCGATTTCGAGCGGCTTCAGCGCGAGCTGTCCGGGTCGGGCGATGACGACGCCGACCGGTCAGACGGCGAAGACCCCTGGAGTGCCGAGGACGACTGGCGTCGCTGAAACTTTTCGGCGCCACCTGCGGCCATTTCTGGCCCGCATTGTCATCGACTCAAGCTGATTTCTAAAACCGCGGGTGCTGCCTCACGAGCTTGGCTCGCGGGCTTTCTTTTCCGCCTTTGTTGATTGCGCCTATGACCCAGCAGTCCAAATGCCGGGCGGTCAAAATCGCCAAAGCCCGGTCGGTGTCCTCCGGCGCCACCACGGCGATCATGCCGACACCCATGTTGAAGGTTTTCTCCATCTCGGCGCGGGAGACCCGGCCGCGCTGGGCAATCATCGCGAAGACCGGCGCCGGGGTCCACGTGCCGCGATCGACCTCGGCTACCAGCCCGTTCGGGATGACGCGTTCCAGGTTGCCGGCCAATCCGCCGCCGGTCACGTGGCAGAACGTCCGAACCTGGGTTTCGGCGGCCAGCGCCAGGCAGTCCTTGGCGTAGATGAGGGTCGGCTCGAGTAGCTCTTCGCCGAGCGTGCGGCCGAACTCTTCGACGTAACCGGCCAGGTTCATCCGGTCGATCTCTAGCAGCACCTTGCGGGCCAGCGAGTATCCGTTGGAATGCAGACCCGATGACCCCATCGCGATAATGACGTCCCCCGGCTTGACCCGGTCGGGGCCGAGCACGTCGTCGGCTTCGACCACGCCGACGCCGGTGGCTGAAATGTCGTAGTGGTCCGGCTCGATCAGACCGGGATGCTCGGCGGTTTCGCCGCCGAGCAACGCACAACCGGCGCGCATGCAGCCTTCGGCGATACCGCCGACGATCGCGTTGAGCCGTTCCGGCACGATGCGGCCCAAGGCGATGTAGTCCAGCAAGAACAGCGGCTCGGCGCCGCAGACCACCAGGTCGTCGACCACCATTGCCACCAGGTCCAGGCCGACGGTGTCATGCTTGTCCATCGCCTGTGCGACCGCCAGCTTGGTACCCACCCCGTCGCTGGATGCCGCCAGCAACGGTTCGCGGTAATCGCTTCGTAGCGCGAACAATCCGGCGAATCCACCAAGCTTGCTGCGCACCTCGGGTCTGGTGGCTTTGGACGCCAACGGCTTGAACAATTCGACGGCGCGGTCGCCGGCTTCGATATTCACTCCGGCCGATGCATAGGTGACGCCCGGGGCGGCCGGGTCTATTCCGGACTTCTTTCTAACGTCGGCCATCGTCGATAAAGGCTACCGGTCGGCGCCGAACACGGGTATCGGCCACCTGTCCGCCGAGCTAGGGATGGCGCAGCACGGAGGCCTGCTCCGCCGCCTGCGATATTTCGCGGGCCGCAATGTCAGCCTGCACGGCTCCCCGCGCGGTTGTGGCGAGCATGTGCTCGATGACGTTTTTGCCCAGCACGGTCTCGCGGGGCAGCTCGATCGGATACTTGCCATCGAAACAGGCCGCGCAGAGCCGCGAGGTGGGTTGCTCGGTCGCAGCAATCAGACCACGCAGCGAGATGTATCCGAGCGTGTCGGCGTTGATGGCATGCCGCACCGCTTCGAGCATCTCGTCTTCGTCTTCGACGGCGTTCGCGATCAACTCAGCCGGCGACGGAAAGTCGATGCCGTAGAAGCACGGCCATTTCACCGGCGGCGAGCCGATGCGCACATGCACCTCGACGGCGCCGGCTTCCCGCAGCATCCTGACCAGAGCGCGCTGGGTGTTGCCCCGCACGATTGAGTCGTCGACGACAACGAGCCGCTTGCCGCGGATGACCTCTTTGAGCGGGTTGAGCTTCAGCCGGATACCGAGCTGGCGGATGGTTTGCGACGGCTGAATGAAGGTGCGCCCGACGTAGGCGTTCTTCATCAGGCCTTGCCCGTAGGGGACGCCGGATTCCTGCGCATAGCCGACGGCGGCGGGTGTGCCGGATTCCGGAACGCCGATCACCAGGTCGGCGTCAATCGGGCATTCGCGGGCCAGCCGACGACCGATCTCGAGCCGGGCGCCGTGCACCGACCGGCCCGCGATCGTGCTGTCCGGTCGTGCCAGGTAGACATACTCGAAAATGCAGCCCTTGGGTTCGGGATTGGCGAAGCGGGTCGACCGGACGCCATCGGCGTCGATCGCCAGGAGTTCGCCCGGCTCAATGTCGCGGACGAACGAGGCGCCGACGATGTCCAGAGCGGCGGTTTCGGAGGCCACCACCCAGCCGCGGTCCAGTCGTCCCAGCGACAGCGGCCGCACGCCGTACGGGTCGCGCGCGGCGTACAGGGTGTTCTCGTCCATGAATGTCAGACAAAACGCACCGCGCACTGTCGGTAGCAGTTCCAGCGCCGACTGTTCCAGGCTGGAGTCGGCCGCGCCGTGGGCCAACAGCGCGCCCAACATGTCGGAGTCGGTGGTGGCCGCACAGGGGACCCTGGTGTTGACCAATCCCGCTTCGCGGGCACGGGCGACCAGCTCGGCGCTATTCACCAGATTCCCGTTGTGCCCCAACGCCACTCCGGTGCCTGCCGCGGTGTTGCGGAACACCGGCTGCGCGTTCTCCCACGTGGTTTGGCCGGTGGTGGAGTATCGGCAGTGCCCGATGGCGACGTGGCCCTCCATGGCCGCCAGCGTCTGCTCCTCGAAAACCTGGCTGACCAGGCCGAGGTCCTTGAATACCAGCACCTGGGACCCGTCGGCCACGGCGATGCCGGCGGCCTCCTGGCCGCGGTGCTGCAGCGCGTACAGCCCGAAATAGGTGAGTTTGGCGACTTGTTCGCCGGGGGCCCATACGCCGAATACACCGCATTCTTCGCCGGGCGGGTTTTCCTCAGGCAGTGGCTGCTGGGCGGTCACGGTAGGGCGGCTCCCTGGGGGGCGGTTGGTGACGTTACGCAGTCTACGGAAACGACGGTCATGTGACCGAATCGGGCGGGCGTGTTGCGTCACTTCGCAACCGCTTTTCCTGGTCAATCGTTCCCACAGGACGCCAGCTATCACATATGTCACAAAACTCACTAATTGGCCGGCTCCGGACGCCCGGGCCGCCGTGACACCGGGCGCCGGCAGGTACAGCCCATCGACCGGGATCGGCAGGTCAATACGGCCCTTCGGTCCGGGCTTGCACCGCTGGCCTAACCGGCCAAGCCCACCACCGGTAGCCAGGACTGGATCTCGCCGGCCCGCGAGCCTGACAGACGCAGCGCCCCGGTGGCACTGGCGTCGGTGACCCCTAGCAGTCCGGTGGCCACCAACAGCCATGTTCGCGGGTCGGCCTCGACCACATTGGGTGGTGTGCCTCGGGTATGCCTCGGTCCGGAAATACACTGCACGGCAACAAAAGGCGGAATTCGGACCTCGACGCTAGCGCCGGGCGCCTGTTCGGCCAAGGTGCGCGCGGTGAGCCGAACCGCTGCCGCCAAATCCGCTCGGCTCGGAGCCGGACTGGTGTCGTCACGTAGCCACGCTTCGACAGACCGGACGGCGTCGCGGATCTTTACCGGATCGGCTCGATGACGGGCCATCCCTATAGGGTCTCACCCTTGACCTCAACCGAAGTTGAGACTCTAGCGTGGGGCGTATGTCGTTCAAACCGCGCGAAATTGAGTTCCTGAAGGCTGCCGACCTCGCCCGCTTGGCCACTATCCAACCCGACGGCACCCTGCAGAACAGTCCGGTCGGCTTCACCTACAACGAAGATCTGGGCACCTTGGACATTCATGGCTACCGGATGTCGAAAAGCCACAAGTTCCGCAACGTGGCTTCCAACAACGCCGTCGCGCTGGTGATCGACGACATCGTGTCCCGCGACCCGTGGCGGGTGCGCTGCCTGGAGATCAGGGGGACCGCCGAACAGGCCGAGTCCGGAGAGCCGCGCACGGAGCCCAACGACGAAGGAATCGACACCGCGATCATCCGGATCACCCCGCGGCGCATCATCAGCTTCGGCATCGACGACACCCGGACCGAGCCGCACAAACTGGTGCCAGACAGCCGGACGACAATGCAGGCCGGAACGGCCTGAGGTGGGGGCACCTCCCGCTTGCGGGGGCGAGTCCGGCCATCGGCACCAGCCGCGACGTGCCGACTACGGCCGACTAGCCCGCAACCGCCGCTGCACGGTCAGTGCAGCTGCCGCGGCAGACTCGTTGATCGCCAAGTGCGCCAGCATCGGCGTGCTCAGGCTGCCGGACCGTTCGGCCAGCCAACCGAATATCCAGCCCGCGCCGCCGGTAGCCAACACGGTGGGTAGCACGGGCTCACCGGTCGCGCGCGCATCGGCGATGTGGGAGAGGCCGAAGGCAACCGCCTGCAGCAGCCGACCACCGGAAGCACCGTAAGCACGGCCGGCGACCGCGGCCAGCGCCGCACGGAATGCCGCCTCCTCGCCCCACACCGTACCCAGCGGTATCTGCACCGCCAGCCATGTCGATGCCGAGGCCGGCAGTTCCCGTTCGGCCATCGAAAGCCGCACCGCTGGAACGGATGTCGCTGCCAAGACCGCGGTCGCCGCCGCCGCTCCGGCGGCCAGCCCCAGCCGTAAACCGGCCCACAGCCCGGGCGGGCGCAGACCCAGCCGCGGCCTCGCCACCAGGACCAGCGCTCCGGCAAGACCGGCCTGCACCGGCCACCGGCCCCGGGTGGGTACCCGGGAACCGACAAAGCTCCAGCCGACCAGCGCGGCGGCCAGCCCAAGCGCCTGCACACGACGAAAGTCACTGTGACGCATCAACTTTTCGGCCCGTCAGCGCTTTCGGAAATTTTCAGTGCGGCACGGACACGCTCGGTGTCGGCGGCTGTCCAGCCGTCCGGCGGAGCCACTGCGACCCAACCGTCCAGGATGTCGTTGCTGTAATTGTGGCCATGTCCGCCGGGCACCCCCTCGGCGTTAGTGAGGTCGGCGCTGACTTGCCAAAAGGTGACTACCGGATTCCAATGCATCGACGCGCTGCGGTCTGCGCCGCGGGGTTCGATGAGCCAGTCGGGCCGGCCGAACAGCAGATCGGGCGACCACCACACGACCGGGTCCGACGGGTGCTGCAGAAACAGCACCCGAGTCCCCGGCCATGGCGGCCCGGCGAGCCGGGTGACGTCGGAAGGATCGATGGCTTCTGAGAACCGCACCGTTCGCCCGTTGTCGTATCGCGGCTGTACCTCCGTGGTGGAAGGATCGCGCCGCACGATCAGCGCATGCCACAACGGACTGGCTTGTGGTGGCCCCACCCACAGCACCGCGTCGAAGCCCATCCTGCGGATGTCAGGCAGCCAGCCGAAAGCGGCCTGGCCGGCCATCGAGCCTAAGCTCTCGCCATAGAGCACCAATTTCGGCCGGTGGTCAGGCGGAAGTTGTTGCCAGCGTTCGTGAACCGTGTCGATCAGCATTCGGCCGGAATCCATGGACTTCTGCCGGTCGGCGAGGAACGAGATCCAGCTGGGCAGGTAGGAGTACTGCAGACCGACGATCGCCGTGTCGCCGTTGTACATCATCTCCAGCGATCTCGCCGCCACCGGGTCGATCCAGCCGGTGCCGGTGGTCGGCGCGATGACCAGTATTTTGCGGGTGAACGCGCCCGTGCGCTCGAGCTCCCCGACGACCGTGGCCAACCGGCCCCGGTCATCGGGTGCTGTGTGCAGCCCGGCATACACCCGGATGGGCTCCTTGGCGGGCCGGCCGTTTAGTCGGGCCAGTTGGGCTGCATGCGGACCGGTGGCGACGAAGTTGCGGCCCTGGTAGCCCAGCGAGTCCCACGGCGCCAACGACGCTGGGCTGCCGGACTTTTCAGGAAGCAACGGTTGCGACAGACCAGCGGGGGTGGCGGTATCCCGCGGCTGGAAGACCGCGTTGGCCCCCGCGAAGAATCCCCGGACCAGGACACCGTTGATCAACATGATCAGCAGCGCCACAACGATAGCCGTGCCGATGAACAGGGCCACCTCGTCGTGCAAGTGCCATCGCCTGATCAGCATCCGCGCCAGCAGCTTGACGGCGTCGATGAGTACCCGAAACGTCGACACCAGCAGCGCGCCGACAACGACAGCGACGATCAACGTTCGCAAGTAACCCAGGGTCGTCGGGCCCTCGATGCCCATCAGCCCGGACACCTGCCGCTGCCAGGAGGCGGCCGGGATGAGCATCAGCACACAAGCCGTCGGCGCGATCGCGACGACCGCGGCCTTCATCCAGAACAGCACCCGCGCCGGGGGTGGCCACCAGCGGGCACCCCGGAGCACCACGCGGTAGGTGGTCTTGCCGATCACCACACCCAGGCCGTAGCCAAACGCCGCGTTGATACCGCCGATCAGCCCCTGGAACACCCAGTCCCGCGGCAGCAGCGACGGCGTCAGCGACAGACAGAAGAACAATGCGCCGAACGCGACCCCGACGAATTTCAGCCGCAGCAGGCTCCATGCCCACACCACCAACGGATGCCGTTGGCGACGTTCGATATTCATCGAAGCAGTGCGACCAGCACTCCTTCGGATGTGCTGCGCAGCTCTGCCAGGGACACCGTGAACAGACCCTGAACCTCCACCGCCTCCGAACCTTGGTCGACGACACCGATGCGGATGGCCGGCAGGCCCCGCGCCTCGCACATCGCGCGGAAGCGACTCTCCTCGGTGCGCGGCACGGCTACCAGCACTCGGCCCGCCGACTCGGAGAACAACATGACGAAGGGGTCGGCATCCTCGGGAAGCACAATGCGACAACCTGTTTCACCTGCGAGCGCCGATTCCACCACGGCCTGCGCCAGGCCGCCTTCGGACAGGTCGTGGGCAGCAGACACCAACCCATCTCGGGAGGCGGCGCTCAGTACATCGCCAAGTAGTCGCTCGCGGGCCAGGTCAACCGCGGGCGGCAGTCCGCCCAGATGGTCGGCGGTGACCTGCGCCCAGACTGATCCGTCGAATTCGTCGCGGGTGTCGCCGAGCAGCATCAGCGTCTCGCCCGGCTCGGTACCCATCGCCGTTGGAATGCGCCGGGCGACATCATCGATCACGCCCAATACGCCCACCACCGGGGTAGGCAGGATCGCCGTCGACCCGGTTTGGTTGTAGAAGCTGACGTTGCCGCCGGTCACCGGAATGCCCAGGGCCGCACAGCCGTCCGCCAAACCACGTACCGCTTCGGCGAACTGCCACATCACCCCGGGGTCTTCCGGTGAGCCGAAGTTGAGGCAGTTGGTCACGGCGACCGGGGTGGCGCCGGTGACGGCGACATTGCGGTAAGCCTCGGCCAGCGCGAGCTGCGCGCCGGTGTAGGGATCCAGCAGCGTGTAGCGGCCCGACGCGTCGGTCGACACCGCGATTCCGCGGCCGGTGGACTCGTCGACGCGCAGCACACCACCGTCGGCGTGCTCAGCCAGCACGGTGTTGCCGCGGACGTAGCGGTCGTACTGTTCGGTGATGAAAGCTCGGCTGCATAGATGCGGACTACCAAGCAGCGCAAGCAAAGTCGCGCGTAGCTCATCGCCGGTGACCGGCCGAGGCAGGCTGCTGGCCCGGTCGGCGTTCAACGCATCCTGCGACTCGGGCCGAGCGACAGGGCGCTGATACACCGGGCCCTCGTGGGCCACGGTGCGTGGGGTCACGTCGACCACCGTTTCGCCGTGCCAGCTGATTCGCAACCGGTCACCCTCGGCGACCTCGCCGATAATGGTGGCCAACACTTCCCACTTGCGGCACACGGCGAGGAAGGCGTCCACGTTCTCCGGGGCGACGACCGCGCACATCCGTTCCTGCGACTCGCTGCAAAGCACTTCGGCCGCGGTCATGTTCTTGGTACGCAGCGGAACAGCATCGAGCTCGATCGCCATGCCGCCATCACCGGCGGAGGCTAATTCCGAAGTCGCACACGCTATTCCAGCTCCGCCGAGATCTTGGATGCCGATCACCAGGCCGGCCGCATACAACTCCAGGCAACACTCGATGAGCACCTTTTCCATGAACGGGTCGCCGACTTGAACCGACGGCAGCTTTTTTCTGGTTCTTGCTGCCGCTACCCGGACTCGTCGCCGCCGAAGGTCTCCGATGCCAGCACCGACACACCGCCGATGCCGTCGAGCCCGGTCCGCGCACCGAACAGGATGATCTTGTTGCCGGCGCCGGAGGCGAACGCCAGATGGAGGTCCTCCTGCCGGAGCACGCCCACACACAGCGCATTGACCAATGGGTTGCCGGCATAGCAAGCGTCGAACACGGTCTCACCGCCGATGTTGGGCAAGCCCAGTGAGTTGCCGTAGCCGCCGATGCCGCGCACCACGCCGTCGAGCACGCGGCGGGTATCCGGGGCGTCCGCGGCGCCGAAACGCAGCTGGTCCATGACTGCGACCGGTCGCGCGCCCATCGCCATGATGTCGCGGACGATGCCGCCGACCCCGGTGGCCGCGCCCTGGTAGGGCTCGACGTAGGACGGGTGGTTGTGCGATTCGACCTTGAAGGTGACCGCCCAGCCGTCGCCGATGTCGACGACGCCGGCGTTCTCCCCGATGCCGGCCAGCATCCCGGCACGCATCTCCTCGGTGGTGGTCTCACCGAAGTACCGCAGGTGGACCTTGGACGACTTGTAGGAACAGTGCTCGCTCCACATCACCGAGTACATCGCCAGCTCGGCGTCGGTCGGGCGGCGTCCCAGGATGTCGCGGATCCGCTGATACTCGTCGTCTTTGAGGCCCAGTTCGCGGAACGGTTGCGGCTGATCAGGGGTGGCCGCGGCCTGCTCGACGGTATCGACCGCTTGAGTGAGCCCGGACGTCACGGGGACAGTCTAGATTGGCGACCCTGCGGCCACCGACCACACACGAGCAGGCGGGTCGAGACGGCCTATTGTCCACCGGCTATATACAGAACGCGTTGCCGTCGGGGTCGGTCAGCACCACCCGGCGAAAGTTGTCGCCGATGCTGTGCCGGCCGACCTCGGTGGCACCGGCGGCAACAAGTCGCGAAACCTCAGCGTCGGCATCAGCCGCGCCGAAATCCAGGTGCACCCGGTTTTTCCCCGGCGTGGGATCAGCCACCTTCTGAAAGCCCAGCCGTGGTCCTTCGGACCGGATGACCGCGAAGAATTCGCCGTGAAGCATCTTCTGGGCCTGGCCGTCGAACTGCTCGGCCCACCAGTCGGCCAGCTTCGCGGGGTCGCCGCTGTCAAATGTGACCATCTCTACTTTGAGCGCCATACCGCCGACCTTATTACCCGCGGCGATGACCTCCGAGGTAATTGCGGACCAGCACGCAGCCGAGACACTCTTGCGGTAACGCGCTCGTTCAGAGCGTCAGAGCCCTGGAGGAATTATGACCGACATCCAATCCACTTCTCCTGCAACAATTCTAGAATCATCTACCCCACCGTTCAGCGCTGAGATGTTTGCGGCGTTTTGGGCGGCCCCCGATCTGTCCCGCGGAATGGACATCCTGGCCGACGACATCGTCGGCTACTGGCCCGGTAACCCTGAGCCGGTGCAGGGAGTCGAGGCGTACACCGGAAAAATCGCCGAGCTGCTGGCCGCTGCTCCAGACCTGCGGCTTGAACTCGTCGACAGCGCGACAGTTCCGGGTGCCGCCGACGGCGAGCAATTGGTCTTCTTGCACTACATCGGCCGCGGAACCGGCCCGGACGGGCCATTCGAGATCCGCGGGCTCGATCGGGTCCGCACCCGCAACGGCATGGTGGTGGAGAACGTGATCCGCTACGAGCCGGTCTTCGTCACCCAGCGCTGACCAAGGAGTCAGCCGGGCGACAAGAAGGCCCGCAGAACCGCCGCGTACGCAGCGACGTCGTCGGCGCCCATCAATTCCCGTGCTGAATGCATGGCTAGCTGAGCAGCGCCGACGTCGACCGTCGGGATACCGGTCCGCGCCGACGTCATCGGACCGATCGTCGAGCCGCAGGGCAGATCGGCGCGGTGCTCGTAGCGTTGCAGTGGCACGCGGGCCTGCTCACAGGCCAGCGCGAACGCGGCGGCGGTGCGGCCGTCGGTGGCGTAACGCAGATTCGGGTGCACCTTGAGCACCGGACCGCCGTTGATCGCGATCAGGTGCCCAGGCTCGTGCCGCTCCGGGTAGTTGGGATGGGTGGCGTGCGCCATGTCCGCCGAGGCCACCATCGATCCTGAAAGCCGCCGCAGAAAGTCTTCCCGCCCGCCACCGCCGGCCAGCACGATGCGTTCCAGCGTGGTCAGCAGCAGCTCGGAGTCAGCGCCGTGATCGGAGGTGGAGCCCACCTCCTCGTGGTCGAACAGCGCCAGCACCGGCAGGTATTCGCCGGGCGCGGCGTCCAGGAACGCCTCCAGCCCCGCATAACAGGACGCCTGGTTGTCCAGCCGCGGCGCGCTGACGAACTGGTCGCCCAGGCCGGACAGCGTCGACGGGGTCAGGTCGTGGGTCATCAGATCGGCGCCGAGCACGTCATCGGGGTCGATGCCGGCCTGCGCGGCGACGTAGCCGATAAACGGCCGGGTTCGATCGTCGGCTCCCCACACCGCGTTGACGTGGCGCTGCGGATCCAGCGTGAGCGACTTGCGGTCCTCCGCGAGGTGGATTGCCAACTGCGGCACGCGCAGAATCGGAGCATCGATCCGCACCGGCCGGTGAGCGATGCCGCCACCGTCACGGATCGAGAGTCGCCCGCTGATGCCCAGGTCGCGGTCTAGCCAGGAGTTCAGCCAGACGCCGCCATACGGCTCCAGCGCCACTACCTGCCAGCCCGCGACCTCACGGTCGGGGTGTTGCTTGACCCGCAGATTCGGGCTGTCGGTATGCCCGCCGATGACCCGAAACGGCCGAGCGCCGATCGCGCTGTCCCACGCCACCAGTGACCCGGCCCGTACGGTGAAGAACTTGCCCGCCGAGGGCCACCCGTCCGCTTCGGCCAGCTCGGTGTAGCCGGCGGCGCGCAGCCTGGATGCCACCGTGGCACAGACGTGGAAC
Source organism: uncultured Actinomycetota bacterium (assembly GCA_963720085.1). Lineage (GTDB taxonomy): Bacteria > Actinomycetota > Actinomycetes > Mycobacteriales > Mycobacteriaceae > Mycobacterium. Next base: position 179,626 of record CAVRER010000083.1, read on the forward strand.
GGCGACGGGGACTCGTCGATGAATTCGCACAAGCCGCGCGCCGTAGCCGCCATGTCCCTCATCTTTTCATCACGGGATTATCTGAAACCCGCGGGCACGTTAGGGTCGGACTCGTGCCCTCAGAGCCCTCGGTGCAGCCACAACCGGTTCTCGCACCGCTGACCCCGGCCGCGATCTTCCTGGTGGTCACCATCGACGAGGGCGGCGAGGCGACGGTGCACGATGCGCTGCCGGAGCTGCCCGGACTGGCGCGGGCAATCGGATTCCGCGATCCCACCAAACACTTGTCGGTGATCGCCTCAATCGGCTCCGAGGCTTGGGACCGGTTGTTCACCGGCCCGCGTCCTGCCGAGCTGCACCCGTTTGTCGAGCTGGCCGGTCCGCGGCATGCCGCCCCGGCCACGCCGGGTGACGTGTTGTTCCACATTCGGGCCGAGTCGATGGACGTCTGTTTCGAGCTGGCCAATCGCATTCTCAAGTCGTTGGCCGGCGCGGTGACCGTGGTCGACGAAGTGCACGGCTTCCGGTTCTTCGACAACCGCGATCTGCTGGGTTTCGTCGACGGGACCGAGAACCCGGATGGCGCCTTGGCGGTCTCCGCTTCCGCCGTTGGCGACGAGGATCCGGATTTCGCCGGCTCGTGCTATGTGCACGTGCAGAAGTACGTGCACGACATGGCGGCGTGGGAGTCGCTGTCGGTCACCGAGCAGGAGCGCGTGATCGGCCGGACCAAGCTGGACGACATCGAGCTCGACGACGACGCGAAGCCGGTCAACGCGCACATCGCGCTCAACGTCATTACCGACGACGACGGCACCGAACTGAAGATCGTGCGCCACAACATGCCGTTCGGCGAGCTCGGCAAGGGCGAATTCGGCACCTACTTCATTGGGTATTCGCGCACGCCTGAGGTCACCGAACAGATGCTGCGCAACATGTTTCTCGGCGATCCCCCCGGCAATACCGACCGCATCCTGGACTTCTCCACCGCGATCACGGGAGGCCTGTTCTTCTCCCCCACCGTCGACTTCCTCGACAATCCACCGCCGCTGCCGAGTTCACCGGTAGCGGCCTCGGCGGTGGTCACCGTGCCCACGAATGGCTCGTTAGCGATCGGCAGTTTGAAAGGAACCCGGCAATGAACAACCTCTACCGCGATCTCGCCCCGATCACCGAAGAGGCCTGGACCGAAATCGAATTGGAAGCAACACGGACGTTCAAGCGCCACATCGCCGGACGCCGAGTCGTCGACGTCAGCGAGCCGGGCGGTCCGACCACAGCGGCCATCAGCACCGGGCGGCTGCTCGATGTGAAGGCACCCACCGACGGCGTCGTCGCGCAACTGCGTGTCAGCAAACCGCTTGTGCGGCTTCGGGTTCCATTTATGCTGTCCCGCGTGGAGATCGACGACGTGGAGCGCGGATCGCAGGACTCCGACTGGGATCCGGTCAAGGCCGCCGCCAAGAAGCTGGCGTTCGTCGAAGACCGGGCCATCTTCGAAGGCTATAAAGCCGCGTCGATCGACGGTATCCGGAGCTCTAGCTCAAACCCGCCGCTGAAACTGCCCAAGGAAGTACGTGGCTTTCCCGACGTCATCTCGCAGGCGTTGTCCGAGCTGCTGCTGCTCGGCGCGCTCGCGGATTCGACGCAGGGCGGCGTGCGCTTGCTCCCGGCTTCGGGTGGTGCGCGCTGGCACCAAGCGCGCGACCTCCTTCCCATGCCGGGTGATTATTACCTCTTCGCCCTGCTCGACCAAGTCAAGCAAATGGCCGAGCTTGTTCTTCGCCTCGAAGGCGCCGACCTCGCGCAATCGATCTCTCTCCTTAAGCTAGCTTGATCTAGCTGAATGGCGGGCCAAATGTCAATCGCAGCGTCGGTAGAGAGCTGCCGCACGGCCGAAGCAGCCGCCAGTGGCAAGCCGGCAGAGAGCATCGGAGAGCCAAATGAGGTAAACCGGAAAAGGCGAGCAGGCAGCTGTTGTTGGCCGCGATCATCAGCTCCCGTTGTTCGCGCGAGAGCGCCCTTACCGGGGCGGCATTGGGGTCGACCAGCGCTTTGAGAAGTTTGCACAGCACGCGGTCTTGGCCGAGCCCTGCTCGCCCGAGATCACCAGCAGCGGATAGGGCCCTCGAGATCGCAAGGCCGCCAATAACCAGGCGACGATCAGGACAAAGTCGTTGCGGCTCGGCAGATTTAGGAACGAATTGAGGGCCTCAATCGACCGGCCTGGCTCGGGCAGGTAGCGTAACATTCCCGCCGGACCGGCGGAAGGGCACCGGCGGCGATCCAATCACCCGCCAACCGTGCGCTCCATTTCGACCGCACGCCAGTGCTCATCGGCGAGATCGAGATAGATGCGCCGGGCGCGGCGTGGCGGTCCGGATTGACCGCACGCTCTGGGCCATCGAACTGGGCGCGCGCTTCTAAGAGGTCGAGGGCCGAGCGGATCGCCGCTGGGCTTGCCGCCTCCCCCGTTTCTTCGTAATGGCATCGCCGCAACCAGGTCCGAAACCGTTTGCTGCGGATCGGCCAAGTTTCCTGGCGGTCATTGACCGGGATATCGGCATATGCGGTGCCGGCGGGCGTGTGAAACAGCTCGCCGCACTGCGCAAGCTCGGTAAGCATGCGGATTGTCGCTATATCGGCGACTGGGTGGTCGGGGCCGGGCCCTCAGGTTCTGCAGCTCGATCGGAAGCGATTGCTGGCGTCCTCGCCGGGTCGGGCTTAATCCGTCGCTCATCTGTGTGGGTGTGCTTCCAAAGCTTGCGGGCCACTTTAAGGGGATCAATGCCGGCTTGTTGCCACCAGACTTGCTCGTTTCCGGCCCGGTGAACCGACCGGTGGTGTGAGCGGCAGAGCGGGACAGTAAACTCATCGCTCGCTTTGCGGCCGAGAGCCCGCGGTTGCACAAATCGGATGTGATGAAGGTGTCTGAGGGTTTGCGGCCGCAGAGAAGGCATGGCTGTTGGATCACAAACCGCAGGTGGTCCTTGTTGCGATGCCGCTTTGGGGTGCCCAGGGCGA